>NZ_NTGE01000018.1 GCF_002291145.1 Streptomyces sp. SA15
CGAGAAGGGCATCCCGATGGTGGAACGGGTCTGGGACGCCGCCTACCGCGGGCTGAGCGCCGAGGCCGCCCGGCTCTACCGGCTGCTCGCCGACTTCCCCGGCCCGTCCTTCACCCCGGCCGCCCTCGACGCGCTGCTCGGCAGTGGCGCCGAGGCCGCCGAGGACGCGCTGGACGAGCTGCGCGAGGCGGGGCTCCTGGACGACAGGGACTCGGAGGACGGTCGTGCACGGCTGCCCGAGCTGCTGCGGGCCCATGCCCGGCGGCGGGCCGAGGCCGACGGCGACGAGGCCGAGCGGGACGCGGCGCGGCGGCGGATCGTCCGCTGGTACCTGCGGCAGGCGCAGCGCGCCGACCTGCTCGCCGCGGGCCGCAGGCTCACCCTCGCCGCCGACGTGCCGCCGGTGCCCGGCACGCTGGACGTGCTGTTCGAGCGACCCGGCGACGCGCCACATGTCGGGAAGAGGCGGGCCCACCGGTGGCTGGAGTCCGAGCGGCACGCGCTGTTCGCCTGTGTGCGCATCGCCCACGCGGTGGGCGTCGAGGGCGAGTGGGGTACCGACGAGGCCTGGGCGCTGTGCGAACCCCTGTGGACGCACTTCCTGGATCACCCGCACTACGCCGACCACATCGACGCCTTCCGGACCGGCGTGGCCGCCGCGCAGCGAGCCGGTGACGTCCGGGCCGTCATCCGCATGCGGTGCCAGCTCGCCCGGCCGCTGTGGGAACAAGGGGACTTCGAGGCGTCGGACCGGGAACTCTCGCACGCGCTGCGAGCCGTGGAGGCCGCTCTCGGGAAGTCCAAGGACGAGCGCAAACTCGCCGCGTCCGCCAGGGAGTTCCGCGGGATGCTGCGCGCGGCGCAGGGCGACTGGGCGTCCGCGGCGGCCGACTTCGAGGCATCGCGCGCCGAACACGCCGGGATCGGCAACGCGTACGGTGTCACGCTCCAGACATACCGCCTGGGCGAAGCCCTGGCTCACCTCGGTGAGCTGGAGCGCGCGGCGGAGCTGTTGGCGCGGGCGCGGGTGGAGTTCGAGGAGGGCGGACGGATCCGGCTCACCGCACGTGCGGAGTACGCCCTGGGCGGTGTGCTGGCGCGCCTCGGGAGGGCGGACGAGGCGCGTGAGCTGTATCTGACCGCACTGGCCGGATCGCGGGGGCGTGGTGGCTCCCGCGACGAGGCCCGCGTCCTGGAGGCACTCGCCGAACTGGCCGCCGGAGAGAGCCGGGCGGCGGAGGCCGAGGAGCACCGTGCGGCGGCACGGGCCGTTCGGGAGCGGTGCGGGTTGCAGTGACTGGTAGGGCTACTGGAGGGGCGGTGCGGCTTCGTCCGGGCGGCGGGGTCAGCCGTACGGCGAGGGCCGCTACTGGACGGACAGACCGGCCTCGTCCGGGGTGGCGGGGGACAGTCGTACGGCGAAGGCGCGCGAGCCGATCGCGCAGGTGAGGGATGTGGGCGCGGGGTCGGTCCGCTCGTCGGTGAGCGTGGCGTGGACGGCGGAGAGGACCGCCGCCGGATCTGCGTACGTCAGCCCGTCCGGCTCCTGGCAGGGGGAGATGCGTACGGACAGCAGCGGGCCGGAGTGCGGCCGGACCAGGCAGTGGATGTCCGACACGATGACCGCGGCGGTCCGGCGGCCTCCCGGATGGTCCGCCAGGACCCGGACGGTCCAGTCGGCCGCCGTGTGTACCGTCCCGCTGCTGTGCGCCCCGGCCGGGCCGGTCCTCCGGTAGAGGAGCGCGGCGCTCTGCGTGTGACGCACGCCGGCGGTGCCGACCTCGGCCGCGAGGTGATGGGCGGGGGTGGGCGGTGGGAAGTGCGCGGGGTGCCGTGTCACGTGGACGAACTCCCCGTCGCCGTGCCGGATGCGGACCGCGAACGCGTGCGGCGTGACGGGCGCCGGTGACGGGTCGGGGAACAGACGGGGGACGACGGGCGCGGAGGGCGGCTCGACGCCGATGAGCGCGTACAGCTCCGCGCGCAGCCGCTCCAGGCCGTGTCCGTGCTCGGCGAACACGGTCTCGGTGAGGGCGCGCATGGTGCCGGGGCGGTGGTGGTGGTCGCGGATTGCCGCTGCGATGCCGCCGGGGTCTTCGAGGTCTTCGAGGTCTTCGAGGTTTTCAGGATCGGGGGCGGCGAAGGGTGGGACCCGGTTCAGCAGGGTGGCCATGGGGCTGTCGGGAAGCAGCTCCGCACCGCCGTCGTAGGCGGCGAGGACGGGGCGGTCGAGGGCCGCCGCGTACAGGGCCGCCGAGCCGTGGTCGGTGATCACCGCGTCCGCGGCGATCATGACCGCGGCCCATTCCTCGTACGCGTCCGGCAGGAGGAGACCGGCGTCGCGAGCCGGGGCGAGGCGCTGCTCGAGCTCGAACCTGCCCAGCTCGACCCGCTCGTTGGGGTGCAGGACGAGGGCGAGCTGGTACTCGTCGTGAGGCAGTACGGCGGCCAGCTCGGCGGGCAGGGAGGGGCGGCGCCGGAGCAAGGACTCCTCGCCCCAGGTGGACGCGAGCACGACCAGCGTGCGGGTGCCGGTACGCAGGGCGGCTCGGTAGCGGTCCCGTCGGTCGGCGGAGTCGAGGAAGCGTTCCAGGAGAGGGTCGCCGACGACCGCGGCGCGGGCGGCCGCCTCCGGACTGACCTTGGCCAGGCGGGAGACCTGGCCGGGGTGGGCGAACGCGTAGAGGTCGGCGAGGAGGGTGCCGTCGGGCAGCAGGAGGTGGGCGGGGTCGAGACCGGACGCGGAGTCCTGCGTGCCCTCCTCGGGGAGCGACTTGTTGAAGCCGGCGCCGTGCGGGAGGAGGGCCCGGGGGCCGTGCAGCGCCTGGAGGTCGCCCTTGGGACTGGCGGCGAGGATCAGGGCGAAGCGGCGGCTTGTGGCGTGTGCCCAGGGGAGGGTGCGGGCGCCGGCCCGCTCTATCGCGGTGAGGGCGTCGGTGGAGAAGTCGGAGCCGGGGACGAGGGTGAAGAGGCGTTCGAATCGGTGGTCACCCGCGAAGACCGGAAGTGTGTCGAGGAGCCGATGCAGAGCGTTCTGCGAGCGCGCCGCGAACAGAATCGCCCGTCGCCCGTCGCCCGTCGCCCGTCGCCCGTCGCCCGTCGCCCGTCGCCCGTCGCCCGTCGCCCGTCGCCCGTCGCCACAAGTGTCTCGCCATCCTATCGGCCGCTGCCTGCCGTGTACCGAGTTTCCGCAGATCGGCGCCCCTTTGCAGATCCTGTCGGGAGCGGCGAGGCGATGGTACCCGGGGCCCGATCGGCCCTCGCGACCGCCGCGGGACAGGGGGCAGGCAGAATGCGTCCATGAGTGAGTGGCTCGTCGCGCTGTTCGCGGCGCTCATCGGGGCCGGCGCCGCGCTGGCCGGCAGTCTGATCTCCGCGCGGTCCACCCGCGCGGCCGGCGAGCGGCAGGCGGAGGCCGCGCTGCACACCCTGCGGCTGAGCCTCGAGGAACAGCGCGCTGTCCGCGTTCTCGACCAGCGCCGGCAGACGTACGTCCGCTTCTTGGAGGCCGCCGACGCCGTCGCCGTCACGCGCAGGACGGGGGAGGGACAGTCGAGCGACCTCTCCGACCTTCAGCGGGCCTACGGAGTCCTGCTCCTGGAAGGCCCGGCCGAGCCGGCGGCCGCGGCGCACGCACTGATGGAGGCCTTCCGGAAGCACGCGTCCCTCGGGGAACTCGACACGCATAGAAGGGAGTTCATCGAATCGGCGCGTACCGCGTTGTCCGAGGCCGAGCGCGGGGCAGCCTAGTTCGGAGGGCGGTCCGACCGGATCCGGCTCCTGGAGGTTCCTCCGAATACCCCTCTGACCTGCCTGGACGATCCGCCCGGGCATCGCATTCCGGCCGACATGGGACAATGAAGTACGTGCTCTTCCCCCTGGCTGACCTGTCCGGGGGCCACCTCTGATCGACTGGGATGTGCAGCACGTGCGTTTCCTCAATGACATCCAGCCCGCGTACGACCTGACGTACGACGACGTCTTCATGGTCCCGAGTCGCAGCGCGGTCGGCTCGCGGCAGGGCGTGGACCTCAGCTCCCCGGACGGCACGGGCACCACGATCCCGCTGGTCGTCGCCAACATGACCGCCATCGCCGGGCGCCGTATGGCGGAGACCGTGGCCCGGCGCGGCGGACTCGTCGTCATACCGCAGGACATCCCGATCGACGTCGTCACCGAGGTCATCTCCTGGGTGAAGAGCCGCCACCTCGTGCTGGACACTCCGATCGTGCTGGCGCCGCACCAGACCGTCGCCGACGCGCTGTCCCTGCTGCCGAAGCGTGCGCACAACGCCGGTGTGGTCGTCGACGAGGAGCAGCGGCCGGTCGGTGTGGTCACCGACCGGGACCTGAGCGGCGTCGACCGCTTCACCCAGCTCGAAGTGGTCATGTCCAAGGACCTGCTGCTGATAGACGCCGACCTCGACCCGCGCGAGGCCTTCAACCGGCTGGACCACGCCAACCGTCGCTACGCGCCCGCCGTCGACAAGGACGGCCGCCTCGCCGGCATCCTCACCCGCAAGGGCGCCCTGCGCGCCACGCTCTACACGCCGGCCACCGACGCGCAGGGCCGGCTGCGGATCGCCGCGGCCGTCGGCATCAACGGCGACGTCGCGGGCAAGGCCAAGCAGCTGCTGGACGCGGGCGTCGACACGCTCGTCATCGACACGGCGCACGGCCACCAGGAGTCGATGATCGGTGCGATCAAGCTGGTGCGCGACCTCGACCCGCAGGTCCCGATCGTCGCGGGCAACATCGTCGCCGCCGAGGGGATCAGGGATCTGGTCGAGGCCGGCGCGGACATCGTCAAGGTCGGTGTCGGCCCCGGCGCCATGTGCACCACCCGCATGATGACCGGCGTCGGCCGACCGCAGTTCTCCGCGGTCCTGGAGTGCGCCGCCGAGGCGAAGAAGTACGGCAAGCACGTCTGGGCCGACGGCGGTGTCCGCCACCCGCGCGACGTCGCCATGGCGCTCGCGGCCGGTGCGTCCAACGTGATGATCGGGTCTTGGTTCGCGGGCACGTACGAGTCTCCGGGCGACCTCCAGCAGGACGCCGACGGGCGTCTCTACAAGGAGTCGTTCGGCATGGCCTCCGCGCGTGCGGTGGCCAACCGTACGTCGGAGGAGTCGGCGTACGACCGCGCCCGCAAGGCGTTGTTCCAGGAAGGCATCTCCACCTCCCGCATGTTCCTCGACCCGGCCCGCCCGGGCGTCGAGGATCTGATCGACTCGATCATCGCGGGCGTCCGCTCCTCCTGCACCTACGCCGGTGCGGGATCCCTGGAGGAGTTCGCCGAGAAGGCCGTCGTCGGCATCCAGAGCGCGGCCGGTTACGCCGAGGGCAAGCCGCTGCACGACAGCTGGTGAGCCAATTCCCTTGTGTACGGCCCCCGTTGACCCGTTCCGCCGGGAAAATCGGGGGCCGTCGGCGTACCCGGGCGGCTACGTTCGGGTCCATGGAGATCACCGTCTGCGGGCCCGCCGACGTGGCGCTGCTCGACCAACACATCGGCTCACCCGGAGCCCTCTCGTTCCACGCCCGGCGGTTCGCGCGCCAGGAGAGGGGGGAGAGCACGTATCTCGTCGCCTGGCTGGACGGGCGGCCCGTCGGGCACGCCGAGATGCGCTGGATCGGCTGCGACGCCCCCGACGTGCGGGCCGCCCGGCCCGGCTGCCCGGAGATCAGCGCGGTGGGCGTGTGGCCCGAGGAACTCCGCTCGCGGGGCATCGGCACGGCCCTCATTCGCTCGTGCGAGGAACTGGCCCCGGAACGAGGGTTCACGGTCGTCGGCATCGGTGTCGCGAAGGACAACCCGCGCGCAGCCGCCCTCTATGCGAGGCTCGGTTATGAGCCCCTGATCGACTACTACGACCGCTGGTCGTACGAGGGCCCGGACGGCGTGCTGCACGACTGGGTCGACCCCTGCACCTTCCTTGTCAAAGAGCTGTACTGAACAGCCCCATCGCAGAGCCCCGTCCACCTCATGCGCAACGCTCGAAAGCCTGAACGAGCTGCTCGACGGCACCATCGGCGTCACCGTCCCCGCCGCGCTGTCGGCCCCGCCCGGCGACGGCGGCGTCTTCAACCTGCCGGCGCTCATCGTCGTACATCGCCTTCTGCCTCTGGATGATGGGCAGCCTGTCCGCCGTCACGTGGGGGGTCTTCGGGGTCTGGATGGCCGTCGGGCTCGTGTTCTACTTCGTCTACGGCCATCGCCGTTCCCGACTCGCGCCACCTCGCACCACCGACTCGTAACACCTGAACACCTGAGCAACTGAACACCTGAGACAACACCTGAGACAACACCTGAGAAGTGATCCACCCACCGTGCTGAACGATCTCGACGAACGCATCGTGCACGCCCTCGCCGAGGACGCCCGCCGCTCCTACGCGGACATCGGGCAGCTGGTCGGCCTCTCCGCACCCGCCGTGAAACGGCGCGTGGACCGGCTGCGCGCCACCGGGGCCATCACCGGCTTCACCGTTCGGGTGGATCCGGCGGCCCTCGGCTGGGAGACCGAGGGGTTCGTCGAGATCTACTGCCGCAGCAACACCTCGCCGGAGACCATCCAGCGCGGTCTGGAGCGCTACCAGGAGGTCGTGGCCGCGTCGACCGTCACCGGCGACGCGGACGCGATCGCCCAGGTCTTCGCCTCCGACATGCGGCACTTCGAACGGGTCCTGGAGCGGATCGCGGGGGAGCCGTTCGTGGAACGGACCAAGTCCGTGCTGGTGCTGTCACCGCTGCTGCGCCGCTTCTCGTCGGGATCGCCCACGTAGAGCGGCGGTCGCCCCTCTGCACCGGTGGTTGCCCGCTAAAGCGTGTGGCCGGATGCGCCGGACGCGTTCTAGCATCGGTGGCATGACCCGCCGACATTGACCCACCACCCGTGCCACCGGCCTCCGGCGGCTGACGGCCACGCTGTACGGCTACGCGTTCCTCGACGACTTCGTCCTGCTCTACCCGGTGTACGCGCTGCTGTTCAGCGACACCGGTCTGTCCGTCGGGCAGATCTCCTCCCTCTTCGCCCTGTGGTCGATCACCGGCGTGCTGCTGGAGGTCCCCTCCGGCGCCTGGGCCGACGCCGTATCCCGACGGCTGCTGCTGTGGGTCGGCCCGCTGCTCACCGCGGCCGGCTTCGCCCTGTGGGTGATCGTCCCGTCGTACTGGGCCTTCGCACTCGGCTTCGTCCTGTGGGGCACGGGCGGGGCCCTCGCCTCCGGCGCGCTGGAGGCGCTGGTCTACGACGAACTGGACCATCTCGGCGCCGCCGACCGGTACGCGCGGGTCATGGGCCGGGCCCGGGCGGCGCGGCTGATGGCCACGATGGCGTCCGTGGGACTGGCCGGGCCGGTCTTCGCACTGGGCGGCTACCAGGCTGTGGGGGCGGCGAGCGTGCTGGCCGCCCTGCTGACCGCGGCGATCGCGACCCGGTTCCCCGAACACCGGGTGACCCGGGCGTCCGCGGACGACAGTTGGGCGGCGACCCTGCGGGCCGGCCTCGCCGAAGCCCGCGCGGACCGGTCCGTACGCGGCGCCCTCCTGCTCGTCCCGGCCGTCGGCGCGGTGTGGGGCGCCCTCGACGAGTACACACCCCTCCTGGTCCGCGACCTCGGCGTGACGGAGGAGACAGTGCCCTATCTGATCCTGCTGATCTGGGCGGGAGCCACGGCCGGCAGCCTGCTGACCGGACCGGCCGAACGCCTCGGCACGACCGGACTCGCCGTCCTGCTCGCCGGTGCCGCGCTCGCCCTGGCCACGGGCGCCGTGGCCCGGACACCGGCAGGCATCGGTCTCGTGGCCCTCGCCTTCGGCGCCTTCCAACTGGCGGACGTGCTCGCGGACGTCCGACTCCAGCACCGCATCGACGAAGCCCGCCGGGCCACCCTGACCTCCGTCGCGGGCCTGGGCACCGACCTGGGCACGGTCGCCGTGTACGGCCTGTACGGGCTGCTCGGCACGACGACGGCGCACGGCACGGTCTTCGCGCTGCTCGCGGTGCCGTACCTGGTGACGGCGCTGGTGCTGGCGGGTGGCGCTCGGGCCGCCAGGGCGCGTCTCTGACGCTGTCGACGTCCCATGTGGAGGGACGTCTGCGCTACGAGTCGTTGTTCGGCCCGAGGCGTAAGTGGCAGGGCATCGTCGATGCGCTGCTCGTGGTGTTGCAGTTGGTGCCAGCGCCGGTGCCGGCGGGTGGCGCTCGGGCCGCCAGGGCGCGTCTCTGACGCTGTCGACGTCCCATGTGGAGGGACGTCTGCGCTACGAGTCGTTGCTCGGCCCGAGGCGTAAGCGGCAGGGCATCGTCGATCCGCTGCTCGCGGTGTCGCACTTGGTGCCAGCGCCGGTGCCGGCGGGCGGCGCACGGGCGGCCAAGGCGTAACCCTGACCGCGTCCGACGCCCGCGCGATGACGCCTCGGGCCGCGCAACGGATCGCACGCCCAGCCCGAGGGGCACCCAACAGGACGTCGTCGATGCCCTGCTCGCGGGGCACTACCTGGTGACGGGCGCTCGTGCTGATGGCCGGCGCGCGAGTCGTCACGGAGCAACCGTGACGCGAAGGGCCGCGCAACGAATCGCCGCCCGCCCCGCAGCGCACGCAACGATCAGCGCACCGGCGCGCAACGGCTCGTTCTTGTCCGCCCGAGCCCGCCGCCCGTACCGTCTACGTGGCCCCTCCAACCACTCTTCCGCCCGGTGAGGAACACGCATGCGCACCGCCCTGCTCCAGAGCTCCGGCCGCACCGGCTCGACCGCCGAGAACCTCAAGGTCCTCGACGAGGCCGCGGGCCGGGCCGCCGCGGCGGGCGCCGGGCTCCTGGTCGCGCCGGAGATGTTCCTCACCGGGTACGCGATCGGCGACGACATCGGGCGCCTCGCCGAGCCCGCCGACGGCGAGGCCGCGGACGCGATCGCCGAGACGGCCACCCGGCACGGCCTCGCGATCGCCTACGGCTACCCCGAGCGCGCCGCCGGCCAGGTCTTCAACTCCGCCCAGTTGATCTCCGCCGACGGCACCCGCCTCGCCAACTACCGCAAGACCCACCTCTTCGGCTGCTTCGAACGCGACCACTTCACGCCGGGCGAACAGACCGTCGTACAGGCGGAGTTGAACGGTCTCCGGGTCGGCCTGATGATCTGCTACGACGTCGAGTTCCCGGAGAACGTCCGCGCCCACGCCCTCGCCGGCACCGACCTGCTGCTGGTGCCGACCGCGCAGATGCACCCGTTCCAGTTCGTCGCCGAGTCCGTCGTGCCGGTGCGCGCATTCGAGAACCAGATGTACGTCGCGTACGTCAACCGGGTCGGCCAGGAAGGGGAGTTCGACTTCGTCGGGCTCTCCACGCTCGCCGGCCCCGACGGAGTCGCCCGCACCCGGGCAGGCCGCGGCGACGAACTGCTCCTCGCGGACGTCGACCCGGCCTTCCTCGCCGCATCCCGGGAGGCGAACCCTTATCTGAAGGACCGCCGTCCCGGCCTCTACGGGTCCCTCATCTGACGATCCCACCCCCGCCGTACCTTTCTTGTGCAAGGAGTCCGTACCCCATGACGTCCACCGTGCCCAACGCCGTCGAGCACGCAGACGAGCAGCAGCCGCCGATCACCATGTTCGGCCCGGACTTCCCGTACGCGTACGACGACTTCCTCGCCCACCCGGCGGGCCTCGGGCAGATACCCGCGACCGAGCACGGCACCGAGGTCGCGGTCATCGGGGGCGGTCTGTCCGGCATCGTGGCCGCGTACGAGCTGATGAAGATGGGCCTCAAGCCCGTCGTCCACGAGGCCGACCGGATCGGCGGCCGGCTGCGGACGGTCGGCTTCGAGGGGTGCGACCCGTCCCTCACCGCCGAGATGGGCGCGATGCGCTTCCCGCCGTCCTCCACGGCACTCCAGCACTACATCGACCTCGTAGGGCTCGAGACCCGGCCCTTCCCCAACCCCCTCGCGGAGACGACCCCTTCGACCGTCGTCGACCTCAAGGGCGAGTCCCACTACGCCGAGACGATCGACGACCTCCCGCAGGTCTACCGGGACGTGGCGGACGCCTGGAACCGCTGCCTCGAAGAGGGCGCCGACTTCTCCGACATGAACCGGGCCCTGCGCGAGCGGAACGTGCCGCGCATCCGCGAGATCTGGGCGAGGCTCGTCGAGAAGCTGGACAACCAGACCTTCTACGGCTTCCTCTGCGACTCCGAGGCCTTCAAGTCCTTCCGGCACCGCGAGATCTTCGGCCAGGTCGGCTTCGGCACCGGCGGCTGGGACACCGACTTCCCCAACTCCATCCTGGAGATCCTGCGCGTCGTCTACACCGAGGCCGACGACCACCACCGCGGCATCGTAGGCGGCTCCCAGCAACTGCCGTTGCGCCTGTGGGAGCGGGAGCCGGAGAAGATCGTGCACTGGGCCTACGGCACGTCACTGAAGTCCCTGCACGACAACGGCGAGCCCCGCCCCGCCGTGACCCGGCTCCATCGCACCGCCGGCAACCGGATCACCGTGACCGACGCGAACGGTGACATCCGCACCTACCAGGCGGTGATCTTCACCGCCCAGTCCTGGATGCTGCTCTCCAAGATCGCCTGCGACGACTCCCTCTTCCCGATCGACCACTGGACGGCGATCGAGCGGACCCACTACATGGAGAGCTCCAAGCTCTTCGTCCCCGTCGACCGGCCGTTCTGGCTGGACAAGGACGAGGACACCGGCCGGGACGTCATGTCGATGACCCTCACCGACCGTATGACGCGCGGCACCTACCTCCTCGACGACGGCCCCGACAAGCCCGCCGTCATCTGCCTGTCCTACACCTGGTGCGACGACAGCCTGAAGTGGCTGCCGCTGTCCGCGAACGAGCGGATGGACGTCATGCTGAAGTCGCTGGGCGAGATCTATCCGAAGGTCGACATCAGGAAGCACATCATCGGCAATCCGGTGACCGTCTCCTGGGAGAACGAGCCCTACTTCATGGGCGCGTTCAAGGCCAACCTGCCCGGCCACTACCGCTACCAGCGGCGCCTGTTCACCCACTTCATGCAGGACCGGCTGCCCGAGGACACGCGGGGCATCTTCCTGGCCGGCGACGACATCTCCTGGACGGCCGGCTGGGCCGAGGGCGCCGTGCAGACCGCGCTGAACGCGGTCTGGGGCGTCATGCACCACTTCGGCGGCACGACCGACCCGACGAACCCCGGGCCGGGCGACGTGTACGACGAGATCGCGCCGGTCGAACTGCCTGAGGACTGAGCCGGAAGGGACGCGCGGCCGGATCAGTCCGGCAGCGGTGTGAGCAGCATGCGTCCGGCGAGGCCGACCGCCGCGTCCAGGCGGTCGGTGAACTCCTCGGCGACATCGGGCAGCCGGCGCAACGCCCACAGGGCCCGCGCCGCCGTCCAGGTGGCGTCCCGGGCCCGCTCCAGGCTCCACGCCCCCAGCAGATGGGTGAGCGGGTCGGCGATCTGGAGAACGTCGGGACCCGGCATCAGATCTTCGCGGATGCGCTCCTCCAGCGAGACGAGGAGGTCGCCCACGCGGTCGAACTCGTCCTCCACGTCGGCGGGTTCGCAGCCGAGCGTACGACAGGTGTCCACGACGGCCAGCGCCAGGTCGTGCCCGATGTGCGCATTGATGCCCGCGAGGGCGAACTGCAGCGGTCGTACGCCGGGATGGTGGCGGAACTGGAACAGGGGCCGCCAGCAGGCCGGCGGGCGCCGCTCGTCGGCCGCCGCGTCGACGGCGGCCAGGTAGCGTTCCGCGAACCGCACGTCCAGCGTGATCGCGGCCCGCGCGTCCGGGAACCGCCCGCTGTCGATGCGCCGGTCCACCGCCTCGGTGACGGCGAGGTAGACGCGGTTGAAGACGGCGAGGCCGTCCCGGGCCGGCAGGTCCGAGTCGAGCGCGCGCATACGGGAGATGACCGCGTCGACGGGTGTGGTGAATTGTTCGCATTGCACCATGGGGGCAGAGTCGCAGCTTTAGGCTGGCCCGGGTACCGGCGGGCCCGACGCTTCCCCAGAACGGGGGAACGCACCCGCCGTGGGGGAGGGGGAGCAAGAGGTGTCAGGCTTACGTGCCCAGCGCCTTGCCGCACGTCGGGCCGAGCGCAGGCGGGCCGCCCGGCGTGGCGCCATGGTCGCGGCGGCCTCCGTCGTCGTCGCGGTCGGCACGGCGACCGGGATGCTGTCCGCGCTCGACGACCGGCGCGGCTCCGACCAGGCCAGGCCCCAGGTGACCGACTCGCCGCGCCTGGCACCGCTGCCCGCCGTGTCTTCGGGACCGCCCTCGACCAGTGCGTCGGCGTCTGAGTCGCCGAAGAAGTCCCCGAAGGAGAAGGACATCAGCCCGACGCCGTCACCGACGAAGACGGAGACGGAGCCGGAGAGGGAGGGGAAGCCGCAGACGGCCGCCGTCTCCACCCGGCTCTACCGCCACCCCGAGTCCCAGGTGCTCGAGTGGGTGCGCGCCCACACCGACGACCCGCGTCACGCGGTCATCGAGTCCCGTATCGCCGACCACCCGGCGGCCGTCTGGTTCGCCGATTTCACGCCGTCGACCATCACCGCACGGGTCCGCGCCGTCACCTCGGGCGGTGCCGCGCAGGGCCGGGTGCCGGTGGTCGTGCCGTACGCGATCCCGGGCCGCGACTGCGGCGGGCACTCCGAGGGCGGAGCGCCCGATCTGGCCGCGTACGACGACTGGATCGACGCCTTCGCCGCGGGACTGGGCTCCAGGGATGTCATCGTCATACTGGAACCCGACTCGGTCGCCCAGGCCGAGTGCCTCTCCTCGGGTGAACGGACCCGCCGCTTCGCCTCGTTGGCCCGCGCGGGCCGCGTCCTCAAGGCCGCCAACCCCAACGCGCGGGTCTACTACGACGCCGGCCACTCCGGCTGGAACCCGCCCGCGAAACAGGCAGGGTGGCTGAAACGGGCCGGCGCCGCCTCGGCCGCCTCCTCCGACGGCATCTTCAGCAACGTCTCCAACTTCCACCGCACATCCGACGAGATCGCCTACGACCGACAGGTGCTCGACGCCCTGGGCGGTCCGGCGAGCCTGGGCGCCGTCGTCGACACCAGCCGCAACGGCAACGGCGCCCCGGCAGACGGCGAGTGGTGCGATCCGGCCGGCCGGAAGATCGGCCGGGCGCCCTCGCTGAACACCGGGGAGGCGCGGATCGACGCCTACCTGTGGGTGAAGCTGCCGGGGGAGTCGGACGGGTGCAAGGGCACGCCGGGCACCTTCTCGCCGTCGTACGCCTACGACTTGGCGCGCTGAGCCTCGCCGTCGGCTCGATGCCGAGACGCCGCGCCCAGCGTCGTACAACCCGAAGTTCAGGGCCGCGGGTCGGGAACCGCCGCGGCCTGCGACCCGACCTTCGGCCGGTCGCGGTCGCCCGCGCGCAGTACGCCCGCGAAGGCCACGAGCCCGCAGGCCAGCACCGTCACCAGGCCGAACGACACCATCAGGCTGGTCGCCTGGGCCAGACCGCCGATCGCGCTGGGCGCGATCAGACCCGAGGTGTACGTGATCGTCGCGACGCCCGCGATGGCAAGGCTGGCGTTCGGACCGCTGCGGCCCGCCGCGGCGAAGCACAGCGGGACGACGACGGCGATGCCCAGGCCCATCAGCGCGAACCCGGCCATCGCCACCGCCGCATGGTCCGCGACGACGATGAGCAGCCCGCCGAGCGCGGCCAGCACACCGCTCACGCGGACCGTGCGCACCGAGCCGAACCGGTCCACCACCTTGTCGCCGGCGATCCGGGCGATCGCCATTGTGAGCGTGAAGCCGGTCGTGCAGGCCGCCGCGAGTCCCGCCGAGCTGTCCAGCTGGTCGCGCAGATAGACCGCGGACCAGTCCAGACTCGCGCCCTCGGCGAACACCGCGCAGAACCCGACCGCGCCGATGAGCAGCGCCGACTTGGGCGGCAGGGCGAACCGGGGCGGCGGCTCCTCGTCCTCGGCGGGCTGCAGGTCGAGCACCCAGCGACAGGCCAGCACGCCGAGGAGTGTGAGGACGCCCGCCGCGAGGGCGTGGTGCAGACGGGCATCCGATCCCAGGTGCGCGGCGAGCGTGCCCGCCGCCGAACCGGCCAGCGCGCCCGCGCTCCACATGCCGTGCAGGCCGGACATGATCGACCGGCCCAGGCGGTTCTCGATCTCCACGCCGAGCGCGTTCATCGCCACGTCCGCCATGCCCGCCGTCGCGCCGTAGGCGAACAGGGCCAGGCAGAGAGTCAGCAGGTTCGGGGCGAGAGACGGCAGGGCCAGCGCCAGCGTCCACAGGGCGATCAGGCCGCGCAGGGCGTTCCGGGCGCCGAAGCGGTGGCTGATGCTGCCCGCGAGCGGCATCGCCACGGACGCGCCGAGCGCGGGGAAGGCCAGAGCGAGCCCCAGCTGCCCCGCACTCACCGACGCATGGTCCTGGATCCACGGCACCCGCGTCGCGAACGAGCCGGTCACGGCGCCGTGCACGGCGAACACGGCTGCCACGGCGTACCGGGCCCGCCTCACCTCACGCTGCGCGTAGCGCACTTCGCCCATTCTCCCGCCCTCCACGTCCACGGACCCGCTCGCATCGCCGCCGTAAACTATCAGGGTCCCTTCCTGATAGGTAAGGGATTAACCGGCCGTACGACGTCCCGGCGGCCCGCCCATCTGGGAGGATCCCGGCATGCCCGCATCCCCGAGCACCGCCCGGGCCATCAACGACCGGCTCGCCCTGCGTCTGCTCCAGCAGGAGGGCCCGTTGACGGCAGGGCAGCTGAAGCAGCTGACCGGTCTGTCCCGGCCGACCGTCGCCGACCTCGTCGAGCGCCTCGCCGCATCCGGGCTGATCACGGTGGTCGGGGAGTCGGGGGAGCAGCGCCGGGGGCCGAACGCGAAGCTGTACGGCATAGTCGCCGATCGGGCCCATCTGGCGGCGCTGGACGTCCGCACCGAGGGCGTCTCCGTCGTCGTCTCCGACCTGCTCGGGAAGGTGCTCGCCGAGGCGTCCGTGCCGATCGGCGACGACGCCGGGACGGGGCCCGCGGTGGAGCAGGCGGTCACGCTGGTCGAGCGCGTGGCGAAGGAGGCCGGGGCCGACCGGCTGCACACCGTCGGCATCGGCGCGCCCGGCCTGATCGACCCGGCGAGCGGCGAACTCCGCGACTCCTCCGGCCTGCCCGAGTGGCACCGGCGCCTGGTGGCCGCCTTGCAGGAACGCTTCCCGGACGCCCGCGTCAGCGTCGAGAACGAGACCAACCTCGCCGCCCTCGCCGAACAGCGCGACGGCGCCGCCCGGGACCGGGAGACGTTCGTGCTGCTGTGGTTCGGCATGGGCATCGGCGCCGCGGTGGTCCTCGACGGAACGCTGCGCCGGGGCGCCTCGGGCGGCGCGGGCGAGATCGGCTTCCTGCCGGTTCCGGGAACCACGGGGCTGCCGTCCGCCACCGACTGCGACGGGGGTTTCCACTCGCTCGCGGCGGCCGGTGCGATCGCCGGCCTCGCGGCGGAGTACGGCATGACGGCACCGGCCACCGCGCACGAACCCGAACCCCACGCGTCGGCGCTCGTCCGCGCCGCGGCCGACCGGGCCGGCACCGACGCGTCCGCCGACCGGTTCCTCGACGCCCTCGCCGACCGCGTCGCGCTGGGCGCAGCCGCCGTCATCTCCGTACTGGACCCCGGCTGCGTGGTGCTGGCCGGCGAGATCGGCCGCGCGGGCGGCGACACCCTGGCCGCCCGCGTCCAAAGCCGTCTCACCCGCCTGTCACCCCTGCCCACAGAGGTACGCCCCAGCATGCTGGGCGGGGGAGCGGTGCTGCGCGGGGCGCTGCTCACGGCGCGCGAGCGGGCTCAGGACGACCTGTTCGCGCCTCCGGGGCGCTAGGGCCCTTCTGATGGATCTCCGCGGCGTCGCGACGCCCGGCACGCACTCTCACCGCACCGCGCGAAAGCCCTAGTAGCTCCTCCCCCACTCTCGGCTTCGCTCGAGCGGGGGGACCCCCATCGAGGACTTCCGCGCGGCACGCCGAGAGCACGCACCGGACGCCGCTCCTTCTCCCACGGAGATCCATCAGAAGGGCCCTAGGCCACGGGCGCGGGCCCGCGGAAGGCCGACGGATCGGCCGCCAGCCAGAGCAACAGGGCCGGCCCGATCACGCTCGCTCCCAGCAGCGCCATCGGGCCCGCTCCGCTCGCGGCCGACAACGGCTCAAGTGCTGGGCGTGGAACACCAGATGAGGCGCCGAAGCCGTCAGGTACGCCACGAGTGCGGTGAACACCAACCGCCGCTCCATCGCCGCGACCGCCGCGCACAGGACCACGGCGAGCGCCAGATTCGCACCACCGAGGTCCCGCAGCAGATGCTCGTTGTACGGCGGGAGGTACGACACCCAGCGCCACTTCCAGAAGGTGTCCGGCAGCAGCAGGATCCACAGGCCGAGCAGCACCTGGATTCCGGCGAGCAGACCCAGTCCCGCGCGGAGCCGGTCGCGCCGGCTCATCCGCGCCGCCGCGCGAGGTACTCCTCGAACGTGCCCTTGCCGACGGCGTGCTCCGGCGTGAGGTGGCCGCCGGCCCGGAAGGCCCGGTACGCCTTCCCCAGCAGCGGCACGTTCACCACCGCCCGCTTCCGTCCGGTCGCCTTCAGCCAGGCACGGGCCAGCGACTCCAGCGACCGCACCTCGGGCCCGCCCATGTCCTCGACGCGCCCCGCGGGCGGGCCCGAGGCCAGCTCGGCCAGCCGCGCCGCGACCTCCGCCACCTCGATCGGCTGGTCCGGCACGCCGGCCGGGAGCAGCAGCACCGGAGACTTGGCCTGCACCTCGAACAGCATCACCGGCAGATCATGGAACTGCGTCGTACGCAGCACGGTCCAGCCGAGCCCCGACTCCTCGATCAGCTTCTCCACCGCCAGCTTGCTCTTGTAATAGCCGAACGGCACCCGGTCGATGCCGACGATCGAGATGTAGACCAAGTGGCCCACACCCGCCCGCCGTGCCGCCGCGATCAGGTGCGCGGCGGCCTGCTCGTCACCGCCGCGCGGCGAGCTCGCGCAGTGCACGATCGTGTCCACGCCCGCCACGGCCGCGTCCAGAGCTTCGCCGCCCTCACGCAGATCGACAGCGTACGGCTGCGCGTGCCGGCTGAGCACCCGCACCTCGTGCCCGTCCGCGCGCAGCCGCTCGGTGACGAGCCGGCCGAGCGTTCCGGTACCGCCGGTCACCAGGATCGTGGTCATGCTGTTCAGTCCCTTCGAACGCCGGACGCTCCCGGGTGGAGCGCCCTTCGTCAACTAGGACCGAGTAGCCCGTGTGAAATGTGACAGGCCGCTACGAGCTCGCGAGCTGACGGCGTACGAACTCCAGTTTGTCCGGGTTCACCACGACCCGCACATGCGTGATCAGACCGTCCCGCAGATCGAACGCGACAACCCCGGCGAGTGTGTCGCCCGCCCACGCCGCGAGCCCGGTCGCGCCGTTGACCTCGACCGCCATGTAGTCCAGGCCCGCCGCGAACCGCTCGACGCCGCCCACCACGAGCCGGACGACCTTCTCGCGCCCCTCGACCGGCCGCCGGGCCGCCCTGGCCTTGCCGCCACCGTCGCTCGACCAGGTCACATCGGCCGCGAGCAGCTTCTCCAGGCCGGCCAGATCGCCGTCCCGGGCCGCCGCCACGAAGGAGGCGACGAGCTCCTCCCGCCGCTCGGGCGCCGCATCGAAACGCGCCTGCGGCACGCCCACCCGCCGGACCGCACGCCGGTACAGCTGACGGCAGTTGGGCTCGGAGAGGTCCAGGACGCCGGCGATCTCCCGGTGCCCGTAGCCGAACGCCTCCCGCAGCACGTACACCGCCCGCTCGGTCGGCGTAAGCCGCTCCATCAGGATCAGCAGCGCCATGGACACCGCTTCGCGCTGCTCGGCCGACTCCAGGGGGCCGAGCGTCCCGTCGGAGGTGACCACCGGCTCCGGCAGCCAGGTCCCGACGTAATTCTCGCGCCGGGCGCGGGCCGAGGTCAGCCGGTTGAGGCAGAGGTTGGTGACGACCTTGGCGAGCCAGGCCGCGGCATGCTCGATGCCGGCGCGGTCGGCCCCGCTGAAGCGCAGGTAGGCGTCCTGGACCGCGTCCTCGGCCTCCTCGGCCGAGCCGAGCATGCGGTAGGCCAGGCCGAACAGCCGGGGGCGGTGGCGCTCGAACTCGTCGGCGGTCGCGCTCGTCGTCATGCGGGTCACCCTGCCAGAAGGCCCCGGGCCCGGGGGTCCGGCGGCGGGAAAGGGCCGTCGTCACCGTCGCCGGACCCGTGCGCAGACCCTAAAAGGACTAGACCACCAGGGCCAATAGGTGCGGACCATTCGGGAGTTGGTGACATGCCCGGCACGCTCTGTGAGCCACCCCACACGATTCACCCGTATGGCCGTCGATCAGGCGTGGCACACTGGTTCCGTACCAGAAGCAGCGCACTCCGGGGTCGGTGGAAGTCCGAACCGGCGGTTACAGTCCGCGACCCGGTCGCCTCCAGCGGCCGGTTGACCAGGTGAAATTCCTGGACCGACGGTTAAAGTCCGGATGGGAGGCAGTGCGCGGCGGGCGGGCCTTCGAGCGCGCCGCCGTACCGCTCGTCCATGAGGCGAGTTCCGTCCGGCGTGCCCCCGGTGTCCCTGCTCGTACATTCTGTCGTCATCGACAGCCCCGGAGTCCGTGCCCCAAGCGGCAGGAGGACCCGGGAAGTGTTCACCGGAATCGTCGAAGAGCTGGGCGAGATCACGGCCGTCGAGAACCTCGGCGATGCCTCCCGCTTCCGGCTGCGCGGCCCGGTCGTCACAGAAGGCGCGAAGCACGGCGACTCGATCGCCGTCAACGGCGTCTGTCTCACGGTCGTCGACCACGAGGGCGACGAGTTCACCGCCGACGTGATGGCCGAGACCCTGAACCGCTCCAGCCTGGGCGCCCTCGCCGTCGGCTCCCGAGTCAACCTCGAACGCCCCACCGCTGTAGGCACGCGCCTCGGCGGGCACATCGTGCAGGGGCACGTGGACGGCACCGGCGAGGTGCTGGAACGCAAGCCGTCCGAGCACTGGGAGATCGTGAAGATCTCGCTCCCCGCGGACCTCTCCCGGTACGTCGTCGAGAAGGGCTCCATCACCGTCGACGGCATCAGCCTCACCGTCGTCGACGCCGGCCCCGACTACTTCACCGTCAGCCTCATCCCCACCACCCTCGCCCTGACCACGCTCGGCCTCAAGCAGCCCGGCGACCCGGTCAACCTCGAGGTCGACGTCATCGCCAAGTACGTCGAGCGGCTGATGGCCAGTCAGGGGGCCGGTCGGTGAACTGGCTGAACTCCGAGGCGTTCGTCCTGTTCGACCAGCACATCCTGTGGTCGGACATGGTCGGCAACATCTTCGGTCTGGCCGCCCTCGCCCTCGGCTGGCGCCGGTCCATCTGGAGCTGGCCCGTGCAGTTCCTGTCCGGCCTCATCCTCTTCGGCGCCTTCTTCGGCCACCTGACCGGCAGCGCCGGCAAGCAGGCCGTCGTCATGGTCGTCGCCGTGTACGGCTGGTGGCAGTGGAACCGCCGCAGGGGCCAGTCGGAGGACGGCCAGATCACCCCGCGGTTCGCCACCTGGCGCGAACGCGCGGCGATGGTGGGCGCCGCCGCCGTCGGCACGGTCGCGGTGGCCCTGCTCTTCAAGGCCTACCCGACCCTGTCCTGGGACCCCTGGCCCGACGCCTACATCTTCGTCGGCACCGTCGTCGCCATGTACGCCCAGGCGCGCGGCATGGTCGAGTTCTGGTTCGCCTGGCTGCTCGTCGACCTCGTCGGCGTGCCCCTGAACTTCGCCAACGGCTACGCCTTCTCCGGCTTCGTCTACGTCATCTACGGCGCACTCGTCCTGTGGGGCATGCGCGACTGGTGGCTGCGCTCCCGCAAGGCCCCGCAGCCCGTCATGGAAGGAGCGCCGGCATGACCGCGGCACCGATTCTGTACAGCACCGACGGTTTCGAGGACTTCGCGCTCGATCCCGTGGAGCAGGCCATCGCCGACATCGCGGCCGGCCGCCCCGTCGTGGTCGTCGACGACGAGGACCGGGAGAACGAGGGCGACCTCGTCATCGCCGCGGAGATGGCGACCCCGGAGATCGTCGCCTTCATGATGAGCGAGTGCCGCGGCCTGATCTGCGCCCCCATGGAGGGCGACGAACTGGACCGGTTGCGGCTCCCGCAGATGGTCGACGACAACACCGAGTCCATGAAGACCGCGTTCACCGTCTCCGTGGACGCCTCGGCCGCTCACGGTGTGACCACGGGGATCTCCGCCTCCGATCGCGCCACCACACTTCAACTGCTCGCGAGCGGTACGGCCGAGCCGACGGAGCTGGTCCGCCCCGGCCACATCTTCCCCCTCCGCGCCAAGCCCGGCGGCGTGCTCGTCCGCAACGGCCACACCGAGGCCGCCGTCGACCTCGCCCGGCTCGCGGGGCTCCGCCCGGCCGGCGCCATCGTCGAGATCGCCGGCGAGGACGGCCAGATGCTGCGCCTGCGCGAACTCATCCCCTTCGCCCGCAAGCACGGTCTGAGCATCATCTCCATCGAGGACCTGATCGCCTACCGCCGCAGCTCCGAGCCCACGGTGCGCCGCGAGGCGAAGACCCATCTGCCCACCGTCCACGGCACCTTCACCGCGTACGGCTACCGCTCCACCGTCGACGGCGTCGAGCACGTCGCCCTGGTGCACGGCGACATCGGCGACGGCGAGGACGTCGTCGTCCGCGTCCACTCCGAGTGCCTCACCGGCGACGTCTTCCACTCCCTGCGCTGCGACTGCGGCCCCCAGCTGGACGCCTCCTTGGAACGCATCCAGGCCGAGGGCCGGGGAGTGGTCGTCTACCTGCGCGGACACGAGGGCCGCGGCATCGGCCTGCTGTCCAAACTGCGGGCCTACGAGCTCCAGGAGCAGGGCCACGACACCCTCGACGCCAACCTGGAGCTCGGCCTGCCCGCCGACGCCCGGGACTACGGCGCCGGCGCGCAGATCCTTCAGGACCTCGGCGTCCGCAGCGTGCGCCTGATGACCAACAACCCCGACAAGACCGACGCGCTCGTCCGCCACGGCCTCAAGGTCACCGGCCGCGAGCCGATGCCCGTACAGGCGGGCGAGCACAACCTCCGCTACCTGCGCACCAAGCGGGACCGGATGGGACACGACCTGCCCTGGCTGGACACGACCCCCGTGTCCACCTGCGGCAACCAGTAGGAAACCAACGAGGAGAGACGTGAGCGGCAAGGGTGCACCGGAACTGTCCGTACGCAATGTCGGAGACCTGCGGGTCGCCGTCATCGCGGCGCAGTGGCACGAGAAGGTGATGGACGGTCTGGTGAACGGCGCCCTGCGCGCACTGCACGACCTGGGAATCGACGAGCCGACCCTGCTCCGGGTCCCCGGCAGCTGGGAGCTCCCCGTGGTGGCCAAGGTCCTCGCGGGGCGCGGCTACGACGCGATCGTCGCCCTCGGTGTCGTCATCCGCGGCGGCACCCCCCACTTCGAGTACGTGTGCCAGGGCGTCACCCAGGGCCTGACCCAGGTCTCGGTCGACACCGGCGTCCCGGTCGGCTTCGGCTTGCTGACCTGTGACACCGAGGAACAGGCCCTGGACCGGGCAGGCATCGAGGGCTCGAACGAGGACAAGGGACACGAGGCGGTGACGGCGGCCGTGGCCACCGCGGCCACCCTCCGCTCAGTATCTGAACCATGGCGCTAGGTGGCCCGACACACCGCGTAAAGTGGGCGCCACCATGTCCAAGAAGACGTTCGAGGAGCTCTTCACCGAGCTCCAGCACAAGGCCGCAAATGGCGACCCCGCCACCTCCCGCACCGCGGAGCTGGTCGGCAAGGGCGTCCATGCCATCGGCAAGAAGGTCGTCGAAGAGGCCGCCGAGGTCTGGATGGCCGCCGAGTACGAGGGCAAGGAGGCGGCCGCCGAGGAGATCTCGCAGCTGCTGTACCACGTCCAGGTGATGATGGTCGCCCGCGGGATCTCCCTGGACGACGTCTACGCCCACCTGTAAGCCCAGCCCGCACCCGATCCGCAAGAAACCCACGCAAAGGAAGCCGACCTCATGCTGCGCATCGCCGTCCCCAACAAGGGTTCCCTGTCCGGCCCTGCGGCGGAGATGCTGCATGAGGCCGGCTACCAGCAGCGCCGCGAGTCCAAGGAACTGCGGATCGTCGACCCGGAGAACGACGTCGAGTTCTTCTACCTCCGCCCCCGTGACATCGCGATCTACGTCTCCTCCGGCCAGCTCGACATCGGCATCACCGGCCGCGACCTGCTCATCGACTCCGGCGCCAACGCCGAGGAGATCCTCCCGCTCGGCTTCGCCCGCTCCACCTTCCGCTACGCCACCAAGCCCGGCACGGCGAACGGCGTCGAGGACCTGAACGGCATGACGGTCGCCACCTCCTACGAGGGCATCGTCGCGGGGCACCTCGCCGACAACGGCATCGACGCCTCCGTCGTCCACCTCGACGGCGCCGTCGAGACCGCCATCGAGCTCGGTGTCGCCGAGGTCATCGCGGACGTCGTCGAGACCGGTACCTCCCTGCGCAACGCGGGCCTGGAGGTCATCGGCAAGCCGATCATGAAGTCCGAGGCCGTCGTGATCCGCCGTACCGGGGAGAACGGCGAGGAGCCCAAGGTGCAGCAGTTCCTGCGTCGCCTCCAGGGCGTCCTGGTCGCCCGGACGTACGTGATGATGGACTACGACTGCCGCGTCGAGCAGCTGGAGAAGGCCGTCGCCCTCACGCCGGGGCTGGAGTCCCCGACCGTCTCCCCACTGCACAACGAGGGCTGGGTCGCCGTCCGCGCGATGGTGCCGGCCAAGGAGGCCCAGCGGATCATGGACGACCTCTACGACATCGGCGCCCGGGCCATCCTGACCACGGCCATCCACGCCTGCCGTCTCTGAGGGACCCGAAAGAGATGTCCGAACTGCCCGCTCTCCCCGTCACATTCCGGCCAGGGCGCACCCGTGCCGTCCTGCTCACCGCCGGTGTCGCGATCTTCGTGGTCATCACGACGGTCGCGATGCTGCTGGAGCGGCTCAGCCCCGGTGAGCGCCTCAGCTTCGTCTTCACCGGAGCGCTCCTGTTCGGTGTGCTGCTCGTGCTGTCCCGGCCGAAGGTCGTCGCCGACGAGTCCGGCGTCACCGTCGTCAACATCGCGAGCAGGCGGCACCTGGACTGGGCCGAGATCATCCAGGTGAACCTCCGTCCGGGCGATCCGTGGGTGTTCCTCAACCTCAGCGACGGCACCAGCCTGCCCGCGCTGGGCATCCAGCCGGGTATCGCCAAACAGCGTGCCATCGCCGACGCGCGCACGCTGCGGGCGCTCGCCGAGGCGCGCTCCACGGCCCGCCCCGAGGCGGATCGCGGCTGACCCCGAGCAAGATCAGGGTCGGCTCGTAGCGGAGTCAGGGCTTTCCACTCTGCCGCACAGGCCGTTGTCTTGATTAATCTGTTGGCGGAGGCGTTTTTCGCTGCGCCTCCGCCCCTGCGCGCCGCCCGGCGCACAGGGGTTCCTGCTACGCGAGGAGTGACCCTCTCCGGCGATGGACGGATCGTCCTGTAGTACCTGCGCCGCCCCCTGCCGACATACCGCGGACTGTGACCTCGCAGTCCGCGTGTACGCGGAGGCGGCGGCATCATGACCATCCCCCTGCTGCTCCTCGGAGCTGCTTTCCTGCTGATCCTGGCCAACGGCTTCTTCGTCGCGGCCGAGTTCGGCCTTGTCACGGTCGAGGCGACGGACGCCGAGAAGGCCGCCGCCGAGGGTGACCGACGGGCCCGTACGGTCGTCGAGTCCCTCAAGGAGCTGTCCTTCCAGCTCTCCGGCACCCAGCTCGGCATCACCATCACCTCCCTCGTCGTCGGCATGCTCGCCGAACCGGCGCTCGCGGAGCTGCTGCACGGCCCCATCACCGCGGCCGGCATCCCCGAGGGAGCCGTCTCCGGTGTCTCCGTCGTCATCGGCATGCTGCTGGCCTCGGCCGTGCAGATGGTGATCGGCGAACTCGTGCCCAAGAACTGGGCCGTGTCCAAGCCGATGCAGGTCGCGCGCTTCGTCGCCGGCCCACAACACGCCTTCGCACGCCTGTTCCGCCCGGTGATCGCCGGCCTCAACGCGGTCGCCAACCGTCTCGTCCGCGCGCTGGGCATCGAGCCCGCCGAGGAACTGGCCTCCGCCCGCACCCCCGGCGAACTCGTCTCCCTGGCCAGACACTCCGCACAGGCCGGCGCCCTGGAACAGGACACCGCGGACCTCTTCGTCCGCACGCTGTCGCTCGCCGAGCTGACCGCGCAGCACGTCATGACCCCGCGGGTGAAGGTCAGCGCACTGCAGTCGTCGGCGACCGCCGAGGACGTGGTCAACCTGACCCGCGCCACCGGCCTGTCCCGCTTCCCCGTCTACCGCGAGAAGATCGACGAAATCGTCGGCATGGTGCACCTCAAGGACGCGCTGGCCGTGCCCGTGCAGGACCGGCTGCGCACGCCCGCGGGGCGCATCGCGCGCCCGGCCCTGCTCGTGCCGGAAACCCTCCCGGTGCAGCCCCTGCTCGCCCGCCTGCGCAGCGAGCAGCCCATCGCCGTCGTGGTCGACGAGTACGGTGGCACGGCCGGCGTCGTCACCCTCGAGGACATCGTCGAGGAGCTCGTCGGCGAGGTCCGCGACGAGCACGACGGTCACGACCTGCCCGAACTCGCCACCGCCCCGCCCGAGGACGGCAGGCCCGCCTGGGAGGCCGACGGCAGCTGCCGGGTCGACATCCTCCAGCGCATAGGCCTCGATGTACCCGAGGGACCGTACGAGACCGTCGCCGGCCTGGTCGCCGACCTGCTCGGCCGGATCCCGGCCGTCGGCGACAAGGCTGAACTGCCCGGCTGGCGGCTGTCCGTCCGCCAGGTCGGCCACTACCGCGCCGAGCGGGTACGGCTGGTGCGGACGACCCCCGTGCCCGCCATGGTGGAGGCCGCAGCGTCGGTCGTGGAGGCCGGCCGATGAGCGTCCTCCAACTTCTGTTCGCCGCGCTGCTCGTGCTGGCGAACGGCTTCTTCGTCGGCGCCGAGTTCGCGCTCGTGTCGGTGCGCCGCAGCCAGATCGAACCACTCGGCACCGCCAGGGCCCGCCAGGTCCTGTACGGCCTGGAACGACTGCCGCAGATGATGGCTGCCGCCCAGTTCGGCATCACCGTCTGCTCGCTGACCCTGGGCGCCGTCGCCGAGCCGACGGTCGCGCACCTGCTGGAGCCGGTCTTCGAGTGGATCCACCTGCCGCACGGCATGATCCACCCGCTCACCTACGTCATCGCGCTCGCGGCGGTCGTCTTCTTCCATCTCGTCGTCGGCGAGATGCTCCCGAAGAACCTCGCGATGGCGGCCCCGGAGAAGGTCGCGCTGTGGCTCAGCCCAGGCCTGGTCGCCTTCGCCCGCCTCTGCAAGCCGATCACCGTCGCCCTCGGCGCCTGCGCCCGGGGCATCCTGCGGCTCTTCCGGGTCGAGCCCAAGGACGAGGTCGAGGCGGTCTTCACCAGCGAGCAGCTCAACCGGCTCGTGGAGGACTCCGGCCAGGCCGGTCTGCTCGACCCCGAGGAACTGGAGCGTCTGGGGGACGCGCTGGAGCTGGGTTCCCGCCCGGTGACGGACGTGCTGCTGGGGCGAGAGTCACTGGTCACGGTCAGCCCTTCGGTAACTCCGGGCCAGATCGTCGAGCTCACCGCCCGCACGGGGTACTCCCGTTTCCCGGTGGCGGCGGAGAACGGCGCCTTCATGGGCTACCTGCACGTGAAGGACGTACTGGACCTGGAGGACTCGGAGCGGGCGGTACCGCAGCAGATCTGGCGGCCGATGACGACGCTCAGGTCGGAACTGCCGCTGGACGACGCGCTGACGGTCATGCGGCGAGCGGCGACGCACCTGGCCCAGCTGGCCGACGCGTCCGGCAAGGTACTGGGCCTGGTAGCGCTGGAGGACGTACTGGAGCTCCTGGTGGGCGAGGTACGGGACCCGGCACACCGGGAACTGCCGGAGATCCGGGTGACGGAGCCACGGGCCAGCGGGGAGCCGGAGGAGGCGCTGGCGAGCTGACCCTGAGGTGGAGGACCGCAGGATCCGTCACATGGCCGACGGATCCTGCGGCCCCCTCCCCGACAGCACCTCCCCATAGGCCTGCATCAAGTCCGGCAACCGCAGCGTCGACAAGTCATCCCGAGTCAGCACCCCCGGATACGTCGTCAACCGCAGATCCCGATACGCACAGCTCTTCTCATACAGCGTCCGCAGGAACCGCCCGTTCCCCAACTCGTCGATCCACCCCTGATCGACCACATGCCCCGCGATCGACCGCAGCTCGTCCAGCGCCTCCTCGTCCCACACGTCCCCGTTCTCCGCGGCCAGCACCTCACCGATCGAGGTGAGTTCGAGTGGACGATAGGACGGAAAGTCGACGCGGGTCGTGAAGCGGGACGACAGCCCGGGGTTCGCGGCAAGCAGCCGGTCCATGCCCTCCGGATAGCCGGCCAGGATCACCACCAGGTGGTCACGGTTGTCCTCCGCCCGTTTCAACAGCACCTGCAGCGCCTCGTCGCCGTACGCGTCGCCCTTGCCGTAACCGGAGTTGGACAGCGAGTACGCCTCATCGACGAACAACACACCGCCCAGCGCGGAGTCGATCAGCTCGTTGGCCTTCACGGCGGTCTGGCCGAGGTACTCGCCGACCAGGTCGGCCCGCTGGGCCTCCACGAGGTGGTCACCGCCGAGCAGCCCGAGGGCGTAGAAGACGCGGCCCAGGATGCGGGCCACCGTGGTCTTGCCGGTGCCGGAGGGGCCCGAGAAGACGAAGTGCCGCTTGGGCGGCTGGACCGGCAGGCCCTGCCCGGCGCGCAGCCGGGCCATGTTCAACTGCGCGGACAACGCCTTGACCTGGCGTTTCACCGGCTCCAGGCCCACCATGCGCTCGAGCTCGGCGAGCGCCTCCTCGAGCAGCGCGGGATCGGTGGGACCGGCGGGCAGCGACTGCGTGGGGACGATCTTCTCGCGTACCGCCGGGTCGGTCACCGACGGCAGGGAACCGGTGGGTGGCTCGGGCTCCGAGAACTTCAGGTCCCGTCCCTCGGTGCCGAAGAGCGGGTCGAGCCCCTCGGGGCCGTCCACGGCGTCCTGCCCGGCGCCGGTGAGAGTGATCGCCGCCAGGTCGGCCGAGTCGTCGTACCCGTCGCCCTCGGCGATCGCGGCGAGCCGGGCCGAGGTGTCCATGAACGCGGGGTCGACCCGGTGCACGGCGCGGTACAACGGCAACGCGGCGGCACTGCGCCCCGTTCCCTCGTGGGCCCGCGCCAGCCAGTACCGCAGCTCCTTGCGCTGCGGCTGCTCGCTGCGACAGCGCATCAGGGCCGCCGACAGCAGGGGCTCGGCCTGCCCGTACATCTCCAGCCGGACCCGGGCCATGCCGCCGAACAGACCCGCCTCGATGCCCAGCATGGGGTCGTCGAGCAGCGGGTCGGTGTGCCGGACCAGCTGTTCCCAGTCCTTGACGAGATAGGAGCGGCAGGCGTGCAGGAAACGGACCTGCGGGTCGGCGTCCACGGGGGGCAGGCCCGCGAGGGCCCGGTCGAGTTCCGGGACGTGCCGGCCGTCCAGCCAGTGCGAGGCGTGGGCGAGGAGCAGGTCGCGCGGGCTCTCCAGCACCGGCTGCACCCACCAGCCCAGCCAGTACCAGGAGTTGAGGGTGCGGCGATGTCGGGTGCGCTGTTCGCCGAAGCGGTCGCGGTGCCGGAACATCCTGAGCAGCGCGGTCGTCGTGTCGACGCGCAGCGCGTGCAGTCCGAGCCAGCCGTCGGCCATCCCGGGATCGATCCGCACCGCGGTGCGGAACTCCTCCTCCGCCTGCGGATAGGCGCCCATCGTGTAGGCGTCCACGCCCCGCAGCCAGGCGAGGTCGGCCGGGGCCTCGGGGCCCTGCGTGCCGAAGTCCATCACGTCCCCCACAAACCGTGCCCCCGTTTGGTTCGCCGGCGGGCCGGTGCCCGTCGGCCGCCTTGGTCCAACCGCTGTGCCGCGGACCGGAGTTGCAACGGTGCGCAGAGCAGCCGTCCGTAGGTCGCACCGAGGGCATCGTACCTGCGCAGGTGTCGCCCACCGAAGGGTGGCGCACGGGACGTTTGGCGAGGTGGGAGCATTCGGGCGGAGTCCGCATGGTGACCGAGGGTGAGCGAATCGTGTCACGCGGCGCTCGAAATGAGGGGCGGAAACAAGGAAGAGGGCAGAACGAAGCCCCCGATCACGGGGGAACAACCGGGGGCTTCGCGTCTGCGGGCGGCTCGAATGACCGCACATTGAGAACGTAAGTCCTGTACGGCCCCTCGGTCAAGACGAGTTGAAGCACTCCGGGAAGTTGTCCCGCAAGGCTCTTCACAAGTTCAGCACACTGCGGATGGTCCGTCACCCTGCGTGATGACCTGGTCCGGACCAATGGTCCCGGCAGGCCCGGAAAGCACCTCATATCCCTTCTCGCACTGACGTACCAAGAGGTCGGCGAAGGGCCGGGAAGGGTCTTCGGCGAAGTGCCGGCGTTCCGCCCTGACCCATCCGGCCCAGAACTCCCGCTGCTCCTCCCCGTCCCGGGAGCGTCCGCGCGACCAGGACTCCTCGTCCGGCAGCTCCATCCACAGCAGCTGCGCCAGATGCGGGCGCAGTGCGCGGCGGCCCGCGCCGACCCCCTCCAGAAGGATCACCGCGGCGGGCGGCAGTGCGTGCGGCGGTCCGAAGCGACGGGCGCGCCAGTCGTACGGCGTGTAGTGCGCGGTCTCGCCCCGGCGGAGCGGCTCGATCACCTGGTCCAGCAGTCGTCCGGTCCATCCGAAGAGCTCGTCGTGACTGGCGATGTCGTCGAGGCGCAGCACCGGCGCGCCGCCCAGCGCCCGGGCCAACTGTCCGGCGAACGTGGACTTGCCGGATCCGGCGTGCCCGTCGACGCCGACGAGGCGGACCGGGCCGCAGGAGGGGGGCAGGCGGCGGATCCGGGAGGTGAGCTCGTGAATGACCGTTCCTGGGGGAGGGGTGGGCGTATCTGCGTGAAACATTCTAGGGACGCGCCAGGGGCCGAGGTGCTGGCAGGAGCATGCCGCCTGCTCCATAGTTGGCGCACAACCGTGCACCTGGACCCACCCCGACTAGCCGTGCATTGGACCCACCCCGACTCGGACACCTGGGGGTCACTGAGCCCATGAGCAGAGCCGAACAGCCGTCCCGCAGAACTGTCCTGACCGCCGCGGTCGTCGCCGCGGTGGCGGGCAGCGGGGGCCCGGCGGTCGCCGAAGGCGCGGGCGGCGCCGTGACCGACGCCGCGGACCCCGCACAGGCTCCGGTCCGCCCGGTCGACAACCGCTTCTGGACCACGTACACCGACTGGCGCGGCGGCACCGCGAAGGGCACCCGGGCCGTCGCCGGCTCCCGCCCGGGCGTCGTGATCGGCGCCCCCGCGGGCATGACCGACTACACCGACCCGCACACCGGCAGGACCGCCGCCTGGGAGTACGCGACCTGGACGTCCCCCGTCCACAAACTCGCCGTCCCCGCCACGGAGGCGATCGCCTCCTGGAACGCGCACACCCCGGCCGGCACCTGGCTCCAGGTCGAGCTCAAGGGCACCTACTCCGACGGCTCGGCCACACCCTGGTACGTGATGGGCCGCTGGGCGGCCGGCGACCAGGACATCAAGCGGACCTCGGTCGACGACCAGAGTGACGGCAAGAGCAGCATCTCGACGGACACCTTCGCCGTCGACGACCCGGCCACGGGCCTGCGCCTGGCCTCGTACCGCCTCCGGCTCACCCTCTACCGCAAGCCCGGTACGAAGACCACGCCGACCGTCTGGCGGCTCGGCGCGATGGGCTCGGACGTCCCCGACCGCTTCACCGTCCCGGCGTCCGCCCCCGGCCTCGCCCAGGAGCTGATCGTCCCGCGCTACTCGCAGGAGATCCACGTCGGTCAGTACCCCGAGTACGACAACGGAGGCGAGGCCTGGTGCAGCCCCACCTCCTCGCAGATGATCATCGAGTACTGGGGCGGCCGGCTCACCCGCGAACAGCTGGCGTGGGTCGACCCGTCGTACGCCGACCCGCAGGTGTGCCACGCGGCCCGGTTCACCTACGACCACCAGTACGCGGGCTGCGGCAACTGGCCGTTCAACGCGGCCTACGCGGCCACCTTCAAGGGCCTCCAGGGCGTGGTCACCCGGCTCGGTTCCCTCACCGACCTCGAGACGCTGATCGCGGCCGGCATCCCGGCCATGACGTCCCAGTCCTTCCTCAAGGAGGAGCTCACGGGGGCGGGGTACGGCACCGCCGGGCACCTGATGACCGTCATCGGCTTCACCGCGTCCGGCGATGTGATCGCGAACGATCCGGCGTCGCCGAGCAACGAGACGGTGCGGCGCGTCTACAAGAGGCGTGAGTGGGAGAACATCTGGCTCAGGACCAAGCGGTACAACGCCGGCGGCAAGGTCGTCTCCGGCACCGGCGGCGTCTGCTACCTGTACTTCCCGGACCGTCCGACCTCGCGCCAGCTCAAGGCGCTCGCGGCAGTGGGCGTCCGCTGAGCCGTACCGTGACGGCCCCGGTGAGCCCGCCGGGGACCGTCGTCTGTGACCAACGTCTCCGCCGCACGAGCCGCCCACGATGGCAAGGTGGACACAACCGCAGGGGGAGTCCACCGCACGTCCGACACCAGCGAGACGCCATGACCGCACAAGCAGCCACCGCCGCCCGCACCCGTACCGGCGGCCCCCGGGAAGACGGCCCGAAGCTCCTCGAGCACGCCATGGGCTGGACCCTCGTCGTGGTGATCGCGATGCTCGTCACCCAGCTCGGCCTGCTGTGACCTGCCCCATACCCGACCTGCCATACTGCGGGTGTCCCGCCGCCCGTTGAGACCAGGGTCGAAATTGAATATCAGCCAACAGCGCGACGCCGCCCGCCCGCGGGCACGCGGCACCGAGCGCTCGGTCGCACGCCGTGCCGAACTCATCGCCATCGGGCGGAAGTTGTTCGCCGACACGTCGTACGACGCACTCTCCATGGACGACATCGCCCGGCAGGCGCATGTCGCCAAAGGGCTGATCTACTACTACTTCCAGTCCAAGCGCGGCTACTACCTGGCCATCATCCAGGACTCCGTCGCCGACCTGGTCACCTACGCGGCGAGCGGCCTCGAACTGGAACCGGTGGACCGCGTCCACCGCACCATCGACAGCTATCTGCGCTACGCCGAGCACAACCAGGCCGCCTACCGCACGATCGTCAGCGGCGGAGTCGGCTTCGACACCGAGGTGCACGCCATCCGGGACGGGGTGCGCGAGGCGATCGTCGCGACCATAGCCGAAGGGGCGTACGGCCGCGGCGACATCGTCCCGCTGGCCCGCATGGGCCTGCTGGCCTGGGTGTGCAGCGTCGAGGGAGCGGCCCTCGACTGGATCGACCACCCCGAGCTCTCCCGGGACACCATGCGCGAACTGCTGGTGAGGATGCTCGGCGGCGCCATGCGCGCCATCGAGGACATGGATCCCGCCTACCCGGCCCCGAAGCCGGCCCGCCGGAACCCCTGACGGGCCGGGGCGGAGGCTCGTGGTCCTCCGCCCCAAGCCCTCTGCGGGACCGCCTAGTTGATGGCCTTGATCAGCTCACCGCCCGCGGTGTCCCCGCTCAGCTCCCAGAAGAAGGTGCCGCCGAGGCCCTGCTGGTTCTTGTACGTCATCTTCGTCGCGATGGTCCCGGGCGTGTCATAGCTCCACCAGTTGGTCCCGCACTTGGCGTACGCGGTGCCGGCGACCGTCCCCGTCGCCGGGCACTTCGTCTTCAGCACCTTGTAGTCCTCGATGCCCTGCTCGTACGTCCCCGCCGCCGGGCCCGTCGCGGTGCCACCCGGTGCCGACTGCGTGACGCCGGTCCAGCCGCGGCCGTAGAAGCCGATGCCGAGCAGCAGCTTCGAGGCCGGGATGCCGAGGCCCTTGAGCTTCGCGATGGTCGCCGAGCTGTGGTTGCCCGCCTTCGGGATGCCGGAGTAGGAGTTCAGCGGCGAGTGCGGAGCCGTCGGCCCGGTCGCGTCCCAGGCGCCGAAGAAGTCGTACGTCATCGGGTTGTACCAGTTCACGTACTGCGCCGCGCCCGCGTAGTCCGCCGCGTCGATCCTGCCGCCGGGCGTGGCGTCGGCGGTGATCGCCGCGGTGACCAGCGCACCGCTCCCGAACTTCGCGCGCAGCGCCGCCATCAGGTTCTTGAAGGCGGCCCTCCCGCTGGTGTCACAGGTGGCGCCGCAGGCGTTCGGATACTCCCAGTCGATGTCGATGCCGTCGAAGACATCGGCCCACTTGGAGTTCTCCACCAGGTCGTAGCAGGACTGCGCGAACGCGGCCGGGTTCTTCGCGGCCTCGCCGAAGCCGCTCGACCAGGTCCAACCGCCGAAGGACCACAGGACCTTGAGGTTCGGGTGCTTCTTCTTCAGCTCGCGCAGCTGGTTGAAGGTGCCGCGCAGCGGCTGGTCCCAGGTGTCGGCGACGCCGTCGACGGACTCGGCCGCGGTGTACGCCCGGTCGGTCGCCGCGTAGGCGTCGCCCATCGCGCACTTGCCGCCGGTGACGTTGCCGAAGGCGTAGTTGATGTGGGTGAGCCTCGCCGCCGAGCCCGTGGTCTCGATGTTCTTGACGTAGTACTTGCGGTCGTAGGTGCCCCATTCGGTGAAGTAGCCGATCACCTTGGAGCCGGCGGCCTTCTGGGCCGCGGGAGTCGCGGTGGCGGTGGCGGCGCCCGCGCCGGCGAGCAGCCCGGCGCCCAGGACGGCGCAGCACGCGGCGGAGACGAGCGCCCTGAACAGGGCGCCTGGACGGTGGGGAATGAGCATCGAGTATCTCCTCGTGGGGGAGAGGGGAACGCGCGCGATTGGCATGAACGCGATGAAGCGCTGCGCCGAAACAGTAGGAGGACTAGACCAGTTCGTCAATGGTTCGGACCAAGCCGGAAAGTCGCGGATCCTCCGCGGGTAGGTTTCTTGAAGTAAGCGGTCGTTAACCGGTGACTGCATGCCTCCGATCGGGCATACTCACAGCACAGAGCCGCTGGTCAGCAGCTTCCGAGACCCGGCAGCGCGAGCATCGGCCGGCACCCAGCAAGACCCGGCGGAACCGCCCCCACCCAAGGCGCACGCCCGCCGACTGCCCGACAGGGAGGAGAGCGTCGCCATGCCCGACCGCGCCCCGCAGCCGGTGGACCGCCAACTGCCCACGGACGAGGCCCGGGATCTGATCTCGCTCGTCCGTGACATCGCGCAGCACGAGATCGCCCCGAAGGCGGCCGAGGAGGAGGACGCCGGGCGCTTCCCGCGCGAGGTCTTCACCCTGCTCTCCGAATCCGGACTGCTCGGCCTGCCGTACGACTCCGAGTACGGCGGCGGCGACCAGCCGTACGAGGTCTACCTCCAGGTCCTCGAAGAACTCGCCGCGGCCCGCCTCACCGTCGGCCTCGGCGTCAGCGTGCACACCCTGGCCTCCTACGCGCTCGCCACCTACGGCACCAAGGAGCAGCAGGTCGAGCACCTGCCCGCGATGCTCGGCGGCGGCCTGCTGGGTGCTTATTGCCTCTCGGAGCCGTCGTCGGGATCGGACGCGGCCTCGCTGCGGACCAAGGCGGTGCGGGACGGCGACAACTGGGTGATCACCGGAACCAAGGCCTGGATCACGCACGGCGGAATCGCCGACTTCTACACGGTCATGGCGCGTACGGGCGAGGAGGGGCCGCGCGGGATCACGGCGTTCCTGGTGCCCGGAGGCGCGGAGGGCCTGAGCGCCGCGGCGCCGGAGAAGAAGATGGGCATGAAGGGCTCGCCGACCGCGCAGGTCCACTTCGACGGCGTGCGGGTCTCCGAGGAGCGGCGCATCGGCGACGAGGGCCAGGGCTTCGCGATCGCCCTGTCCGCGCTCGACTCCGGGCGGCTCGGCATCGCGGCCTGCGCCATCGGTGTCGCCCAGGCGGCGCTCGACGAGGCGGTGGGGTACGCGACCGGGCGGCAGCAGTTCGGGCGGCCGATCGCCGACTTCCAGGGCCTGCGCTTCATGCTCGCGGACATGGCGACCCAGATCGAGGCCGGCCGGGCGCTGTACCTGGCGGCCGCGCGGTTGCGGGACGCGGGCCGGCCGTTCGCCAAGCAGGCGGCCATGGCCAAGCTGCACTGCACCGACACGGCGATGAAGGTGACCACCGACGCCGTCCAGATCCTCGGCGGATACGGCTACACCGCGGACTTCCCGGCCGAGCGCTACATGCGCGAGGCCAAGGTCCTGCAGATCGTCGAGGGTACGAATCAGATCCAGCGGATGGTCATCGCCCGTCACCTCGCGGGTCCCGAGAGCCGCTGAACTGACCACGCGTGACCAGGGGCGCCGCGAGCCTGACCCACTCCGGGTCGTGGCGCCCCGGCAGTGTGCGGCCCCGGTCGGCCCAAGTACGCAGCAGATCACGGTAGATGGGCGGGTCCTGAACCTGAGGCGGCGCAAGCGGAACCGATCCTGCGGGTGCGGGTACGAACAGGCGGCGCTGCCGTCCGATCGTTGTGTAGGTGGGGGGCATACCGGGACAACGCGGAGAACGACGGACAGGTCACCGCTCCCGGGAATCGGGCGTGAGTTCGCGGAGGTCAGGAAGGGGCCGACTCGCGACGACTGTCCGACGTACCGTCCATCTTCCTGACATATCGTCATGCGTCTTCGTTCATGCACCTCGTCATGCACCTGATGTGCCGTCAAGTGCCATCGGGCGCACTGAACCCGCACCACGGCAACCTGCCGAGCCATGGTGCAGGTCAGTCACGGAGGTTGGAGCGAGGCCGCTCTCAGGCGGCGTGGCGCCGCATGACGGGCACCCGGATCGGGCGGGACCCCGGGCCGCCCACGTGCGAGAAGGGCTGCGTCCGCCAGTCGAGTCCCTGTGGGAGCGTCAACAGCAGGGCCGTGTCCTGCTCCTGGGGCTCCACCGACTCGTCGGCCGGACGGGCCTCGGACGCGGTGCGGCCCGTACCGGCGCAGACCGTGAGTCCGAACGGGTTCCACGGTGAGGCGCACAGCGCGTGCTCCGGCAGGACCTCCTCGTCCGCCAGCAGCGCGATGGGCTGCGCGCAGTCCGGGCAGATCACCCGGTACATCTCGAAGGTGTCGTACGCGTCGGGTTCGTCGTCGTAGGCGTCGGGTTCGACGCCCTCCGGCTCGGGCTCGACGACCGTCTGGAGCCGCTTGGGTGCGGTGCGACCAGGGCGCTTAAGACTCTGCATATGGGTTCTCCCCCTCGGGCTGGGCCGTGAAGGCGCTGCGGCCTCGACCACAGCAAGCACTTCCCGCCCCGTCTCGGCGGTAATCACGAGAACATCACGGAGCCCGTTCGGGGTGTGTGGTGTTCGTCACATGCCGCCCGCAGGTGCCCGGCGCGGCCGCTTTGTCCCCCCAACGGCTCACAGGCTGCTCTCGGCCACATCACGAACCGGGTATGACCTGCGCCGCTCAGGTATCGGAGGAGATCAAGGGCACTGTAGGTTCTTGCGCCATGGAGGAGCTGGACCGACAAATCGTGCAGCTGCTCGTCAAGGACGGGCGGATGAGCTACACAGACCTGGGCAAAGCCACGGGCCTGTCCACGTCGGCCGTGCACCAGCGGGTGCGCCGGCTGGAACAGCGTGGCGTCATCCGTGGCTACGCCGCGGTCGTCGACCCGGAGGCCGTCGGGCTGCCGCTGACCGCCTTCATCTCGGTGAAGCCGTTCGACCCCAGCGCCCCCGACGACATCGCGGACCGCCTGTCCGGCGTCCCCGAGATCGAGGCCTGCCACAGCGTCGCGGGCGAGGAGAACTACATCCTCAAGGTGCGCGTGGCCACACCGCACGAACTGGAGGAGCTGCTGGCGCGGCTCAGGGGCCTGGCGGGGGTGTCCACGCGGACTACGGTCGTCCTGTCGACGCCGTACGAGGCGCGGCCGCCGCGCATCTGACCGACCTGCGTGCCGTGCGGCTCAGGTGAGGCGCGAGACTGTTCCCCATGAGTGAGCGCACCCCCGAGCCGAACACTGTCCTGCTGCGTCGCGGAGAAGTCCACAGCCCGGCCGACCCCTTCGCCACAGCGATGGTCGTCGAGCGCGGCCAGGTCGCCTGGGTCGGCTCAGAAGGCGCCGCAGACGCCTTCGCGGACGGCGTCGACGAGGTCATCGACCTGGACGGCGCCCTCGTCACCCCGGCGTTCACCGACGCACATGTGCACACCACCTCGACGGGCCTCGCGCTCACCGGCCTCGACCTGTCCGACGCGCCCTCCCTGGAGGCGGCCCTGGCCCTCGTCCGGGACTTCGCCGCCGCCCGTCCGCACGACCGGGTCCTGCTCGGCCACGGCTGGGACGCGTCCCGCTGGCCCGGCGGCCGTCCCCCGACGCGCGCCGAGCTGGACGAGGCGACGGACGGCCGCCCCCTCTACCTGAGCCGGATCGACGTCCACTCGGCGGTCGTCACGACGGCCCTGCTGGACATGACCCCCGGCCTCGGCGTGACGGACGGCCCCCTCACCACCGACGCCCATCACGCCGTACGCGCCGCCGCGCTCGCGGCCGTGACGCCGGACCAGCGCATCGAGGCCCAGCGCACCGCCCTCGCCCACGCCGCCTCCCTCGGCATCGGCACCGTCCATGAGTGCGCCGGGCCGGAGATCTCCTCCGAGGACGACTTCACCGGCCTCCTGAAACTCGCCTCGCAGCACTCAGGGCCGCGAGTCGTCGGCTACTGGGCCGAGCAGGACGTCCAGAAGGCGCGTGAGCTGGGCGCGATCGGCGCCGCCGGTGATCTGTTCGCCGACGGGGCCCTCGGCTCCCACACCGCCTGCCTGCACCAGCCGTACGCCGACGCCGACCACACCGGCATCGCCTACCTGGACGCGGCCGCCGTGGCCGCCCACGTCGTCGCCTGCACCGAGGCGGGCCTTCAGGCGGGCTTCCACGCGATCGGCGACGCCGCCGTGAGCGCTGTCGTCGAGGGCGTGCGCGCCGCCGCCGAGAAGCTGGGCCTCGGCCGCGTCAGGGCCGCCCGCCATCGCGTCGAACACGCCGAAATGCTCACCCCCGAGACGATCGCGGCCTTCGCCGAGCTCGGTCTGACCGCCTCCGTCCAGCCCGCCTTCGACGCCCTGTGGGGCGGCGAGGACGGCATGTACGCGCAGCGCCTGGGCGCCGACCGGGCCCGCACCCTGAACCCCTTCGCCGCTCTGCTGCGCGCCGGCGTCCCGCTCGCCTTCGGCTCCGACAGCCCGGTCACGCCCCTGGACCCCTGGGGCACGGTCCGCGCGGCCGCCTTCCACCGCACCCCGGAACACCGCGTCTCCGTACGGGCCGCGTTCACCGCGCACACGCGCGGCGGCTGGCGGGCGATCGGGCGGGACGACGCAGGGGTCCTGGTGCCCGGCGCGCCCGCGGACTACGCCGTGTGGCGCACCGACGAGCTGGTCGTCCAGGCCCCCGACGACCGGGTCGCCCGCTGGTCGACCGACCCCCGCTCCGGCACCCCCGGTCTGCCCGACCTGACTCCGGGCCGTGACCTGCCCGTCTGCCTGCGTACCGTGGTGGGCGGACGGACGGTTTTCGTACGGCCGGGCGAGTGATCTCCTGGGGTGGCGTGGCGCCGATCGGCCGTCGCCGCCGCGTCGCGCGACCTGCGTATCCTCCGCACTGACCAGGGCATTGACCAAAAGCCCGCAGGTCGAACGGCTGTTGACAGCCGATGGCAGCGGGCCGATAGGTTCGGCCGAGTCCACCACCGGACGCCCGACCGGGGAACGTCCACGACTCGTCGCGGCGCCGCTGGGTCAGGGACGGTGTGCCGCACCGGGGCACCGCCACTGGGAGCCAGGCTCAGCGCCGTCGCCAGGGCGAGGCAACGTTTCGGCCGGTCGGGGAGGTGTGACCCGGGTGGGGCCCGGGCGCTCAGTAGACAACGGCTTGGGGTCGACTCGCAGCCAGCGGGTCCCAGGTCGGCCCGAAGGGCGCCGGGCCCCCATCCGCAGAACGCGCGGTGAACGCACGGCGGCCGGAATTCGCACTCTTACCCCGCTCTCGTGGAAACGACACCACCATACGAACGTCTTGTCACGTCATCGCAGGCTGCGGCCACTATGGTGGACCTCTGCGTACGGACATGAAGGGGCAGTAGTGAACGACGGCGACGGGACCCTCGCGGCACAGGACCGGGGGAGACAGTTCGGCCCGCTCGGCACGGCGTTGGTGATCATTCCGACCTACAACGAGGCGGAGAACATCAAGGCGATCGTCGGCCGGGTGCGCAAGGCCGTCCCCGAGGCGCACGTGCTCGTCGCCGACGACAACAGCCCCGACGGCACGGGCAAGCTGGCCGACGAACTGGCCGCCGAGGACGACCACGTCCAGGTCCTGCACCGCAGGGGCAAGGAAGGTCTCGGCGCCGCCTACCTAGCGGGCTTCCGCTGGGGCCTGGAGAAGGGGTACGGCGTCCTGATCGAGATGGACGCCGACGGCTCCCACCAGCCCGAGGAACTGCCCCGCCTGCTGACCGCCCTCAAGGGCGCCGACCTGGTCCTCGGCTCCCGCTGGGTGCCCGGCGGCCGGGTCGTGAACTGGCCGAAGTCCCGCGAGTTCATCTCCCGCGGCGGCAGCCTGTACTCGCGCCTCGCCCTGGACCTGCCGCTGCGCGACATCACCGGCGGCTACCGCGCCTTCCGCCGCGAGACCCTGGAGGGCCTCGGCCTCGAAGAGGTGGCCTCCCAGGGCTACTGCTTCCAGGTCGATCTCGCCCGCCGCGCCGTGAAGGCCGGCTACCACGTCGTCGAGGTGCCCATCACCTTCGTCGAGCGTGAACTCGGCGACTCCAAGATGAGCCGGGACATCCTCGTCGAGGCACTGTGGCGGGTTACGACGTGGGGGGTGGGCGAGCGGGTCGGCAAGATCGTCGGCCGGGGCAAGCCCTCACAGCCGTAGGGACGCCGCCGCACAGAAACGGTTGATCGACCCCTTATCCCGTACTGAGCCGTGCCCAGGCACACTGGATGCATGACGACTGGCGCTCCGACACCCACGTACCCCGCCCGGCCCCGGCGCTCCCGGCTGCGCACGTTCCTGCCGCTGGGCATCGCCGCCTGGCTGGTGCTGGAGATCTGGCTGCTGACCGTGGTCGCGGGCGCGGCGAGCGGCTTCACGGTGTTCCTGGTGCTGCTCGCCGGTTTCCTGCTCGGCTCGGTGGTCATCAAGCGGGCTGGCCGGCGCGCCTTCCAGAACCTCAACGAGGCACTGCAGCGAGGCGGCGCCCCGTCGCGGTCGAACGGCGGCGGCAACGGCCTGACGATGCTCGGCGGCCTGCTCCTGATGATCCCCGGGCTGATCTCGGACGCGGTAGGTCTGCTTCTGCTGATACCGCCGGTCCAGAAGGGGCTGAGCAATTACGCGGAGCGCACTGTCGAGCGCAAGCTGCGCGAAGCCGCCCCGGGCACCCTGGGCGACGCCTTCCAGCAGGCCCGTATGCACCGCCCCGACGGCAAGGTGGTCCCGGGCGAGGTCGTCAGGGATGAACCGGAGCCGGGGGACATGCCGCAGGACCCGCGCCCGCCGCTGACGCGCTGAACGGCTTTCGGGGCTGACCGGCTTTCGGGTGGGGCGGCTCTCGGCCGGGGCGGGCGACCCGCTCGGCCGCAACGCGAAAACCGCGGGCGCCGTACGTCGACCTCACGTACGGCGCCCGCGGTTATTCGCGTGCTGTGTAAGTCCGCCCCAGGTCCCGCAGGACTACGCCGACTTTCGGCTGTCCCTCGGGTGGACCGCGATGTTCATCGCGCCGGAGCGGAGAACGGCCAGGCGCTCCTCGAGGACCTCTTCGAGTTCCTCGCGGGTACGCCGCTCCATCAGCATGTCCCAATGCGTACGCGCGGGCTTGGCCTTCTTCTCTTCAGGGCCGTCGCCGTCTACTAGGAGTGCCTGGGCCCCGCAGACCTTGCACTCCCACTCCGGCGGGATCTCCGCCTCGACCGAGAAGGGCATCTCGAAGCGGTGCCCCTTCTCGCATGCGTACTCCACGGCCTGGCGTGGGGCCAGGTCGATGCCGCGGTCCGTCTCGTAGCTGGTCACCACGAGGCGCGTGCCGCGAAGAGCTCGCTCACTCATGAATCGTGCCTCCCGGGCTTGTCGCCCACAGGACAGGTGTCGCTGTCGTCGTCATCCGGTCAACGTCCGGTCGGCGGTAAAGATTCCCGTTCCGAGTCCCGTTCCGGGTCATGCGTCGCCGTCGTAGCCGCCCCTTGTTGTACCCACCAGCGCCCGGTTTGTCACATCTGCTAGCAGATGTCACCCAGCGTTTCGGCATCTTTGACGCGCAGTAACGGTACGCCTGGCAGGCCAAACGCGTACACTACAGCGCTTTTGTGTTGAACGCTAAATCCTTTCGGGAACCGGGTTCCCCGCCGCACCGATCGCCCGCCGCACCGGAACCCGTGCCAGCAGCACGAATCCGATGACGAAGAAGGCGACCAGCGAGATGATCGCGTCCCGGTAGCTTCCGGTCACCTGGTACGTGATCCCGAACAGCAGCGGGCCCAGCCAGCTCATGCCGCGGTCGCTCATCTCGTACGCCGAGAAGTATTCGGCCTCCTTGCCGGGCGGGACGAGATGCGAGAACAGCGAGCGGGACAGCGCCTGGCTGCCGCCGAGGACGAGCCCGATGCCGGCGGCCAGCACGAAGAACCACACGGGCGCGCCGGCGGGCAGGAAGTAGCCCGCGCCCAGCGTCACCGTCCAGGCGACCAACGAGCCGAGGATCGTGCGCTTCGCCCCGTACGTCCGGGCGAGCCGGCCCATCCCCAGCGCCCCCGCCACCGCCAGCACCTGGACCAGCAGAACGGCCCCGATGAGCGTGGACTGCCCGAGTCCGAGTTCCTCGGAGCCGTAGATCGACGCCTGGGAGATCACGGTCTGGATGCCGTCGTTGTAGATGAGGTACGCCAGCAGGAAGGCGAGTGTCAGGGGGTGGCGGCGCATGTCGCGGACGGTCGCGGCGAGCTGCCGGAAGCCGGCGGCGGTCCTGGTCTTGGTCGAAGCGCCGCGGTCGCGCAGCCGTCGTAGGGGGATGAGGGCGAAGGCGCCCCACCACAGGCCGGCGGACGCCAGGCAGATCCGGACCGCCGCGCTCTCCGAGAGGCCGAAGGAGTCGTGGGCGGTGTAGAGGACGAGATTGGCGACCAGGACCAGCGAGCCCGCCGCGTATCCGAAGGCCCAGCCCCGGGAGGAGACCGCGTCGCGTTCCTCGGGCGGGGCGATCTGCGGCAGATAGGAGTTGTAGAGCATCATCGCCACGGACTGCGCGGCGTTCGCGACGATCAGCAGGACGCCGCCGAGCAGATAGCGGTCGCCGTCGAGGAAGAACATGGCCGTCGTCGCCGCGGCCCCCGTGTAGGCGGCGGCCGCCAGGAGGGGCTTCTTGCGGCCCGTGCGGTCGGCGGCGGCGCCGACCAGGGGCATCAGCAGCACGGCCACGATCACCGACAGGGACACCGAGTACGCGAAGAAGGAACCGGCGCGCACCGGGATCCCGAGGGGGTGCACGAAGCCGTCGGTGTCCGCCGCCGACTCGGCGACCGACGTCAGATAGGGCCCCAGGAACACGGTGAGCACGCTGGTCGAGTAGACGGAGCAGGCCCAGTCGTAGAAGTACCAGCCGCGCTGTTCGCGCCGCCGTTCGGCGGCCTCGTCGGCCGCTTCCGTCCGCACGGTGTCGGTGCCCACCCGTGCCCTCGCTTCCCCGTGAAAGGTGCCGCGCGGAGCATCCGGCCCTCAGGGGGTTCAGACCCAGACGCCCCGGTCCTCCATGACCTTGCGCAGCGTGTCGATGTGATCGGTCATGATGCCATCGACTCCCAGGTCCAGGAGCCGGTGCATGCGCTCCGGCTCGTTGACCGTCCACACGTGGACCTGCAGCCCCCGCGCGTGGGCGGTGCGCAGGAAGAGGTGGTCCACCACCTGGATACCGGACTGGGCCTCGGGCACCTGCGCGGCCACCGCGGAGCGGCGCACCACGGCCGGCAGCCCCCAGGAGCGCAGCCGCAGATTGAGCACACCACGGGTGCCGTACGAGGTCGCCAGGCGAGGCCCGGCCAGCCGCTGGGCGCGGACGACACGGGCTTCCGCGAACGAGCCGACGCAGATCCGGTCCCAGGAGTTCGTGCGCTCGATCAGCTCCAGCAGGGGAAGGAGCGCCGACTCCGCCTTGACGTCGATGTTCCAGCGCGCCTCGGGGAAGGCCTCCAGGAGCTCTTCGAAGAGGGGCACAGGTTCCTTGCCCGCCACGCGCGCGTGCCGTACGTCCTTCCACATCAGGTCCGCGATCCGGCCCGCCCCGTCGGTCACCCGGTCCAGTGTCGCGTCGTGGAAGGCGACCAGCTTGCCGTCCGCCGTGGCGTGGACGTCGGTCTCCAGGTAGCGGTAGCCCGCCTCGACCGCGCGCCGGAACTGCAGCTCGGTGTTCTCCAGGCCCTCGGCCGCGCCGCCGCGGTGGGCGAAGGGGATCGGGCCGGGATGGTCGAGGTAGGGGTGACGTATCAGCGTGCTCACGGTCGCAGTATCGCTCCCCGGGGTTGCCCCGTGGCAACGACCGTGCTGCCGCCGGATGCCGAGGGGAGGGCGAACACGCGCAGGAAGAGCTGGGCGAGCGGCCCGATCGACACCGCGTACAGGAGGGTGCCGACACCGATGGTGCCGCCCAGGACGAAACCGGTCACCACGACCGCCACCTCGACGGCCGTCCGCATGAGCCGGATCGAGCGGCCGGTGCGCCGGTGCAGACCGGTCATCAGGCCGTCCCGCGGCCCCGGCCCGAAGTTCGCGGCGATGTAGAGGCCGGTGGCCGCGCCGTTGAGCAGGATGCCGACGAGGAGAAGGGGAATGCGTACGGCGAGGGTGTGTGCCTCCGGGACCGCGGCGAGCGTGCCGTCCATGGCGATGCCGACCACGAAGACGTTGGAGACCGTGCCGAGGCCGGGGCGCTGACGCAGCGGAAGCCACAGGAGAAGGACCGCCGCGCCCACCACGATCGACACGACTCCGATCGTCAGGCCGGTGAGCTCGGCAAGACCCTGGTGCAGCACGTTCCAGGGCTCCAGACCCAGGCCCGCCTCGACGAGGAGGGCGGAGCTGGCTCCGTACAGCGCGAGACCGGCGTACAGCTGGATCAACCGCCGTCCCAGACGGCTCTTTGTGGACAAGGCAATGCCCCCCGTGGTGGTAGTGGCCTGACGCATGACACCCTGGGGCTTGGGTGGAAACGTCATCCATGGCCAATCCGGGGAAGGTGGACTGATTTCCATGGCGCAGTGGACCTCGGCAGTGGGTGCCGCACAACTCGCCCGGCTGCTCAACTCCCAGCAGGACCGCCCGGCGGGCCCCGGCACACGCCGTGCGCCCGCCTACCGTGCGCTCGCCGACGGCATCCGGCTGCTGGTGCTCGAAGGGCGCGTGCCGGTGGCCGCCCGGCTGCCCGCCGAACGCGAACTGGCCCTGTCCCTCTCCGTCAGCCGCACCACGGTCGCCGCCGCCTACGAGGCACTGCGCGCCGAGGGATTCCTGGAGTCCAGGCGCGGAGCCGGGAGCTGGACGGCCGTGCCGGCCGGGAACCCGCTGCCCGCTCGCGGTCTCGAACCCCTGCCGCCCGAGACCCTCGGCTCGATGATCGACCTGGGCTGCGCGGCCCTCCCCGCGCCCGAGCCCTGGCTGACCCGAGCCGTCCAGGGCGCCCTGGAGGAGCTGCCGCCGTACGCCCACACGCACGGCGACTATCCGGCCGGGCTGCCCGCGCTGCGCTCGATGATCGCCGAACGCTACACCGCGCGCGGGATCCCGACGATGCCCGAGCAGATCATGGTGACGACGGGTGCGATGGGCGCGATCGACGCGATCTGTCATCTCTTCGCGGGGCGGGGAGAGCGGATCGCCGTCGAGTCGCCCTCGTACGCCAACATCCTCCAGCTGATGCGGGAGGCCGGCGCCCGGCTCGTGCCCGTCGCCATGGCCGAGGGCCTCACCGGCTGGGACATGGACCGATGGCGGCAGGTACTGCGGGACGCCGCGCCCCGGATCGCGTACGTCGTCGCCGACTTCCACAACCCGACCGGCGCGCTCGCCGACGACGACCAGCGACGGCGGCTGGTGGAGGCGGCGCGGTCGGCGGGGACGGTGCTGATCGCCGACGAGACGATGAGCGAGCTGCACCTCGACGGGGACGTCGAGATGCCCCGGCCCGTGTGCGCCTTCGATCCGGCCGGGTCGACGGTCGTCACCGTCGGGTCGGCCAGCAAGGCGTTCTGGGCGGGGATGCGCATCGGGTGGGTGCGGGCGGCACCGGATGTGATCCGCAGCCTGGTCGCCGCGCGGGCGTACGCGGATCTCGGCACGCCGGTGGTTGAGCAGTTGGCCGTCAACTGGTTGTTCAGCACCGGGGGTTGGGAACACGCCGTGGAACTCCGGCGTGATCAGGCGCGGGAGAACCGGGACGCGTTGGTGACGGCGGTACGGCGGGAACTGCCGACGTGGGAGTTCGAGGTACCGAAGGGCGGGCTCACGTTGTGGGTGCGGGCCGGGGGACTGTCGGGGTCGCGGTTGGCGGAGGCGGGGGAGCGGGTCGGGGTGCGGGTGCCGTCCGGGCCGCGGTTCGGGGTGGACGGGGCATTCGAGGGGTATGTGCGGTTGCCGTTCACCGTGGGGGGTGCGGTGGCCGAGGAGGCTGCGGCTCGGTTGGCTGCGGCGGTGCGGCTTGTGGAGAGCGGGTCCGGGGGTGGGGAGACGCCTCGTACGTTCGTTGCGTGAAAGCGGCGCCCGCAGGCTGCTCGCGTCTACGTGGAGGTGCTCTCCGCCACCACAGCCTCCGAAGGCACCGGCTCCGCCGCCACCGGCTCCACTTCCACCAGCTCGGGCTTCACCAGCCCCGCCTCCACCGGTCCTGCCTCCACATGCTCCCCGTCCGCCGGCATCGTCCGCTCCGGCAGCAGCGCCAGCACCGCCTGCCGGTCCGCCTCGCTCGTCGCGTCGTCGTAGGGGTCGGGTGTCGCCGGGACCTGGAGGCGGTGGATCGGCCCCGTGCCCAGGCGGGCGTAGCCGCGGCCGGGTGGGACCTGGGCGACCGGGGTGGTGTGCGGAGGCGCGCCCAGGACCGTTTCCAGTTGCTCGGCCGTGGCCGGGCCGAGGACGACACGCGCGCGCGTGTGCTGTCGTACGGCGTCGCTCAGGGCGTCCGCGCTGTCGAACTGGTCGGCGACCACCACGGTCACGTTCACCGCGCGGCCGTGCCGCAGCGGCACCTGGAGCAGGGACTGCGGGTCCTTGCGGCCGTCGGCCGCGGCCAGGTGGGCGAAGGCGCTCGGGCGATCCAGGAGGATCCACAGGGGGCGCTTGGTGTCCACGGGTGGCGGGTGACCCGCCTGCCGGGCCTGGTTGACCGCGATGAGCCGGCGCTCCGTCTCGGTGGCCGCCCACTCCAGGCTCGCCAGCGCGCCGGACAGGCCGCACTCCACCGCCAGGACGCCGTCCCGGCCGGTCAGGCACGCGTACTCGCCGGTGCCGCCGCCCTCGACGATCAGGATGTCGCCGTACCGCAGGGCCTGGAGGGCGATGGAGCGCAGCAGGGTCGAGGTGCCGCTGCCGGGCTGGCCCATGACCAGGAGGTGCGGCTCGGTGGAGCGCAGGCCCGTGCGCCAGACGACCGGCGGCACGTCCCGCTGTTCCTCGCCGTGGGTGAGCGGGAGTGTGCGCTGGACCTGGGTGGGGTCGGTGAAGCCGAGGACCGTCTCGCCGGGGGCCGTCACGAAGTGCTGGGCCGCGATGTCGGTGGGCAGCGGCGGCAGCACGGTGACCGTGAGCTCGTTGCCTTCCTCGTCCCAGTCGAAGTGGTACTCGCGGCCGCGGCCCGACTTCGAGTGCAGCAGCTGCTGGATCCGGGCGCGGGACTCGGTCTCACCGTCGGTGAAGTACGCGGGGTAGCGGACCACGAGGTGCGTGATGCGGTCCGTCTCCTCGTCGAACTCGTAGGCGGGGAAGGCCTTTTCCCACTCCCCGCCGTGGGAGTAGAGGGGGGCCGGATCCTCGGCCGCCGAGAAGTACGGCACCAGGGCCTCGTACAGCGACCGCAGGCGCTGCGCCTGCGACTCGTCCGGTCCGTCGGGTTTCGACCGTTTGCGGTCCCGGCCCTGCCAGGCTGCCGCCGCCATCAGCGTGATGACGGCGAGCAGCGGGCCGTACGGAACGAGCGCCACGACCAGGATCACCGAGGCCACCAGGAACAGCAGCGGCGCGCGCCTGTCCTTGGGGGTGTCGGCCCAATTGCGCCGCCCGGCCGATGTCAGCCGGCGCAGACCGCGGGTGATTGTGATCAGCGGCTGGAGAACGTCGGTGGCGCTGTCGGCCGCCGTCCGGGCCAGCTCCCGGCTCCGGGCGATCTGCGCGCTGCCTGTGCTCAGGATGCGGGGGAGGGGGCGCCGGGCCACTGCTGTCTCCTGAAGGTGCGTACGGGCGGGAGGAGCGGCGTCAGAACTTGATGCCGCCGAGGAGGCTCGCCAGGCTCTCGCCGCCGGCCTTGATGCTCGGCGCGATGGCCGTACTCGCCAGGTAGAAGCCGAACAGGGCCGAGACCAGGGCGTGCGACGCCTTCAGGCCGTCCTTGCGGAAGAAGATGAAGACGACGATGCCGAGCAGAACGACGCCTGAGATGGAGAGGATCATGTGAGTGCTCCTGGTTCGTGGGGACAGTCACGATGAGTACTTCCAGGCTCACAGCATGTATCCATACTATTAAAGGTGCAACTGGGTGAAATTCGGATGATTTCGCTCGGTTGGCGGAGCTGTCTTGGACCGGTCGGGCCGGGCGCTTGCCTCCGACCGGGTCTGTGGTGATCTTTACCTCCGGCGCATCGGGTCATGTGCGGCACGAGCCAGTACCCTGGCGATTCACCTGAACGGTTGTACTGAGAGGCGGTCCACTCCATGAGTGAAGCCCCCGACCCCGAGGTCGTGGAGCTGGCGACCAAGATCTTCGATCTGGCCCGGCAGGGGCGGACGGAGGCGCTCGTGGCGTACATCGACGCGGGCGTCCCGGCCAACCTCACCAACGATCGCGGCGACTGCCTGGTGATGCTCGCCGCCTACCACGGCCACGCCGAGGCGGTGCGTGCCCTGCTCGCCCGGGGTGCCGAGGCCGACCGTGTCAACGACCGAGGCCAGACGCCACTCGCCGGCGCCGTCTTCAAGGGCGAGGAAGAAGTCATCAAGGCCCTCCTGGAGGGCGGGGCCGACCCGGCCGCCGGCACGCCGTCGGCCGTCGACACGGCCCGGATGTTCGGCAAGACACAGTTGCTCGAATTGTTCGGCGCACACTGATACGCATGCCCTGAACAGGGCAAACACAGAAAACGGGGGAGGCAGTAACCGGCCGCCGAAATTTCGGTCGCGGTAGATGGAACTGCCGAGTCATCATGACGTCGTGATTCACGGACGCGATGGCTGGGCAGGTGATGCCGCACCGCGCGGACCGTGAAACGGTCCGCATGGGCCACCGACGAGAGGCAGAGGAAGATGGCTTACAGCAAGCAGGAAACGGCGGGCGCCCCGACGTGTTGTCACGCGGCCAGGTAAGGCACGTCCCCGGTTGCGTCGACGCTTGATGTGAGGCTGTTTCCCATGTTCGATCCGGTCATAGCGCCCAGCGGTACGCTGCTCGGCCTGCTCCAGCGGGGCCGCGGCGACGGCACTCTGCACGCGCTCACCGCCCCGCGCGCCGAAGCGCTCGCGGCACTCGACCACTGCGTGCTGCGCGACCCCCGCCACGACTGGCAGGTGGAGAACCGCTCCCTGTACTACGCCCGTCTCTACCTCGACCTGAACGGCGAGCTGGACGAGATCGAGGCGCACCTCTTCGACGTCGAGGACGCCCTCGACACCGAGGAGTCACGCACCGGGCTGGCCCTCGCCGTCCTCGGCCACCTCGCCTCCTACGGCAGGCGCGACGCGCTCGAACTGCTGCGTCGGTACGCCGCCCACGGCTCCAACTGGGCCTGGGCCCTGGACGAACTGGCGCTGCGCGACGACGACGCCGGACTGCGTGCCCTCGCGGCGCCCGTCCTGGCGCGCTTCTCCACCGACCCCGAGGGGGAGGCCGAACTGGCCGCCGCCGTGCGTGACGCCTTCGAACCGAGGCCCTGGCGGTTGTGGGCGGAGGATCCGCGCGAATCCATCGCCACGCGCGTGCGCGCCGCTCAGGAGACCGGCTGTTTCGACCGCTGGCAGCGGCAGATGCGTCCGAGCGGACCCCGTCCGGGGTGGAGCGTGCAGGCCGTCTTCGAGTGGGCCCAACAGGGCCTCGAACGCGGCGCCGCGCTCCACGTCCCCGCCGCCCGCTGCCTCACCGCCGTCGCGGGCCCCGAGGACCGGCCGGAAATCGTCCAGGCCGCCAAGGACGGCTCCGACGGCGCCCGCTGCACCGCCCTGCGCTATCTCGCCGACAGCAACGATCCGGACGCCCTCGACCTGATCGAGGTCGCCGTCGCCACCGGCTCGGCGGCCGTCGTGGAAGCCGCCCTGGACGCCTTCGAGCGCATGCGCAGTGTCGCCGCCGTCGACCGGGCACGCGGCTGGGCCCGCCGGCCCGATCCTCTCGGCGCCGCCGCCGGACGCATGCTCGCCTGCCGGGGCGGAGCGCAGGACAGCGAGCACGTCCTCACGGCGCTCCGGGAGGCCGTACGGGGAGAGGGCCCCGACGCGCCGACCCTGTGGACCCTCGTCGACGGCACCGGACGGCTCGGCATCGCCTGCGCGGCCCCCGTACTGCGCCATGTCTACCGCGAGACGGCCTCGTCCCATCTGCGCGGCCGGGCCGCCCGAGCCCTCGCCGCCACCGACCCCTCCTTCGCCACCGGGTTCGCCATCGAGTGCCTGTGGGACTGCGAGGAGACCACTCGCGAGATCGCCGCCCGGCACGCCGAGACCGGAGACGCCCGGGTCGTGGAGCGGCTGCGCCGACTCGCCGCCGATCCGGCCGAGGAGGCCGAGGTCCAGACAGCCGTACGCAGCCGGATCGGACCGGACGCGGCAGCCATGTGAATCCGGTCTCCCGCAGCGCCCGCCTGATGAACGTGCCGGGGTCGGATCCGCCCGTTGGGTGAACTCGGGGTGACCCGCGGGTCAGTCGGGCATGGACACCGTCTGACCTGCTCGGGTGTGCAGCGGAACGCTCACGGGACGTTCCCCCTTCGGAAAGATCCACGTTGACGCGGCCACGTCCGGTACGGCGACAACACGGGTATGCGTGTCGTCATCGTGACCGAATCCTTTCCCCCCGATGTGAACGGCGTGGCCCACTGCGCGCTCCAGACCGCCCGGCACCTCGTAGATCGCGGTCACTCTCCGCTCGTCGTCGCGCCGGCCACCGCGGCCGGTACCGGGCAGCCCGACGCTTCGGCGCCGTGCCCCGTCGTCCGTGTCCCCTCCCTACCGCTCCCGGGCTACCCCCAGGTCCGCGTCGCCCTCCCCAGCCGACGCGTCGCCGCGGCCATCACCGAGCACCGTGCCGACATCGTCCACCTGGCCAGCCCCTTCATCCTCGGCGTCCGCGGCATGGCCGCGGCCGCCCGGCTCGGCGTCCCCGCCGTGGCCGTCTACCAGACCGACCTCGCCGGATACGCCCGCACCTACGTGCACGCGGGCGAGGCCGCCGCCTGGCGGCGCATACGCTCCGTCCACACGGCCGCCGACATCACCCTCGCGCCGTCCAGCGCGGCCCTGCACGACCTGGAGTCACACGGCGTGCCCCGGGTGAAGCTCTGGCCGCGGGGCGTGGACACCGTGCGCTTCCGGCCCGACCTGCGGGACGAGGCACTGCGCCGCGAGCTCGCCCCGAACGGCGAGCTGATCGTCGGCTACGTCGGCCGGCTCGCCCCCGAGAAGCAGGTCGAGCTCCTGTCCGGGGTGTGCGGCCTGGACGGCGTCCGGGTCGTGGTCGTCGGCGACGGGCCGAGCCGGCCCAACCTGGACCAGGCGCTGCCGGGCGCGGTCTTCCTGGGCCGCCGCACCGGCGACGAACTCGCCCGGATCTTCGCCTCCCTGGACGTCTTCGCGCACACCGGCCCCTTCGAGACCTTCTGCCAGACCGTGCAGGAGGCCATGGCGAGCGGCGTGCCCGTCGTCGCTCCCGCCGTCGGCGGCCCCCTGGACCTGGTCGCGCACGGGCACACCGGCTTCCTGGTCCCGCCGCGCGACGCGGACGCCGTACGGGACGCGGTGCGGTCCCTGGCCGCCGACCCCGCCCTGCGCACCGCGTACGGCGCCGCCGCGCGCGCGACGGTCGAAGGACGCACCTGGGCGGCCGTCGGCGACCAGCTGATCGGGCACTACGCGAACGTGCTCGCCGCGCGCAGGACGGCGGTGGTGGCGGCATGACCGGGCAGTCGCTGCGGATCGTACGGCTGGCGAACTTCGTCGCGCCCGCGTCCGGTGGTCTGCGCACCGCGCTGCGTGAACTCGGCAAGGGCTTCAAGGCGTCGGGGCACGAACCCGTGCTCATCGTGCCCGGTGAGCACGCGAGCGACCGTGAGACCGAGCAGGGACGGGTGATCACCCTGCCCGGCCCTGTGCTGCCCGGCACCGGCGGGTACCGCGTGCTCACCGACAAGCGGCGCGTGGCCCGGCTCCTGGAGGAGCTGGCCCCGGACCGCCTGGAGGTCTCCGACCGGACGACGCTCAGGTGGACCGGCAAGTGGGCGCGGCGCGCCCGGGTCCCCGCCGTGATGGTCTCCCACGAGACCGCCGACGGAGTGCTGCGCACCTGGGGCCTGTCGGAGGGGGCGGCACGGCGCGCCGCCGACGCCCTCAACATCCGTACGGCACACACCTACTCACGGGTGGTGTGCACCACGGAGTTCGCCGAGCGGGAGTTCGTGCGGATCGGCGCGCGCAATGTCGTCCGCGCGCCGCTGGGCGTCGACCTGGTGCAGCGGCATCCGGCGCTGCGCGATTCCGGGCTGCGGGCCCGGCACGCGCGCGTGGATGAGTCGCTGCTGGTGATGTGCACCCGGCTGTCCGTGGAGAAGCGGCCCGGCACCGGACTGGACGCCCTGGAGGCGCTGGTACGGCGGGGGCGGCGGGCGGTGCTCGTGGTGGCCGGGGACGGGCCGCTGCGGTCGCGGCTCGAACAGCGGGCGCGGGAGCGCGGGCTGCCGGTGACCTTCCTCGGGCACGTCTCCGACCGCGGGTTGCTGGGCTCGCTCCAGGCGTCCGCCGACGTGTGCCTGGCGCCGGGTCCCGCCGAGACGTTCGGGCTCGCCGCGCTGGAGGCGATGGCCTGCGGCACGCCCGTGGCGGTCAGCGCCTCGTCCGCGCTGCCGGAGGTGATCGGCTCCGCCGGGGCCGTTGCCGCCGACCACGGGAGCGCCTTCGCGGACGCCGTGGAGATGCTGCTCGAACGGCCCCTGGAGGAGCGGCGGGAAGCCGCACGCGCGCGTGCGGCGTGTTTCGGGTGGGACACGGCGGTGGACGCGTTCCTCGCGGCGCACGACGCGGCGGCTCCCGTACGGCCCTTTGTGCCCGGGGGCGTGGGATGAGACCGCTGCGTTTCGTGGCTCTGGGCGACTCGCTGACCGAAGGTGTGGGTGATCCCGTCGGCGACGGGTGGCGCGGCTGGGCCGCGCTGCTCGCCGGCGGGCTCGCCGACGAACCGGCGCACTTCACCAACCTCGCGGTGAGCGGGTCGCAGACCCATGACGTGCTGGAGCGGCAGCTGCCCGCCGCGCTGGCGCTGCGGCCCGACGTCGTCTCCGTCGTCGTCGGCGTCAACGACACCCTGCGCTGCACCTTCGACATCCATGCCGTGGCCGCCCGCCTCGACTCGGTGTACGCCGCCTTCGCCGAGCAGGGCGCGGTCCTGCTCACCGCCTGTCTGCCGGACCCCGGCGCGATGCTCGGGCTGCCCGGCGCCCTGGCCCGCCCGCTGGCCCGGCGGCAGCGGGCGGTCAACGCCGTGGTGCACGCCCTGTCCGACCGGTACGGGGCCTTGCATCTGCACGCCTGTGAGGGCGCGTGGCTCACGGACCGTGCGATGTGGAGTGCGGACCGGCTGCATCCCGGCGAGCGGGGGCACCGGCAGCTGGCCGTGCGCTTCCACGCGCTGCTGGCGGAGCACGGCCTCGCGACGGGGAAGGCCCCCTCGTCCGAGCCCGAGTTCCCCGCGCCCACCCGCTCGGCGAGCCTGTGGTGGCTGGCCACCGCGGGTACCGGCTGGGTGGCCCGCCGGTGCACCGACCTGCTGCCCCAGCTCCTGACCCTCGCCGCCGACGAGATACGGCACCGCGCGCGCGGGACGAGCGCCCGGCTCGACCTGCGGACGGCCCACGCGGTGTCGGCGGCACTGGCGGCGCTGTCGGTGGGGGAGCAGCAGCCGGACGCGGCGTAAGCGCTCCGCTGGGAGAGCCGTGCAATGCCGGTGCCTCATCTGCGGGTGTATGAGGGCTGGGCGCGCCCACGCGGCGGAGCCGCACATCGATACAGCCCCGCGCCCCTTCGCGGCGTCAGCGGCGGTGTACGGCCATGAAGCGGACCGGCGTTCCCGGCACCGCCTGGGCGGCGGCCGGGAGGTCGGCTGTGCGGACCACCGCGATCACCGGGTAGCCCCCGGTGGTCGGGTGGTCGGCGAGGAAGACCACCGGTCTGCCGTCCGGGGGGACCTGGACCGCGCCCAGCACCATGCCCTCGCTGGGGAGTTCGCCGGACAGGGCCCGCTCCAGGGCGGGCCCCTCCGTGCGCAGTCCGATGCGGTTGCTCATGGGGGACACCCGGTATGTGCGCGAGGTGAGGGTCCGTACGGCCTCCGGCGTGAACCAGTCGTGGCGCGGGCCCGGCGTCACGCGCAGGACGAGTTCGGCCGGGGGCGCCGGCTGCGGGCCGACGTCCACGGGCGCGTGGAGGCCGTCCGGGCTCCCCAGGGGCAGCACCGATCCGTCCGTGAGCGGTGCCGGCCCCAGGCCGGACAGGAGGTCCGTGGAGCGGCTGCCGAGGACCGGCTCGACGGCGATGCCGCCGGAGACGGCCACATAGCCGCGTACTCCGGAGACGGCCGCTCCGACGTCCAGGAGCGCGCCGGCGGGCACCCGCACCGGCGCGCCCCAGGCGGCCGGGCGTCCGTCCACCCTGACCGGGCAGGGCGCGCCCGCCACGGCCACGGTGACCGTCGAACGGGGCCGCACCGCACAGCCGTTGAGCGTGGTCTCCAGGACGGCGGCCTCGGGCCGGTTGCCGACCAGCCGGTTGACGAGAGCCGCCGCCGGGCCGTCCAGTGCCCCGGAGCGGGGCACACCGAGGTGGGCGTGCCCGGGACGCCCCAGGTCCTGCACAGTGGTCAACGCCCCCGCGCGTACGACGGAGAGCGCGCGGTCCGTCATGCGGCACTCACCGGTCCCCCAGGGCTTTCCACGGGGACGAAGCGCACGCGCGTGCCCGGTGACAACAGGGCGGCGGGCACGCGCGCGTGGTCCCACAGCACGGCGTCCGTGGTGCCGATCAGCTGCCAGCCGCCCGGCGACGAGCGGGGGTACACGCCCGTGTACGGACCCGCCAGCGCCACCGAACCGGCGGGGACGGCCGTCCGCGGAGTGGCCCGGCGCGGGACGTCGTAGCGCGGCGGCAGGCCGGTCAGGTAGCCGAAGCCGGGGGCGAACCCGCAGAAGGCGACGGTGAATTCGGTGGCCGCGTGGATGCGGGCCACCTCCTGTTCCGGCACTCCCCAGTGGGCTGCGACCTCGGCCAGGTCGGGGCCGTCGTAGCGCACCGGCAGCTCGATCGCGTCCCGCGCGCGTGGGGGAGCGGGCGGCACCTCGGAGGCGGCCAGCTCGGACGCCAGGCGGGCCGGATCGTCGAGGCCGTCGAGGAGGACCGTGCGGGCCGCGGGGACGATCTCGCGGACCGTCAGCGAGCCCTCCGCGCGGCGCCGCACCAGTTCGGCGTGCAGGGCCTGGGCCTCCTCGCCCGAGGCAACTTCGACGAGCAGGGCGCCGTCACCGACGGGCAGCGCCCTCATGCGAAGGCCTCCACCCGGACACCGGAGGTCTCCAGCCGTTCCCGGACCCGGCGGGCCAGGTCGACCGCGCCCGGTGTGTCGCCGTGCAGGCACAGGGAACGCGCGCGTACCTCGATGCGCGCCCCGGAGTGGGAGGTGACCTGACCGAGGCGGGCGAGGCTCACCGACCGTTCGACGACGGCCTCCGGGTCGGTGACCACGGCGCCGTCCCGGCCGCGCGGCACGAGCGTGCCCTCCTCGGTGTACGCGCGGTCCGCGAACGCCTCCGTGACGGCCGGCAGGCCCGCCTTCTCGGCGAGTTCCAGCAGACGTGAGCCGGGCAGCCCGAGCACGGGCAGCGTGGCGTCGGCGAGGAGCACCCCGTCGACGACCGCGCCGGCCTGCTCCGCGTCGTGCACGACCCGGTTGTAGAGCGCGCCGTGCGGCTTGACGTACGACACGCGCGAGCCCGCCGCGCGCGCGAACACCTCCAGGGCGCCGATCTGGTAGGCCACCTCGGCCGCCAGTTCGGCGGGCGGCACGTCCATCGCGCGCCGCCCGAACCCCGCCAGGTCCCGGTAGGAGACCTGGGCGCCGATCCGTACCCCGCGCCCGGCCGCCAGCTCGCACACCCGCCGCATGGTGGTCGCGTCCCCGGCGTGGAAGCCGCAGGCCACGTTGGCGCTGGTGACGACGGTCAGCAGCTGCTCGTCGTCGGTCAGCCGCCAGCGGCCGAAGCCCTCGCCGAGGTCGGCGTTGAGATCGATGGAGGTCATGGATCCGCGGGTCTCCCGGTCTTCCAGCAGAGTCTTCTGTCGGGGTCTTCTGTCAGGGTCTTCTGTCAGGCCACGCGGTACTGCTCGTCGCGGGCGTCCGTGATGAACATCTGTCCCGGGGCGTGGGTGAGGGCGAACGGCGGGCGCGAGGCCATCACCGCGGCCTGCGGGGTCACACCGCAGGCCCAGAACACCGGGATGTCGTCCGGCTCGGCGTCCACCGGGTCGCCGAAGTCGGGGCGGCCGAGATCGTCGATGCCGAGGCCCTCCGGCGGCCCGCAGTGTACGGGGTCGCCGTGCACCTCGGGCATCAGCCGGCTTTCCCTGATCGCCGTCTCCAGGTGCGTGGGCGGCACCGGACGCATCGAGACCACCAGGGGGCCGTGCAACCGTTCCGCGGGGCGGCACTGGCGGCTGGTGACGTACATGGGGACGTTGCTCCCCTGCTCGATGTGGCGCATGGGAACGCCGGCCTCGGACAGCGCCCACTCGAAGGTGAAGCTGCAGCCGATCAGGACGGACACCAGGTCGTCCCGCCAGTGGGCGAGCACATCCGTGGGCTCGTCCACCAACTCTCCGTCCCGCCACACCCGGTAGCGCGGCAGATCGGTGCGCAGATCCGCACCGGGAGCCAGGGCAGTGGTCCAGGAACCGGCGTCGGTCACGTCGAGGACCGGGCAGGCCTTCTTGTTGCGGAAGCAGAACACCAGCACGTCGTACGCCCAGTCGCGCGGCACCGAGAGCAGGTTCGCCTGTGTGTGGCCCGCCGCGACCCCGGCAGTGGGGCCCGTCAGGCCGGCCCGGAAGCGGATCCGGGCCTCTTCCGGGCTCCACGCGTGCGCGTGCTCGTCGACGACGGCCACGGGACGGTCTTCCGTGCGGTTCACGCCAGCTCCTTCCCGCGCGTCTCCGGCAGCCCGAGGAGCGCCAGGGCGGCGATCCCGTAACCGATCGCGCCGAAGACCAGCGCGCCGCCCACGCCCCAGCTGTCGGCCAGGAAGCCGACGGTGGTGGGGAAGACGGCGCCCACGGCGCGGCCGGTGTTGTACGTGAAGCCCTGTCCGGTGCCCCGCACCGCCGTCGGGTACAGCTCGCTCAGGAAGGACCCGAAGCCGCTGAAGATCGCCGACATGCAGAAGCCGAGCGGGAAACCGAGCACCAGGAGCAGGGTGTTGGCGCCGCTCGGGATGTTCGCGTACGCCAGGATGCAGAGCGCCGACAGCAGCGCGAAGAGCCAGATGTTGCGCCGGCGGCCGAGTCGGTCGGTGAGGTAGCCGCCGGTCAGATAGCCGAGGAAGGCCCCCGAGATCAGGAACGTCAGGTAGCCGCCGGTGCCGACGACCGACAGGTCGCGTTCGGTCTTGAGGTAGGTCGGCACCCAGGTGGCGAGGGTGTAGTAGCCGCCCTGGACGCCGGTGGAGAGCAGGACCGCGAAGACCGTCGTCCGCAGCAGGCCGGGTTTGAAGATCGCCGTGAACGAGCCCTTGTCGGAACTCCGCTCGCGGACCGCGACCGCCTCGGGGGCGTCCTGCACCCGGCGCCGCATCCAGATGACCAGCAGCGCGGGCAGCGCGCCGGTCCAGAACATCACCCGCCAGGCCAGGTCGTCACCGAGGAGCGAGAAGACCAGCGTGTACATGATCACGGCCAGCGCCCAGCCCACGGCCCAGGAGCTCTGGATCGCGCCGAGCGTACGGCCCCGGTGCTTCGCGCTCGCGTACTCGGCGACCAGGATCGCGCCGACCGCCCACTCGCCGCCGAAACCGAGGCCCTGGAGGGCGCGGAAGACCAGCAGCGTCTCGTAGTTGGGCGCGAAACCGCAGGCGACCGTGAAGACCGCATAGGTGATCACCGTGATCATCAGCGCCTTGACCCGGCCGACGCGGTCCGCGAGCACGCCCGCGAGGGCGCCGCCGATCGCGGAGACCACCAGCGTGACGGTGGTGAAGAGGCCGGTCTGGCCGCTGTCCAGGCCGAAGTAGGCGGCCAGCGCGACCATGCTCAGCGGCAGCGTGAAGTAGTCGTACGAGTCCAGGGCATAGCCGCCGAAGGCGCCCGCGAAGGCGCGGCGGCCGCGCGGGCCGAGGGCGCGCAGCCAGCCCAACGCCCCGTCGTCGGCGGGGCGTTCATCCAGGGGTGGGCGTGTGTCGGTGGACAGGGCCTGCGGTGGAGGGGTCGTGCTCATGGGCACCTCGCAGAGGGAGGACGGAGGGTGCTTGAGGAACTGAGCCGTGCCGTGCGGAAGCCGTCGGCGCCGTGGTGAGCGGGCGACGCCGTTCGTAGCAAGGTAGAGGATCGTTGAACGATCCCTCAATACCCATGTTGTTTCGTTCTTGTATCTGCGATTGAATTCCGGGCATGGCAGAGCAGCTGACGGGACTGGCCGACGACCGAGCCCTCCTGGGCCGCACCAGCACGGCCGAACGGGTCTCGGACATCCTCAGGAGCCGCATCGCCGAGGGGTACTTCCCGCCCGGGACACGGCTGTCGGAGGACAGCATCGGCGGCGCGCTCGGCGTCTCCCGCAACACACTGCGCGAGGCGTTCCGGCTGCTCACCCATGAACGCCTGCTCGTCCACGAGCTGAACCGGGGCGTCTTCGTCCGGGTCCTGACCGTCGAGGACGTCGAGGACATCTACCGCACGCGCGGCCTCGTCGAGTGCGCCGTCGTACGGGGTCTCGGTGAACCGCCGTACGTCCTGGACGGCCTTGCCGAGGCCGTGGCCGAAGGACAGCGGGCGACGCGCGAAGGTGACTGGAAAGCGCTGGGCACGGCCAATATCCACTTCCACCGGGAACTGGTCGCGCTCGCGGGGAGCGGCCGCACCGACGAGCTGATGCGCAGCGTCTTCGCCGAACTGCGCCTCGCTTTTCACGTCGTGGACGAGCCGCGCCGGCTGCACGAGCCGTACCTGGCGCGCAACCAGCAGATCCTGCAGGCACTGCAGGCGGGGGACAAGCAGGAGGCCGAGAAACTGCTCGCGGTATACCTCGACGACTCGCTGGAGCGCGTGGTCGAGGTGTACCGGCGGCGGGTCGGCGAGGAAGGCTAGAGGCTCCGCCGCACAGGTGTGACAACCGTGACGCCGGGGGGTTTCTGCGTCGTTTGGGTCGTTGTCAGACCGAGGACCTAGTCTGTGCACCGTGACTTCGCCTGCATCGACGGACAGTGTTCCGCCCCAGCTCAGCGCGGGGCCGCGCCCCGCTCCGGGCCCGGCCGCCGACGAGGGACTGGCGCGGCGGCTGCGCGCGCTCGCCTGCACCGCGCCGCTGCACGACCTCGACGCCCGCAAGGCCAACCTCGCGGGCGAGTACTCGGTGTACGGCATGGCGGAGGTGGCGCTCGCCGCCATCGACCTGGTCACGCTGAACATGGACTTCGACACCGGCGCCGACCACGACCAGATCGTCGCCCGGCTCATCCCGCGCATCGCCGCCCAGGCCCCGCAGCGGCCCGTCGCCGAGCATGAGCGCGTGGCCCGCTGGGTCCTGGAGAACCTCATCAACGTCGGCAGCGTGGACCGCGGCTTCCGGGCCGTATACGGCACGTTCGCGCCGGACGGCACCTATGTGCGCCGTGACTACGACTTCAAGCTGATCGAGGAGGTGCCCGGCCCCGGCGGCAGCGTCTACCTCCGTACGACGGACGAGGCGGTCAACGTCCTGGTCGGCGCCCTCGACACCGACGTCACCAGCGCGCAGATCGCCGCCGAGGTCAAGCTGGAGGTGCTGATCAGCCGCGGCCGCCTAGCGGACGCCCAGCTGGCCGCCGAACAGGCCCGGTACCGCACCGTCCAGTACTCCGAGACGCTGCGCAGGGCATTGGACGCGACCCGGCGCAACGTCCGGGCCGTGGACTGGCTCACCACCGTGCCCGACATGATCGCCGAGGCCCTCGACCACGTCGCCGACCGCTACCGCCACGAGAACGCGATCCTGACCAACATCCGCAAGGCACGCGACGAGTCCGAGGACCCCGAGCACAAGCGGCGTGCCGCCGAGCTGGTGGACATCGTGAAGGACTGCATCCGGCGGCACACGCAGTTGCAGTCCCGGCTCCTGGAAGCGGGCCCGCTCTTCCGCGCCGAGCAGGACCGGCAGGCCTTCGCGACGCCCATGACCACATCGGGGACAGACCTGTACGGCCATCTGCTCGCGCCGGTCCTGCCGTTGCCGTTGGAGCAGGCGGTCAGGGTCACCGACGCGTTCTTCGCGCGCGGGACCGGATTGCGTACGCCGGTGTCGGTGCGGGTGGGCGACCTCGTCGACCTACTGCTGACACCGCCCGTGGAGCGGGAGCATCTGGGCGCGGAGATGCCCGAGCCGGACCTCATCGCCACGCCGGACGACAGCCGGTTCAGTGAGGAACAGTTGGCGGCCGCCACGGAGTTGCTGGATCTGCCGGCGGATGCGCCGCGGCGGTTGTCGGGGCTGCTGGCTCAGGCGCGGCGGCGGGATCCCGATCTGCCTTATCTGGTGGCCCTGTTGGCGGTGCACGCGGCTAGTCCGCCGGTCGGTACGGCCTATCGGCAGGGCGAGGAGAAGCTGCTGTTCGCCGTGGACGACGGGACGGAGCTGGACGACCCCGAGTTCGGTGGGGCCGATCTGATCGTGGGGACGGCTCTGTTGGACGCGGCGGGGATGGCGGCGGACAGGACAGAGGCGGCGTAGGCGTGAGGTACCTCTTCATGAACCATCTCAGCAAGGAGCCCCGACCGTGACCGAGCACGTCGACCTCAGTGAGCCGGAGGCCGCCGCCGCGCCGGTGAGCAGTGCCGTCACCCCCGCCGACGCCGCCGACGCGGCGCGGCTCGTCGCCTTCGGCCTGCAGCCCAAATTGCAGCCCGCCCGCGACCAGGAGTACACGGAGCTGCTGCGGCGCTACCGCGAGGACCCGCCGTTCGCACGGCTCGCCGACGCCGTGGCAGCCGGGCTCGGGCTGGTCGTGCTGGAGGTCTCCCCGCGCGCGGGGATGGCCGTGACCGCCGCCGAGGACTCGGTGTTCGCCGTCCGCATGGGCGACTACGCGCGCCGCACGTCCGCCGACTCGGGGGACCGCTTCCTGCACGGGCTGGCGCATCTCGCCGTCGCCGCCATGGCGTTCCCGCGGCCCGAGGACCTCGCCGACGACGGGTACATCGGGCGCGTCTCGGTCAACGGCGTCGACGCCTTCGTACGCCAGGCCTGCCGCCGCCTGGAGGAGCGCGCCGAGGCGCAGGGCGAGAACACCGACCCGGCGACCGACGCGCCCGGCCTGGAGAGCGCCTGGCGGATCTGGGTCAGACGCAGCGCGACCGGCGCCACCAAGGACGCGCGCCGGCTCGCCGGTTCGACGACCGGCATCGTCGGCAAGGCCGTCGCCTTCCTCACCGATTCGGGATTCCTGCAGCGGACCGGGGACGACAACGGCGGCACCTACCGGACCACGGCCCGATATCAGCTCCAGGTGCGTGACATGGCGGGCAGTGCCGCCATGGCCGAGCTGCTGGAACTGGGCGTCGTCCCGGTCACCGACGGGACGCCGACCCTGCTCCCCGCGGAGGACACCGACGACCTGGACCTGGTGGCCGACGCCGGACTGCCGTTCCACTCCTGACCCCACCGCACCTTCTCCGAAGACCTACGAGAGTCCGCCATGTACGAGCTGTCCCGCGTCCGCCTCTACTCCATCGGGCCCGCCGGTGCGCGCTACGCCGACACCGTGCTCGACCTGCGGGGCGTGGGCGAGCCCGTGCCCGACCCCGCGCCCACCCAGGCGGAGTTCTTCGAGGAGGAGCCGGTCGGCCCGCCGCGCCGGCCCGCCCCCGCGGGCGTGCTCTTCCTGGAGAACGGCGGCGGCAAGTCCGTCCTCCTGAAGCTGATCTTCTCCGTGATGCTGCCCGGCCACCGGAACACGCTCGGCGGTGCCAGCTCCGGTGTGCTGCGCAAGTTCCTGCTCGCGGACGACTGCGGGCACGTGGCGCTGGAGTGGCAGCACGTGCAGACCGGCGAGTGCGTCGTCGTCGGCAAGGTCAGCGAGTGGCGGGGGCGCCAGGTCTCCAACGACCCGCGGAAGTTCGCCGAGGCCTGGTACTCCTTCCGCCCCGGGCCAGGGCTGACCCTGGACAGTCTGCCGGTGGCCGAGTCCACCGCCGTACGGCCGCCCGCCGAGGGGCAGTCGGGCGCCCAGGGCCGCCGGCGCACCATGAAGGGCTTCCGGGACGCCCTCACCGAGGCGGGCAAGGCATATCCGCACCTTGAGGTGCACTGGGAGGAGATCCACGACCGCTGGATCGAGCACCTCGGCGACCTCGCCCTCGACCCCGAACTCTTCCGCTACCAGCGGGAGATGAACGCCGACGAGGGCGAGGCCGCCGGCCTCTTCGCGGTCAAGAAGGACTCCGACTTCACCGACCTGCTGCTGCGCGCCGTGACGGACACGCGCGACACCGACGGGCTCGCCGACCTGGTCAGCGGTTTCGGCAACAAGCTGGGGCGGCGCGCCGAGCTGATCGCCGAACGGGACTTCACCGCAGGGTCGGTCGACCTGCTCGGGCGGATCGTCGAGGCCGCCGAGGCCCGCTCCCGCGCGCGTGACATCCACACCGGGGCCGAACGCCGCACGCGGACCCTGGCGCGCCGGCTGTCCGCGCGGGGAGCCCAGGAACGGGTGCGAGCCGCCGATCTCGCCCAGCGGGTCACCGCCGCCGCGTACGCCGTCACGCACGCCGAGGCGGCACGGGAGCGCAGCGCGCTGATCGCCGCCGAACTTGCCTACCGGCACGCCTCGCTGGCGCTCGCCGCCGCCGAGAAGTCCGCCGCAGCACAAAAGCGCGAGCTCGCCGACGCGCGCACGCT
>NZ_NTGE01000150.1 GCF_002291145.1 Streptomyces sp. SA15
CGCCCCGCGCGTCCGCGGCCGGGTCGCCGGGCGCCACGCTGCTGACGCCGCCCAGGGCGATCGCGGCCAGCGACACCGCGCCGGCGGCGGCGAACGCGAACCGCATCCCGCGCGAGGCCGACCGCTCGGCCTCATGACGGCTGACGTCATGGATACGGAAGCCACGGTTCGCCGAGGAGGGCAGGACAGGGGCGTGCGAACGGGCAGGGACGTAGTCGAACTCGAAGCGCTCGCCGCGCCTCAGGCCGAAGACGCCGGTAACGCCGGGCCGTCCGGTCAGCCCACCGGCGAATCCCGCCCCGCCGAACGGCGAGTCGTCGTCGCCGTCCGGGTCACCTCCCGCCGGAAGCCCCTGGAGTCGGGCCAGGAAACTCTCGGAGGGCGGCGGAGGGGCGGCCTCCGCGAAGACGTTCTTCAGTCGGCGCTGTGCGTCGGCCTCCGCCTTGCACTTGGCGCAGGTGGCCAGGTGCGCGAGGACGCGCTCACGCGACTCATGACCGAGCTCGCCGTCCACCAAGGCGGCGAGTCGGTCTCCCAGGTGCTGCTCCGCGAGGCGTGCCTCGCCGGGTTCGGGCCGTGATCCACTCACGCGGTCGCGCCCCCTCCCCCCAGCGCGGGCACACGGGCCATGAAGGAGCGGCGCTCGGCCCGGGCCTCCGGCGAGCGGTGCGCGAGGGCCTTGCGCAGCTGCGAGCGGCCGCGGTGGATCCGGGACCGGACCGTGCCCAGCTTGACGCCCAGGGTCGCGGCGATCTCCTCGTACGACAGGCCTTCGATGTCGCACAGGACGACCGCGGCGCGGAACTCGGGCGCGAGCGTGTCGAGGGCCTGCTGGACGTCCGCGTCGAAGTGCGCGTCGTTGAAGACCTGCTGGGGCGAGGGTTCGCGGCTGGGCAGTCGCTCCGCCGCGTCCTCGCCGAGGGCGTCGAAGCGGATGCGCTGCTTGCGGCGGACCATGTCCAGGAAGAGGTTGGTCGTGATGCGGTGCAGCCAGCCCTCGAAGGTGCCGGGCGTGTAGGTCGACAGTGAGCGGAAGACGCGGACGAAGACCTCCTGCGTGAGGTCCTCGGCGTCGTGCTGGTTGCCCGTCAGTCGGTACGCCAGCCGGTAGACCCGGCCGCTGTGCGTGCTGACGATCTCCTCCCAGGTGGGCGGAGTCCACGCCTGCCCGTCCGCGTCGGTGGAGAAGGTCGCGGTCTGGGCGTATACAGCGGCGTGGCTGTGGTCAGCAGCGGTGTCGTTCACGGATTTCGGCCTGCCCGCCGATCCGAGAAAGCGCCGCAGCGCTCCTCCCCGATCCTCGGGCGCGGCCGCACCTCCCCTGTCGGCTCTGGTGGTGTCCAGTGGAGCCCCTACCATAGCCACCTCGCCCGTTAGCTCCGGATAAGCGGTTTTACGAGAATTTGATCTGGGCTGATACGGCTCGGGCGGCTGCGTCAGCAGTTGCTCGAGCGCCTGCTCGTCGTCGTGATCCAACCGTGTCCCCCCGCTCGCGTCTCTCCCCCTCTAAACGCCTGGTCCCATCTGCGGGTTCCCGGCACCAACGGATACAGTCACGCCCAGGCAACCACGGGGACAGGAGAGGGTCATTACCGGCAACCGGCAGACGAGCTGGGCGTTCGCCGACGCCTATGTCGCCGAGGACGACGCCCTGCGCTGGGCCCGGGACCGGGCCCGCGAGGCGGGGCTGCGCTCGGTCTCGCCCGGCACGGGCGCGGCGCTGCGGTTGCTCGCTGCCACCGTGGACGCCAAGGCGATCGCGGAGATCGGTACCGGCACCGGCGTCTCCGGGATCCACCTGCTGCACGGCATGCGGCCGGACGGCGTCCTGACCACGGTCGACCCCGAGCCGGAGCACCAGCAGTTCGCCCGCCAGGCCTTCCGCGCCTCCGGTTTCGCCAGCAACCGGGCCCGCTTCATCCCGGGCCGCGCCCTGGACGTGCTGCCCCGGCTCGCGGACGCCGGCTATGACCTCGTCTTCTGCGACGGCGACCGCCTGGAGTTCCTGGACTACCTCGCTGAATCGTTGCGCCTGCTGCGCACCGGCGGGCTCGTCGTCTTCGAGGGCGTTTTCGCCAACGGCCGGACGGTGGACTCGGGGCCGCAGCCCACGGAGGTCCTGCGGCTGCGGGAGCTGCTGCGCGCGGTGCGCGAGAGCCAGGATCTGCTGCCGTCGCTGCTGCCCGTGGGTGACGGACTGCTGTGCGCGGTCAAGCGCTGAGAGCCGTACCGCGGGACAAACAACTGCCCCGGCACCGCTCGCGGTGCCGGGGCAGTTGAAATTGAAAGGGTAGGGACGCTGCCGCGTCAGCCGGCGACCTTCATGAGCTCGTCGCCGAGTGCTTGGGCCTCGTCAGGGGTCAGCTCGACGACGAGTCGACCGCCGCCTTCGAGCGGAACGCGCATGACGATGCCCCGCCCCTCCTTGGTCACCTCGAGCGGGCCATCACCCGTTCGCGGCTTCATGGCCGCCATGCTCGTTCCCCTTCCTGAAACCAGCTCATAGTCAAAGCCGACGGCCCTGGAGGGCAGGCGCGGTCCATAGCGTGGGACACGCGACACCGGCATCGAACACATTGCTTCCAAGCCATTATCCCGCATCTCAGGACCCGATGACCAACATCAGTCGGCATCGCTTGGGCAACGCGCGCGAGCAAAACCACTCAATTCGGCGATGTGACTGCGATACTGCGCCGCCGCAAGGAGATCCGCCGACCGGATGGGTTCGAGAATTCTTTGACGCAGGTCACACGTCCGGTCCGGTCCCCGGACGGTGATCTCCGCCATGCTGTCCTTCGGAAACAGGGATCGACACAGGGACGTACCGACGGGTACGTCCGAGCCGTGACACCGGAGGGGACACGCCATGGCCGACACCGTGCTGTACGAGGTGAGCGACGGACTCGCGACGATCACGCTGAACCGCCCCGAGGCGATGAACGCGCTGAACGTCGCGACCAAGGTCGCTCTCCGCGAGGCGGTGCAGTCCGCGGCGGCCGACGACGCCGTACGGGCGGTGCTGCTGACCGCGGCCGGGGAGCGGGCGTTCTGTGTGGGGCAGGACCTCAAGGAGCACATCGGGCTGCTGGTGACCGACCGGGAGAGCGGTTCGGGGCAGACGATGAGCACGGTCAAGGAGCACTACAACCCGATCGTGAAGGCGCTGGCCGGGATGCCCAAGCCCGTGGTGGCCGGGGTGAACGGGGTCGCGGCCGGGGCCGGGTTCGGTTTCGCGCTGGCCGCGGACTACCGGGTGGTGGCGGACACGGCGGCCTTCAACACGTCGTTCGCGGGCGTGGCGCTGACCGCCGACTCGGGCATCTCCTGGACGCTGCCGCGGGTCGTCGGGCCCGGCCGGGCGGCCGACCTGCTGCTCTTCCCGCGCAGCGTCAAGGCGCAGGAGGCGTACGAGCTGGGGATCGCGAGCCGGGTCGTACCGGCGGGCGAGCTGCGCGGCGAGGCGGAGAAGGTGGCGCGGGCGCTGGCCGAGGGGCCGACGGTGGCGTACGGGGCGATCAAGGAGGCGGTCGCGTACGGGCTGTCCCACTCCCTGGCCCAGACCCTGGAGAAGGAGGACGAGCTGCAGACCCGGGCGGGCTCCTCCGAGGACCACGCGATCGCGGTGCAGGCGTTCGTGAACAAGGAGAAGCCGAAGTATCTGGGCCGGTGAGCCGCCGGGAGTGCCGGGAGCGGTGAGCCGCCGGGGCGGGCGTGGCGAGGCGGGGATCAGTCCCGTCTCGCCACGCACGCCTCCAGGTGGTCGTCCACCAGTCCGCACGCCTGCATCAGTGCGTACGCCGTCGTCGGGCCGACGAAACGCAGGCCTCGCTTCTTCAGGGCCTTGGAAAGGGCCGTCGACTCGGGAGTGATCGCCGGGACGTCGGAGAGCGTCTTCGGGGCCGGGCGGGTGGCCGGGTCGGGGGCGTGGGACCAGATCAGGTCGTCCAGCTCGCCCGGGGCCCAGTCGGCCAACACGCGCGCATTGGCGAGTGTCGCGTCGATCTTGGCGCGGTTGCGGATGATGCCCGCGTCGGCCAGCAGGCGCTCGCGGTCGGCGTCCGTGAAGACGGCCACCTTGGCGATCTCGAAGCCGGCGAAGGCGGCGCGGAAGCCGGGGCGGCGGCGCAGGATCGTGATCCAGGACAGGCCGGACTGGAACGCCTCCAGGCTGAGGCGTTCGAAGAGCGCGTCGTCGCCGTGGACCGGGCGGCCCCACTCCTCGTCGTGGTACGACACGTACTCCGCCGTGGACAGGGCCCAGGGGCAGCGCAGCGCGCCGTCCGGGCCGGCGAGGGTGCCGTCGTCGCTCACTGCTGATCTTCCGGCCGGCCGGGCTTCTCCATGGAGACATGGGCGGCGGCCTGGGCGCCGGCCAGCGCGGACTCCAGGTCGGCGATACGGGCGTCCCGCTCGGCGAGCTCGGCGCCGAGGCGGCCGAGCGCGTCGTCGACGTCCGCCATGCGGTAACCGCGGGCGGCGAGCGGGAAGCGCAGGCTCTCGATGTCCGCGCGGTTCACCGGGCGGTCCGGGGGCAGGAAGTCCTGCAGCCTCTCGGGGGCGGCCTCCGGCAGCGGGCCGTCGCCCTCACCGCCGCCCACCACGGCGAGCGTCACCGCGGCGACCACCACGGCCAGCGCGATGACCAGGAACAAGAACATAACCATCGCCGGAGCCCCCACGCTCTAAGTGCTCGGTCCAAGTACTCGGTCCAAGCACTCGGTGTCGAATGTGTCAGGGTCCGATCGTGCCATGCGAGTCTGACACTTAGGGTCTCAGGCAGCCGGTTGCCGGGACGAATCAGGAGAGGTCACAGGGGATGCTCAGGCTGGGCAGGCGTGAATTCGGCACGCACGAGCCGGTGATCATGGCGATCGTGAACCGGACCCCGGACTCCTTCTACGACCAGGGCGCGACCTTCCGCGACGAGCCGGCCCTCGCGCGCGTGGAGCAGGCGGTGGCGGAGGGGGCGGCCATCGTCGACATCGGCGGGGTCAAGGCCGGGCCGGGCGACGAGGTGAGCGCCGAGGAGGAGGCGCGGCGGACGGTCGGTTTCGTGGCGGAGGTGCGGCGGCGGTTCCCGGACGTCGTCATCAGCGTGGACACCTGGCGGGCGGAGGTCGGGGAGGCGGTCTGCGAGGTCGGCGCGGACCTGCTGAACGACGCGTGGGGTGGGGTGGATCCGGGGCTGGCGGAGGTCGCCGCGCGGTACGGGGTGGGGCTGGTGTGTACGCATGCGGGGGGTGCTCAGCCTCGGACCCGTCCTCACCGGGTGACGTACGACGACGTGATGGCCGACATTCTGCGGGTGACGCTGGGGCTGGCCGAGCGGGCGGTGTCGCTGGGGGTGCCGCGGGAGTCCGTGCTGATCGATCCCGGGCACGACTTCGGGAAGAACACGCGGCACAGTCTGGAGGCCACGCGGCGGCTGGGGGAGATGGTGGCCACCGGGTGGCCGGTGCTGGTGTCGCTGTCCAACAAGGACTTCGTGGGCGAGACGCTGGACAAGCCGGTGAAGGAGCGGGTGGTGGGGACGTTGGCCACGACCGCGGTGTCGGCGTGGCTCGGGGCGCAGGTGTATCGGGTGCATGAGGTGGCGGAGACGCGGCAGGTGCTGGAGATGGTGGCGTCGATCGCGGGGCATCGTCCGCCGGCGGTGGCGCGACGGGGGTTGGCGTAGGAGCCCGCGGCGGAGCCGCTGATGGATGCAGCGCCCCCGCCGCCCCTACCCGTCCCACCCCCAGGGGCTCCGCCCCCTTCGACCCCGGCGGGGACTGGGTCCCCTGCACCCCGCCGGGGCGGAGCCCCGGACCCCATCGGCCTGAACGGCCTCGTCCTCAAACGCCGGACGGGCTGAGTAGTGGCGCACCTCTCGACCGACCGAGACGGGTGGTGGGTGGGCATAGGCCGGGGGTCTGGGGGCGGAGCCCCCAGCAACGCTCGCACCGACGCCGGGTGCCCTACCGCCGACGGCAACGCTCGCACCAACGCCGGACGCCCCACCACCGACGGCAAGGGACCGTCCGCTCCAGCCCAGCGCTAGCGCCCCGCCTCCTTGGACACCAACGCCACCGCCTCGTCCACGTCGTCCGTGATGTGGAACAGCAGCAGGTCCTTCTCCGACGCCTTGCCCTGGGCGATCAGTGTGTTCTTCAGCCAGTCCACGAGGCCGCCCCAGTACTCCGTACCGAACAGGACGATCGGGAAGCGGGTCACCTTCTGGGTCTGGACCAGGGTGAGCGCCTCGAAGAGTTCGTCCAGCGTGCCCAGGCCGCCCGGCAGAACCACGAAGCCCTGCGCGTACTTCACGAACATCATCTTGCGGACGAAGAAGTAGCGGAAGTTGAGGCCGATGTCGACGTAGGGGTTCAGCCCCTGCTCGAAGGGGAGCTCGATGCCCAGCCCCACCGAGATGCCGTTCGCCTCGCAGGCGCCCTTGTTGGCCGCCTCCATGGCGCCCGGGCCGCCGCCCGTGATCACCGCGAAGCCGGCCTCGACCAGGCCCCGGCCCAGCCGCACACCCGCCTCGTACTCCGTCGAGTCCTCCGGCGTCCGTGCCGAGCCGAACACGCTGATGGCGGGCGGGAGTTCGGCGAGCGTGCCGAAGCCCTCGATGAACTCCGACTGGATGCGCAGGACCCGCCAGGGGTCGGTGTGGACCCAGTCCGAGGGGCCGCCCGCGTCCAGCAGCCGCTGGTCGGTCGTGCTGGCCTGGACCTGGCCCCGCCTCCGGAGGACCGGTCCCAGGCGCTGCTCCTCCGGTGGCTGCTTCTTGCCCTCGGGGTTGCCAGTAGCCATGTGCGCTCCCTCCAGCTTGCAGGTCGTTCCGCCTCAGCGTAGATCTACGCGGGTTACGGACGGGGGACGTGAGCATGTCCGCCATGAAGCGCGCCGAAGCACGCCCACCACCCCCCGACCGCCGTCACGCCGTCAGCCAGCTCCTCAGCCGCTGCTCCGCCTGCGGGATCAGCGACGCCTTCACCCGCTCGTCCACCTTGTGGGCGAGAAGCTGTGCCCCGGGGCCGTAGTTCACCGCGGGTACGCCCAGTGAGCTGAAGCGGGCCACGTCCGTCCAGCCGAACTTGGGTCGGGCCTCGCCGCCCACGGCCGCCATGAAGGCCTGCGCGGCCGGGTGGGTCAGGCCGGGGCGGGCGCCGCCCGTGTGGTCGTCGACGACGAACTCGTCCACTTGGCAGTCCGCGAAGTAGTCCCGGACGAACGCCTCCGCCTCCGCCTCGCTGCGGTCCGGCGCGTAGCGGAAGTTGACGACGAGGGTGCAGGCGTCGGGGATGACGTTGGTGGCGACGCCGCCCTCGACGCGTACGGCGTTGAGGCCCTCGTGGAACCGCAGGCCGTCCACGACCGGCGTGCGCGGCTCGTACGCGGCCAGCTTGGCGAGGGCCGGCGCGGCCGCGTGGATCGCGTTCGAGCCCATCCACGCGCGCGCGGAGTGCGCCCGCTCGCCCGTGAACTTCAGGAACACCCTGAGCGTGCCCTGGCAGCCGCCCTCCACCTGACCGTCCGTCGGCTCCAGCAGGATCGCGAAGTCGCCCTTGAGCCACTCCGGGTGGGCCTCGGCGACATGCTTCAGGCCGTTCAGATCGGCGGCGACCTCTTCGTTGTCGTAGAAGACGAAGGTCAGGTCGCGGTTCGGGGCCGGGACGGTCGCCGCGATGCGCAGCTGCACCGCCACACCCGACTTCATGTCACAGGTGCCGCAGCCCCACAGGTAGCCCTCGTCGTCGAACCGGGAGGGGACGTTGCCCGCGATGGGGACCGTGTCGATGTGGCCGGCGAGGATGACACGTTCCGGGCGGCCGAGGTCGGTGCGGGCGACGACGTTGTTGCCGTACCGGTCGACCGTCAGGTGCGGCAGGGCGCGCAGGGCGGTCTCGATCGCGTCCGCGAGCGGCTTCTCCGTGCCGCTCTCGGAGGGGAAGTCGACGAGCTGCGCGGTGAGCAGCGCGGCGTCCAGCGTGAGGTCAAGTGGGGTGTCGGCCATGTTGTCGAGCCTAACGCCCGGACCTTCGCCGACTTTCCACACCTGGCACACCATGCGCCGTACTCTCCAGTATGTTGTGCCCGTGCCAGAGCAGTCCCCTTCTCCCAAGCGTCGTGGCCGCCTCCTCCGATTCGGGGCGGCCGTCGTCGTCCTGTGTGCGGTCGCCGGTTATCTCGTGGTCCAGTACGTCACCGGCGCGGGCGCTCCGGGATGCAAGGTCGTCGCGGGCAGTGGCGGCAGAGCGGCGTACGAATTCACCCCGGAACAGGCGGTGAACGCGGCGACGATCGCGGCCGTCGGCACCGGGCGCGGGATGCCCGAGCGGGCCGTGACGATCGCGCTCGCCACCGCGATCCAGGAGTCCGGTCTGCGCAACATCGACCATGGCGACCGGGATTCGCTCGGCCTGTTCCAGCAGCGGCCCTCGCAGGGCTGGGGCACGCCGAAGGAGATCATGGACCCGACGTATGCGGCGGACATCTTCTACGAGCACCTGGCCAAGGTGCGCGACTACACGCGGCTTCCGCTGACCGTCGCCGCGCAGCGCGTGCAGCGCAGCGGCTTCCCGACGGCGTACGCCAAGCACGAGCCGGACGCCACGCTGCTCGCCGCCGCCCTCACCGGGGAGTCGGCGGCGACGCTGACCTGCGCGGGCCGCCCGACGGCCACGCAGGCGACGGGTCCGGACGCGGTGCGCTCCGCGCTCGCCCGGGACTTCGGGCGGGATGTGCTGGAGCCGGCCGCGGCGGAGGTGGGCGGCGCGGCGACACCCACGCCGACGCCCTCCGTGGGCAAGGGCGACGGACGGACCGTGACGCTCCCCGTGACCGCCGACACGGCCTCGGACGGCGGCCGCAGCCTTCGGCAGCGCGGCTGGCAGCTGGCGCACTGGGCGGTGGCCAACGCCTCCGCGCTGCGCATCGAACGTGTCTCGTACGCCGGGTGGGAGTGGACCGCCGGCAACACCGACAGTCGGTGGCGCAGGGCCGCCGCGGGGGGAGCCGGTGCGGAGAAGGATGCGGGCGCGGTCCGTATCGTGACGGCACGGTAGGACAAACAGCGGTACGAGCAGCAGTGCGAGAGATCACCCGCAGGGGTTACGTGGGTCGGGTGCGGGCGGCGGTGTGCGCATGTTTTCGCAGGGTCACCCTCCCCACGGTCGAAACCTTGGAAACAAAGGGCTGTAAGGATTCGGCGAACTTCACGCGGGTACTTTTTGCCCGTTTTTATCCGCAGGCGATAATGCGACGCATTGCCAATTCTTTACATTGCGCCGCCGCAACCTTCCCGGGCTTCGAGCGGTAGTCACTGCGTCCGAGCCGGGATACCAACCCCCGGACTCGGTCGGACACTTCATCGTTCCCTCCCCGTCAAAGGAGCAACATGTCCCTCCCCCTGACCCGACGGATCGCCCGTGCCGCGCTGCTCGTCGCTGCGGGAGCGGCTGCCGGGGTCGGTGCGGCCGGCTCCGCGAGTGCGGCCCCCGAACTGCCCGCCACCCCGAACGTCGGCGGGCTGACCGCCCTGGACGGGGCGAGCGTCGGCAACACGGTCGACGGTGCTGCTCAGCAGGTGACCGGTACCGCGGGCGACACCGGCAGCAAGGCGGTCAAGAAGGCCGTGCCGGCCGCGGGCAAGACCGGTGGCAAGGCCGTGAAGAAGGCGACCCCCGCGCTGCAGAAGGTGGCGGGCGAGGCGGCGGGCTCCGCCGGGGAAATCGTGGGTGACACCGCGTCGAGCGCGACGAAGGGTGGGCTGGCCAAGGGCGGGCTGCCCAAGGGCGGACTGACGAAGGGCGGGCTGCCGACGGACTCGCTGACCAAGGGTGGCCTGCCGGCGACCCCCAAGCTGCCGGCGAAGGGCCTCCCCCTCGGCTGACAGTGGCCGCGCCCGGCTGCATGGCTACGGGGCCCAGGGGAGTCTCCTGGGCCCCGTAGCCATGTCTGCTTACTGCGGCAGTCGGCAGGCGCCGGAGCGGGCTCGTACGCCGCCCACAGCGGTCACAGACGCTCGACGGCCGCCCGTACCCGCTCGTCCGTGGCCGTCAGGGCCACCCGTACGAACTTCTCGCCCGCCTCGCCGTAGAAGTCACCCGGTGCGACCAGGATGCCCAGATCGGCCAGGTGGGCCACCGTGGCCCAGCAGGACTCGTCGCGGGTCGCCCAGAGGTAGAGGCTGGCCTCGCTGTGTTCGATGCGGAAGCCGTGGGAGAGCAGGGCCGCGCGCAGGGCCGTACGGCGGGCCGCGTACCGCTCCCGCTGCTCGCGGACGTGCGTGTCGTCGCCCAGGGCCGCCACCACCGCCGCCTGCGTGGGCGCGGGGGTCATCATGCCGCCGTGCTTGCGGATCTCCAGCAGGGGGGCCAGGACGGCCGGGTCGCCCGCGAGGAAGGCCGCGCGGTAGCCCGCCAGGTTGGAGCGCTTGGAGAGGGAGTGGACGGCGACAATGCCGTCGTACGAGCCGCCGTTCACATCAGGGTGGAGGACGGAGACCGGGTCCGCCTCCCAGCCGAGTTCCAGGTAGCACTCGTCGGAGAAGAGCAGGACGCCGTGTTCGCGAGCCCAGGCGACGATCCGGGTGAGCTCGGCCTTGCTCAGCACCTGGCCCGTGGGGTTGGACGGCGAGTTCAGCCAGAGCAGCTTCAGGTTCGACGGGTCCAGGTCCGTCGGGCCCGGCGCGTCAGCGCCCGATGTCGTCGTGTAGACCTCGTAGTCCGCGCGAGCGAGGCGCGCGCCGACCTCGTAGGTCGGGTAGGCCAGACGCGGGTAGGCCACCCTGTCGCCGGGGCCGAGGCCCAGCTGGGTCGGGAGCCAGGCGACCAGTTCCTTGGAGCCGACGATCGGCAGGACATGGCGGTGGGTGACCTCACGCGCGTCCAGCCGGCGCTCCACCCAGCCGGTGATCGCGTCGCGCAGCTCGGGCGTGCCCCAGACGGTCGGATAGCCCGGCGAGTCCGCCGCCGCGACCAGCGCTTTCTGGATCAGCTCGGGGACCGGGTCGACCGGGGTGCCGACGGACAGGTCGACTATGCCGTCCGGGTGCGCGGCGGCCGTCTTCTTGTACGGCGCCAGCCTGTCCCAGGGGAACGTGGGGAGACGGTCGGAGACTACGGACACGGGTTCTGGCTCACTTTCTGGTGCGGCAAACGCCTCGGTCCCGTACGGCGATCAAGGCGATCAGGCCGTACGGGACCGAGGCGGCGCGGATGCGGTCGCCCGCCGGCCTATGGGGCCTGCGGCGGCAGCACTAGGCCTGCGGGGGCAGCGCGGCGATGAAGGGGTGATCGCGCTCGATCAGGCCCAGCTTGCTGGCGCCGCCGGGGGAGCCGAGCTCGTCGAAGAACTCGACGTTCGCCTTGTAGTAGTCCTTCCACTCCTCCGGAGTGTCGTCCTCGTAGAAGATCGCCTCGACCGGGCAGACCGGCTCACAGGCCCCACAGTCGACGCATTCGTCCGGGTGGATGTACAAGGACCGGGAGCCCTCGTAAATGCAGTCGACCGGGCACTCCTCGATGCACGCCTTGTCCTTGACGTCGACACAAGGCTGCGCGATGACGTAGGTCACGCTGTCGTTCCTCCTCGATAGGGCGCTGGCGGGCCTCCACAGGCTCCGCCGCCTGGCGCGCGGGAGCGCGGCGTCGTCGATGCCCGCCCCTAGTATCTCCGTTCCTGGGCACGATCCGAACAGGAGGGGTGAACTGACCTGTGGAAATCTCGTCGACAGGGCGCCTCGTCGTCCGTATCACCGCAGCTGACGTGGGTAAACGGGTCTCCGTACGGCGCTTGGGGGAACCTGGTGTCGCGGACGAGAAGTTCACCGACACGGTGGGTGTTCTCACATCATGGAACGACGGTGTGCTGCTGATCACGCGCCGCGACGGCGAGACCGTCCGGATCCCGGAATCCGCGCTGGTCGCGGGCAAGGTCGTGCCCCCCGCACCGGCCCGGCGACGGGGCCCTGCGGCCTCGTACGAGGAGCTGGCGCGCGTCTCCGCGCGCGCCTGGCGGCCGGTGGAGAGCGAGCGGCTCGGCGAGTGGGAGTTGCGGGCCGCCGGTGGATTCACCCGGCGGGCGAACTCGGTGCTGCCGATCGGTGACCCCGGGATACCGCTCGACGAGGCCCTGAGCTTCGTACGGCGGTGGTACGGCGAGCGTGGTCTGCCCGCCTATGTGCAGACCGCGACCGGCGCGGAGGGCACGCAGGAGCTGCTGTGCGCGGAGCTGGAGCGGCGGGGCTGGGTGCGGGAGGTGAGCGCCGAGATGTGGATCGGGGCGCTGGCGCCCATCGCCGACAGGGACGACAGCGAGGCCGGGGTGGTGCTGTCCCGGGAGGCCGGTGCGGACTGGCTTGCGCGGTATCAGCGCAAGGGTCTGAGTGAGGTGGCGCTGAAGGTGCTCGGGAGCGGGCCCTCGGTGTGGTTCGCCACGGTTCCCGGTGAGGCCGGGGGCGCGCCCGCCGCCATCGGGCGGTGTGTCGTCGACGGCCGGTGGGCCGGTTTCGCCGCCGTCGAGGTGGATCCCGCGCTACGGCGGCAGGGGCTGGCCTCGGCCGTGATCGCGGCGCTCGCCCGGCAGGCCCTGGACGAGGGCGCCTCGGCGGCGTGGCTGCAGGTCGAGACGGACAACGCGGGGGCGCGGGCGATGTATGCCGGGATGGGCTTCGCCGCGCATCACGCGTACCACCACTATCGGGCGCCGGGAACATCCGGCGGCGGCAGGTAGCGATCGCCGTGAAAGGGCACGAGCCAGCTATGCGTCCCCCGTACCCCCCATCGCCCGAGCGTTCCGCCGAGCTGCGGCGGCGGTTCGCCGAAGAGGCACGCTCCGAGCGGCCCGATCTGTCCGCGCTGTGCCTGCTGGTGGGCGCGGAGGCGGACGGGACGCTGGACGAGGCGGGCCTGGACGCCGCGCAGATCGAGCTGGACCGGCTGGCCGGGCAGCTGCCGTTCCGGCCCGGCGGGCCGCGCTCCTGGGCCGTGTCGCTGCGGGAGCTGCTCGGGGACCGGTGCGGGTTTCGCGGCTCCGCCGCGGACTATCAACGGCTCGAGTCGTCGTTGCTTCATCAGGTGCTGCTGCGGCGGCGCGGGCTGCCGATCCTGTTGTCGGTGGTGTGGATGGAGGTCGCGCGGCGGGCGGGGGCCCACGTGTACGGGGTGGCTCTGCCGGGGCATTTCGTGGTCGGGTTCGGGGCGCTGGAGGAACAGGTGCTGGCCGATCCGTTCGACGGGGGGCGGGTGCTGAGCGGGTCCGACGCGGAGATGCTGGTGGCGGGGGCCACAGGGGCGTCCTTGCATCCGTCGATGCTCGGTCCCGCGGAGCCTTTGGACGTGGTCGCGCGGATCCTCAACAACATTCGGGCGTGGGCGGCTGCCCGGCCGGAGCGGTCGGATGTGTCGTTGTGGGCGGTGGAGTTGGCCCTGTTGTTGCCTTCGCATCCGGCTCGGTTGCGGTATGAGCGGGCGCAGTTGCTGGTGCAGCGGGGTGACTTCGTCGAGGGGGCGGCGGAGCTCGAGGCCTATGCCGACGTGGTGGGGGCAGTGGACGAGCCGGCCGCGGAGCGGGTGCGGCAGCAGGCTCATGCCGCGCGAGCGATGCTCAATTGATGGCTCGGCGGAGGAAGAGCAGAGGGCACCCAGTGTTCGCCGGGTGCCCTCCCTCGGTCGTGCTCGACCAGCTCGGGTTCAGCTCGGGTTCGTGTCGATGACGGCGTCCCGGTCGCTCGTGCTCAGCAGAGCCTGGCGCAGGGCGACGTAGACGTCCTGGGGAGTGACGGCCGTCTTCTTGCCGTTGCCCCGGGTGATCAGCACGCCGTCGAAGGTCTGGCCGTAGAGCTCCTTGAGCGCGTTCAGGTCGGGGCTGTCGACCAGCTTGCCGTTCACGGCCTTCACCTTGAGGAACTTCCACAGGGAGTTCTGCGGGCTGAACTCGATGAAGCGGGTGGCGTCCGTCCTCACGATGACGTTGGCCGACATCGCGGGCTTCGCGAAGGCCTCCATCTCCCGGTCGACCTCGGCGTTCTTGACCGTCGGCTCCTTGGTGGTCGTCGGGAGCGACACCGCGGAGGCCGTGCCGGTCTCCACCTGGGTGCGGTACGCCTCTTCGACCGCCTCGGTCGACTTGGCGACGTCGACGCTCTTGCCCGCCTTGCCGTACACGGCGACGGCCTTGCCCGGCTCGAACTTGATCGTGCCGTCGGTCGCCGAGCCGGTGCCGCCGGCGGCGTCCTGCAGGGCGGCGTGCAGCTTCTCCTCGTCGACCGGCATGACCGGCTCGACGACCCGGTGCTGGCCGAACAGCGAGCCGATCACGGAGACCGGGTTGTAGTCGCTCTTCGCGGCCGTGCTGACCGTGGACGTCATGTCGAACTGGAGCCCGGCCTGGTCCGGCTTGAGCGTGACGGTCTTGCCGTCCACGGCCAGCTTCAGTTCTTTGTTCACCCGGCCGTCGAAGGCCTTGTTGAGCTTCTCGACGGCGTCGTCACGGGTGCCGCCGCCGATGTCGACGCCGAGCACGGTGGTGCCCTTGGGCACGTCGGAGCTGTTCATCAGCAGCCCGGCTCCGTAGGCACCGGCGGCGACGACGATCACTGCGCCGGTGAGCAGCCCCAGCTTGCTGCGCCCCTTCTTCTTGGGCTTCTTGGGCGCGGAGGCCGCGGACGCGTTCTGCGCACCCGGCTCGGGCAGTTTCGGGGCCGTGTGCGGCACAGGTCCGTCGGTGTGGGCGCCCGGCGGGAAGGCCGAGTTCCGGTCGGACGGGACCACGGGGATACCGCTGGTGACGGTGTGCCCGGAGATGTTGCCGGAGGCACCGCCGTAGCCGGGGGTGCCGGGCTCGGGGGCCGGCTTCTGCGGGGTGAGGATCGCGGTGTCGTCACTCATGCCGCCGCCGGGGCCACGGCCGGTGAGGGCGCCGGGGCCAGGGCCGGGGGGTGTGCCCGGGCCGCCGGGGCCGCCGGGACCTCCTGGGTGTCCCTGAGCGCCGGAGGGGCCACCGGGACCACCAGGTCCGCCGAGACCGCCCGGTACGCCAGGTCCGCCCAGGCTGTCGGAGCCGCTGCCCATGGGCGGCACCAGAAGGCCGTCGCCGGTGACCGGGCCGCTGGTCGGGCCTGCGGGGCCCTGCGGGCCACCGGGGCCGCCGGAGCCGTTGGGCCCGTTGAAGCCGCTGGGGCCACTGGGGCCGCCCTGGCCGCCGTAACCGCCCTGGCCGTTCTGAGCGCCGACACCCTGGCCGCCGTAACCGCTCTGGCCGCCTTGGGGACCGTAACCACCCTCACCGGTCTGGCCGCCCGGGCCGCCGAATCCGTTCTGGTCGCCGCCGTACCCGTTCTGATTGCTCTGGGCGTTCTGCGCACCCGGGACGCCGTTGCCGTTCTCCGCGAAGTACGGCAGGTCGTCGCGGCGCGGCTCGCCGGGGCGGGAGCCGTTGCCCCGGGGGCCCGCGGCCAGCGCCTCGGTGACGTCGAAGGAGCCGGTGCCGCCGCCGTGCCCGGGGGCCACGGGGCCGCCGGTGGCTCCAGGGAGCCCGGAACCGTTCGTGCCGCCGGGACGGGAGCCGCCCGACACGTTCATGGAACCGACGACGCCACCCGGACGAGCCCCACCGGGACGCGCACCGGTCGGCGCACCTGGACTGGCACCAGAACCGGCCCCCGTACCGGAACCGGCCCCGGACGCACCCGAACCACCCGGCAGCCCGGCCCCGTTGGTGGAGCCGCCGCCCTGACCGCCCTTGGCGGGCCCGGACTTGCGGGGTGCGAACCAGTCGCTGGTCTTCTCGTCGGCCGACGGCGCGGGCTCGGCGGGGGGCGGCTCGACGGTGCCCGCGGACGCGGCGGCGCCCGGCGCCGATGCCTCGGCGTCCGCGCCGCTGTCGTCGGCGGCCTCGGCCGCCTCCCCGACGGGCTTGCGCACGACGACCGGCGGAATGGGCCGTGATCCGGGGATGTTGATCCGGATACGGGTCGTCAGCGTGGTCTCGGTCTTGCGTTCCTCCGGCCGCGCGGCCGAACGGCCCGCGTCCGGACTGCCGTCGGAAGCCGTGGGCGTCCCGTACGGCGGCGTGCCCGAGGGGTATGCGGCTCCGCCGCGCCCGTTGGGCCCGGAGGACGGACTGTCAGTTTCACGACTCAAGGCAGGTTCTCCCGGTTGGCTCCGCCGCCCGCGTTACGACCTCTCTCGGGCGACTCGGCGGCGCGCACCACCATACTGGCCACGTCTGGCGCGTATCCCACGACCGCTGGGGAAACCATCACGGGACTCGCACGGACTCGGTGCGGCGAAGTGGTACGTCACTTGCCAAGTCGGACGCCGTCGCCGTCCGGTTGCCGCCCCCGGCCGAGGGTGGCGCAGATCACAGCCACAGCCATGCCGCCGAGCAGGAAGAGATAGGAGCCGCCTTGCGCGGCGAAGACGAAATCCCCTTCCGGTCGGCTGGCGGTGAGCAGGATGACCGCGATCATCCAGCCACTGGCGGGCGCGACGGCCCCGCCCCGGCTGCCGGCCGCCCGCGCTCCGCCCAGGCAGAGTCCGGCCTCACCGGCGAGCGCGAGCAGCAGTCCGCCCGGGAACCAGCCGCTCTGCACCAGCGCCCCGGCGATGCCGACGATCGCGCCGAGCACGAAGAGTCCCAGGTAGGCGGCGGCCCGCCCGAGGGAGGGGCGTCGCAACGGCTGGGCCATCATCGAAGAACGGTCTGCCGGCTTCATCACGACTCCCCGGTTCCGGCGGCTCCGGCGATCCCGGCGGCTCCGGCGATTCCGGCGGCTCCGGCGATTCCGGCGGCTCCGGCGATCCCGGCGATCCCGGCGAACAGATCGCTCTCCCGAGAGCCGGAGGCCGCCCGCTCCCCGCGCACCAACTCGTAGTACTCGGTGGTGAAGACGGGCTGCGCGAGCTCGTTGGAGAGCACGAAGTACGGCTCGGCCACCGTGATCTGGGTGGCGTGCGCGCGCATCGCGGCGGCCTTGGCGGCGGCGTGCGCGGTGCCGTCGATCTCGGTGGTGATGACCTCGTCGTCGACCACGCCCGGTACGTCGTCGAGGACGGCGGCCTTGGTGAAGGGCAGGCCGGGCAGGTCCCGCTGAAGCCCCGCGAAGGCCTCTTCGGCGACGGAGCGGGGTACGCGGTTCCAGTAGACCTTGGCGATCTCCCACCCGGCTTCGGCGGCCAGCTCTGCCGCGCGCATGGCCACCCGATGGGCCTGGATGTGGTCGGGGTGCCCGTAGCCACCGTTCGGGTCGTAGGTGACGAGTACCTGGGGCCGCACCTCGAGGATCACCTCGACGAGATACCGGGCGGCCTCATCGACGTCGGCCTGCCAGAAACAAGCCGGCTCGTCATTGTCGGGGAGGCCCATCATCCCGGAGTCCTGGTAGCGCCCGGGCCCGCCGAGCCGACGGAAGTCCTCCACCCCGAGCGCGCGCATGGCGGCGGTGAGCTCGCGCAGCCGGTGCTCGCCGAGGGCGGCGCCGGTCAGATGCGCGAGCTCGGGCGGAATGACCTCGCCGCGCTCGCCGAGGGTGCAGGTGACCAGGGTCACCCGGGCGCCCTCGGCCGCGTACTTGGCCATGGTCGCGCCGTTGTTGATCGACTCGTCGTCCGGGTGCGCGTGCACCAGCAGCAGACGCCGGGCGGGCAGTTCCGTCATGGGCCCACCCTACGAGGCCCTGGCCCCGCGGTCTGCGCCGGAGGCCTGGTCAGACCCGGGACACCGCCCCACAGCCCTCCTCGGGGTCCACGTCGATCTCCTGGCTCCGGTCGTACGGGTCGGTCGTCGGCCCGCTCGGGGGTGCGCCCGTCGGCTCGGTGGTCGAGAACTCGGGATGCAGATAGCCGTCGTACACATCGCAGGCCGAGTTGCCGATCTCCTGGTCGTGGCGCAGGACGGTGATCTTCCCCGGGGTGACCTGGTACTTGGTCGGGTCGGAGAGTTCGACGTCGAGCACGCGGCGCACGATCGTGCGGGTGACCTCGGTGGAACCGTCGGTCCGGACGACCGGGTAGACGAAGGTGTAGTCCGCGTGCACGGCGACGGAGGCGTGCTCGCCGGCCTTGAACGTCATGCGTCCGCGGGTCTTGACCACGTCACCGACCAGGCGGGTCTCGGCGGGGTCGAGGCGGCTGAACATCGTCAGCGGGTCGTGCTTCTCGTCCGGCGTGCGCAGCGCGGTGTTCAGGAAGCCGAGCAGGTCCGTCTGCCGGGGTTCGATCACGCCCAGCGCCGTCTCGGGGCGCTCGCCGCGCAGCGTGGCCGGGTCGAGGTTCGCGTCGACCAGCAGCTTCCTGGTCTGCCGCAGAGCCTGTTCGACCTGTGCCTCGGACAGCGTGCCGACCGGTGTCGCCTTCGGCAGGACGATGCCGGCCTCGCCGTCGGCCCATCTCAGCGCCGGGGAACCGGCGAACGGCCTGTCCAGCGTGGGGGTTTCGGGATCCGCGGCCGAGGGCGGGGCGGTCGGGGCCGCGGTCTCCGCGGGGAGCTGCGATGTCGCGGCCGTCTCCGAGCCGCCCGTACCGAAGGGGTCGCCGGGCAGCAGCGACGGCTTCAGGGCGACGACGACCACGGCGATCGTGACGGGCACGCCGATGATCGCCCACAGGCGCCGACGCCTCGCCGCACGCCCTTCTCGCTCCTGCCAGGCCGGCCCGGTGCGCCATCCCTCGGGCACCTCGCCCCGCGCCTCCTGCTGCCGCAGCCGCTCGGTGACCATGCGGGCCCGCGCGGACGGCTCCTTCGGAGCGGAGCCGGATATCCCGCGCTCGCTGTCCCGGACGAACTTCTCCCAGGCCTCGTCGGGAATGGAAGAGGAGTGCCCCTCCCCCGGATCCCCCGGACTGGGTCTCGGCTCTTCGGACGGTCTGTCGGCCACGCGCCATGCGCCTTCCGTGCGTCGGACTTCGGGACGCAGAGCCTATGACAGCCCTGATCCGCCACGGAGCCGAAACCGGATCAGAACTTGATGCTGCCGATCATGCCCGCGATGTTCGTCGTCAGCTCGCTGATCGTCGGGGCGACCGTCGAGGAGGCGAGATAGAAGCCGAGGAGGATGCACACGACCGCGTGCCCGCCCTTCAGCCCTGACTTCTTGATCAGAAGGAAGACGATGATCGCCAGCAGCACCACCGCCGAAATCGAGAGTGCCACGGCGGCTCACCTCCAAAGATCCCAGGGACGTGGGGGTCGGACGGGTCGGAACTATGGGGGCAGATAAATCCACACAGCAGCCAGCGGGTTGATACCCACCATGCGCCAATGATCATAACTATCCATACGCGCGCATCGATCGGCGCACTGCCGCACAAGGGGGCGCATGGCCAATATGGTCATGGCATGACCACCGAGCCTGACTCCTTTCCCCGTCGGCACGCCCGTACCCAGCGCTTCACGCTGGGCGCGCCGCGCGCGTTCAGCGTGGCGCCGGACGGTTCCCGTGTCGTCTTCCTGCGTTCGAGCTCCGGCACGGACCGGGCCAACGCGCTGTGGGTGCTCGATCTGACGGAGGGCGGGGAGCGCGTGGCCGCCGACCCGCGCGCTCTCCTGGGCGGCGCCGCGGAGCACCTCTCGCCGGAGGAACGGGCACGGCGTGAACGCAGTCGCGAGGGCGGCGCCGGCATCGTCGGCTACGCCACCGACACGGCCGTGGAGTTGGCCTCTTTCGCCTTGTCAGGGCGGCTGTTCGCGGCGGAGCTGCGGGCCGGTACGGCGCGTGAACTGCCCGTTCCCGGGCCGGTGATCGACCCCCGCCCCTCCCCCGACGGACGGCACCTCGCGTACGTCGCGCAGGGCGCCCTGCGGGTCGTGGGCGCCGAGGGCGAGGACGACCGGGCGCTCGCCGAGCCGGACGCGGAGCACGTCACGTACGGTCTGGCCGAGTTCATCGCAGCGGAGGAGATGGGCCGGTCACGGGGCTTCTGGTGGTCGCCGGAGTCGGACCGGCTGCTGGTGGCGCGCGTGGACGACACGCCGGTGCGGCGCTGGTGGATCTCCGAACCGGCCCACCCCGAGCGTGAGCCACAACACGTCCCGTATCCGGCGGCGGGCACCGGCAACGCGGACGTACGGCTGTTCGTGATCGGCCTGGACGGGGTACGCACGGAGGTTGTCTGGGACCGGGCACGCTATCCGTATCTGGCGCGTGTGCACTGGTCAGCGGCGGGTGCGCCGCTGCTGCTCGTACAAGCGCGCGACCAGCACAGTCAGCTGTTCCTCGCGGTGGATCCGGAGACGGGCGCGACCCGGATGGTGCATGCGGACGAAGATCCAATTTGGCTGGAACTTTTCCCCGGGGTGCCGTGCTGGAGCCCCTCCGGGCGGCTGGTCCGCATCGCCGACGAGGGCGGGGCGCGGGTGCTCGCGGTCGGCGAACGGCCGCTGACGGGAGCCCAGTTGCACGTCCGTGCGGTACTGGACGTCTCCGACGACGACGTGCTGGTCTCGGCGTCGGCGGGCGCGGACGCCGAGACTCCGGAGACCGGCGAGGTGCACGTCTACCGGGTCAACGAACTCGGCATGGAGCGCGTCTCGCTGGAGCCCGGCGTGCACTCGGCGGTACGCGCCGGGGGCGTGACGGTACTGGTGTCCGCGACGCTCGACCGGCCGGGCGCCCGGGCTCAGGTGCTGCGCGACGGAAAACGAGCGGCGACCGTCACCTCGTACGCCGAAGATCCCGGTATGTCCCCGCGCGTGACCCTCACCGAGGGGGGCGCACGCCGAATCCCGTGCGCCGTGCTTATGCCTACGGACTACCACGATGACACTCCCCTTCCCGTCCTCCTGGACCCGTACGGCGGTCCGCACGGCCCACGGGTGGTCGCCGCGCACAACGCGCACCTCACCTCGCAGTGGTTCGCCGACCAGGGTTTCGCGGTGGTTGTCGCCGACGGACGCGGCACCCCCGGCCGCTCCCCCGCCTGGGAGAAGGCGATCCACCACGACCTCACGGTCTCCCTGGACGACCAGATCGACGCGCTCCAGGACCTCGCGAAGTCGCACCCCCTCGACCTGACCCGGGTGGCGATCCGCGGCTGGTCCTACGGCGGCTGGCTGGCCGGCCTCGCGGTGCTGCGCCGCCCGGACGTCTTCCACGCGGGCATCGCGGGCGCCCCGGTCACGGACTGGCGGCTGTACGACACCCACTACACCGAGCGGTACCTGGGCGACCCGGCCGCGCACCCGGAGGCGTACGCGAAGAGTTCGCTCATCACCGACGAGGGGCTCTCCTCCCCCGCCGAGCCGCACCGCCCGCTGCTGATCGTGCACGGCACGGCCGACGACAATGTGGTGTTCGCGCACGCCTTGCGACTGTCCTCCGCCCTGCTGGCCGCCGGCCGCCCGCACGAGGTGCTGCCGCTGTCCGGGGTGACGCACATGACCCCGCAGGAACAGGTCGCGGAGAATCTGTTGCTGCTCCAGGTGGACTTTCTGAAGCGCGCACTCCAGCTGACGTAGGTACGGCAACGGACCGGGGCGACATGGCGCGCCCCGGTCCGTTTACGGCACCCGCACGGCCGTACGTTGTTCAGACTGACGCGTCCGTATATCGGGATCGGGTCGGCTGAGTTGCCTGCGTGTTAACGCAATTGGTGGGCATTTGTGCGGCTATGCCGCGCCGCTTTCGTGCTCTTCCGCCGGCACTGTCTGCGCGTCTTCCGCGAAGTGGCACGCCGAGGCATGCGCCGCCGGCCCGCCATCCAGCCGGAACTCGGCGGGCACCGCCAGCGCCGGCACCTCCCGCGCGCACCGCTCCCGGGCCTTCCAGCAGCGGGTGCGGAAGCGGCAGCCGGAGGGGATGTTCGTCGGGGACGGGACGTCGCCCGCGAGGATGATGCGTTCGCGGTGTTCGCGGGCCTCCGGGTCGGGCACGGGGACCGCGGAGAGCAGGGCCTGGGTGTAGGGGTGCGTCGGATGGTCGTAGATCTCGGTGTCCGTGCCGATCTCCACGATCCGTCCGAGGTACATGACCCCGACCCGGTCCGAGATGTGCCGGACGACCGACAGGTCGTGCGCGATGAAGACGCACGAGAGGTCGAACTCGCTCTGCAGGCGCGCCATCAGGTTGATGACCTGCGCCTGCACCGACACGTCCAGAGCCGACACCGGCTCGTCCGCGACGATCACCTCCGGGCGCAGCGCCAAACCCCGTGCGATGCCGATGCGTTGGCGCTGGCCGCCGGAGAACTGGTGCGGGTAGCGGTTGATGTACTCCGGGTTCAGGCCTACGACGTCCAGCAGTTCCTGCACCTTGCGACGCCGGTCGCCCTTCGGGGCCGCCTCGGGGTGGATCTCGAAGGGCTCGCCGATGATGTCGCCCACCGTCATACGGGGGTTGAGCGAGGTGTACGGGTCCTGGAACACCATCTGGATGTTGCGGCGTACGGCCTTCAGGGCGCGGCCGGACAGCTTGGTGATGTCCTGGCCCTTGTAGAAGATCTCGCCGGCCGTCGCCCGCTCCAGGTTCATCAGCAGCTTCGCCACGGTGGACTTGCCGCAGCCGGACTCGCCCACGATGCCCAGGGTCTCGCCCTGGTGCAACGCGAAGTCGACGCCGTCGACCGCCTTCACCGCGCCGACCTGCTTCTTGAAGAGGACGCCCGTGGCGAGCGGGTAGTGCTTGTACAGCCCACTCACCTCCAGAATCGGCTCAGCCATACAGGCACTCCCTCCAGAAGTGGCAGGCGCTCCCCCGGTCCTCGGACACGTCGTAGAGCGGCGGTTCGTCGGTCCGGCACACGTCCCGGGCCGTCGGGCAGCGGGGGTTGAAGGAGCAACCGGGCGGGATGTTCATGAGGTTGGGGGGCAGGCCCTTGATGGCGTAGAGCTCCTGGCCCTTCTGGTCGAGCCGGGGGATCGAATCCAGCAGGCCGCGCGTGTACGGATGGGCCGGCGCCTTGTAGATGTCGTACACCGGCGCCGACTCCACGATCCGGCCCGCGTACATGACCGCGATCCGGTCCGCCACGTCCGCGACCACGCCCAGGTCGTGGGTGATCAGGATCAGCCCCATGTCGTACTCGCGCTGCAACTCGGCGAGCAGGTCCATGACCTGGGCCTGGACGGTCACGTCCAGGGCGGTCGTCGGCTCGTCGGCGATGATCAGTGCGGGTTCCAGCGCGAGCGCCATCGCGATCATGATGCGCTGGCGCATACCTCCCGAGAACTGGTGCGGGTAGTCCCTCACCCGTTCCTTGGCCGCGGGGATCCGGACGCGGTCCATGAGCTCCACGGCCTTCGCGCGCGCGTCCTTCTTCGACATGCCCCGGTGGACGACGAACATCTCGCCGAGCTGGTCCCCGACGCTCAGCACGGGGTTCAGCGAGGACAGCGCGTCCTGGAAGATCATCGCCATCTCGGCGCCCCGGACCTTCCGCCGTTCCTCCTCCTTCAGTTTCAGCAGGTCCTTGCCCTGGAAGAGGATCTCGCCGCCGGTGATCCGCCCGGGCGGCATGTCGAGGATCCCCATCACCGCCTGTGCCGTCACCGACTTGCCGGAGCCGGACTCGCCGAGCACGGCGAGGGTCTCGCCCTCGTCCACCGCGTAGCTGACGCCGTTGACGGCCTTGGCGACCCCGTCCCGGGTACGGAACTCCACATGCAGGTCACGCACTTCGAGCAGCATGGCGGCGGCTCACCTCAGCTTCGGATCGAGGGCGTCGCGCACCGCGTCGCCGAGCATGATGAACGCGAGCACGGTGAGCGCAAGCGCCCCGGCCGGCCAGAGCAGCATGTGGGGGGCCTGCCGGACGTAGGGGGACGCGGAGGAGATGTCGATCCCCCAGCTGACAGTCGGCGGCTTCAGCCCGACACCGAGGTACGACAGGGTCGCCTCCAGCGCGATGTACGTACCGAGCGCGATGGTCGCCACGACGATGACGGGCGCGACCGCGTTGGGCGTGATGTGGCGGAGCATCAGGCGGGAGTTGGAGGCGCCCAGCGCCCGGGCGGCCTGCACGTAGTCGTTCTGCTTGGCGGTGATGACGGATCCGCGGGCGATGCGGGAGATCTGCGGCCAGCCGAGCAGCACCATGAACCCGACGACCGGCCAGATGGTGCTGCTGGTGACGACCGACAGCAGCACCAGTCCGCCGAGCACGACCGGGATCGCGAAGAAGACGTCGGTGATCCGGGACAGGATCGCGTCCCAGATCCCGCCGAAGAACCCGGCGAGCCCGCCGAGCACCGAGCCCAGGATCGCCACGCCGAGCGTGGCGCAGACGCCGACCGTGACGGACGTACGGGCGCCGTGGACCGTGCGGGTGTAGACGTCACAGCCCTGGCCGTCGAAGCCGAAGGGGTGGCCGGGCTGCGAGCCCTCCCGGGCCTTGGCGAGGTCGCATTTGAGGGGGCTTCCGGAGGCGATCAGGGACGGCCAGAGGGAGATGACGACGAGGAAGAGGATGACCAGGCCGGAGACGAGGAAGACAGGGTTGCGGCGCAGGTCGTGCCAGGCGTCGGACCAGAGGCTGCGGGCCGGTCCGCCGGAGGCGGACGGCGGATGCTGTTCGAGCGTCGCCCCCTCGGAGGTCGCGAGGTCCATCGCGCCGCCCATGCCCGTCCCGGCGATGGCTCCCTCGGGCTCGTAGGGCTGCTGCTCAGGCATAACGGATCCTGGGGTCGAGGACGGCGTACAGGAGGTCGACGAGCAGGTTGGCGACCAGGAACACCAGGACGAGGACCGTCACGAAGCCGACGACGGTTTGGGTGTTCTGGCGGAGAATCCCCTGGTAGAGCTGATAGCCGACGCCGTGGATGTTGAAGATGCGCTCGGTGACGATCGCTCCGCCCATCAGGGCGCCGATGTCGGTGCCGATGAAGGTGACCACGGGGATGAGTGAGTTGCGCAGGAGGTGGCGGGTGATGACCCGTCGGCGCGGCAGCCCCTTGGCCACCGCCGTACGGACGTAGTCGGAGCGCCGGTTTTCCGCGATCGACGTGCGGGTCAGCCGGGTCACATAGGCGAGCGAGACCGAGGCGAGGACCAGGCCGGGCACGATCAGCTCGTCGAACGTGGCGTCCGTCGACACCGACGGTTTGATCCAGCCCCACTCGACGCCGAGGAGCAGTTGGAGCAGCAGGCCGGTGACGAAGGTGGGGACGGAGATCACGACGAGAGTCGCCATCAGGACCGAGGTGTCGACGGGGCGCCCGCGCCTCAGCCCCGTGACCACGCCCAGCGTGACGCCGATGACGATCTCGAAGAGGATCGCCACGATCGTCAGCCGGATGGTGACGGGAAACGCCGTCGACATCAGCTCGGTGACCTCCTGGCCGTTGAACGCGGTGCCGAAGTCGCCGGTGAAGACGTTGCCCATGTAGGTCAGGTATTGCTGCCAGACCGGCTTGTCGAGGCCGAACTCCCGCTTGAGCCGGCCGGCCGTCGCCGGGTCGCACTGCCGCTCGCCGCACAGGCCCGCGACGGGGTCGCCCATCACGTTCACCATGAGGAAGATCAGGAGGGTGGACCCGGTGAAGACCGGGATCATCTGGAGCAGCCGCCGGGCGACGTACCGTCCCACGGGGCCTCAGCCGACCTTGATCTGGTCGTACACCGGGACGCTGAAGGGGTTGAGCTTCACGTCGGACAGCCGCTCCGAGTAGCCGGCGCTGCCGTTCTGGTACCAGAGTGGGATGGCGCCCATGTTGTCCCTGAGGACCTCCTCGGCCTGCTGGAACTTCTCCACCGCCTCGCTCCTGTCGGTCTCGGCGTTGGCCTCGTCGACCAGCTTGTCGAACTTCTTGTTGGTCCACTTGCCGTCGTTGGACGAGGCGTTGGTGTAGTAGAGCGGCTGGACGAAGTTCTGGATCAGCGGGTAGTCCATCTGCCAGCCGGCGCGGAACGGGCCGGGCATCTTCTGGTCGCCCATCCGGCTACGGAAGTCGGCGAAGGTGCCGATCGGGTTGCCGACGCAGGCCCTGTCCTGGCCGAGGGCGTTGTTGATGGAGTGGCAGACCGCGTCGACCCACTCCCGGTGGGAGCCGGTGTCCGCGTTGTACGTGATCTTGAGCTGCCCGCCGGGCAGCCCGCCGCCCTCCTCGATCAGCTTCTTGGCCGCGGCGGGGTCGTACTCACAGGCGTCCCCGCACAGGCCTGCCTTGTAGCCGCCGTCCTCGCCGAGGACCGGGGAGGTCCAGTCGGTGGCGGGGGTGCGGGTCTTCTGGAAGATGGTGTTCGTGATCTGCTCGCGGTTGATCGCCCGGGACAGGCCGGTGCGGACCTTCTCCATGCCGGGCTTGTTCCAGGCCTTGTCGTAGAACGGGAAGGCGAGAGTCTGGATGATGCCGGCCGGGGTGCTGATGTACCGGTCGCCGAGGTCGCTGTGGACGTTCCTCAGCTGGGAGGCGGGGATGTCGTCGGCGAGATCGAGGTGGCCGGCCATCAGGTCGGTGTAGGCGGTGTTGTTGTCGGTGTAGACCTTCAGGTCCACGCCGCCGTTTCGCGCCTTGTCCTCGCCGGGGTAGGCGTCCCACGCCCGCAGGGACATCTGCGAGCCCTTGGTGTACGACTCGACGGTGTACGGCCCGTTGCCGATCGGCCTCCGCACCCAGGCGTCGTGGTCGTCGAAGAAGGCGCGCGGCAGCGGGGCGAAGGCGTTGTAGCCGAGGGTGTCCGGGAAGCTGGAGAACTTCTGGGCGAGCCTGACGGTGAAGGTCCTGTCGCCGGTGACCTTCAGGCCGGAGAGCGTGTCGGCGCTCTGCTTGCCGCCGTCCTCCGGGTGGACCTTGTCGTAGCCCTCGATGTACCCGAAGAAGTAGGCGTTCTTCTGCTTGTTCCTCAGACTCGCCCCGTAGTTCCAGGCGTCGACGAAGGACCTGGCGGTGACGGGCTCCCCGTTGCTGAACGTCCAGCCGTCCTTGACGGTGATGGTGAAGTTCCGCGAGTCCGAGGTCTCGATCCGCTCGGCCAGCATGTCCTCGGCCTCGCCGGTCTCCGGGTCGTACCGCTTCAGGCCCCGGAAGATCATGTCGAGGACCTTGCCGCCCTGCACGTCATTGGTGTTGGCCGGCTCCAGCGGGTTCTGCGGGTCCCCCCAGGAGGAACTGAGCACCGCACCGGTGTCGCTGCCACCGGCGCAGCCCCCGCAGGCCGTCGCCACGAGGGCTGCCGCCGCAGCGCAGACGGCCCATCTGGCGTGCGTGGCTCCGCGCATGGAGTCCCTCCTCTTGCCGGTCCGTTACCGGCCAATATCCGGTCAACCAGCGCGAAGCGCACACGCACCGGACCTTTAGGAGGGATCTGCCATCCGGATGCACGCGTCCGAACGGGGTGCTGACACGGACGATCCGCACGGCGTCAGTGGATCTTCACCTGGAGACCGCCTCCTTCCGGCGTCACGGGAAGGCGGGGAACGAACGACGCCGAGCTGGGCGTGCGGTCACAGCCGTCGCCTGATCGGCCCCCAGCTCAAACGTCACCGACCACATCAACTTGCTCGGCCGGCATGCCCTCACACGGCCTCTGGCGCCGGACCTGCGCCCACAGGTCTCCGACCAGTTCTCCAAAAGAAATTCTGCAAAAATATCTTTCCAAACTCTCTGCTTGGCTCTAACCTCCCGTCATATGGTCAGCGAAGAGCAGAAACGCGTACTCGATCCCGAGCAGGACACGGCAGCCCTGAAGGCCCTCACGCACCCTCTGCGTATCCGGCTGCTCGGGATGCTGCGGCAGGACGGCCCGGCCACTGCGAGTGAACTCGCGGTCAGGACCGGGGAGTCATCCGCTTCGACCAGTTATCACCTGCGGGTGCTGGCGAAGTACGCGTTCGTCGCCGAGGCCGAGCACCGTGACGGGCGGGAGCGTCGCTGGCAGGCGGTGCACTCCGTGACCTCCTGGAGCAACAAGGCCATGGAAGCCTCGCCGGGAAGCCGCGCCTGGGTCAGCTTGTCGCGAAGGCGTCAGATCGAGCACCTGGAGGCATCTCTGGTCCGGCACGAGGCCGACATCGCCGCCGGGCGGCTGGGCCAGGAGTGGGTGGAGCCGTCCGGGATCAGCGACCTGATGCCACGTCTGACCCCCGAGTCGCTCACCGAACTCTGGGAGGTGCTCGAGCGGAAGCTGGAGGAACTGACCACCCGGGACGGGGGCGATCCGCGCGCCGCGCAGGTCGTACTCCTCACAGCCGGGCTGCCCCTGGCACCGCGCGACCCCGGCGCTGAACCGGACGCCTCTGCCCCAGCAGGGGCAGACGCCGAGGACGCGTCATGACCAGGAGGCTGGACTTACGCACCGCACGCCGACGCTACGTCACGGTCAGCGTTCTGTTCTGGCTGCCGCTGGGACTGAGCATCGCTCCTCTGATCCTGCTCTTCACCGAGCGCGGCATGGCCATGGCGGTCATCTCGGGCTTCTTCGCCGCGCACTCCCTCACCGCCGCCGCGCTGGAACTGCCCACCGGAGGACTGTCCGACGTCGTCGGACGCCGCTCGGTTCTGGCCGCCGCCGGCCTGCTGAACCTGACCGCCTTAACCCTCGTGGGCCTGAGCAGCACTCCCTTGCTGCTCGGACTCGGCATGGCCCTGATGGGCGCGGGCCGCGCCCTGTCCAGCGGACCGGCCGAAGCCTGGTACGTCGACACCGTCCAAGCGCACTCCGGCCCCGGCGCCGAACTGCGTACCGGCCTGGCCCGCGGCTCCTCCGCGATATCCGCAGCGCTCGCAACGGGCACACTGCTCGGCGGTGCCCTGCCCTGGCTGCTCGGACTCGGTCCTGACTACGGGACCCGACTGAGCGAGGCAACGTCCGAGCTTGTGTTGCCCCTCTCTGTCCCGCTACTGCTGGGTGCAGCGGTCGAGATCGCCTTCGTGCTGTACGCCTTGACCGCTCTTCACGAGCCGCCGCGGCCGACAGCCACCCTGCGCGACGTACTCCGAGACATCCCAGCCACAGTCTCGGGCGGACTGCGCCTGGGCGGACGCGACGCGCTGGTCCGCCGGGTCCTCCTGAGCGCGGGGGCCGCCGGCAGCGCCCTGGCCGCGATCGAACTGCTCACACCGGCCCGTGCCGCAGCCCTCACGGGCGCATCGGAATCGGGCGCGGTGCTCTTCGCCTCACTTGCCTGCGCCGGATTCATCTGCTCCGGTATCGGCAGCCACCTCGCGCCGCTCACCGCCCGGCTCGCGGGCAGCGGCGAGCGTGCGGTCATGGTGAGCCTCGGCACCAGCGCGGGCGGCCTGCTTCTGCTCGGCGCCACCGCAGCGTTCGCAGGAGTTGGCTCCATGGTCCTCGCGGCCACCGGCTACGGCCTGGTCTACCTCGGGCTCGGCGCGGCGGGGCCGAGCGAGAACGACCTTTTGCATCGCCGTGTCACAAGTTCGGGCCGGGCCACGGCGCTGTCCGTCCAGTCTCTCGCTCTGCAACTGGTGGCAGCTCTCACCGGCTTGATCGTTGGCGTCCTTCCGCCAGGCCCGCTGCCCTGGCTGGTGGGAGGCGCCGCATTGCTGGCAGGAGCTCTCCTGTGGGTTCACCGCAGCGGACCCACACCCCCGACGGCAACGCCTCAGTCACACGCCATGTCGACCCCGAGCCCCGACGGCTCATTGAAGTGACAGACGTACGCGTCCTCCCGCTGGCACAGGTGGGCCTCGACCATGCGCTGGACGAGGGCGAGGGCCACACCACCGTGGCTGAGTGGCGCGCGGACCACGAAAGGTTCAGAGCGCGCAGTACGGTCCTGCCATGGCAACCAGAATCGATCTGACCCTCGATTGTGCGGACGCGCAGCTCGTCGCGGGCTTCTGGAAGACGGCACTGGGATACGTCGACGAGCCGCCGCCGGCCCCTTACAGGACCCGCGAGGAGTGGCTCGCGCAGTTCGACCTCCCCGAAGACGACTCCGAGGACGACGGCGCCTGGCTCTGCGATCCCGACGGCGTCGGCCCCAGACTCTCCATTCTCAAGGTCCCCGAGCGGAAGACGGCGAAGAACCGACTCCACATCGACGTCCGGGTGCCGGGGCACGGCAGCGCCGACGAGCGGTGGGCGCGGATCCGGGGGGAGTCCGAGCGGCTCGTGAAGGCCGGCGGGAGCGTCCTGGAAGAGTTCGACGGGCACCACATCGTGATGGCCGACCCGGAGGGCAACGAGTTCTGCGTCGCCGCTGCCTCGGTCATGTCCCGGCGGGTGGTGTAGCGACCTGGACTGCGGAACTCCGGATGGTCGGCACGAGACCCACGACCGGGATCAAGGGGAAATTGCCAGATCTGTTCCACCCCCGCGAAGGAAAACACCAGGTGAGGTGGCCGTGCCGGTGGAACAGATCTGCCAATGACTGGGTGAGCGTCCGGGCCCCCGCGCAGATCGCGGTCGTGCCCTGGGGTGGTGGCCTCGTGCAGTCGCCCGGAGTCCGGCAGTCCGGACGGCTGCACCACACGGCGGACACGCGGCGGGACGCCACCGCTGCCTCGGTCCGATGATGACCGGGTGCTGGGCCGCTCCCCCGGAGCGCACGGTTCCCGGCACCTCGGAGGGTGCCGGGAACCGGTAGGGGGTGCCAGGACTCAGACCGCGTGCACGACGTACTTTCCCTCGGCGAAGTGGCACGCCGACTCGTGCGCCACCGGGGTATCCGCGCCCTTGAAGGGCTCGGGGACCGCCCGGAGCGGCGTCTCCTCGGCGCACTTGTCCTGGGCCTTCCAGCAGCGGGTGCGGAAGCGGCAGCCGAAGGGCGGGGTGGCCGGGGAGGGCGCGTCGCTGGTGAGGATGATCCGCTCGCGGCCCTCACGGGCCTCTCCGCACTGATGGCGACCCCACGACCTGGGCGTCCCCTCCGGCTGCCGCTTCCACGCCCGCCGCCAGATCCTGGCGAGCGGAGAGGCGGAACGGGCGGGCGTCGCGGAGGCGTGCCGGACCGAGGATCCGGAGGTGCTGAACGGAGGTGCGGAGGCGCAGGTGACCTGGCACTCAGCCCCGTCGCGGATCACTGCGTGACGGCGGCCACCAACTCCACCTCGAAGCTGTCCGTGTTCGCGAGGTAGGCGGCGTAGTGGCCCGGGCCGCCCGCGTGCGGGTACTGGTCCGCGAAGAGCGGGGTCCAGCCGTGGGCGGGGGCCTCGGCCGCCAGTGCGTCGACCTCATCGCGGCTTCCGGCGTGGAAGGCCAGGTGGTTGAGGCCGGGACGCAGACGGTCATGGTCGGTGGCAGTCAGAGCCGGTGACCGCTCCACGACGAGATACGCCGTCCCCTGACACCAGCTTCGGCCGTGCTGCCATTCCTGGTACGGGTCGTAGCCGAGCCGGGTGAGGAGCCAGCCCCACTCGCGGACCGCCCGGGGCAGGTCGGGGACCCACAGCTCGATGTGGTGGAGCGAACCCTTCGACCTCTCACCCAAGCACGACTGGGAATCAGCCCCGAGCAATGCCTGTCACACCCTCCGTGACAGTACGGAGTAGAGCCCCGAGGGCGGTGGCGGTCGTCTCAATGACGATGGTTGGCTCATCGCTCTCGCGCAGGTGAGCAAGGCCCGTGGAGTAGGTGGCGATTTCCACGCAGTTCGCCGCTCCGCCTTCGCTGAAGCTGGACTTCTGCCAGCTGAGCTCGGACATGCGCGCCTCTCTAGAGCAGGGGGTACAGGATCCGTTGCAGGAGACCGAGCGAATCCCTGGCTGCTTGCGCCTCCGGCGAGGCCGCCGGATCGACAGCAGGAAGTGCCGCCTCATTCAACCTAGTGAACCAGTCCTCGTACTTGGCGAGCGCCTCCGCATCGTCCAGGTAGAGGGACTTCTCAATGTGAGATACCACGACGGTTCCCAACTCCCGCACCTGCGGCTCGATCAGCATTCGACCTCCTTTGAGTACGAAGGGCTGAGCCAGTGCCGCATCAGACAACGTTCGCCCTGCTGTCGGCCAACGGTGCCAGCTCGCGCTGAGTGGCGGTTTACTCGGCGTCGAGCTGGTGGTCGGCCCAGACATAGCTTTCGGGGAGCAAGTCGGTGATGAGGACGGTTCGGACGCGGTCGTCTTCGCCGACGATGACCTTGAGTGCGGGGAAGTAGTCGAGAAGGACCTGACGGCACCGGCCGCATGGAGGGACAACCCCCCGGTCGCGGTCGCCCACGGCGACGATCGTGTCCAGCTCATAGGCACCCTGGGCGGCTGCCGCGCCGACGAGGACCAGCTCGGCGCAGGGGCCTCCAGTGAAGTGGTAGGCGTTCACCGCCGTGACGATCCGGCCGTCCTGAGCGCGGGCCGCAGCCGCCATGGTGTGGTTGTCGCCCCGGCAGCGAGTGCGCGCGACGTGCGCCGCGGCCCGGATGAGTTCGTGGTCGACATGGTGGCTCTGCGTGGTCATCTTCTCTGCCTTCGTCAGGTGTCAGGCGACGTTGACCCGAGTGACGAGGGCGCGCAAGCGAATACCGGCAGTGCGCTTGTTCCGCCAGATGATGTAGCGGCGGACCATGCTGCCCTGTTTGCGGTACTGGGTACCGACTGCGGCGGGCGAGGCTCGCTCGCCGACGGCCTCTCTGCGTCCTCACGCACTGGGCTGAGGACCAGGACCGCATGCGGGACGCCTGGAGCCGGGACTCGCGGCGCCCCGCGACACGTGCGGCCGTACGGGATCAGGCCGCGTGCACGACGTCCTTCTCCTCGGCGAAGTGGCACGCCGACTCGTGTGCCGCCGGGGTGTCCGCGCCTTTGAAGCGCTCGGGGACCGCCAGCAGCGGCGTCTCCTCGGCGCACTTGTCCTCGGCCTTCCAGCAGCGGGTGCGGAAGCGGCAGCCGGAGGGCGGGTTGGCCGGGGACGGCACGTCGCCGGTGAGGATGATCCGCTCGCGGCCCTCACGGGCCTCCGGGTCCGGGACGGGGACCGCCGACAGCAGCGCCTGGGTGTAGGGGTGCGTCGGGTGGTCGTAGATCTGCTCGTCGGTGCCGATCTCGGCCATCCGCCCGAGGTACATGACCCCGACCCGGTCCGAGATGTGCCGGACGATCGACAGGTCGTGCGCGATGAAGATGTAGGACAGGTTGAACTCGTCCTGCAGGCGCTCCATCAGGTTGATGACCTGCGCCTGGACGGACACGTCCAACGCCGACACCGGCTCGTCGCAGATGATGATCTCCGGGTTGAGCGCGAGACCGCGCGCGATGCCGATGCGCTGGCGCTGGCCGCCGGAGAACTGGTGCGGGTAGCGGTTGATGTACTCCGGGTTCAGGCCTACGACGTCCAGCAGTTCCTGCACCTTGCGACGCCGGTCGCCCTTCGGGGCCGCCTCAGGGTGGATCTCGAAGGGCTCGCCGATGATGTCGCCCACCGTCATACGGGGGTTGAGCGAGGTGTACGGGTCCTGGAACACCATCTGGATGTTGCGGCGTACGGCCTTCAGGGCGCGGCCGGACAGCTTGGTGATGTCCTGGCCCTTGTAGAAGATCTCGCCGGCCGTCGCCCGCTCCAGGTTCATCAGCAGCTTCGCCACGGTGGACTTGCCGCAGCCGGACTCGCCCACGATGCCCAGGGTCTCGCCCTGGTACAGGTCGAAGGAGACACCGTCGACGGCTTTGACGGCGCCGATCTGTCGCCTGAACAGGATGCCCTGGGTGAGCGGGAAGTGCTTCACCAGGTCGCGCACCTGGAGAATCGGCTCGCCCCGCTCGACGGGCGCCTCGATCGCGGCGACCGCCTCCGTCTCGGAGCGGGCGTCCACGACTTCGACGTCGGAGACGTTCGGCGTGGCGTCCTGCGGCTCGTCGTTCTTGCTGAGCTCAGCCATGGATCGTCTCCTTCCAGAAGTGGCACGCCGAGGCGCGGCCGACCAGCTCGGTGCCGTCCTGCTCGGTGACCCCGAACAGCTCCGGGATGTCCGTACGGCAGATGTCCTGGGCCTTGGGGCAGCGCGGGTTGAAGGCGCAACCCGTCGGAATATGCAGCAGGTTGGGCGGCAGGCCCTTGATCGCGTACAGCTCCTGGCCCTTCTGGTCCAGGCGCGGGATCGAGTCCAGCAGACCCCGCGTGTACGGGTGCGCCGGACGCTTGTACAGCTCGTGGACCGGGGCGCGCTCCACGATCCGGCCCGCGTACATCACCGCGATCTTGTCCGCGACGTCGGCGACCACGCCGAGGTCGTGGGTGATCAGGATGAGGCCCATGTGGTACTCGCGCTGCAGCTCCGAGAGCAGGTCCATGACCTGGGCCTGGACGGTCACGTCGAGGGCCGTGGTGGGCTCGTCGGCGATGATCAGGTCCGGTTCCAGGGCCAGCGCCATGGCGATCATGATGCGCTGGCGCATACCGCCGGAGAACTGGTGCGGGTAGTCGTTCACCCGGGCCGCGGCGGCCGGGATCTTCACCCGGTCCATCAGCTCGATCGCCTTGGCCTTGGCGTCCTTCTTGGACAGGCCCTGGTGGACGCGGAACATCTCGCCCAGCTGGTAGCCGACGCTGAGCACCGGGTTGAGCGAGCTGAGCGCGTCCTGGAAGATCATGGCGATCCGGCGGCCGCGGACCTTGCGGCGCTCCTCGCCGGACATCTTCAGCATGTCCTGGCCGCGGAAGAGGATCTCTCCCTGCGGGATCCGCGCGGGCGGCATGTCGAGGATGCCCATGACGGCCTGCGCGGTGACGGACTTGCCGGAGCCGGACTCGCCGAGCACGGCGAGCGTCTCGCCGGCGTTCACGCTGTAGTTGACACCGTTGACGGCCTTGATGACGCCTTCGCGGGTGCGGAACTCGACGTGCAGATCACGCACTTCGAGCAGAGGTCCGTCCTCGCCGTCGCGAGGCGAGGGCACGGCTACTTCTTCGATGATGGTCACGTACGCCTCCCTCAGCGCATCTTCGGGTCGAGGGCGTTGCGTACGGCCTCACCGAGCATGATGAACGCCAGCACCGTGATGCTGAGCATGATCGACGGATAGAGCATGATCCACTGTGCCACGCGGATCTGGTTGCCGCCGTCGGAGATGTCGTTGCCCCACGACACGCCACTGAGGCCGAGGCCCAGGAAGGACAGTGTCGCCTCGGCGGCGATGTAGACACCGAGCGAGATGGTGGCGACGACGATCACCGGGGCGAGGGTGTTCGGCAGGATGTGCCGCAACATGATCCGCGGGGTGCTCGCGCCCAGGGCCTTGGCGGCCTGGACGTAGTCGGACTGCTTGGTGGTGATGACCGCGCCGCGCATCACGCGGGAGATCTGCGTCCAGCCGAAGAAGCCCAGGGCGCCGATGACGACCCATGTCGTGCGTTCCGGGAAGGAGTTGAGCACGACCATGGTGCCGAGCAGGAACGGGATACCGAAGAACACGTCCGTCAGCCGCGACAGGATCGAGTCGACGACGCCGCCGAAGTATCCGGCGATCATGCCCACCAGGCTGCCCACGATCGTGACGAGGATGGTGGTGCCGAAACCGACGGCGATGGAGGCCCGGGTGCCGTAGATGAGGCGGGCGTACACGCTGCGGCCCTGCTGGTCGTAGCCGAGCCAGTCGGCCGAGCCGACGTCCCCCAGCTTGGGCTTCTGCAGGTAGTGCTTGGACAGGTCGCCAAGGATCGGTTCCGCGCTGGTGAACCAGCCGGGGAAGAAGGTGATCAGCAGCAGGAAGAAGATCAGCACGCTGGAGACGATGAAGATCCAGCTGCGCCGCAGGTCGGCCCAGGCGTCGCCCCACAGGCTGCGGGTCTTCTCGGCCTTGGGCACGGCGGGCGGCACCGCGGGGGTCCCGCCGACCGGGTCCATCGCGCCGGTCTTGACGTCGGTCTTGGTCACGTCAGGCATAGCGAATCCTCGGGTCAAGGACCGCGTAGAGCAGGTCGACGAGCAGGTTGGCGAGGAGGTAGACGAGAACGAGGATCGTCACCAGCCCGACCAGGGTGGTCCCCTCGCGGCGCACGAGGGACTCGTAGATCGTGCCGCCCACGCCCTGGATGTTGAACAGGCCCTCGGTGACGACGGCACCGCCCATCAGCGCACCGATGTCGGTGCCCAGGTACGTGATGACGGGGATCATCGAGTTGCGCATGAGGTGGACGCCCACTACACGGCTCTTGGGCAGCCCCTTGGCGATCGCGGTACGGATGTAGTCCGCGCGGCGGTTCTCAGCGATCGACGTACGGGTGAGCCGGGTCACATAGGCCAGTGACGCGGTCGCCAGAACGATGGCCGGCATCAGCAACTGGCCGTAGTTCGTGGAGTCCTGGACGTTCGACTCCACCCAACCCAGTTGGTCGGCGAAGACCAGCTTGGCGATGAAGCCGAGGACGAAGACCGGGACCGAGATGAACAGCAGCGTCATCACGAGGATCACGTTGTCGGTGAGCCGCCCGGCGCGCAGGCCCGCCACCACACCGAGGGCGATCCCCAGGACGAACTCGATGGCGAAGGCCAGGGAGGCGAGGCGCAGGGTCACCGGGAATGCCTCGCCCAGTACGTCCGTGACGGGACGGCCACTGGCGATCTGCGTACCGAAGTCGCCATGGAGGATCATGTCCTTCATGTAGTTCCAGTACTGCACCAGGATCGGGTCGTCCAGGCCGTACTCATGTCTCAGCGCCGCGATGACCTGCGGGCTGCCGGCCTTGTCGCCGAAGAGGCCGCGCACGGGGTCACCGGGCAGGGCGTAGACCATGAGAAAGATCAACAGGGTTGTCCCGATGAACACCGGGATCATCTGGAGCAGTCGTCGTGCGACGTAGCGCCCCATCGTGCCTCCATGTCAGTCACGGCGGCAGCCGACGGGCCCTTCCCTCGCGCATCACCTGAAGATGCGTGTGGAAAGGGCCCCCCGGCTGCTGCCGTTCCCCGGGCGGGGTCAGCCGCGCCCGGGACAACGGTCTGTTGCGGTTACTTCTTGACCTGAACGCCGGTCAGGATCGGGTCGCCGTCCTGGGCGAACTTCACGCCGCTGACCTTCTCCGAGTAGCCCGCGTTGACCTTGTAGTACCAGAGCGGAATGCTCGGCATGTACTCAGGCAGCTTCTTCTCGAGCTCCTGGTACAGCTTCTCCGACTCCTCCAGCGTCTTGGCGGCGTCGGCCTGCGTGATCAGAGTGTCGATCTCCTTGTTGGAGAAGCCACTGGTGTTGCCGGACGACTTGGTGCCGAACAGGTCGCGCAGGAAGTTGGCGTTGAACGGGTAGTCGAGCACCCAGCCGGAGCGGTACATCGACTTGACCTCATGCGCGTCACGCGCGTCGAGGTCGGCCTGGAAGTCGGCCTTCGAGTCACCGGTGCACGCCACGCCGGTGGCCTTGGTGATGGAGCCGCAGACCGCCTCCACCCACTCCTTGTGACCGCCGTCCGCGTTGAACTGGATGGAGATCTTATTGCCCGGAACGCCGCCGCCCTCCTTGATGAGCGCCTTGGCCTTGGCCGGGTCGTACGTGAAGATGTCGGTGCCCAGGGACGGCTGGTAGCCGAGGACGCCCTTGGCGACCCAGCCGGTGGCGGGCTCACGGGTGCCCTGGAGCACGGTCGTGGTGATGGTCTTGCGGTCGATCGCCATCGACAGGCCTTGCAGGACCTTCGGGTCGATGTCCTTCCACTGGTCGGTGTAGAAGGCCGGGGCGATCGTCTGGATCGCGGAGTAGGCCTGGTCCACGGCACGGTCGCCGAGGTCCGCCTTGTAGACGGGCAGGTCACGGGGCGCGATCTGGGTCAGAACGTCGACGTTGCCGGACTTCAGGTCCTCGTAGGCCGTCTCGGGGGTGGAGTAGTTCTTGAACGTCACGCCGCCGTTCTTGGCCGCGTTCGAGCCCTTGTAGTCGGCGTTCTTGGCGACCGTGATCGCCTTCTTGTGCTCCCAGCTGACGAACTTGTAGGGGCCGTTGCCGATCGGCTTCTCACCGGCGGCCGCGGGGTCCTTGTAGAAGGACTCGGGCAGCGGCGAGAAGACCTCGTAGCCCAGCTTGTAGACGAAGTACGGGATGGGCGTCGTCAGCGTGATGGTGAAGGTGTTGTCGTCGACGACCTTCAGGCCGGACATCTCGGTGGCCTTCGGCTTGCCCTTCTCGGGGGCGACGTCGGCGTAGCCCTGGATGTCCGAGAACCAGAAGCTGTTGGTCTGCTTGTTCGCGGGGGCGGCGGCCCAGTTCCAGGCCTTGACGTAGGACTCAGCGGTCACCGGGGTGCCGTCGTGGAACTTCCAGCCCGGCTTCAGCTTGACCGTGAAGGTCTTGTTGTCGGTGGAGTCGACGGACTCGGCGTTCATCATGACGATCTTGCCGCTCGAGTCATAGTCCACCAGACCGGTGAACAGTGACTTGATCACGATGCTGCCGTAGGACTCCATGGTGTTGGCCGGCTGCAGCGGGTTCTGCGGCTCACCGGACTCGACCGTAAACGTGCCGTTCGGGTCGATCGCAGCCTTGCTGTCGCCGCTGTCGCCGTCGTCGCTGCCGCCACAGGCGGTCGCGCCCAGCGCCACAACCGCGGCTATCGCGACCCACTTGGCGCTCTTGGCACCGCGCATGGGTTCCTCCTCATGAGTCCATTGGTTCACCGCAAGGGAGAGCACATGACACACAACCGCCACCTCACCGGTGTCGGAAAAGTCAGATGCCCCCCGGCGCTCGTGAGTCGGCGCGGTCTGCCGCGCATGACCCGTTGATCCGAGCTCTACGCGCCTAACTATCTGCCATGGGCCATGGCCGAACCACACCCCTAAGGTCTCGGTTCGATCACACCTGGCGCCTACTTCTTCCAAAATCCGGACAAACGGTTTGGCGAAAGATCCCTGCGAAACGGACTTGTTACACATCTATCGGGAGCGAGTGTCCGTATACCGGACACTCGAATGTTAAAAATAGATTGCGTGTACCGGGTTCGCCGGGCACAGTGCCTCCGGCACGACTGCGCGCTGTGCGCGCGAGCGCGGTACCACCTGCCGCTCCGTCAACGCTCCGTGATGACAAGGCCGCTCGGTGAACGAGAGCGCGCGTGCCGATTCCGGCACCGCGGATTCACGGCCCCATGCCCCACAGTTGGCGGACAAGCCACTCCAGCGCCAGGGTAGTGCGATCGGCACGCCTCTAAGGGCTCTCCGCTCCAAATAGAGGGTTTTCCCTACGGCCCTACCGCCTGGCCCCTACCGCCCCTACGCCCCCTTACAACGGCGCCGGGCACCCCGCCGTGAAGGCGAGGATGCCCGGTGCGTCGACAGTGAGGCGGTGTCAGCCGTGCTTGGCGCGGCTCGCGGCGCGGGCGCGCTCGCGGGCGTCCAGGTTCACCTTGCGGATACGGACCGCCTCCGGGGTGACCTCGACGCACTCGTCGTCGCGGCAGAACTCCAGCGACTGCTCGAGCGACAGCTTGCGCGGCGGGACGATCGACTCCGCCACATCGGCCGTGGAGGATCGCATGTTGGTGAGCTTCTTCTCCTTGGTGATGTTGACGTCCATGTCGTCGGAGCGCGAGTTCTCGCCGACGATCATGCCCTCGTACACCTCGGTGCCCGGCTCCACGAAGAGCACGCCGCGCTCCTGAAGGTTCGTCATCGCGAAGGCGGTGACGGCACCGGCGCGGTCGGCGACCAGCGAGCCGTTGTTACGGGTCTGCAGGGTGCCGAACCAGGGCTCGAAGCCCTCGTGGATGGAGTGCCCGATGCCCGTGCCGCGGGTCTGCGTCAGGAACTCGGTCCGGAAGCCGATGAGACCACGCGACGGCACGACGAACTCCATGCGCACCCAACCGGAGCCGTGGTTCGACATGTTGTCCATACGGCCCTTGCGGACACCCATGAGCTGCGTGACCGCGCCCATGTGCTCCTCGGGCACGTCGATGGTCATGCGCTCGACCGGCTCGTAGACCTTGCCGTCGACGTCCTTGGTGACCACCTGCGGCTTGCCGATGGTCAGCTCGAAGCCCTCGCGGCGCATCGTCTCGACCAGGATGGCCAGCGCCAGCTCACCACGGCCCTGCACCTCCCACGCGTCCGGGCGCTCGGTCTCCAGCACGCGGAGCGAGACGTTACCGACCAGCTCACGGTCGAGCCGGTCCTTCACCTGCCGGGCGGTGACCTTGCGGTCCTTGACGGCGGCCTTCGCGTCCGCGCCCTTGCCGGTGCCGCCGCGGCCGACCAGCGGCGAGGTGTTCGTACCGATGGTCATGGAGATCGCCGGCTCGTCGACCGTGATCAGCGGGAGCGGGATCGGGTTCTCGGTGTCGGCGAGGGTCTCGCCGATCATGATGTCGGGGATACCGGCGACGGCACAGATGTCACCGGGACCGGCCTTCTCCGCCGGCTTCCGGGTCAGCGCCTCGGTCATCATCAGCTCGCTGATGCGGACGTTGCTGACGGAGCCGTCACGCTTGATCCAGGCGACGGTCTGCCCCTTGCGCAGCTCGCCCTGCTCGACGCGGAGCAGCGCGATACGGCCGAGGAAGTTGTCGGCGTCGAGGTTGGTGACGTGGGCCTGGAGCGGGGCGGCCTCGTCGTACGTCGGCGCCGGGATGTGCTCCAGGATCGTCGAGAAGAACGGCTCCAGGCTGGTGGAGTCGCTCGGCACGGTGCCGTCGTCGGGCTTGGTCAGCGAGGCGACGCCGTCACGACCGCAGGCGTAGACGATCGGGAACTCGATCTGCTCCTCGTCGGCGTCGAGGTCGAGGAAGAGGTCGTACGTCTCGTTGACCACGTCGTCGATACGGGCGTCCGGCCGGTCCGTCTTGTTGATGCACAGGATGACGGGCAGGCGGGCCTGGAGCGCCTTGCGCAGCACGAACCGGGTCTGCGGCAGGGGGCCCTCGGAGGCGTCGACGAGGAGAACGACACCGTCGACCATCGACAGACCGCGCTCGACCTCGCCGCCGAAGTCGGCGTGGCCGGGGGTGTCGATGATGTTGATGGTGATGACGTCGCCGCCGGCCTTCGGGTGGTACTTCACCGCGGTGTTCTTGGCGAGGATCGTGATGCCCTTCTCACGCTCCAGGTCGTTCGAGTCCATCATGCGGTCGTCGAGGTTCTCGGCGGCGTGCGCGGCGAAGGCACCGGCCTGCTTGAGCATGGCGTCGACGATGGTCGTCTTGCCGTGGTCGACGTGGGCGACGATGGCGACGTTACGGATGTCGTGGCGCGTGGCCATATAGCGGCGTTCTCCCGGAGTGTGAGGATGGCCTGCGCGTACGTCTGTGTTACGCGGACCCTGCCGGGCTGGACACGCCACGGCCTCACCCCATGGTACGTGGCCGCTGCCGCGGGGGCTCACCAGGCGGCTGAGGTCAGGCGTCCCGGGTGGCTGGGGAGCCTTCCTCGCAGGCGCGTCGGGCTGCCTCGCGAGCGAGGTCGGAGTCGCCGACGCTCTCGTCGCAGTCGGCGATGCCGGTGATGTCGACCTGCCAGGTCCGCGCGTGCCCCGTGGTGGTCTTGCCGCCCGGGCAGACGTAGCTGAAATCACCCGCCACCTCTCGCACCCCGGCGAACCGCACGAACTCTCCGGCACCGTCGACCTCGGTCTTGCCGTCGTTGATGGCCGGGGCCTCGACGTGCACGTCGGTGAAGCTCCAGGTGTCGCCGTCCGCCTCCGCCAGGGTGCGGGCCTCGGACTCGATCTCGCCGATCTTCTTGCCCAGCGAGAAGAGGACCTCCGCCGCGGAGACGGCCGGCCCCGAGGTCCGAACCGACGGCTGCGGTGTGTAAACCCGCTCCAACCGTTCCGTCAGCTTGCCGCCACCGTCGCCCAGCGACTCCACCCCGGAGACGCCGGTCAGCTTGTCCGTCTTCTTGACCCCGGACCAGGCGTACGTGCCGTCGGCGCAAGCCTTCGCCACCGCGGCCTTGTCGCTCTTGCCGCTGCTCCTGCTGTCCACCTTGCCCTCGCCACCGGTGCAGGCCACAAGCCCCGCCGCCAACGCCACCATGGCCAGTCCCGCCACCCAAGCCCGCTGTGCCATGCCGCGCATGCGTCGGCTTCCTCTCCCCCGTCGCACGGGCACCCAGCACCCGCACCATGATCACTATTGGGCTCATAGTGGGGGCGCCGGGCAGGGACAGCAAGGGCTTTGAGAGAGATCTGAGCTATGGCGGTCAGCCCTCCGACGACGCGCTCGCCGACGGCCTCGCGCCCGTCAAGGAGAGGGAGGCAGCCCTGGGGCGCCCCGGGGCTGTTGGCAGGGGTCCCGCTCGACAGCTGGAGGCCGCTTCACAGCCTCAGCTCTTGGACGACGGGCCCGCCGCAGGCCTCGCCCCCTTCTTCAGGAACCCCATGTCCTCATAGACCGGCGTCTCGAAGCCGAAGGCTCCGGCGTTCGCCAGGTTCTTCCGCGCGGCCGTCAGCTGGGGGCGCTGGTAGAGGGGGATCGAGCCGGCGGCGGCCCAGATGCGGGAGTCGGCCTTGCGGATCAGGCTGCGGTTCTCGCCCTCGTCGAGGGTGCCGATGGCCTGGTCGAAGAGCTGGTCGACCTGGTCGGTGCCGACGCGGGTGAAGTTCTGCTCGACGTTCAGGGAACCGTCGGCGGCCGGGACGGGCTTGGCGAAGATGGGGCGGGCGTCGGTCGCGGGGAAGGCGGAGGTGGGCCAGGAGTACAGGGCGAGGTCGTACTGGCCGGACGCGATGTGGTCCTTGAAATAGCTCTCGTCGGAGACCTTGGAGATATCGGTACGGATGCCGACCTTCTCCAGCATGCGGCTGATACGGCCGGCGACGGTACGCAGCGCCTGTGAGCCGGAGCCCGAGGGGAGCACGAAGCGGAGCGAGAGCGGCTTGCCGTCCTTGGCGAGCGGACGGGCCGCGGCGCCCGCGGGGGCGGCGGTGCCCTTGGGGGCGTAGGCGCCGGGGTCTCCGCCCGGCTTCTGGTTGTTGCTGTCGTACTGGTTGCCTTCCTGGGCGAGCTGTGTGGAGTCGTCCTCGTGGCTCTTGTCGTGGTCGGCCTCGCCGTGCCCCTTGTTGTCTTCGCCGACGATGTACGTCCCCTCGTCGCCGCCTTCCGACTCCTCCTCGCTCGTCTTGCTCGTCTTGCTCTTCTTGCTCTCCTCGCCCTTCTCGCCCTCCGCCCCGGCCGCCTTCTCCCCCTTCTTCTTCTTCTCTTTCTCGAGGGGCCCGCCCGGCACCCACCCGGCGTCCGCGAGCAGCGCCTGCGCCTCCTTGGTGTCCTGGTCGCCGAGCGCGCCGCTGTTGTCGGCGTAGGCCGCCTGGCCGGACAGCGCGAGATGGCTGCCGACGGGCACCGCGGGCAGTCCCAGCGGCCTGAGTACGGCCTTCGCCAGTTCCTCGCGGTCGAGGGCGCGGGCGACGGCACGGCGGACGCGCTCGTCGGCGAGGGGGCCGGCGGCGCCGTTGAGGGCGAGCTGGGTGTAGGCGGGCTCCAGGGACTTGCGGACCTCGTAGCCGCGGAGAGCCGCCTGCTGACGCTCGTACTCGGTGATCTTCCCGGGCTTCTTGTCGGCGGAGCCGCGCGGCCCCTGGAGCGGGGTGGCCGTGCCCCTGCCCCGGGCGCGGGCGGCGAGGCTGATGCGTCCGGCGGCGTCGGGGTCGATCTCGGCCAGGTCCAGCTTCCCGGCGGCCAGCTCGGCGGCCCGCTTGTCGCGGGGTACGGCGCGCAGCTCGATCTCGGACAGCTTGGCGGGGTGGCCCCACCAGCGGGGATTGCGGGTGAGGGTGACCTTGTCGTCCTTGCGGTCGATCTTCTTCACGGTGAAGGGACCGGCGGTGACCTTCAGCTTCTTCCTGGCCCCGTCGTTGAAGGAGTCCGGCGTGCCCATGACGTCCTTCGGGTACAGCGGTGAGAACAGCGACTTCCAGTCGGCGTACGGCCGCTCGAAGGTGACCCTGACCTCCAGGTCGTTCGCCCCGCGCTCGATCTTCTCGATGCGGTCGTAGCCGGCGTTGCGGGCGGTCCAGTAGGCGGAGTCCTTTCCGGACAGGGCGCGCCACTGGGCGGCGAAGTCGGCGGCGCCGATCTCCCGGCCGTCGCTCCACACGGCCTGCTGGTTCAGCTTGTACAGCACGACCTGCTTCGGCTCGGTCTCGACGACCTCGGCGGACTCCAGGTGGTCGGGGTTGCGTTCCGGCCGCCCGTTCTCGTCCAGCTGGAACATCGACGGCAGCACGGCCTGGGCGATCCGGGTCGTGCCCGCGTCGGCGTCGGCCTGGAAGGTGTTCAGCGTCTCCGGTACGGCGTCCACCGCCCAGCGCAGGGTGCCGCCGTCGGCGACCTGGACGCGGGCGGCGGGTGCGATGTCCTGCCCGGCGAGCGGCTTGCCCGCCTTGTCCTCGGAGCCGCATCCGGCGAGCGCGGAGACCGCGAGCGCGCCCGAGGTGAGGAAGGCGACCGAGCGCGCGACCGCGCGAGAGGGCCTGGGTCCGACGCCGTCGTGGGACATCTCTGCGTACCTCCGGGAGCCGCCGCCATGAGAAAAGGGCGTTATGATCACGTTTGGGGGTATATGGAGCTGATCAGATCTACGGCCACACACTGAAGAGGAAAGGGTTCATCAACCGAAGGCGACACGACGACGAGAGCCGGGAAGCCCACCCGTACGGCGCAACGCGACGGGGTCCGAGGGGGCGCAGCCCCCTGAGTCGGCAACCGCCCCACACGCCGCACGCACCAACGCACCCCAGCCAATCCATGCACACCGCTTCCCACCGGCCGGTGTGACGCGCGACACTCGCAGGCGCATGAACGTTGCCGCCTTGGGCCTGAGAACCCGCGGAAGTGAGGGCAAGTCATGTCCGTGCACGATGAACTGACGTCAGTCCAGCGCTGCCTCGACGACCTGAACCGGTCGGTGCGGCGCCTGGAACAGCAGATCGGCGGCGGTGGCCTGGAGATACGCCGGGTCCGCACCGACGCCGAGCACCTGCGCGAGAGCGTCGCGCTACTGCGTGAGGCGGCCTCCACGCCCGCCGCGCCCAAGCGCCCCGATCTCGTCACCATCCCCGACACGCCCTACGACGACTCACTGTGGATCGACTCGGACGACGAGGGACTCGGCGCCCGCGACCGCCACGCCCCCTGAGCCGACCGGAGCCGTCCTGAACCGACCGGAGTCATGAATTGGCCACTGGTACGGAGCCCCCCGCCACAGAACCCCATCCGACCAGCGGCGGCGTAAGAACCCCTACGCGCGCCGCGATCGCCGCCCCGCACCTGCGGACCGACCGCTGGTGGCTGGCCCCGGCCGCCACGGCCGCCGGTCTGCTGGCCTTCGTCGTCTACTCGACCTGGCGGGCCTTCGCCGACACGGACTACTACGCGGCGCCGTATGTCTCGCCGTTCTACTCCCCGTGCCTGGCGGAGCGCTGTGAGCCGATGCGCGCGGGGCCCAACTGGGAGATCTTCGGCGGCTGGTGGGGCATCTCCCCCGCGATCATCATCCTGATCTTCCCGCTCGGCTTCCGCCTGACCTGCTACTACTACCGCAAGGCCTACTACCGGGGCTTCTGGATGTCGCCCCCGGCCTGCGCGGTCGCCGAGCCGCACAAGAAGTACACCGGCGAGACCCGCTTCCCGCTGGTCCTGCAGAACATCCACCGGTACTTCTTCTACGCCGCGATCCTCGTCGCCGCGATCCTGACGTACGACACCGTGCTCGCCTTCCGCGACGAGCACTACGAGTGGGGCCACATGGGCCTCGGCACCCTGGTCTTCCTGGTCAACATCGTGCTGATCTGGGCGTACACGCTGTCCTGCCACTCCTGTCGGCACATCGTCGGCGGCAAGCTGAAGCACTTCTCCAAGCATCCGGTGCGTTACCGGACGTGGCAGTGGATCGGGAAGCTGAACGCCCGGCACATGCTGCTGGCCTGGACGTCGCTGGTGAGCGTGGCGCTCGCCGACTTCTACGTCTATCTCGTCGCGTCCGGTGCCTTCGACGATCCGCGCTTCTTCTAGATGAGTGAGGCCTTCTGATGTCCGTGGTCGACCGACAGGAGTGGGACGTCGTCGTGGTCGGCGCCGGCGGTGCCGGGCTGCGCGCCGCCATCGAGGCGCGCGAGCGCGGCGCCCGTACCGCGGTGATCTGCAAGTCGCTGTTCGGCAAGGCTCACACCGTGATGGCCGAGGGTGGCATCGCGGCGGCGATGGGCAACGTCAACGCGGGCGACAACTGGCAGGTCCACTTCCGCGACACCATGCGCGGCGGCAAGTTCCTCAATCAGTGGCGGATGGCCGAGCTGCACGCGCAGGAGGCCCCGCAGCGGGTCTGGGAGCTGGAGACCTGGGGCGCCCTGTTCGACCGTACGAAGGACGGCCGGATCTCGCAGCGCAACTTCGGCGGGCACGAGTACCCGCGGCTCGCCCATGTCGGCGACCGCACGGGCCTGGAGCTGATCCGCACCCTCCAGCAGAAGATCGTCTCGCTCCAGCAGGAGGACCACCGGGAGACGGGTGACTACGAGTCCCGCCTGAAGGTGTACCAGGAGTGCACGGTCACCCGCGTCCTCAAGGACGGGAATCGCGTCTCCGGCGTCTTCGCCTACGACCGCGAGACCGGCCGTTTCTTCGTCCTCGAAGCCCCCGCGGTGGTGATCGCGACCGGCGGCATCGGCAAGTCCTTCAAGGTGACGTCGAACTCGTGGGAGTACACGGGCGACGGCCACGCGCTGGCACTGCTGGCCGGGGCGCCCCTGCTGAACATGGAGTTCGTGCAGTTCCACCCGACGGGCATGGTCTGGCCGCCGTCGGTGAAGGGCATCCTGGTCACCGAGTCGGTGCGCGGCGACGGCGGGGTCCTCAGGAACTCCGAGGGCAAGCGGTTCATGTTCGACTACATCCCCGACGTCTTCAAGGAGAAGTACGCCCAGTCGGAGGACGAGGGCGACCGCTGGTACGAGGACCCGGACAACAACCGGCGTCCCCCCGAGCTGCTCCCCCGCGACGAGGTGGCGCGGGCGATCAACGCGGAGGTGAAGGCGGGCCGCGGCTCCCCGCACGGCGGCGTCTTCCTGGACGTGTCCACCCGTATGCCGGCCGACGTCATCCGCCGCCGCCTGCCCTCCATGTACCACCAGTTCAAGGAGCTGGCCGACGTCGACATCACCGCGGAGCCGATGGAGGTCGGCCCCACCTGTCACTACGTGATGGGCGGCATCGCCGTCGAGTCCGACACCGCCGCCGCACGCGGGGTGCCGGGCCTGTACGCGGCCGGTGAGGTGGCGGGCGGCATGCACGGCTCGAACCGCCTCGGCGGCAATTCCCTCTCCGACCTGCTGGTCTTCGGACGCCGGGCGGGCCGGCACGCGGCCGAGTACGCGACGGGGCTCGCGGACGGCCGCCCGCCGGTGGACGACGTCCAGGTGGACGCAGCGGCCGCCGAGGCCCTGCGCCCCTTCTCGGCCGAGACCGAGGAGCCGGCCTCGGGCCCGCCGGAGAACCCGTACACCCTCCACCAGGAACTCCAGCAGACGATGAACGACCTGGTCGGCATCATCCGCCGCGAGACGGAGATGAAGCAGGCCCTGGAGAAGCTGGCCGACCTGCGTGTACGGGCTCGCCGGGCCGGGGTGGAGGGTCACCGCCAGTTCAATCCCGGCTGGCACCTCGCCCTGGACCTGCGGAACATGCTCCTGGTCAGCGAGTGCGTGGCCCGGGCCGCGCTGGAGCGCACGGAGTCGCGCGGCGGCCACACCCGCGAGGACCACCCGACGATGGACCGCCAGTGGCGCCGCATCAACCTGCTGTGCCAACTCACCGACCCCACAGGCGGGTTGGCGGCCACCGACCCGGTCCGCGGCCAGATCGACCTCGTACGGGAAACCACCGAAGCCATCCGTCCCGACCTGCTCGCCCTCTTCGACAAGGAGGAGCTGGTCAAGTACCTCGCCGAAGAGGAGCTGTACGAATGAGCGGCTACGACGCCCACTTCAAGGTGTGGCGGGGTGACGCCGAGGGCGGCGGCCTGGAGGACTTCAAGGTCGAGGTGAACGAGGGCGAGGTCGTCCTCGACATCATCCACCGCCTCCAGGCCACGCAGACCCCTGACCTCGCCGTCCGCTGGAACTGCAAGGCGGGCAAGTGCGGTTCGTGCTCGGCGGAGATCAACGGACGCCCGCGCCTGATGTGCATGACCCGCATGTCGGTGTTCACCCGGGACGAGACGATCACCGTCACGCCCCTGCGCGCCTTCCCCGTCGTACGCGATCTCGTCACGGACGTGGGCTTCAACTACACCAAGGCGCGCGAGGTGCCGTCCTTCGTGCCGCCGGAGGGGCTCGGCCCCGGCGAGTACCGGATGATGCAGGAGGACGTGGACCGGTCGCAGGAGTTCCGCAAGTGCATCGAGTGCTTCCTGTGCCAGGACACCTGCCATGTGGTCCGCGACCACGAGGAGAACAAGACGGCCTTCGCCGGCCCGCGCTTCCTGATGCGGGTCGCGGAGCTGGACATGCACCCGCTGGACGCGGCGGCCGAGACCGGCCTGGACCGCAAGAAGACGGCCCAGGACGAGCACGGCCTCGGCTACTGCAACATCACCAAGTGCTGCACGGAGGTCTGCCCGGAAGGCATCAAGATCACCGACAACGCGCTGATCCCGTTGAAGGAGCGGGCCGTCGACCGCAAGTACGACCCGCTCGTATGGCTCGGGAACAAGATCCGTCGGCGGTCCTCGTCAGGCTGAGGACCTGTTCGTCAGGCTGCGGCCCTCAGATATCCCGAGTGCGCCGCCTGGCCGAGGAAGGTGAACCGGGTGTCGGTCGCCATGTGCTTCTCGAAGGCCTCCTTGATACCGGGCCACTTGGGGTGCCCGAAGTCGTCCAGTACGACGATCCCGCCGGGCGCGACGATCTGCTCCGCCCACTCCAGGTCCGCCGCGACACCGGCGGCGGAGTGGTCGCCGTCGACGATGATCACGCCGTAGGAACGGTCGGAGACCAGGGCACGCACCTCGGGATCCTCCGAGAAACCCTGCTGAATCCGCGTCGCGGCACCGGCCGCACCCGCCAGGGCGAGATTGGTGCGCACCGCGGCGCCCTGCACGGGCGTCCCCGAGGCGTCGTCACCGATACTCGTCCCGGGCTGCAACTGCGTCCCCGCGAGCGGATCGACGATCGTCAGCCGCGGATCACGCCCCGCGCGCTCCATCATCCGGATCAGGGAAGCGCCGAACATCCCGTACAGCGTGCCGATCTCCATGATCTCGTCGTTCGGCGGCTTGAGCAGCGGTACGGCGGACAGCTTGCCGACGATGTTCATGGTGCCGCCGGCTATTCGGCCGACCCCGAGCGCCTCCATCGCGATGAGCAGCCGGAACGCCTGGGCGACATTGCGCTCGGCGCCGTCCTTGTCCCCGGTAACCTGCGCCAGTTCGCTGATCGTGCGGTTGAGGTGGGGCCCGGACGGCAGCCGGGAGGCACCGCGCCCGGTCCCGTCGAAGAACAGCTCCAGGGGCCGCTGGCGGTTGCGCAACACCTTGAGTTCCTGCTGCAACGCGGCGTCGGGAGTGATCGTGGCGGCCGGTGTCTTTCCGGCGGCCGAGGCGTTCTGGAGGGCGCGGCGAACATGGCGCTCGATGCGCTGATCTATGAGGTCGGCTATCGGGCGCAGAGCGCGCCGGGCAGCCTTGCTGGTGAGTAACGCTCGCATCCGTGGACCGTAGGGGGCTCACAGATCGCTCACAACTAACAGATGTCTCCCTGCGGAAGAAGCACGCATGACGTCTGGGCCACGGGACGCTTAACCCGGTCGCCCGACCAGTTCCAGTGCCCTGCGCAGGTTGTGCTCGGCGACGGCGCGCATGAACTGCGGGTCGGGGAAGTCGCCGTCGAGGAGGCGGAGGGGGCCGGACACCAGGCCCAGGTGCATGGACAGGCGGTAGAGGCGGAGGCGGTCCTCGTCCATGTCCGGTGCGCCCAGGATGTCGTAGTGCGGGCCGAAGCGCAGGCGCAGGAACACGTGCTCCCACTCCACGTCGAAGTACAGCAGGCCCTCGATGTCGATCAGGGCGGGATTGCCCTCGGCGTCCAACAGGACGTGGTCCGGGCCTAGCTCGCCGTGGATGAGGGTGTACCGCGTGCGGGGGCGGACCGCGGCGGAGAGCTCTCGGACCGCCCCTTCCAGGTCCTCCTTCGCGGCGGCGATGCGCGCGTCCCGCCGGGCGGCCTCCGCGATGGAGCGCAGGGCACCGTCGGTGACCCGCTGTTCGCAGGAGTCGGCGGACGACACACCGCCGTTGTCCACCAGCGCGACCTTGCCGAACGCCGGCCCCTCGTGGGCGTGCAGCACGTCGAGTTGGCCGGCCAGCCGTTCCAGGGCCGCGCGGCCCGCGACCGGGTCCCGCTCCAGCGCCTCCTCCAGACTCCCGCCCGTGACGTCCTCGACAACCGCCGCGTCCGCCGGAAGGTGCGCGTGCGAGGCGTCGGCGTACAGCAGCCGGGGCGTGCGCACACCTACGGCGGTCAGGCGGTCGTGCGCCGCGGTGAGCAGGTCGAGGCCGGTGCCGTGCGAGAAGGGGTCGCGCGGGTCGGAGGGTCCGGCGTCCCAGTAGTCCTCGTCGGCCGACCAGACGTAGGCGACGGCCGTCGTGTCGTCGTCGAAGGTGAGGCGGTAGACGCCCTTCTTCGAGCCGCCGCGCAGCCGGGCGACGCCGGCGAGGGTGCGGTGGGGGCCGGTCGCCGCCCGGGCGAGGGGGGCGAGGTCGTCGCGGGTGAGGGGCTTGCGGGGCTGGGACTGGCAGGGCTGAGACTGGCTGGGCTGGGACTGGCTGGGCTGGGACTGGCTGGGCTGGGACTTTCCGGTGGCGGTCACGCGTCGGATCGTGGCACCCGGCCGGACCGGCCGCAGCCGGTTTTCAGCGCGGCTGGTTCCTCACCGCACCCAGCCCTCCCGGTACGCCGTCCAGTCCCCCTCCTTCGCCGCGAAGTCGACGTACAGGGCGACACCGAAATTGGCGCGGTCGGCGTCCGTGCGGGACAGGCCGAGGCGGACGCCGCGGACGGCGGCGGGGACGGTCTCGGCGTGGCTCCAGTGGCCGAACCGGTTCTCGTGGAAGAAGGGCAGACCCATGAGCAGGTCGGTGGACTGCGGGGTGACCTCCAGGGCCAGCGAGGTCTGCTGGGCGACATAGCCGCCGTACGTGCTCTCCAGCGGCTGCATGGTGTCGTACGACATCACCGCGATCTGGTCCACGCGACGCGCGACCTGCCCGAAGAACTCCTGCGACCACCACTTCGGGTGCCCGGTGAACGTCCCCCAGAAGGAGTGGAAGGCCGGAACCGGGTCGATCTGGTGGGCGGCGATCGACAACTGCGCGCCCTGCGCCCGCGTGACCCGGCGCAGGGAGTCGAGCAGGGTGAGGTAGTGACGATCCCCGGAGTGCAGGGGCTCCAGATCGAAATGGACGCCGTCGAAGCCGGTGGCCAGGATCTGCCGCGCCGAGGCGACGACGGCCGCGCGCGTCGCGGGGCGCTCCAGCCGCATCCCGTCCGGGCTCTCGGTGGCGAGCACGTCACCGAGCCAGGCCTGGACCCGTATGCCGGGTGCTTCGCGGTGCACGGCGTCGATGAACCAACGTGCTCGGGGATAGACCGACGCGGGCAGCGTGCCGTCGTGCTCCAGGGGCCCGGAGTGGACGTACAGGTCGCGGATTCCGGTGGTCTCCAGGCGGCGGGCGAGGCCGGTGACGTCGGCGTCCTTCTTGCGGCCGTCGACCCAGGCGTGCCCGAGCCAGATCGCGTCCTTGTTCCTGGTGTAGGTGTCGTCCGCCGGGTCGCCGGTGTAGTTCACGCGGAGGGCGATCTCGGCCGCGAGGAGGGGAAGGAGGACGACGAGGACGAGGGTGAGGGCGGTGCGGCGGGTCCAGCGGAGCCAGGGGCGGCGGCTGGGTCTGGGGCTGGGGCTGGGCTCCGGTGGGGCCTGCTCGCTGTCACTGTCACTGTCAGGGGCGGCTGCTGATTCGTTTCCCCTGCTCCCCTCATCCTGCTGCTGCGCTCCGTCCATCCCCATGCCCACGCCCATCCCCATCCCCGACCCCGTCCCCCCAGAACTTTCCATCGCGCGTTCCCCTCCCCATCGGCGTACGCCCGCCCACCTCACCCCGGTCGCGAGCCGGCGTTCCTCCCCATACGCTCCGAAATGTGACGTCATCGTCGTTCCGGGGCCGGCCGCCGCGCGCCGCCTCGCAGATATGGGTGCGGGTGGCGCTTGCCGTACTGGGCGGTGCGGTCGGGGTGCTGTGGCTGGTGTTGCCGGGGATGACGATCAGTACGGACGCTCCGGTTGCGGTCAACGGGTCCGGACCCACCGCGAGCGCGAACGCCGTCGCGCAGGAGGACGAGGAGACGTCCGCCGCCGACCTCGTCCTGCCGCTCGTCGTGATGGCCGCGGCGGCCGCCCTGGCAGGCTACGGATACATCCGCCGCACACGACGGGCCAGAACCCGTACGACACCCGGCGGCACCCTCGCCGCACCCCCCGTCGGCTGGTCCCCGCCCCTCACGGAACTCGACGACCACTCCCGCGCCTTTCTGACCGAGGCCGACGACTGGATCCGCACCAGCCGCGAGGAGCTCGGCTTCGCCGAGGCCCGTTTCGGCGAGGAGGCCACCGCCCCCTTCGCGCAGGCGATACAGGCCGCGGAGTCGGAACTGTCGGCGGCCTTCCGGATACGCAGGCAGTACGAGGCCGGCGTCCCGACGGACGAGACGTCCCGGCGCCAAGCCCTCACCGGCATCGTGGGCCGATGCCAGGAGGCGGGCCGCCGACTGGACGCCGAGGCACCCGCCTTCGACCAACTCCGCGCCCTGGAGCGGGAGATCGGCGAGGCCCTAGCGGTCGCGGAGGCACGCTTCCGCAACCTCACCGGACGTACGGCGCCCACGGACGCGACGCTCACAAGCCTCACCAAGCGGTACGCACCCTCCGCCACGGCCGCGGTCATCGGGTACGTCGAACAGGCCAGGAACCGCCTGCTCTTCGCCACCGTCCACCTCAACCAGGCCCGCCAGGCAGCCGACTTGGGCGACGTGGAGGAGGCGGCCGGCCATCTGCGCGCAGCCGAGGGCGCAATCGCCCAGGCCGCCGTCTTCGACGACGAAATCGACCGACTCGCCGCTGAGCTGAGGTTCGCCGAGGAGCTGGTGCCGGCCGCATTGACAGGGGCGGAGGCGGAGCTCTGGGAGCTGCGGGGGGTGCTGCCGACGACCGGAGAGTGGGAGCAGCCGGCGGACGCGGGGATGGGCGCCATGGCGGGGGCGGTTCCGGAGGCGACCGGACCGGTTGCGGTGCCGGATCCCGCTTTGCTGGGCGTCCCCGTGGGCGAGCTGCGGTCGCGGATCATGCACGCCGACGCCGTGCTGGCCTCCGTACGGCGGGAGCTGACCGGCGGGCGTCCGTACGACCCGCTGGGCATCCTGAGCCGGGTGGTGGAGGCCCTCGCGCCGGTAACCACTGGCCGGTCCGGGGTCCTCCCGGCGGCCGCCCGCCTCACCGCACGCAGCGCCACCGCCGCGGCGGACGCCTTCATCACCACGCACCGGGGCGAGGTCGGCGCCGACGCCCGCATCCGGCTGGCGACGGCGACCCAGGACCTGCTCCACGCCACGACCCTCACCGACCTGGTACGCGCCCACGCCCTGGCCCGGCAGGCCCACGACCTCGCCGAGCAGGACGTGCGGGTGCACGGCACGCCGATCGCCGGCCGGCCCGAGCATGCGCTCGCGATCGGGGTCGGCGGGGCTGTCGCGGGCGGCATCCTACTGAGCGGCGGCCGACCCGCGAGCTTCGGCGGCCCGCGCACACGAAAACGTCGCAACTTCCCACTGCGGTAAGGCACTTCCTGCCTTGGACAGCCCCGCAGGCCTATTTGTATGATGATCCGATCTTGGTGTGAGTTGGTCCGATGACGCGCGGACGAGCGGGGGCGGTTGAGCGTGATCAAGCCGGAGCAGATACCCCAGTTCACGGGGAACCTGCCGCAGCTGGAGATCGACTACGCGGACTTGAAGAAGGACGCGGGTCATGTCCGTAAGACCGGCGAGGATGTGCATTCGCAGTTCCAGGGGTTGTCGGCGTATTACACGGCTCCGGAGGCGGAGCAGCTCTTCGCGACGACGAAGCCGGTGAAGGAGCGGGCGGACGACTTCGCCACCGACCTGGAGACCGTCTCCGGTGCGTTGTCGTCGTATGCCACCGAGATCCGGCCGCTCGTCGACAAGCTGAAGGAGCTCAAGGCCAAGGCCGTGACGTTCGTCGATTCCGTGAAGGATGACGACGAGTGGGAGTACGACGGCGACAAGGTCGACGAGCACAATCAGATCCGGGATGACATCACCGCGACGGTGGCGGCGTTCTGGGCCGCGGAACGCACCTGCCACAACAAGATCACCGCTCTGTGGGGCGGGACGCAGATGGTGGCGGGGGATGGTTCGGAGCGTAAGGACCAGTACGGGTTCAACGCCGAGGACATGAAGAACGCGAAGCTTCCCTGGGGTGACCCGGTGGAGGAGAAGCACAAGTGGTACGAGGTCGGCCACTGGGTGAAGTCGTTCGTGTGGGACGGCCTGATCGTCGACGGCATCTGGGGCACCATCAAGGGTCTCGGCATGCTGGTGGGCTTCGGTGGCTGGGACGCCATGGGTCAGGCCTGGAAGGGCCTGGCGCAGTTGGCCACCGGTCTGACCCTGAGCATGATGCCGGGCGCGCAGGTGGCGTTCTGGGCTCTGCCGGACGACAAGCTCCCGGCCTGGATCCGTGATTCGCGTACGGCGATGAAGGAGACCGGCAAGGCGCTGGTGGCGTGGGATCAGTGGGGCAAGAACCCCGCCCGCGCGGCCGGAGCGGTCACCTTCAACGTCCTGACCACTGTGTTCACCGGTGGCGCGGGTGCCGGTGTGGCAGGTGCCGGTAAGGCGGGCGCGGTGGCGAAGGCCCTGTCCGTGGCCGGCAAGGCGGGCAGGGTCCTCGACCCGATGACCTACATCGCCAAGGGCGCGGGCGCCGGCCTGTCGAAGATCGGCGACATCGCCGCCAGCCTCAAGGGCGTCGGCAACATCGACATCCCGGCCCTCCCCGACAACGCGATCACCCTGCCCGAGGGCACCGTCCGGCTCCCCGACGGCACGGTGAACCTGCCCGAGGGCGCGGCGATCCCGGACGGGGCGACCCGTCTCCCGGACGGCAACATCAAGCTGCCCGACGACGCCCCGGTCCTGCCGGCGGGGGCGGAGCGGCTGAACACGCCCGAGGGCGAGCCGATGCTGTTCGTCGACCGCGAGGGCAACATCCTGGACGAGCGCGGCACCGTCCAGATGGATGCCAAGGCCTCCGGCCCCACGGACATCGTCGACCGGCCGTCGTCCGGCGACCCGGCTGCGGGCGCGGACGTGCCGCGGGTGGACTCTCCGGTCAGGGAACCGGCCCTGGTCGGCGCGGCCACCAACACCGCTGATCAGGCGGGCCAGCACATCCGCCTCGGCAACGGCGTGGACAACAACCTCGGCGACGTCGGCCGGGTCGGCGAGGACGTCCCCACCACCCCAGCGGTCCACGCAGGCGGCGACCTTCCCGGCGCCGGGCTGGGCGACAACCTCCCCGGCGGCACCGCCGGCAATCTCCCAGGCGGCGGAGTCGGCGACAACCTGCCGACCAACAGCCTCGACAATCACACCCCCGGCACCATCCCGGACAACCAGGTACCCGGCGCCGGAACAGCCGACCGTCTGCCCGGCAGCCCCACCAACGACCTCGGCACCGGTGGTACCGGTCCCGGCGGCCACGACCTGCCCGGCAGCAGCGCCACCGACGGACTGCCCGGTCGTGGCCCGGAAGTGCCCCCGGGCGGCGGCAGCCTGGACGACCTCGGTGGGGCCGGCGACGACGCGCTCGGTGATGCGGGCAGGCACAGCGATGACACGCCGACACCTGACCGCCCGTCGAGTCCTGAACGACCCCCCTTCATGCGGGACGGCGACAACCCGTACGGTCCGCCGGGTTCGCTTACCCCGGAGCAGATCAAGGAAATACAGGTTTACCGCGCAAATCACGAGCCGGGATACTTCAAGGACCACTACTACGCCGACGGTCGTCGACTCGACACAACGGTTACGGACGAAAGCGGACTCGTGCCGGTCCAACTGGACGTGGATCCCGCCACGAAGGTCAAGTCCGCGGCGTCCGATGCACCGCCCCCCATCCCCGCAAAGTACGTTGACGGGGCCGAATTGAGCCGAGGCCGGCACGAAGTGCTGAGCCCGGAGACACTCCAGAAGTTGGACGAGGCGGCAGCCCACCGGAGGAGCTCAATTGACTATTCCATGAGCGCCGACCGACACCGGGGGGCTCTCGAAGGCATGGACGACTCGGACTCGGCGTTGCACGATGCCGGAAACGAGTACAAGGCCGCGATGAATGAACGCACGAAGGCGGCTGAGTCGTACGGTGAGGCGATCGCGGAACATCAGTTCATTCCCGAGCATTATCCGAACTCCACCAAGGAGACGCTGTACGGGCCGGCCAACGGCAACGACCAATTCGATCAGGTGTGGCGCCGCGAAGACGGCGGTTTCGTCGTCATCGAGGCCAAGTCGAATGTCAGCACCAAGATGGGCAAAAGGGACATCCCCTTCCTCGATGGCAAGAGAAGCGCCATGCAAGGCTCAAGGGAGTACTTCATGGATATCCTCAAGCAAATGGAAAACAGGGGTCGAAAGCATCCCACTGAGCCCCGGCTGGCAGCCGAGCTGAAGATTGCTCTCGCCGAAGGCAAGGTGGACTACGTTCTCATAAAGGGGAAGGCCGACGGAGGTCGGTACGCTGGCTACGAGAAGCACCAGTTCAACATTGGCTGACGGGAGAGTTCTGTGACGGTGAGGGTAGCTCGGCATGGTAGCCCCGGGCCTGATGACGAGGGATACGCGCAAACCCTGGGCGAGGGACTCACGCGAACGATTGCCGTCCTGGAGCGCTCGCCACTCATGTTCGACGGGGCGATGGGAGGAGCAGACACCTACCTTCGCGCCTGCCTGGCAGTCAACCCCAACGCATCACGCCTCCGCACCTGGGAAGCCACTGTGACCGCGATGCAGGTGAGTTCCGCGGCGTTCGCGGCTGCCGTTCAGAGGGAGGGCACTGTTGAGTGCCGCATTGCGGATCAGATGCGGATCATCCCGGCGACAGGCCCGCAATATTACGCCAATGCAGGAAACTGGCTCACCGCGTTCTGGTTTTCGATCGTGTGCCGCGAACAGACTCGAATGACACAGCTGTGCGAAATTCCGCTCGACCTTCTGCGCTCTTCAGGGGTGGAATACGACGAGTATGTGTACCACTGGATCGACGCCCTGCAATCATACTGGTTGGAGCGTCCAGGACTAGGCGAGAAACTCGTCACCGCGATCCAGATGTCCTCACCGGACGCAGTGCAGTTTGCCGATCGAGAAGTCTTGGACAAGATTCTGTACCAGCCGATCAACCTCTTCCACCAATTCCTGCGCAAAGACCACGACGGTTTCAACCAGGCCCTCACCGAAGCTCTGGAACTCCACAAGTCGTTCTGGACTGCATCCGAGGCACGCGAAGAAACCGTCGAGGGCTACCTCGCGCTCGGTCCCCTTGCCATCGCCTGCCTCGCCTATGACGCCGGCTTCCCGATCGACGTCGAATCCGACTACATCCCCAGCCAGTTGCTGAACCGCGCCTGGATCGGCGAATTCCCCACCTGAGCCGCCCTCGAGGGGACCACGCCCCAGCAATTGGCAGAAGCGTTCCACCCTCCAACCGGAAAAGCCCAGGACAGAAGACTCACCGGTGGAACAAATCCTCCAATTGCTTCGTGATACCTACCGCGCGAGGCTGACGTGACAGACGGGCGCCATCCCCGACTCGCCAGCTCCCCTGCCGCACCGCCCACCGACCGCAAGCCGCCAAACCGGGTCTTCGAACTTGAGCGGGGTCTGGTCTCGGGTGGCCTGCCGCACCGTCACTGACGGTCAGAAGAAGGGGAGTTGGGCCCTGGATGCAGGAAGCCCGTGGTCGTAAGTGATCATGACTGTTCTCTACGCAGCTTGATCACCTGGATACACGGGCTTGGACAACAATACGACGTTGCTGCTCGACCTGGACGGCCTGGTCGTGGCCAAGGTCGAGCGGCTCACGGACGGCACCCGGCGCACGATCTCATCGATCAGGGAACCTGAGCGGGTGGAGCCGTCATCGGTGACTACGCTGAGCACAGGCGTGCCTTCCCGACCGCGCTGCGAACGCGGGCCTACTCGGAGACCTTCAGAGGATCATTCGGGAAGGTACGCCCTTGGCGTTCGATCCGAGGCTGATCCACAGGTTCCGAGCATTGCTCCTCAGTGTCCGCATTCAGGCACCGTGGTCGTCGGTGCCTGGCTGGACCTCGTCGTCCCGGGTCTGGATTACTGTGGCGGCGCGGTGCAGCTCGGCGAGAACCGTGCGGACGGCATTGCGTGCGATGCGTTCGGGACGGTGCAGTACGTCGATGTGGCGGTGGGTGTGTACACCGCTGAGCGGTTTCAGGACGACCGCGGGGTGGGGACGCGCGGTCCAACGCGGCATGAGTGCCAGGCCGCCGCCGGCTGCCACGACCTCGGCGACCACGGAGAATTCGTTGACGCGGTGGACGATGTCTGGCCGCCGGTTCGCGGCAGTGGCGATGGCCTCGATGGTGGCAAGCAGCGGGAACCCGTCGTGCACGGTGATCCAAGGCTGATCGGCCACGTCCTGCGGGGACAGCCGTCGCCGCGCGGCCAACGGGTGGTCGATGGGTACCGCGATGTCGAGCGGTTCGCGCAGCAGCGTGGTGGCGGTCACGGTGCGCGGCCATGCCGGAGCGTGGTCGAGCCGGTGGGCGAGCACGAGGTCGTAGTCGCGGGTGAGGCGGGGGAATTGATTCTGGGCGACATCCTCGTCGGCGAGCGCCAGGCGGGGGCGGCCCGGGCCGGTGAGGCCGCGCAGCAGAAGAGGGAAGAACGTGGCCGCTCCACTGTGGAAGGCGGCCACCGAGACGACGCCGTCGGGCTGTTCGACGTAGTCAGTGACGGCGTTCCGTGCTCGTGCCAGGGCGGTCTCCACCTCGATCGCAGCGTCGGCCAGTGCCTGCCCGGCCTCGGTGAGCACCACCCGGCGTCCCGCGCGCTCGGTCAGCGGCACGGGGATCGAGCGTTGCAGCAGCCGCAGTTGCTGCGAGACCGCCGAGGGCGTCACCAGCAGAGCTTCGGCGACCGCGGTGACGCTGCCGAGCTCTCTCAGTTCCCGCAGGATCCGCAGTTGTCGTGCATCCACCTCAATAGTGTAGGGCTGCTACAGCGTAGTTTCAGAGGTTGGCACTGGGCTTCAGTTTCCTGGTCGGGCAGCGTGTGGCGCATGCGTGATGCCCGCCGTACCGACCTGGTACTTCTCCTTGTTGCGATCGTCTGGGGTTCCAGCTACTTGTCGGCGAAGACGGCCACCGCCGCTCTGCCGGTCCTCGTGGTGCTGTTCGCCCGGTATGCCATCTCGGCGATCGCCTGCCTCGCTCTGGTTGCCTCACGTGGGGCGTCCCGCCGCTGGACCCCCCACGAGCTCCGCGTCGGGGCGCTGCTGGGCGTCACGCAGGCGGCGGTCCTGGTGCTGGAGACCTACGGGGTGGCACATACCAGCGCCGCCAATGCGGGCCTGGTCATCAGCCTGACCATCGTGCTGACGCCGCTGCTGGACCGCACGGGTGGCGGCGGCAGGCTGCCGCTGACGTTCTTCGCGGCTGCCGGTCTGTGCGTCCTGGCCGTGGGGTTCCTTCTGTCCGGCACCGGACTTCACACCGTGCGGACCGGCGACCTGCTGATGCTCGCCGCCGCAGCGGTACGAGCCGGACATGTCGCACTCGTCGGACGGCTCTCCGTGGGCCGCACCCTGCGCCCACTGCACCTGACGGCCGTCCAGACCCTCGTCGGCTCCGTGCTTTTTCTGGCACCCGCCACGGCCGACCTGGGGACGCTGGCGCACAGCACTGCCAGCACTTGGGCTCAGCTCGCCTATCTGGCCCTGTTCTGCAGCCTCTTCGCCTTCCTGGCGCAGACATGGGCGGTGCAGCGGACGTCAGCCAGCCGGGCCAGCCTCCTGTTGGGCACCGAACCGATCTGGGCGGCCGTGGTGGGAATCGGCCTCGGCGGCGAAAGGCTCACCGGCCTGTCTGCCCTCGGCGCAACGCTCATGGTCGCCGGAACCTATTGGGGTCAGGCCATCGAGCGTGCCCACCGCACCGGCCCGGAGCGGGACACCGCGGTCCTCATGACTGCCGACCCACCCCACGACGCCCACCACAGCGGCGCCGCGGCAGAGCCCGTCCATTCACAGAATGGACCACCGGTTGCGCCCCCGGTACACACACCGACGAGGACGTGACCACGGTTCCCGCCCGTCAGGCAAAAGCCGCCGGGGAAGACCCGCCCGTGGTAACGTATCAGTCGTTACGCAACGACTGTTATGTAAAAAGGAGGGCGGATGCCGAGACAGGTGGACCACGAAGAGCGCCGGGAGGCGATCTCCCAAGCTGTATGGCGTGTCGTCTCGGACAGCGGGCTGGAGGGCCTGACCCTGCGCGCGGTCGCCGCCGCAGCGGGCTGCACCACGGGAATGGTCACGCACTACTTCGCGGACAAGAAAGCGCTCCTGGCCCATGCCCGCACCGAGATGCACCGTCGGATGGCGGCGCGCATCGACACCCTTCCCGTCGGCGAGAACGCCCGCGACACGCTGTACGCCGTGGCCGAGCAGGCCCTGCCCCTGGACGCCGAGCGGCATCTGGAGGCCGCCGTCTGGTCGCAGTTCCTCCTCAGCACCCGAAACGACCCCGCACTGCTCGCCGAGCACATCCGCAGTCACGCCTCCTGGATCAGCCGCCTGACTGGTCTGGTGCAGGCCGCCTGCCTCGACCGCCGGGAACCAGCCGACCTCCCAATCCGGGTGCGCAGCCTCGTCACCTGTCTGGACGGGCTCGCGCTGAACGCCGTGACCGACCCGGACGCCTATCCGCCCGACCTCCAGCGGCGCGTCCTGGAAACCCAGCTCGACCTGATCCTCGAAGGAAACCAAAGCCTGTGACCTCGCCAGACCCCATCATCACCGCCGTGACGGCCGACGACCCGAGGATCGAGCAGCTGGTACGCCAACTCGATGCCGATCTCACGGCGCGTTACCCGGACGAGCCCTGCACCGGCGGCGCCCACATCAACCCCGGGATCCGCTTCCTGCTCGCCGAAGCCGACGGCCGGCCAGTCGGCTGCTGCGCCGTGCAGCCCTTCCCGTTCCCGGACGGCGCCGCCGAGCTCAAGCGCATGTACGTCACGCCAGAGGCGCGCGGCCGGGGCATAGCCGCTCACCTCCTGGCCGAGGCCGAGCGCACCGCCACCGCCCTCGGCCACACCGAAATACGCCTGGAGACGGCCGTCCACCAGCCCGAGGCCATCGCGCTGTACACCCGCGCCGGCTACACCCTCATCCCCAACTACCCGCCCTACCAGCACAAGACGCTCAGCCGCTGCTACGCCAAGCCTCTGCCGCTGCCCGAAGCGGGGCCGGAGGACCGGGAGGAGATCACGGCCTTCCTCGCGGGCCAGGGGCTCTCGCCCCAGGACGTCCTGGCGCCCGGCACTCGTTACTGGCTCACCAGGGATGCCGCGGGGCCGGCCACGACCGTGGGCCTGGAGCGGCAGGGTCACTGCGTGCTGCTGCGCAGCGTCGCGGTCCGCCCCGATCTTCGGGGGTGCGGAGCCGCGCGGCGGCTGGTGCAGCGCATTCTCACGGAAGCGGCCGCACAGGGCGGGCATACGTCGTACTTGTTCTCCACGGGCGCCGGACCGGTGTGGGAACGGCTGGGCTTTCGGCCGGTGCCGGTTGCCGAGGCCGCCGAAGCCCTGTCCGATGCGCCACAGGTCCGTCAGTACCGGGCGACCGGAAGTTTGACCGACGAAGCCGCATGGCGCCATGACCTCGTCGATGTCGCCACGGGCAACCTGCCGCCCACGAGTGCTGACTACTCCGCCGCCGATGCCCCGCACACTGCTGCGGCCACCGGTAGATGAGACAGGCCGCTTCCGCGCTGCCGCGCCCTTTCTGGTGGTTGTGGGCGAGCATTCTGATCGGCCGCCTCGGCTCCTTCGTCGCCCCTTTCCTGGTCCTGTATCTGACGGCGGAACACGGCTACTCAGCGAGCTTCGCCGGACTGGTCGCGGCGCTCTTCGGAGCGGGCGGCGCGGCTGCTTCTGTGGTGGGCGGCATGCTGGCCGACCAAGTGGGGCGGCGGACCACCCTGCTGGTCGCGCAGGTGACGGCGGCCGGGCTGACCGCAGCCCTGGGTTTCGCTGACCAGCCCCTGCTGATCGCTGCACTCGCGTGCGCGGCCGGCGCGGCGAGCGGCGCCTCCCGCCCGGTGGTGCAGACGGTCCTGGCGGACCTGGTTCCTCTAGCAGACCGGATGCGGGCGTTCTCTCTGTATTACTGGGCCGTCAACATCGGCTTCGGCGTCGCCGCGGCAAGCGCCGGATTCATCTCCTCCCACGGATACCGGTGGCTGTTCCTCATCGAGGCGGCAGCGACGCTGCTCTCCGCGCTCGTGATCGCCGTCAGACTTCCGGAGACCATGACCAACCCGGCGGACATCGAAAGGGAAAGGGGCGATGAGAAGAGCGCCGGTTTTCGGACGGTGCTGCGGGACAGGCCGTTCCTGGCAGCCGTGGGCCTGTCCTTCCTCCTGATCGTGGTGTTCCAGCAGGCGGCTGCCGGACTGCCGGTGGCCATGGACCGCGACGGCCTCACCCCGGCCCAGTACGGGCTGGTGATCAGTCTGAACGGCATCCTCATCGTCGCCCTGCAACTGCCGCTCGGCCGCAGACTCGGAGGCTCGAACCCGGGCCGCCTGCTCGTCCTGGCCTCGCTGCTGTGCGGAGGCGGCTTCGGCCTCAACGCCCTCGCCGGAGGCGCGGCCGTGTACGGGATCGCTGTCGTGGTGTGGACCCTGGGAGAGATCGTGCACTCGCCGGTGAACATGGGCCTGATCGCACGGTTCTCGACAAGCACCGCCCGAGGCCGCTACCAGGGCATCCACGCGCTGTCCTGGGCCACAGCCACCATGGCCGCGCCCCTGTGCGCTGGCATCGTCATCGACCGCTTCGGCCCCGACACCCTGTGGGCCGCCTGCACGGCTCTCGGAGTCTGCGCCGCCGTCGGCTACTGGGCCCTGCTGCTGCGAAAGCCAGACCGTCACCGGCACACACCGCACCCCACCATCGCGACCGTGCGGCCCCGGCGTGCCCCGCGGTGATCCGGCGTCGATGCCAGCCGAGCAAATGAGCCGGGTCGAACACTGACTGTTGCGTCAGCAGAGCCACGAATTCGTCTCGGCTTCGTGCCGCGCAGATCCTGCAGCATGGGTTCAGAGTCGCGGGCGGCTCTCGATGTGTGCGGGTCGAGGTCTGCGGTGATCAACTCGGGCTGGTCCGGGCCGGCTTCGGCGAGGCGCCCGTCCGTCCGGACGCCGAACAGCGCTGGCCCCGCACGTGTTCCAGCCCCCGGTGGTGCCGATGTGATTGGCCGGCACCGTATAGCAGTGCTGGCCAGGGCCCGTGCCGGAAACCACGTGCGCGTCTCGTGGTAGCCGTTGCCGACGCTGTACTTGGACGGAGGCGGCAGGAGCGTTACACGGTGCGGCAGCTGCTCCCCTGTTCGCGCCCTACTTCCACCGCGCGCCGACCACACACGGTCGCGTTCAGCGCCCGCCCGGTGCCATCAGGTCAATCCAGATCCGCGATACCAGACCCGGCCGCCGTCCAGGCCCAGCTCCCCGGCAGGCTGTACGCCGCCCTGTACGCCTGCAGCGAGCGGGGCCGAGTTCGCCACGGTCTCGACGACGGCCGAACATTCAGCCGCCGCCGACACACGGCCTGCCGCGGCACGTGCCGGACGTCACGTGGAACGCGCTGCCGCTGATGTCCCTCCTCGGTCCCCAGTCCAGGGCTACGCAGGGCAGCGCACATGGGTGAAACAGAAGCGCCACGGCTCGGCGACGAACCGCGTGCCCGCTGCGCTGAGGCGCTCGGCGAGCGCATGGAAGTCGGAGATGGCCTGGATGAGGCCGAAGGGGGGACTGGTACTTGGTGTCCGTCGACCGGATTGCGCGTCTGCGGCCGTCTGGCATGCGGCGCCAGCTGCGTCACGAGTGGGCAGCCGCGGAGGTTCCAGTCGATCCAGCTTGTCGGAACTGCGACCCCCACACCATCGCTGGAACCGGACCGTCCAAGGGCCGTCGATACGGCACGCCACCGTACGCGACCGCCCGCCGGCTGCCCTCCTTGGGCGTCGGGGATCAGGCTTCTGACCACGCCTTTTCGGGTGCCGGCACAGGCAGCGTGCCGGTGCGCTCCGGAGCGCGGCGAAGGATCAGTGCGAGGGCTGCGCTGATGGTGTAGCAGCCGACGATGACGGTGTAGGGCAGGCGCGGATCCTGGTCGTAGAGCACGGCCGCAACGTAGCCGGAGGGGATCGCGACCAGAGCCGTCACGCTCTGGACTGCCGAGAACAGTGCAGCCCGGTCCCGGTCGTGAAGCTCGTTGACGAGGAGTGCGTCCCGGTAGGACTCCAGCAGGAAGAGTCCGGCACCTGTGAGAGCGGTGCTGGTGAGGAGCAGGAGAAGGCCGTGTGCCGGGATTGCGAGGAACATCGCCCAGCCCAGGCCGCTCATGGCCAGGGTGATCAAGGTGATGGTCACGACGTGCTTGCCGTGAAGTCGGGGCATGACGACGAGATAGCAAACCAGTGCGAGGGCTGCGGTCAGGGCGGGCAGGTAGGAGATGGTCGCGGTGCTGAACTTGAGGACGTTGTTGAGATAGATCACCTGGAACAGGTTGATCTGTACTGCCAGGTTGGTGAGGACGTAGATGCCGACGATCGGCCACATGCGAGGGCTGCGGCATGAGGTCCCGAGGAGGCGGAAGCTTTCGATGACGCTTCTGGTGAGCCCGATCGACTGGTGGCGTCGCATGGCGGCGCGTCCGGCTGCTGTCTCTGTGGTCATCTGATGGCGCCAGACGAAGTGGACGAGCATGGTGACGCCGCCCAGGAGGTAGACGACGCGGAGCGTGGGAACGGTGCCGTAGTGGGCCATGAGGCCGCCGACGATCGGTGTGAGCAGGCCGGCGGCCATGATGATCAGCTTGATCGCTGCGAAGACGCGGGCTCGTTGTTCCTTGGGAGTTTCCTCGGAGGCCAGAAGACTGAACGACACGTTGACGATTTTCGACGTGGCGCTGAGCAGGTAGGCGATCAGGAAGAGCCAGAAGTTATGACTGAACGCCCATATGAACATGGGTAGGACCCAGGAGGTCAGGTCGAAGATCAGGGTGGTCCATCTTCGCCCGAACCTGTCGGTCACGGCTCCTGCGACGAGCTGGAAGACGAAGGCAGCGTAGAGGTTGGCCGACATGATGATGCCGATCGAGATATTGCTCAGCCCCACGCTCTTCATGTAGAGCGTGGCGTAGTAGAGCACGATCGTTCCCGTGACGGCCCACATCGGCTCCAGGAGAACGCAGTATCGGGCATTGACGGGGAGGTCACGCATCGGGGTGAACTTCACGGCGTGCGGTATCCGTTCATGGTTGGTGCGGCGGATGAGGGCGGGTGGTGCCGGACTGTGTTTCTGCCGCGGTGCCTGCCACTGCCGTGATGGGCCTGCTGGCTCAGCCGTCGGTTCGTCGGCAAGCCGCGCCGGCGGAAGGCTTGTCAGGGCCGTGCAGCTGCGGTGGAGTGACGGCCTGGGTACGCGCGCGCAGGCAGGCGGGAGCGCATGGCGCCGACCTGGCGGAGTGGGTGTGACCTGGCTGAAGGGTCGCCGCCGGGGGCCGGGGGGCGCTGCGGGCTGCTTCACGAGAGCAGGGACGCCTTTTGGCGGCCCCTGTGGTCATGCGGCCGGAGGAGCGGAGCTCTCCCGGACGACTACTTCGGGGCTGAGAAGGCAAAGGTCGGGCGGTACACGCCGTTTGTGGCTGATGCCCTGCAGCAGCATCTGCACGGCCTCGCGGGCCATGCGCCGCTGGGGTAGGGCGACAGTGGTCAACGGTGGATGAGCGTGGACCGCCTGGGGGATGTCGTCGATACCGACGACCGAGATGTCGCCGGGCACCCGCATCCCATGGTGTTGCACTGCCGCCATGACGCCGAGCGCGATGGCGTCGGTGGAAGCGAACACGCAGGTCGGCCTGTCCGGAGCCGCCAGGGCTCGTACTGCGGCGGCGTAGCCGGACTCGGTCGTCGCCTCCTGGACGGGGAAGACCACCTCCCCCGGGAGGGTGATCCCCGCCTCGGCGAAGGCCCGGCGCAGACCTGCAACGCGTACGTGGTGCCTCGAAACGTCGGCGATGACCACTGGTCGGCGGTGGCCGAGCTTCGTCAGATGGCGGCCGGCCAGATACCCGGCCTTTTCGTAGTCGATGGTGACGACTGGAAGCGTGCTCGGCGGATCGGTCTCCCACGCACACAGAGCGACAGGCACGCCCAGCTGTTCCAACGGCGGCAGGTGTTCGTTCAGGTCGCAGTCACCGGCTACGAGCAACGCGTCCACCGACCGGCTGGACAAGGTGGTCAGGTGGCGCCTTGCGCGGTCATTGTCCCCACGGGTGGTGGCGAGTAGCAGGTGGTAGCCGTGCTCCTGGAGGACGGTCTCCACCTCCTCCACTACCGAGGAGTAGAACGGGTTGGCAATCGTGGGCACGATGAAGCCGATGGTCATGGTGGTGCCGGTGGCCAGCCCCCGGGCGACGAGATTCGGCCGGTAGCCCAGCTCGGCGATCGCCGCCTCCACCTTGGCCCTGGTCTGCGCACTGACGACGGAGCGCCCACGGACCACGTTGGAGACCGTCGCTTTGGTGACGCCGGCGCGTCGGGCGACATCGTCCATCGTGACCATCTGCGGAGCTCCTTATTTAACCGGTAAAATCGATGATACGTGGACGCTAAGCGAGCCACGAACGGATCGTCAAGTAGGTTCAGGCAGCGCTTTGCTGCCTCGCCGACTTGCCGGGATAACCCGAAATGTTCCACCCTGAAGCACTCAAGCCCCCTACATGCCGATGCCAGCAGGGGCCGATATTTAACCGGTCAAAGCGTGCAAGCGTCGGGTGGCCACCGCGTGAGCCGTTTTTGACGGCTGCGGACCTGGTCGGCTACCCCTGTCCGGCCACGTTCGCGTCCTGTCGTAGCCTCTGTGCATGCAGGTCATGGAGGGGGGCGGAGGTCAGCTGGCGGTAGTGCGTCCCCCGTCGGGCGGGTTCCCGCGGCACAGCCACGACGAGTACGTGATCAGCGTCAACCTCTGCGGGTTGGAGCGGGTCCGGCTGGATCGCACCTCGTTCGACGTGGGCCTGGACGAGTTCACCGTTTACAACCCCGGCCAGGTCCAGTCGTGCACCACCCAGGTCCCGCCCGAGACGTCCTTCGCGGCTGTGAGCTGGTACGTCCCGGCAACGGCCGTGGAATCGCTGACCGGCGATGCCGCAGTCGACTTCGAGCGGCCCGTCGTCCGTTCTCCGCACCTCCGCGCCGAGTTTCTCGCTGCCGCCGGGGCATTCCGCAAGCTAGCACCGGAGGGACACCCTTCGCCCGCCGAATCTGCTGCTCTGGTTCAGGAGCGGATGGTGCTGGTGCTGTCGCGGCTGCTCGAGCTGGCCGCAGGACGGCGCGCTCGTGCTCCAGAGCCCGCTGACGCCCGGATCGCCGCGGTGCTTGACCGGCTCCGCACGGACCTGTCCGGCACGCCCCGGTTGGCCGAGCTGGCCGACGAGGCAGGCATGTCCCGGGAGCATCTGATCCGGACGTTCACCCGCGCCACCGGCGCCCCGCCCTACGCCTGGCACTTGTCGGCCCGGCTGGCCGAGGCGCGGTGTCGGCTGCGTAGGGGTGAGCCCGTCGCCGAGGTCGCGCACGGGCTCGGCTTCGCCGACCAGGCGCATTTCCACCGCCACTTCGCCGCGGCCTACGCCATCACGCCAGGCCGCTACCGTCGGCTGTCCCGGATCAACATCTGACAAGACCAGACGGCCCGACCGCTCGCACAGTGGCTGCCATGTTCGAGATCTTCATGGTGGCTATGTGGTTGGGGCTGGTGTTCAACGCGGCACCAGGCGCGGTGTTCAGCGAGTCCCTGCGACGCGGGATACGGGGTGGGTTCCGCCCGGCCTTCGCGGTTGTGAACGATCACGTAATTTCCCGGGGCTGAGTTCACGTAATTCCCCGGCCCCGGAGGTAGCGGCGGTTACTTGATCTGGGAGTTGTCCGGCTTGTCGGAGCGGTTCTTGGGGCGTTTGTTTGGCCGGTAGCTGGGGCCGTTCATGATGACCTGGTGGCTGGTGTTGATGAGCCGGTCGAGGAGGGACTCGGCGACGACGGGGTTGGGAAAGAGGGGATACCAGTCGCTGGGCGCCCGGTTGCTGGTGATGATCAGGGACCGTCCCTGCCGCTCGGAGACGAGTTCGTAGAGGTCATCGGCCTGGGTCGCGTTGAGCTGGCGCATCGCGAAGTCGTCGAGGATGAGGACGTCGGGACGTACCAGTTCGCGGATGCGCTTCTCCCAGGTGCGGTCCGCGTGGCCGCCGGCGAGGTCCGCCAGGATGCGGCTGGTCTTGGCGAAACGGACGTGGGCGCCCTGGCGGACGGCGAGGTGGCCAAGGGCCTGGGCGATGTGGGTCTTGCCGACGCCGACCGGCCCGAACAGGATGACGGACTCTCCGGCGTGCAGCCAGCGCAGTGCTCCCAGGTCGCGGATCTGGGCCGCGGGCAGTTTCGAGGAGGCGGTGAAGTCGAACTCCTCCAGGGTGACCTGCTGCTCGAACTTCGCCGGTTGCAAACGCCGTTGGAAGGCGACGGTCTCGCGGCGGGTGACCAGGTGGCCGAGCTCGCCGCCGTGGGCCTGGGCCAGGCGGGCGTCGAGGGTCTCCAGCATGCCGGACAGCCGGAGGGCTTTGAGTGACTCGCGCAGGGCGCTATCCATCACGGTCATCGGGCTTCCACCTCGGCTTCGTCGTGCACCTGGTCGTCGTGGGCGTCGCCCGTAGTGTCGGGGGTCGTGACGGTCGGGGCGAAGAGCTGGGTCGGCCCGTGGAGGAAGGCCGCGGCCCCGGCGTCTCCGCTGGTCTCGGGCTCGGGGTCGGTCTCGGTGCCGGCGATCAGGATGCCTTTGACGGTGCGGTAGGACGGGTCGCCGACCGCGATGGCTCTGGCGCAGGCGGCTTCCAGCCGCGTCTCGCCGTACTTCTTCCGCAGGCCGAGAACCCCCTGGGCGGCGCGGAGCCGGTAAAGGGCGTTGACTTCGAGGAGCTGGTCGATGACCTCGCGGCAGGCGTCTCCGATCTCGATGCCTGGCTGCGGCACCAGACCGGGGTGCGCATCTGGAAGGCGATCTTCTCGGGCGGGTAGTCGTGGCGGTCGGTGCGTTTGCCCTGCTCAAGTGCCGCGTGGGTCTTGACGAGTTCGCCGTCGTGGAAGATCTGCACCATGGTGGCGGTCGAGCGGACGTCGACCTTGCGGCCGATCAGCTTCCAGGGCACCGAGTAGAGGGTGCGGCCCACCTTGATGTGGATGTCCGGGCCGACCGTGGCCGTTGACCAGCGGGTGAGCACGAACGGGGTGGGCGGCAGAGGCAGCAGTTCGGCGGCCTCCAGCGCCTCGAACACCGCCAACGGGGCGGCCCCGTCCAGTGGACGGCATTGCCTGCGTCCTGCGACCTGCTGGCTCCAGGTCACCGCCTCGGCCTGCATGTGCTCGACGGAGGTGAACTCCCGTCCCCGCCAGAACGAGTCGCGGACATAGGGCATGGGCCGCTCCACCCGCGGTTTGTCTTTCGGTTTCGATGCCCGGGCAGGATCCACCAAGGCGCCGTAGTGGGTGGCGAGTTCGGCATACGCCTTGTTGATTTTCGGGTCGTAGAGGTCGGGCTTGTCGACGCCGGTCTTGAGGTTGTCCGGTACCAGCCGGCGTGGGACACCGCCGAAGTAGCGGAAGGCCGCGACGTGTGCTTCCGTCCATGCCTGTTGGTCCAGGTGCAGCACCGGGCGCACGAACATGTGCCGCGAGCAGGGCAGAACCATTCGAATGCCCAGACCCGGTGCCGCCGGCCCGTGCGCGGTTGATCCACTGTCCGAGGAAGCCGTAGTCGATCTGGGCTTCCGAACCGGGCTCGACCTCGTCGCGCAGGACGGTGACCTGCGACTTCGCCACCTCGTCCGGCAGCGTGGCGTGCACCCAGCGGCGGAAGGAGGAGATTGACACCTGGAGCTTGTGCTCGTCGCGGAGTCGCTGATGGATGGTGGAGACGGTCACCGTCCCCAGCAGGCTCTTGATGTAGTCGCGGTGTTTGTCGATCTCTGGCCAGGTCACCTGCCGGAGCCGTCTGTCGGCCAGCCCCGGGAACCACTCCTTGATCAGTTTCGACCAGTCGGCCTCGCTCATCGGCGGCCCGCCCGGGGTGATCCCGGACGCCTCCGCCGGGGCCAGGTACTTCCTGACCGTCTTGCGGTCCACTCCCAGCGACGCGGCCAGCGCGCTCTTCGAGCGGCCTGCGTACCAGTGGATGTAAATCTCGGTGATGTCGACCACGACGAACGTTCTCCTCGCCATCCGGGCTGCCCATCGGCCTTCCGAACCACGGGACGAGGAACATGAGCAGCTTCGCGACGACCAGGTCCCTCGATCCCGGCCTCCGCGCTACCCATGACCAATCCGGAGGATTCTGACTAGAGATCATATAGCACTCAAACCACCCGAGATGGGGAAACCTTGATCGTCGACAGTGCTGGACGATCACATGATTCGCCTGGAACTGACCGACGGACCTCCCAGCACGGCGGCCATCCTGCGGGCAACGGAAAAGCGTTCGACCGTCCGAGCCGGGACAAGCCATGATCCGTATTCGTGACGACGCCGAAGCAACTCATAATCCGGGCTGCCGCCCGCAACAATGCCGAGTGGTGCGCGGCGATGAGCCGATCGCACGGCTTGATGAGCGAGTTCGGGCTGCAGGCTTGGGCCGCCCCGGCCCGCACACCGCTGTACTACCCCGACGCGGTGACCCTCGTGCCAGGCGTCGACCCGGCCGTGCTGGCGGCCCGGATAGACACCACCGCGGCCGGCGCCTCCGTCAAGGACAGCTTCGCCGACCTCGACCTGACCGAGGCCGGCTTCCACGTCCTGTTCGAGGCGCAGTGGATCCACCGCCCGGCGAGTGCACCCGCTATCGCGTCGGATCTTGCCTGGGGCGTGGCCACCGACCCGGACATGCTGCACGCCTGGGCGTTGGCCTGGGACGACGGGAACCGCAACGCGGACCTCTTCCGGCCCGAACTGCTCGACGACCCGGCCACGTTCGTACTCGCCGGACGGTCCGCCAGCGGCCGGGTGGTCACCGGAGCGGTGGCGAGCCGCAGCGACCAGGTGGTCGGAATCTCCAACGTCTTCGCACCGGACGGCGGACCCGATGCCGCCTGGCCGGTCGTACTGGAGGCGGTGCACCGGCTGTTCCCCACCTTGCCGGTGGTCGGCTATGAGCACGGCGATGGCCTCGAGGCCGCCATGCGCCATGGCTTCGAGCCAGTCGGTCCACTGCGGATCTGGCTGCACGGATAGACCGGCCTCAGAGCGGTCCGAACCCGCCGTTCACGACCTCCGTCCCCATGGGGAAACGTGACCGCGAAGGTGGGGAATTACCTGAGGCTGAACCCACCTGAGGTGGGGAATTCCATGACCGTCGACAGCGGTCCAGGTCGGCTCGCTTGTGGGCGATGCTGTGTGGGCGGTGCTCGGCCTGGCAGGCGTGGGGGTGCTGTTCGCGGTGCCGGCCTTGCGCGTGCCACTCACGGTGACCGGGTGCTTGCTGCTGGCCTGGTTGGGGGCAGCGGGCCTGCGCGACGCACTCGCGCGGAAGGTGGCCTACCCGAAGGCGCAGCCGTACGACAAACAGGACCGCAAGGCCATGGCTGTGGGAGCGGGCATGTCGCTGGCGAACCCATGGAACGTCGTCTACTGGTCGGGGGCGGCCGGTGGAGTGGGCCCCGTCCTGGGCTCGAGCGGCACGACCGAGCTGGGCGTCTTCTTTGCCGGGTTCATGGCCTCCTCAATGCTGTGGTGCCTGATCTCGGCGGGGCTCATCATGATGCCGCGCAGGGCGCTGCCGTCAGTGGCCGTACGTGCGCTCGAAGCCTGCTGCGGTGTCTCGCTCCTGGTCTTCGCGATTCTCCAACTGTGCCGGCTCATGTGACGAGCGGTGCGCGGGGAGATCTGAGTAACTCGGGGTTACCAGACCGTCCGAGTATCAGGAGGCTCTGATGTCGCATGCCCAGTCGTGCGATTGCCTCACGCACAGTTTCAGGAACGCGGTCACGGCAGACGCCGACGTCGGCGCCGAAGACGCGGCTACAACGGCGGCAAGTAGACCAACGGCCGCAAGGGCATGTCGTGGTCGACACGCTCGGCCTGCCGCTGGGTGTGATGGTCACCGCCGCGGACACCGGTGACCGCGCCGCCACCCAGGTCCTGCTGCGACAGGTCGCCGACGCGCACCACCAGCCGGCCCTGGTCCGGGCCGACGGCGGCTACACCGGAAGCCTCGTCGAGTACTGCCTCACCGCTCTCGTGCTGGTCCACCAGCGCCAAGGCCATGGTCTCGTCGAAGACCCTGCTCATGACCCGCCGCCTGGCCCGGCCACGCCTGCAGCCAGCATGAACCGGCCCGGCTGCTCGGCCAGCCAACCGCGCGCGACCAGGCGCTTCGCCTTCGACCGCAGCGCCTCCATCCGCGCCGGCACCACGTCCATGCCCAACACTGCGGCCATCTCCTGGCAGGTCAGCAGCCGTTGACGGGCCCGGGCCCGGGCCCGGCCCGGGCTGCGAGAGCTTGCAGGATGCGCCGGTAGTTCACCGACAGCACCGACCAGGGCACCCCCTCACGCCGCATCGGGCATCTGCGACTTCGGCTTCGGCTTCGCCGCATCCGCCACCTGCGACGCTTTTCCGGTCAGCTCCGCGCCGCCCGGCACGGTCAACCACCGATGGCATCCACGACCTCCCTGGGAGCGACAGCACGACAGGCGCCAGCAAACAGTCAGGACCACAGCAACGTGAGCAACACACCCGACTCCTGGTGACGCTCCGCCGTGATCTACCAGGTCTACCGGCAGGCTCAGCGAGCCGCCTCCGCGTCCGGCTTGTCGACCGGAACGGAGCGCAGGTCGGCCGGCGGGTCGCTGTAGTCGGTGTTGAACGGCGGCGCCTCGTTGGTCCACTTCATCGTGAACGTCGTGTAGTTCAGCAGGTCGCCCTTCTCTCTGCCGTCGCCGCTGCGCGTGGACACCATCTCTTCGCCGAGCGGCATGCCCGTCGACTCATCGAAGATCAGACGGCGTTCGACGCCGGGCGCGTACTCGGCGGTGAGGGCGACGGCGTAGCCGGTGCGGCCGGCGTGGTCCTTGACGTCGCCGAGGGAGCGCACGCCGGGCTCTGCGGCGAGGAGGCGGTAGGCGGCGGCGCGCAGGGCCGGGGTGGACGGCAGGGTCGTGGCGAGCTGGACGGCGTCCTCGACGACTATCCGGTCGAGGGTCCATTCGGGGCCGTTGTAGTGCTTGTCGACCAGTTCGAAGAGGCGCTTGCGGAGGGCCTTGGCATCGGTGGGCAGCGTGGGTAGGAGGCGCAGGGGAACCTCCCCCATCGGCACGCTGTCCGCGATTCCACCGGGGGCGTCGTGGTCGAATTCGCCCTTGCCGGCGTAGGTGTAGATCTCGTCGGCGTCGTTCCCCAGGTCCCACGACCTGGGGGAACCGTCCGCCTTCCACGCCGCTTCATCGGCTTTCGTGGACGGACGAGCCCCTGTGTCCAGCGACTGCGACCAGTACTTGTTGCCGGTGGTGGCCGTCCACCACCGCTGCTCGCCGCGGACGTCGATGCTGTAGTTCTTGCCAGGCACCTTGTAGCGGTCTGCGAACTCTTTCTCCACGTACCAGTACTTGCCCGAGCCGGCTGGTTGCTGCTCGACGCTGGAGGCGGCAGCGAGAAGGATTCGGCTGCCCGAGCCCAACGTCGCGGAGGGCGCGGGTCCCGGCTGCTCCGACGCTGTGCCGGTGATCACCACAGCCGCGACCGCCGTCGCCGTGGCCAGGGCGAAACCGGACAGGAGGGGGCGGGGCACCCTCCGCGTGCGGGCGACGGCGCGAGCCCTGCGCGACGCGCGCGGAAGGCTCATGAATGTTGCGAGCTCCTCCTGCCGAACCTGCGAGGGTGTGGGGAGGCCGGGGTCGAGGTGGGCGGGGCGGGCGGCGGCCAGGCGCTGCAGGACGTCGTTCTTCACCGAGCTTCCTTTCCTACGGTGATCCGGGCTCGGGTGGACACTCGCCGCGCGGTTGCGACCTCCTGCATGAGCGGGGAGGCCGACGCGGCCTGGTTGAGGCGCATACGCGCCCGGTGCAGACGGACCCGCAGCGTGATGGGCGAGCAGCCGACCACGCTGGCCGCCTCCGCCGGGGTCAGTCCCTGCCACGCGGAGAGGATGAGCAGTTCGCGATCGTCCTCCGGCAGCGTGGCCAGCGCCTTGAGCAGCGCGCTGCGCTCGGACACGTCCTCGGCCACGTCCGCCTCGGCCTGGTCCGTCCAGGCCCCCAGCTCGGCGGCAAGCATCGCGCGCCTGGCCTCCGCGCGGATGCTGTCCCGCAGGATGTTGCGGGCGACCCCGAGCAGCCATGGCAGCGGCTGCTCCGGCACGTCGTCCAGCCTGCGCCAGGCCACGGTGAACGTCTCGCTCACCACCTCGTCGGCGACCTGCCGTCCCGCGCGGCTGACCACGTAGGCCCACACGCGTTGCCGACAGCCGTCGTACATAGCGGTGAAACGATCCGCGTCGTCGTCGGGCACTGCCGCACCTCCTGTCCCTCCCGGTGTGTTCTGTCATCGAGTAGTGGTCCCGGTCAGGCGACCGTTACAGCAGTACGCCGGGAAAAACGCCCAAGGAGCGAGGCATGCGTCACACAGAGCGCGCAACGAACCCCGAGCGAACACCCCAACGTGTCGGCCGACGCCTCGGCGTCCTCCTACTGCGAGACATCGAAGAAACATGGCTGCACGGGACCGCGGTTCTGGCGCCGGACATACCCTGCCCTACGAACAAGCGGTACGTGCCCCGCACTTCGGCGACCACCGGTGCCGACGCCCTGAACGCTTGACCGGAGCGTTGATCACTCACCAGCACTGGGCATAGGTTTCAGCACGTGACGAACGTTCGAATCGGTGTGATGTACGACCGCGACTGGGCCCCGGAGGGGTTGCCGGGGTTCGCGCGGGATGTCGAGGCGCTGGGAGTGGACGACCTGTGGGTGGTCGAGGACCTCGGATGGTCTGGGGGGATCTCGGCCGCCTCCCTGGCGCTGGGAGCGACGGAGCGGCTGCGTGTGGGCATCGGGATCATGCCTGCGCCGTTGCGCAGTCCGGCGTTGCTGGCGATGGAGTTGGCGACGCTGACGCGGGTGTTCCCGGGGCGGCTTGTTGCCGGGATCGGGCATGGGGTGCCGGAGTGGATGGCCTCAGTCGGCGTCGCGGCGCGGTCGCCGCTCGCCCTGCTGGAGGAGACGATCAGCTCCGTGCGCGCGCTGCTGCGCGGGGAGCGCGTCGAGCTGGAAGGTCGGGAGGTGCGGCTGGCCGGCATCCAGATGGTGCATCCGCCTCTTGAGCCGCCCCCGGTAGTCGCGGGCGTGGTGCGGCCCCGCTCGCTGGAGCTGTCCGGGCGAGTCGCGGACGGCACACTGATCGCCGAGGGCCACGGCCCGCATGATGTGAAGAGCGCTCGGGCGTTGGTCGACAAGGGCGGAGCCTCTGCCGACCATACTCTGACGGTGCTCGCCTTCTGCTGCGTGGGCGACGATGCCGAAGAGGTGGCGCGGGCGCTGCGGCCCTGTGTCGAGGGCCACGGCGCCTGGCTCGGCCGCTCGCCGGAGCAGGTATTCACGGTCTCGGGCACGGCTGAAGAAGCTGCCGAAGGGGTCCGCGCGCTGGAGGTGGCCGGAGCGGGCACGGTCGTGTTGCGGATGGTCGGCCCTGAACCGGTGCGGCAGCTCGGGACCGTTCTGAAAGCCCTCGGGCGCCAAGCTCTGAACTAGTAGGGCCTGTTGCGAAAGTCGATCTTGCCCCGCTCCGACTGTGGGTGTCCCGAGGGCTTCGGCTCGTTGTCAGTGGCCCGGTCTAGGGTGCCGATCATGACTGCTCATTCTGAGAAGAGCTTGTTCTCGGGGCTCGGCCGTATGGTTGTCCTTGTTGACGACCTCGATGCGGCCCTGGCCTTCTACCGCGGCGCTCTCGGTTTCTGCGTCCTGCACGACCAGACGGCAGATGGTTATCGCTACTTGCATATCGGAGTGCCCGGCCAAGAGGCGGTCGGCCTCTGGCTCATGACCGCCACCAGCGACCAGGAACGCGAGCTGATCGGCAATCAGTGCGGCGGTCAGCCTCTGCTCGTCCTGTACACCGCCGACCTGGATGCGGTCCGCCAACACCTGCGCGGGCGCGGGGTGCGGGTATGGAACGAACGGGAAGACGCCGACAGCCGGTCGCTGCACCTGGCCGACCTGTACGGGAACGTGATCATCGTGGCGCAAGTGCGCGACCCGGCAGTGTGATGCTGCCTGTCACAGCCATTCGTTGATGACGGCGATCAGCACCGTCGCCTCGTAGCGGACGGCCAGCTTGTCGTATCTCGTGGCCACAGCCCGGTGCCTTTCAGGCGGTTGATCCCGCGCTCCACGGTGTGCCGCTCGCGGTAGTCGATCTTGTCGAACTCCCGCAGGCGGCCACCGCGTGAGCCGCGTTTTTGACGGTTGCGGACCTGGTCGGCTTTCTCCGGGATCGTGCAGCCGATGCCGCGTTTCGAGGATGAGGTCATCGCCCATTACCTTCGTCGTAGAGCCCGGTTCGGGTTCGTGGCCATCGGGGCCGGTATGACTCGTTGCCCCTGTCCTAGGCCGGCGGCAGGCTGGTGGGGATATCGGTCGAGCTGCTCGCCCACACCGTATATCAGGGCGCCGACGAGATCGTGATAAGCCCGGACCTGGCCACCCGCAAAGCCGAGCTGTTGGCGCGCGCCGACGCGATCATGGTGCTGGTCGGCGGGCTGGGGACCCTCGACGAGGTCACCGAAATCCTCGAACTGAAGAAGCACGGCTTGCACACCAAGCCGGTCATTGTGCTGGACACCGAGGGCTTCTACGACGGGCTGCGTACCCAGCTGGCCCGAATGGAAGCCGAGGGCTTCCTTCCCCAGCCCCTGGACGAACTGGTCTTCTTCACCGAGGACGCGACCGCCGCACTCGCGTTCCTGGAGGCCGCGGGCGAGGCATCCGCCGCCTGACGCGGTCGGAAGAGGCCATCGGTACACATCTGCTCACCCGCATGGACAGGCCGGGCAGGTAGACAACCTTGCAGCCGACGTGCCTGGCGACCTTCAGGGACAGGGCGCCGATCGAGGCGGGCTGGTCCACAATCACCAGCACGTTGCCGAACGTCGCCCGGCCAGCTTGTCGAACACGGCCCGCAACTTCGGCTCGCTGGCCCATCTCAAGGCAGCGTCGTTGGATCAGGGCAATGCCCCTCTCTCCAATGATCGTCTGACGCGACACGGTCTTGCGATCAGCCAAGGCGGGTCTTCGAACTTGAGCGTGGTCTGGTCTCGGGTGGCCTGCCGCACCGTCACTGACGGTCAGAAGAAGGGGAGTTGGGCCCTGGATGCAGGAAGCCCGTGGTCGTAAGTGATCATGACTGTTCTCTACGCAGCTTAATCACCTGGACACACGGGCTTGGACAACAATACGACGTTGCTGCTCGACCTGGACGGCCTAGCCGTGGCCAAGGTCGAGCGGCTCACGGACGGCACCCGGCGGGTGCACCTGACCACCGCGGACGAGGCTGCACGGGCCTGCCCCTCCTGCGGGGTATTCGCCTTACGTGCCAAGGGCTTCGTACAGACCCGCCCACGGGATCTGCCCCACGGCGAGCGGGGACTGGAGCTGGTGTGGCGCAAGCGACGCTGGTACTGCACCGAGCCGGCCTGCCCCCGGAAGTCCTTTACCGAGCACGTGAGCCAGGTCCCGGCCGGGGCCCGGATCACCGGGAGGCTGCGGAACGCGGCCGGACGGCGGGTACGCGATGCCGGTTCCACGGTCGTCCAGGCCGCCCGGGACCTGGGCCTGTCCTGGCCCACGGTGATGCACGCCTTCCATTCCGCCGGACAGGAAGTGAGTGCCGCGGCTCTCGAACCGGTCGAAGTCCTCGGTATCGACGAGACCCGCCGGGGCCGCATGCAGTGGCGGCAGAACCCGCAAACCAGCCGTTGGGAGCCCGCGGCCGACCGCTGGCACACCGGCTTCGTGGACGCCTTCGGTATCCAGGGCCTGCTCGGGCAGGTCGAGGGTCGCGCTCCCTCCGACGTGCTGGCCTGGCTCGCCACGACGCCGCTGCCCTGGCGCCGGCAGATCCGCTACGTCGCGATCGACATGTCCGTCGGCTACCGCGCTGCGATCCGCACCGGGCTGCCCCATGCCCAGGTCGTCGTCGACCACTTCCACGTGGTCCAGCTCGCCAACAAGATGCTGAACATCGTCCGGCGGCGGACCACTGCCACCCTGCGCGGCCGGCGGGGACGGGCATCCGACCCGGAATGGAAAGCCCGGCGTCGACTCCTGCGCAACCGCGAGGACCTCACCGACGCCCAGTTCAGCACGATGTGGAACGCACCGATCGACGCCGGGACGATCGGGATGACGCTGCTGACCGCCTGGATCGCCAAGGAACGACTGCGGGACCTGCTCGCATGCGCCCGCACCGGCGCCGACCGCCACCTCATCGGCCACCTGCGGTTCAAGTTCCTGACCTGGTGCGCGGACTCCGAGATCCCCGAAGTCCGCCAACTAGCCGTCACAGTGGACCGCTGGTGGCCCGAGATCGCCGCATTCATCGCCACCGGACACAGCAACTCCAAAAGCGAAGGCATCAACCGCGTGATCAAGCTCGTCGCCCGCGCCGCCCACGGCTTCCGCAACCCCACCAACCAACGCCTACGCACACGCTGCGTCACCACCCGGCGAGCCCGTGGACACCTCTACCCCGCCTAACTTCGAAGACCCGCCAAACCAGCCAGGCGTGCAGGCGAGACGCGACCGCGCCCCCGCAGCACGACATTGACCAAGAAGCGGGCGGCCCAACAGTGCCCATTCAAGCCGCGGCCAGCTCACACCACACGTACACCAACGCCCCCCGGCCCCCTCCTCCAGCTCCATGCCCTCATCCGCGGAGAGTACGGCGGCTTACGGTAACCCCACGCAGGTCGTTCGAGGATCCACAACTCTCCCTGCAGAGACCGTAATCTACGGCCACACGACCCCGCCATCTCGAACGACGAGCGGCTCGAACCGGTCCGATTCATAGAACCTGATCCAGCCCAGGTGAATTGTCCCGGCCTTGACGCAGTGCCGGTCATCCGCCTTGGTGGACAGCCAGGTGAGGAGTTCGGCAGTGCTGTCGAATTGGTCGGGGTGGATCTCCTGCCGAATAGTCAGGGCCCATGCACCGTTCGTACGGTCTTCCGGCCGCACCAGTACCGACGTAAGCGCCCCATTCACCTTCCAAGCGTCGCCATGCTGCCCTAGAAGAGGCACAGGACGGTCCTCTATGACGGGTTCGCCGGCGTCGTCAACCACCACGATCGGAAACTCGGACACGATGCGGAGAATCTCCGGCATGGGTCCCAGGCCAAGATGCCACCGCAGCTCCGCGAGTTCCGCGTCGGACAGGCCCTCGCGCAGGTTCAGCACGATGGAGAGCTCAAAGATGTCAGCCATAGCGGTGACGCTATCGCCTGGGTATGACGAGGCCACCAGCGACGGCATGCCTGCACGCAGGCAAATGGCTTGCCGTCAGGGAATGTCCTCGATCCGTTCGCGATTGAGGAGACAGGCAGGCAGATACGGCTGCTTTGGGGCGACAGGGAAGCCATAGTCGTAAGCAAGGCACGCCATCGCGAGCGGTCCGAGCGCTGCCCGGGCACGCGGCGCCGCCGATTCCCCCCAGTAGCCGCCGTGTTCCGCGAGGGCTTCGGCAAGTGTCTTGGCGAAAGTGTCGTGGTCCCGTGCGATGATGCGGTGGAAAAGAGCGACCGGCTGGTAGTCGATCCCGTTCACGAACTCCAGCGGCGCGTGGGTCACATCGTCGTGCCCGGACGTCTGCATGGTGGCGACCAGTTTCTCCACAACCCCGTCCATGGAGTCGCGTTCGGAGAAATAGGTCTGCAGCGTGTCGATCCAGTTCAGGACGTACTCGTCGGCGGAGTCGTCCTGCCGCAGCGTCGCGAGCGGCACTTGGCACAGCCGGAAGATCCGGTCCATCTGGCGGCATACGACCGCCAGGTAAAGGGCGTCGAGCCACGCACGGGCATCCGCGGGCGGTGCGGCAGGCGTGGCGGGCAACTGCCTGACAAGGCCGTCGCCCAGGTGGCACTCCTGCGCCTGCGCGCCGGTGAACAGCGCGCACCCGAGTTGCAGGGCCGTGGCCCACGCGTCCCAGGTGGCGACGTGCGCCACGTCGGGATCAGCGGCGCAGCGTGCGAGGGCCAGCGCGAGGGCGGAGTCGAAGGCGTCGCCCAGTCCTGCCGAGTTCTGGGTGAGGCGGGCTATCGACTCGGCTGTGGTGTGCGTGAGTTCGGCAAGGTCCGGAGCATCGGTCGCGGTGCGGGTGGCGAGACGACCGGCGCGGTCGAGGCGGACCAGACCCTTCATCAGACCGAGCAGTTGCGATGGCGGCCGCAGGGAGAAGGTCCGGGTGTCCCGGTCGATGACCGTGAGCGATGTCAGTCTGCCGCGGTGCCACCAGTAGACCCGCGGGGACAGCGCACCAGGTCCGTCCTCGTAAGCACCCAACGCGTACGAGGCAAGACTGTTGATCGCATCGACCACGGATCCGTCGGCGATCGGGTGGTACACCAGGTTGTGCCGGCTCGGCACGACAACGAGGGCACCGGCGTGCGGGAGCGACTCGCCGGTGACCTGCAGGACCACTTGGGACAGAAACAGCGCCTTGCTGGCCACGAACGGGGAGTCACCGTAAAGGGAGTGCAATCTCGCTCCTCCCTCCATGGGCACTTCCTCATGCTCGACCGGTACCCGCACAAGGTTCGCGCGCCCTGCCTCTCCCAGGGCCTCGAGCCCGGCGCGCTCCACATCTTTGTCGGTGAGGATCCGCACACTCGTCGGCCCATCGAGGGCATAGACGAAGACGAGTCCGTCAGCCACCACACGCCCGTAGCGCAGAACGTCGGCGAGTTCAGGGGCGAGTGACTCGACGGGCAGGAGCCGGGCATGTGCATCCCGCAGCAGTTCCTCAGCACCCTCGCCGCCCCCACTGGCCTGCCGCAGCCTCGCGAAGTGAGCGGCCACCAGGTCGGGCCAGCGCTCCTCCCGAAAATTGCGGCACGCGTGCGCCAGGTCGTGCAGGGAGTGGTCGTGACCGTCCTGGAGGTACGGGGCGGTGAGCGCCCGCAGGTGTGAGGCCTGCGCGGAAGTCAGCATCGGGAGGCTGGAGTCGGGAGCGTCGTCTGATTTCATCCCCCGCGACTCTACGAGGCACGCGCGACCGCGTCCAAACAGTCAGTCGGGCTCTGTTCCTTCTGGTCCCGCCGGACCCCCGCTTTCCCGGCCGTCCGCTCGCTTCTCCCCGTGCTGGAGCGCCCTTGACGCGGCTCGCGGAAGCACGACACTGACCAAGAAGCGGGCGGCCCCACGGCACCCGTTCAAGCCGCGGCCAGCTCACACCACACGTACTTACCCCGGTTGCCATGTCTCGCCAGCGGATGCCACCCCCACAGATCAGCACACGCCCGCACCAACGCCAGCCCCCTCCCCTCCTCCAACTCGACCCCCTCATCCAACGGCCTCGGCGGTTCCGGCGGCTCAGGATCGGCATCCCACGCCCCGATCCGCAGCACCCCCGCCGACCAGGACACCCGCAGGGCGGCCGGCCCCTTCGTATGGCGTACGGCATTGGAGACCAGCTCCGCCGCGAGTAGCTCGGCGACGTCGACCAGGCCGATCAGTCCGTGCATCGTCAGGATGAGGCGGAGGGTACGGCGGCTTACGGTAACCGCGCGCAGGTCGTTCGGGATGTAGAGGCAGTACTCCCACGGTTCGCTTTCGTTTTCGGTTTCGGGCATGCGTCAACTCCGTTCGGTTAGAGGGGGGTTGCGGCCGACCGGCGGTGGCAGTGCCGCCCCCGTCATGGCAGGACGGTGCGGTGCGCTTCCGGGACCCCGGCATTCCGCAGCGTGTGCGTCGCGTCACCGACGGTAGGGCCACAATTTGGGACGACGCAAGTCGTTGCCGTAATCTTCCCCTCGAACGAGGCGCTGCTCCAGGGCAGTTGAGCGCAAGGAGGAAGACGTGGCGCGCAGAAAACAGCCCACCGCACGCCAGGAGCGACTAGGTGCTGAACTGCGCAAACTGCGCGAGGCCGCAGGACTCAAGGGGCGCGAAGCCGCCGCACTGCTCGGAACGGACTCGGCTCAGATCAGCCAGATCGAGTTCGGCACGGCGGGCGTGAGCGAGGAGCGCGTACGACGACTTGCCGCTCAGTACTCCTGTACGGACGAGGAGCTGATCGAGGCCTTGGTGGCGATGGCGACCGATCGGACCGGCGGCTGGTGGGAGGAATACCGAGGCCTGCTACCCACTTCGTTTCTGGACCTCGCCGAGTTGGAGTACCACGCCACATATCGACTCGACGTGGAGTTCCTGCACGTACCCGGTCTGCTCCAGACGGAAGACTACGCCCGCGCCATCTTCTCGTACCGCGTTCCCGAACTCCCCGACAGCGACCTTGGGCTGCGCGTGCGCCACCGCATGAAGCGCAAGCTGATCATCGAGAGACCTGTTCCTGTGCCGTACGAAGCGGTGATCCACGAGGCAGCCCTGCGCATCAGGGTCGGCGACCGGGCTGCCGCACGCGCTCAGCTCACCCGCATCCTGGAGTGCTCCGAAGCGCCCCACATCACCGTGCGCGTCATCCCCTTCGACCTGGACGGCTTCGCGGGAGCCACAAACATCATGATGTACGCAGGCGGTGCCGTGCCCAAGCTGGACACAGCCGTACGCGACGCGCCTCAAGGCGCGGCGTTCATCGATTCCGAGGCCCAACTCAGTGCATTTCGAACGCTCTTCCGTAAAGTGGAGGCTGCGTCACTTGACCCCGAGCGGTCGCGTGACTTCATGCACAGGCTGGCGAAGGAGTTGTGAGGCGCACCATGGTCACCCCTGACAACTGGCAGAAGTCGTCCTACTCGGGAAGCGGTGACGGCAACAACTGCGTAGAGATCGCGAACCGCCATACCCGCATAGCGATACGCGACTCGAAGGCCACGACCGACCGCATGCTCACCATCCCAACCGAGGCCTTCACCGCCTTCGTCGAAGCCCTGAAGACCCCCAAGACCAAGCCCTGAGCCCGGAGCCCCGCCGCGCCCGTCAGAACAAACTCAACAACGCCTCCGCCGGATCCACCATCCCGCTCTCCCCGTCCGGCAACGGCAGCTCGAACCACACCGTCTTCCCCCGCGGCGTCCGCCGTGACCCCCACGCCGCGCTGAGAAGCCCGACCAGTTGCAGCCCGCGACCCCCCTCGTCCGTATCGCGGGCGCGACGTCGGCGCGGCTGGACCAGGCCCGCGTCCCAGACCTCGCACACCAGCGTGCGGTCCAACAGCAACCGCAACCTGATCTCACCCTCGCCGTACCGCAACGCATTCGTCACCAGCTCGCTGACCAGCAACTCGGTCGTGTCGACCAGCGGTTCGAGGTCCCACGACAGCAACTGCCCCCGCGCGTACTCCCTCGCCCGGCCCACGCTGCGCGGCTCGCGCGGCAGTGTCCAGTCGCCGACCGAGTCGGTGGGCAGGCCCTGGACACGTGCCATCAGCAACGCGATGTCGTCCTCGCCGTGGTGGGTGTCGAGGGTGTTGAGGACGTGGTCGCAGACGTCCTCCAGGGGGCGGGAGGGGTCCGTCAGTGCCCCTACGAAGGCCTGAAGGCCCTCGTCCAGCGGATGGTCGCGGGATTCGACCAGTCCATCCGTGTAGAGCGCGAGCAGAGCACCCTCGGGGAGTTCGACCTCCACCTCCTCGAAGGGTTCACCCCCTACCCCGAGCGGCATGCCCGGCGGCACGTCCAGCATCAGCGCCGTCTCGCCGGGCTCGACCAGCACCGGCGGCAGATGACCCGCGTTGGCGAAGGTGCAGCGCCTGGTCACCGAGTCGTAGACCGCGTACACGCACGTAGCCAGGTACACCTCGGACAGGTCGGCCTCCCGAGGGCGGCGGGCTGCACGCGTGGCCTGCTGGACACCGCCCGGCGCCCCGAGCCCGCGCGCGATCTCGTCCAGCGCCGAGAGCACCTCCGCCGGTTCCAGATCCAGCAACGCCAGCGTTCGTACGGCGGAGCGGAGTTCGCCCATCGCGACCGCTGCCCGAAGGCCTCGGCCCATCACATCTCCCACCACCAACGCCGTACGGTGGCCCGGAAGTTCGATGACGTCGAACCAGTCGCCGCCGACCTCGCTCGGCCGGTCGGCGGAGGAGTTGCCGGGCAGGTAGCGGCAGGCGATGTCGAGGCCGGAGGCCACCGGGTCGCCGGGCGGGAGCAGGGACCGTTGCAGTATCAGCGCGCGCTCGTGCTCGCGGCGGTAGAGGCGGGCGTTGTCGATGCAGACCGCCGCCCGTGCCGCCAGCTCCACCGCCAGGTCCCGGTCCCGGTCGCCGAACGGCTCGCTGCCCTTCGTACGGGAGAACTGCGCCAGTCCTACGACCGTGTCGTGGGCGACCATCGGCACGGCGAGCGTGGACTGGACGAGGCCGCCCTCCTCGGCGGGGACGTACCGCGGGCGGGCGGTGCGCAGGGCGTCCGCGCAGGGCGAGTTGAAGGGGTAGTGGTGGACCGCGCCGACCGCGACCGGCTTGCCGGAGCCGGTGAAGGGCGCGTCGGAGACGGCGCTGGCGAAGGCCACGCGGCGTAGTTCCGCGCTGCCGTCGGCCAGGCCCGGCGGGGTCTCGTCGCCGGCCAGGAGGCCCTGGTAGAGGTCGACGGTGGCCAGGTCGCAGAAGCCGGGCACGACCACGTCGAGGAGCTCGCGGGCCGTGGTCTCCAGGTCGAGGGAGTTGCCGATGCGGGCGCCGGCCTCGTTCAGGAGGGCGAGGTTGCGGCGGGCGGCGGCGGCCTCGCGGGCGGCGGCGCGGCGCGAGGTGATGTCGAGTCCGAGCCAGGCGACGCCGATGGGACGGCCGGAACCACTGTGCACGCGGTAGAGATTGACGGACCAGTGGCGGCGCTCCTCGGAGCCCGGCACGAAACCCGTGATGTGCATGTCCGTGATGGAGCTGCCGGTTTCCAGCACCCGGCGCAGGGTCGCGGCGACCCGCTCGGCCTCGGGGCGCTGCAGGTAGTCGTGGACGCCGCGGCCGCGGTGGTCGTCGGGACCGCCGCCGAAGGTGTTGGCGAACTGCTGGTTGACGCGGCGTACCCGCAGGTCGGTGTCGATGAGCAGGAAACCGAACGGAGATTGGCCGAAAATGGACTGCGACGCGGCGAGGTCGGTCTCGATGCTGCGCAGGGTGCGGACGTCGACGACGATGCAGACGGCGGCCTTCTCGCCGTCCTCGGTCCGCGTCGGCATGACATAGACCTCGGCGAGGCCCTGCCGGCCGCGCTCACCGTCCGCCGTGTCCGGGATCCGGAAGGGGACGACTCCGGTCCACTCCCGGCCGTCCAGGATCTCGGCCATCTTGCGCTGGCCCTGCTCGCGCAGGTCGGGGTCGATGAACGCCTCTATGGGGTCCATGCCGACCGCGTGCTCGGCGGAGATGCCGAAGAGCTGTTCGGCGCGCAGGCTCCACTGGTCGACCAGCCCGTCGGGGCCGATCGAGAAGGACGCGACCTTGATGTAGTCGTAGATGGAGCCGGGCGGACTGCTCTGCCACATGGCGTCAGCGGGCGGCACATCGCCCGACGCGGCTTCCGCCACGGCATCACCCGTGGCCCCTGCCCTCGCGCCGTCCGACGGGTCCTCGGACTCCGTGGCCTTCGCTGGTATCTCGCTCACGCGAACCGTCCCCTCCAGCTCACCGCGTCCGGCACCGGTCACCGGCAGCGGCTGCCCGCAGTATCCAGCACTACGGCGCCGCACAACACGGTGTTCACGATCACAGCACGGTCCCGATGGTTTTTGGACCGGACCGTGACAACACCTACAGTCTTCTAACCAGCGGACACGTCGTCGAATCACATCCGCGGACAACCGCCACTGGCCTGAACCAATCGCTGGACAGTGCGGACGTGGACGTACAGCCCTTCCGCGGACGGATCGTTCATCCCGGTACCGCGAGTTGGAATCTCCCGCTACCGCGGGTTGGTATCTGCCGCACCCGCGGGTTGGTATCTGCCGCACCCGCGGGTTGGTGTCTCCCACTACCGCGGGTTGGAATCACGGCGGTACCGCGAGTTCGAACCACACCGTCTTGCCCGCCTCGCCCGGCCGGGTACCCCAGCGGCGCGAGGAATGGGCCACCAGTTGTAGTCCGCGGCCGCTCTCGTCGTCGGGCCGGGCGACGCGCCGGCGGGGCGGGTCGGGCAGCGGGTCGGAGACCTCGACCAGCAGTACGTCGCTCAGGCCCGCGGGCCGTACGAGCCGTACGCCGATGGGGCCCGTGGCGTGCCGCAGGGAGTTGGTCACCAGTTCGCTGACCAACAGCGCCGCCAGGTCGGCGAGGCTGTCGAGGTTCCAGTCGCGCAGCCGGCCGCGGACGACGGCGCGGGCGGTGCGTACGGCGCCCGGGTCCGCGGGGAAGGTCCACTCGGCGCGGTCGCCTTCGGTGTCGATCACGCCGATCACATCCCAGGCCGCCCGGCTCACCCCATGTCCGGTTTCGTGGGGTTAATGGGCACATACCCGGTATCACGTGGCCAGTACCGCGCTCGACGGCGCGCAGTGGCACGAACGGCGTACGGAGTGATCAGCGCCGCCTGTACAGACGGCCAGACAGACGGCCAGACAGGCGGCCCGACAGACGGCCCGACAGACGCCCCGGGGCGGGCGGGACATGTCAGACGGCGGCTCTGTCAGGCGGGCTCCAGCCTCGCGAGCACCTCGCGCACGGCGGGCACGTCCTGGTCCAGCCAGCTCACGTTCCAGATCTCGGCGGGCGCGAGCCAGCACAGTGCGTCGTGGTCCTGGAGGGGCTTGGGCTCTCCGGAGCCGGGGAGCAGCCGCGCTGTCCACACCCGCAGGACGTACGGCGGCTTCAGCGGCCACTCCCCCGGAAGGCGCTCGACGGGGGCAGTCTCGACACCGAGTTCCTCGCGCAGCTCACGCACCAGAGCCGCTTCGGGCGTCTCGCCCGCCTCGACCTTGCCGCCGGGGAGCTCCCAGCGCCCGGCCAACTCCGGGGGCGCGCTGCGGCGCGCGGCGAGCAGGCGGCCGCCGTCGAGCAGGGCGGCCCCCACCACCACGATCCGTTCCGTCATACGCGGGAGCCTACGGGAGCAGGCGTGGCGCAACGGGCAGGGACCGACTGCAAGACAGCGGGCGCGGACCGGGCTCGTCGACACAACGGTCACGGACCGGCTCGAGACAACAGTCAAACAGTCACGGGCCGGCTCAGTCGGCCGCGCTCGCCCCGTTCTGCCCGATCCGCTCGACCCAGTAGAGCTGTTTGTGGCCGCGACCGTCGAGGCTGTCCGCGATCTTCTGGGCCTCTGCCCGGGTCGCGTACCGGCCCACGCGGTAGCGATTGCCGTTGTCGTCCTGCCGTATGACGAGCCAGGGAAGAGTGATCGTGCCGTCGTTCATCGCGCCCCTCCACTTCCCGCCCACGGCCTGCGCCGTGCCCCGCCCGCTAAGGAAACCGCAATCCGCATATGCCCGAGCCTACGCCCAACCTTTACGCAGCGAACACGGCTTTTCACAAAGAGGTACGCAACCAGCCAAGCCAGACCAGCGCGCCAGGGGGCGCACATCATCGAACGCGCCCCCGGTGCACGTCAATGCATCCGGTCAGCGGGACGGCTCACACGCCCGCGCCGACCTGCGAAAACGGCCGGATTCCAACACCCCGCGGAGGGAGGCCGGTTGGGCGTTCGCCTGAGGCAACTGCCAGGAGGGCGTGCGCCGCTTCGGAGGAAGTGTGTGCCACCTCACGTACGGAGTACGGCACTTGATGAGCACCAGGCGTTACGTCGCGTGCAAGAGGCGTTACTTCACGGGCAGGTGATACGCCACCCGGTACCGGTCGGCCGGGATCACCACGTCGGCCGTCTCCACCGGGCGGCCCGAGGCGAAGTACGTGCGCTGGACGACCAGGACGACATGGCCGGGGACACCACCCAGGGCGAGCAACTCCTCGGCGAGGCCGGGGCGGGCGCCGACCTCCTCGGTGACGTTGTCCACGATCACGTCGATGGCGGCCATGCGCTCGACGACGCCCATGCCGCCCAGCGGGCCCTCCTCGGGCAGCATCACCGGCGTACGGCCGGTGACGGCGAGGGGTTCCCAGGAGGTGGACAGCATCATCGCCTCGCCGGCGTCCCGGAAGACGTACTTCGTCCGCATCACGCGGTCGCCCGGCCGGATGGCGAGCCGCTCGGCGACCGCGGCGCTCGCCTCGGTCTGCTCGCTGCTGGACTCCCAGGTGCCGCGCCCCTCGCCGTCGGCCTGCTCCTGCCGGAAGGGCGTGGCCCCGCCGGCCGGGCGGTAGCCGGAGCGGGCGATACGGCGGGGCTCGGGCCGCTCGCGCACATACGTCCCGGAGCCGGAGCGGCCCTCGACCAGCCCCTCGGCCATCAGCACCTTGCGCGCCTCGAGGGCGACCGTGTCCGAGACGCCGTACTCCTCGCGGATCCTGGCCTGGGACGGGAGGCGGGTGTGCGGTGGCAGCGAACCGTCGACGATCTTCTTGCGGAGATCACCCGCGACACGCAGATACGCCGGCTGCTCACCGAATGTCACTGGCCGCTCCCATCAGGTTGTACAGACAGCTACAGCGTGGCAACCGTGGGTTGTGCGGTGCAAGCAAAGGCCAGAGAATCACTCGATGTGATGACTTGTGCCCGCTAGGGGCTTTACGCAGGCACTTTCTCCCCGCTATGGCCGCCCTCACACCTCAAGATCGCCGCCTCCGCCCCCGGTGCCTGAGCCGCTGCCGTCCTCCTCGTACGACGGCGGGGTCGTGTCGAGCCCCAGAGCCTTGCGCGCGGTGATGGTCAGGTCGCGGTCCTCCAGCTCCAGCGCCTCGCCGTAGGCCAGGTAGAAGGCGTCCGCGTCGATCGCCCCGGCCGCCTTCTCCCACGGCTCCCGCAGTGCCTCGACCTCCTTGCGGACGGCCGCGACCGGCTCCTTCGTGTCGGCGGGCCAGGCGTGGTCGCGCAGCATCCCGGCCTCCGCGTTGAGCGCGGCCGCCATCCGCGCGGCCCACTTCTGGCTGGCCGCCAGATCGTCCTCGGCACTGGCCTCGGGAATCGTGCCCAGCGCCTCCTCCTGGAGGTTGGCCGCCTTCAGGTAGGCGAGTTGGTCCCCGTCGAGCGTCGTCTCGTCGTTGCGCAGCGAGCCCCCGCTCAGGCTCGCGTCCGCGTCCGTGTTGCCGTAAGCGCAGGTGATCTCCCGGTCGCCGGTGCGCCAGCTGTCGGCCGACGGCACGATGTAGTACACGTCGACGTGGTCCGGTACGGCCCAGGTGTCCATGGCGTACGAGGTCTGGAGCGTGTAGCACTTGTCCTCGGCGATCCGCGTGACCTCGCCGTCGCCCGGAAAGACGCCGCCCGGCAGCCCGACGACGGCGAACACCTCACCGTCGTGCTCGCCGGCGCAGGGCACCTCGTCGAGGTCGTAGAACGAACCCTCCAGGCCCGTGGGCGAGTCGAAGCACTCGCCCTTCTTCAGCGAAGCGCTGCTGCTCGCCGCGTCCTTGAATCCGTCCCAGAATTCCGACACACCGTCCGTGGCGAGCATCAGCACCCACAGGGCGAGGCCCAGGGACGACAGCACCGAACCGGCGATGGCCATGCCCCGGCCGCGCTCGCCCCTCTTCCTGATCTGAACGAGCGCGATCACCCCCAGCACGAGCCCCACGGCCGGCAGGCAACAGAGGATCCCCAGGACGAGCGCGGCGATGGCGAGCCCGTTGACCGGCGCCGGCTGGTTGTACGGCATGTAGCCCTGGCCCCAGCCCTGGTAGGGCGGCGGGCCATAGGGGCCGTACGGTCCCTGCGCTGCGGGTGGAGGCGGCGGGTACTGGCCCTGCTGGTACGGCCCTTGGGGTTCCTGGGGCTGGTAGGGCCCAGGGGGTGGAGGTATGGACACGGGTACCGTGCTTCCTGGCTTGGGCGGCGGGGCCGGGGCTATGTCGGTGACGCCGACGGTGACGCTTACGGTGACGATGACAGTGTGGAACTGACGTACGACAGAGCGCATGGTAAGCGCGGTGCTGGTGGGGGCGGAATGCCGGTCGGACATGCGACGATCCGGGCAGTGAACGGGTTGACCGCGAGGTGGGCGGGGGAATCCTCCGGCGGCACGGTGTTCTCGGCGGCGGAGGTGTGGCCGTTGCTCGGCTTTCTCGCGGACGGGGCGGCGGGGGCGGCGCGGGCGGAGTGGTACGGCGGCCGACGGAAACCCCGGTCACTTCCCGGGCATCGCCGCGGGTCCGCTGTGCCTCGCGGCGGGAGGGCAGTCGGCGACGGCGACCTTCGGCGCGGAGGGGTTCCGGACGGCGGCGGTGACCGCGACGGACATCGCGTGGCTGGGCTGGGAGAGCCGGCCGGAGCCGGAGTACGAGACGACCGCGGCCCGCGCCACCTTCGACCGCCCCTTCGGCTTCCTCGCCGTCCATCGGCAGACGAACCTCGTCCTCGCGGCGGGCTGGGTCACCGACCCGACGCCCTTCCGCGAGGATGAGTACGGTCATTGACGAGTCATCGACGAGTCCTCGAGGAGCCACTGACGAGTCATTGACGAGTCATTGACGAGTCGTCAGAACTGCAACGCCCAGGCGTCGATCCGGCCGACGTCCTGCGCCGCGTTGTCGCTGACCCGCAGCTTCCACGAGCCGTTCGCGACCTCGGCTGAGGCGTTCACCGAGTACGTGGTGTCGATGTTGTCGGAACTGCCGCCGGTGCCGTACGCCTTGAGGGTGTACGCCGTGCCGTCGGGGGCGATCAGCTGGACCTGGAGGTCGCCGATGTACGTGTGCACGATGTGCACCTCGACGGCCAGGGACGAGGGCGCGTTGCCCAAGACGCCGGAGACGGTCACCGGGGACTCGACCGTGGAGTTGTCGCTGATCGTGTAGTCCGCGGTGTTCTCGAAGCGCGGGCCGGGCGGGGTGGTCGTACCGCCGCCGACGTACAGGAGCCGGTTGGGTGAGCCGGTGCCCGGGCTGGTGACGACGCCGGTGGCGGCGGCGGCCGTCAGCGCGGAGGAGACCTGGGCGGGGGTGGCCGTGGGGTTGTCGGCCAGGTGGAGGGCGGCCGCTCCGGCGACGTGCGGACTCGCCATCGACGTACCGGAGATGGTGTTGGTGGCCGTGTCGCTGGTGCGCCAGGCCGAGGTGATGGACGAGCCGGGCGCGAACAGGTCAAGAGCCGAGCCGTAGTTGGAGTAGCTGGCGCGGGCGTCGCCCGATGTCGTGGCGCCGACCGTGATCGCCTCGGCGACGCGGGCCGGGGACTTGGTGGAGGCGTTGGTGGACTCGTTGCCCGCCGCGACCGCGAAGGTGACGCCGGAGGCCACGGCGTTGCGGACGGCGGTGTCGAGGGCGGTGTCGGCGGGGCCGCCGAGGGACATGTTGGCGACGGCCGGCTTGACGGCGTTGCGGGCGACCCAGTCGATGCCGGCGACGACCTGGGCGGTGGTGCCCTGACCGGAGTTGTTCAGCACGCGGACGCCGACGATCTTCGCCTTCTTTGCGACACCGTAGGCGCTTCCGGCGACCGTACCGGCGACGTGCGTGCCGTGGCCGTGGCCGTCCTGGGCGGTGTTGTCGTTGTCGATGGCGTCGTAGCCGTCCGAGGCGCGTCCGCCGAAGTCGCTGTGCGTGACGCGGACGCCGGTGTCGATGACGTACGCCGTCACGCCCTGCCCGGCGCTGTCCGGGTAGGTGTACGAGCTGTTCAGCGGGAGGTTCTTCTGGTCGATGCGGTCCAGGCCCCAGGAGGGCGGGCTGGGCTGGGTCGCGGTGATGCCGAAGGTGCGGTTCTGGACGACGGAGGCGACGGCCGGGTCGGCGGCGAGACGTTTCGCCTCGGTCTCGGAGGCCTCGATCGCGTAGCCGTTGAGGGCCTTGGTGTACGTACGCTCGATGCCGGCGCCGTACTTCGCGGCGAGGGCGCGGCCCGCGGCGGAACCGGCCTTCGCGGTCTTGAGGGTGACGATGTAGCTGCCGTCGACTGCGTTCGCGGAGCCCTCGTACTGGATACGGCCCTCGGGTGCGGCCGCGGCGGGGAGGGCGGAGACGAGGCCGGCGGCGAGGGCCGCGGTGGCCATGGCGCTGATAGCTGCCAGTCTTCGCCGGGTTTGACGCATCACTGCCATGTGAGGGGTCCTCCTCCATTGGTGGTGCGCTGGTGGGGGGTGGTGCGGTGGTGGTGCGGTGGTGGTGCGGTGGTGCACGCGCAACAGAGCCCGACGCGAGGCAGTCAGGAACATGTCAAACCCTGTGCCGCAACTGTGCGTCAGCCGAAAGATTGGGGCTTGCGAAGGAATTCCACAAGGGCCCTGCACGGATGTGCGGGGCCCTGGCGATCCGTCAGTCAGGCGTGAGTCGGTCGTCAGCCAGTGGTCGTCAGTCGTCGAACGCCGTGGCGCGGGTCCGCTTCTCCCACGCCAGTACCTCATCGCGGACCTGGTCGAGGTGGCCGAGGATCGTGGTGACGCTGTCCTCTCCGAGCGGCAGCCTCAGCGGGGTCCGCTCGGCGTTCAACGCGGCCAGGATGACGGCCGCCGCCTTCGCCGGGTCGCCGGGCTGGGCGCCGTCTCCGCCGGCCACGAACCCGCGCGTCTCGCTCACCTTGGCGTACACCCCGCTGTCCGCGCTGGCGCCGGCCCTGCTGGTGTCGAAGAGCGCGGTGCGGAACGCCCCCGGTTCGACGATCAGCACCTTGATGCCGAACTCCTGGACCTCGTCCGCGAGCGCCTCGGACATGCCCTCCAGCGCGAACTTCGTTCCGCTGTACGCCGAGAACCCCGCGAAGGACCCCTGCCCACCCACGCTGCTCATCTGCACGATCGCGCCCGCACGCCGCTCCCGCATGTGCGGCAGCACGGCCCGGGTGAGGGCGGCGGGCCCGAAGACATGGACGTCGAACAGCGCCCGCAACTCGTCCTCGGTGGTCTCCTCGAAGGCACCGACGTGCGTCCGGCCCGCGTTGTTGACCAGCACGTCGATCCGCCCGTGCCGCGCCACGACATCCCGTACGGCGGCCTCGGCGGCCCCCGTGTCGGCGACGTCCAGACGCAGCGCCTCCACCTGGTCGGGGTGGGCGGCCACGAGGTCGTCCAGCGCCTCCGGGCGCCGGGCCGCGCCCACCACCACGTCACCGTCGGCCAGGGCCGCCTCCGCGATCGCCCGCCCGAAACCGCTGCTCGCGCCAGTGATCAGCCAAACCTTGTTCATGACCGCTCCTCGTTACGTCGGCTTGTGAGCACCACCCTGCTGCCGGCCCCGGTTGCCCGTCCAAGACCTGATCTGATAACCGATGGTTATGACGATGGACGTTCATGTGCGGGACCTGCGCTACTTCGTGACAGTGGCCGAGGAGCTGCACTTCACGCGCGCGGCCGAGCGGTTGTACGTGTCCCAGCCCGCGCTCAGCAAGCAGATCCGGGCCCTGGAGCGGCAGTTGGGCGTCGAGCTGTTCGCGCGCGAGCCGCAGGGTGTGGCACTCACCGGCGCCGGTACGGCGTTGCTGCCGCACGCCCGGCGGGTGCTGGCCGCCTGGGCGGAGGGGGCGGGCGCGGTCGAGGCGGCACGGGCGGCGCAGCGCAACACTCTGGTCGTCGGGATGAGCACCAGCCCGGGCCGCGGCGGCCTCCTGCCCGCGATCCGCTCCCGTTTCACGGCCGCGCACCCGGAGACCGCCGTCCGGCTGCGGCAGGTGAACTGGGAGGACCCGACCGCGGGCCTCGCCGACGGCGACGCCGACGTCGCCTTCGTCTGGCTGCCGCTGCCCGACCAGGACCGCTACGCCTGGACGGTGATCGCCGAGGAACCGCTCCAGGTCGCCCTCCCCGAGACGCACCCCCTCGCCGCCCGCACCGAGATCGACTTCGCGGACCTGCTCGACGAGCCGTTCCTCGCGCTCCCCGAGAGCACCGGCCCGCTGCGCGACTACTGGCTCGCCCTGGACGCCCGCGACGGCCGCCCCGCCCGGATCGGCGCCGAGATCGCCAGCACGGAGGAGACGTACGAGGCCCTGGTCGCCGGCCTCGGCATCTGCCTCGTGGCCACGGGCAACGTCCCGCTCCTCACCCTGGGCGGCGTGATCACCCGCCCGGTACACGGCGTGAGCCCCAGCCGCTACGTCCTGGCCTGGCGCCGGGAGGACGGACGCCGTCCGCTGGTACGGGCGTACGCGGAGGCGTGCCGGGCAGTGGTGGGCGCGGGGTGAGGACTACCCGGCGTCCCGATGGAGCCGGCCACTGAGACGTCCGTTTCAGCAGCCTGCAATGCGGGGGGTGTCATGGTTTTCACGTCGGCCGCGAAGGCCGGCGAGGAGAGATACCCATAGCGGCCCAATGGGGGCCGGAGTTCGTCTCCGGTCAGGGGTTCAGGCCCCACGCAAGTTCAAATCCTGCTCTCTCCGCCCACCAGAGCAATGCCCGCCGCCCACCGGGGCAACTCCCAGCGCCGGAGTGCCCCTTCGACGCACCCCTGATCCGGACAAGGACGCGAAGCATGAACCAGTGGGCACGCAACGCAGTGATCGTGGTCAACGAGCGGGCGGGCACCGCCGCTTCGGTTCCGGTCGCCGACATCGCCGACGCGTGCCAGCGGCTCGTCGGAGAGGTGAGCGTGGTCCGGACCGCGTACCCGGGGCACGCCCGGGCACTCGCCACGAAGGCCGCACAGGACGGCGCGGACGCCGTGCTCGCGGTCGGCGGCGACGGTACCGCGAGCGAAGTGGCGGACGGCCTCGTGGCGACCGGGGACGCCGAGGCTGGGGTCGGCGGTAGGTGAGGCAGCGGCCGGGCGCCGAGAACTGGATCAGCCCCACCGAGCCGGGCGGCACCGCCGCGCCCGCCGCCGGGTCCACGGCGCGCAGCCTGCCGAACCCGGGCACCGGCCATCCCAGCATCTGGGTGGGGGGCGGCCGGTGGCCACGGCGCCGCACCGACCTGCGGGTGTAGGGCCGGATGGCCACGGCGCCCGCCTCGGTCTGGCTCCACGACTGGACCCACACCGGGAACCTGTGGTCGGTGGCCGCCAAGAAGGTGTGGATCGTCCGGGTGTGTATCGCGTCGAAGGAGTTCACGAACACGCGCACCCTGCGAAACGGCCTGCCAGGGTCCCCGGCGAGGTCCTCCCAGGCGAGAAAGGCGTTGGGCAGGGTCTCCACCAGGGTGGGGGGCGTGCCGCACCAACAGGTCACGCAGCCGGGGGCCCTGAGGGTCCGACAGCATCAGCAGCTTCGGCCCCACCGTGGTCAGCGGCAGCAGGCCCGTGATCACCCGCTGGTGCGAGTACGGCTGGCAGAAGGCCACGGTGTCGTCCGCGCGCAGCCGGAACACCGGCCACCGCTCGGCTTCCACGAGCCCCAGGGAGTAGAGGGCTGACGGTTGTCCTGTGCCATCGGATCTTGACCATCGCCATTGAAGGTTGATGATCAGCAGGCTGCCGCGCCCCGGACCACCTTGGCTCATCCCAGCGTGTCCATCAGGGCGGTGACATAGGCATCCAGCCGCTCCTCCACGGCTCGCGTCGTCAGCTCTGTTCTCCCTGCCTCCCGCCATGACTGCGACACCAACTGCACTTCTTCCGAGGACGCCAGCCCGTCCCGCACCCGCCAGTACAGCCGCTCGCTCGGGGCCGCGGCCAGCACCCCGCCGGCCTCCTCATACGCCTCGGCGAACCGTAGACCCCACGCCGGGCCGTGCAGCAGCGCGAGATTGACGGAGCAGTGCGCCACATCGAGATCCGCCGGGCCCCAGGAGGTCGCTGCCCAGTCGACGACGCCGGTGATCCGGGCACCTGCCGGCCTTGAAGGCGGCACGTCGAACAGCACGTTGCCGGGTTGGAAGTCCCGGTGCAGGAATCGCCCTTCATAGGGCGGCGCGGGCTTGCGGATCACATCGATCGCCGCGGCCCATGCCGCCGCGTCGGCGCCCTTCGGAACCACGACAGTGTCGGCGGTCGTCAACGCTACGTACTCCCGAGGCCACTCGGCGGGTCGCACCGCGTGGATCGCCACGAGTTGACGGGCCAGCAGAGGAACGCGCCTCTCCAATCCCACATCGTCGAGGACCGTCCGGCCCGCCAGATGTGTCATAAGGAGCGACGGATACTCGCAATGCGCGGCGGTCGGATCAACCGCGACCAGTCCAGGAGCCGGCACGCCGGTCCCCGTGAGCAGGGTCAGGGCGCCGGCCTCCCTGTTCAGCCAGTCCTCGGCGTGCTCCACGTAGAACAGGTCGACGAAGCTCCGCAGCACCAGGTCACGGGTGCCTCCGTCCCGCGTGCCGATGGTCAGCCTCCACATTTCGGCAGTGATGCCGCCGTGCAGCGCCTCGGTTCTGACGATCCGTTCGCCAACCTCCAAGTGCCGGCTCACCCAAGCCAGTGTCAACGGTCGGACAGCCGCCGCCTCGTCGTGGTTGGTCACCGTGCCACCTCATCATCCGGACGGCGGCACGCGCGAAAGCTTTATCGGAGGCGATGGCCGTGCTGCTCAGTCAGGAACTCCACCGGCACGAGGCGGACCGTAGCCAGCACCGACGCCCCGTCGACCTTTCCGCGAACCCCAGCGGCAGCCGCATCACACAGCCGTGAACCCCGGCTGCCTCGGAAGGGTGCCGGGGCCACCTGGTCCGGGCCGACACTGGCTGCTGGGCGATCCTGGGACGAGCGGGCGGCGGGTGAAGCTGCCGGTGGACGCGCGGCCCCGTCAGACGGGTCACGCATTCTGCGTGAGCTGGAGCCCACGTACCAGAGTCGCGGGATGATCCGGCCCCTGCGACGGCCCTCCTTGTGTCGCCTGTCGCCGAGCGCCTCGACGCCGCATACAGGCGCCCCGGTCGCTGGTGCGTTGGGCGGGAAACGGAAGGCCGGTGGCCGCCTCGCCTCGGTCGAGGTGAGCTGTTTACGCTCGGCCACGCCCGGCTTCAGCCACTGCTTGATCTGTTCCTCGGGGAATGTGCCGAGCTGACGGAGAAGATGCGCATGGTCGATGCGGTCGAACACCGCTGCCAGGGCCGCGTCGAGACTCCACCGGCGGTGCGGGTTCTTGCCCCCGACCGCAGTGAAGATCGCCTCGGTGGCGTCATGGCAGCCACGGTCGGGTCGAAAGCCGTACGACTTCGACTCGAACCGTGCCTTCGACTCGGGTGCCAGCGCGTTGAGGGCGTCGAGTTGTACGGGGACAATGGTCTGACCGATATCGACCGCATCGCCGCGCATGCACCGGCAAGCCCTGCCCCGACCGGTTCCGCGCCTGGGGCAGCGCCCGGGCCGGGGTTGCCCGCTGCACGGCTGGGGTGCGCTCTGATCCAGCGACCAGGCGGCCGCCTGACGCGGGCTGGAGAGGTCACACGAGCCTGACCGGCCCGGCGTCGATCGGCAGGCGGACCAGGAGATAGGGCTTGCGGCGCAGGTCCTTGCCCTCGTGGAAGGGCGACAGCCGGTTGAGCTGGTTGGCGATGGCGTACAGGTGCCGGTCCGAGGCGACGGACAGGGTGTCGACCCAGAGCAGATCGCGTCCCTGGGCGAGGGTCCGGTAGGTGCCGTTCGGGCTCCTGCGCCAGATCGCGTTGTGTTCAAGGTCGCCGCCGTAGAGCCGCCCCTTGTCGTCGCTCTCCAGGCCGTCGGCCATCGGCTTGAACCCGAGGTCCTCGACCGTCGCCGCCACCTCGGCGTCCGTGGCGTCCGGATCGGCGAGGGCGTCGGTGGACACGCTGTGCAGTCGGCGGCTGGACAGCGGGCAGTAGTAGAGGCGCGTGCCGTCGGCGCTGAGAGCGATGCCGTCGGAGCCGGTCTCGTAGTACGTGGGCTCGCCGCCCGCGGGGCGGACCATGAAGGGCTCGCCCTCGATGACGGGAAGGAACTGCTTGTCCGGGAGTGCCGAGGGGTGCCCGGTCAGTCGCCGCCAGGAGCGGCCCGTGGCGAGGTCGACCACGATGATGCCGTTGGAGCCGCCCGAGTCGGTGATGAAGGCCATGCCCTCGGGGCCGCGCCGCAGGTCGAAGCGCACGTCGTTGGGGTAGCTGTTCGCCGGCACGACCTCGGGCGGGAAGAGGATCTTCCGTACGATCCGGTCGGTGCGCAGGTCGACCGCCACGAGCTTGGGACCACCGTAGGAGGACCCGGCGAACCCCGGGCTTCCGGTGTCGAGGATCCACAGCCGGTCGGCCGGGTCGACGACGACGCTCTGCGCCGACTGGAAGTGCCCGGCCAGGTCTGAGGCGTCCTGACGGTTCACCTCAGCGTCAGGATAGGCCACCGGCTTCCCGCCGCGCAGTTCGGCGACGGTGAACGGGACGTCGTCGCCCCAGCGGGGAAAGTTGACGAAGACCCGGCCGCGGCGCGAGACGGTGACACCCGTCGGCATCGCGCCCCAGAAGCGGGCAACGACCTCGTAGTGACCGGCTGTTGAACCGGAGGGGGAGGTGGAGGCGGAGGCGGGTCCGGCGAGTTGGGTGGCGGCCAGCGACGCGGTGGTCGCCGTAAGGAACGTACGTCGCTTCATGGGAGCATCTCCTGCTGGGTCAAGTCGCTGGCAGGCGCGGCGAGTTGCCGCATCATCTCGGCGCGTGGGGGATTGGCCGGACGTTGCCATGGCCTGCGGAGGACGGTGCCTCCAGCAGCCGCTCTCGGGAGTCGGCTTCGCCCGTGTGGTCAGGGCGAGCCGGAGCCCACCTGGACGGCAGGTACCTCGTGCGTTCCTGCGACCTGAAGCTGTCCGCCGGGGACATCGCCTGCGGCTGCCGCCAACTCCTGGAAGAGGAACGGGGCCAAACGGCCAGTGGACCTGGTGCTCTCAGGTCTACCGGGCTGCCGGCCGGGTCTTCGCGACCATGCTGCGGTCCCCGAAGGTGACCATCGCGTGGATGGGTATGGTGCTGGCGCGCATGAGCGCCGCGAGGCCCCGGCGGCCCTGTTGGCGGGCGAGCTCCGGCCCCAGGGTGGTCATCAGGGCGGTGAGGGCCGGCATCGGACGCCCGAAGAGCGTGATCTCCTTGATCTTTGCCTCGTCGTCGAGCCGCAGCAACTGCACCTCCTCGAACGACTGGGACCCCACCCGCGCCCGGTAGACCAGCGCGTACGCGTCGCCCTCGCCGGTCTGGGTGTGGTAGCGGACGTCCTTGACCGCCGTGAACGCCGAGGTCAGGAAGTCACGCAGCTGGTCAGATCCCTCGAACCGGAACTGCTCGGTGAGCGGCGAGCTGAGCACGACGTCCCGGCTCAGGCAGGCGACCGCGGCGTCGACGTCACCGCGTTCCTCGGCGGAGCGCCATCTCGCGACGGTAGCGGCGGCGGAGTGCAGGGTCTCGGACATGGGTCTCTCCCGGTATCAACGGCGCGAACGGGTTTGTGGGTGGCGGAGTGCGCGGGTGGGGGGTGTCAGCCGGTGAGCTTGTTCATCGTGCGGATCTGCTTGTCCAGGACCCAGGCGGGAACGAAGCGGAGCATGCGTGCGCGTCCGGCCATGGGGCCGGCGGCGTAGCGCAGCTTCGGCTTGGTGTCGGTGGCGGCCGTGACGATCGCCTTGGCGACCACGGCGGGGTCGTCACCGCTCTTGATCGCCTCCGCCATGAGGCGGTCGAAGACGTGCCGCTGGTCGGCGTAGGTCTGCAGGGGGGTGTCGGGCTTGGCGCTGTTGGCCTCGAATCCGGTGTTGGTGTAGGCGGGTTCGACCAGGAGCGAGCGGACGCCGTACTGCCGCACCTCGTGGTCCAGGGACTGGGAGTAGCCCTCGATGGCGTGCTTGGACGCGCCGTAGACGGCCATGTAGGGAGCGGGGATGAAGCCCTGGACGGACGAGAGGTTGATGATGCGCCCGCGCCCCCGGGCGCGCATGTGCGGCAGGACCTCCTTGATCATGCGCATGACCCCGAAGACGTTGATGTCGAAGACGCCCTGGGCCTGCGCGAGGGAGGTCTCCTCGGCCGCACCGATCGAGCCGATGCCGGCGTTGTTGACCAGGACGTCGATCCGCCCGAACCGGTCGATCACCTGCTGGACCACCGCGGTGACCGACTTGTCACTGACCACGTCGAGGTCGAAGAACGTCACACCCCGGAGCGGGGTGACGCGTGAGGTGTCGCGGCCCGTGCCGGCCACCTCGAACCCCGCCGCGACCAGCGCGAGCGCGGTCTGCTTGCCGATGCCGGAGGAGGCACCCGTCACGAGGGCCACCGGCCGATTTGTCGTCATCATGCACTCCCGAACTCGCCCTGGAAACCGATCGGTTTCCCCTTGCCCTTACTGTAAACCGATCGGTTTCCAATCCGCAAGCTCAAGCAGCGAACTGATCGCGGGCCGCGCCACCGGCCGGCTTCAGGTTGAGCTGACCGGCGCCCGCCGGCATGGCGGCAGCGCCGGATGAGCAGGCAGGAGAGACGGGACAGCACCATCCGCGCGATGCGATCGCGAGTTCGCACTCAAGGGCTACTACGGCACCTCTGCCGAGGCGATTGCCAAGCGTGCCGGTGTCACGCAGCCGTACCTCTTCCGACTCATCCCAGGCGAGAAGGCGATCGCCGCCTTGACGCGGAGCACGGAAGACGCCCGCCTGGCGTTCGAGAGCGCGACCAAAAGGATGAGGGGCACGAGCGGGCCTCCCCGCGCCATGTGCAGCCCAATGGCGATCGGTTACACGCGGTAGGGATACGCCGTCGTGGCAGCCACCAGGCGGTAAAAGCCCTCGGCGGCGTCCGGTGAGACGGGCAGGAGCCCGACGTCGTCGACCATGATCACTGGTGGGGCGCAGTACTCGATTCTGCCGAGTGCGTCCACCGCGCAAATACGGACAGGGACTGCGGTCGAGAGACGCAGGCACTTATCGGGCCTGGGCATTTGCGGGTGCCCAGCGGTAGCGACAAAGGCGGTCCGACGCGGGCCGGACCTCGGGGGCCGGCGCGCCAGCGGGGCGCGCAGGCAGTGGGTGATCCCCACCGTCTAGCAGCTCCCACGACGCAACGGGCCCGTCATGGTTCGCAGCGGCTCAGCCCGATCGCCTTGCGTCGCTTCCGGATGGACGATGGGTACGGAACCCGTCCGACAGTCGATAGCCAGCAGGTGCGCCGCACCTCCATTCATTGCGCAATGGTTCTTGCCAGCCCGCCTGCTCGAAACAGGGCCGCACAGTGCGCCAGGCCGGTGGACAGGGGCCATGGGGCTGCCGTCAGGCGCAGGAAACTCCTGAAGGCATCCGGGCCTGCGGGATCAGGGCTGATCGCTGATGGTTCGGTAGGCCGCGGTGAACAGGGTGTGGCACAGGTCGATCAGTTCTTCGACGGTGGCGTTCTGGTGGCCGAGGGTCCAGTCCACGAGGAGTTCGTTGACTCCGCCGACCAGGCTCATCGCGGTCATGGTGAGCCGGTTGGAGGAGGCTTCCGAGCCAGGGGGCGGTCCGACGACGGCGGCGACCATGGCGGCGAATTCGTGCAGGACCTCACGGCGCCGTACTTCGAGGCGGGGGCTGGCGCCCACGACCTCGATGAGCACCAGGCGGGCCATGCGGGCGTCGCCGGCCAGTGTGCGGATGAACACCTCGAGGCCGGCGCGCAGCTGGGCGTCGACATCAGGTGCGGCAGCGGCTGCGGCCTGCGCGGTTTCGGCGCTGATCGTAGTGATCAGCTCGTTGTAGACCCCGACGAGAAGGTCTTCACGGTCGCGGAACGACTCGTAGAAGTAGCGCTCGGTCAGTCCGGCATGCGAGCACACCTGCTTGACGGAGGCTGAGGCGTATCCGACCGTGCCGAACATATCGAGGCCCGCCTGGATGAGGCGGGTGCGGCGCTCCTGCTGTCGCTGCGCCGCGTCGCGTCCGCCGTAGCGCCGCCCGGCGGTCTGTGTGCCGGTCATTTCTCCCCTTCGCAGAGGTGTTGACACCGGTGTGCTCCGAACTGACACTCTAGCTTGTCAGTTCATCTGACATGGCATCGTGTCAGACGCGCGTAGGGGCCGCTTGCCGCTCGGCGTTCCGCTCATGCTCAGGGCAAGGAAGGGGCTCGACCGTGGCAGCACCGCCCAAATACCCGTACATGTTCAGCCGGAGAGACCGCGACAGGCTCCCCGGCACAGAACCGCTGACCGGCCGAGTGATCGCGGTCACCGGGGCGGGCCGCGGTATCGGGCGCGCCGTCGCGGCCCGGCTCGCCGCGGCCGGAGCCGCCGTGGCGATCGGCGATCTCGACGCGGAGCTCGCCAGGAAGACGGCTGGCGCCATCGGCGCGCATCCCGGTGGCCGGCTGCTCGGGCTGTCTCTCGACGTCACCGACACACCTTCCTTCGAGGACTTCCTGCGCACCGTTGAGACCCAGCTGGGGCCGATCGACGTACTGATCAACAACGCCGGAATCATGTGGGTGGGCCCCTTCGAGGAGGAACCGGAGGAAGCCGCCCTGCGCCAGTTCGACGTCAACGTCCACGGCGTACTGCGGGGGATGAAACTCGTGATCCCGGGGATGCAGAAACGTGGTCGCGGCCACGTCGTGAACATCGCCTCCGCCGCCAGCAAGGTCGCCCCGGCCGGCGAGGCGACCTACGCGGCGACGAAGCACGCCATCCACGGCTACAGCACAGCCGTCCGCGCCGAACTGCGCGGCACCGGCGTGCACGTGTCCTTGGTGATGCCCGGCGTCGTGGACACCGAGCTGGCCGTGGGCACCGCGACCGGCCCCACCCGACGCCTGACGACGGATCAGGTGGCCGACGCGGTGCTCGACGTCGTGCTGCGCCCGCGCTTCGAGGTCTTCGTTCCACGCCAGGTGGCCGCCCTGACCCGGTTGGCCGCGCTGCTGCCAGGCCGTGCCCGCGACGCCCTGCATCACCTCCTTGTCCCCGACCAGCTCGCCGCCCTGTCCGACCGGTCGGTCCGCGCGGCCTACGAGCAGCACACCCGGACCGCCCGCCATCCCGAAAGTTGAGCCCGTGACCACCACGCCCAAGCCGGCGCCCAGCGCGGAGAAGGCCCAGGACGCCGCCGTTCCGCGTCCCATCCCCGAATTCGAAGGTGTCCACGACGTATGGCCCCGCGGTGACCGACTGCGCGCCGTGCGCAGCGCGGCGGCCATCTACCGTGAGCGGTTCGTCCAGCAGGGCCGCATCCACGCCGTCCGCAGTTTCGACATCGCCGCCGCCCCGTACCCGACCCGGTTCGGCTTCCACGGTGCCGCGCTCGCCGTCAACCCGTTCGTGAGCATTGTCAACCGGATGCTCGTCGTGCAGTTCGACGGCTTCGACGGTGAGCCGAAAACGCTGGTGTGGGAGCCGACCGTCGCCGCCGGAACGGCTCAAGCGCCGTTCTACGCCCAGCTCAAGCGTCTGGCGGGGGACTTTCTCACCGAGCACGTCTTCGCCCGCTACTACCACGACCCGAACACCGTCCTGCCCTCCTGCGGTCTGCGACCCGAGGACGTGGACTTCGTCAGCTTCGACCACCTGCACGTCCAGGACGTGCGCATGATCATGGGAAGTACCAGCACCGTTCCCGGCGAACGGGCGCCCCGCGAAGCGCTGTTCCCGCGCGCCCGGTTGTTGGTGCACCGCAGGGAGCTGGGCACCTTCGAATCGATGCATCCGATGCAGTGGGCCTGGTACGTCGACGGAGGCATGGACGGGGTACCGCCCGAGCGCATCACCGCCTTCGACGGCGATGTCGAACTCGGTGTCGGCGTCAGCCTGCTGTGGACCCCCGGCCATACGGACGGCAACCACTCCCTGGTGCTGAACACCCCCGACGGGGTGTGGGTCTCCTCCGAGAACGGCATCTCCGCCGACAACTGGCAGCCCGAGCTCTCCCGCATCCCCGGGGTGCGCCGCCACGCCGCGTTCTACGGCCATGAGGTGGTGCCCAACGCCAACACCCTGGAGGACTCTCTCGACCAGTACGACTCCATGGTCAAGGAGAAGACCCTCGCCGACCCCAGCCGGCGCGATCCTCGCTGGCTGCAGGTCCTGCCCTCCTCGGAGCTGGCCCCCTTCAAGCGGCAGTGGCCGGTGCTGCCCAGCTTCGTCCACGGCGGTCTGAACTACGGCGAACTGACCCCTGCGGGTGGTGGTCGATGACCGGCCCGGCCGCCCGCCGGATCGCCGCGGACGGCGTGGAGTTGGCCGCCTACCAATGGGGAGCGTCCACGGCTCCTCCGGTGGTACTGGTCCACGGCTATCCGGACACCAGCGCCGTGTGGCGCCCGGTCGCCGAGCGCCTGGCCGAACGCTTCCACGTCACCGCCTTCGACGTGCGGGGAGCCGGTGACTCCCACCGGCCCAGGGGTCTGCGCGCCTACCGGATGTCCCGCCTGGAAGCCGACCTGGAGGCGGTTCTCGACGCCGTGAGCCCCGACCGCCCGGTGCACCTGGTCGGACACGACTGGGGATCGATCCATTCCTGGGAGTCGGTCACCGGCACCCGCCTGGCCGGGCGGATCGCCTCGTTCACCTCCATCTCCGGACCCTGCCTGGACCACGTCGGCCACTTGATCCGGGCCCGCCTTCGGCCGCGGCATCCGGATCTGCCGAAGATGCTGCGGCAGGCCGCACGGTCCTGGTACATCGCCTACTTCCATCTTCCGCTCCTGCCCGCCCTGACCTGGAGGGCGCTGGGACACCGCTGGCGCGCCTTCCTCACCGGCTCCCAAGGCATGCCCGGGCACACTCCCTACCCCGCGCCGACGCCGGCCCGCGACGCCGTGGTCGGCATCGCGCTGTACCGCGCCAACATGCTGCCCCGCCTGCTGCGTCCCCGGGACCGGCCGACCACCGTCCCGGTTCAGCTCATCATCCCCACGCGCGACTTCTGCGTCACCCCGGTGCTGTCGTACGGAGTGGAGCACTGGACGTGCCGGATACAACGGCGCCCGATCGACGCCGGGCACTGGGTACAGCTCAGCCACCCCGAGGAGATCGCGTCCCGGATCGCGGAATTCGCCAACCGCATCGAAGAAGACTCCCGGCGCAGTCCGGACCACACCGCGCACCCGATCTGACAGACCAGCAGTAACAGACCGGCAGTACTGGACGACTGCCTGACCGCCCCTTCGCCCACACCGATCGCTGACGGAGGAGGAACCTGTCATGTTCCGAGCCGCACATGCCCACCCGGAGCGTCCGTCCGAGCCCATCGGCCACCACGACCTGGTGCTGCAACCCCGGGACGTCACTTTCGACTGGGGCGCCACCCCGCTGCACTGGCTACCGGGTGAGCCCTTCGCGACCCACACCTTCGATGTACTCCACCTCATGCTCCCCGAACTCGAACGCTGGTTCGTGCGCACCTTCGAGCAGGCACTGCCACTGATCACCGATGACCGGCTGCGCGAGGACGTACGCGGCTTCATCGGCCAGGAGGCGATGCACGCCGAGGCGCACCAAGAGGTCCTAGAGCACCTGCTCACCAAGGGGCTGGACCCGGCTCCGTACACCCTGCAGTCCGAATGGATCTTCCGAAGGGTGCTCGGAGACCGGCCGGAGCTGACGCCGGCCGCCACCCACGCACACCTCCTCCAACGGCTCGCCCTCATAGCGGCGTTCGAGCACTTCACCGCGTACATGGGTCACTGGATTCTCAGCAACGGGCATCTGGACCAGGCCGGCGCGGACCCCGCGATGCTCGATCTGTTCCGCTGGCACGGCGCGGAGGAGGTCGAACACCGTTCGGTCGCGTTCGACCTGCTGGTGCACCTCGATCCCCGGTACCGGCGCCGAGTGGTCGGCATGCTCGTCACCGCTCCGGTGCTGACCCGGCTGTGGATCCGCGGAGTCCGCTTCCTGATGAGCGCCGACCCCGAACTCGACGACCGGGTCAAGGTCCGCTTCCGCGACTACCTGGCCGCGGCCCGCAAGGACCTGTTGCCCCCGCCGGGCGCGTTCGCCCGCTCGGTGCTGCGCTACTTCCGCCCCGGCTACCACCCGACCCAGGAGGGCTCGACCCAGCAGGCGGTCGCCTACCTGGCGGCGTCCCCCGCTGCCCGAGCGGCTGCCCAATGACCCGGCAACCAGTGAGGCACCCCATGGACATCAGCACACCCCTCACTCGGCCGCCGGACCTGTACGGCAGACCGCGCAGCGACTCCTTCATGCAGAAGCTGGCGGCTTTCAGCGACAACGCGGTCACGCGCCTCGCGCGGTGCAGCATTCCTCCCAGGCGCCCGCCGGCCAGCGAGACGCCCGCGATCCGGGAACTGGTGGTCGCCGCCAAGCACCAGGAGGCCGAGGATGTCGTCTCCCTGCGGCTGGCAGCACCCGACGGGGGAATGCTCCCACCCTGGCAGCCCGGCGCCCACATCGAACTGCACCTGCCCTCCGGCCGCAAGCGGCAGTACTCGCTGTGCGGCGACCCTGCCGACCGGCACCGGTACCGCATCGCGGTGCGCCGCATCGCCGACGGCGGAGGAGGTTCGGCCGAGGTGCACGACGCCCTCGGAGACGGTATGCGGGTCGCCGTCACCGGGCGGCCCCGGAACGCCTTCCCCTTCGCCGCCGAAGCATTCGTCCTGCTCATCGCGGGCGGCATCGGAATCACCCCGATCCTGCCGATGGCTCGGGAAGCCGCCCGACGCGGGCTGGACTGGAGGCTCGTGCACACCGGCCGCAGCCGCGGCTCGATGCCCTTCGCGGCAGAGCTGGCCGAACTCGCAGCCGCAGCCCCCGGGCGAGTCTCCATCCGTCCTGACGACGAGTCCGGCGTGCCCGAAGCAGCCGATCTCTTGAGCTTGAGCCCGGCGGCGGGTGCGGTGTACTGCTGCGGGCCCGCGCCCATGATCGACGGCGTACGGCGCGCATTCGGTGACAGCCGCGCGTCAGCCCTGCACTTCGAGCGTTTCGCCCCGGCCCCGATCACGGACGGCCGTCCCTTCGAACTTCAGCTGGTCGACACCGGACGGGTTCTGCCAGTGCCGTACGACCGCTCCGCCCTGGATGTTCTCCACGAGGCCCTGCCGGACCTGCCGTTCTCCTGCCGCCAGGGGTTTTGCGGCACCTGCCGGGTACGGGTGGCCCATGGCCATGTCGATCACCGTGACCGCCGGCTCACGGCCACCGAACGTGCGGCCGGCGCCATGCTGCCCTGCGTCTCGCGTGCACCGGAAGGAGAGCGGTTGGTGCTGGAGGTGTGAGCGGTGGCCGAATGCCCGTCGAGGAGGTCTTGCGTGACGCCCTCGCATGCGTAACCGAGGTGTGTTCCGACAATGGACCGAGCCCGCATCCGTCCCTCTTACCAACGCCGTCGGAGACCGATGCCCTCATCCGCTTCTCCGAGAAGCGTGGCCAAGTATTCAGCCACTGCAAGCAAGGCTAGCCTCGATCTTTCGTGAGGGACTGCCGACGGTGTCTGTGAACCTTTTCGCTTTCCGGAGCTGATGGTGGGCAGGCCGGCGGCCCGGTTGTCGCGTCGGGTGGGGCGCCGGGTTCCACTGCCCGGGACGGTGGAAGATTGCTGGTCAGCCGAGTGTGCGCAGCAGCGCGAGCCGTTCGAGGGCGGTGGTGATCTCACCGGTCCAGGGCCAGTGCTGGGTGAGGCGGAGAATCCTGCGCCGGCCGGTGGTGACGCGCTGGGCGGCCGCGGAGAACAGGCGGAATCGCAGGCGGCGGGGTTCCCAGCGTCGGGCCTTGCCGGTGAGGGCAAGCATGGGCATCCAGGCCAGCAGGTCGAGACCGATCTGGACGATCTCCAGCCAGACCTTGTTCTGGGCTGCTGTGTGGAGGGGCAGGTGGCGCAGGCCGGTGGCCCGGGCGGCCCGGATCCGGTCCTCGGCCCGGGCCCGCAGACGGTGACGGTGACGGAGCTCCAACTCGGCGATCCGCCGGTCAGGGGTGTTGGTCGCGAAGCACGTGATCCGCATGCCGTCCGCGTCCGTGATCCTCAACTGGGCGCCAGGATGGGGCCGTTCCCTTGGGACGATCAGCCGCATTCCCTTGAGCTCCTTGGAGGGGCGGTCCGCCAAGACCGCCCCTGACACGCCATCAGCCAACTACACTCCGGGAGACGCCTCCTGACCAGGCCAGATAGCGAAACGCTGCTGGAGTGCTGACTGGATCGCCGAGCCTCCAATGGAGTCCGCGCTTGCCGGAGGCGTCCTTCGCCAGCCGACGACTCGTCAGCTGGCTCATCCGACTCCGTAGCGATGCGGGTTTTAAGGCTTGAGCACCGCCAGTACATCGTCGAGCGAAACGTCGGCGGGGTCACTCATATCGAGACCATCGAACGTCTGCCAGATATAGGACGCCGCCCCACTCTCCCGCAGCGGATGCAAGTCGGCCAAGTCCGGGTCGTCCCGGAAGGTGTTGAACGCCTCTTCGGACTCCCATTCAACGAGAAACAGAACCTGCCGTGGCGCGAGGTCACCGGCTACGTTGTCTCGGAAACGGCCAAACGCCACCATTCGACCGCCATATTGCGGAGCCGCTTCGGGCAAACGGCTGAAATACGCAAGGTACTTCTCCACGTCGGTCACGTCAAACATATTCAGCGCGTAAAACTTCTTCTTCTGTGAATTCGCACTCATTGCCAATACCCTCTCCGGTGTCAGGCTGGATAGATCACGAAATCGCACTGGAGTACTAGGCGGTTGCCCTGCGGCGTCGCACGGGGAAGCCATCCGTACTCCTAAGTAACGGGGGTTCGGGACTCGCCCAACTCCACAACGAGAAACCGATCGGTCCCCTCATCGTAAACCGATCGGTTTTCGCGCGCAAGTCCGAGCGGAGGGACGGCGTTCGGTGTGCCCCGATGTCCGCGCAGACTGGCTGCTCGTGGCTGGTTTGCGGTTGGACACCCCGGCGGCGCCCGGCCGTTCTGCCGCCTTACTGTCCTGGTTACCTGTCGCAACCCTTGGGGAACCGCTTTGGCGCCGCCTTGGCCTTGCGTGCGGAAACGAACCGGTGGACGGTTACGAAAACCGATCGGCTTCCCGGGTTGTGTCACGAGCCGCGACCCGCGCAGCATGACAACGGCCAGTCGCCGCCAAGAGGATCTTCCGCAACCTTCGCCGTCGGCATCGACGCGGCACTGACCGCCGCCGTCTACAACCTGACGCTGCATACCGCCGCCCACGAGTCGGAGACCCTGCACGCGCTGCACCGCATCAAGCCGTCGGCGACGAACGGCGCAAGAGTGATCAAGGTCGGGCGGCCCGAAACCGGTGACGTAGAAGCATCCGGCCTCGGAAGAGATCATGGGCCGCTTGGTCGAACGAGCCGATGTCTTCATCCGGAACAATGCTCCCGGTGCCGCCGAATACTCGACCGGGAGCCAAGCATCTGCGCGCTCGCCACCCTCGTCTGATCACTGCTCCGTCATGGGAACAGCTTCAAACCCGGCACCTTCCCCTCCTCTGCTAGGGGACTGAAGACGTCGGGCGGCTTCAGATCCACTTCGGCCTCGGAGTCGCGAATAAGGCGTAGGGAGGTCGTTCGCCCATGCAGTTCCCGCCACCGCCACGCCCTGGACAGTGCACACCCCAGCACGGGCGCTCTCATCCTTCCCAGCACGGATCCAGCACGGTAGGGATGAGCAGGGATGATGACAGGTGACGAGACGTCAGAAAATCCAGCACCTACCCAGCACGGTAAAAATCAAGGGGCCTGACCCTGAAGAGTCAGACCCCATTTGACGTGCATGTTTGCCAGATCAGCGAAGTGGAGTTAAGTCACCGGCTAGACATTGAAGCGGAACTCCACGACATCCCCGTCCTGCATCACATAGTCCTTGCCCTCCATCCGCGCCTTGCCCTTCGCGCGGGCCTCGGCGACCGACCCCGTCTCCACCAGGTCGCCGAAGGAGATGACCTCGGCCTTGATGAAGCCCTTCTGGAAGTCGGTGTGGATGACGCCGGCGGCCTCGGGGGCCGTGGCGCCCCTCTTGATCGTCCAGGCGCGGGATTCCTTCGGGCCGGCCGTCAGGTACGTCTGGAGGCCGAGCGTGTTGAAGCCGACGCGGGCGAGGGTGGCGAGGCCGGGCTCCTCGGCGCCGACGGACTCCAGGAGTTCCATGGCGTCCTCCTCGTCCAGTTCGGCGAGATCCGCCTCCAGCTTGGCGTTGAGGAAGATCGCCTCGGCGGGGGCGACCAGGGCGCGCTGCTCGTTCTTGAAGTCCTCGTCGACCAGCTCGTCCTCGTCGACATTGAAGACGTAGAGGAAGGGCTTCGTGGTCAGCAGGTGCAGGTCGTGCAGCGGCTCGGCGCGCTCGCTGCCCTGGACGATCCCGTGGCCGAAGAGCGTGTCGCCCCTCTCCAGGATCTCCTGGGCCTCTTCCACGGCCTTGACCTTCGGGGCGATGTCCTTCTTGATCCGCGACTCCTTCTGCAGGCGCGGCAGGACCTTCTCGATGGTCTGGAGATCGGCGAGGATCAGCTCGGTGTTGATCGTCTCGATGTCGTCCTTCGGCGAGACCTTGCCGTCGACGTGCACGACGTTCTCGTCCTTGAAGGCGCGGATGACCTGGCAGATCGCGTCGGACTCACGGATGTTCGCCAGGAACTTGTTACCCAGTCCCTCGCCCTCGCTCGCGCCGCGCACGATGCCCGCGATGTCGACGAAGTCGACGGTGGCCGGCAGGATCCGCTCCGACTTGAAGATCTCCGCCAGCTTCGCCAGCCGGGCGTCGGGGACGCCCACGACGCCGACGTTCGGCTCGATCGTGGCGAACGGGTAGTTGGCCGCCAGCACGTCGTTCTTGGTCAGGGCGTTGAACAGGGTCGACTTGCCGACATTCGGCAGACCGACGATTCCGATCGTGAGCGACACGGTTGCGACTTCCCGGAGTGAGAGGGCTGGAGAATGAGAGGACTGGGGGGAGGGGACGGTCGGCAGGCCCTGGGGGCCGGGCCGATCCACCAGTCTACGGCCTGCCCGCGCTCACCCCGGCGACGTGTCGAACGCTTGCCCAAGGCCCCCTCGACGGCGTGTCTGAGGGCCGATTCGACACATAAACCGACCTAAGTTGGTCCAGTGGAGCAACACAGGACCCGACCCCCGCAGTACGGACCGCGACGCGGCGGACGGCCGTCACTGCCCCCGCAGGCGGTCCGGGGTGGGGGCGGTGCGGCGCGCCGGCCGGCGGTCGTACGGCGGCCCGCTCCACCCCCGGTGCCGGCCGTACGCCGGTTTCCCAACCCCCGGCTGACCGGGCTGGGCGGCGGGCTGTTCTGCGGGGCGCTGATGTTCGCGCTCGGGTCCCTCGACGCGCTGCTGTTCGGCGCTTCGCTGACCGTGTACGGCGTGCTGTTCCTGCCGGTGTGCGTGCTGACGGCCGTCTGGGTCCGGCGCGGCGATCTGGTGACCGCGCCCGTGGTCGTGCCGATCGCCTTCGCCGTGGGGCTGCTTCCCGTGGCCGACAGCGGTGGGGGGCTGGGGGGACGGCTGATGGGCCTGGTGACGGCCCTCGCCACCCAGGCCGGGTGGCTGTACGGGGGGACGCTCATCGCCGGGCTCATCGCGACCGTACGGAAGGTGCGCCTGATGGCGCGCAGGGCTGCGGCACGCCGTCGGCCAGCGTGACAGTCGGCCGGTGGGACAGTCGGCTGGTCGGACAGCCAGCCGGTCGGACAGCCATAGGACCGTCGCCTACGACTCCTTCGCCGCCTGCATCGCCGCGCCCACGATCCCCGCGTTGTTCAGCAGCTGCGCCGGGACGATCTCCGCCTTTATGTCCTCGATGTGGTGCAGGAACTTCTGGGACTTGCGGCTGACGCCGCCGCCGATGATGAACAGCTCGGGCGAGAACAGCATCTCGACATGGGCGAGGTACTTCTGGACCCGGTGGTGGGCCCAGTACTCCCACGTCAGCTCCTCGTCCTCCTTGGCCTTGCTGGAGGCCCGCTTCTCCGCGTCGTGGCCGTGCAGCTCCAGGTGGCCCAGTTCGGTGTTCGGCACGAGGACGCCGTCGACGAAGAGGGCGCTGCCGATGCCCGTGCCGAAGGTGAGCAGAACGACTGTGCCCCGGCGGTCCCGGCCCGCGCCGAAGCTCATCTCGGCCACGCCCGCCGCGTCCGCGTCATTGACCACCGTCACCGGCAGGCCGCCCAGGCGCTCGCTGAACAACGCGCGCGCGTCCGTGTCGATCCAGCTCTTGTCGACGTTCGCCGCCGTACGGATCGTGGCCCCGCCCGTGACCACTCCCGGGAAGGTGAGCCCGACCGGTCCCGTCCAGCCGAAGTGCTCGACGACCTGTCTCACGCCGTCCGCCACGGAGTCCGGCGTCGCCGGGTGCGGAGTCAGCACCTTGAAACGCTCGTCCGCCAGGTCGCCCCTGTCCAGGTCCACAGGGGCGCCCTTGATCCCGGATCCACCGATGTCCACGCCGAAGATCTGCATGGCTCTACGTTACGTCGGACGACTGACAGTCATTCCGCCAGAGGTGGCTCTCATCCGGCGGACGCACCGGATCCACCGCGTTCCTCCACCAGCGCCGCCGCTTCCTCACGCAGGTCGCGGCGCAGCTCCTTGGGGAGGGAGAAGGTGATGGACTCCTCGGCCGCCTTGACGAGCTCGACGTCCTCGTAGCCGCGCTGCGACAGCCATTCCAGGACCTGCTCGACCAGGACTTCCGGCACCGAGGCGCCGGAGGTGACGCCGACCGTGGACACGCCCTCGAGCCAGGCCTCGTCGATCTCGTCGGCGAAGTCCACGAGGTACGCCTCACGCGCACCCGCCAGCTTGGCGACCTCGACCAGCCGCTTGGAGTTGGAGGAGTTGCGGGAGCCGACGACGATCACCAGCTCGGCCTCGGCGCCCATCTGCTTGACCGCGAGCTGGCGGTTCTGCGTGGCGTAGCAGATGTCGTCGCTGGGCGGGGAGATGAGCTGTGGGAACTTCTCCTTCAGGGCGTCGACGGTCTCCATGGTCTCGTCGACGGAGAGCGTCGTCTGCGAGAGCCAGACGACCTTGGACGGGTCGCGGACCTCGACCTTGGAGACGTCGCCGGGGCCGTCGACGAGCTGGATGTGGTCGGGGGCCTCGCCGGAGGTGCCGATGACCTCCTCGTGGCCCTCGTGGCCGATCAGGAGGATGTCGTAGTCGTCACCCGCGAAGCGGACGGCTTCCTTGTGGACCTTGGTGACCAGCGGGCAGGTCGCGTCGATGGTGGCGAGCCGGCCGCGCTCGGCCTCTTCGTGGACGGTCGGGGCCACGCCGTGCGCGGAGAACATGACGATGTTGCCCGGGGGCACCTCTTCGGTCCGTTCGACGAAGACGGCGCCCTTCTTCTCCAGGGTCTGCACGACGTACTTGTTGTGGACGATCTCGTGGCGGACATACACCGGAGCGCCGTACTGCTCCAGGGCTTTCTCGACGGCGATCACGGCGCGGTCCACACCCGCGCAGTAGCCACGGGGGGCGGCGAGCAGGACACGGCGGCCAGGCGAAGCAGTCATGCACCCCATCGTAAGGCCGCGATCGGACGGTCAGAGATCGCACGTGTGTCGGGTTGGTGGCGAGACGGAAGCCGGGATGGCGGGGCGTTGTCGTACGTGGCCGTTACTCTCGCGGCATGGCTGTCAATACGTCCGCGGAGTCTCCCCTGCCCGTCGGTGAGGTGTCGCGGCTCATCGGGGGCTGGATCGACCGGCTCGGGGCGGTGTGGGTCGAGGGGCAGATCACGCAGCTGTCGCGGCGGCCGGGCGCGGGCGTCGTGTTTCTGACGCTGCGTGATCCGTCGTACGACATCTCCGTCAGCGTCACCTGCTATCGCCAGGTGTTCGACGCCGTCGCCGATGTGGTGAGCGAGGGGGCGCGGGTCGTCGTACTGGCGAAGCCCGAGTGGTACGCGCCGCGTGGGCAGCTGTCCCTGCGGGCCGCCGAGATAAGGCCCGTGGGGGTCGGAGAACTGCTCGCGCGCCTCGAGCAGTTGAAGAAGTCCCTTGCCGCCGAGGGGCTGTTCGCGCCGGAGCGGAAGAAGCCGCTGCCCTTCCTGCCCCAGCTCATCGGCCTGGTCTGCGGGCGGGCCTCCGCCGCCGAGCGGGACGTCCTGGAGAACGCCCGGCACCGCTGGCCCGCCGTCCGCTTCGAGGTGCGCAACGTCGCCGTGCAGGGCGTGCACGCCGTGCCGCAGGTCGTGCAGGCAGTGAAGGAGCTCGACGCGATCGACGGCGTGGATGTGATCATCGTCGCGCGTGGGGGCGGCAGCGTGGAGGACCTGCTGCCCTTCTCCGACGAGCAGCTGATCAGAACCGTCGCAGGCTGTCGTACGCCCGTCGTGTCCGCCATCGGACACGAGCCGGACAGCCCGCTCCTCGACCATGTCGCCGATCTGCGCGCCTCCACCCCGACCGACGCCGCCAAGAAGGTCGTCCCCGACGTCGGGGAGGAGTACGAGCGAGTACGGATGCTGCAGGACCGTGCCCGGCGATGCGTGGAGGCGTTCATCGAGCGGGAGGAGCGTGGGCTCGCCCAGGCCCTCGCGCGGCCGTCGATAGAGGATCCGCACCGGATGATCGACGAACGAGCCGATCATGTGGCGTCGCTCGTCGAGCGGACCCGGCGCTGCCTCGGCCATCACCTCGACCGCGCCGACTCGGAGCTGACGCACACGCACGCGCGCGTGGTGGCCCTCTCGCCGGCTGCGACCCTGAAGCGGGGGTACGCCGTGCTGCAGAAGGGCGACGGGCACGTCGTCCGCGACCCCGGCGAGGTCACGGCGGACGAGGTGCTGCGCGCGCGGGTTTCCGAGGGTGAGTTCGTGGTTCGAGTCGATGCATGAGGCACTGCATGAGGCACTGCATAGGGTGGGCGAATGACCAGCAAGGCGGATGAGGCGCTCGGGTACGAGCAGGCACGGGACGAGCTGATCGACGTCGTACGACGGCTGGAGGCGGGCGGTACGACGCTGGAGGAGTCCCTCGCGCTCTGGGAGCGCGGCGAGGAGCTGGCCAAGGTGTGCCGGCGGTGGCTGGAGGGGGCACGGGCGCGGCTGGACGCGGCCCTCGCGGAAGAGCAGAAGGCTGAGCGGGAGGAAAGCGCCGAGGAGACCGAGTAGCGGGCAGGCGACACCGAGACCCCGGAGTGTGAAGCAGATCACCACACCCCGGCCTTTGTTGAAGGTTGAACTTCATTCGCGTACCGTCGAGGACGTCAACCGGTCCCCGGTCCGTTTCCGGGTACGACACACATCCCGAGAAGGTTCATCCATGTCTCTCGTCCTTGACCCCACCGCCCAGGACCTGCTGTTCCGCGAGGCCCGTACCGCGAACACCTTCACCGACGAGCCGGTGACCGACGAGCAGATCCAGGCGATCTACGACCTGGTCAAGTACGGCCCGACCGCCTTCAACCAGACCCCGCTGCGCATCACCCTGGTCCGCTCCCCCGAGGCCCGTGAGCGCCTGGTGAAGCACATGGCCGAGGGCAACCAGCCCAAGACCGCCACTGCCCCGCTGGTCGCGATCCTCTCCGCGGACAACGAGTTCCACGAGGAGCTGCCGGCCCTCTTCCCGCACTTCCCGCAGGCCAAGGACATGTTCTTCGCCGAGCGCCCGGCCCGCGAGAACGCCGCCGGGCTGAACGCCGCCCTCCAGGCCGCGTACTTCATCATCGGCGTCCGCGCCGCGGGCCTCGCCGCCGGCCCGATGACCGGTCTCGACTTCGAGGGTGTCCGCAAGGAGTTCCTGGACGACGACCACACCCCGCTGATGGTCATCAACATCGGCAAGCCGGGCGAGGACGCCTGGTTCCCGCGCTCCCCGCGCCTGGAGTACGAGCAGGTCGTCACCACGGTCTGAGCACTTCGGCGGTCTGATCAGTTCGACGGTCTGATCAGTTCGACGGTCTGATCAGTTCGGCGGTCTGATCACTTCATGCGGGAGGCCCTCGGCAGCATCGCCGGGGGCCTCTCGCGTGCGTCGCGCTCAGGCCATCTTGAGCGCCTTGGCCATCTCCGTCAGCTGCTCGAACGAGCCCGTGCCCGCCACCACCGTCGTCGCGCCGTCACCCTCGTGCACCAGCGCGTCGTACCGGCCACCCGTGTACCGCGTCCACGTCCGGCCGTCGATCTTCTGGGTGGTTCTGGTCGCCTCGGCGCCCTGGCTCGCCTCGTCGATGAACTTCGACGGCTTCTGAGTCGACTGCTCTATCTGGACGTACTCACCACCGGGGGCCTGGAAGCCCAGGTGCCAGGCGTCGGAGTCGTCACCCTGGAAGCGGACGGAGGTCGCCTTCCACTCGGTGGGCAGGCCCTCGGGTGCGGCCACCGGGTAGGACGCCGCTCGGCGCGCCGTGAGCAGTTCGACGCGGTAGTCGACCTTCTTGATCTCCGGAGCGGAGTCGTCGTGCGGGATGAAGAGGTAGATGACCCCCGCCACGAGGGTGATCACGCCCATGGAGAGGATCATGTCCCGGGCCGTCTTCTGCTTACCGTTCGAACCTGCCACGTCCCTATCGTCGCAGGTGCCCCGGTCCGCTCATCCGTGGGGCCCCCTGCTCATTTTGTCTGCCTGACGATAGAGTCTGGTCCATACCCTCATCCGGCCGTCGTCGTATCAGAAAGGTGCGCTCCGATGACCGAGCATCATCATCTGCCGTCCGAACTCGAAGTCCCTTCCGAGGCTCCCGACCGCAACCTCGCCCTGGAACTCGTCCGGGTCACCGAAGCCGCGGCGATGGCCGCGGGCCGCTGGGTCGGGCGTGGCGACAAGAACGGCGCCGACGGTGCCGCGGTGCGCGCCATGCGGACCCTCGTCCACACCGTGTCGATGAACGGCGTCGTCGTCATCGGCGAGGGCGAGAAGGACGAGGCGCCGATGCTCTTCAACGGGGAGCGCGTCGGCGACGGGACCGGGCCGGAGTGCGACATCGCCGTCGACCCGATCGACGGCACCACGCTGACCGCGAAGGGCATGACGAACGCGATCGCCGTCCTCGCGGCCGCCGACCGGGGCTCGATGTTCGACCCGTCCGCCGTCTTCTACATGGACAAGCTGGTCACCGGCCCCGAGGCCGCCGACTTCGTCGACATCGACGCACCCGTCTCCGTCAACATCCGCAGAGTCGCCAAGGCCAAGCGGTCCACGCCCGAGGACGTCACCGTCGTCATCCTGGACCGGCCCCGGCACGAGGGCATCATCAACGAGATCCGGGAGACCGGCGCGCGCATCAAGCTGATCTCCGACGGCGATGTCGCCGGGTCGATCCTGGCGCTGCGCGAGAGCACGGGCGTGGACCTGCTGCTCGGCATCGGTGGGACGCCGGAGGGGATCATCTCGGCCTGTGCCGTGAAGTGCCTCGGCGGCACGATCCAGGGCAAGCTGTGGCCGAAGGACGACGAGGAGCGGCAGCGGGCGATCGACGCGGGGCATGACCTGGACCGGGTGCTGACGACCGACGACCTGGTGTCCGGCGAGAATGTCTTCTTCGTGGCGACCGGTATCACCGACGGCGAGTTGCTGCGGGGCGTGCGGTATCGGTCGGAGACCGCGACCACCGACTCGATTGTCATGCGGTCGAAGTCGGGGACGGTGCGGAGGATCAACTCCGAGCATCGGTTGAGCAAGCTGCGGGCGTACAGCGCGATCGACTTCGACCGGGCGAAATAGTCGCCGAAATAGACGCCTACGACGTAGGGGCGCCCCCGGTGCGGTGGGGGCGCCCCTCGCTTGTCGGTGTGACAGGGCCTAGCCCGCTGCCGCTATGCGGCCCGCTGCCCTCGCCGCCTTCTTCAGTTCCATGTCGCGGCGGCGGCGCCTCGCCAGGACTACGCGGCGTTCGGCGGCGGTGAGGCCGCCCCAGACGCCGTACGGCTCGGGTTGCAGCAGCGCGTGCTCTCGGCACTCGACCATCACGGGACAGCGGGCGCAGACTCGCTTCGCGGCCTCCTCGCGGGAGAGCCGGGCGGCGGTGGGTTCCTTGGAGGGTGCGAAGAACAGGCCGGCCTCGTCGCGCCGGCACACCGCCTCGGTGTGCCAGGGGGCGTCTTGGTCCCTGTCCCGCACTGGCACCCGCTGGGCCGGAACGGCAGCTACCTGCAGGGACGAATGCGGCGGTTGCAGCACGGTCTACTCCTGACGACGGCTTCGCGAGCGAGAGACGATGCAGCAAGGCCTACCCGCTGTGCGCGCGCCTATGCACTGAGTTCCGAACCGCTGGCCCCGGCTGCTTCCGCCTGCCCTCGTACGCGATCTGAGGGTCGACCTCTTTGCTTCCCCCGCGGCGGAATTCACAACCGTCAACGATCCAGATGCTTGCGCAAACTCTTGTCGACCTTGCGGTGCACGCGATCGAGGATGTCCGCGACCAGCTTGCCGCGCTTGGGCCGGCCCTCGATGTTGCCCAGCACGGCCCAGCCGTCCACATAGACGACGGGGGCGTCGGGGTCGGCCGAATCGAGCGTGTCCACCTCGAAGTTGCCGAGGACACCGCCGCCGGTGCCGCGCAGCGAGACGTTCTCCGGGACGCGGACCTCGACGTTGCCGAAGACCGAGATCGCCTTGATCACGACCTGCCGGTACTCGAAGATCGCCTCGCTGAGGTCGATCTCGACGCTGCCGAAGACCGCGTACGCGTGGATACGGCGGCCCGCGCGCCAGCGGCCCTTGCGGACGGCGCTGCTGAACACCGCGACCACGTTGTCGTCCGGGTCGGTGGGTATCGCGTCCGTGGGGCGGTGGGGGGCGGGGGTGTGGACGAAGGCGGCGCGGCGCTCGTGCGCGGCCGGCAGGTCCCGTATGAAGTTCTCCAGCTCACCGACCGTCTTGGCGCTCAGCACCCTCTCCACGCGCTCCGCGTGCTCGTCGGCGGTGAGGCGCCCCTCGGCGAGGGCCTCGCGCAGGATGTCGGCGATACGGTCGCGCTCGGCGTCCGAGGCGCGCAGCTCGGCGGCGGGCGGTGCGGTCTGCGGCTGATCCTGCGCTTCGGCGCGCTTCTGAAGGTCCACGGCAGCAGCGTACCGAAACGCGATAGATCGCGACTAGACCTGTGGACAACCAACTGAGGATTACCTCACAAGCTGCTTGTCGGCGGCAGGTTCTACGCTGGTGGGCGCCCGCCAGTGTCGGCGGGCCGCCGTCTGTCGAGTGAGGAATGGGCGAGATGCCTGAGTTCGCGTACACCGATCTGCTCCCCATGGGAGAGGACACCACCCCCTACCGGCTGGTGACCGCCGAGGGTGTCTCCACCTTCGAGGCCGACGGGCGGACGTTCCTCAAGGTCGAGCCGGAGGCGCTGCGCAAGCTGGCCGAGGAGGCCATCCACGACATCCAGCACTATCTGCGCCCGGCCCACCTGGCGCAGCTGCGCCGCATCATCGACGACCCCGAGGCGTCGGGCAACGACAAGTTCGTGGCGCTGGACCTGCTGAAGAACGCGAACATCGCGGCGGCGGGCGTACTCCCCATGTGCCAGGACACCGGCACGGCCATCGTCATGGGCAAGCGCGGGCAGAACGTGCTGACCGAGGGCGGCGACGAAGAAGCGCTGAGCCGCGGCGTCTATGACGCGTACAAGAACCTGAACCTCCGCTACTCCCAGATGGCTCCGCTCACCATGTGGGAGGAGAAGAACACCGGCTCCAACCTCCCCGCCCAGATCGAGCTGTACGCCACCGACGGCGGCGCCTACAAGTTCCTGTTCATGGCGAAGGGCGGCGGCTCCGCCAACAAGTCCTTCCTCTACCAGGAGACGAAGGCGGTCCTGAACGAGGCCTCCATGATGAAGTTCCTGGAGGAGAAGATCCGTTCGCTGGGTACGGCCGCCTGTCCGCCGTACCACCTGGCGATCGTCGTCGGCGGTACGTCCGCCGAGTACGCGCTGAAGACCGCGAAGTACGCCTCCGCGCACTACCTGGACGAGATTCCCGCCGAGGGTTCGCCGCTCGGCCAAGGCTTCCGGGACAAGGACCTGGAGGAGAAGGTCTTCGAGCTGACGCAGAAGATCGGCATCGGCGCGCAGTTCGGCGGCAAGTACTTCTGCCATGACGTGCGCGTGGTCCGCCTCCCCCGCCACGGTGCGTCCTGCCCCGTCGCGATCGCCGTCTCCTGCTCGGCCGACCGCCAGGCCGTCGCGAAGATCACCGCCGAGGGTGTCTTCCTGGAGCAGCTGGAGACGGACCCGGCGCGCTTCCTGCCGGAGACCACGGACGAGCACCTCGAGGCTGACAGTGACGTCGTCAAGATCGATCTCAACCAGCCGATGGACGACATCCTCGCCGAGCTCACCAAGTACCCGGTCAAGACCCGGCTGTCCCTCACCGGCCCGCTGGTCGTGGCGCGTGACATCGCGCACGCCAAGATCAAGGAGCGGCTGGACGCGGGCGAGGAGATGCCGCAGTACCTGAAGGATCACCCGGTGTACTACGCGGGCCCGGCGAAGACGCCGGAGGGTTACGCGTCCGGCTCCTTCGGTCCGACCACCGCCGGCCGCATGGACTCCTACGTCGAGCAGTTCCAGGCGGCGGGCGGTTCCAAGGTGATGCTGGCCAAGGGCAACCGCAGCAAGCAGGTCACGGACGCGTGCGCGTCGCACGGCGGCTTCTACCTCGGCTCCATCGGCGGCCCGGCCGCGCGCCTCGCCCAGGACTGCATCAAGAAGGTCGAGGTCGTCGAGTACGAGGAGCTCGGCATGGAGGCCGTCTGGAAGATCGAGGTCGAGGACTTCCCGGCGTTCATCGTGGTCGACGACAAGGGCAACGACTTCTTCCAGGACCCGGCGCCCGCACCGACGTTCACGACGATTCCGGTGCGGGGGCCGGGGCTGGTGTGATGCTGTGACGGGCGCCCGCCCCTGATGGGAGCAGGGGCGGGCGTCGTCTCAGCGTCGGGTCAGCCGGCGCAGATGGTGAAGTTGACCGTGTCGCCCTTCTTGACGGTCTTCGGGGCGTGCGGGGTCACCTCGAGCACCGAGCCCGGCTTGCAGCCCTTGACGGCCTTCTTGCTGACGGTGCCGAGCTTCGTCTGCGTCTTCAGGAGCTGCTGCTTGGCCAGCACCAGGTCAAAGCCCGAGAAGTCGATCGGGACGGTGCCGCCGTCGGAGAAACGGAACAGCATGGTGGTGGCGTCGCTCTTGGCAGCCGTGCTGCTCGCCGCCGGCTTCGAGTCGCCGCCCGCGACCGAGGTCGCCAGAGCAGTTCCCCCGCCCGCCACGATGACGGCGGCGGCCACGGCGGCGATGCCGACGGTCCGACGACGACGGGTGCGCCGTACGATCCGGGGCGCGTCGAACTCGGGTGCCTCGGCGGAGTCCGCGTAACGGTTCATGGCGTTCATCAGTTCCTCTTCGAAAGGTGTGCAGCCGGAAGGCCGCGCGTCGTCGTTCGAGGTCATCGGATTCCTTCCGTGTGCTGCCGTGATGAAGGGTCGGAGAGTGCGGGGAACTGGCTTCTGAGTTTCTCGATCCCCCGGGCGAGCTGCGAGCGGACCGTACTCGGCGAGATGTCCAGATCGGCCGCGATCTCGATGTCCGAGAGGTCGTGGAAGTACCGCAGCACCACCACTGTCCGCATCCGCATGGGCAATTGCTGCAGTGCGCGCACCAACTGGTCCCTGCTGTCGACCTGTCCGTACTCGTCGCCCGGGGCGGCCCGGTCGGGGCCGTCCGCCTGCGGAACCGTACGGCGGAAGCGGCGCCAGCGGTCGTTGGCCAGGTTGACCATGATCCGCCGCACGTAGGCGTCCGGGGCGTCCTTGTCGGAGATCGTGCGCCACTTGCGGCAGGCCCGCTCCAGGGTCTCCTGGACCAGGTCCTCGGCGGCGTCGCGGTTCCCCGTCAGAACGAGCGCACCCCGGAACAGCGCGGCCGACCTGGCGGCGACGAAACCGTGGAAGTCCGTCTCCACACGCTCCTCCCTTCCTGTCACCCCTCCTCGACGCGAACACACCTTCGTCTGCTGCACGGCCGCCATGAGACCTGGGTCACACGGCAACGTCACCCGAGTGGCCGAGCGCCCGGAACATCCCCGGCGCCCCGATCGCTGTACCTGGCATGAGCGACTACCGCATCGAGCACGACTCCATGGGCGAGGTCCGGGTCCCCGTCGACGCCAAGTGGCGGGCGCAGACGCAGCGGGCCGTGGAGAACTTCCCGATCTCCGGGCAGCGCATCGAGCGCGCCCACATCGAGGCCCTCGCCCGGATCAAGGGCGCGGCGGCGAAGGTCAACGCGCAACTCGGCGTGCTCGACAAGGACATCGCCGACGCGATCCAGGAGGCGGCGGACGAGGTCGCCCAGGGGCGGTGGGACGAGCACTTCCCCGTCGACGTCTTCCAGACCGGCTCCGGCACCTCGTCCAACATGAACACCAACGAGGTCATCGCCACGCTGGCCAGTGAGCGACTCGGCAAGGGCGTGCACCCCAACGACCACGTCAACGCCTCGCAGTCGTCCAACGACGTCTTCCCGTCCTCCATCCACATCGCCGCCACCGCCGCCGTCACCCGCGACCTCATCCCGGCCCTGGACCATCTCGCCGGGGCCCTGGAGCGCAAGGCCGAGGAGTTCGCGGACGTCGTGAAGTCGGGGCGGACCCATCTCATGGACGCCACCCCGGTGACCCTGGGGCAGGAATTCGGCGGGTACGCGGCCCAGGTCCGCTACGGCATCGAGCGGCTGGGCGCCTCCCTCCCCCGCCTCGCCGAACTGCCCCTGGGCGGTACGGCCGTCGGCACCGGCATCAACACCCCACCCGGCTTCTCCGCCGCCGTCATCGAGGAGGTCGCCCGGGTCACCGGGCTGCCGCTGACCGAGGCGCGCGACCACTTCGAGGCGCAGGGCGCCAGGGACGGGATCGTCGAGACCAGCGGACAGCTGCGCACGGTCGCCGTCGGACTGACGAAGATCGCCAACGATCTGCGGTGGATGGCCTCCGGCCCCCGGACCGGGCTCGCCGAGATCAGCCTTCCCGACCTGCAGCCCGGATCCTCGATCATGCCGGGCAAGGTCAACCCGGTCATCCCGGAAGCCGTCCTCATGGTGTCCGCGCAGGTCATCGGCAACGACGCCACCGTCGCCACGGCCGGCGCCGCCGGCAACTTCGAGCTCAACGTCATGCTGCCGGTCATCGCCAAGAACGTGCTCGAGTCCGTCCGGCTGCTCGCCAACGTCTCCCGGCTGCTCGCCGACCGGACCGTCGACGGGATCGTCGCCCACCGGGAGCGGGCCCGCGAGTACGCCGAGTCGTCGCCGTCCGTCGTGACGCCGCTCAACAAGTACATCGGGTACGAGGAGGCCGCCAAGGTCGCCAAGAAGGCGCTGGCCGAGCGGAAGACGATCCGTCAGGTCGTCGTCGAAGGCGGGTACGTCGAGCGCGGCGACCTCACCGTCGAGCAGCTCGACGAGGCGCTGGATGTCCTGCGGATGACGCATCCGTAACGGTCTCGGGAGCCATGACGTCCCCGGCGTGAACCGTGACGCGCGCCGCAGCGTCGTATGCCTATGGCACCTAATATCTGTGCATGGCGGACGGTGGAGCGGTGAGAGCCGAAGTGGAAGCAGGCGGGTCGGCGGTCTTCTGGGCGCCCGGGAGTCAGATCCTGTGGCGTTACCGGGAGAACGGCGGCGCGCGCTTCCACATCGCGCGTCCCGTCACCGTCGTCCGGGACGACAGCGAGGTGCTCGCCGTGTGGCTGGCTCCCGGCACCGAGTGCGTGAAGCCGGTGCTCGCCGACGGCACTCCCGTGCACGTCGAGCCGCTGGAGACCCGCTACACCAAGCCGCGGACCGTGCAGCGCGACCGGTGGTTCGGGACGGGTGTGCTGAAGCTGGCGCGGCCCGGTGAGGCTTGGTCGGTGTGGCTGTTCTGGGAGCCGGGCTGGCAGTTCAAGAACTGGTACGTGAATCTGGAGGAGCCGCTGGCCCGTTGGGGCGGGGGCGTCGACTCCGAGGATCACTTCCTCGACATCACCGTGGGCCCGGACCGCGGTTGGCAGTGGCGGGACGAGGACGAGTTCACACAGGCCCAGCGGGACGGCCTGATGGACGCTCAACTGGCCGGGAAAGTACGGGAGGCAGGGCGATCCGCGGTGGAGGTGATCCGCGCCTGGGGGCCGCCGTTCTCGGACGGCTGGCAGCACTGGCGCCCGGATCCGTCCTGGGGGGTACCGCCCCTGCCGGAAGACTGGGATCGTACGCCCGCGCACATGTCCACATGAGACCCTTGCTGCGCCCCGGGGCAGGAAACGTAGGATCGTCCTCCGCAAGGATGCGCAGTGGCAACTACCGGAAAGCACGCTGGGCTTGACCGATCGTCACCGAGGGGCGGCAGGACGTGAGCGAGGGGTACGAGGGCAACACCGGGACGGACCGTGAACGGTCCGTGGGTGGCACAGGAACAGCCTCTGACCACGCGGGAAATTCGTTCCTGGGACACGTATTCCGGGTATCGGGTCTTCGGCGGGACCAACTGCGCGCGCGGCGCGCAGCCCCGGACGACGGATGGATTCGACACGCGTGACGGAGCAGCCGACCTCCTTCGAGCGCCCCCAGACGGGCGCCGACCCCGCGGAGCCCCGCGGGGCGCTCGTGCGTACCTCGACGCCGCCCGCCCAGTACTCCGAGGCCGGTGCGCCTGCGCCGGGCGCGTGCGCCGGCGCCTTACCGCCACAGGCACGCGCCGGCGAGACACCGCCTTCCGGGCCCGGTACGACGACACCCGGCACAGCGACACCCAGCACAGCGACACCCAGCACGACGACATCGAGCGGTAAGGACACCAGACCCGTCGGTACCGACCCCGAGCACTCCCAGCCCGCCGCTGCCGCCGAGCCCGACACCCACCGTCCGCGGCCCGTCCCCGAGACCATCCCGGCCCAGCCGGGCACCGAGCAGGACCGGACGTCCCCGGACGGCGCCGGTGGCCCGGAGCGCCGTAGCGGACAGGGGCTGCCGCCCGGCCGGCCCACGCCGATGCGGCGGGACGGCGACCGGCTGCGGTTCGTGGGCGCCGCGACCCGGCGGATCGCCCGCGGTATCGACCTCGACGAGATCGTGATGGGGCTGTGCCGGGCCACCGTGCCGACCTTCTCGGACGCGATCCTCGTCTATCTGCGCGACCCGCTGCCGGTCGGCGACGAGCGGCCCGTCGGGCCCTTGGTGCTACGGCTGCGGCGCACCGACCGGCTGCGGCCGATCGGAGAAGGGGCCGAGGACACCGAGGGCGGGTTCACGTCCGCGTTCCAGCCGGAGCCGACCGAGATCTCGGAACTCGACACGCTCGGCACCGAGCTGTGCGAGGTACGGCCCGGCAGCGCGCTCGCCGAAGTGCTGCGCGGGGTGCGTCCCGTCTTCACGGACACGCCGGCCGCGCGCGCCGCGCTGCCCGAACTCCTGGGAGAGGGCGGCGAATTCGTCGTACCGAGCGGGCAGCGCGCCATCCTGGCCCCGCTGCGTGGCCGGCGCCGGGTGATCGGCGCCGCGCTGTTCCTGCGTCGCCCGGACCGCCTGGCCTTCGACCCCGACGACCTGCTCGTCGCCGCCCAGCTCGCCACGCACAGCGCGCTCGGCATCGACAAGGCGGTGCTGTACGGCCGCGAGGCGTACATCGCCGACGAGCTCCAGCGCACCATGCTGCCCGAGACCCTGCCGCGGCCCACGGGCGTCCGGCTGGCGTCCCGCTACCTGCCCGCCGCCGAGACCGCACGGGTCGGCGGCGACTGGTACGACGCCATCCCGCTGCCCGGCAGCCGCGTCGCGCTGGTGGTGGGTGACGTCATGGGGCACTCCATGACGTCCGCCGCGATCATGGGGCAGCTCCGGACGACCGCGCAGACCCTCGCCGGCCTCGACCTGCCCCCGCAGGAAGTGCTCCACCACCTCGACGAACAGGCCCAACGCCTCGGCACCGACCGCATGGCGACCTGCCTGTACGCCGTCTACGACCCGGTCTCGCACCGCATCACCATCGCCAACGCCGGCCATCCCCCGCCGGTCCTGCTGCACCTGGGCGGCCAGGCCGAGGTGCTGCGGGTGCCGCCGGGCGCGCCGATCGGTGTCGGCGGCGTCGACTTCGAAGCCGTAGAACTCGACGCGCCCGCCGGAGCGACCCTGCTCCTCTATACGGACGGGCTGGTCGAGTCGCGGCTGCGGGACGTGTGGACCGGGATAGAGCAGCTGCGGGAGAAGCTGGAAGCGACCGCACAGCTGACCGGGCCCGATCATCCGCCGCCGCTGGAAGCTCTCTGCGACGAGGTCCTCGACATGCTCGGCCCGGGCGACCGGGACGACGACATCGCGCTGCTCGCCGCCCGCTTCGACGGGATCGCGCCGAGCGACGTGGCGTACTGGTTCCTGGAGCCGGAGGACGCGGCGCCCGGCCGGGCGCGGCGGCTGGCGCGGCAGGCGTTGTCCCGTTGGGGCATGGAGGACCTCACCGACTCTGTGGAGCTGCTGGTCAGCGAGGTTGTGACGAACGCGGTGCGGTATGCGTCGCGGCCGATCACGTTGCGGTTGCTGCGGACCGATGTGCTGCGGTGCGAAGTCGGCGACGACGTGCCGCAGTTGCCGCGGTTGCGGCAGGCGCGGGTCACGGATGAGGGCGGGCGTGGGTTGTACTTGGTGAATCGGCTGGCCAGGCGGTGGGGGGCGACTCGGTTGAGTACCGGGAAGGTGGTTTGGTTCGAGCTGAATCGGACTTGAGAAGCCATCCGCTTTCCGAATGTGATCTACGGCGGCAACAAGGCCTCCTGGTAGTGCTCGGGTGGGATCGGTACCCGAGCTACCAGGAGGCCTTGCCGTTGCGCCGCGACCGGTTACCGAACCAGAGTGATCAGGTTCGATGCACCATTCGACGCCGGACGAGGATCAAGTCAGGTCTGCTGACCGGCGAGCCGCTTGGCAGCCGTGCGGCGTTTGGGCTGGAGGGGATCCACCAGGACGCCGGCGCCCTTGCCGGGGGTGTAGGTCCAGCCGCGAATCTTCTCCGCGACCCGAGTGCCGCGGTCGTCGACGACCTTCTCCATCTCCCAGCCGTTCTTCGACTGGATTCCGCTGGCACGACGTAGAACGGTGCGCCGCAGCATGTTTGCCGTCACTTGATTTCCTCCTTGCGTCGGGCGATCACGAATCCGGTGAGAGCTACAGCGCATATCCCCAACACGGCTACTGCTGGGTTGACGTACGAGGGGATGACTGCTTCGACCGTGTGTCCGTCACTGGTGCGGCATCCGAAACGCAGCGGGATGAACGAGGGAGCGTAACCAGTGAGTTGCTGCCTCATGCCGATCGCTGCGTTGCATGCCTGAGCCTGGGCCTGATCGTCGAAGAAGAGCAGGTGAAGTAGCCCCCAGGTGTACATGCCGACCATTGCGGCCCACGCCAGGGCCGCGGCGGACTTGCAGGTCGCCGCCGTTGTCCTGGCAGCCCTGGCGCGAATCAACAGCCTGACCCCGTACACGGCGAGCCATGGGGTGGCGATGATACCGACCAGCAACAGCAGGAGGGTGGCGACGGAGTCGTGGCCCGCGTACGGTGCGTCTCCCATGCGCCTTGCTTCCTTTACATGTGCCGGGAAATCGAGTTGTACTTCTCCATTACGTAGTACAGCCCCATCCTCTTCTTCGCCTCGGTGAACGCGGGCTCGTCAGGGCCCTGGTAGCGGCGCAGGATGTCGTAGATCTCAAGGTCGTTGTAGTTCAGACGCGGAGACCTCATCGCAGCCGAGTCGTCGTCTTCGCCGGGCTTCCCGTCGATGTCCCACATGTGGATCATGGCGACGCCCTCCTTTCCATCCCTTCTTCCTGTTTCCCACAGGCGCTATCAGCATCAGCCGGCCATTCAGTCGGACACCCGAATCCCCGACTGTATCTTTCGATACTGGCTCGGTTTCGAAAACTGATGTGAATCACGTCTACTGGTATGCGATCTGTGGGGCAGTGCGCGAATGTGGCGAACGCGGGCCGGCGCGGTAAGTCAGGAGAAACTCACCACGGCTCAGCGCCCGTTGGCTTCTCGGCGCAGGCCGGGAGTACAGGGGGAGATTGTGGGCGCCCGGCGTTGGCCGGGCGCCCTTTCTTGTCGCTACTGACCGTCGACCGGGTCCGTCGGATTGTCCTCCGGGATCTCCTCCACCGGCGGGGTCGTCGACGGGCTCGGCGGCGGGGTCGTCGGCGGCTTCGTCGTCGGGGTCTGCGTCGGCGGCTTGGACGTCGGGGGCTTCGAGGTGGTCGGTGCCGTCGTCGGGGGCTCCGTCGTCGGCTCCTGTGTCGGCGGGCGGGTCGGGGCCCGGGTCGGGGTTGGCTTCTCGGTCGGCTTGACCGCCGCGCCCTGGTCGGTGTCCAGGTCGAACTTGGTGTCCTCGGCCGAGACGCCGAAGGTGTACGCCGCCCAGATCTGCGCCGGGAAACCACCGCCGTTGACGCGGTCGAGGCCGGCCGCGCCGTACATCTTGGTCTGCGTGCGGGTCTTCGCGTCCTCGCCGAACAGGCCGACCGAGGTGACCAGGTCGGGCGTGTAGCCGGTGAACCAGGCGGACTTGTTGTCGTCGGAGGTGCCCGTCTTGCCCGCGACCGGGCGGCCGTCGCGCTTCGAGTTGTCCCGCACGGCCTTGCGTGCCGTACCGTCGTCGACCACTCCGGTCAGCACCGAGGTGACCGTGTCGGCCGCCTCGGGGGTGAGGACCTGGTCGCCGACCGGGTCGGGCATGTCGACCGTGCGGGTGTTGTGCTCGGCCGACTTGAGGATGGTCGGCGTGACTTTCCTGCCGTGGTTGTCGAGGGTGGCGTAGACCCCGGCCATCTGCAGCGGGCTCGCGCCCATGGTGCCGAGGGTCTGCGCGGGCACCGCCTTCAGGTCGGCTGTGTCCATGCCGAGCTTGTCGGCCATGGACAGCACATGGTCCATGCCTACGTCGACGCCCATCTGTGCGAAGACGGAGTTGATGGACTTGTTCATCGCCGTCTGGACGGTGACGTCGCCATAGTCCTTGTCGTCCTCGTTCTCCGGGGCGAAGCCGATGGCGCTGCCCTTGACGGGGCGCTTGCTGGTGCCGTCGTAGATCGTGTTCGCGGTGATCGGCTTGTCGTCCTGCGTCTTCGCCTTCTCCTCCAGGGCGGCGGCGAGAATCACCGGCTTGAAGGTGGACGCGGGCTGGTAGTCGGTGCGAGTCGCGTTGCTGATGTAGTGCTTGTAGTAGTCGACGCCGCCGTACAGGGCGACGATCTTCCCCGTCTCGGGGTCGACGGATACGGCGCCGGCCTGGATGTTCTTGTCGACCGACCGCTTCTTGGGGTCCAGCTTGCTGGTCAGTTCCGCCTTGACCGACTTCTCCAGCTGGGCCTGCCGCTTCTTGTCGATGTTGAGGGTGATGGTCCAGCCCTGGTCCTCGACCTGGGCCTCCGCCTCGGACTGCGAGATGCCCTGCTGCTCCATCAACTGCTGTTCGAGCTGCCGGTTGGCGAGGTCGACCAGGTAGCCCTTCTGGCCGTCCAGACCGGGCGCGCCCTGCGGATCCTTCGGCACCGGGAACTTCATGGCGTCGCGTTTGGCCTTGTCCAGCCAGCCCTCCTCGACCATGTTGTTCAGGACGTAGTTCCAGCGCTGCTTCACCAGTTTCTTGCCGGTCTCGCTCGCCGCCGCCCAGTCGTACTGGCTCGGCGCCTGCAACAGCGCGGCGAGGTACGCGCCCTGCTGGACCGTGAGCTTCTCGGCGTCGACGCGGTAGTAGGCCTGGGCGGCGGCCTGGATGCCGTAGGCGCCACGGCCGTAGTAGCTGGTGTTGATGTAGCCGGCGAGGATGTCGTCCTTGGACTTCTCGCGGTCCACCTTCAACGCGATGACCAGTTCCTTCAGCTTGCGCGTGACGGTCTGGTCCTGGTCGAGGTAGTAGTTCTTGACGTACTGCTGGGTGATGGTCGAACCACCCTGTTTGCCCTTGCCGGACAGCGTGTTGAGCAGACCGCGGGCCGTGCCCTTCAGGTCGACGCCGGCGTCCGTGTAGAAGGTTTTGTTCTCCGCCGCAACGAAGGTATAGCGGACGTCCTTCGGGACCTTGGACAGGTCCACGATCTCGCGGTTGACCTCACCGTCGCGGGCCAGGGTCGTGCCGTCGCTGTACTTGTAGACGTTGCTCTGGCGCTGCGCGGCCTGCGCCGCCGCGTTGCCGTTGGGTACCTCCACCATCAGGTACAGCGCGATGAACGCGCCGATGCCGAGCAGGCACAGGCCGAAGAACGTGCCGAGGATCTTCTTCCAGGTGAAGAGCCTGCGTATGCCGCTCTTCCCGGTCTTCCCGGTCTTGCCGGCCGCGCGAGACGAGCGGCGGCGGCTCTTGGGCGCCGCGCGGTGACCGCCGCGCTGGCGCGCTCGTCTCTCTTCCGCTCGTCCCATGGGTCCGTTCGCTCCGCTTCGTTCTCGGCAGTCACACAGGGTTCCTGGCTCACATCAGCTGAGAAAACTAACACCGCTTGATGTGACAAAGGGCGTTCGATCCGGTCTTTTACGGACGTGACAATCAGCACCCGCCTCCATGGAACCGACCATCGAGGAGGGGTCAGGGTTGCCGGGACGGGGTAAAGTGATATCACTTAGATAGACTGAAGCTATGAGCGGAGCCGGCCAGGGCTTCGCCGTAACAGAAACGGGGGACTCCATGTCCACGCACGACACGCCCACGCACGACACACCCACGCAAGACTCCGAACCCACCGCCGACGTACCCGAGATGCCCGCCCCGCGCGTGCGGGAGTTCGCCGCGCACAGCATCGGCGGCGGGCTCGCGCTGCTGTTGGGCCTGGCCGGACTGCTGCTCGGCATAGGCATGGTCGTGACCGCGACGGCGGTCGACGGGACCGGCGCCAAGGCCGGCCTGATCATCGGCGGCATCCTGGTCGCCCTCGCCGCGTCCCTCGCCATGTGCGGGCTGAACATGGTGGCGCCGGGCGAGGCCCGGGTCGTCCAGCTCTTCGGGCGCTACCGAGGGACGATCCGCGAGGACGGGCTGCGCTGGGTGAACCCGTTCACCTCCCGGACGAAGGTCTCCACCCGCGTCCGCAACCACGAGACCGCGGTCCTGAAGGTCAACGACGCCTACGGCAACCCGATCGAGCTCGCCGCGGTCGTGGTGTGGAAGGTCGAGGACACCGCCCAGGCCACCTTCGAGGTGGACGACTTCCTGGAGTTCGTCTCCACTCAGACCGAGGCGGCGGTGCGGCACATCGCCATCGAGTACCCGTACGACGCTCATGACGAGGACGGCCTCTCGCTGCGCGGCAACGCCGAGGAGATCACCGAGAAGCTGGCCGTCGAGCTGCACGCGCGCGTGGAGGCGGCCGGCGTGCACATCATCGAGTCGCGCTTCACGCACCTCGCGTACGCCCCCGAGATCGCCTCGGCGATGCTCCAGCGGCAGCAGGCCGGCGCGGTCGTCGCCGCGCGGCGGCAGATCGTCGACGGAGCGGTGGGGATGGTCGAGGCGGCGCTGGCGCGGATCTCCGAGCGGGACATCGTGGAACTGGACGAGGAGCGGAAAGCGGCGATGGTGTCGAACCTGATGGTGGTGCTGTGCGGTGACCGGTCGCCGCAGCCGGTCCTCAACACCGGGACCCTCTACCAGTGACGGCACCTTCCCAGGGGGGCTCCCCCAAGCGGCGGCCGCAGCAGCGCAAGCAGGTGCTGCTGCGGCTGGACCCGCTGGTGTACGACGCGCTGGCGCGGTGGGCCGGGGACGAGCTGCGCTCGGCCAACGCGCAGATCGAGTTCCTGCTGCGGAAGGCGTTGGCGGAGGCGGGCCGACTGCCCAAGGAGACGGGTCCGTTGCCTCGCCGGGGCCGGCCGCCGGGGAGCTCGCCGCCCGGAGGCTCGCCGCCCGGGAGCCCGCCGCCCGGAGGCTCGGGCCATGTAGCAGAACCGTGACAATGGGCCCCCACCTGCACCGCCGTATCCTCCGTCCCGATCTAAACACTCAACGTATACATGCGGCGTATACACCGCATGTACAGTCCTCCCATGTCCATCGGTCACACCCTCCTAGGACTCCTGGAGTCCGGCCCGCGCCACGGCTACGACCTGAAGCGGGCCTTCGACGAGAAGTTCGGTCACGACCGGCCGCTGCACTACGGCCAGGTCTACTCGACGATGTCCCGGCTGTTGAAGAACGGGCTCGTCGAGGTCGACGGGATCGAGCCCGGCGGCGGACCGGAGCGCAAGCGGTACGCGATCACCGAGGCCGGGATCACCGACGTACAGCGGTGGCTCGCCACGCCGGAGAAGCCCGAGCCGTATCTGCAGTCCACGCTGTACACCAAGGTCGTCCTCGCGCTGCTCACCCGGCGCGACGCGTCCGACATCCTCGACACGCAGCGCGCCGAGCACCTGCGCATGATGCGGATGCTCACCGAACGCAAGCGGAAGGGTGATCTGGCCGACCAGCTCATCTGCGACCACGCGCTGTTCCATCTCGAGGCCGATCTGCGCTGGCTGGAGCTCACCGCCGCGCGGCTCGACAAGCTGGCCGAGGCGGTGACCAAGTGACTCCTCCCGCCGGTTCCCTGCTCGCGGCCGAGCAGCTGCGCAAGGCCTACGGGCCGACCCTCGCGCTCGACGGCGCCGAGTTCTCCATCCATCCCGGTGAGGTCGTCGCGGTGATGGGCCCGTCCGGGTCCGGCAAGTCGACGCTGCTGCACTGTCTCGCCGGGATCGTGCCGCCCGACTCGGGCTCGATCACGTACCAGGGCCGGGAGATGGCCACCATGAACGACGCCCAGCGCAGTGCGCTCAGGCGCAGCGAGTTCGGGTTCGTGTTCCAGTTCGGGCAGCTGGTGCCCGAGTTGACCTGCGTCGAGAACGTGGCCCTGCCGCTCCGGCTGAACGGCACCTCCCGGAAGGAGGCCGAGCGGACCGCCCTGTCCTGGATGGAGCGGCTGGAGGTCGACGACCTGCGCAAGAAGCGGCCCGGCGAGGTGTCCGGCGGTCAGGGGCAGCGGGTCGCCGTCGCGCGGGCGCTGGTCACCAGCCCGCGGGTGCTGTTCGCGGACGAGCCGACCGGCGCGCTCGACTCGCTCAACGGCGAGCGCGTGATGGAGCTGCTCACGGACGCCGCCCGGTCCACCAACGCCGCCGTCGTGCTGGTCACGCACGAGGCGCGGGTGGCCGCGTACTCCGACCGCGAGATCGTCGTACGGGACGGGAAGTCCCGGGACATGGAGCGGATCGTATGAGCGTGCGGCAGTGGGCCGCGGATCTGGCCATGGGGGTACGGTTCGCCTTCGCCGGCGGGCGCGAGGGTTGGGTCCGGGCCCTGCTGACGGCCGTCGGTGTCGGGCTCGGGGTGGCGCTGTTGCTGCTGACCACCGCGATCCCGAACGCGCTGGCGGTACGGGGCGACCGTGAGGCCGCGCGCATGGACATCTCCTACAGCGAGAAGCCCCTGCCGAAGGCGAACGACACGCTGCTGGTCGCGAACGTGGGAACGACCTTCCGCGACAAGGACGTCCGGGGCCGGGAGCTGGAGCCCGAGGGGGCACGGGCGCCGCTGCCTCCGGGGCTGGAGGAGTTTCCGGCGGAGGGCGAGATGGTCGTCTCCCCCGCGCTGAAGAAGCTGTTGGAGTCGAGTGACGGCAAGCTGCTGCGGGAGCGGCTGCCGCAGCGCGTGGTCGGCACGATCGACGAGAGCGGGCTGGTCGGTTCGGCCGAGCTCGCCTTCTACCGGGGCGGCGACGGGCTCGCGGCGCACGTCGACAGCGGCCGGGTGTCCCGGATCGACGGGTTCGGCGACCGAAACCCGACCTCCGAGGACGCCGATCCCGTACTGATCATGCTGATCCTCGTGGTCTTCGTGGTGCTGTTGATGCCGGTCGCCGTCTTCATCGCCGCGGCCGTACGGTTCGGCGGCGAGCGGCGTGACCGGCGGCTCGCGGCGCTCAGGCTGGTGGGCTCCGACAGCCGGATGACCCGGCGGATCGCCGCCGGTGAGGCGCTCGCGGGCGCGGTGCTCGGGCTGGTCCTCGGTGCGGTCTTCTTCCTGATCGGCCGTCAAGTGGCGGGCTCGGTGGAGGTCTTCGAGATCAGCGTCTTCCCGAGCTACCTCAACCCCTCCCCCGCGCTGGCCCTTCTCGTCGGCCTCGCGGTGCCCGCGGCCGCCGTTCTGGTCACGCTGTTCGCGCTGCGCGGTGTCGTGATCGAGCCGCTCGGCGTGGTGCGTACGGCGAAGCCCGCGCGGCGCCGGCTGTGGTGGCGGCTGCTGCTGCCGCTGGCCGGGCTCGCGCTGCTCTACCCGATGATCGGGCAGGGCCGCGACGACGGCGACTTCAACCAGTACCTGGTCATCGGCGGCGTCATGCTGCTGCTCATCGGCGTGACCGCGCTGCTGCCGTGGATCGTCGAAACGGTCGTCGGCCGACTCGGCGGAGGCGGCGTGGCCTGGCAACTGGCCGTACGCAGGCTCCAGTTGAGCAGCGGTACGGCGGCCCGCATGGTCAACGGCATCGCCGTCGCGGTGGCCGGGGCGATCGCGCTGCAGATGCTGTTCGCCGGGGTGGAGGGCAACTACACGGAGGACACCGGCTACGACGTCTCGCTGGCGCAGATGCAGGTGCAGGTGCCGCCGGGCGAGATGCCGCTCGACGAGGCCGCCGAGAAGCTCCGGCGGACCGAGGGCGTGCGCAAGATCTATGCGTACTCGGAGGGCTATCTCGGCGAGCGGCGCACGGATCCGCAGCTGGGCGCCTCGGTCACCGTCGGGGACTGCGCGTCGCTGCGGGAGGTCGCCGACCTGCCCTCGTGCCGGGAGGGCGACGTGTTCGCCGTACGGGGTGCCGAGTACGACGACACCCCGAAGCTGGCGAGAGCCGGCCGCACGCTGTACTTCGACCCGTCCTACGAGGGCGGCCCGAGGACCGCGGAGACCCCCTGGGTACTGCCGTCGGACCTGAAGCAGGCGCAGACCCGCGAGGGCCCGACCGGTTCGCAGCGGGGCGGCTTCCTGCTCACCCCGAGCGCACTGCCCGAGGCGGCCGCGCCGGCGCTGAGCGGGCAGCTGTATCTCAACCTCGACGAGTCCGTGCCGGACGTGCGCGACCTGGTGCGCAACACGGCGGCGAGCATCGACCCGCTGAACGAGCCCATGGACTGGTACTCGGTCGACCGGGCCGACCGCTACACCGCCATCCGCACCGGCCTGTTCGCGGGCGCCGCGTGTGTGCTGGCGCTGATCGGGGCGAGCCTGCTGGTGTCGCAGCTGGAGCAGCTGCGCGAGCGTAAGAAGCTGCTGTCGTCCCTGGTCGCCTTCGGCACCCGGCGCAGCACGCTGAGCCTGTCGGTGCTCTGGCAGACGGCGATCCCGATCGCGCTGGGCCTGCTGCTGGCGTCGGTGGTGGGGATGACGCTGGGCGCGGTGCTGCTGCGGATGACGGACAACGCGGTGCGCGTGGACTGGCCGAGCGTGCTGTCGATGACCGGCGTCGGCGCGGCGGTCGTCCTGGTGGTGACACTGCTCAGCCTGCCGCCGCTGCTGCGGCTGATGCGGCCGGACGGGTTGCGGACGGAGTGAGTCGCAGGCCACCGGCCCTTCTCTTCGGGGAGGGGCCGGTGGCCTGTGTACGGCTGTGTCTCGTACGGCCGTGTCTCGTACGGCCGTGTCTCGTACGGCCGTGTGTCCTACGGCTGTCTCTGCTACGACCGTTCTCAGGCGTCGGCGTCCAACACCCGTACCGGCAGCGGGTGCAGGGCTGTGCGCAGGGCGGCCGCCAGTTCCTCGTACTCCGCGCTCCGCGCCGCCCCTGTCCGCATGGCGAGGGCGATGCGGCGGGTCGGGGCGGGGTCGGCGAAGTAGCCGGTGAGGAGTTGATCGCTGCGGGTCGTCTCGACCTTGAGGGCGGTGCGCGGGAGCAGGGTGACGCCGAGGCCGCCGGCGACGAGCTGGACGAGGGTGGCGAGCCCGGCCGCGGTCGTGGTGACGGGGGCATCCTCGCGTCCCGCCTCCCGGCAGATGTCCAGGGCCTGGTCGCGCAGGCAGTGACCCTCGTCCAGGAGCAGCAGGTTGAGCTCCTTCAGCGCCTCGCGCGGGATGCCCTCGCGGCCTCCGAGCCAGTGGTCGAGGGGCGTGACGAGCACGAAATCCTCGTCGAAGAGGGGGAGTTCGACGACGCCCGGGACGCCGAGGGGAACGGCGAGCAGCAGCAGGTCGAGGCGTCCGCTGGTGAGCCCCTCGATGAGATTGGCGGTCTGCTCCTCGTGGACCTGGAGGTCGAGATCCGGATAGCGGTCGTGGACCAGCCGGAGGACGGTCGGCAGGAGGTAGGGGGCTACGGTGGGGATGACACCGAGGCGCAGTACGCCCGTGAACGGCGCCCGGACGGCCTCCGCCTCCTCCAACAGCGCCCCCACTTCCTCCAGTACGGCCTTGGCGCGTACGGCGAGCCGCTCGCCGGCGGGTGAGAGCAGCACCTTCCGGGTGGTGCGCTCCAGCAGGGTGACACCGAGGGTCTCCTCAAGCGCGGAGACGGCGCCCGAGAGGGCGGGCTGGCTCATGCCGATCGCGGCGGCCGCGTCACGGAAGTGGAGGTGCTCGGCGACGGCGGCGAAGGCGCGCAGTTGGGCGAGGCTGGGCTGCTTCTTCTTGTTCAGGGCCATACTTCTGTTCAGGGTCATGCTTCACTCACGGTCACTAATAGCCGCTCCCGATCAACTCGACCGAGTGTAGCTATTTCCGTAATCAATGCACCCTGTGCCACCATCGGGATCGTCCAACCCATGGGAAACACCTGGCACATATCGGGTGTTTCTTCGCTGCAAGGAGAGCGTGTGCTCACTGTCGGTGACAAGTTCCCCGAGTTCGAACTGACCGCCTGCGTCTCGCTGGAGAAGGGCGCGGAGTTCGAGAAGATCAACCACAAGACCTATGAAGGCAAGTGGAAGGTGATCTTCGCCTGGCCCAAGGACTTCACCTTCGTGTGCCCGACCGAGATCGCCGCCTTCGGCAAGCTGAACGAGGAGTTCGCCGACCGCGACGCCCAGGTCCTCGGTTTCTCCGGCGACTCCGAGTTCGTCCACCACGCCTGGCGCAAGGACCACGACGACCTGCGGGACCTGCCGTTCCCGATGATGGCCGACTCCAAGCACGAGCTGATGCGCGACCTCGGCATCGAGGACGAGGACGGCTTCGCCAAGCGCGCGGTCTTCGTCGTCGACCAGAACAACGAGATCCAGTTCTCCATGGTGACCGCGGGTTCGGTGGGCCGTAACCCGAAGGAGGTCCTCCGGGTCCTCGACGCGCTCCAGACGGACGAGCTGTGCCCGTGCAACTGGAGCAAGGGCGACGAGACGCTGGACCCTGTCAAGCTGCTGGCGGGTGAGTGATCCGATGTCGCTGGATTCCCTGAAGTCCGCGATACCGGACTACGCCAAGGACCTGAAGCTCAACCTGGGCTCGGTCATCGGCAACTCCGAGCTGCCGGCGCAGCAGTTGTGGGGCACGGTGCTGGCGACGGCGATCGCCTCTCGGTCGCCGATCGTGCTGCGGGAGCTGGGGCCGGAGGCGAAGGCGAATCTGTCGCCGGAGGCGTATACGGCGGCGAAGGCCGCGGCCGCTGTGATGGCGATGAACAACGTCTTCTACCGCACGCGGCATCTGCTGTCGGACCACGAGTACGGCAATCTGCGGGCCGGTCTCCGTATGAACGTGATCGGCAACCCGGGTGTCGACAAGGTCGACTTCGAGTTGTGGTCGTTCGCGGTGTCGGCGATCAATGGCTGCGGGATGTGTCTCGACTCGCATGAGCAGGTGCTGCGTAAGGCGGGGGTGGATCGGGAGGTGATCCAGGAGGCGTTCAAGATCGCCTCGGTGATCCAGGCGGTCGGCGTGACGCTGGATGCGGAAGCGGTGCTCTCCGAGTAACTCGGCCGTGTCTCCGGGGTCCCGTGCACCTACGTGGTGGGCGGGGCCCTCGGCTTTTTCGCCCCCGCCGCCCCTACCCGTCCCATCACCAGGGGCGCCACCCCTTCGACCCCGCCAGGGGGCTCCGCCCCCTGGACCCCCGGCCTATGCCCACCCACCACCCGACTCGGTACCTCGAAAGGTGCACCACCAGGGCGAGCGTCATCGGCCAGCTGGCCGAGTCGGGTGGCGGATGGTTCCGACCCACCGAGCGGGGTGGTGGGCAGGCGAACCGTCCGCTACGGCGCCGGTGGTCCCGGATCCGTCGGCGCCGTAGCCGAGTACGCCCGTAGGTAGCCCACCACCGTGTTGGTCACCGCCACCAACGGAACCGCCACCACCGCACCGCCGATCCCCGCGACCATCCCGCCCGCCGCGACCGACAGGACCACCGCCAACGGGTGCACCCGCACCGCGCGGCCCAGGATGAACGGCTGCAGGATGTGGCCCTCGATCTGCTGCACCGCCAGAACCACCACCAGCGTCATCACCGCCGTGAACACGCCCTGCGTCACCAGCGCCACCACCACCGCCAGCGCACCCGACACCACCGCACCCACCAGCGGGATGAAGGCGAAGAGGAAGATGAAGACGGCGAGCGGGACGGCCATGGGTACGTCCAGGAAGTAGATGCCCAGGCCGATGAAGATCGCGTCGATCAACGCCACTATCACCGTGCCGCGGACATAGGCCGTCAGCGTCCGCCACGCCCTCGGACCCGCGCCCGCGACACCCGGCCGCGCCGCCGCAGGCACCAGCTTCAGCGTCCACTCCCAGATGCGCCGGCCGTCGTAGAGGAGGAAGAGCGTCGAGAACGCCGCCAGCAGAATGCCGGTCAGCGCCTCGACGACGACCGTGACGCCCTCCAGGCCCGCCGAGGTGATCTGGTCGGTGTTCGCGCCGACCGCTTCCCGCAGGTTCTCGGCGATGTCGTTGATCTGCTTGTCGGTGACGTGGAAGGGGCTGTTCAACAGCCAGTTGCGCAACTCGTCGATGCCGTCCTGGACCTGGTCGGAGAGATTGTCGATGTTCTCCATGACCTGCCAGGTCACGAACCAGCCGATCAGGCCCATGACGACGAAGCCGAGGATCGCCGTGAGGGCGGTGGCCAGACCGCGTGGAAAGCCGATCCGCATCAGGCGTGCCACCGCCGGCTGCAGCAGGGCCGTGATGAGCAGGGCCGCCACGAACGCCAGCACCACCAGCTGTACGGCGCTGATGACCCGCATCAACACCCACAGCGTGCCCGCGAGGACGAGCAACCGCCAGCCGGCCTCGGCCGCCACCCGCATCCCCCACGGCACGGCGTGCGCGGGGTCGGGGCGCGCGGCCGGCGCGGGAGCGTGCTCCGGTGGCGGTAGAACGTGGTCGGAGGGCGAGGGCGGGGCTGCATGGTCGGCGGGCGAGAGCGGGGTTGCGTGGTCGGCGGGCGAGAGCGGGGTTGCGTGGTCGGCGGGCGGGGCCGGCTCGGCCTCGGCGTTCTCCCGCTCCACCTCGGCGCGGCGTTCGTCCAACCTCTCGCTGACCGCGGTCAGTCCGGCGCCGACCCGACCGAGCCACCCTGGCACTCGCGACATGATCCGTCCTCTTCCCCCGTCTCTCCCCACCACTCCCCCGGAGTCGTCCCGTCAGACCGTACAGGGCGAAAGCCCCTCCCCTAAGGACGGGGAGGGGCTGCGCGAGGTTGAGACGGGGCCGGGCGCGAAAGGCCGACGGCGCGAGGGCTCAGTACCAGTGGTTGGCCTGCCAGAAGGTCCAGGCCTCACAGGGGCTGCCGTACCGGTCGTTCATGTAGTTGAGGCCCCACTTGATCTGGGTGGCCGGGTTGGTCCGCCAGTCGGAGCCGACGGACGAGTACTTGGAGGCCGGCAGGGCCTGGAAGAGGCCGTAGGCCCCGGAGGAGGCGTTGACCGCCTTGTAGTTCCAGCTGGACTCGTGGTCCACGATGTTGCTGAAGCACTGGAACTGCCCGCTCGGAACCACCTGCGCCGCCATCGACTGGATCTGCGAGACGGAGTACGAGCTGAAGACGGGGAAGTCGGACGGGTCCTTGGCCGCCTTCGCCTTGGCATCGGCCAACGCTTTGGCTTTGTCCCTGGCGGCCTGCGCCGCCTTCTCGGCGGCGTCCTTCTTCTCCTGCGCGGTCTTGGCGGCCGCCTTGCGGGCCGACTCCTCCGCGATCTTCTTGGCGCTCGCGTCAGCGGCGATGGCCTGTGCGTCGGCCTGCTGCGTCAGGGACGCGGTCTGCACCTGAGCCTGCTGACCCGCGGGTATGTCCGCCAGGAGCGTCGAGTCGGCTGCCGTCGCCTCGGCGTCGTTGTTCTGCGCGGTGCTGCCCGAGGCAACTCCGACGACGCTTCCGACAGCGGTGACCGCCGTGGCGGAGGCCACTGCGAATCCCCGGACCGAAATCGGGCTCACACGGTTTCCTTCCAGCATCGCCCGCTTCGGTGACCCTGGCGGACGCAATCGTGCCCCTTGGCACTGGCCTCCCCAACTACGGGGTCACGGGAGGCGCGGGCCCGGTGGGCAACTCCCTTGCGGGGAGCGCCGCGTGGTAACTCGGGCGGCATACGACAGCCATATGGAGTTGATGGTGGTGCTTCTGTTGTGCCGTACCGCTGGGGGTACAGATGTGTCGTATGCGGGGCCTGACAGGAGTGAGACTCTGCCGTAACCGGACGCCGCAAGGCAATTCTGTGTTGCGTGTGAAAGCTCACATCCTGTTTGACCCAGGGGATTCTGAGAAAGCTCCACGCGCGAAGGCGCCGCCCGGCTAGGCTCACTGCCTTTCCCGGACGGCGCCAACTGTCGCGTAACCACCCCGAGATGGGGTGTGTGGGTCAGATGTGCCCGTCTTCCAGCATTTCGGTCACAAGGGCCGCGATCTGGGACCTCTCGGACCGCGTCAGCGTGACGTGGGCGAAGAGCGGATGTCCCTTCAGTTTCTCGACGACGGCGACGACACCGTCGTATCGACCCACCCTCAGGTTGTCCCGCTGGGCCACGTCATGGGTGAGAACCACCCGTGAATTCGCCCCGATACGGGACAGAACGGTCAGCAGGACGTTCCGTTCCAGCGACTGCGCCTCGTCCACGATCACGAACGCGTCGTGGAGGGAGCGGCCGCGGATGTGGGTGAGCGGCAGGACCTCCAGCATTCCCCGCGCGGTGACCTCCTCGATGACCTCGCGGCTGGTGACCGCCGACAGCGTGTCGAAGACCGCCTGCGCCCAGGGGCTCATCTTCTCGGCCTCGGAGCCGGGCAGATAGCCGAGCTCCTGCCCGCCCACCGCGTACAGCGGGCGGAAGACCATCACCTTCTGGTGCTGACGGCGCTCCAGGACCGCCTCGAGCCCCGCGCACAGCGCCAGCGCCGACTTGCCGGTGCCGGCCCGGCCGCCCATCGAGACGATCCCGACGTCCGGGTCGAGGAGGAGGTCCAGCGCGATGCGCTGCTCCGCGCTCCTGCCCTTGATGCCGAACGCCTCGCGATCCCCGCGCACCACCCGGATGCTGCCCTCCGGCGACACCCGGCCCAGTGCCTTGCCGCGCTCGGACTGGATGGTCAGACCGGTGTGCACGGGCAGGTCGGCGGCCTCGGGGACGTGGAGGTGGCCCTCCTCGAAGAGGATGTCCACCTGCTCGCCGGACAGGGTCAGTTCGGACATTCCGGTCCAGCCGGAGGAGTCCGTGATGGCGAGCTCGGCGCGGTACTCCTCGGCGAGGAGACCGACGGACGAGGCCTTGATCCTGAGCGGCAGGTCCTTGGAGACGACGGTGACGTCGAATCCCTCGGCCTGCAGATTGCGGGCGACCGCGAGGATGCGGGAGTCGTTGTCCCCCAGGCGGTAGCCGCTGGGCAGCACGCTGGGGTCCGAGTGGTTGAGCTCGACACGCACGGTGCCGCCGAGGTCCCCGGTCGGGATGGGGGCGTCGAGACGGCCGTACCGCACCCGGTAGTCGTCCAGCAGGCGCAGTGCCTGCCGGGCGAAGTACCCGAGTTCGGGATGGTGCCGCTTGGCCTCCAACTCCGTCACCACGACGATGGGGAGCACTACCTCGTGCTCGTCGAAGCGGTTCAGGGCGTGCGGATCGGCCAGCAGAACGCTGGTGTCGAGAACATACGTGCGCCGGTCTGGCTTGTGGCGCTTTGTGCTGGTCACCACGGAAGGACGTACCCCCTCGGATGAGGTCGGGGAGCGACGGAGTGGAACTGGACCGGTCGACGGCCGCTTGCACGGGCCGAGAACCGGCCCTCCGCCTTCGTCCGTGCTGTGACCGCACGATCGGGCTGGTGCAAAGGGCCTCCCGGGCGGACGGCCCCGTGCCGCCCGCTGAGATCCGACACCCGTGGTTCGGGTGTCGACCTGACTGGCTTATGCCCTCGAACATGCGGTGCCATGCCAGCGCATATGACGGCGCGCTGGTGAACTCCTTGTTACTTCCGTCCCAAAAGGGGGTACTCGGGCGCGCTTCGAAAGACCGCACAGACCGCGGAGCCCTTGCGGGGATTACGCCGGGATTGCGCCGGTACCGCGTCGTACCGCGCCGGATCGGGTCCCTCAGCCGCCGTAACGGCGGTGGCGTGCCGCGTAGTCACGCAGGGCGCGCAGGAAGTCGACCTTGCGGAAGGCCGGCCAGAAGACCTCGCAGAAGTAGTACTCCGAATGGGCGGTCTGCCACATCATGAATCCGGACAGACGCTGCTCACCGCTGGTACGGATCACGAGGTCGGGGTCGGGCTGGTCGCCGGTGTAGAGATGACGGCCGATCATGTCGATGTCGACGGACTCGGCGAGCTTCTCCATCGAGGTGCCCTTGTCGGCGGCGTCGAGGATCATCGAGCGGACCGCGTCGGCGATCTCCTGGCGGCCGCCGTAGCCGATGGCGACGTTGACCAGTATCCCGTCGACGTGCGCCGTGGACTCCTCGGCCTCTTTGATGGTGCGCTGCATCCCCTGCGGCAGCATGTCGAGCGTGCCGACGTGGTGCACGCGCCAGCGGCCGTCGGCGGCGAGGGAGCGGACGGTGTCCTCGATGATCCCGAAGAGCGGGGCGAGCTCCTCCTGAGGCCGGCCGAAGTTGTCGGTGGAGAACAGCCAGAGGGTGACGACCTCGACGTCCGTCTCGGTGCACCAGCCGAGGAACTCCTCGATCTTGTCCGCACCGGCCCGGTGACCCTGGGCGGTGGTGGAACCCGCGGCCTTCGCCCAGCGCCGGTTGCCGTCCACGATGACGCCGATGTGCTTGGGCACCTGGGCGTGGTCCAGGTGGCCTTCCACCCGGCGTGCGTACAGCCTGACGAGCAGGCTGCGCAGTGTGTCGCGCAGGTTCACGTGATTGTCAGCCCCTCCGTGCGGTGGCGGTCCCCGCGAAGCGAAGGGTATCGCGCGGGCGGGCTGGGGCGCCTTGGGTGGGTGGTGCGTCCGTGTTCTGGCGGCTGCGGGCCGGTGGGGGCTGGTCGCGCCCACGCGGCGGAGCCGCATATGTCACAGCCCCGCACCCCTTGGGTAGGCACAGTTGCCGCGCCTTGGGGAGGCCCCCTCGTGCACGGAGAACGATCCCCCTCGTGGGCAGAAAAACGGGCCGGTCCGTGGGGGGGAGACGGACCGGCCCGAGGGGGGGCTTCCACCATAACCCTTTGTAAGTGATGCTGCGTGCATTGGCGTGCCACAACTACTCTCCGGAGTCGGGCGGCAACGGGGCGGTGGCCACGCGAGGGCGGTTTTGTGGCTGGTTCATGGCCGGATCCGGGTGGATTCGGGGTGGAGCCGTGAGGGAACCGGGTTCCCTCCCCCGGGTGACCCCGGCCATGAACGGCCCCTTGACGTTCGCAGGGGGTCGCGGCGCCGCGCAGCCCCCTCCACTGCGCGGTGCCGCCCGCGCAGCTTTGCTGGCGCGAATTGACTTGGTCTGAACCTACGCCAGAGGCGAAAGGGAAGGCCAGCCGCTGCGGATAACAATGCGGAAGCGGACAGGATCTGACCTCATTGCCTCCTACCGTCGGGCCATGACCTTGAACCTCACTTGGGCCCAGGCAAGCGCGCGACGGCTGGAACGGCAGTTCCTGGTCGCGCCGGCCCAGGCCGGTACGCCGGTCGCGGACGTCGTCGGCGCGATGCTCGCCGCGCACGCGCAGGTGCTGTCCGCGGCGGAGGTGTCCGTGGGGGTGCGCGGCACCGGGACGACACGGGCGGACGTACGCGCTGCGCTCTGGGAGGAGCGTTCGCTGGTGAAGACGTACGGTCCGCGCGGGACCGTACATCTGCTCGCCACCGGCGACCTGCCACTGTGGTGCGCCGCGCTGCCGGCGGTTCCGGTCGGCCCGAGTCCCTTCCCCGCGGACGTCCGGATCGGCGAGGAGCAGGCCGAGCAGGTGGTGGCGGCGATCGGGGACGCCCTCGAGGGCGTGTGTCTGACCCTCGACGAGCTGGGCGAGGAGGTTGTCGCCCGCACCGGTTCCTGGGCCGGTGACCTGGTGATGCCCGCGTTCCAGGACATGTGGCCGCGCTGGCGGCAGGTGATGCACCGGGCCGGCCAGTCGGGCGCGCTGTGCTTCGGGCCGAATCGGGGCCGCAAGGTGACGTACACCCGCCCGCCGCACTTCGACCCGCTGCCGCCGCGGGAGGCGGTACGTGAGCTCGTACGGCGGTATCTGCACGCCTATGGGCCGTCGACCGCGGCGTTTTTCGCCAAGTGGCTGGCGGCGCCGACCGGTTGGGCCGGCGGGCTGTTCGGGGAGCTTGCGGCGGCGGGCGAGATCGAGGAGGTCGTCTTCGAGGGCACGCGCGCGTGGGTGGTCGCCGGCGACACCGTCTTCCCCGAGGGGCCGGTCCGGGATGTGCGGCTGCTGCCGTATTTCGACGCGTACGGCATCGCCGCGCAGCCCCGCGAGCTGCTGTTCCCCGGGGAGGCGTACCGGCGGGCCCTGGCGGGCGGCCAGGCCGGGAACTATCCGGTGCTGCTGGTCGACGATGTGGTGGCCGGGGTCTGGCACCAGCGGCGCCAGGGACGTCGTACGACCGTCACGGTGGAGCCGCTCGGGAGCCTGACGGCACGGCAGGAGCGGGAGTTGGGCGAGCGGGCGGCGCGGGTGGGCGAAGTACTTCAGGCCCGGGCGGAGTTGGTGATCGGGGAGGTGACGGTGGGGCCGCACGCGTGAGGGTCACCGGCCTGGTTTGCGGGCCTCGAAGAGGTGGCGGGTGCTGTGCGCGACGAAGGAGCCTTCGGCCTCGATCCGCTCGTGCAGCGCGCGAAGTCGGGGCTCGTACTCCTGGACCGTGAAGCCCGGGACCATCCAGATCACCTTGCGCAGGAAGTGGACGACGGCGGCGATGTCGTAGAACTCCATGCGGAGCCGCTCGGCGCGCAGGTCGACGATCTCCAGGCCGGCGGCCTCGGCGTCCTCGCGCTCCCGGTCGGGGTGGCGGGAGCTGTGCCGCTGGTCGGGCTGGGGCCCGAGGAAGTGCTCGACGAGCTCGAAGGCGCTGCCGGGGCCCACGTGCTGGGCGAAGTACGTGCCCCCGGGCTCCAGCACACGGGCGATCTCCGGCCAGTCGGGACGCACGGGGTGCCGGCTCACGACGAGGTCGAAGGTGTCGTCCGCGAAGGGCAGCGGCGCGCCCTCGGGCGAGGCCACGACGGCGACGCCGCGCGGGCGGAGCAGGGCGGTGGCCTTGGCGACGTTCGGCGGCCAGACCTCGGTCGCGACGGTGAGCACGGGTGCCTGCGCGGCGGCGCCGAGAGCGAAGCCCAGGACCTCCCCTCCCCCGGTGTGGATGTCGAGCGCGGCGGTCGCACCACCCAGCCGCCCGGCCATCGCCTTCGCGTATCCCCAGGAGGGCCGGGCCTCGGTGGCCCGCCCCTTGAACCAGGAGAAGTCCCAGCCCTCGGTGGGGACGGCGGTGCCTTCGGCGACGAGGTCTTCGAAGGTGCGTGTCTGCTCTTGCTCGGCCATGAGGTGATCGTTGCAGGGCGTTGTCGGTGGGCGCTGCTGATTTCTCGGCACTGAGGACCCCGGCACTACCAACTGAGGATCCCGGCAACACCAGCAGAACGTGCTCGTCCGTTCACGGCACCAGCGGCCGGACTTCCTCCGCCGCGAACCGCAGGAAGCCCTCCGGGTCCGGTTCGTCGGCGGTCGGCTGGAGGATCACCGTGTCGGCGCCGGCGTCCGCCAGTCGTTGGACGGCCTCGGCGACCGCGCCGGCGTCCCCGGCGACGCCGAGGTCCGGGACGGACTCCAGACCCTCGTCCACCAGCTCGGCGCGCAGCCGGGATGCGGCATCGGGGCCGGTGGCGGTGAGGAGGTAGACGATCACCTTGTGCGGGTCGGTGCGGCCGGCCGCCTCGCGCCCCTCGTCGATGAGCCCGCGCGCCCGTCGTACGCCGTCGGGCGCGGTGGAGGCGGTGAGGACGGTGCCGTCCGCGGCCTCACCGGACAGCCGCAGCGTGCGCGGCCCGGTGGCACCGGCGAGCACCTCGACGGCACTGTCCGGCGGCCAGTCGAGGGCGACGTCGTCCAGCTTGACGTACCGTCCGTCGGTCGTGATCCGCTCCCCGCGCAACAGGGCGCGCAGCGCGGTGAGATGCTCACGGAGCAGCGTGAGCGGCGACTCGGCGCGAGCGCCGACCTGCCCCATCCAGTCCTGCACGCCGTGCCCGACGCCCAGGATGGCTCGCCCGGGGAACATCCGGTGCAGCGTGGCCGCCTCCATCGCGGTGATGGCGACATTCCGCAACGGCACGGGCAACAGCCCGACACCGATGCGCACACGCTCGGTCCAGGCGAGGGCGGCCGCCGCGGTGGAGATCCCGCCCTCCCGGAAACAGTCCTCCCACAGCCAGAGCTCTTCGAGCCCGGTCTCGTCGGCGAGCCGGGCGAGCGCGCGCAGCCGCTCGGGGGGAAGTTGGGGGCGGAACACGGCACCGAGTCCAGTCATGAGAACTTCCTACCGACCGCCACCGCGTCGGACAACATCTTTACGAGTCAGCCGCCCCATCGGGGGCGCCGGCCGGATGAGGGGGCGGTATGGGGCGATGGAGTGACGGGCGGGGGGAGTTGGTCGTCCATGGGGGCCAGGGGCGTGTTTCGGTTCCGCTGGAGATCGCGGCGTCGTATCGGGCTCGGACCAAAGGGCTGTTGGGCCGTGACTCCGTCAACGGGGCGATCCTGCTCTCTCCAGCCAACAGCGTGCACACCTTCCGTATGCGCATCCCCATCGATGTCGCCTACCTCGACCGGGACCTCAAGGTCATCGCCGTACGCACCATGGCTCCGGGGCGGCTGGGGCTGCCGCGGGTGCGGGCCCGGCATGTGCTGGAGGCGGAGGCCGGGGTGATGGCGGGGTGGGGGGTAGGGGTCGGGGTGCGGGTGGAGGTGGTGGCCGAGTAGGGATTGTCCGGGCGATCCGCCGAATCGCTGCCGATCAGGACCGCGCCACTCAGAATTTGCCCGTCTGCTCCGCCGTACGATGGCCCAGTCGGCCGGCGAACTCGGCGAGGAACCCTGCGGACAACGGCGGCCAGTCCCAGAAGTCGAACGCCAGGGTGCCGAGGGTGAAGCCGGAGCCGAAATCCCACTCCGTGACCGGGACCTGTGCCGCGCAGGACGGACAGACGGCGTTGCCCTCACCGGTCTCCTTCCATGCCGCTATACCGACCGCGAAGGGCTGCCAGGCCTCATCGTCCGGCTCGAACTCCTCCGGGTAGTCGATGATCACGGTCCTCGCGGTGCAGCGCGGACAGGTCGCGGCGTCCGCCTCGTCCACTCCCTGGCCCCCGACGTAGTAGTCCCGGCCGACCATGACGGCGACAGGGCCGGGAAGCCATGTCGGGTCCGGGTCCGGGGAATCGGCCACGGAGCGGCGCCAGTTGGGGCCGGGGAGGTATCCGGTGTCGGTGCTCGGGCTGTACACCCCGTCGCCGGACACCTCCCGCGTGATCAGCCCGTCCTCGACCATCCAGTCGACGATCCGCTCCGCGAGCGGCCCGGCGTCCGCGTCCGTCACCTCCACGTCGACGATCCGCTCGAAGAAGTCCCCCATCGGCCTGCCCCTTGCCCTCCGTGTGACGTCAGTGGGTCCACCATGCCAGCCCCCACTGACATCGGCCGTAGGACCAGGTCACAGCCCTGCCGACCACCGGGACAGGCGCCCTAGAGGGGCAGGCCGTGCACCAGGTCCGTCACGCGGGTGGGGTCCGGCGGGCCGAGGTGCCCGGCGTTCGGGAAGTTGTGGACCATGAAGCGGTTGTCCGGGGTGAGTTCGTCGGCTTCCGCGATCATGCGGTCCTGAAGCTCGGTCGATACGGTCCTGTCCTTGCCGAACCGCAGATACGTGCGCGGAATCCGCCCCCACGTCCCCGCCCGGCCGACGGCCCGCCCCGCGTACGCCGTCATCGACTCGTCCGTCTGCATGCCCTCCATCACCCGCAGGAACTCGGCGTCCGTGTGGTCCGCGCAGATCATCTCCTTGAACACCGCGAGGTCACGGCGGTCCGCGGTCCGCCAGTTGAGGCGCAGCACGCCCAGCTTCTCCGGATCGCCGACGATCTGCTCCACCGGGCTGATGGCGCGCTGCCCTTCGGGAGACGCCGTACAGGCGTTCAGGGACGGCATGCTGCGGCTCGGGCAGAAGGCGGCCATGTAGCAGATGTGCGCGAGGAGTTCGGGTACGGCGTCCGCGACCCTGCTGACCGAGGCGCCCCCCATGCTGTGCCCGACCAGCACCACGGGACCGCCGAGCCGCGCGGCACGGCGTACGGCGCCCGTGACGCGCCGCTCGAAGTCGTCCAGGGTGAGCGCGGCGACGGGCGAAGGCTCTGTCGCGAGCGCGCGCAGGTCCTGTGTCTGGTAGGCGGCCGGTATGAACCGCTCGGTGCCGTGCAGGGGTTGGTCCACGGCGACGACGCGATGTCCGCGCAGCGCCAGTTCCCTCCCCATCGCTGTCCAGAACGCGCCGGCGCTGTGCGTGCCGTGGACGAGGACATACGTGCGGACGCCGGTGCGGGTACGTCCTGTGGTGCGGCCGGTGTCGGTCACCGCCCGAGCGGCTCCCGCGCCGACGCCTACGGCGAGTGCGGCGCCGCCGGCCGTCGCCGCGAGCCGCCGTAACGCGTGGCGTCGCGACAGTGCCGAGGAACCCGAGGAACCCGAGGAATACGGGGCCGTGCCGTACGTGTCCGTACTGCTGTCTGCGGCATGCGCGCCGCCACTGTTTCCCTTGTCAGCCATACCGACGAGGCTACGAACGCACTTGAGATCCCACGATGGCTCTGCCCACCCAGCCGATGGTGTACTTACCGACACCTCCGGTACGGCATTTCTCAACGCCGTCGCAGCCGGTCCGCGGGCCCGTACCACCAGCACCCGTACCCGCCGAGCGGTGCCAGACGCTCGGTGACGCGGCGGGCGTCGAGGGTGCCGCGGGACAGCGTCCCGGGCCCGTTGTCCCGCACGCTGGCGCGCAGTGTGTCCGCACCGACCTTCCAGCCGACGTGGACGCGGTGCTCTCCGTCACCGTCCGGACCGAGGCCCTGGTCGTCCAGTGACGCGTGCACGGTGGCCTGACCACGGCAAGCGTCGTGTGGGTGACATCGGCGGGCAGCAGCCGGACCGCGCCTTCCTCCGCGCCGGGCGGGCCCAGCTCCAGCCGTACGCCGCGGGCGCGCAGGACCCGGCGCAGTGACACAGCGAGCCGCTCGAAGGCGTCCCCGGCCCGCTCCTCCGCCGGCGTCCGGTCGAGTTCGACCCGGGAGCGCAGTTCGGCGAGGGCGGAGACGGCGAGGCCGACAACGCGCGTACGGGCGTTCGTGTCGTCCCGGAGCTTCCCGCTCGCCGACGCCGCCAAGGCGCACGAGCTGAGCGAGTCCGGCCGTGCGCGCGGCAAGTTGCTCCTGCGCCCGTAGGGAGAGCCGTGGAGAGATACGGATACGGCGTCACCCTCCCGCGAGCTCGTTGAGGTATCTCTCGATGTTGGTGTACCCGTTGGCGTCGCCGCCGTCGGTACGGCCTGCGTCGGACGGGTCTTCGGGGTTCAGTCCCTGCCCGCGCTCCCAGGCGTCCGGCATGCCGTCGCGATCCGTGTCGGGCGGCGGCGTGCCGCCGCGCAGGGTACCGAAGCCGCCGACGCTCGCCGGGTCGCTGATGATGCCTCCTGTCTGGTGGACCACGTCGTTGACCAGGCGGGTGTCGACGGAGTCCCGGTGCAGCGAGGCGCCCGCGCCCGCCAGTACGGCGTCGTACGCCTGCTGTGCCGTCTCCACGGTGACCGGCGGGAACGCGAAGGGCTTGTCCTCGACGGTGGCGGGGCCGAGGTCGGCCCGGGTGGTCTCGCGGCCGTCGAGCCGCCCGTCGACATCACCGTCGTAGAAGTTCCCGGCGGCGTGGATACGGTAGTTGGCGTTCGCCCGGGAGAACGGCCCGCCGCTGGACGAGGGGCCCTTGACGAAGTAGTTCCCGATGGCGTTGGCGTTGCTGACGCCCGCCGAGTCGCCCAGGATGTAGGCGTCCGATCCCCAGTCGTAGACCACGCTGTTGACGTACTGCAGCCGCCCCTTCGACTTCGGATTACGGGTCTTGTTGTGGATGTACAGGTTGTGGCCCAGCGTCACCCCGTCGCTCTGCACGAGGCCGCCGCACGAGTGCGGTGCGAGACCCTCGGCGATGATCGAGTACTGCACGGTGATGTCGGTGCTCGAGTTGATGGAGAACGTCTCGTCGCGCCCCCACGAAGTGGAGACGTGATCGAAGATCATGTTGCTGCCCTTGTCGATCCCCACGGCATCGCGATTCTGATTCGGCGTCAGACCGTGCCGGAACCGCATGTACCGGACGATGACGTTGTCGGAGTTCGAGAAGGAGACCTGGTACCCCCGGGTGGCCACCCCGTCGCCCGGAGCGGTCTGCCCGGCGATGGTGATGTCACTGGCGACGTGCAGCGGCGAGGCGAGCGTGATGTAACCGCCCACGTCGAAGACGACGATTCGGGGTCCCTTGCTCACCGCGTCGCGGAAGGAGCCAGGACCGGAGTCGTTCAGGTTGGTGACGTGGTACACCTCGCCGCCCCTGCCCCCGGTGGCCTGCGCCCCGAACCCCTCGGCTCCAGGGAACGCGATGGTCGCCGCGGTCGTGCTACTACCGCCCGCGGGGACCATGCCCGGAGCGTGTGCGGCCGTAACGGGTGTCAGCGACCCCGACAGGGCGACGACGCAGACCGCCGCCGCCGCCAGGCTGCTGCTTCTCCACGTACGTGACACGAGGCAACTCCCTTCCGTCTTCCTCGGTTGTCCTTACCTGAGGTCGCCCCGACGGCCGGAAGGGTTGCCGCTCAGTTCTCGGTGAACTCCTTCTGCGTCACCAAGCGAGAAGAACTGAACGCACGCCGCACAGCAACTGCTAACGCGACTTTCTCAGACACCCGTGCCCCGCAGGACGTCCTTCAAGCGCTCCGTCACATCAGAGCGCCCACGATGCGAGCCGGGGTGAGCCATGTGCGATCGCTGCATGCGCCAGCGGACCGAGCACCTGGGATGTCACGGTTGTGCTGGCGGCACGTGCTGTTGGCGGAGACAGGGCTATGACGGTATGAGGGTTGCCCATGGGGCAGAGTGACGATCGCGGTCGACACTCCTATTTCACGCCGCGTGTTCGTCGAACACCACAGTGTTGCTCCCATCGGAAACGACATGCAGGTCAACCGTGACATCGAGTGCCGCCGCCAGCCTGACCAGCAGATCCGCGGTGATCGGGAGCAAACCGCCCAGTTCGACGGCTTCCACTTCGTCGGCGGTCATCCCAAGGCGCTCACCCAAGGCCGTCTGGGTCAGTCCAAGGGCCACGCGACGGTCGTAGACCAATTGTCCCAGTGCGAGCGCCAGACGAATCTGCTCACGCTCCGCAACCACCTCCGAGGGCTCGACGCAGTCCTCAGCGGCTCTACGTTCCCGCGACAGCTTCCAGCGGGTGTGGTTCACAGATCCTCCCGGAACTCACGAGTGAACTCATCATGCGCGGGTCCATGCTCGGCTTCGCACAGCTCCTTCTCTTCCGCTTGGCGGTAGTGCTGCGGGGAGAGGCCTTCCAGCCAGCCCCTCACTTCTGGCTCCAACTCGATCACGTACGGTTCGATCACCCTGCGAACGTAAGCAGCACTTCGAAGCACGCACCTCGTTTCTGGAACACGGTCACTCCAACGAGCATCCGGCAGGACACCCGCGTGCGCGCCACGAACCCCGTGCGCTCGCGCTCAGCCTCCCGGAGGCGCAGGACGGGCGCCCACAGGCGCACGTCACACTGGACGCAGCGGCATGGAAGGCCGGGAGCTGGGGACCTGCTAACGGTCGGCTCCGCCTCCGCGAGAGCAGCACGGTGCGCGGCGGCGGCTTCTCGCATCTTGCGCCGCATCTCGGCGGATTCCTCGTCCGTCACGTAGTGCCCGAACCGCTCGGCGAGAAGGGTACGGGTGCGATCGGCGCGCTCCTTGATCTGCTCGGGGGTCAGTGTCTGAGCGGCGATCTCCTGCACCAGGGCACGGAGGCTCATCCGACGTGCCTTGGCCACGGCGGCGAGCTGGTCGTGGACTTCGGCGGCTACGCGAATCATGGCGTCGGGCATGCCGGTGAGTATGCCTTCCGGTTGCCGTGCGGTCAGTTCTCCGTCCGCGGGAACGACACCTCGACCCGTCGGTTCTTCTTACGGCCCGCCTCCGTCGCGTTGGACGAGATCGGGTACTGCTCGCCGTAGCCGCGTACCTCGAACGTGATGTTCGAGTCGTTCAGCTCCTGGTCCAGGACTGCCTGTACGGCGTTGGCGCGCTGCCGGGACAGGACGTCGCCGTGGGCGGAGGAGCCGAGGTTGTCGGTGAAGCCGAAGACGCGGATCCTCGTCGAGTTCTGGGTCTTGATCTCCTCGGCGATCGTCGAGATACGGGCCCTCGCCTCCGCGCTCAGCTTCGCGCTGTCCTTGCCGAACAGCACCTCGGCCTGGAGGGCGAACTTCACGTCCGCGTTGGTGTCTTCCCGGCGTTCGTCGCCGCTCTGGTCTTCGACGACCAGCTTGATGTCGAGAACCTTGGACTCGGCGAGGGTGGCGCCCTCGGGGAGCTTGAGGTCGGGGTCGTTGGCGTCGACGTTTACGGGGGCGGTGGCGGTGGGTTCGGTGCCTGGGGGCACGCTGGGGTTGTCGTCGGCTTGGGCCGGCGTTGTGGTGAGGATGAGGATCGTGGCGAGGGTGAGGGTCAGAGTCAGGCGCGGTGCCGTGGGTGTCATGGTGTGCCTCACCCAGAGATCTCGATGGGGGCACTGGCGAAGGTCGGCAATTGGAAGGTCACCTCGGCTGTTCCCGTCGGAGGTGCCGGGAACTGGAGGAATACCGCGAGGGATTCACCCGACTTTAGCGACGAGAAGCCTGTGGTCGTGAGCGGACGGCCATCCGTGTCACGCAGCACGTAGTAGCGCTTCTTCTCCTTGCTGTCCACGAGGGTCCCGCCCCCGAGCGACATGCCGTGCCGAAGGATCTCCGTCTCGTCCCCCCGCACCGCAGGGGGCACCGTGATGCGCTGGGCGCCGTCGTTCTTCAGGACACCGCTCACGGTGACGAAGCCGCCGGCATCACGCTGAGCAGAGGTGATCTGGAGGAGCAGGCCACTTGCCCCTTTCAGCTCCGCCAACGGCTCGTCGGCCTGACCCTCCTGAGGACTCGGGTTGGACCCATCCTTGGAAGCAGACGCCGACGCTTCCGGCTTCTTGTCGTCGCCGCCTCCGCCGCAGCCGGCCACACCGACGGCCAGTCCGGCCGCGACGGTCAACGCGACCATCCCCCTACGGGCCTTCGCAGTGAACCGAATGCTCATCACTCTGCTTCCTTCATCACTCGTCGTTCGCTTGTCAATCTGCCAGGTGGACGTCGAAGAGGTCCTCGGGATCCGGGAGATCGGTGAGGTCGTCAGGGTCCAGCTCCCAGACCACCCCGTCCTCGCAGGTGAGCTCTGGCAGTACGCCGTCCCCGACGTCCTCCCCGGGGAACGTACAGAGCGGCTCGATCACGGCGGTGGCGGATTCTGTGGACTGCTTGGCCTCGTTACCAGGAACGATCGAGTCTCCGACGGTCTTGTTGGTCTGCGCGTCGACCGTGTAGGCCAAAGGCCCGTCCGGCTGGCAGTACGCTTCAGCGTCGTTCTGCGCGGCAAGCTGGTCGGCGCGCCAGCAGGAGTCGACGAGTCCCTCTACGTCACCGTGGAAGATGTCGTGCCATTGAGTGGGGTCGAGTACGTCCTCCACCCACTTGCCCGCCAGTTGGTCCCGGGTGTCAAGGGCCGCCGCGAGCGCCGCCGCGTCGGCGGCTGTCTGGGCACCGTTTCGATTCGCTGCGGCCTGGCCGACCGCGAGGTAGGCGAACGCGAGAAAAAGCAGGCCCGCCACCACCATGATGTAGATGGGGAAAGCCTGCCCTGCGTCGCTGTACCTACGGCGCCGTGTCAACCACCGATGACTTCGTTGATCTTGTCCGTGATCGCGGTGTAGATCGTGTTGCCGATATCCGTCCCCGTGATAGCCAACACAATCGCCACCACAACCGCAATGATCCCCAGGTACTCCACCGCAGTCTGCCCCTCGTCGTTGCGAGCGGCGCGGGACCGAACGTACGAGACGGTCGTGTTGATCCAGTTGCTCATGGTCTGCCCCTCGGGTGTCGTCGCCTCCGGCACGCGCACCGTAGACCGTAAAGACCCGTCCGGCACAGGGCCCCAGGGCCCAATTCCCCCCTCGCTTCACCACCGCTCACCCCAGCCCTCGGAGTGAACCCGGCGCCGTACCCAGCCATTTCGCCGCCGCCTCGGAGCGGCGCGTGCTGTGCAGCTTGGCGAAGATGCGGTTGATGTGGTTCTTGACCGTCTTCTCGCTGATGAAGCAGGTGGCGGCGATCTGCTGGTTGTTCATGCCCGATGCGATGAGGTCCATGATCTCCGCCTCCCTCGTACTCAGCCGGAACCGCAACCTCGATGACTGTCCCATACTCGGTTGCAGTTGCGAAAGCCCTTTGCGGGAAGTGAGGGGTAAAGGGTCGCCTCTCAAGGGGAAATGACCTGGTGGAGAGGGTAGTTCACGGTTCATCTGCGGAATGATGGCTTCCATATCTTCGTATGCAGTCGCATCCGTACGCGGGGCGGCCGCCGCCCGTACGGCCGTGACGAGTTGGTCGACCGTGAACTCGCCGTGGACCAGATAACCGCACGCTCCCCGCCGCAGCGCCTCCCGGACGATCTCCGCCTCTCGGCTGTACGTCAGCATCATCACCGGGGCGATCCCCACCAGGTAGGGGAGTGCCGCGATGCCGTCCATGCCGGGCATGCGGACGTCCAGGAGGACCACGTCGGGGTGATGGCGGTCGGCCGCCTCGCAGGCCTCCCGGCCGTCGGCCGCCTCCGCTACGACCGTGATGTCCGCTCGGCCGGTGAGCAGGGCGGTGAGGCCTGCCCGTACCACCGGGTTGTCGTCCGCCACGAGGACCCGTAGGGGGGTGCGGGGCATCTTTGGCCTCCTCTTCTGGGGGTGAGGTCAGGGCGTGGTGTGTGGCTTCAGGGCTGCCAAGGGGAGTTCCACTCGGACTTCCGTGCCCTTCGCGTGGGCTCCCTGGCCGATGTCGATGCGGGCTCCGATCGACGCCGCCCGCTCGACCATGCCGACCAGGCCGAAGTGGCCCGCTCTGCGGAGGTGTTCGAGGGTGGTGTCGGAGGGCAGGCCACGGCCGTCGTCGTACACGCTGATGCGTAGGAGGTCGCCATGGACTCCGGCGCGTACGTCGACGTGGGTCGCGGACGCGTGCCGGTGGGTGTTCTCCATGGCTTCCGCGACGATGGCGAGGAGTTGGCGGGCAACGGCCGGTGGGACACGGGGAGTCGTCGATCGGTCGCCGGTGGGCGTGTAGGTCGCCGGGAGTGCGGTGCGGGTCGTGAAGTCCTGGGTGCGGGCCGCCAGTTCGCACAGTACGTCCGTCGTGTGGGCCGGGTCGGATTCGCGGCGCAGGTCCGCGAGGAGTTCTCGGGATTCCGCTGCCGCTCTGCGGGCCGAGCGGGCGACCAGTTCTGCCTGCTGTTTGATGAGGGCGGGGTCCTTGACGCGTGCGCCCGCCGAGTCGGCCAGACCGTCAGCCGCCAGGGCCACGCCGTGGAGGGTCTTCGCTACGGAGTCGTGCATCTCTCTGGCCAGGCGGGCCCGTTCCGCGCTGACCGCCTCCGTGACGGCCAGGCGGGCCTTGACGGTCGTCAGGGCCTGCGTGGCCGCGCCGAAGCGGAGCATCAGGTTGCGCAGGGTGGAGCCGACCGCGCCCGTGATGACGCAGAAGCCGGGGAGGAGCAGGGCCTCGGCGGGGCTTGTGCGGCCGTTGTCCAGGGTCGTGTGGACCAGGAGGAGGATCAGGGACTGGAGGGAGGCGAAGACCGCCGCGCCTCGCCAGCTGTAGGCGATGCCGGCCAGGAGGGGTGTGCAGACGCTGACGTAGGCGAGGGTGCTGTCCGGGCCTGCGGAGATCAGCAGCAGGGAGCCGAAGAGGGTGTCCAGGGCGAGGAGGGTGGGGTGGCGGAGGAGGAGGGGGCCGAAGCGTTCCCAGTCTCTGAAGAGGGCGTACGAGGTCATGAAGGTGAGGACTACCGCTGCGCCGACCAGGCGGGCGCCGACGCCGGGCGTGGCGTTGAGGAGGGCGGCGGGGGCGGCGAGGGCGATCATGGCCAGGCGGAAGCCGAATACCTGGCGGCACATGGCTTGGAGGGCGTTTACCTGTACTGGGATTGCGGGTGCGGGTGTGTTGGAGTGCGCCCGGCCTTCGGCCGGGTGTTGGTTCCCACCCGCACCACCCGTTCTACTTTCGTCGTCCTCTGCGGGTGGCCCCTGTGGGGGCAGGGCGCCATCGGCGACCTCGCCTCCGTGCACCGGTTTCCTCGCCCGCGCCGACCTCACCGTCAACATGACTCTCCCCCCTTACTCCCCCGTAATCGACCCAAAGTCCGTCCCCGACCCCAAGATCAACCCCGCCCCCAACAGGATCATCGTCGCCGGAACCATGAACGTCGTGATCATCATCGTGGCCTTGGGAACCGCCCGCGCGGCCTTCCGGCGGGCGTTCTGCGCGTCCGTGCGACGCATGTCCTTCGCCAAGGACACCAGCGTGTCGACGATCGGCGCCCCCAGCTCCTCCCCCTGCTGCAACGCCGTCACGAACATCGCCACCTGCTCGGAGTCGTTGCGGCGCCGCAGTTCCGCGAAGGCCTGGCGGCGGCTCATGCCGAGGTCCATCTGGCGGAGCGTGATGCGGAGTTCGTCCGCCCAGGGGCCTTCATACTTCGAGGCGACGCGGTCGAGCGCCTGGCGAAAGCCCAATCCCGCGCTCACCACCACCGCCAGTACGTCCAGGAAGTCCGGCAGCGTCCGCTCGATCACGTCCTTCCTGATCCGGATCGCCGACCAGATGCCGACCTCCGTCCAGAACGCGCCGAAGGCCAGCAGCAACAGGGCCACCAGTACGTCGCCCCGCAGCAGGAACACCAGGAAGCCGACCCCGCCCAGGAAGCCGTAGACCGCCCTGCGGGCCGCGTAGCGGTCGATGGTCAGGCCTCCGGGGTTGCCCGCGAGGTCGATCTTGCGGCGGTACTTGGCGACCTGCTTGGGGCCCATCAGGCGTAGGACCGCGGGGGCGTAGCGCATGCCCAGGCGGTCGATCAGGGAGTCCACCGCGCCGGTGCGGGTGGCGCCGACCTCCAGGGCCACCGCCAGGTCACCGGGCAGCTTCGCCTCCGCCCGGTACATGCGGATGCCCGCGAAGATCCCCCAGACGCCGAGGCCCATCAGCAGTGCCAGCAGGAGTGCCATGTGTCCGTCCCTCCCGGCTCAGACGTCGATACGGGACAGGCGGCGGATCAGGATGAAGCCCACCGCATACAGCGCGAAGGCGATGATGACCGCCCCCTGGCCCACCGGTGAGCCCGTCATACGGTCCAGCGCGCCGTCCTTCACGCCGTTCATCAGGAACAGCGAGCCCACGCCCAGCACCGGCACCGCGTACGAGGTCATGTTGACCTGGGACAGCTGGGTGCGGACCTCGCGCCTCGTCTCCTTGCGCTCCTCCAGCGTCTCCGTCAGGTTGCGCAGCGCGCTCACCACCTGGCCGCCCGCCCTGTTGGACAGGACCAAGGTGGTGACCAGGACGACCAGCTCCCGGGACGGGAGTCGGTCCGCCATCTCTCCCAGCGCGTCGTCCATCGTCGCGCCGACCGCCAACTGGTTGGCCACCTTGGCGAGCTCCTCGCCCGCCGGTGCCTCCAGTTCCTCCGCCGCCATCCCGATCGCCGTACGCAGCGCCAGGCCCGCGTGGGTGGCGTTGGCCAGGATGCGGGACAGTTCGGGGAGTTGGTTGATGAACTTCTCGATGCGCTGCTGCCGCTGCCAGTTGAGGAACTGGACCGCCGCCCAGATTCCCAGCAGACCCGCGAGCGGGCCGAAGAAGGGCGCCAGGGTCGCCTGACCGATCAGCCACAGGCCGGCGACCACGGCGAGCATGGCGGCGAAGAACTCGCCGGGGGTGATGTCCAGGCCGGTCGCCACCAGGCGGAGTTCCAGCTTCCGGCCGAGGTTCGTACGGCGCAGTCGGCGGTCCAGGTTGCGGAAGTGGCGTCGGCGGCCGGTGACCGGTATCTGGCCGGCGGAGGTCAGGCGGTCGACCAGTGCCGCCCGCTGGGCCTTTCCCTTGGCGTACGTGTGCACGCCCACGACGGCCAGTACGCAGGTCAGCAGCGTGATGCCGGTGGTGAGCGTGACGAGGGTCTCGAGTTCCATGGGGGCGGTCCTACCTGGCTTCTCGGGTGGCTAGCTGGTCGGCGGAGTGGGCCACGCCGAAGGCCTGGGGCGTGGGCTGGGCCGCCATGTAGAGGCGGTCGGCGGTGCGGCGTGGGAGGGGGAAGTGCTGGTAGGCGCCGTGGATACGGCCGTCGGCGGACATCGGCTGGGCGTCGAAGCGGGCGACCGTGGCCAGCCGGTACGGCTCGCTGCCGTGGCTGTCGAGCAGGGCGATCTCCGTGATGCGGCGGGCGCCGTCGGCGAAGCGGGTGAGCTGGATGATGACGTCGACGGCGCTGTTGATCTGGTCGTGCAGCGCCTCGAAGGGGATCTCGACGTCCGACATGGACGCGAGGGTCTTGAGCCGCATCAGCGCGTCCTCGGCGTTGTTGGCGTGCACGGTGGCCAGCGAGCCGTCGTGGCCCGTCGACATCGCCTGGAGCATGTCCAGCGACTCGCCGCCACGGACCTCACCGACCACGATGCGGTCGGGGCGCATGCGCAGCGAGTTGCGGACCAGGTCGCGGATGGTGACCCGGCCCTTGCCCTCGACGTTCGGCGGCCGCGACTCCAGCCGGACCACGTGCCGTTGCTGGAGCTGGAGTTCGGCCGAGTCCTCGATGGTGATGATGCGGTCGGTGTCGGGGATGAGGCCCGAGAGCGCGTTCAGGAGGGTCGTCTTTCCGGTGCCCGTGGCGCCCGAGACGATGATGTTGAACCTCGCCTGCACCAGGCCCGCGAGCAGGTACAGCATGTGCTCGTCGAGAGAGCCGAAGCCGACCAGTTCCTGGAGGGTGAAGGAGCGGGGGAAGCGGCGGATGGTGAGGGTGGCGCCGGTCAACGACAGCGGCGGGATGATGACGTTGACGCGCTCGCCGGAGGGGAGCCGGGCGTCGACCATCGGGTTCGACTCGTCCACCCGCCGGTTGACCGTCGACACGATCCGCTCGATCGTCTGCATCAGTTGGTCGTGGGAGGGGAAGCGGAGCGGCAACTGCTCGACTCGGCCGCCGCGTTCGACGAAGATCGCGTCCGGGCCGTTCACCATGATCTCCGTGATCGACGCGTCTTCGAGCAGCGGTTCCAGGATGCCGAGGCCGAGCGCCTCGTCGACCACCCGCCGGATCAGCTGGGAGCGCTCCACCGTCGACAGGACCGGGCCCTCACGGCTGATGATGTGCCCGAGCACCCGCTCCAGCCGCGCCCTGCGCTCGGCCGCCGCCAGCGAACTCATCTCCGCGAGGTCGATCTCCTCCAGCAGCTTGGCCCGGTAGGAGGAGACCAGGTGGCCGTCCTCGCCCCGGCTGCCGTTCTCCTCGGGGGTGTTGATGCGTGCTCGCAGGCTCATGGTGGGGTGCTCCTCGTTCCTGCGTCAGTCAGTGGTCGCGGTCGCGTCGAGCGGCATGGTGGCGGTCTTGGTGGCGGGATCGAAGTTCCAGCCGGGGACGATCGACGGGATGTCGACGGTGGCGGTCACGGTGACCTCGTCGGCGCCGCGCGCCTCTCCGCACTCGGTCTCGCCGGCCAGCCAGCTGCTGACCGCGTTCTGGCACCCTTCCTGGGCGGTGCCCGGGTCGAGCGAGGCGGCCCGCGCCCCGGCCCTGGCCGCCGTACCGGCCTGCTGGGCGGTGTAGGCGATGAGCCCGAGCTGTACGCCGGCCATCGCGACGAGGACCAGGATCGGGAGGAAGCCGAGGTACTCGAGGGCCACTTGGCCTCGATCGCGGCCTTTACCGTCGTACGGCATCTCAGTCCTTCACCTCCTCTACGGCGCCGGCGTGGCCCTCGACATCGAACGGGAAGCCGATCGCGCCGGGGAAGAGGACGGGGACCTCGAGCTTGACGGTTGCCGTGACGTAGCCACCGGCCGTGTCGCATTCCACCGTGCCGCTCCACGCGTCCGGCAGCTTGTCCAGGCCCGCCTGCTGACACGCGGCCTGCCGCGCACCCCCGTTCGGAACTTCCGTCCCCGCCCGCGCCGCCTCGTCGGCAGCATTCCCCGCGAGCGTGTACGTGTATCCCAGCAGCACGAACTGCCACATCAGCACCAGTGTCAGGATGATCAGCGGGGTCATGCCGAGGAACTCGATGGTGACCTGGCCGTCGTCCCGCCGCCTGGGATCACGCACCCTTACCTCCCCAGCTCTCTGCGCCGCCGGAAGCTGACCGCCCCCCGATCCCCCCGGAGCCTGCCGCCACCCCGGTGAGCCCCCTCGGACGCCTTGACCAGCCCCAACTCACCGGCGAGCCCCCACAGGGCCTGCTTCACCGTGCTCCTGCTGTCGAGCTCGTGCACGCGGCCCGCGTCCACCGCGCCTTGCAGTTCCTTGAAGTTGGCGGGGATCGCCGTACCCGCGATCGCCGTGCCGGTGATCTTCTGGATCAGCGGGGGCTGTATCTCCGTACCGCGGGTATGACGGTTGACGACGACGGTCGTCTCCTCGGCCTTGCGGATCTGCAGCCGGTCCCACATCCGGACCGTCCGCTTGGCTCCCCGGACCGCGACCACGTCCGGGGTGGTGACCAGCAACGCCATGTCGGCCATCTCCACCGCCGCCGCGCCCGCGCCGCTCAGCTGGGCGCCGCAGTCGACGACGACGACCTCGTAGCGGGAGCGCAGGGCGCTGACGATCTGGCGGGCGGCGCGGTCGGTGACCTCCTCGCCGCGTTCGCCGTCGCCGGGGGCGAGCAGCAGGGCCACGCCCGTGTCGTGGCGGAAGACGGCGTCGGCGAGGACGCGCGGCGAGATGTCGGTGATGGCGGCGAGGTCGACGACCGACCGGCGGAACTGGACGTCCAGGTAGGAGGCGATGTCGCCGGTCTGGAGGTCCATGTCCAGCAGGGCGGCGCTGCGGCCGGACGCCTGGGCGGCGAGGGCGAGCTGGATCGCCGTCATCGTCGCCCCCACGCCTCCCTTCGAGCCGCTGACCGTGACGACGGTGCCGCCGACGCCGGTGAACACATCGCCGCCGGCGCCGAGGTGGCGCCGTACGCCCACCGACCACTGGGCGACCGCCTGGACGCGGCTGGCCAGCTCCTCGTAGCCGAGCGGCAGCGCGATCAGGCCGCGGGCGCCGTAGTCCATGGCGGCCTGGAAGAGGCCGGGGCTGGCGTCGGAGGTGACGAGGATGACGCCGACGGCCGGGAAGCGGAGGGCGACTTCTCGGATGAGTTCCAGGGCCGGGACGGGGCCGATGCGCTCGTGGACGACGACGACCTCGGGCAGTTCGTCGATCGACTCGGCGGCGAGGCGGGCGAGGGTGTCGATGAGCTGGGTGGAGTCGACGACCGGGGGCACCGGCTCGGCGTCCGGTAGCTGGCTCAGCAGCGTCGTGATGGACCGGACCGCGTCCACGTCTCCGACGGCCGGGAGGATCCTCGTGGGCATGCGGGCCTCACTTGTCCTTCGCGAGTTCGTAGGTGCGGTCCTGCTCCGGTACGGCGGTGTCGGTGCCCGGCGCGACGAGCGCGAGCCGGACCTCCTCGGCGAACGACTCGGCGTACGTGATGCGCTGGGCGTCGATGGTGGCGAGCGCGAAGGTGATGGGGACGGCGTCGGTCTCCTGCCGGGCGCGGTCGTCGGCATCGGGCTTGAGGGGGGTCAGGTCGCCGACGTCGAGGACCCGGGCATTGGTTACGATGATCTTGGACTGAGCGGGGTCACCCTCCCGCTGTCCCTCGAAGGTGGCGTACACGTTGACCGTCGAACCCGGCGTGATCTTTCCCGCGACGCCGGTCGCCGCATCGATCATGATGGCGACCTCCTGCTGCCCGGGCTGCAGAGCGGGCTGATCGACGATCATGTCGCTCTGCAGCAGGGAGCCCGCCTTCAGCGTGGTGACGGCGATCTTGCCGCGGATCTCGGCGAGGTCGGTGACCGCGGTGTCCGACAGCCAGCGCTCGGGCATCCGGGTCTTCTCGAACTGGCCCGCGTTGAGGCTGGTGTAGGGCTTCACGTCCGACTTCAGCCGGTACGCCGTGACCTCGGGGCCGACCTTGGACTCGACGTCGTTGATGACGGACAGCACGCCGGCGAACGCGCCGAGGGCGCACAGGACCGACAGGAGCAGGAGTATCACGCCGCGGCGCTGACGGGAGTTCATGAACCGTGCAACCTCATTGGGGGGTTGGGTCGTGCGGGGGTCGGGGGTGGTACGGGGCGGCCGGTTCGGCTCATCCGGGCCCGGCGGGCAGTTGGTTCTGATACCTGGGTGACCTCTCCAACGCGCGCGAGCTGCCGTACGCGGATGAGGTCTCGTAGGTCTCCTGGACACGTGAGCTCTCGTACGCGGGTGATACGGGTGCCGTGGCGGAGCAGAAGACGCACCGGTCGCCGATGACCTCGATGCCGCACCAGTGGCAGGCGCTCTGCCGTACCGAGGCGACCAGTTGGTACAGCACCGACAGGTCGGGCAGGAAGGTGCAGAACTCGATCAGCTTGCCGGTCCCCCACCAGGCCGAGGACTCGGCAGGCAGCGGGGCCTCGCGCAGGCCCTGGACCCTCCAGGCCCTGGCCAGGTCGGCGGTGACCCAGTCGGACTGGATCTGCCCCTTGGCGACGAGCATCGACGTGGCGAACTCCGGCCCCGCGAGGGTGGCGCCGGGCCCGATCCGTACGAGCTGAGGCTGCGGATGGGCGAGCACGCCGAACTGACTTCCCGGCACCCAGGACTTGGCGTGCGACTTGAGGCCCACGGGAACGCGGTCGAGTTTGGCGACGGAGCCGAGGAGCGCCCCGGCGTGGAGATAGTGGGTGAGCAGCCGGCCGGCGGAGGCGAGCACGCCGGGGCTGAGGTCGCAGGAGGCGAGTTGCCGCAACTGGCGGGCCAGGACGGCGAGCCCGAGGGGCGGCAGATCCGGGCGGAACAGGGCGATCCGGTCGCTCTCGAGGAGATTCCGTACGGTGTACAGGCGCCGCTCCACTCCCGGGGAGACGGCGCCCGAGTACACGACGATCACATGCCCGTGCTGGTCGATCAGCGACTGCAGAGCGGCCAGCGACTGGTCGAGGGACTGGCGGTCCAGGTCCGGCAGGACGGCCGCGGGCATGGTTCGCTCGTCCTGCGGCGGCAGCGCCATGTCGGCGCTGGTCACGGCAATGGCAGTTGGCACAACGCAGCTCCCCGAATCCCCATGCCCGTCGGTCCGTCGGCGTGACTCCGGCGCACCCGGTCGACTTCACTGCGTAACTACCTGAGCACTGTATCCACGGCTCTATGACCGGAGAACAGCGTTTCTGTGACTTCCTGCTTCTCTTGTGGGCTCAAAAGGGGGCGATTCCGGGGTAGATGGGGCGCACTTGCCACGACGACTTTCGTGGCGGGGGTGAGTTGAGCGAGCGCTATTGACAGGCGAATTGGTCTGGACCAAGCCGTCCTCGGCCTCGGGACGGCGGGCGCGGGCCCGGTGTCCGCCGCTTCCGCCGCGCCCGCCGCGCCCGCCGCGCCCGCCGCGGAACAACGCGAAGAACGCCGGCTTCGAGTCCGGCCTGAGCAACTGGACCTGTTCAGCGGGCAGCGGTACGACGGTCTCCGCGCCGACGCACAGCGGCTCGGCCGCGCCGACGGCGACGCCCGCGGGGCAATTGCCCTGCCAGCTGTGTCCCAGCAGGGGCCAGCAGCGTCAGGGGGCCGACGGCCGAGTGGCCACCGGGTCCTCCGCGAGCTGTTTCTGCAGGCGGATGTGGCGGAACTGGTGGACCGGGCCGTTGCGGCGCAATAGGCCGCGCTGGTGGGCGTCGTCGAGGAAGCCCATGAAATGCCAGGGCACCTGCCGGGACACGGCGAGCCAGGCCCGGGTGAGGACGAACGCGCCCCAGCAGGTGCCGGTCACCCCCACCATCCGGTCCGTGGCCATGAAGGCCAAACCCACCAAGGCGCCCACCAGCACCCCCGTCTGCGCGCCCAGTCCGAACCCGGCCGTCAACCCCGCCCCGACGGCCACCACAGGGCCCGCCACCAGCGCCCGGGCCGCCGCGGCGGCCCGGTCCGCGCCGAGGACGGAGCGGGGGCTGACCGAGCGGTTGAGGTTGGCCGGGTTGTCGATCCAAAGGTGGAGGCTGTCGACGATGCCCAGGGCCAGACCCATCGCGAGCGACAGAACGCCGAATACAAGGCCGGTGGTGGGCCCATTGACCAGCCCGAGCAGGAGGCCGAGAACGGTGCCGAAGAGCAGACCGAGGAGGAGTCCCGCGCTGACGCGGCGCAGGATGTTCAGCCGATGACCCCGGATGCGGACCCGCATAGCGGTGGGTTTCGTGCGGCCCCCGTGGATGACGAACCCGGCGGCGAGTCCCGCGAGGATGCCGGTGGACGTGCCCTGCCCGACCCCGAGGGCGAGTTCTCCGTCCACCACTGCGGGCATCCCGGCCGCGAGTCCGACGGCGAGGGCGCAGGCCCGCCCGAGCACCGGCCCCTGCACCCGCTCGCCCAGCGGCCGCAGGGCCGGGGAGAAGGCACGCGCACAGCCGAGGACGGTGAGCGCCGCCCCCGAGGAGAGCCCCGCGGGCCACCCCCACAGCTCCGTGATGACGAACCCGCACGGCACTCCGGCCGCGAGTCCCACCGGCAGTCCGCTCACCAGCCGCCCCGTGGTGGAGGTGACCGCCGACGGCAACGTCCACCACTCGATGTCGCGCCGGCCCTCCCGCTCCACCCACTGTGCGATGAACCGCAGCCAGCGCCGGACGCGGAGCACGGTCCAGGGACCGCTGTGCCGTTCAGGGTCGGGCCGGTCGTAGGCGACCCTGACGAGTTCCTGGAGGAGATGCTTCTCGACGGCCTCCGGGTGCTCGAAGATGACCAGCTCGGCCGGGTTGGAGTCGCGGGGCGCGTACACGTTGCGCGCGAGCCACACCATCAGCGGGACCTGGAGCACGTCGGCGACCGGGCTGCTCCGCGTGCGGTCGAGCAGTTCCCAGACCGCGTTCCAACGGCCGGGCGGGATATGGGCGGTGTTGTACTCCAGATACGCCTTGACGGCCTCGCCGGACACCGGTGAGAGCTCCACTGCGGCGGCGGCCGGAAGCCCGCTGCCCACCACGTCGACGGCCTGCCGGTATTCGTCAGTGCGGCTGGTGATGACCAGCGGGGCGTACGCGCCGAACTCCACGAGCCGCTCCAGCGCCTTGGGCCGGGATGACTCCGGGATTTCATCGAACCCGTCCAGGACCAGCAGCAGATGTCCGTCGCGCACGAGTCGGGCACCCAGCCGCTCCACGGCGCGCGGGTTGCGATCGGGGGCGTCGAGCCCGTCGAGTCCCTCCTCGGGCGGTTCCGCCCACGGCGTCGCCAGCCAGGTGAAGTCACGTGTCAGCAGGCCCGTCACCCAGGAGCGCAGTTCCTCCTCGTTCGGGTCCCACGAGTCGAGCGAATAGAAGACCGGCACCGGCCCGCCCGGCTCCCGCTCCTCCAACAGATCGCGGGCGAGGCGGCGGGCCAGATGCGTCTTGCCTCCGCCGCCCCGGCCGAGGACGACGAGCCGCCCGTACCTCAGCTGTCGCGCATACGTCTCACGCAGCGCCTCGTACTCCCCGACGGGCGCCCGCGGATCCAGGCCGTGGCCCGGCGGTGTCTGGGCATCCGTCAGCAGGTCGGCCCAGGTGAGCCAGGTCATGACGGCTCGAGCCGCCGGGGTCACCGACCAGTGGATCGGGAAGAACGCGCGGGGGTCGTGGTGGCGGCTTTCCCCCTCCTCGGCGATCCATTTCTCCCGCACACACCGCACCAACAGGTCAATCACGTTGGGCAGTTGGGCCCGGGACAGCGTGCCGCCATGCCTGGCCCAGCCGACCAGGGTCCTCACCGGCTGCCGCACCACCGGCACCAGCGCGAGCACGCCGCCCGACACGGTCAGCCACTGCGTCGTCTTCTGTATGCCGAGCGAAGCCATATACAGCGCCACGCCGAAGAGCGCGGCGGCCAGGAGCGACAGCCCGACCCTACCGGCGAACCGCCGCATTCCCCCGATCCATCTCATGGGCTCAGAATGAAGGAACAAATCGTCTCAGGCCAAGGAGATTGGGAAATTCTGCAACGACGAGGACCTCGGCCCAGACGGTCAGGCCGGTTGCCGCACGGCCGGGTGCCCCAGCGGGCGGCGAGCGCGTCTGTGATCAGCAGGCCGCGGCCGTGTTCGAGCTCCGGGCCTGGAAGCCACGACAGCAGAGGTGGCACTGCCATACGGCCGTCGCCCTCGTCGTTCACGCTGATCGTCGCTGTTTCGGCGGTGAGGGGACAAGCAACCGTGACAGTCCGGCTGTCGCTGTGCTCCAGTGCGTTCGCGGCCAGCTCCGCGGTCATCGACTCCCGGTCGTCCGCCGGGCCCGCAGAGAGGCCCCAGTCCCACCGCTGAGATGGACACCCAGCGCGCCCGGTCCCCGGTGGAAGGCCCGTGCGCCCCCGGGCACCCGCAGGGCGGTAACGGATGTTACCATGCACGCATGGCAGCAAAGAAGCAAAAACAACTGGGCGCACGAGTGGATCAGGACGTCGCGGACCTCGCGAAGAAGCGCGCGGCGGACCTCGGCCTGAGTGTCGGCGACTACCTCGCCCGCCTTGTCCAGGACGACGCCAGTGGCCTGCGCGCCCACGCGGTAGAGGCCGCCGCTCGCTTCCTCGCCGAACACCAGGACGTCTTCGACGAGGCCGAGAACGCACAACAGACGTCCCCCGGAGCGCGCGCCGCCTGATGCAACTGCACATCGACGTCCCCTGGATCCTGCAGGTCGCCGAGGTGGCCGGAGCCAACGATCCCGCCCCCGACGACTACGGCGTCCCCGTCGCCGCCGTCGCACGCCACCAGGCTGAACTGCTGCAACGGGAGGTCTACGACGGCCCTTACGCCAAGGCCTCAGCCCTCGTGCACACCCTGGGCCGATGCCGCTGGCTGGAGCGTTCCAATCTGGCCGTCGCGGCCGCCACCGGCGTCATGTACCTGGAAGCCGCCGGCATCTCCGTCAAACCCACCCGCGACGACGCCATCGCCCTCAAAGACCTGCTCCTCGACCCAACTTGCACCGCAGAGAAGATCAACGCGCTGCTGCGCTCCTGGCCCCGGGCCAGCTGACGGGCACGCCCTGCCCGCCGGGCGGCGCGCCTTCGCGAGATGCTTCATCCAGCCAGCGTTCCAAGTCGGCTCGGCGGAGTTCCGAGATCGTCTGAGAATGAGGCGCCCCGAGTTTCATGCAGTCCGGTGATCTTGTTTCAGGCGGACTTCGGGGTGGCTTCCCGGTGCGCACCAGCGGGGCCGCCGGGCCCTTCTGTCCCACTCGGCGGCTGACGCAGACCGTGGTTTCGGGCAATTCAGGCACTCACCCAGTGATTGGCGGATCTGTTCCATCAGAGCAGTCACTTGACCTGGGCTTTCCCCTCGTGCGGGTGGAACAGATCTGCCAATTACCCCCGATCCATCCACGGGGCCGCCAGTGGAACTGCCGCAGATCCGCGCCCTCCCTCAGTGGGCGGTGTCGAGCTGCGGTACAGAGGACTCACGCGACTTCATCCGGGGCATCGCCAACAGCCTCTGAGGAGTAGTCCGATGGACGAGATCACCTGGGAAGAGCCCTTCTGCGGCGAGGGAGCCAGCTGCTTCCGCCTCGGCACCGACCCCCAAGGCAACGCCTACATCGCCATAGCCGGCGCCGAAGATGCCTACCTCACCGACTCCCGCGAAGCCCTCCGGACCATGATCCTCGACATCAAGGCCGGGAAGGCGGATCACCTGCTCTGATCTATCCCACCTATCCCTCCTATCCCATCGGCCGGTAGTACCCGAGCACCGCCGCCAGCTGCCCGAACCACTCCCCCAGCCGCTCCCGCGGTTTCGCCTCTACGACGCACTCGTACACCCTGCCGTCGAGGTGCACCACGGCCATCATGAGGGCCTTGCCCGACGGGCTCGCCTTGTAGTGGACGCTGCGGATCTCGGGCCAGGGGAATTCCGCGTCGAAGCCGTTGACCTCGAAGGTGACGCCCGTCGGGTCGACCACGATCGAGTTGTGGCGGTCCACCGCGAGGAACTCCGGGCCCGTGGCCACTGGTTGTGGCTGTGGCGGCGCGTACGCGTACTGCGGTGGCGGTGGGCCGAAGCCCTGAGGCGCGGGCGCGTACGGGGGCGGGGGCTGGGGGCCGTGGGGCTGCTGCGCGCCGTATGCAGCGTCGTTCATCGTGCGTCCGTTTCTCGCGCCTCGGTGGGTTCGGACGCAACCTACCCGCAGGGTGCCCCACTCGCTCTCAGCGGCCATGAAACATTTCTGCTGCCCCACCGCATCAATGAGGTGAGGGCAACGTAGGCGCACAGATCAGGGGGAGCAGATGAGACAGGTCCTTGCGGACCGGTACGCGGAGTTCGCCGCGGCGCGGGCCGGGCATCTGTACCGGTCCGCGTGTCTGCTCACCGCGGGGGACACCCATCTCGCCGAGGATCTGGTGCAGGAGACCCTCGGGCGGCTCTACATCAGCTGGCACCGGGTGACCCGGGCCGACAACCCCGCCGGGTACGCGCAGACCGTCCTCACTCGTACGTTCCTCGCCCATCAGCGGCGCCGCAGCAGCACCGAGCGTGCCACCGATGTGCTCCCCGACCGGCCGGACGGCGACCGTGACGACGTGTCGCTGAGGATGACCCTGCTGGAGGCGCTCGCCCGGCTGCCTGCCAAGGACCGGGCCGTGGTCGTTCTCCGCTACTGGGAGGACCGGTCCATCGAGGAGACCGCCGACGCGATGAACGCCAGTTCGGCCGCCGTGCGGACGCGGTGCACCCGTGCCCTCGGGCGGCTGCGGGAACTGCTCGGCGAGAACCTCAGCGAGTACGTCAGCCCCTGAAGCCCGAGTCCCACACCCACCCCTAACGGAAGCGGTGTTTGCCATGCCAGTAGAACAGCACAGCGACCCCTTCGAGGAGCGGCTCGGTGCCGCCCTGCGTCAGGTCGGTGGCACCTTCGATCCCAACTCCGCCGCACTCACCGCGGCCGGTCACGCCCGTGGCCGCAGGCTCCGGCTGCGGCGCCGGGCCGCCATCGTGGGCAGCACGGCCGGACTCGCGCTCGTCGGTGTGGGCGGGGCACTGCTCGCGCTGCCCGGCGGCGGCTCCCCCGACCCGGAACAGCGCTCCGTGGCCGCGGCGCCGACCGCCACCGCCGGCCCCACTGCCACGCCCGAGAAGCCGACTCCCGAGAAGCCGACGTCCGAGAAGCCGACGCCCTCCGCGCCGGAGGCGTCCGTTCCGGTGAGCGTCAACGGTGACGCCATCGGACAGACCCTCGCCGGCCTGCTGCCCGACGGCCTCGACGTGGTGGCCAGGGGCGGCCAGGAGACCGAGTTCGCCTATCTCGTCGTCGATGACGGCAAGGGCCGGAGCCTGGTCCAGATCAACGTCCAGCCCGGCATGTCGGACGTCGAGGGTCAGCTCTTCGGTGCCGACGCCGAGACCCTTGCCGACGGCACGAAGGTCACCATCAGTCAGAGGCCCGGCGAGAAGGGCGGCGCGGGGGTCGTCATGTGGACCGCCGACACCATCAGGACGGACGGCTTGCGTGTCCTGGTCAGCGCCTTCAACTCCGGCGCCCAGGACACCGCCGCGACCCGCGAGGCGCCCGCCCTGACGGTGGAACAGCTCAAGGAGATCGCCCTCAGCCCCAAGTGGCTCGCACTCGGGTGACCTTCACTCGCGTGACCTTCAGAAGAACTCCGCCCACGGCTGGTCCCAGATCTGCTTCACGCACAGCACCAGGAACAACAGGCCCGCGATGGCCAGCATCGCGTTGCTGAGCGGGCCGTTGCGCCACTGGCTCGGGGTGCGGGAGGTGTTCAGGAGCCAGATCAGGGTGCCGGCCAGGAAGGGCAGGAAGGCCGCGCCCAGCACGCCGTAGATGATGATCAGGCGGAACGGCTGGCCCTCGAAGAGCAGGATCATCGGCGGGAAGGTCAGCCAGAGCAGATACGCGCGGAAGGGCCAGGACCGCTCCCGCTCGCCCGAGGCGATCTCCTCGCCGCCAGCCGCCGTCTCCCGGGACCGGTAGCGCTCCACGAAGTCAGCGAACATCAGGCTCACGCCGTGCCAGACGCCGATCAGCGAGGTGAAGGAGGTGGCGAAGAAGCCGATCAGGAAGAACTTGGCCGTCGCCGTGCCGTACTTGTCCTCCAGGATGTCGCTGAGCTGGATGAGGCCCTTGTCGCCGCTCGCGATGGCGACGTTGGCCGAGTGCAGGAGCTCCGCGCCGACGAAGAGCATCGCGACGACGAAGATGCCGGTCGTGGCGTACGCGACGCGGTTGTCCAGGCGCATGACCTTCATCCAGCCGGTGTTGGTCCAGCCTTTGGCGTTGACCCAGTAGCCGTACGCGGCGAGGGTGATCGTGCCGCCGACGCCGCCGATCAGGCCGAGGGTGTTGAGGATCGAGTCCTTCTCGTCGGGGAGGACAGGCAGCAGGCCGGCGAAGGCATCGCCCAGATTGGGGGTGACCCGGATCGCCAGGTAGACCGTCACCACGAACATGACGCCCACCAGGACCGTCATGACCTTCTCGAAGACCGCGTACTTGTTGAACCAGACGAAGACCAGGCCGACCAGGCCGCACGCGATGCCCCACCACTTGAGGTCCATCACGTCCGGGAAGAGGGCTTGCAGGGGCAGCGCGCTCGACGACATCGCCGCCGCGCCGTAGACGAAGCCCCAGATCACGACGTAGACGGCGAAGAACCATGTCGTCCAGCGGCCGAGGCTGGCCCAGCCGTCGAAGAGGGTGCGGCCGGTGGACAGATGCCAGCGGCCCGCCGCCTCGGCGAGGGAGATCTTGACCAGGCAGCCGATGATGGCGGCCCACAGGAGGGTGTAGCCGAAGTTGCTGCCCGCGATGAGCGTGGCGACGAGGTCGCCGGCGCCGACGCCGGTCGCGGCGACGACGATTCCGGGGCCGATGTACTTCCAACTGGACTTGCGGGGCGTTGAGGTGACCGTCCCTGTTGCTGTGTTGTCCGTGGTGTCCGCCATGCAGGTCAAGAAAGCTCAAAGCGCTCAGGGGCACAAGAGGGCGTGCGCGATCTCCACTCGATGTGCTCACGCAGTCGAAACGAGGTCGAAATTCACTGGAACCGACTCGAACCCGCTCCAACCCCGCTCCAACTCCGCCCGAAGCCCGCTCGAAGCCCGCTCGAAGCCCGCTCGAACAGGAACGGGCCCCGGCGGCTGGGCGTGCCGCCAGGGCCCGGGGACTCCCGGGTACTACGGCTGCCGCCGACCGCAGCCGTCGGACCCGCAGGTGCCGAGCTCGAACCAGACGGTCTTGCCCGGACCGTCCTGGTGGCAGCCCCAGCGCCGGGCGAGCGCGTCCACCAGGAACATTCCCCGGCCGCTCTCCGAGGTGCCGGCCTCCAGCACCTGCGGGGTACGGCGGCCGGAGTCCGCGACCTCGCAGCGCAGCACCCCGTGTGCGGCGGTGAGGGTGAGGCGGAAGCGGCTCGCGGAGTGCAGCAGGGCGTTGGTGGCCAGTTCGCTGACGAGGAGTTCGGCCACCTCCGCCACGTCGTCCCGGTCGGTGAGGCCCCACGCCTCCAGCTGCCTGCGCACGTGCGCGCGGGCCTCGCGGACGGCGGCGGGGCGGGGGTCGTACTCGACGCTCAGATGGCCCGCTCCCAGGGGTGGCTGGGGGTACGGGCCGTACCGAGGGTCGGGGTCCGGGAGGGCACCCCCGGAGAGTTGCAGCATGTCTTCAGGGTGTCCTCCCCGGGTGTACGGCACACGGGGAGGACTACCCGAATCCTTACCTACGCGTACTGGATGCGGACCGTCGTGCCCTCGCCGTCCGCGCGGACGTCGACGTACGCGCAGACCTGCCGGGTGAACCACAGGCCCTGGTCGGGGGCGAGGTCGGTGGTGGGTGGGGGGACGAAGCCGGCCAGGGGGTCGTCGATGCGGCGGGGGGTGCGCAGTTCGCAGACGCAGGCCGGGGCCTTGCCCCAGAGAAGGGTGCCGGTGATGGGGGCGAGGTCGGTTGCGGCGGCGGTGACGGACTCGGTGAACAACTCCGCGTCTGCGGGGGCCAGTCCACGAGCCCGTGCCTGCTGTCGTACGGCGTCGGCGTCCGGGTGCGCGAGGGGGTGGGCGTCGGCGGGGGGCAGTGGCAGTGGTACGGCGTCCAGTTCGGCGGCGATGCGGGCGGGGGGCTCGTAGACGCCGGTGTCGGGGTGGGTGCGGCGGGCGGCTTCGACCAGGGCGTCACCGGCGGTGCGGGTGTCGTAGGCGCAGAGGGCGGTGGTTTTGAAGGGGGCGAAGAGGAGGTTGGCGAAGGCCTCGTAGCGGATCCATTCGGCGGTTTCGCGGGGGGAGCGGCCGGGGCGGCCGTTCCAGACCGGTTCCATGAGGAGGTGGATACGGCCGTGGGGGGCGGCGTGGGTGGTGAGGTAGGTGGCGGCTTGTGCGATGGCGTTGGCGGCGGAGCCGGTGTACCAGTCGGTGTGCGGGATGAGGGTGACGTTCTTGGCGTCCGTGGCGAGGGCGTCTTGTAGAAGGTTCAGTTTTTCGGGGGCTGCGATGGCTACGGGCGGGGGTTCGCCGGGGGTGGTGAGGGCTTCGGTGAGGAAGGGGAGGGCGGCGGCCAGGAAGTCGTCGTCTGTGCCGAATGCGGTCATGCGGTGGTTGAAGGTGCCTGTGCTGGGGGGCGGTTGGTGGGTCATGGGGTTCCCTCGGTGCTGTTGGGTTTTCGGTGCTCGGGGTGGGGGCCGGCCGGGGGTGGGTCGCGCAGCCCGGCGCGAGGTGACGGCGTCGGCTGGACGGCGTCACCAGGTGCCGGCTGGTGTCCGGTAGCCCGGCGTGGGGGCTGGGCGGGGGTGGGTCGCGCAACCCGGCGCTTACGGGGTGCCGCCTTCTGTGGGTCGGGAGCCGCCCCAGCGGCACGACTGCCCGCAGCTGGGCGGCGCGGCTGACCGCAACCCCGCAGGGGGTCTCAGCGCTGCGCTGTCACCCAGGCGGCGATCTGGCTGCGGTTGTTGAAGCCGAGTTTGCTGAGGATGCGTTCCACATGGCCTTCGGCGGTTCGGCGGGCGATCACCAGGCGGTCGGCGATCTGTTGGTTGGCGAGGCCCTCGGCGACGAGTTCGGCGACCTGGGCCTCGCGGCGGGTGAGGCGGATTTCTGGTTCGGCGGTCGCGGCGGGAGGGTGTTCGGGGTGGCCGGGTTCCTGGAGGGCGTAGCCGACGATCTCCGCGAGGCCGAGGGCGGCGCCGCGCTCGTAGGCCTGCGTGAACGCGGATCGTCCTACGGCGTCGAGGGCGCGGCGCTCGCTGTCCCGGCGGGTGGCGGCCAGGGTCTGGCAGCCCCAGCGGTTGCGGTCGACGGCGGTCCAGACGCGGTCGGCGCCGCCGAGGAGGACGGCGGCGCGTTCGTGGGCGCCGCCGTGTGTGGCGATGAGGGCGGTGAGGTCGAGAGTGAGGGCGATGCCGAGGACGTCGTTGAGGGCGAGTTTGAGGCGGAGGGCCTCGCGGACGTGGCGTTCGGCGCGTGGCCAGTCCTTCTTGACGGTGTGGGCGAGGGCGAGCATCCGCAGGACGTAGGAGCGCACCCATTCCTCGCCGTGCTCCTCGCAGAGGCTCAGGGCCTTCTCGCAGACCTCGACGGCCCGGTCGGCCTGGCCCATGAAGCCGAGGGCGCAGGCGAGTTCTACCTGGTCGAGGCCGACGAGGCTGAGGTGCTGCCCGGGGACGCGGCCGCGGGCGACGCCGGCCTCGAAGTGGGCGAGGGCGGCGGGGAGGTCGTCGGCGAAGAGGCGGATGACGCCGATGACGTAGTCGGCGTGGGCGGCCTCGGCGGCGTCGCCCAGGCGGCGGGCCAGCGCGCGGGCGTCCTCGGCGCGGCGCAGGCCCCGGGTCAGGTCCTCCGGGCAGCCGGCGAGGAGCCCGGCGACCCACAGGCCACGAGCACGCTCCCGGGTCGGCTCGGGGTTGGCGTCGAGGGCCCGGTCGAGCCAGTAACGGCCTTCCCGGGGGGCGCCGCAGGCGTGCCAGTAGAACCAGAGGGTGCCGGCGAGCCGGAGTCCGGCGAGTGCCTCGCCGGGGGCGGTGAGGCTGAAGTCCAGTGCCGCCCGCAGGTTGTCCAGGTCGGCGCGGAGGTGGGCGACGATGTCTCGCTGGCCCGGGCCGAACCAGGCGCGTTCGCAGGTGGTGGCGAGGGTCTGCATACGGTCCCGATGGCGGCGGCGGGCGGCCGGCTCCTCGCCCTCCAGCTGCCGCAGCTTGTCGAGTCCGTAGTGCCGCAGGGTGTCGAGGAGCCGGTAGCGGACGCCGTCGGGGCCGGACTCCCGGCACAGTACGGACTTGTCGACGAGCCCGGCGACGGCTTCGAGGACGTCGTACGGCCGGATCCGCTCGCCGTCGGAGCAGACCGCCTCGGCCGTCTCGAGGTCGAAACCGCCCGCCGCAACCGACAGCCGTGCCCACACCAACTGCTCCCGTTCGGTGCACAGTTCGTGGCTCCAGTCGACGGTGGCGCGCAGCGTCTGGTGGCGGGGCAGGACGGCGGGGCTGCCGGCGGAGAGGAGGCGGTAGCGGTCGTCGAGGCGGGCCAGGAGCTGTTCGACGCCGAGGACGCGCATGCGGACGGCGGCGAGTTCGATGGCGAGGGGGAGTCCGTCCAGGCGTCGGCACAGGCGGGCGACGGCGGCGCGGTTGTCCGCGGTGAGCCGGAAGCCGGGGACGACGGCGGCGGCGCGGTCGGCGAAGAGGGCGAGGGCCGGGTAGCCGGCTGCGGCGGAGAGGTCGCCGTCGGGGTCGGGGACCGGCAGCGGCCGTACGTCCAGCAGGTGTTCCTCGGTGAGGCCGAGGCGGTGGCGGCTGGTGGCGAGGATCCGGATGCCGGTGGTGCCGCGCAGCAGGGCGGCGGCGAGGTCGGTGCAGGCCGGCAGCAGGTGTTCGCAGTTGTCGACGACGAGGAGCAGGCGCCGGTCCCGTACCTGTTCGACCAGGGCGTCCAGCGGCGGCTGGGCGGAGTAGTCGTACAGACCGAGCGCGCCGGCGGCGGCGAGCGGCACGACCGCGGGGTCGCGCAGGCCGGCCAGGTGCAGGAAGCGCACGCCGTCCGGGAAGGCTCGTTCGACCCGGGCCGCGATACGGGCGGCGAGCCGTGTCTTGCCGACTCCGCCGGGCCCGGTCAGTGTGACCAGCCGCGCCCGGGTCAACAGCTCGCGGCCTTCGGCCTGTTCGCGGCGCCGGTCGACGAAGCTGGTCGTCTCGACCGGCAGGTGACAGTCCCGTCGTGGCGCTGATCCGCCCATGATCAGCCAGTCCTCTGGGGGTGGGGTGTCCGAGGAGCAGGAGGGTACGGCTCCCGTGCGCCGCCTGTGCGCGGTCCTCACTCTTCCTCTTGGCCTACATATATGCATGTACGGGTCACACCCGTGGGTGCACTTCGGGCCGGGGCCGTGTCGCACGGTGTCGATCCGCGTACACTGCGCTGTCGCCTCGGCGAACAGTTCTCGCCACCGCGTCTTTTCGCTCTTGACCTGCTCATGCCATGAGCAGACGATGAGCGGCACACCCGCACCAGCCCGTCGCTGAACCACCCCCCGCTCCACTCCCCCACTTCCTCCAGATCCCGGAATTCCTGGAGAAACTAGGAGACTTCATGCGACTTCGCATCCGAGGTTCGGGCGCCCGTGGCGGCAGACGCTACGCCGCTCTCGCCGCCCTCCTCGCGCTGGCCCTCGCGGCCCCCCTCTCCGCGAACGCCGACAGCGCCCAGAAACCGGCCCCGTCGGCGGACGACATCCGGCAGTACGAGGTCCACATGCACTCGGACTCCAAGTCTCGTACGGCACTTCAGCGGACCGGCGTGACCGTGGACGACGCCGACGACCACTCCGTCTTCATCTCCGGCCGCGCCGACCAGGTCAAGAAGCTGCGTCAACTCGGCTACGACGTCCAGCCGATGGGCGCCGTACCGGACCGGTCGAACGGCCAGGACGACGTACGGCTTCTGGACTTCCCCTCGGCCGACTCGCGCTACCACAACTACGCCGAGATGAACACGGAGATCGACCAGCGCCTCTCGGCGTACCCGAACATCATGAGCAAGCGCGTGATCGGGAAGTCGTACCAGGGCCGGGACATCGTCGCCATCAAGATCAGCGACAACGTGGCGACCGACGAGTCCGAGCCCGAGGTGCTCTTCACCCACCACCAGCACGCCCGTGAGCACCTGACCGTGGAGATGGCGCTGTACTTGATCCGCGAGCTCGGGGCGGGCTACGGCTCCGACTCCCGGGTCACCAGCATGGTGAACAACCGCGAGATCTGGATCGTGCCCGACCTCAACCCGGACGGCGGCGAGTACGACATCGCGACCGGGTCGTACCGCTCGTGGCGCAAGAACCGGCAGCCCAACTCCGGCTCGTCGTACGTCGGTACGGACATGAACCGCAACTGGAACTACCGGTGGGGGTGCTGCGGCGGGTCCTCGGGGTCGCCGTCGTCCGACACGTATCGGGGTCCTGCGGCCGAGTCGGCGCCGGAGGTCAAGGTGGTTGCGGACTTCGTGCGCAGTCGGGTCGTCGGCGGGGTTCAGCAGATCAAGGCGGGCATCGACTTCCACACGTACAGCGAGCTGGTGCTGTGGCCGTTCGGGTACACCACCGCGAACACGACGACGGGGATGACGGCGGACGATCGCAACGCCTTCGCGACCGTCGGGGGGAAGATGGCCGCGAGCAACGGCTATACGCCGGAGCAGTCGAGCGACCTGTACATCACCGACGGGTCGATCGATGACTGGCTGTGGGGGAATCAGAAGATCTTCGGGTACACGTTCGAGATGTATCCGTCGTCCAGCGCGGGAGGTGGGTTCTACCCGCCCGATGAGGTGATCGAGCGGGAGACCTCTCGTAACCGGGATGCGGTGTTGCAGTTGTTGGAGAACGCGGACTGTATGTACCGGTCCATCGGGAAAGAGACCCAGTACTGCAGCTAGTCGGCGTCTTCCTCGAAGTAGGCGTCCAGGACCGCGTCCAGCTGTGTGTCCCACTCCTGGAAGCGGCTCCTGGCCGTCGCCTCGATCTCGATCGGGTACCAGCGGCGGTCAGGGGTGTGCACCGTGATGGTGTACCGCTTGCCGAAGCGGGGGGACTCCGTCTCGATCGCGCCGATCTCGTCCCAGCGGAACTCGCACTGCTGGTCGTCCAGGGCGAGCCGTACGCCCTTGTGGTCGGCGACGATCTTCGCTCGACGGTCGGAGGCCTCGAAGACGGGGCCGTCGGAGGGCTCCTCCTCATCGGCGGGCGTCTCCTGCTCATCGGCCTCGGAATCCACCTCCTCCCGCTCGACGTCCTTCTCCTCGGCCGGTTTCGTGTCCTCCGGCTCCTCGGTCACGGGCGACGTGAGCCCGGGGACGAAAGCCGGGTCGAATCCGGCGCCCTCCAGGGGCTGGCTGCTCGAACCTATGCGCTGCTCCACACCGGGCAGTATGGTCGAAGATCCTGTGTGGGGCACAGCCAGCCCCTAGTTCGTTATCAGACGCCTACATGCGGTGCACGCGGCTACAGGAACAAGCTGAGCACCGCCGCCACCACGAACCCCACCACCGACAGCACCGTCTCCAGCACGGTCCAGGTCTTGAGGGTGTCCCGCTCGCTGATGCCGAAGTACTTCGCGACCATCCAGAAGCCGCCGTCGTTGACGTGCGAGGCGAAGATCGAGCCGGCCGAGATGGCCATGATGACCAGGGCGACGAAGGCCTGGGAGTGGTCGCCCTCGGCGAGGAGCGGGGCGACGATGCCCGCCGTCGTGACGATCGCGACCGTGGCCGAGCCCTGGGCGACCCGGAGGACGACCGAGATCAGGTAGGAGAGGACGATCACGGGGAGGCCGACGTCGTTGAAGGTGTCGGAGAGCGCCTGGGCGACGCCGCTGGCCTTGAGGACCGCGCCGAAGATGCCGCCCGCGCCGACGACCAGCAGGATGTTGCCGACCGGCTTCAGCGACGCCGTGGACACCGTCTCCAGGGACTTGCGGGACCAGCCGCGGCGCAGGCCCAGCAGGTAGTACGCCAGGAGCAGGGCGATCGTCAGGGCCACGAAGGGGTGGCCGAAGAACTCGATCACCGAGCGGGTGGTGGAGGGGTCGAGGCCGATCGAGGAGAAGGTGGCGGCGAGGATCAGGATCAGCGGCGTACCGATGATGCCGAGCACCGTGCCCAGCGGCACGGGCCGCTCCCGGGGCTCGACTCCGGCCTCCCGCTGCTCGTTGACGACGGCCAGTTTGGCCTCCTCCGCCGCCTCGACCATGTCCTGCGGTACGGCGACGAAGATGCGGCGGCCGATCCACGCCGAGAACGCCCAGGCGGCCAGCACGGCCGGGACGCCGCAGACGACGCCCATGAGGATGACCCAGCCGAGGTCCACGTGGAGCAGGCCGGCCGCGGCGACCGGGCCCGGGTGCGGGGGGAGAAAGGCGTGGGTCATGGAGAGGCCGGCGAGCAGGGGCAGGCAGTACAGCAGGATCGACTTGCCGGAGCGCTTGGCGGCGGCGTAGACGATCGGCGCCAGGACGAAGATGCCCACGTCGAAGAAGACCGGGATGCCGAAAATGAGGCCGGTCATGCCCATCGCGAGCGGGGCCCGCTTCTCACCGAAGAGGTTCAACAACCGGGACGCCAACACCTCCGCCCCGCCGCTGACTTCAAGGATCGCGCCGAGCATCGTGCCCAGGCCGATGATGATGGCGACGTGGCCGAGGATGCCGCCCATGCCGGACTCGATGGTGGACACGGCGTCCGAGCGCTGGACCGTGCCGAAGAGTTCGGTGACCGACAGGCCGGCGAGCAGGCCGACGGCTATGGAGACGGCGAGGAGGGCGACGAAGGGCTGGAGTCGCGCCTTGATGATGAGGAAGAGGAGCAGGGCGATGCCGAGGGCGGCGACCGTCAGGAGGCCTGCGGTGCCGTCTATGAGGAGGAGCAGGCCTCCGGTGTGGGGTGGGGGTTCGGGGGTGGACGCCGCGAGCGGATAGGACATTGGGGGGTCCTCTACGTAAGCGCATACAGCTTTCGGGCAGGGGGGATCGCGGCACGGCACCTCGAGAGGTGCCGCACCGGTTACGGCGTGCGGGAGTTGAGGGGGGAGCGTCAGCCGAGGACGGCGAGCGCGTCGATCTCGATGAGGAGTCCGGCGGGGAGGCCGACGTAGACGGTCGTACGGGCGGACGGAGGCGCCGTGAGGGCCTGCTCCTCGAAGTAAGTGTTGTAGATGGCGTTCATCTCGGCGAAGTGGTCCACGTCCGTCAGATAGACGCGGATCATCATCACGTCGTCCCAGCTCGCGCCGCCCTCCTCCAGGATCGCCTTGACGTTGGCGAGGGTCTGGAGGGTCTGCTCGCGCAGGGTCGGGCCGGCGGGCGTCGGGGGCTCGCCCTCCTCTGCGGGGAGGAAACCGACCTGACCGGCGACTTGGAGGATGTTCCCCTTCCTCACGCCGTGGGAGAACTTCGCGGGCGGGGTGGTGTGCGTCTTCGGGGTGAGGGCGATCTTCTCGGTCATGAGGTGGCTTCCTTGACGGGAGTCTTGCCGGAGTACTCGCCGCTGATCGTGTCCGCGGTACGGCGGACCAGCGGCAGCAGGGTGAGGAGTTCGTCGGCGGTGACGACGACGTTGGGGGCGGAGACCGACATCGCGGCGACGACCCGGCCGTCGGCGCCGCGGATCGGTGCGGCGACGCAGTTGATGGACTCCTCGTGGCCACCGAGGTCGGTGGCCCAGCCCTGTTCGCGGACCTTTTCCAATTCCCTCAGGAAAGCAGGGGCGTTGGGCGTCGAACGGGCCGTGTACATGGGGTAGTCGAGCTTGTCGGCGAGGGCGCGGCGCTCGGGTTCGGGCAGATCGGCGAGGAGGAGCTTCGCGACGGCGGCGACGGTGATGGCGACGGGCTTGCCGATCCGCGAGTACATCCGTACGGGGTAGCGGCTCTCCACCTTGTCGATGTAGAGGACCTCGTCCTCCTCGTAGACGGCGAGGTGGACGGTGTGTCCGCACTGCTCGTTGAGGCGTACGAGGTGGGGGTGGGCGATCTCGCGGATGTCGAGGTTCTCCATGGCCTCCTGGGCGAGCGCGATGAGGCGGGCGCCGAGGCGGTAGCGCTGGTCGGACTGGCGGTAGACCATGCCGTGCTCGTGGAGTGTGCGGAGGAGGCGGAGGGCGGTGGATTTGTGCACGCCGAGGCGGTCGGCGACCTGTCCGAGGTCGGCGGGGCCCTCGGCGAGCAGCGGCAGGATGCTCAGCGCGCGGTCGACGGTCTGGCTCATGGGATGCGTACCTCCTCGTCGGCCCGGCCTGCTGTCTGTGTCCAGCCGGGGCCGAGTCGAAGTCTCCCCCACGCGGTGTCGTCGAGGGCGGCCAGGCGGTCGGCGTGGGCTCGGGTGGGGGGTGGGGCGAGGTCGCCGGGGGTGGTGAGGGTGGCGGCGGCCCAGAGGTGGGCGTGGCGGATTCTGTCTTTCACGGGAAGGCCGCGGAGGCCGGCTGAGAGGAAGCCGGCGGCGAAGGCGTCGCCGGCGCCGACCGCTGCGACTACGTCGACTTGGGGGGCGGGCACGAAGATGGGCGTTGGCTGTGCGGCGCCCCGCGCTGGTGCCGGCCGGGGGCGGGTAGCGCGGCCCGGCGCTGACGGGGTGCCGTCTCTCTTCGGGTCGGGAGCCGCCCCAGCGGCACGACTGTCCGCAGCTGGGCGGGTAAACACTGTCGCTCCCCGCGCGCCCCGCTTCACCACCACCACGAACGGTTCCGGCAGCACTTCCCGGATCGTCTCCGGCCCACCCGTAACCCCCCAAGCCTCCTCGGCCTCGTCCTCCCCCACGAACACGATGTCGGCCCCGCGTGCCAGTTCCAGCAGTACCCGGGGCCCGTCGGCGTCCTGCCACAAACCAGGCCTGTGGTTCACGTCGAACGAGACGAGTGGGCGGCCTTCCCTGGGAGCCGTCAGCTCACGCAGGAGGTCCAGGCAGTCACCGGACAGTGCCGCCGTGATCCCGGAAAGGTGCAGCACCCGCCCCGCCCGCACCGCCCCCAGGTCCACGTTCTTCACGGACATCGCCGACGCCGCCGACCCCGCCCGGTAGTACGCCACCTCGTGCGCGTCCGTCGCCCTGTCTCCCGCCGTACGGAAGTACACCCCCGTCGGGCGCGCCGGATCCCGTCGGACGGACGCGACGTCGACGCCGTAGGAACTGATCGCCTCGACCAGGTGGGCGCCGAACCCGTCCGCGCCGACCCGGCTGACCCACCTCACCGCATGCCCGGCGGCAGCCAACCCGCACGCCACGTTCGACTCCGCACCCCCGATGCCCCGTTCGAAGGACGGCACGTCGGCGAGGCGGCCCGGGCGGGAGGGCAGGAACGTGACCATGGACTCGCCGAGCGCGACGACGTCCACGACGTCGGGGGCGTTGCAGGGTCCCGTGGGGGTCACGATGGTCGTAGCTCCTCGTCTTCGCGCGGGTCGCGGCGGCTCCGTTGACCCCGCGTTGGGCGAGATGTTAGACAGCAGTAAGCGATATACGCAATGGGCGTTGCAAGTAGCGCAACGCGTCGCGATCAGGGAGGCTCCATGGCCGTCGAAGCGCTCGCCCGCCTCGCAGAGGAACGCCTCGACCACCGCTTCAAGGGCCTCCCGCCGGACGCCGACGGCCTCACCGTCGGCGAGCTGGCCGCCCAGCGCCGCAACCTCTTCACCGGCGGCTTCGCCACCCCCGTGCTCGCCCTCTCCGCCGAGCGCCTGGAGCACAACCTGAAGCTCATGGAGACGTACGCGGCCCGCCACGGCCTCGCCTTCGCCCCGCACGGCAAGACCTCCATGGCACCCCAGCTCTTCCGGCGCCAGATCGAGCACGGCGCGTGGGGCATCACGCTCGCGGTGCCCCATCAGGTACGGGTGGCCCGGGCCTTCGGCATCCAACGCGTCTTCCTCGCCAATGAACTCGTCGACCCGGCCGCCCTGCGCTGGATCTCCGGCCGGCTCGACACCGACGACGACTTCCGTCTCGTCTGTTACGTCGACTCCGTACGCGGAGTCGAGCTGATGGACGCGGCCCTCCGCGGCGCCCGCCGCCCCCTCGACGTCGTCGTCGAGCTCGCCGCCGGTGAGGGCGCCCGCACCGGGGTCCGTACGGAGGCGGAGTGCGCGGCGGTCGCGGATGCCGTGGCGGGGACGGAGACCCTACGACTCGTCGGCGTCGCCGGTTACGAAGGCGAGGTCCCGCAGGCGGACCCCGCGCGGGTGCACGCCTGGCTGCGGCGGCTGGTCGCGCTGGCCGTCGACTTCGACAAGACCGGCCGTTTCTCCTCGACGGACGAGATCGTCGTCAGCGCCGGCGGCAGCGCCTGGTTCGACGCGGTCGCCGACGTCTTCTCCGAGATTCCCGAACTCTCCTCCCCCGTACTGAAGTTGCTCCGCTCCGGCGCGTACGTCTCGCACGACGACGGCCACTACCGCAAGATCACCCCCTTCAACCGCGTTCCCGAGGAGGGCGCCCTGGAGCCCGCCTTCCGCCTCTGGACGCAGGTGGTGTCCCGGCCCTCCGCCGAGCAGGCCTTCGCGAACGCCGGCAAGCGCGACGCGGCGTACGACCTCGACCTGCCCTTCGCTCAGGTCGTACGGCGGGACGGCACCGAACGCCCGGCGACCGGCATCGAGGTGACCGGCCTGTCCGACCAGCACGCCTGGCTGCGGACGGCCCCGGACGCGGACCTCGAAGTCGGCGACTGGGTCGGACTCGGCCTCTCCCACCCCTGCACGTCCTTCGACAAGTGGCAGCTCATCCCGGTCGCCGAGGCGGACGGCACGGTCGTCGACTACATCCGTACGTTCTTCTAAGAGAGCCGTAGAGAGCAGTAGAGAGCTCTGGAGAGAGGGCCGGTCATGGAAGAGCTCGTCATCCGGGACGCGGACGTCGTCGACGGCTCCGGCGGTCCGTCGTACCGCGCCGATGTGGTCGTGGACGGCGGCCGGATCGTGGGAATCGTCCAGGAGGCCGCGGCTGCGGGCTGTCAACGTCCCGGCGCTCGTCGGGAGTTGGATGCGGAGGGGCTCGTCCTCTCCCCCGGCTTCATCGACATGCACGCCCACAGCGATCTGGCCCTCCTGCGCGACCCCGACCACACCGCCAAGGTCGCGCAGGGCGTCACCCTGGAGGTCATCGGCCAGGACGGGCTGTCGTACGCGCCGGTCGACGACCGTACGCTCGCCGAGGTGCGCCGCGCGATCACCGGCTGGAACGGGTTCGGCGACGACATCGACTTCGACTGGCGGTCGGTGGGCGAGTACCTGGACCGGCTGGATCGCGGGATCGCCGTGAACGCGGCCTATCTCATCCCCCAGGGCACGGTCCGCGCCCTCGCCGTCGGGTGGGAGGACCGTGAGGCCACGCCCGAAGAGCTGGACCACATGCGGCGGTTGGTCGCCGAGGGCATGGAGCAGGGCGCGGTCGGCATGTCGTCCGGGCTGACCTACACGCCCGGCATGTACGCCAAGGACGCCGAACTGACCGAGCTGTGCCGGGTGGTGGCGGAGTACGGGGGCTACTACTGCCCCCATCACCGCTCGTACGGGGCGGGCGCCCTGGAGGCGTACGAGGAGATGGTCGCCCTGACCCGGGAGGCTGGCTGCCCGCTCCACCTGGCGCACGCCACCATGAACTTCGGCGTGAACAAGGGCCGCGCGCCCGAGCTGCTGTCCCTGCTGGACGAGGCGCTGGCCGCAGGAGCCGACATCAGCCTCGACACGTACCCCTACACACCCGGCTCCACCACGCTGGCCGCGCTGCTGCCGAGCTGGGCGAGCGAGGGCGGCCAGGAGGAGATCCTCAAGCGGCTGACGGACGAGGAGACGGCCGCCCGCATCCGCCACCACCTGGAGGTCGTGGGCGCGGACGGCTGCCACGGCGTGCCCGTCGAGTGGGACACGATCGAGATCTCGGGCGTGACGAATCAGGCTCTGGCGGACCATGTCGGCCGTACGGTCGAGGAGTCGGCGAAGCGGCTCGGTGAGGCACCTTGGGTCACCGCCCGCCGCCTGCTGCTGGAGGACCGGCTCGGCTCGACGATCCTCCAGCACGTCGGCCACGAGGAGAACGTCCGCGCGATCATGCGCCACCGCGTCCACACGGGCGGCTCCGACGGCATCCTCCAGGGCGCCAAGCCGCACCCTCGGGCGTACGGCACCTTCCCCCGCTATCTCGGCCGGTACGTACGGGAGTTGGGCGCGCTGTCGCTGGAGGAGTGCGTCGCCCACCTCACCGCGCGCCCGGCGGCCCGGCTGCGGCTGCCGGACCGCGGGCTGGTCCGCGAGGGGTACCGGGCCGACCTGGTCCTCTTCGACCCGGCGACGGTCGCGGCGGGGTCCACCTTCGAGGAGCCGCGCACACTGCCGACGGGCATCCCGTACGTCCTCATCGACGGCCGGTTCGTGATCGAGGACGGGCTGCGGACGGACGTACTGGCGGGGCGGGCGGTGCGCCGGACTCCCGTATGACCGCCCGCCGTTCAGGGAACTACGGCTTGGGCAGGGTGCACCCGCTGCGGCTGAGGTCCAGCTTGTTGTCCAGGCCGAAGCAGGCCGGGATCTGGTAGGTCTCCTGGGCGTAGTTGATGCCCTGGCGGACGGTGACGGTGCCGTTCGCGTCGACCTCGCACGGGTTGTTCACCGTGCAGGACTCGCCGTCCTCGTTGCCGGTGTTGTTGACGGCGACGACCCTGCCGGTGGCCTGGTCGATGACCGGGGAGCCGGAGGTGCCGCCGATGGTCTGGCAGGCGGAGGTGTAGCGGACCGAGTCCTTCCAGGTCCAGCTGCCCTCCTTCATGCGGTACACGAACCCGTCGATGTTGCAGTTGTACAGCCGCTTCCAGTAGCCGGAGGCGACCGTGATGGGGGTGCCGGCCACCGGGTGGGTGTCGTCGAGGGTGAGCGCGGTGATGCCGTACGAGCTCTTGATCTGCGCGTAGGTGGTGGTCAGCTGGTACAGCGCGACGTCCGTGTCGGTCATCGTCGCGTAGGCGATCTTGCTGGCGCGCAGGGTGGCGATCCGGGTGCCCGCGGAGTTGAGCAGGCCGAAGGTGCGGCTGGAGGCGCGGTCGACGATGACCTGGCCGGCCGCCGGGAAGCCGGACTCCAGGCAGTGGCCGTTGGACATGACCATCGCAGGGTCGTTGTCCTCCGAGCCCGGGAAGCGGATCACGGAGCCGGAGCAGTTGCTGAGCGAAACGGTGCCGGCGAAGGTGACGGCCTGGACGGCGGGGGCGGGGGCGGCGGCGGCTTCCTCAGCGGGGGCGGGTGCGGAAGCGGGTGCGGGTGCGGGAGCGGGTGCCGCGACCGCCGGTGCCGCGCCGGCCCCGGCGATCACCAGGGCGAAGAGCGCGGCGACGAGAGGTTTTCTCATGTGGGGGTCCCCTCTGTACGACGAGGGTGACCGGAGATCTTCCAGCCACCCGCAGTTTTGTCATGCGCATTGTCAGATGAGGGGCGCGTAGGGGCAAGGAGTTGTTTCAGGCCGGGAGTTGGCGGGTTCTCGCGGGGCGGGACTACCTGGGCTTCTTCGTGGCGCCCGGTCCCCGCCCCTTGCCGTTGGAGTTGCCCGGGGCCAAGCCGCCCGACGCGGAGGCGGTGGGGGTGGGGGTGGGGGTGGTCGTGCCGGCCGGATCCGTGGACGACGCGGCCGGAGGCTCCCCGGACCCCTTCTCGTCCGGCGAGGCGGCGCCCTTCGAGGTGTCCGCTCCGGTGGACGCCGTGCCGTCCAGCCCCGCGGCGTCCGGGGCACCGGAAGACCCCGGTCCGCCCGAGGACGAGGAGCCGGCCGGGCCGGTGGACTCGTTCGGCGCCGTCCGCGTGCCGCCCTCCTTGCCCTGCGGGCCGTCCGAGGAGGGCCCCGAGAACGAGAACCCGGCGATCAGCGCCGCCAGGGACACCGCGCCCGCCGCACCGGCGGCGACCACCACGCGGC
>NZ_NTGE01000158.1 GCF_002291145.1 Streptomyces sp. SA15
CCGCGCGCACCGGGCCGAGGGAGTCCGCGACCGCCCGCGCGATGTCCGCGCCCTGGCTGCCGCACACCACCAGCAGCCGCCGCAGGCCGAGCCGCTCGGCCTCGCCCGCGGTCGCGGAGGTGGCGGCGCCGGGCCGGAAGACGACCCGCGTCGGCCGGGTCTCGTAGGAGAAGTCGAGGAAGCCCTTCGCGTCCTTCATGATCGCTCCAGTACGAGGTCGACGTGTGCGTGCCGGAAGGGGTTGGAGACGCCCGACTCCCGTGCCAGGACAGGGTCGTCGGTCTCGGACCAGCGACGCCATCGACACCACGGTCACGGACGAGGCGCTGCGCAGACATCGCCCGTCCCGCGTACCCCGAACGGGCACTCCCAGGCGTCGTGATCCCGACCCGGCCGCAACGCCGACGGAGCGGCCGCGGCCTGCCTGCCGGCGCCTGCCGGTCACATGGCTCTCGATCGCACCGTCGATGTCCGTCCGGTCTCAGTCCGCGCGCGGCGCCCCCGTCGTCCCCCGGATCTCCAGGGCGGGCGCGGCGAGCTCGACTCGACCCTGTCCCCCGTGTCCCTCGAAGCGGTCGAGGAGGCGGCGGGCTGCGCGGCGGCCGACCTCGTGGCCGGCGTTGTCGACGGTGGTGAGCCACAGGTGGCGCAGCCGGGAGATGCTCGTGTTGTCGTATCCGGTGACGGACAGGTCGTGCGGCACGCGCAGGCCGAGCTCCTCGGCGGCCGACAGCGCGCCGACGGCGGCGATGTCGTTGACGGCGACCAGGGCGGTGGGCCGCTCGGGGCGGCTCAGCAGCCGGACGGCGGTGCGGAAACCGCCCTCCTCCGTCATGTCGCTGGGTTCGACCAGCGCCCGGTCCGCGAGGCCGTGGGCCCGCATGGCCGCCTCGAAGCTGTGCCGGCGCAGCTCGCCGACGGCTCCGTAGCCCGCGAGGTGCGCGATCCGGCGGTGGCCGAGGCCGATCAGGTGCTCGGTGACCAGCCGCGCCCCCTGCTCGTCGTCGCCCGCCACGACGTCCACGCCGGGCGGCACCACCTCACGGGCGCCCGCGACCACGACCGGTATGCGCTCGGCGACGGCGCCGAGCGCGGCCGGGTCGGGCAGGGTGCCGACCACGACCAGTCCGTCGACCTGGACGTCCAGGAAGGGCCGGGCGAGGTCCTGGCCGGTACGGCGGTTGAGTCGGGCGTCGCCCAGCAGCATGTGCAGGCCGTGCTCGTGCAGCGGTCGGTTCAGGCCGTCGAGCAGGTCGACGAACCACGGGTTGCGCAGGTCGTTCAGGAGGACACCGACCGTGCGGGTGCGCTGCTCGCTGAGGCTGCGCGCGGCGGCGTTGGGCCGGTAGCCGAGTTCGCGCACGGCCCGCAGCACGGCCTCCCGCTTCTCCGGCCGTACCTGGTCGGAGCCGCGCAGCACCAGCGAGACCAGCGACTTGGAGACGCCGGCCCGCTCGGCCACGTCACGGATCGTCGGCTGCCTCATGGATGGACCGTTCCATGAGTTCCGGGAACCTGTCAAAGGGGTTGACACCGGCAGTGATGCCGATCAGGGTGGCTTGGAAAGGCAATGGACCGGTCCAAAGAGGGGCTCATGGTGGATGCGCTCGGTGTCGCCGTCGTCGGTTTCGGCTGGATGGGCCGGGTGCACACCCAGGCGTACGCCCGGGTCGCACACCACTACCCCAAGCTGCCGCTGCGTCCGAAGCTCGTGACCGTCGCCGAGGAGGTGCCCGGCCGGGCCGAGGAGGCCGCCGCTCAGTTCGGGTTCGCCTCGACGACCCGGGACTGGCGTGAGGTGGCCGCCGACCCGCGCGTGCGGGCGGTCAGCATCACCGCTCCGAACTTCCTGCACCGGGAGATCGGTGTGGCGATGGCCGAGGCCGGCAAGCACATCTGGATCGAGAAGCCGGTCGGTCTGACCCTGGCGGACGCCCGGGCGGTCGCCGACGCGGCCGCCGAGGCGGACGTGCGCAGTGCCGTCGGCTTCAACTACCGCAACGCGCCCGCCGTCGAGACGGCCCGCGAGCTGATCGCCTCCGGCCAACTGGGCGCGGTCACCCACGTCCGGATCCGGCTGTTCAGCGACTACGCGGCTCATCCGGAGGGCGCCCTGACCTGGCGGTACGAGCGGGAGCGGGGCGGCAGCGGAGTGCTGGGGGATCTCGCCTCGCACGGCGCCGACCTGGCCCGGTACCTGCTCGGTGACATCGCGTCCCTGACCGCCGACACCGCGATCTTCCTGCCGGAGCGGGCTCGCCCCACAGGCGCCACGGCCGGTCACAGCCTCGCCTCCGGCGGCGAACTCGGCCCCGTCGAGAACGAGGACTACGTCAACTGCCTGCTGCGCTTCGCCTCCGGCGCGCGGGGCGTCCTGGAGGCCTGCCGGGTGTCGGTCGGCGAGCAGAACAACTACGGCTTCGAGGTGCACGGCACCAAGGGCGCGGTGTTCTGGGACTTCCGCCGGATGAACGAGCTGCGCGTCAGCCGGGGCACGACGTACCAGGACCAGCCCGTCAGCACGGTGTACGTCGGTCCGGGCGACGGCGAGTTCGGCGCCTTCCAGCCGGGCGCGGCGAACGCCATGGGCTACGACGACCTGAAGGTCGTCGAGGCATACCGCTTCCTTCGCTCGATCGCCGAGGACAAGCCCTACGGGGCCACGCTCGCGGACGCCGTGCACAGTGCGGCCGTACTGGAGGCGATGGTGCGGTCCGCGGAGAGCGGCGCCTGGACCGACGTCACAGTGGCGTAGGCATGCGGTGTCACAGGGGCGTAGGCATGTTGTAGGGCGTCACCACCTGGATCGCGGACGGCTGCGTGGGTCCCGCGGGCGGCAGGGCGCCGTGGGCGCGCATCACGATGTGGCAGGCCTCGCGCATGTCCTGGCGCAGGTCGTGGTGGAGCACGGCGGACAGGCGGTGTTCGCGCAGCAGCCGGGTGTTGTCGTGGTCCAGGTCGTGGGCGACGAACACCGCGCACTCCCGCCCGGCGTCCTCGAAGGCGCGCAGAGTGGCGATGTTGCCGCCGCCGATCGAGTAGACCGCGCGGATGTCCGGGTCACGCTTCAGCGCGGCCCGGACGAGGTCGTACTGGGTGGCGTCCAGGCCCTGGCCCTCGGCGATCTCGACGAGCGTGCGGTCCGGATACCGGGCGCGCATGGCGCTGCGGAAGCCCATCTCGCGCTCCTCCTCGTTGCGGAAGAATCCGCTGCTGAGGCTGGTGAGCACATTGCCGGGGCGCTCGGCCAGCCACTGGCCCATGAGGTAGGCGGCCGTCGCGCCCGCCGCCCGATTGTCGATGCCGACGTAGGCGAGTCGTGCGGTGGAGGGCAGGTCGGTCACCAGCGTCACCACCGGGATGCCCGCCTCGGCGAGCCGGTCGACGGCCGCCGTGACCTCGGGGACGTCCGGGGCCTTGAGGACCACGCCCTGCGAGCCGCGCCGCGCTATCCGGTCCAGCGTCCTGGTCAGCTCCTGGACCGGCCCGGTCTCCCGGAAGTGGAAGCGCGAGCGCACGACGGCCGGGTGCAGGGCCGGCATTTCGGCTTCCAGGGCGGCGCGTACGGCGGTGGAGAACCGCTCCGGCGTCTGCATCACGATGTCGATCATGAAGGTGCGGCCGACCAGCCGGACCTGGGTGCGCTGCCGGTCCAGGTCGGCGATGGCCTGGTGGACCTCCCGGGCGGTGCTCTCGCGCACGCCGCCCCGGCCGTTGAGGACCCGGTCGACGGTGGCCTCGCTCAGGCCCGCCTGACGTGCGATCTCCCGGATCGGGTAGGGATGACCCACGGCAGGCTCCTTGAGGGGTTTTTGATGGCTCGCTGCTGGTTGTTCGAGGGGTTTGTGCTGACAAGAATGACAGAGCCGTGTCGCTCCCCGTGACCGACAAGCGTGTCGCTCCCCGTGACCGGAAGCGTGTCGCTCCCCGTGACCGAAAGAGGACGAGGATGTCCCTCACCGCCGCCCAGCACCCTGCCTGGCTGACCGAGCAGGACTGCGACCTCGACGTCCTCCGCTCGCTCGTCGAACGCACGACGGACATCACCGCCTACCCGCATGCCTCGACGGTGGAGAGCAACATCCTCGTCTACGACAGCGAGCGGCTCCGCGCGGCCGGAGCGGGCCGTGACGTGCGGGCCGAACTGGTCCGCGCGCTCACCGACGGCCCCGGCATCGCGGTCTTCCGGGGCGCCTTCCCGGACACGGCGGTCGACCGGCTCACCAGTGTCTTCGACGCCCTGCTGGCCGAGCAGCGTGCCTCGGGCGCGGACGCGGGCGATCACTTCGCCGCGCCGGGCGCGAACGACCGGGTGTGGAACGCGCTGGAGAAGGCGGCCCTGTACGACCCCGAGGTCTTCGCCGACTATTACGCCAGCGACGTCCTGGCCCTGGTCTCGGCCGCCTGGCTGGGCCCCGGCTACCAGGTGACCTCGCAGGTCAACGTGGTCAACCCGGGCGGCGCCGCGCAGACCGCGCACCGCGACTACCACCTGGGGTTCCTCTCGAACGAGGCGGCGGCCGCCTATCCCGCGCACGTGCACCGCCTCTCCCCCGTGCTCACGCTCCAGGGCGCGGTGGCGCACTGCGACATGCCCGTCGAGTCCGGCCCGACGCTCTACCTGCCGTACTCGCAGACGTACGAGCCCGGCTACCTGGCCTGGCGGCTGCCGGAGTTCCAGGCGTACTTCAAGGCGCACCACGTCCAGCTCCCACTGGCGAAGGGTGACGCCGTCTTCTTCAACCCGGCGGTGTTCCACGCGGCCGGCACCAACCGCACGCTGGACGTGCGGCGCGTCGCCAATCTGCTCCAGGTGTCCTCGGCCTTCGGGCGCGCGATGGAGACGGTGGACCGTGAGGCGGTGGCGAACGCGGTCTTCCCCGTGCTGCGCAGGCGCCGCGCCGAGGGCATCGGTGAGGAGTGGCTGGAGCGGGTGATCGCCGCGAGCGCCGAGGGCTACCCGTTCCCCACCAACCTCGACAGCGACCCGCCGGTGGACGGTCTGGCCCCGCCCTCGCAGGCGGACGTCGTACGGCGGGCGCTGCACGAGGACTGGACCCCGCGGGCGCTGCGGGACGAACTGCGGGCCGGCACCGTACGGCGCGAGAGCTGAGAGGGCTGGTATCCCATGGGACTTCTCGACGACAAGGTCGTCCTCGTCAACGGCGGCAGCCAGGGGGTGGGCGCCGCCATCGCCCGGGCCGCGGTCCGCGAGGGGGCGCAGGTCGCGGTCACCGGGCGGCGCCCGGAGCCGGGCGAGGCGCTGGTGACGGAGCTGGCCGCGGCCGGCGGCAAGGCGATGTTCGTACAGGCCGATCTGGCGGACGCGGAGCAGGCCATGGCCGCCGTGGCCGAGGTGATCGACGCGTACGGCCGGATCGACTGCCTGGTCAACTCCGCCGGGCTGACGTCTCGGGGCACACTGCTCGACACCACGCCCGAGCTGTTCGACCAGCACATCGCGATCAACCTCAAGGCACCGTTCTTCGCCATGCAGGCCGCGGTCGCGGACATGGTGGCGCGGAAGGCTCCCGGCACGGTCGTCAACATCATCACGTCCTCGGCGCACGGCGGGCAGCCGTTCCTGGCCCCGTACGTCGCCGCCAAGTCCGGGCTCGTCGGCCTGACCCGCAACGCGGCGCACGCGCACCGCTTCGACCGGGTCCGCATCAACGGTGTGAACATCGGCTGGACGGCGACCGAGGGCGAGGACGCCACGCAGAAGACCTTCCACGGCGCGGGGGACGACTGGCGTGAGCAGGCTGCCGCCCAGCTGCCGATGGGCAAGCTGGGCCAGCCGGACGAGATCGCCGACTTCGTGGTCTTCCTGCTGTCGGACCGGTCCGGCGTGGTCACCGGTTCGGTGATCGACTGGGACCAGAACGTGCTCGGCGGACTCGACTGACCTCCTCCCCGCAAAACCCCGCACCCTCCCGCACCCTCCAAGGAGCAACACCCCCATGCGCATCGGAATCCTCGGCCTCGGCCGCATCGGCGCCTTCCACGCCGAGACCCTCTCCGGACTCGACGTGGTCGAGTCGCTCGTGCTCACCGACCCGTTCGCGGACGCCGCCAAGGCCGCCGCGGAGCGGTTCGGCGGCGAGGTCGTGGACTCGCCCGAGGCTCTGCTGGCCGCCGACGTGGACGGCATCGTGATCGCGGCCGCCACGGACGCCCACCCCGGACTGATCCTGGCCGGGGTCGAGGCCGGCATCCCCGTCTTCTGCGAGAAGCCCGTCGCCAAGACCATGGCCGAAGGTGTCGAGGTGCTCAAGGCCGTCGAGGGCAAGGGCGTGCCGATCCAGATCGGCTACAACCGCCGCTTCGACGCCGGGTTCGTCGCCGCCCGGGCCGCCGTACAGAGCGGTGAGCTCGGCAAGCTGCACACCGTACGGTCGACCACGCTGGACCCGGCGCCGCCGCCCGCCGCGTACATCGCCGCCTCCGGGGGCATCTTCCGGGACTGCTCGGTGCACGACTTCGACATCATCCGCTGGGTGACCGGCCGCGAGGTGACCGAGGTGTACGCCGTCGGCGGCAACCGCGGCGCCGACTACATCAAGGAGGCGGGCGACGCCGACACGACCGGCGCGCTCCTCACCCTCGACGACGGCACCATCGCGGTGATCTCCAACTCCCGCCACAACGCCCGGGGTTACGACGTCCGCATGGAGATCCACGGCTTCACGGACTCCATCGCCGTCGGCCTGGAGGACAAGCTGCCGCTGCGCTCCGTGGAGCCCGGCGTGACCTTCCCGGCGGACACCCCGCACGACTTCTTCATGGACCGCTTCACCGAGGCCTACCGCGCCGAACTCACCGCGTTCACCGAGGTCGTAGCAGGCACCCGGCCCTCCCCGTGCACGATCGAGGACGCCCTGGAGGCCGGCTGGATCGCCGATGCGTGCACACTGTCGCTTCAGGAGCACCGCCCCGTGACGATCCAGGAGGTACGACAGGCATGAGCGAACCGGGCCGGGAACCGCTGCGCATAGGAATACTGGGCGCGGCACGCATCACCGAACGCGCCCTCGTGGACCCGGCCCGGGCGGTCGGCCACCGCCTCGTCGCGGTGGCCGCCCGCGACCGGTCCCGCGCCGAGGCCTTCGCGGCGGCGCACGGCGTGGAGCGGGTTGCCGCCTCGTACGCCGATCTGCTCGCCGATCCCGAGGTCGAGGCCGTCTACAACCCGCTCGCCAACGGCCTGCACGGGCCGTGGAACCTGGCCGCGCTCGCGGCGGGCAAGCACGTCCTGTCGGAGAAGCCGTCGGCGAGCAACGCCCAGGAGGCCGCCGAGGTGCGGGAGGCGGCCGCGAAGGCGGGCACCGTCTTCATGGAGGGCTTCCACTACCTCTTCCATCCCGTCACCCGGCGCCTGCACGAGATTCTGGCCTCCGGCGAACTCGGCGAGTTGCAGCGGGTGGAGGCCCTCGTCGCGATTCCCGCGCCGGAGGACTCCGACCCGCGCTGGTCGCTGCCGCTGGCCGGCGGCGCCCTGATGGACCTGGGCTGCTACAGCCTGCACGCGGTACGGATGCTCGCGCCGTGGGCGGGCGGCGCGCCGAAGCTGGTCTCCGCGCGGGGCGCGGAGCGGGCGGGGGCGCCGGGAGTCGACGAGTGGCTGGACGCCGAGCTGGCGTTCCCGGGCGGGGCCACCGGGTCCGCGCGCTGTCACATGGCATACGGCGAGCTGGAGATGAGCTGCCGGATCATCGGCTCCCTGGGTGAGGCGAGCGCACCGAACTTCGTGCTGCCGCACCTGGACGACCGGGTCGTGGTGCGTACGGAGCGGGGTGAGCGGACGGAGCGGCTCGGTACGCGGTCCTCGTACACGTACCAGTTGGAGGCGTTCGCGGACCGGGTGCGCGGTGGCGGCCCGTTGCCGCTGGACGCGGACGACGCGCTGGCGACGATGTCGCTGATCGACGACAGCTATCGCGCGGCCGGGTTCGAGCCGCGACCGCGCACGACACTCGCGGGCTGACGGAAAGGACACGAAGAGGGCCGGGGAGAACCCCGGCCCTCAGCGATGTCACGCCACTGGCTGTCGTCAATCTCCATACAGCGCAGGCTTGTCGACCAGCTCCACCGCCACCCGGCCTCCGTCCTCCAGCGCCCGCACCCCCGCCTCGCACACGGCCGCCGCGGCATAGCCGTCCCACACGCTCGGGCCGGTGACCTCGCCGCGGCGGGTGGCGTCGGCCCAGGCCTGGACCTCGCGGTCGTAGGCGTCGGCGAAGCGTTCGGTGAAGTCCTGGGCGATGGTGCCGCCCCAGCGGCCGGCCATGTTGGTGACCAGGGCGTGGCCGTCGCCGATGCGGGCGGTGCCGCGTTCGCAGACCACCTCGGCCTGGACCTGGTAGCCGAAGCCGCAGTTGACGAAGATCTCCACGTCGACGACCGCGCCGCCGTCCGTCTCGAAGACGACGAACTGCGGGTCCTGCAGGTCGTCCGGCGCGTTCGCGGACGGCCTCGGGCGCAGCACGGTGACGGCCGTGATCTCCTGGCCGAGCAGCCAGCGGGTCGCGTCCGTCTCGTGCGCCACGGAGTCGCTGATGAGCATGTCGCTGGTGAAGAAGGGCGGGCTGGCCACGTTGCGGTGCCGGTTGTGCACCATCAGCGGCCTGCCCAACTGGCCTGTTTCCAGCAGGGACTTGAGCTTGACGTACTCGGCGTCGTAGCGCCGCATGAAGCCGACCTGGACGCGACGCCGGCCCAGTCGCTGCTCGGCCTCCATCACCCGCAGCGCGGAGGCCGCGTCGGGGGTGAGCGGCTTCTCGCACAGCACCGGCAGGTCGTGCTCGAAGGCCGCCAGCAGGGTGGCCTCGTGGACCGGACCCGGGGAGGCGATCAGGACGGCGTCGACGTCGGCCGCCGCCATCGCGGCGGCCGGGTCGGTGTAGGCGGCGCAGCCGTCGACGCGGGCCGCGACCTGCTTGGCGCGTTCCGCGTCGACGTCCACGACGGCGGTCACCCGGGCTCCGCTGGTGACCTGATGGATACGGCGCACGTGGTCGGCGCCCATTCTTCCGGTACCGATGACTGCGACTCCAAGGGTGGCGGGCTCAGTCATGGCCGTCCTTTCGGGTCGTCAGGCGCCGCAGGACCTCAGGAACTTGCGGGTGCGCACCGCGATCGGCAGCGGCTTGTCCGGCTCGCACGGGTACATGTCCTGCTCGACGATCGCGAACAGGTCCACGCCCAGTTGCTGTGCCGCGACCAGCACCGGCTCCAGCTCCGGTACGCCGGACGGCGGCTCGCACATCACTCCGCGCTGTACGGCGGGACCGAACGGCACCTCGTTCTTGACGACGTCGGCGAGGATCTCCGGGTCGACCTGCTTGAGGTGCAGATAGCCGATACGTTCGCCGTACGTCTCGATGAGCTTGACGCTGTCACCGCCGCAGTAGGCGTAGTGCCCGGTGTCCAGGCAGAGGTTGACCAGGTCGGAGTCGGTCGAGTCGAGGAAGCGCTCGACGTGGTCCTCGGTGTCGATGTGGGTGTCGGCGTGCGGGTGCACGACGATGTCGAGGCCGTACGTCTCCTTCACCTCGTGCCCGAGCCGCTCCATGCCCTTGGTCAGGTGGGCCCACTGCTCGCCGGTGAGCTCCGGCGGCTCCAGGATCTCGGCGGTCTTGTCGTCCCGCCAGAAGGAGGGGATCACCACCAGGTGTCGCGCGCCCATGGCCTGGGTGAGCGCGGCGACCTGGCTGACGTGCTCCCAGGTGGACTCCCAGACCGAGGGCCCGCGGTGCAGGCCGGTGAAGACCGTGCCCGCGGAGACCGTCAGGTTCCGGCTGGTCACCTCGTCGGTGAGCCGGGCCGGGTCCGTCGGCAGGTAGCCGTACGGGCCCAGTTCGATCCAGGAGTAACCGGCCTCGGCGACCTCGTCGAGGAAGCGTTCCCAGGGCACCTGCTGCGGGTCGTCGGGGAACCAGACGCCCCAGGAGTCGGGAGCCGACCCGACCCGGATGCGGTCCAGCACAGGGGCCATCTCAGGACTTCCCTTCGCCGGTGCTCGCCACAGGCACGGTGAGGTCTTCCTCTTCGGGGAGTTCCTCGACGTCCACGCCCCGGACCTGTGCCAACTCGTGCTTGAGAGCGGCGAGTTCGGTGCCCCCGGCCATGTGGTTGGTCAACTCCTCCAACGTGATCCGGTCACGGGCGGCGGACAGCTCCATCGTGCCCAGGCGCAGCACGCTGAAGTGGTCGCCGACCATGTAGGCGTGGTGCGGGTTGTGGGTGATGAAGATGACCCCCAGGCCCCGCTCGCGGGCGGCGGCGATGTACTTCAGCACCACACCCGACTGCTTCACACCGAGAGCGGCCGTGGGCTCGTCCAGGATCAGCACGCGGGCGCCGAAGTACACCGCGCGTGCGATGGCCACACACTGCCGCTGGCCGCCCGACAGGGTGCCGATCGGCTGCTCCATGTCATCGAGGACGATGCCCATGTTGCGCAGCTCTTCGTCCGCCGTCTTCTTCATCCAGTCGATGTCCAGGCGGCGCACCGGCCAGGGACCCTTGGTCTTTTCCGAGCCGAGGAAGAAGTTGCGCCACACCGGCATCAGCGGGACCACCGCGAGGTCCTGGTAGACGGTGGCGATGCCCTTGTCGAGGGCCTCACGCGGGGTGGAGAAGCGCACCGGTTCGCCGTCGACGAGGAAGTCGCCCTCGGTGTGCTGGTGCAACCCGGAGATGATCTTGATGAGGGTGGACTTGCCCGCGCCGTTGTCGCCGAGGACGCAGCTGACCTGGTTGGGGAACACCTTCAGGTCCACTCCGTGCAGGGCACGGATATTGCCGTACGACTTGCCCGCCCCGCGCAGCTCGACGATCGCCGCATCCTTGTCGGCCACGGGTGCGTCGTCCGCGAGGACGGCGCCATGGGTGCCGGTTTCCTTGTTTGTCATTCCAGTCACCTCCGGGTCGCCGTGCGCCGGACCCACAGATTGATGAGGACGGCGCCCAGGAGCATCACGCCGAGGAAGGCCTTGAACCAGTCGGGGTTCCAGCCGGCGTAGACGATGCCCTGCTGCACCAAGCCGAACATGAACGCGCCGAAGACGGGACCGATCGCGGAACCGGCGCCGCCGGTCAGCAGACAGCCGCCGATCACCGCGGCCGAGATGTAGATCAGCTCGATACCGACGCCTTCGCCGGACTGCACGGTGTTGAAGGAGAACAACTGGTGCATCCCGACGAACCAGGCGCCGAGGCCGACCAGCATGAATAGGGAGATCTTGGTGAAGGTCACCGGGACACCGACGGCCCGCGCGGACTCCTTGTTGCCGCCGACGGCGAAGATCCAGTTGCCGTACTTGGTGCGCAGCAGCACCCAGGTCGCCAGGGCGGCGAACACCAGCCAGTAGAAGACGGTGATCTTCACCTGGACGCCGCCGATGTCGAACGACGAGGCGAAGATGTTCTGCGCCTGGGCGAAGCCGTCCATGTCGCTGATGTCGTCGGTGGCCACGTTGCCCGTGACCAGCTTGGTCACCGCGAGGTTCGCGCCCTGCAGGATCAGGAACATACCCAGGGTGATCAGGAAGCTGGGCAACCCGGTCTTCACGACCAGCCAGCCGTTGAGGAAACCGACCGCCAGCGACACGATCAGCGCGACGATCACACCCACCCACACGTTCATGGTCAGCTGGTAGCTGATCATGCTCGCGGTGAGCGCGGAGGTGATCACCGCGACACCGGCGGAGAGATCGAACTCGCCGCCGATCATCAACAGCGCCACCGGAATGGTCACGATCCCGATCGTCGACGACTGGTACAGGATGTTCGCCATCGAGCTGCCGTCACGCACCGGCGGCGCCGAGATCAGGAAGAAGATGTACACCGCCACCGCGCCGAGGAAGACACCCACCTCGGGACGGGCGAGCAGCCGCAGGGCCAGGGAACGCTGTGAGGTGCGGCCGTCGGTTTCCTTCGGTTCGGGAGCCGGCGGCGTGCTCACCGCCGGCGCAGCCTGCTGAGTCATGTTCGTCACCGAGTGCCCTTCGCGGCGAACTCGGCGACGGCGTCGACGTTGGACTTGTCGACGAAGGCCGGGCCGGTCAGCACCGGCTGCTCACCACCGCCGCTGTAGTTGCCGTTGTTCTTGTAGAGCCACAGGGAGTCGATCGCCAGGTAACCCTGGAGGTAGGGCTGCTGGTCGACGGCGAACTGGATCGTGCCCTGGTCGATGGCGCCGGTCAGGTCCTTGTTGAGGTCGAAGGTCGCGACCTTGGCCTTGCTGCCGGCGTCGGCCAGCGACTGCACCGCCGTCAGCGCGAAGGGGGCACCGAGGGTGACGACGTAGTCGATGGACTTGTCCTGGCTGAGCTTGGCGGTGATCGTCGACTTCACGGACGGCATGTCCTTGCCGTCGACGAAGAGTGTCTGCAGCTTGCCCGAGAAGGTCTTCTTCACGCCGTCGCAGCGCTGGGTGAGGCCGATGTTGCCCTGCTCCTGGATGACACAGACCGCGTTCTTGGCGCCGGACTCGTTCAGCCTCTTGCCGAGGGCCTCGCCCGCCACGGTCTCGTCCTGCCCGAAGAACTCCATCAGGCCCAGCTTCTGCCACTCGCTCACACCGGAGTTGAGGCCGACCACGGGTATGTTCGCGGACTTCGCCTTGGCCACGACGCCCTTCAGGGCGTCCGGCTTGGCCAGCGTGATCGCGATGCCGTCGACCTTCTGGTCGATCGCGTTCTGCACCAGGTTGGCCTGGTTGCCCGCGTTCGGGTCGGCGGAGTAGACGAGCTTGATGTTGTCCTTGGCGGCGGCGGCCTCCGCGCCCTTGCGGACGATGTCCCAGAAGGTGTCACCGGGCGACTGGTGAGTGACCAGGGCGACCGTCATCCGGGGGGTGGTGGCCTTGCCTGCGGAGGCTCCCGCCTCCCCCTCCTCGGATTTCTTGCCGCCGGAGCTGCTGGAGCAGCCTGCGAGGGTCAGAGCCGCTGCCGCGGCCAGAGCCACAACCGGGGCGAATCCGCGGGAGTGGAAGCGAGAAGAGCGGTCCATCTGTCCTGCACCTCACTGTGCGACGGGAAATCGTCGGAAAAAGGGGGCGGGGATCACGGAGATCCGGGGCCCGGGAGCTTAAGCGGGCCGGGTCTTGTGCCGCAAACGCGACTGTTGTGCGTTGGGACGGGATCCAATCCCTTGCCGCGCCCGCTGTCAATACTTTGTTAAGACATCATTTCACGAGCAGGTCCGAATGTAAGTACAAACTATTGACACGGCCGCCCTCCGCGCCCTACACCTGGGAGGCGGCAGGCCCTGGGGCCCGCACCCCAGCCCGGATCGAGGAGCGTCGCGCATGGCCGAGTCAGTCCAGCACTTCGACTTGATCAGTATGGGCCGGATCGGAGTTGATCTCTACCCGCTGCAGCCCGGCGTCCCTTTGGCGCGCGTGGAGTCCTTCGGGAAGTTCCTCGGGGGTTCGGCGGCGAACGTGGCGGTCGCCGCCGCCCGGCTCGGCCGCTCCACCGCCGTCATCACCCGTACCGGCGCCGACCCCTTCGGCACCTTTCTGCACCAAACCCTCACGGAGTTCGGTGTCGACAACCGCTGGGTGACACCGGTGGGCGCCTACCCGACCCCGGTGACGTTCTGCGAGATCTTCCCGCCGGACGACTTCCCGCTGTACTTCTACCGCCGCCCGAAGGCTCCCGACCTGGAGATACACACCGACGAGCTGGACTACTTCGCCATCCGCGCGGCCCGGATCTTCTGGATCACCGGCACCGGTCTGAGCGAGGAGCCGAGCCGGTCCGCCACGCTCGCCGCCCTCAAAGCGCGCGACAAGGCGTGCATCACGGTCTTCGACCTCGACTGGCGACCGAAGCTTTGGAGCAACACAGCCTGGAAGGACCCTGAGGAGGCCCGCCCCTACTACGCCGAGGCCCTGCGCCACGCGACCGTGGCGGTCGGCAACCTCGACGAGTGCGAGGTCGCCACCGGTGTCCGCGAACCGCGCGCCTGTGCCGAGGCGTTGCTGGCGGCCGGCGTGGAACTTGCAGTGGTGAAGCAGGGGCCCAAGGGGGTACTCGCCGTGCACCGCGACGGCACCGCCGCCGAAGTGCCGCCGGTGCCGGTCGAGGTGGTCAACGGCCTCGGCGCGGGCGACGCGTTCGGCGGCGCGCTGTGCCACGGGCTGCTCTCCGGCTGGGAGTTGGAGAGGACCATGCGGTACGCGAACGCGGCCGGTGCGCTCGTCGCCTCCCGTCTCGCCTGTTCCTCGGCGATGCCGACCGGGTCCGAGGTGGAGGACCTCCTCGCGGGCGCCCCGGAAACGCGGGACGCGGAGCCGAGCGCCCCGGCGCCGAGCACGACTGCCTGAACGGAGCTTGTCTTGAGCATCAGCATCCCCGACCTCACCACGGTCCGGGCCCGGCATCCGGAGGCGATCGCCGAGGCCGCCGCGCGCCGGGTGCGCCGCCCGCTGATCGGCGACAGCGGCCGGCTGATGATCGTGGCCGCCGACCATCCGGCGCGCGGCGCCCTGGGCGTCGGCGGCCGCCGGCTCGCCATGGCCGACCGGGCGGACCTGCTGGAACGTCTGTGCGTCGCGCTGTCCCGGCCCGGTGTCGACGGGGTGCTGGCCACCGCCGACATCCTGGAGGACCTGCTGCTGCTCGGGGCGCTCGACGACAAGGTTGTCATGGGCTCGATGAACCGCGGTGGCCTGGCGGGCGCCGCGTTCGAGATGGACGACCGCTTCACCGGCCACCGCGCGGAGGACCTCGTCCGGCTCCGCTTCGACGCCGGCAAGCTGCTGCTGCGCATCGACTACGACGACCCCGGCTCGCTGGCCACCCTGGAGTCCACCGCCCGTGCCGTCGACGACATGGCCGCACGCCGACTCCCCCTGTTCGTCGAGCCGTTCATCTCACGCCGGATCGACGGGACGGTCCGCAGCGACCTGTCCGCCGAGGCCGTCACCCGTTCCATCGCCATCGCCTCGGGCCTGGGCGGCACCTCCGCCTACACCTGGCTGAAGCTCCCGGTCACCGAGGACCCCGACGACATGGCCGAGGTCCTGTCGGCCTCCACGCTGCCCGCCGTGCTGCTCGGCGGCGAGGTCGGCGACGACCAGCAGGCCGCGTACGAGCGCTGGCGCAAGACACTCGGGCTGCCCACCGTGCGGGGTCTGGTGGTCGGCCGGTCCCTGCTCTATCCGGCCGAGGGCGATGTGGCCACGGCCGTGGACACCGCCGTCGGCCTGTTGTGACACGGAGGCAAACGATGACGTATCACCTTCCCGCGGGAAAGGCGCTCGGCGGCCCGTACGTCGTGGACGTCACGCCCGCGAAGGCCGGCTGGGGCTACTCCAGCCTGCGGATCCTGGAACTGCCGCCGGGCGGCTCGCACACCTTCGACACCGGCGACAGCGAGTGGATCGTCCTCCCGCTCACCGGCGGCTGCACGGTGGCGAGCACCGACGACTTCGGCCACTCGGCCTTCGAACTGACCGGCCGCGACAGCGTGTTCAGCGCCGTCAGCGACTTCGCGTACGTGCCGAGAGACGCCCGTACGACCGTCCTGGCCGCCGAGGGCGGACGGTTCGCGCTGACCGGAGCGCGGTGCACCCGACGGCTGCCCGCCCGCTACGGTCCGGCGTCGTCGGTTCCGGTGGAACTGCGCGGGACCGGGAACTGCTCCCGGCAGGTGAACAACTTCGGTGCCGCGGGGTCGTTCGAGTGCGACAAGCTCATCGCGGTCGAGGTGCTCACCCCGGCCGGCAACTGGTCGTCCTTCCCGCCGCACAAGCACGACGAGCACCGCCCCGGCGAGGAGTCCGTCCTCGAGGAGATCTACTACTTCGAGATCGACGGCCCGAACGGTTTCGGCTACCAGCGCGTCTCCCCGTCCGGACAGGGCCGGGGCACGGACGTCCTGGCCGAGGTGCACGGCGGCGACGTCGTCCTGATCCCCGACGGCTGGCACGGCCCCTCCATGGCCGCGCCCGGCCACCACATGTACTACCTCAACGTCATGGCGGGTCCGGAGCCCGAGCGGGCCTGGCTGATCTGCGACCATCCCGATCACGCGTGGATCCGCGAGACCTGGCCCGAGCAGCCCGTCGACCCCCGTCTGCCCCTCTACAGCGCCCCTTCCCAGTGAGGTCCCCGATGAGCCACCCGACCAGCATCCGCCTGACTGTCGCCCAGGCGCTGGTGCGGTTCCTGTCCGCCCAGTACACCGAGCGGGACGGCGTACGGCGCCGGCTGATCGCCGGTACCTGGGGGATCTTCGGCCACGGCAATGTGGCGGGAGTCGGGCAGGCGCTCCTCGAAGCGGGCGAGGACGCGATGCCGTACCACCAGGGCCGCAACGAGCAGGCGATGGTGCACGCGGCGGTGGGGTACGCCCGCCAGCTCAACCGCCTGTCCGCGCAGGCGGTCACCACCTCGATCGGCCCGGGTGCGACGAACCTGGTCACCGGCGCGGCCCTGGCGACGATCAACCGGCTGCCGGTCCTCCTCCTGCCGGGCGACTACTTCGCCACACGCCCCGCCGACCCGCTGCTCCAGCAGCTCGAGCACCCGACCGAGGCGGATGTGTCGGTCAACGACACCCTGCGCCCGGTCTCCAGATACTTCGACCGCGTCACCCGCCCCGAGGCGCTGATCCCGTCGGCACTCCAAGCCATGCGCGTCCTCGCCGACCCGGCCGAGACCGGCGCCGTCACCCTCGCGCTGCCGCAGGACGTGCAGGCGGAGGCCTTCGACTGGCCGGAGGAGTTCTTCGCCGAGCGGGTATGGCACGTACGGCGCCCCGCGCCCGACCCGGTCGAGCTGGCGGCGGCGGTACAGGCGATCCGGGCCGCTTCCCGCCCCCTGATCGTCGCGGGCGGCGGCATCCACCACAGCGAGGCCGAGGAGGCCCTGAAGGCGCTCGTGGACGCCACCGGCATCCCGGTCGCCTCCACCCAGGCGGGCAAGGGCTCCCTGCGCCACGACCACCCCGCCGACCTCGGCGGCATCGGCCACACCGGCACGGCGGCGAGCGACGACCTCGCCCGCACCGCCGACCTGATCATCGGGGTGGGGACGCGGTACACCGACTTCACCACCGCCTCCGGCACGCTCTTCCAGCACCCGGACGTCCGCTTCCTCAACCTCAACATCACCGCCTTCGACGCCCACAAGCTGGCGGCCCGCACCCTGGTCTGCGACGCCAGGGCGGGCCTGGAGGCGCTCGCCAGGGCCCTCGAAGGCCACCGCGTGGACTCCCCGTACGAGACCGAGTACCGCGCCGGCAAGGAGCGCTGGGAGCAGATCGTCGAGGCCGTCTACCGTGCGGACGACGACAGCGCCGTACCGACCCAGACGCAGCTGCTCGGCGCGCTGGACGCGGTCGTGGGCGACGACGACGTGGTGATCAACGCGGCCGGCTCGCTCCCCGGCGACCTGCACAAGCTGTGGCGGGCCCGCGGCCCGCGCCAGTACCACCTGGAGTACGGCTACTCCTGCATGGGCTACGAGATCCCGGCCGCGATCGGCGTCCAGCAGGCCGCGCCCGACACGCCGGTGTGGGCCCTGGTGGGCGACGGCACGTACCTGATGATGCCGACGGAGATCGTCACGGCCGTCCAGGAGGGACTGCCGGTCAACATGGTCCTGATCCAGAACCACGGCTACGCCTCCATCGGCGGCCTGTCCGAGACGGTCGGCGGCGAGCGCTTCGGCACCGCCTACCGCCACCGGGCCGCCGACGGCACCTTCACCGGCGCCCCGCTCCCGGTCGACCTCGCCGCCAACGCGGCCAGCCTCGGCATGGACGTGCTGCGCGCCAAGACCGTCCGGGAGCTGCGCGAGGCACTGGCCACGGCCCGTGCCTCGGACCGGCCGACCTGCGTCTACGTCGAGACGGACCCGACACCGACCGCTCCCCCGGCCGAGGCCTGGTGGGACGTGCCGGTGGCCGAGGTGGCGTCCCGCGAGGCCGCGGCCGGCGCCCGCCAGACCTACGAACGCGAGGCCGCCACCCGCCGCCGCCACCTGTGACACCCCCGCGTCCGCAGCCCGCCCCCGACCCTTTGAGGGAGGTACGTCCATGGCGAAGACCGGCAACCACTCGCGTTCCGTGACCGCCCCCGCGCTCAGCTCTCTGGACTTCGCCCTGGACCGCGCCAGCCCGGTCCCGCTGTACTACCAGCTCGCCCAGCAACTGGAGGCGGCGATCGAGCACGGTGTCCTCGCCCCCGGCAACCTCCTGGGCAACGAAATCGACCTCTCCGTACGCCTCGGGCTGTCCCGGCCGACGGTCCGCCAGGCCATCCAGTCCCTGGTCGACAAGGGGCTCCTGGTCCGGCGGCGCGGGGTCGGCACGCAGGTGGTGCACAGTCAGGTCAAGCGCCCCCTGGAGCTCAGCAGTCTCTACGACGACCTGGAGGCGGCCGGGCAGGGACCGGCCACCCGGGTCGTGCGCAACGAGGTCGTCCCGGCGACCGCCGATGTCGCGGCCGCCCTCGGGATCGCGGAGGGCGGCGAGGTCACGGTCCTGGAGCGGCTGCGCTCCACGCACGGCCAGCCCGTGGCCTTCCTCTGCAACCACCTGCCCGCGACCCTGCTCGCCCTCGACACCGCGAGGCTGGAGTCGACCGGCCTGTACCGGATGCTGCGCTCCGCCGGCATCACCCTGCACAGCGCCCGCCAGACCATCGGCGCCCGCGGCGCCACCGCCGAGGAGGCGGACCTCCTCGACGAGCCCAAGGGTGCGGCGCTGCTGACCATGCAGCGCACGGCGTACGACGACACGGGCCGCCCGGTCGAGTACGGGACGCACATCTACCGCGCGGCCCGCTACACCTTCGACTTCCAGCTGCTGGTCAGGCCTTGAGGCTCGCGGTGAACGGCGTGACCGGCCGCTCGAGGCGCGCGCCGTCCACAGTGATGTCCACGGCCTCGTTGTAGAAGGCGAGCAGCCCCTTCACGGCGGCCACCGGGGGCAGCGGGTCCGGGTAGCTCCAGACGATGTTCCGGGGTACGTCCTCCTCGCCACGCCAGGTCCAGTACTGGGCGGTGCCCTTGTAGGGGCAGCCCGTGCGGTGGTCGGTGGGCTCGAACAGGTCGAGGCGGACGTCCTCGCGGGGGATGTAGTACCGCGTCGGCAGGCTGGTCTCGAAGAGCAGCACCGGCCTGCGGGTGTCCGCGACGACCGTGCCGGCGACCTCGACCCGCACGTGGCGGCTGCTGGGCAGCGCGTCGACCCGTTTGTGCGGGTCGCGCGGGTGGATGAAGATCTCTTCCTCCTCCTCGTACCAGCGGTCGAGACCGGTGTCCCGGCGCCGGAACCACTCGAAGGCGATGTGGTCGGCGAGGTCGGCGGCGGGGAACGTCCAGGCCGCGTTCTCCCGCAGCTCCCCGTCCACTTCAAGGTCGTAGAAGACCTGCGATCCGGTGTGGGCGCCCGTCGGCGGGTTCTTGGCCGGGCGGAGGAGGTCCGTGCGGACCTCCCCGCTCGGGAAGGCGTACTGCGGAACGGGCAGGTCGGGCTCCCAGACGAGGACCGGATGCCGGCTGTCGACGACGGCGACCTCGCCCTTGTACCCGCGCACCCAGCGTTCGCTGGGCTCCCACAGGAGGCCTTCGGGCGTGCTCCGGACGGATCGCTCGGTGGGCAAAGTGGTCATGGATCCACTCTCCTTCGGCTCCGTCTGGAGCGTACTGCGGCGGCGTACGAGCGGCGCGTTCAGTGCGCACCGTCGAGCCGGGCCCGCTGCTCAGCGGTCAGCTCCAGGTCCACCGCCGCCAGGTTCTCCTCCAGTTGCGCCACCGACGAGGCTCCGGCCAGCGGGACGACCGGCAGCTCGCCGCCGATCTGCCAGGCCAGGACGACCTGGTTGACGGTCGCGCCGGTCTCGCGCGCCACCTCGCGCAGGGCAGCGAGGCGGGGCGGGGTGCCCGGGTGGTCGTAGCCGGGCAGCAGCGGTCGGTCGGGGTGCGCGTACGTGCCCTTCAGCAGCGGCGAGTAGGCGACCAGGGTCAGGGCGGGCTCGGCCCGCAGGTAGCCGAGCAGTTCCGGCCCTGCGGCGCCCAGGCTGCCGTCGGGGAAGATCTCGCCGGGCACGTCGGTCCGGGGCCGGAGATAGCTGTGCTCGTACTGGAGCACCTCGTAGCCGGGCAGCCCGGCGGCGGCCGCGAGGGCGCGGGCCCGCTCCACCCGCCAGACGGCGTGGTTGCTGACGCCGAGCAGGCCGACCGTGCCCTCGGCGACGAGTTCGGCGAAGCCCTCGACTGTTTCGCGCAGGGGGGCGGTGTGGTCCTCGATGTGCGCGTACAGCAGGTCCAGCTTGTCGACCCCGAGCCGTTCCCGGCTGCGTTCGGCCGACTCCCGGATCACCTTCGCGGACAGGCCCTCCGGATTGTCGACGTAGCTGGTGCCGGGGGCCAGGGGGCGGGCGCCGAGCTTGGTGGCGATGACGATCTCGTCGCCGATGCCGCGGCTCCTGCGCCAGCGTCCGAGGAGTTCCTCGCTCTGCCCGCCCTGGCCGCCGTCGATCCAGAAGGCGTAGTTGTCGGACGTGTCGATGAAGTTCCCGCCGGCCTCGACGTACCGGTCGAGCACGGCGAAGGAGGTCTCCTCGTCCGTCCGGGAGCCGAACAGCATCGCGCCGAGCGCGAGCACGCTGACCTCGCGGCGGTTCTTCGGGTCGCTGCCGATGGTGCGGTACTTCATGATGATCCTCCCGTTCGTGCCCGCGGTCGGGGCACGAACGGGAGTCTTCATGCTGGAGTGCTCTTCAAGTCAAGGGACTTCACGTCCCACGGGCGAACGGCCCTTCCAGTGCCGCCCACTGGAGCAGCATGATCGTCTTGGCGTCGGCGATCTCCCCGGTGCGGATCATCTCCAGGGCCCGGCGGAAGGGCAGCTCCAGGATCTCGATGTCCTCGCCCTCCTCGTCCAGGCCGCCCCCTTCGTGGGTGTGGGTCGAGGGGCCGTAGGCGGCGGCGTAGAAGCTGACGCGTTCGGTGACGGAGCCCGGGCTCATATAGACGTCGAAGACGTGCCGGACCTCACCGATGGTGTGCCCGGTCTCCTCGACGACCTCGCGCCGTACGGCGATCTCCGGATGCTCGTCCTCGTCGTCGAGCAGGCCGCCCGGTGTCTCGATCAGCATCCCGTCGGGATGGCCGTTGACGTACACGGGGAAGCGGAACTGGCGGGTGAGCAGCACGGTTTCGCGTTCGGCGTCGTACAGCAGCATGGTGGCCCCGTTGCCGCGGTCGTGGGTCTCGCGCTGCTGGGTGCTCCATGTGCCGTCGGCGTGCTGGAGGTCGAAGGTGGTGGCGCGCTCGACGTACCAGTGGCTGGACAGGAGTTTCACGTCCCGGACCTTGACCCGGGGGTTGCGGGTCAGCTCCAGGCCGGTGCGGTCGAGTCCGGTGCGGCCGCGGCGGTCGGGGGTGTCGATGCCGGCGGTCATCGGGCACCTGCCGTGCGAGGGGTGATGAGCGAGTTGGTCATGACCGCTATCTACCATCCCGAGGTGTCAGCTCGCCCACTCCAGCAGACGTTCCCCGGTCCCGGACGCCCGTAGCCGGGTGAGGGACTCCTTCTCCAGCTGGCGTACGCGCTCCCGGGTCAGGCCGACATGCTGCGCCACCTCCTGGAGCGTGCGCGACCGGCCGTCGTGCAGGCCGTAGCGGAGACTGAGGATCATGGCCTCGCGGGGTGGCAGGGTGCCGACGGCCTGCCTCAACTCCTCGGCGAGTGCCCGGTATTCGGCGACCTCCGGGGCCTGAAGCACCTCCGTGTCGGGGATCAGGTCGCCCACGACCGTCTCGCCGGTGTCGTCCACCGGGGTGTCCAGGCTGATCGCCTGCCGTCCGACACGGCGCAGCCAGATGACCTTCTCGACGGCCATGCCGCTGTCCTCGGCGACCTCCTCGGCGGTGGGCCGGCGGTCCAGGGTCATTTGGAGGCGCCGTTCGACCTTGGCCAGCTTCTGCAGCCGTTCCACCACGTGCATCGGCAGCCGCACGGACCGCGCGTGCGCCGCGAGGCCACGCTCGATGGCCTGACGGATCCACCAGGTGGCGTACGTGGAGAACTTGAACCCCTTGGTGTGGTCGAACTTCTCCACGGCCCGGATCAGGCCCAGGTTGCCCTCCTGGATGACGTCGAGGAGGGGCAGTCCGCGGTGGGCGTGCCGCTTGGCCATCGCCACCACGAGCCGCAGGTTGGCCCGGACCATGTGGTCCTTGGCCGCCAGTCCGTCCCGGGCCGTCGCCTCCAGCTCCCGGCGCCGCCCCGACGACAGCTCGCGCTCTTGGGCGTCGGCCTGCTCCAGTTCCTCCAGGGCGTGCACGCCGGCCTCCAGGCGCTGGGCGAGGTGGACCTCGTCCTCGGCGGTCAGCAGGGGCGTGGCCGCGATCTGCGTCAGGTACTGGCCGAGCAGGTCGGGCTCCTCGTCGGGCTCGGGGATCCGGCTGCGCAGCCGCGCGGTGCGGGCGGGCCCACGACGGTCCTCTCGGGGGGCCGTCTCGGGGGGCCGTGCCTGGGGAGACATGTTCGTGTTCCTCCGTCCCCCGTCTTCTTCGATCTTCTTCCCCCGTCGTTCTTCCTTTCCGTCTTCCTATTCCTTCTTTGTTCTTCCTTCTGCGCCGAAGCCTCGTACCCGGAACCACGGGTACCCGGGGCCACGAAGAACGAACCGTGCGCCACGTGGCCCGCGCGCACGATGGGACCGCGACGCAGAGGGAGCAGAGCCGTGACCGCACCACAGCACCCCGCCGAACGCCACCCGCGCCCCGAGTTCCCGGCCCAGGACCAGCCGCATCCCGGCTGGACCGGCCCCATGGACCCGCCCCCGGACCACGGCGAGGAGTCCTACCGGGGCAGCGGACGCCTGGAGGGCCGCAAGACCGTGATCACCGGCGGGGACTCCGGAATCGGCCGCGCGGTGGCCCTGGCGTTCGCCCGCGAGGGCGCCGACGTGCTCTTCACGTACCTGGACGAGGAGAAGGACGAGGCCCGGGAGACGGCCCGGTGGGTGGAGGACGCGGGCCGGCGCGCCGTGCCGGTCGCCTGCGACATCCGCGAGGAGGCCAACTGCCGCGCCCTGGTGGACCAGGCCGCCCGGGAGTTCGGCCGTATCGACGTGCTGGTGAACAACGCGGCGTACCAGATGTCGCAGCCCGACGGCATCGAGGCCATCTCCACCGAGCAGTTCGACCGTGTGCTGCGCACCAACCTGTACGGCATGTTCTGGCTGTCGAAGTTCGCCTTGGAGCACATGCCCGAGGGCGGCAGCATCATCAACTCCACGTCGGTGCAGGCCTACCAGCCCAGTCCCCACCTGCTGGACTACGCGATGACCAAGGGGGCCATCGTCACCTTCACGCAGGGGCTGGCCCGGATGCTGGCCGACCGGGGCATCCGCGTCAACGCGGTCGCGCCGGGTCCGGTGTGGACGCCGCTGATCCCGGCGACGATGCCGGACACGGTGAAGTTCGGCAAGCAGTCGCCTCTGGGCCGCCCGGCGCAGCCCGCCGAGATGGCACCCGCCTATGTGTTCCTCGCCTCTCAGGAGGCGTCCTACATCACCGCGGAGATCGTCAACGCGACGGGCGGGACACCGCTGCCCTGAACATCGCACCCTGAATTGCGAATGATTGTTCGGCATGGGTCTACTGAGGGATGAGACCCCACGTGACGGGAGCTCACGGATGACATCTGCCCCACCGCATCCGCGCCCCGCCGGCCCGGGTCCGCGCATCGGCGTGCTCGGTTCGTACGGCGGCTTCAACATCGGTGACGAGTCGATCCTGACCTCCGTCCTCGGCTGTCTGCGCGCCCACCGTCCGCAGGCCCGGCTGGTCGTCCTCAGCCGCGACGCCGAGCACACCCGCGCCCACGTCCGTGAGGCCGACGAGGTGGTCGACTGGGAGGGCGTCAGCCGCAACCGGGTGCACGACACGCTGGCCTCCCTGGACGTGCTCGTGCTGGGCGGCGGCGGCATCCTCTACGACGGCGAGGCGCGCCGCTATCTGCGGCTGGTGCGCGCCGCGCAGGAACGCGGCGTCCGCACCTTCGCCTATGCCGTCGGCGCCGGCCCGCTGCGGGAGCCGGAGGACCGGGAGGCCGTGCGCGATGTGCTGGCGGAGATGGACGACGTCGTGGTGCGGGACGAGGAGTCCCGGCTCGTCCTGGAGGAGGTCGGCGTCGAGCGCGAGATCGTGGTCACCGCCGATCCGGCGCTGCTGCTGGAGCCGGAGCCGTTCACCGACCGGATGATGCGCAACGAGGGCTTGCCCACCGATCGCCGGCTGGTGGGCATGTCGGTGCGGGAGCCGGGCCGGGCGGCCGAGAAGCTGGACGAGGGCGACTACCACGCGCTGCTCGCCGACGTCGCGGACTTCCTCGTCCGCCGCCTCGACGCGCATGTGGTGTTCCTGCCGATGGAACGCCACGACGTGCGGCACGCGCACGCCGTGCTGTCCCACATGACCGCACCGGACCGGGGACGGATCCTGCACGGCGCCTACAGTCCGGGACAGCTCCTCGGTTTTATGCGCCATCTGGATCTGGCCGTAGGCATGCGTCTGCACTTCGTGATCTTCGCGGCGCTCTCCGGCCTGCCCGTCCTTCCGCTGCCCTACTCCGGCAAGGTCTTCGACTTCGCCCGCCGCATCGGCGCACCCGCCCTGGTGGGGGTGGCGCGGGAACAGGCCGGGCTGCTGCTGGCCGAGGTGGACCGGCTCTGGGACGAGTATCCGCAGCGTCGCGCGGACCTGCGGTCCCGGGTGCGCGAGCTGTGCGGGCTCGCCGGGGAGACCTGCGCCCGGTGCGGCATGCTCCTCGACGGCATCGGGGGCAGCCCGGATCCTGACACCGCGCCGGAGGCCCGCCCGCTCAGCGCGTGAGGCCCACGAGCGAAGCCGGCCTGAGACCAAGTCTGTGACGAAGCCCGAGACGAGCCTCCGGGAGACGAACCAGGATGCCGATCCTCGACAAACCCCGAGAGCCCCGTACAGTCATGCTGCCCCCGCGGGCCGCCCGGCACGGTGGCCGGACCGACGTCCTCGTGGTCGGCGGCGGGCCCGCCGGATGCGCCGCGGCGGTGGCCGCGGCCGACGCCGGGGCCGATGTCGTCCTCGTCGAGCGGTACGGCTTCCTCGGCGGCAACGCCACCGTCGCCCTGGTGATGCCGCTGATGTCGTTCCACAACGAGCACCGGCAGGCCGCGTTCACCGAGTCCGGCGAGGACACCCGGCTGCTGCCCACCGACCACGGCGAGGGCGAGCCGGTCGTCGCCGGCGTGCTGTGGCGGCTGCTGGACCGGCTCGCGGAACGCGGCGGCTGTGTCCCGCCCTCCCTGGAGACCGGCTACACGGTGCCGTTCGACCCGGAGATCTTCAAGCTGGTCCTGCTCGACCTGCTGGACGAGGCGGGGGTCCGGATGCTGTGCCACGCCTTCGCTTCGGGCGCGCTGCCGCTCGACGACGGCTGGCGGGTGGTGTTCGAGACCAAGTCCGGTCCGGTGGTGATCGACGCCGACGTGGTGGTGGACGGCACGGGGGACGGCGATGTCGCCGCCGCGTGCGGGGCGCCGTACGAGATCGGCCGGCCGGAGGACGGGCTGGTGCAGCCGATGACGCTGATGTTCCGCGTCGCGGACTTCGCCCAGCCGCGGTTCGCCGAGTACGTGCGGGCGCATCCCGACCAGTGGCGCGGCGTGCACGGCCTGTGGGATCTCGTACGGCAGGCCACGGCGGACGGCGAGCTGAAGCTGCCGCGCGAGGACGTGCTGTTCTTCGGCACCCCGCACCCGCGCGAGCTCAGCGTGAACAGCACGCGGGTGACCAGGGCGCTCGGCACGGACGTCTGGGACCTCACCCGCGCCGAGTACACGGCCCGCCGCCAGCTGGCGCAGATCGACCACTTCCTGCGCACGCACGTACCGGGCTTCGAGGAGGCGTACGTCGTGCAGAGCGGCAGCCACATCGGCGTACGCGAAACCCGTCGCGTGCTCGGCGACTACCGGCTCACCGGACACGACATCCTGGCCGCGAGCGCCTTCCCGGACGTGATCGCGCACGGCGCCTACCCGGTCGACATCCACAACCCGCGCGGCTCCGGCACCGTCCTCAAGCGGGTGCCCACGGGCCGCTTCTACGACATCCCGCTGCGCTGTCTGCTGCCGCGCGAGACCGACCGGCTGCTGGTGGCCGGCCGCTGCATCTCGGGTACGCACGTGGCGCACTCCTCCTACCGGGTCATGCCCATCGCGATGGCGACCGGCCAGGCGGCAGGCGCGTGCGCGGCCCTGGCCGTACGCGTGGGACGCGCCCCGCGGGAGATACCGCACGCCCTCGTCCAGCAGGAACTGCTACGGCAGGGTGCCCGCCTGCGGGCCGATGTGCCGGCGGCGGGCTGACGTCCGTCAGGGAAGCCGTAGCCGAACGGCGGCCTCGGATCTCTCCGAATCGGCCTCTGACCTGCGTGTTTCACAAGCCGGGACGGCAGGATCCGAACCTGCGACGGGTCGGCCCACCGGTTGCCGCTCCGAACCCGTCACTGTGCCTCCGCGCTGTTCGAGAAACTTTCCATCGGCGGTGCTGAACGCGGCCGTGCCGTTCGCAGGCGGGTGCAAACGCGGTCGACGAGCAGGACGCCGAGCGTCGCGGCCACCGAGACCAGGCCGCCCAGGTACAGGGGGCTCCGGGCCCCCAAGTGTGCGGTGAGCCAGCCGATCAGGAGGGCGCCCAGGGGCGTGGACCCCTGCAGGATCAGGGTGTACACGGCGAGCACCCGGCCCCGGTACCGCGGGTCACTACCCAGCTGGATCCGGTGGTTGGCGGCCTGTGCGAAGTAGATCGACGCGAACCCCGTCCCCGCTGGCAGAGCGGTCGCGGCCGCGTAGGTCGGAGCCCAGCCCGCCGCCGTCTCGAGCGCACCGAACGCGAGCGCGGCCCCGGTCACCGTACGACCGGACGGGCGCCCCCGGCGGGCCGTGTCGGCCAGGGCGGCGAGGAGGGAGCCGGCCGCGAACGCGGTGGTGAGCAGACCGAACGACGTGGCGTCCGCATGGAAGACCGTCTTGGCCAGCAGCGGCAGCGTGAGCTGGAAGTTCAGGCCGAACAGGCCGATGAACACCATCGCCAAGGGCACGACGAGGTCCGGGCGTGATGCGAGGTGGCGCAGCCCGTCCGTGACCCGGGCCCGGCCGTCCCGCGTGACGCGCCGTAGTTCGGAGGGGCGCATCATCCGCAGGCCGACCACGACGGCCAGATAGCTCCCGGCGTTCAGCGCCATGACGGCACCAGTGCCGAAGCCTGCGATGAGCAGACCGGCGAAGGCCGGGCCGAGGACGCGGGCGACGTTGAAGCAGGCGGCGCTCATTGCTGACGCGTTGGGCAGCAGGTCGGCGCCGACCAGCTCGCACGAGCGCTTCAGGACGCGAACTGGGGCCGCACGGAGCGAGATTAAGAGGTGTGGGTGGGGAACGACATGTCTTTGGCAGGGTGCTTAGCCCGTCTCGAGTGGTCGCCCGAGCGGCTGGCCCGCGAGATCAACAGAAGGTCCGGCGCCGGGACGATCAGCAGCAAGGCGCCGTACAACTGGCTCAGGGGAGCCCGACCCAGGCGGGGCATCCCCGCCGTGGTGACGAAGATACTCTCCGATCAGCTGGGGGAACCGGTCACCGCCGAGGAGCTGTGGCCCGCGCGGGAAACCCTGCCGAGTGCCCTCCCACGTCGCAGTGGTGTCTCCCCCAGTTCCCGGAACTGCGAGGGGCAGACCCGGACCCAGTGATGGCCTCGGTGGACTGGCTGGTGGAGGACTGACGACGAGGGTGCCGGGCTGGTGGCTCAGGGGGCGCTGCACGATCGCCATTGGGTGAACAGGCTGGCCACGCAGGGTCGGCTGGGCGTGCTACGGCCTCGCCCTGAAGGCCGCGCGGGCGGCGGGCGACCGTCCGCTGGCCGCGTACGTCATCTCGTGCATGAGTTACCGCGCGACCTGGGAGGGGCAGGGGATGAAGGCGCTGCGCCTCATCCGTGTCGCACGCCGAGGGGTGACGGAGGAGATGTGGGGCATGGGTCAGGCGCTGCTGGCGACGCGACAGGCCAGGGCGTACGCAGCCGTCGGTGACGAGACAGGCTGTCGGCGAGCGCTGGAAGAGGCCGCCGAACTCGGCCGCGCCTCCGGGGCGTTGCACGCCCCGTCCTGGGGGTACTGGCTCACTCCCGGCGTGATCGTGGCCGACGCGGGCCGGGCCCTGGTGGAGATGGGGGCGTCCACGGCGCGCGGAGTGTCACCTGGAGCGCGGGATCAGCATGCTCAGTGGCTCACAGCCGCGCAATCTGCTGCTCCACGGCGCGTCCTTGGCGGAGGCCCGGATCGCGTACGGCGAGCTCGACGGCGCAGCCGTGGCCGTGGCCGATGCGGTTGGCTGGGCGGAACGCGTGCTCTCGCAAGCGGGCGCGCGTACGGCTGTCCAGATTACGGGAGATGTTCCAGCGGTACGACAGCGCGATGGCGACAGAGGCCGCTGAGCGGATCGGCGAGGTGCTGGAGCTGGGCCGCATGCGCGCGATGTGCGCCCGGGGGTGACCCTTCGGTGCGCTCGGCGGTGACGTACCCGCGGCGGACTCCGCGATACCGCCCCTGACGTACCGTCACTCGAGTCTGCTCGGAATCCGGCAGTGACCAGTGGAAATACTGGGTGCCGGTATGTCAGGGGGGACCGATCGGTCTGGTAGCGTGGCGGTATGGTTCGAACGCCAGTTTCCTCCGCGCGGGACCGCATACTGGACGCCGCAGCCGACTTGTTCGACCGGTACGGCGTGCACGCCGTCGGCATGCAGCGGATCATCGATGCGGCGGGCTGCGGGAAGAACCTGCTCTATCGCGAGTTCGACAGCAAGGACGAGCTGGTGGTGGCCTACCTCCAGCGGGCGGCCCGCAGTTGGGACATCACGCTGGAAGCCGCTCGCGCGACCGTGACGGCGCCGCAGGAGCAGCTGGTCGAACTGGTCCGCATCGTGGGGGTGAACGTGCCCGGAACCCGGGGTTGCCCTCTGCGGAACACCTACGCCGAGTTCCCCGATCGCGACCACCCGGCCCACCAGGTCGCACTGGAGCACTTCAGCGCGGTCCGCGAGCAGCTCTGCGAGCTCGCACGGCAGACCTCGGCCCCCGCCCCGGAGCGCCTCGCCGACCGCATCTTGCTGATCATCAACGGTCTCTACATCAATGCGTCCGGGGTCAGCGGGGAAGAGAGTGCGGCGATTGCCGTCCAGCTCGCCCAGGATGTCGTCCGCAGCGAAACGGCCGCGACGGTGAGCCGCAGCGGCGCGAGCTGAGCCCGGGGCGGTCGATGGGCGGGGCTTGCCGGGGCCTGCCCCGACGGGCCGTCACCATAGCGTGCTCGCGGTCCGATCCATTGCCGGCGGCACTGTCGCGTGTCGCTGGACGGCCAGATGCTCCGGTTGACATGGCTCACATGCGCCCCTCATTATCCAGGTACAGCTATCGGACCGATCGGTCCGCACTCATGGGACCGATCGGTCCGCACTGGATCATGACCCACCAAGACGCCGCAACGGCCAAGCCGGGAGCGCATGTGACCATAGAGACTGAAGCCACGACAGGTGCACCACCTGAAGCGGATGCACCGTATCCCCGCCGGTGGGCGGCTATGGTCGTACTGACCCTGGCCTTCATGCTCGACCTGCTGAACGTATCGATCGTGAGCGTTGCCTTACCGTCGATTCAGCGTGACCTGGACGCCACGCCCACCCAGGTGGAATGGATCGCGGCGGCCTATCTGCTGGCCTTCGCCGCCGCACTGATCACCTTTGCCCGGGTGGGTGACCTGTGGGGGCGCAAGCGCGTCTTCCTGCTGGGAGTCGTCGCCTTCGCCGTGACCGGCGTGTGGAGCGGACTCGCGGACACCCCCGGCATGCTGATCGCCGCGCGCGCCGCGCAGGGGCTGGCGGCCGCCGCGCTCGCACCGCAGGTGATGAGCCTCCTGTTCACCATGTTCCAGGGCCGGGAGCGGGGCACGGTCTTCGGCGTCTTCGGCCTCGTCGCCGGGACCGCGCAGGCCGGAGGTCTGCTGCTCGGGGGTGTGCTGATCGATGCGGATATCGCGGGCACGGGATGGCGCATGATCTTCCTGATCTCGGTGCCGGTCGCCGTGGTGCTGGCCGCCCTGGCGGCCTGGCTGGTGCCGGAGAGCCGGGTGGAAGGCGGCGCCCGGCCCCGCCTGGCAGCGGCCGGAGTGCTCACCCTCGGCCTGGCCGCGCTGGTGTTCCCGCTGCTGGAGGGCCGCAGCTACGGGTGGCCCGTCTGGATCTGGGTCTGCCTGGTCGCGGGCTTCGCGCTGGTGGTGGGCCTGGCGTTCGCTGAGCACCGCACTCCTGAGAAGCGGGCCGGTGCCCTGCTGCCGGTCGAGCTGTTCCAGCAGCGGACCGTCGCCGGGGCACTGGCCGTGCAGTTGCTGGCCTTCGCGGCGCTCAGCGGGTTCCTGCTGGTGATCGTGCTGTGGCTGCAGGAAGGCAAGGAGTACTCCGCGATGGGCGCCGGTATGGTCAGCATCGCGCTCCCTGCGGGTGGCCTGGTCACGGCCGGGTTCGTGGGCCGGCTCACCGCCCGGTTCGGCCGTCTGCTGGTGCTGACGGGCTGCCTGGTGGGCGCCGTGGGCGCGCTCGGCATCCTGCTCGCCGAGCAGGGCGCGGAGGGCGACAGCATCGGCAGCTGGTCGCTGGTGCCCGGCCTCTTCGCCCTGGGCGTGGGCACGACGTTCGTCATGCCGCCGCTCACCACGCTGTTCCTCTCCACGGTGCCCGTCGAGCACGCCGGTTCGGCCTCCGGCGTCTGGACCACCAGTCAGCAGTTCGGCGCCGCGGTGGGTGTCGCGGGCCTCGGCACGATCTACTACGGCACGGTGGAGGGCAGCGGTCACGCCACGGCCATCGCCGTCTGCACCTTCACCGTGGTGGCGATCCTGGTCATCAGCGCGGCGCTCTGCTTCACCCTCAGCCCGAACCGGCGGCCCGCCATGCCCACCGAAACCGCCGAAACGTGATCGCCGGGATCTGCCCGCACCTCTGGCAGACCTGGAAAAGCACGCTCTTCGAGCTACTCATCCACGCAAGGAGATTCCCGGTGAAAACGATCATGATCACGGGGGGCACGTCCGGACTCGGACAGGCCCTCGCCCGCACGTACTTGGAGCGCGGGGACCGGGTAGTGGTCGTCAGCCGCAGCGCGGGCAAGGGGGAGGCGTACCTCAGGCAGGCCGAGAAGGACGGACACGGCGGACGTGCCTTCTTCATCGAGGCGGACCTCAGCCTCGTCAACGAGAACCAGAGGGTCGTCGAGAAGGTCAAGTCCGACTTCCCTGTCGTGGACGCGCTCGTCCTGTGCGCCCGGTTCTTCCGCTCCTACCGCCGGGTGACCAGCGAGGGGATCGAACACCACCTCGCGCTCTTCTACCTGAGCCGTTACCTGCTGAGCCACGGTCTGGCCGAGTGCCTGGAGAAGGCCCCCGAGCCGGTCGTCGTGAACGTGGCGGGGCCGGGAAACCACATGGTCCGCATCCACTGGGACGACCTGGAGCTGGAGCGCGGCTACGACGGCTGGGACGCGATGCTCCAGGGCGGAAGGCTCAACGACCTGCTCGGCGTCCACTTCGACACCGAGCACCAAGAGCGCGGCATTCACTATGTGCTCCTCTTCCCGGGCAACATCGCGGGCGGGTTCGTCGGCGAGTTCGACCCGGTGATGACGGTGCGCGCCGAGGAGATGCGGCGGGCCGGCGCTCCCATCCAGGGAGGCGTCCGGCTCGTCTCCGCGTTGATCGACTCCCCGCCTTCCGAGACGCTGAGCGCTTTTCAGGAGCGTCGGCCGATCAATGTGCAGGGCGGCAGCACCTTCGACTCCGATGACGCCAAGCGGCTCCACGACATCACCCAGGACCTCATCCAGCGTGCGGGGCGAGGCGCCCCGTAGAGCCCCCGCACCCGCTGCGCGCAGGCGGTTGCTGCCCACGCGCGAACGCCGCCCGCCCTTTCAAGGCGGGCGGCGCAGGTCCTCCGTGTTTGCCGTGCTCAGCGTTCCTTGCGCCCGATGACCAGCACTTCGTCGTGTGCGTCCGAAGGGTCGGGAGGGTCCGGACGGAAGCCCGCTTCGGTGAGCAGGGCACGGCATTCCTCGGCGGTGTAGCGGTGGCCGCCTGCGGTCCACACGAGCATGTTGAGACTGGTCAGTACGGAGTGGAGCCGGGGATTCTCGTCATTGGTCATGGGGTCGTAGATGTAGACCGCACCACCGGGACGGAGTGCTTGATAGGCGTTGCTGAGCAGATGCTTGCGGGCTTCGGTGTTCCAGTTGTGCAGGACATGGCCGAAGACCAGGGCATCGGCCTCGGGAAGCGGGTCGGTGAAGAAGTCGCCTCCGTGGAAGGAGATGGAGTCGGGGGCGCCGAGCGCCGCCATGTGCTTCGAGAAAGAGGACTCCAACGCGGGCAGGTCGAACACGCTGGCCTTCAGGCCAGGATGCCTGTCCACCAAGTGGTAGGCGAGGTTGCCGCGGGCGCCGCCGACATCGACAACCGATGCAAGCGCTGGCCGACCGGTTCGCGCGCCTGACGCTCGGCGGTCGCCCGCGCACCCCCGATCCCGTCGAGGCCGCGGAGCAGTTCCTCGCGCTGCTCACCGGCCCCGTCGAAACGCGGTCCCGTTTCGGGACCCGCAGCCTCCTCTACCAGGATCTCCAAGCTCCGCCCCGGTGCGTGCTTCTGGGGCTCAGTCAGCGAGCCAACAGCTGTTCGGTGACCTTGTCGAGGCGCGTGGCGGCGTCCTCGTCGAACAGTTCCGGATCGTCCACTCCGATCCGTCGCCCCTCGACGAAGGCGCTCAGGGGTTCGGCAGGCGGAGCGTCGACGACCTCCGCGATCGGTGTGACGGCCTGTTCCACCGGCTTGCCCATGCGCCTGATCGCCGCGACCTGAGACTCCGTCACCGGATCGTATTGGCCTGCGAAGCTGGTTGCCACCGTACCCGGATTGACCAGCACGTATCGGGTACGACCGCTGCCGTGGAGGGCCGCGTAGGCAACGCCGAGCAGATCGTTCGCCGTCCCCGCGTGCCGCTGCGCTTCGATGCCGCTGTATCCGCTCCGGAAGTGGAGGTCGTCCCAGCGGATGGCGGGCTTGTGGATCCCCGGTCCCGACACGTTGACGATGACCGGCGCCTCGGACTCCTCCAGCATCTCGGTCAGTCCGTGGCTCAGCAGGTAGCGGCTGAGGTACTCCAGGGCGAAGGTGCCCTCGTAGCCTTCGGGCGTCACGTACCGGTCGGAACGGAAGAACCGTGCGCACAGCACCAGGGCGTCGAGGGCGGGGAAGGCCTCCTTGACCTCGTCGACAACCCGCCTGTTCTCGCTGACCAGGCTTAAGTCCGCGGCGATGAAATGGGCACGCTCCTGGACTCCGCGCTCCCCTGCCTCCGCCAGGAAGCGCTGTCCCTTGTCCGCGCTGCGGCCGAGAACCACGACTCTGTCGCCCCGCTCGAGACGTGTGAGAGCCAGCCCCCTGCCGATCCCGTCGTTGCCGCCGGAAATCACAAACGTCTTCATCAGAAGTCTCCTTGCGCGGTGGCGCAGCAGATCGGAGTCAAGTCATCGATTGATGACTTGGATCAAGCTACGCACCCCCCGACTAGGATGTCAACGACCGCTGACTCCGAGGAGACGCCGATGCCCCAGGCTCCCAAGCGCAAGCGTGACCGAGCGGCCACCGAGGCCGCGCTGCTGGCCGCGGCCCGGGCTCGGTTCACCCTCGGTGGCTATGACGCCACGAGCGTCAGGGACATCGCCCGCGATGCGGGGGTCGACCCCGCGCTGATCTTTCGGTACTTCGGCTCCAAGGAGCGGCTTTTCGAGCGGGCGGCGCAGACCGTGGAGGACCAGCGCCAAGCCCCGCCCGACGGTGGCCCGGAGGACGTGCCGATCCGCCTGCTGCACGCGGCCATGCAGCAGGCCGCACCCGGCTCCGCGGGCGGCCACCCCCTCGCCGCCCTCCTTCTTTCCTCAGGCCGGCCGGAGTGCCGCGAACGGCTCAACGCACAGCTGTCCAACGACTATGTGCACGCTCTCGAGCAACTCGTCGACCTGCCGGACCGGGAACTGCGCGCGGAGCTCCTCACCGCATGGTTGCTGGGGATCACGGTCGCGCGCTCCCTGGCACACACCCCCGCACTCTCCGAAGCCTGCGTCGAGGAGATCTCGCCCTACTTCGAGCGGGTCGCCGCCGTGCTGCTTGGCACCCCTGCCCCCGCGGCCGCGCCGAGCGGGCATCCTGCCGCACCGTGAGGCCGGGCAGCCCCCGCCTCACGGTGCGGCTGGGGCAGCCCCCGGCCCGCACTTCACCACGGGACGGGGTCGCTGTTGCCGAAGAACCCGCCGGTGGGGCCGTTCGGGTCCACCAGAGCCATGCGGACGATGATGTCGGCCCCTTCGGTCACCGTCTGCGGGCCCGTGTGCCCGTTGAGGTCCGTCGCGGTGTGACCGGGATCGACGGCGTTGATCCTCATCCTCGGGTGGGTGCGTCGCCTCCAGTAACGGCAAGAAGCTGTGGGTGAGCCGTATCGCACCGAAGAAGTTGGTCTCGTACGTCATGCGTACCTGCTCCGCAGTGGCGTCGTGGGCGTCGTTGCCGAGGCCGATGACCCCCGCGTTGTTGACGAGGACGTCGAGGCGCCCAGCCTCGGCAAGGACGCGTTCTGCCGCTGCGGTCGCCGGTCGTCCGTGATGTCGAGTGGCAGCGGACGGCCACCGAGCTCGCCCGCGGCCTTCTCGCCGAGGCGCTCGTCGCGGGCTCCGACGTAGACCGTGTGCCCCGCGCCGATCAGCCGCCTCGCGGTTTCCCTGCCCAGCCCCCGGTTTGCACCAGTGATCAGTGTAATGGCCATGGAGTCACCCTCCCAACACACCACCGCCACCACGCCACCCGCCCCGCGAGATCGTGATGCACCTCTCACCCACGGTGCCGGGCTCCCCACGGTCCCCGGCCCAGGCGAGGCGACAGCGGCAGGACAGGGGAGTCCGTGCCGTCCCCTGGTCACCGTGCCGTCGGCCGCCACCTTGAGCACGCTGAGGTCGCACGACACGCCGTCCTGCTTGCGCATCTACTGCCGCCTGCTGCCCCACGCCACCCGCGACACCGCCATCGACAAGGCCCTGACCCACGCCGGCGGCAAACGCCACCACCCGACCGGCCTGGCATCAGGAGACCGCGCGGCCTGAGTCAGCCCGCCGGAGATCATCGGCTGCCACAACGTCGCCGTCACGTGTCACACGAACGCATTCAGCGGGCCTGCTCAGCCAGTACCCGGAGGTCCGGTACGGGCACCGTCGCCGATGTCTCGACCGCGGGTACTCGCCGTGCTCACCAGCCCGTGGGCCGACACGTCACGTGCGCTTCGGCGGTTGGATCCACCCCAGGGACCGCTCGACGGCTCGTTTCCAGCATGCGTACTCCCACTCCCGCCGTCCGGGGTCCATATCCGGCAGCCATTGGGCGGCCCGGTGCCAGTTGCGGCGCAGGACCTCCAGATCCGGCCAGTAGCCGGACGCCAGGCCGGCGGCGTAGGCCGCGCCCAGCGACACCGTCTCGGCGACCATGGGCCGTACCACGGGAACGTCGAGCACGTCGGCCAGGAACTGCATGAGCAGGTTGTCGGAAGTCATGCCTCCGTCCACCTTGAGTTGCTTCAGGGCGAGAGCGGAGTCGGCGTTCATGGCGTCGACGACCTCTCGCGTCTGCCAGCCGGTTGCCTCCAGGACGGCTCGGGCCAGATGGCCCTTCGTGATGTACGACGTGAGGCCGACGATGACGCCGCGGGCGTCGCTGCGCCAGTGGGGTGCGAACAGACCGGAAAACGCGGGGACGATGTAGCAGCCACCGTTGTCCTCGACGGTGCGCGCCAGCGTCTCGATCTCGGGTGCGCTGTTGATCAGGCCCAGACGGTCGCGGAACCACTGGACCAGCGAGCCCGTGACGGCGATGGGGCCTTCCAGGGCGTAGACCGTCGGCTGGCCCGCGATCTTGTACGCGACGGTGGTGAGGAGCCCGTGCCGGGACCGTACGACGTCGGTGCCGGTGTTCATCATCAGGAAGCTACCGGTCCCGTAGGTGCACTTCGCCTCGCCGGGCGAGAAGCAAGTCTGTCCGAACAGAGCCGCCTGCTGGTCACCGAGGGCGGCCATGATGCGCACGCCCGGGAGCACCGAGCGGGCCTCGCCGTAACTCTCGGCCGAGGACCGGATCTCCGGCAGCATCGGGCGCGGGACCCCGAAGAAGTCCATCAGCGCTTCGTCCCAGGTCAGCTTCCGGATGTCGATGAGCATGGTGCGGCTGGCGTTGGTCGCGTCGGTGATGTGCAGGCCGCCGTCCGTACCGCCGGTGAGATTCCAGATCAGCCAGCTCTCCATCGTGCCGAACAGCACCTCGCCGTCCCGGGCACGCTGCTCCAGCCCGTCGACGTGGTCGAACAGCCAGCGGATGCGGGGAGCGGAGAAGTAGGTCGAAGGGGGGAGGCCGCAGTGTTCGAGGAAGAACTCGTCTCCGGGCTGTTTCCTCAGGTCCTCCACGAGCGGGGCGGTGCGGGTGTCCTGCCAGACGATCGCCCTGCCCAGCGGCGCTCCTGTCCGCCGGTCCCAGAGCACCGTCGTCTCGCGCTGGTTGGCGATCCCCATGGCCGAGATCTGTCCCGCGTCTATACGGGCGTTCGACAGTGCCTCGGGTACGACGCGCTGGAGACTGCGCCATATCTCGACGGCGTCGTGCTCGACCCAGCCGGGCCGGGGAAAGTACTGCCGGTGCTCCCGCTGGGCCACCGACACCAGCCGCCCGCCGTGGTCGAACAGGATGCAGCGTGTGGAGGTGGTGCCCTGGTCGATGGACATCACATACCGTTCAACCATGATCGGCCCTGCCTTCCGATGCGTCGCGGAGGTGCTGGGGGGACTACCAGCGGGCCGCGCCCAGGTCTCTGGAGATCGCTCGTGCCGCCTCCCGCAGCACGGTGATCAGGGCCGACTGGGGCCGGCCTTTGGTGTCGCAGATCCGTTCGACGGCCCCGGACAGTCCGATCGCGCCCACCACGAGACCGCCCTGTCCTCGGATCGGCGCGGCGATTCCGGCTTCGCCCATGCTCAATTCCTGCACCTCGGCGGCCCAGCCGAGCTCCCGTATCTCGCCGAGCGCCCGGGCGAGCTCCTCCGGGCGGACCAGGGTGTGCCGGGTGTACGCCTCCGGCTCGGCCTCCGTCACAGCGTCGATGGGCGTGGCCCCGAAGGCCAGAAGGACCTTGCCGAGCGAGGAGGCGTGCAAGGGCAGCAGCGCGCCCACGTCCAGGGTCTGGAGGGTGTCGTCCGGCCGGAAGACGTGGTGGATGACGAGCACCTTGCCCTCCAGGGGCGTGCCCAGTCGGACGGCCTCCCCGCTGCGGGCGGCCAGGGCGTCGGCCCAGTTGATGGACCGCGAACGCAGTTCATTGACGTCGAGGTAACTGGTGCCGAGGTGCAGTAGAGCCGCCCCGAGCTGGTATTTGCCGGTCGCCGGGTCCTGCTCCACGAAGTCCACGTGTTGCAGGGTGCGCAGAATTCCATGGGCGGTGCCCTTGGCCAGCCCCAGCGACGACGCCACCTCCCCCAGCCCCAGCCGACGGGATCCGCCGGCGAGCAAGCGCAAGATCGCCGCTGCCCGCTCTATGGACTGGACTGGGCCGGTCATGAGGCGATGCTAGTCTGAATTCTTCCGATTTGGGACTGTCGTTCGGTAATGCCGACCCATGTTCGTTGACCGGTCGCATTTCCCTCCTTAGCGTGGCGTAACGCCCGATCCACGGCCGACAGTACTTCCCCAAGGAGGAGGACTCATGACTCCAGCGCAGCTCGACGCCGCGCCTTTCGGGGAAGTCGAGCACGTCTTTCCGCTGCCGCACGCCCCAGGGGCCGTCTCGGCCGTACGCCGACGCATACGTACGCTGCTCACCGACTGGAACCTGGCCGCGGACTTCGCCGAAGACGTGCTGCTGGTCGTCTCGGAGCTGCTCACCAATGCGATCGTCCACGCCCTGCCCCCGGCGACGCTGAGGCTTTCGCGCAGCCAGGCGGAGCGGTGCAGGGCCATACGCGTCGAAGTGACCGACATGGGTCCTGTGACCCCGGCAGGGCTGTCGACTTCCACTCACGACCCGGACGAGCACGGCCGGGGCCTCGGCATCGTCACCGCGCTGGCGGCCCGGTGCGGCGTACGGGTGCACTCCGGCGGGACCAGCCGGTGGGCAGAGCTGGAGTTCGGCCGGAGTTGAGGCTGGTCACCTTCACGGGCGGCGTGCGCTCGACCGAGTCCCGCAGGAACCCGACCAGGTCCTCGACAGAGCCGAGGTCATCTTCTCCAGGCTCGACAGCGGCATCTTCGCGGGCTCCGCGCAAAGGGACCGCCGAACGGCATCCAACCCCGAATCCGGAATCTGAACTCACGCGAAAAGGGCCCCCCCAGGCTCTCGCCTGCGAAGACCCTTCGCACCGTCGGGACGACAGGATTTGAACCTGCGACCCCTTGACCCCCAGTCAAGTGCGCTACCAAGCTGCGCCACGTCCCGGTGCGCTTCCCGCGGCGAACCGCGGGATCGCGCGAAGAGCACTTTACCCCACGTCGGGGGCCCGGCCGAAGCGGGCGGGGGCGGACGCGGGCAGGTGGCGAGGGGCGCGGGACAATCGGCGTATGGGCAGTGAATCCTCAGCACGGCGGGCCGGCGCGCGGGACCGGGACGACGAGGGGCGGGCGCGTAACGCCCGGCCCCGGGACGGGCTCGGGCGGCCGCTGCCGTACGGCGCGGACGGGGTGGCTCGGCAGCCCGAGGGCGTGGTGCGGACCCCGGCCGAGACCGTCGCCGAGGCGCAGGAGCTGCTGGACGCGGGGAAGCCGTTCCACGCGCACGAGGTGTTCGAGGACGCCTGGAAGTCGGGCCCCGAGGAGGAGCGGGCCCTGTGGCGGGGGCTGGCGCAGCTGGCGGTGGGGCTCACACACGCCGCCCGGGGGAACGTCATGGGCGGGGCGCGGTTGCTGCGGCGCGGGGCCGGGGCCGTCGAGGAGTGGGCGTCGGCCGGTGACCGGCAGCGGCCGTACGGGATGGATCTCGCGGGGCTGGTCGTGTGGGCACGGGAGCTGGCGGGGGTTGTGGAGGAAGGGGGCGAGGCGGTGGACGCGGGGGCGCGGGCGCCGCGGCTGCGGGGGGCTTGTTAGGGGTCCTTGCACTATGAGCGTCCGATCAGGTCGCGTGGTCCGGTGCCGTGCATCGCAAGGCGCCGGAGCGCCCTCGATGGGGGTCCCCCGCGCGCGGTTGTTTCGAGCGTGGGGGAGGAGCCACGTGGGCGCTTCGGCAACGCGGCGAGGCGCGGTGCCAGACCACGCGACCCGTGCGGGCACAGTGCAAGGACCCCTTAGGGTGCGACGCGCCTCTCGGCCGCCTCCGGCGCGGATCACCCGCCCGTGCCGACCGGCGACCTGGCCCGCTCGGGCGCGGACAGCTTGCCCTTGTGGATCATCCCCCGCCATGCGCGGCTCCGGGCGCGCGGGTGAGTGGGGTCGCGTAGGCAGCGGCGAGCCGCTTGCCCTTGCGGAGCATTCCCCGCCACACGCTGCTCCGGCCGCGCGGGTGAGTGGGGTCGCGTAGGCAGCGGCGAGCGCGGCGGCCGCGGACGCCCGCGTCGCGCATGGCCTCGTCGCCGGAAGCGGCGCGTCACGCCGACCGGCGCCGACGCGGTGTCCGCTCTGTCAGTGCCGTACGGCAGACTCGGGGCGTGCGGAAGATTCATGTCATCGGTATCGGCGCGGGCGACCCCGACCAGCTGACCCTCCAGGCGGTCAAGGCCCTGCGGAGCACGGACGTGTTCTTCGTCCTGGACAAGGGCGAGGTGAAGGCGGACCTCGTGCGGCTGCGCCGGGACATGCTCGACGCGCATGTGCCGCAGGGGGCGTACCGCGTGGTCGAGGCGCGCGACCCGGAGCGCGACAGGGCCGCCGGCGGTGCCGCGTACTCGCCGGCCGTCGGCGACTGGCGCCGCGCCCGCGCGGACATCTACGAGCGGCTGATCGCCGAGGAGCTGGGGGAGGACGAGAGCGGCGCGTTCCTGGTGTGGGGGGATCCCGCGCTGTACGACAGCACGCTCGGGATCCTGGAGGAGATCCGCGACCGGGGCGCGGTGGACTTCGAGTACACCGTCGTGCCGGGCATCAGCAGTGTCTCGGCACTCGTCGCCCGTCATCGGACCGGGCTGAACCGAGTGGCGCGGCCCGTGCAGATCACCACCGGCCGGCGCCTCGCCGAGGGCTTCCCCGAGGGCGTGGACGACGTGGTCGTGATGCTCGACGCCCACCAGGCCTTCCGGCAGTACGCCGACGAGGACATCGACATCTACTGGGGCGCCTACATCGGCACCCCGGACGAGATCCTCGCCGCCGGTCCGATCGCCGAGGCCGCCCCCCGCATCGAGCGGCTGCGCGCGGAGGCCCGGGAGCGCAAGGGGTGGATCATGGACACGTATCTGCTGCGCCGTAACCCGAAGGACCAGTAGGCCTCGCTGCGCGAGCGAGCGCCCTACGGAGAGGAGAGGCCGAGCCTCGCCAGAACCGATGCCACGTCGGGGACCGGGGTCACGCTTTCCGGGAGCGGTGGCCGTCGTACGACCACGACGGGCAGCGCGAGTTCACGCGCGGCCGTCAGTTTCGCCGCCGTCGCCTCTCCCCCGCTGTCCTTGGTCACCAGGACGTCGATGCAGTGGTCGTAGAGCAGCGTCGACTCGTCGGCGACCGTGAACGGACCGCGGGCGAGGAGTACTTCGGTGTGCGGCGGCATCGGGGGCGCGGGCAACTCCACCGACCGTACGACGAAGTGCAGGTCCGTCAGATGGGCGAAGGCCGCCAGGCCCATGCGGCCCGTGGTGAGGAACACCCGTCGCCCGAGCCGCGGCAGCAGATCCGCGGCCGTGCTCAGCGACGTGACCAGGTGCCAGCGGTCCTCGGGGCCGGGCCGCCAGCCCGGGCGGCGCAGCACGACCAGCGGCAGCCCGGTCGCGGCGGCGGCCCTCGCGGCGTTGGCGGTGATCGTCTCGGCGAAGGGATGCGTGGCGTCGACGAGGGCGTCCACGCGCTGCTCGCGCAGCCAGTCGGCCAGCCCCTCCGCCCCGCCGAAGCCGCCGATCCGTACGTCCCCCGTGATCACGCCCGGCCCGGCCACGCGCCCGGCGAGCGAAGTGGTGACACGGAGACCGCGGCGAGCCGCGAGTACGGCGGCCAGCTCCCGGGCCTCGGCGGTGCCGCCGAGGATGAGGACATGCGAGGGCATGGCGCCGAGCCTACGAGGCCCGGACGGGGGACGGGACGCCGGGTTCAGGCCGCCTTCCCGGTCGTTCGGCGGCTATCGTCCGGACATGGAATCCGTGCGTGCCGTGCTGATCGACATCGACGGGGTGCTCACCGTCTCGTGGCGGCCGTTGCCGGGGGCGGTCGAGGCGCTCAGGGAGATCCGCGGGGCCGGACTGGCGGTTGCCCTGGTCACGAATACAACCTCCCGCACGCGGGCGTCGATCGCCGCGACGCTGGAGGACGCGGGGTTCCCCGTGGCCGCGGAGGACATCCTGACCGCGCCCGCCGTCACCGCCGCCCATCTCGCCGAGCACTGGCCCGGCGCGCGCTGTGTCCTGCTCAACAGCGGTGACATCCGGGAGGACCTCGGGGAGGTCACCCTCCTCGACCCGGCCGAGACGGACGCCGTCGCGGATGTCGTGGTCGTCGGCGGGGCCGGGCCGGAGTTCGACTACGCGGCGCTCGACGGGGCCTTCCGGCACCTCCAGCGCGGTGCCCGGCTGGTGGCGATGCACCGCAATCTGTACTGGCGGACCGAGGACGGACTGCGGCTCGACTCCGGCGCGTTCCTGATCGGCCTGGAGCAGGCCGCGCGTATGGAGGCCGAGGTCACGGGGAAGCCGTCGCCCGCGTTCTTCGGGGCGGCGCTGGCGCATCTCGGGGCGGGCCCCGACGAGGCCGTGATGGTCGGGGACGACATCGAGTCCGACGTCCTGGCGGCGCAAGACGCCGGGATCACGGGGGTGTTGGTGAAGACCGGCAAGTACCTGCCGGAGACCCACCGCGCCGCCCGGGGCACGCCCGATCACGTCATCGACTCCTTCGCGGACCTGCCCGCGCTGCTGGGTCTGGCGCGGTAGCAGCGCCGGGTCCGGCGCGATGGCAGTCCATGGATCTAGCGCAGGAGCAGTTGCAGGCCGCCGAGCACTGTCGCCGCGATCACCAGCTGTTCGAACAACCGCTGGTTGATCCTGTTCACAGCCCATTTGCCGAGAAACGCGCCCGGCACGACGAACGCCACCAGCGCCGCGTCGAGGAGCAGCGAGTGGCCGTCGATCAGGCCGAGGCCAGCGCTGAAGGGCACTTTGGACACGTTGACGATCAGGAAGAAGAAGGCGGAGGTGCCGAGGAAGCCCAGCTTGCGGAAGCCGGCCGAGAGGAGATACATCGACATCACCGGGCCGCCCGCGTTGGCGACCATGGTGGTGAAGCCGCCGAGGACGCCGTACGAACGGGCCTTGATGCGCCCCGCACGGGTGACGACAGCGTCCGGCTCCTCCTCCGCGTCGGCCGCACGGCGGCGCCACACCGTCACCGCCGCCATCAGCAGCAGGATCGCCCCGATCGACGTCCGTACGATCTCGTCGTCCGCCCAGATCAAGAACAGCGTGCCGACGACCACGCCCACCGCGACCGCCGGGAACAGCCGCCACAGCGTGGGCCAGTGGGCGTGCCGCCGGTAGGTGAGGACGGCGAGTACGTCGCCGGCGATCAGGACCGGCAGCAGGACGCCGGTGGAGGCGCGGGCGGGCAGCACGGCGGCGAAGATCGCCAGGCTGACGGTGTTGGCCCCGCTCACGGCGGTCTTGGAGAAGCCGACGAGCAGGGCGGCGAAGGCGAGGGCGGCGAACTCCCAGCCGGTGATGTGCCAGAGGGTCATCGTGTTCATGCGGAGACTGATGCTATGTGCAGCGAACCGGTGCCCGTAAGGAGCGTCTCGACAGGTGGCCCCTGGGCAGCATGGACCCGTAGGCGAGTGCCTGGGAAGATCCCTCGGAAGCCTCACCGACATCGCCGGAGGAGACATGGCCGACTCCCGTGAATTCGTCCTGCCCGGAACACAGGGCCCGCTCACCGTGCGCGAGTGGCCGGGCGAGCGGCCCCGGTACGTCGCGCTCGTCGTCCACGGGTACGGCGAGCACATCGGCCGGTACGAGGAACTGGCCGGCGTCCTGGTGGCGCACGGGGCGGCCGTGTTCGGGCCCGACCACATGGGGCACGGAAAGTCGACCGGCGAGCGGGTGCTGATCGAGGACTTCGAGGACGTGGTCACCGATGTGCACGCCGTGGCCGAGCGGGCACGGGCCGCGCATCCGGGCCTGCCGGTCGTCATGGTGGGGCACTCCATGGGCGGTCTGATCGCGGCCCGCTACGCGCAGCGGTACGGCGACTGCCTCGCCGCGCTGGTGTTGTCGGGGCCGGTGATCGGCGCCTGGGAGCTGCCGGGGCGGCTGCTCGCGCTCGACGAGATCCCCGACACCCCGATCAGCCCGGCCTCGCTCTCCCGCGACCCGGAGGTCGGGGCGGCGTACGCGACGGATCCGCTGGTGTGGCACGGGCCGATGAAGCGGCCGACGGTTCAGGCGTTCGCGCGGACACTTCAGACCGTGTCCAAGGGCGGTGACCTCGGCCGGCTTGCGCTGCTGTGGCTGCACGGCGACGACGACCGGCTGGTGCCGCTCGCCGGGAGCCGGGTCGGTATCGAGGAGATCAGCGGCGGGGTGCTGACCGAGCGGATCCATGCGGGCGCCCGGCACGAGGTGTTCAACGAGACCAACAAGGCGGAGGTCTTCGCGGACGTGACGCGCTTCCTGGACGGCGTTCTCGCAGGCTGAGAGGGCCTGGAAGGGCTTCACGGGCGCCGTGTTTGCACCGGTTCGCCCTGGGCACCCGCGCCCGCATGGAGTGGTTGCGGCGAGCGGCCTGCGCGGGTGAGGACCCCGAGTTGTTCTTCCCCGTGGGCACGGAAGGACCGGCGCTGCGGGACATCGCGGCGGCCAAGCGCATCTGTGCTCGCTGCCCGGTGATCGAGCCGTGCCTGGACTTCGCGCTGGACAGCGGGCCGACGTCGGGTGTGTGGGGCGGGACCTGTGAGGAGGAACGCGACGCACTGCTCCGTACCGCCAGAGACGACGTCACAAGGAGAAGCGCCGTATGACTGTTGTGAAGAGCACGATTCCCGACTCGGCCCGTCAGGTCACCGGGGATGCGCTGCAGAGCACTCTGGTGGATCTTCTCGGGCTCTCCCTGACCGGCAAGCAGGCGCACTGGAACCTCGTGGGGCCGCGCTTCAGGTCGATCCACCTGCAACTCGACGAACTGGTCTCGGCCGCACGCGAGTTCTCCGACACGGTCGCGGAGCGCGCGGCGGCACTGGGCATGCCGCCCGACGGGCGGCCCGAGACGATCGCGTCGGCGTTCACGCTGCCGGGCCCGAAGGACGGCTGGGTGCGGGACAGCGAGGTCGTCGAGGTGATGGTCGAGGCCCTGGAGGCGGCCATCGGGCGACTGCGCGAGCGCATCGAGGCGACCGAGGAGGCCGATCGGGTCACCCAGGACCTGCTGATCACCGTCACCGCGGAGCTGGAGAAGCAGCGCTGGATGTTCGACGCGGAGAACTGGCCCAAGGGCGGCTGACCGGCGCCCGGTGGCGAGCACATACGTACGGAAGGGGCACGCGATGACCGACGCCCTCGAACTGGACGCGCTGTGGGAGGACTTCCACCGCGTGGTGAACATGACCTCGCAGGAACTGGCCGCCTGGCTGCGGGTGAGCGACGCCGACGAGAACGTGGAGCCGCTGCCGGACCAGGCGGGCACGCCCATGGGGCAGCACGTCCTCGCGATTCTGCAGAAGCGGCGCACGGACCTCACCGATGACGACATCCGCACGATGCAGGAGGTCGTCGACACCGTCACCGCGCAGACGGACGTGGAGAACGAGCCCGAGGCCGAGGAGACGCGCCGTCGGCACCGGCTGATGACGCTCGGCCACGACCCGCTGAAGCCATGAGCAGCAGAGAGAGAGTGGTGCGGGAGCTCGTCCGTGCCCACGGGCAGACCTTCGCCGAGGAGGCGGGCATCAAGCTGAAGAACACCCCGCAGCCCCTGTACCAGCTGCTGGTCCTGGCGCATCTGCTCAGCGCCCGCATCCGCGGCTCGATCGCCGTGGACACCGCCCGCGAGCTGTTCGACGCCGGTATGCGTGACCCGCGCCGCATGGCCGACGCGAGCTGGCAGGAGCGCGTGGACGCGCTCGGGCGCGGCGGCTACCGGCGCTACGACGAGCGCACGGCCACCCAACTCGGCGACGAGGCCGAGCTGTTGACCGAGCGGTGGGGCGGGGACCTGCGGCGGATGCGCAAGGAGGCGGACGGCAAGGTCTCTGAACTGCGCCGACTGATTCAGGAGATGCCCGGGCTGGGCCCGGCCGGCGCCGACATCTTCCTGCGCGAGGTCCAGCGGGTGTGGCCGGAAGTGGCGCCGTACCTGGACGACAAGGCGCTGAAGGGTGCCGAACGCCTGGGCCTGCCCAAGGACCAGGACCGACTCGTCGAACTCGCCGGGAACACCGAACCGGCCGTGCTCGCCGCCGCGTTGGTGCGGGCCGCGCTGGACAAGGAGGTGGCCGAAGACAGTCTCCGCCGCGCCGGATGATCGTGCCAGACTGGCCGGCACGCACTGGCGATCAAAGGAGCACAGCGTGACCGAGACGGAGTCGGCGCGGGGGCGCATCGACACGAGCAGGCCGCATCCGGCGCGGGTCTACGACTGGTTCCTCGGCGGCAAGGACAACTACCCCGTCGACGAGGAACTCGGCCGCAAGATCACCTCGATGCAGGCCGACGCTCCGCGACACGCGCGCGCCAACCGCCGGTTCATGGAACGGGCCACACGTGTCGTTCTTCGCGAGACGGGGATCCGCCAGTTCCTCGACATCGGCTCCGGCATCCCCACCGAGCCCAACCTCCACCAGATCGCCCAGTCCGTCGCACCGGACGCGCGGGTCGTGTACGTCGACAACGACCCGATCGTCCTCGCCCACGCGGAGGCCCTGCTGCACGGCACTCCCGAGGGTGTGACGCGGTACGTCCAGGCCGACGCGCGCGAGCCCGAGCGGATTCTCGAAGGGGCGGCGTCCGTCCTGGACTTCGACCGGCCCGTCGCCCTGTCACTGATCGCGCTCCTGCACTTCGTCGCCGACGAGGACGGCGCCCACGACCTGGTGGACACGCTGGTCGACGCACTGGCGCCGGGCAGCTGCCTGGTCCTGTCCGCGATGACGGCGGACTTCGACCCGGAGAACGTACACAAGGGCATCGCGGCGTACACGGCGAGCGGGGTGACGCTCGTCGCGCGCTCGCACACCGAGATGGGCCGCTTCTTCAAGGGACTCGACCTGATGGAGCCGGGAATCGTGTCCCTGACGCACTGGCACCCCTCGGCTGGCGAGGACGCGGAGGAGGGCGGCCCTGTGTCGCTGTACGGCGCGGTCGGCGTCAAGCGGTGACTCCGCTCAGCCGAGTCTGCTAGTGCCCCGGCGGGCAACGTTTGCCCGTTGAGGAGCGGCGTCCGGTGCGGCGAGAGCACGCACCTGACGCCGCGGGGCCCGCCCCTCGGGCGGACGACGGGAATTTGACGACAGGGCCTAGCCCGGAAAGACCGCCCGGACCTCCCACCCGTGGCCGATGAGCGGGCCCGCGTGCACGTCGCCGCCCAGGGCGGTCACCCGCTCCTTCAGACCGACGAGGCCGAAGCCGCCGCCGTGGGCGGCGTCCGGGAGCCGGCTGCCGCCCCGGCCGTCGTCCGCCACCGACACCTCCAGGCGGCCCGCCTCGTACCGCAGCCGGACGGTGACCTGGGTGGCGTCGCCCGCGTGCCGCCGTACGTTCGTCAGCGCCTCCTGGACGACCCGGAAGGCCGCCGCCTGCACCTCGTGCGGCAGGTCGTCGGGCACGGTGGCGTCGCGGAGCAGGGAGACCTTCTGGATCGGGCTCGCGAAACCGTCGGTCAGGCCGACGATGCCCGCGAGGTCGCCGACCGGACGGCGGTCGGCCGCTTCGGTGCCGGTGTCGCGCAGCACGCCGACCGTGCGGCGCATCGACGCCAGCGCCTGAGTCGCCGCGTGTTCGATGCCCGCCAGCACGGAGTCGAGCTCCTGTGGCCGGGACGTCGCCATCATGCGGGCCACCTGGGTCTGCACCAGGATCCCGGTGACGTGGTGGGCGACGAAGTCGTGCAGGTCGGCGGCGATGGCCAGACGTTCGGACCGGCGGGTCTCACTGACAGCGACGGTCCGCCGGTAGTCCAGGGAGCGCAGATACGCGGCGAACCCGGCGGTGAGACCGATCAGGACCAGCCCGATCAGCATGAAGCCCATCATGGTGTCAGGCATGCCGCGCAGGGCCCGCACCGGCAGGGCCAGGACGGCGGCGCCGTCCAGCGCGGCACACATCACGACCCAGCGGCGCGAGCAATGCCGTACGGCGACGAACAGCAGGCACAGCAGGATGATCAGTTCGCCCGGGCCGAACAGGGTCTCCGGGTACGGCGCCGAGTCCACGGTGTAGAGGCAGGAGGTCACGGCCGGTACGACGGTGCGCACCTGCGGCGTGAGCCAGGAGGGACGGCGGTCGGCCGGCCACAGGACGGCGACGGCGCCGATCAGCAGCACGGCGGTCACCGGCAAGATGCCGGGTTCGTCGTTGCCGGCCGCGTAGGCCAGGTCGACGAGCGACGCCCCGGCGAGGGCTCCGATGCCGAAGCCGCGTGCCAGGCCGCGGGGAGAAACGGACTTCATGCCGCTCACCGTATGCGGCGCCGACGGCGGCGGGATCGGCCGAACAGCCGAGGCGGCGTCGCGTGAAGCCTGACCGTTCGGCCGAGGCGCGCGCCCGGGCCCGCGGGCGAGGGTGGAGCCACTTCCCCCCTCCGAACCGCAGAACCCTCAGGAGTACGTGATGCAACGCAAGGTCCTCGTCGGTGCCGTCGGTGGTGTGACCGCCGTCGTGAGCATCTTCGGGGTCGGCACCCACCTGCTCGCCAGGACGGAGTCGACCACCGGCCTCGACCCGCACAGCGCGGTGAGTGTAGGCGGTCACAGGGCCCTGGCCGCCAACCTGGTCGCGGCCCGCACCGCGAGCCTGTACCACCCGCTGCCCTGGGTCGGGAAGAAGGTCTCGGACGTCACCTGCCCGACCGGGCTCAAGGCCGTCGCGGGAGCCACCATCACCTGCTCCGGCAAGAAGAGCGACGGCGAGACCGTCGAGATCCCCGTCACCGTGGTCAAGGCCACGGCCGACTCCATCACCTGGAAATTCGAGCGCTAGAAGAGGACCGGTTCCCCTGATGAACACCGTTCTGGCCGGTCACGGCCTCGTCAAGAAGTACGGCTCCACCACCGCCCTGGCCGGTGTCGACGTGGAGGTCGGCGAGCGCGACTCGCTGGCGATCATGGGCCCTTCGGGTTCCGGCAAGTCCACTCTGCTGCACACCCTGGCCGGGATCATCCGTCCCGACGGCGGCCAGGTGCTGTTGCGGGGGGAGCGCATCGACAAGCTGGGCGAGAACCGGCTCAGCGCGCTGCGCCGCAAGCGGTTCGGGTTCGTCTTCCAGTTCGGCCAGCTGCTGCCGGAGCTGCCCGCCGAGGAGAACGTGGCGCTGCCGCTGATGCTGGAGGGCACCCCGCGCAAGCAGGCCGTCGAGCGCGCCCGCCGCTGGTTCGCGCCGCTCGGCCTCGACGGGCTGGAGAAGCGCCGCCCCGGGCAGCTGTCCGGCGGTCAGGCCCAGCGGGTCGCGATCGCCCGTGCCCTGGTCGTCGAGCCGGACGTGGTCTTCGCCGACGAGCCGACCGGCGCCCTGGACCAGGTCACCAGCACCGAGGTGGTGCGGCTGCTGACCTCGGTCACCCGTGAGCAGGGCGCCGCCCTGGTCATGGTCACGCACGACGCCGACGTCGCCGCCCACTGCGGCCGGATCCTCCAGGTCCGGGACGGCCGGATCAGTCATTACAGCCAGTACACGGTCGCCTGACCGCCTGTCCCCTGCTCAGCGGAGATGCCGAAATGCGTTCCCCCGTCCTGCCCCTGACCTGGCATCTCGCCCGGTCCTCCGGCCACCGCGGCCTGCAGAGCCAGTTGCTGGCGGCCGGTGCCGCCGCCGTCGGCGCGTTCGTGCTGCTGGTGATGATCGCCGCCACCGTCGGCTCCGACACCCGCGCCGGCCACACGACGTGGCGCACCCCCGACGCCGTTCCGGCGAAGCAGGCCACCGCCGTCCAGGCCCTGGCCACGACGTACCTCCGCCACGATCCCGTCACCGTGGTGTCGCTGGCCCAGCTGCCCGGCCGCAAGGCGACCCCCGCCCCGCCCGGCCTGAGCTCCTTCCCCGAGAAGGGCGAGGTGTACGTCTCCCCCGCCCTGGCCGAGCTGATGCACAAGCTGCCCGCGGGCCAACTGGCGGACCGCTTCCCGAAGGTGAGGTCCTACGGCACGGTCGGCGCCGCCGGTCTCGCCTCACCGGACGAGCTGGTCGCCGTGGTGGGCCGGGCGCCGGGCGATCCCGCGGTGTCGAAGGCGGCCGAGGGGGGCGGCACCTGGTTCGACACCGGGCAGGCCGCGCGCGCCCAGATCTCCGGGTTCTCCGGAACGAAGAAGTCCCTGCTCACTGGCTTGGACAAGGGGACGGCGCTGCTGGGTGTGGTGCTGCTGGCGATGCCCGTGGTCGTGCTGGCCTCGGCGGCCGGGCGGCTCGGGGCGGCCCGGCGTGAGCAGCGGCTGGCCGCGCTGCGCCTGGCCGGGGCGACGCCCCGGCAGATCCTCGCCATGACCGCCGTGGAGGCGGCGGGCGTCGGCGCGACCGGCGCGCTGGCGGGTGCGCTCGCCTACGTGGCGCTGCTGCCCGCCCTGGCTCAGATCCCGTACGGCGTGGGCACCTGGTACACCGAGCAGCTGTGGGTGGGCCTGCCGTGGTTCGTGGCCGTGGTGGCGGCGGTGACCGCGCTCATCACCGTCAGTGCGGTGTCGATGCTGCGCCAGGTGGCGACCTCACCCCTGGGCGTCGCCCAGCAGGCGAACCCGCGCCGCACCCGGTGGATCCGGTTCGTCGCCTTCGCGGCGACCCTGCTGTACGTCTTCCAGTCCACGGGCAGCGGACTGACGCCCCGGCAGGCGCTCGCCCTGCTGGTGCTGTTCTACGGCGCGTTCTGGCTGTTCGGCCCGTGGGTCGTGGACCGGCTGGGCCGGATCGTGGGCCGTTACGCCCGCCGCCCGGCGACCCTGCTGGCCGCGCGCCGCCTCAGCGACGACCCGCGCGGCGCCTGGCGCACGGTCAGCGGTCTGGTGCTCGCCGGGTTCGTGGCCGGGTTCTTCTCCGTCAGCCAGCTGGGCATGGACGGCGCGGAGTACCGGGGCCAGGTCGCGGTGGTCACCACCGACGCCGCCCAGGCGCGGCGGGCCGCCACCGAGGCGCGCACGCTGCTCGACCGGGCGGGCGTCACCGCGACCGTCACCGTCGGCCGCGAGGACGACTACGACACGCTGCTGGGCGGCAACCCCGGCGTGATCGCCCGTGTCAGCGGCGGACAGGAACAGATGGACACCACGGTCACCGCCCTGACGTCGGTTGCTCCGGGGACACCTCCGTACAGCCAGGACTACGCGGCGGCCGAGAACGGCGTGCTCATCGACCGCGTCTCCCAGGTCAGCACCGCCACCTTGGCCCTGAGCTTCCTCGTCGCGACCGCCTCGGCCGGCCTGACCGCCGCCGCGAACGTTCTCGACCGGCGGCGCGTCTACGGCCTGCTGCGGCTGGCGGGCACCCCCTTGAAGGTGCTGGACCGGGCCAGGCTCCGGGAGACGGTCCTCCCGCTGGTCGTCCTGGCGGGCGGCACGACCGGGATGGGCGTCTACGGCTCCTACAAGCTCAACCAGGCGGCCGACGTCGGGATCAACACCACCGGCGCCCTGCAACTGGCCGCCTGCGTGGTCCTCGGCGCGCTGGCGATGTTCGCCGCGATCGGCGGCAGCAGGCCGCTGCTGCGGAAGGTGACGGCTGATCCGGCGCAGACTGCCGACTGACCACTGCAGACCGACCGCCGTCGGCTGCACATCGTCGACCGACTACCGTCGGCTGACCACTGCCGACCAGCCCCCGTCGACCGACCACTGCCGACGGACGCACCATCGACCGACCACCGCCGACCGACCACCACTGGGACGGCCCGCCGCAATAGCCGGCGGGCCGTCGTCCCGTACACGCCCTGAGGCATGATCGAGCCATGACCAGCCCCACCCCACCCGGCGCGCCCATCCGTGTCCTCATCGCCGACGACCAGGACATGGTCCGCACGGGTTTCCGCTTCTTCCTGGACGCACAGCCCGACATCACGGTGGTCGCCGAGGCCGCCGACGGCGAGACGGCCGTGGCGCTCGCCCGCAAGGTGCGGCCGGACGTGTGCCTGCTGGACATCCGGATGCCGAGGCTGGACGGGCTGGCGGCGACCCGGCTGCTGGCGGGGCCGGACGTGCCCGACCCGATGCGGGTGGTCGTGGTCACCACGTTCGACCTCGACGAGTACGTGTACGGGGCGCTGCGCGGCGGGGCGTGCGGGTTCCTGCTGAAGGACTCCGGGCCGACCCTCCTGGCGGAGGCGGTCCGCGCGGCCGCGGCCGGCGACTCGCTGGTGTCCCCCTCGGTCACCGTCCGCCTGCTCAAGCACGTCACCGAGTCCCCGCAGCAGGCCGCCCCGCCTCGCCCCGCGCCGCCCACCGAGTCCCTCACCGAGCGCGAGCTCGAGGTGGTCCGGCTGGTCGCCCTGGGCCGCACGAACGCCGAGATCGCCGCCGAGTTGTACGTCTCCCTCTCCACGGTCAAGACGCACCTGTCCAGCGTCCAGCTCAAGCTGGCCGCGCGGAACCGAGTCGAGATCGCGGCCTGGGCCTGGCAGCACGGGCAGGCGAAGCCGGGGGTGTGAAGGGCCGGTAACCGGTGAGCGGGCTCACCCGAACAGTCCCGCGCGGGGCACCCAGCGGCTGACGGACGTGCCGGCCGGCCGGACGCCCGCGGCGAACCCCGGCGAGGTCGGCTGACCTTCCCCCGGACAGGCCGCCCTCTTCCGCTCGGGCCGTTTCCGGGACAAGCTGATCATCCGACGGCACAATGGCGGCGACAGCCGCAGGCGCGAGCAAGGAGCGAAGACGTGAGCGAAAGCCACACCCGGTCAGGCGGGTCGGCGAGGCTGAACACCGGTGTGGCGCACAACGCCCGCGTCTGGAACTACTGGGTCGGCGGCAAGGACAACTACGAGGTCGACCAGCAGGTCGGCGAGCACGTGGCCGGAATGTTCCCGATCATCCGGGAGATCGCCCTCGCGGACCGCTGGTTCCTGGGCCGGGCGGTGCGGTTCCTCGCCGAGGAGCAGGGGATACGGCAGTTCCTCGACATCGGCACCGGACTGCCGACGGTGGAGAACACGCACGAGATCGCCCAGCGGATCGCCCCCGACTCGCGCATCGTCTACGTCGACAACGACCCGATCGTGCTGGTCCACGCCCGGACCCTGCTGACCAGCACCTCCGAGGGCGTCACCGACTACATCGACGCCGATGTGCACGACCCGGACGCCATCCTCGAACGCGCCGCGGAGACCCTGGACTTCAGCAAGCCGGTCGCGGTGATGATGCTGGGCATCCTCAACTTCGTACTCGACGGGGACGAGGCACGGAGCATCGCGCGCCGCGTCATGGCCGCGGTGCCCCCGGGCAGCCACCTGGCGCTGACGCACCCCACCTTCGACGCCGACCTCGGCGGCGAGGGTCAGATCCCGGCCATGAAGTTCTGGAACGAGAACGCCACGCCGCCGGTTACCGCCCGTAGCCGTGAGGACATCGCTTCGTTCTTCGACGGACTTCACTTGCTCGAACCGGGTCTGGTGTCGTGCTCGCAGTGGCGCGCCGAGCCCGACACTCCCGCCGCGGTACCGCAGTTCGGCGCGGTGGCCGTCAAACGCTGAGAGCGATGAGAGCGCAACCGCTTTTCCGGCACTTCTGAAAGTATGATCAAGCAATGTCTGACATGACCGAAACCACGCCGGGTTGGCTGACGCCCGACGAGCTCGAAATGGCGCGCGCCCGCATGCCGATCCTGTACGTCGAGGCCGTGCCGGTGCGCGTCGACGACAGCGGCGAAGTCACCAGCATCGGACTGCTGCTCCGCATCGGCCCGGACGGAACGGTCAGCCGGACCCTGGTGTCGGGCCGGGTGATGCACCACGAGCGCGTCCGCGACGCCCTCCTGCGGCACCTGGAGAAGGACCTCGGCCCGGTCGCCCTCCCCCGCGTCCCGTCCTCCCTGCAGCCCTTCACCGTGGCCGAGTACTTCCCGACGCAGGGGGTGACGCCGTACCACGACCCCCGCCAGCACGCGGTGTCCCTCGCCTACGTCGTGCCGGTGGCCGGCGACTGCCGCCCCCGGCAGGACGCCCTGGACCTGGTCTGGTTCAGCCCGCAGGAGGCCCTGTCGCCGGCGGTGCAGAGCGAGATGCCGGGCGGTCACGGGGTCCTGCTGAAGCAGGCACTGGCGCATGTGGGCTGCGTGGTCTGAGGGCCCGTTCGCCTCGGGTGCCGTCGGCGCCCACCCGACCCCCCTAGGATTAAGGCCTGCCTAACCTAAGGGAGTCGGCCGTTGGAGACCGCACGGTGAAGCGGGGTACGGGGGCGCGGCCCGTCCTGCTCGTGGCGCTGCTCGGCGCCGTCCTGGCCGTACTGTGCCTGCTGTCGGTGGCCCTCGGCGCGGCGGGTATCCCGCCGGCCCAGGCGGTGCGGGCGCTGTTCGGCGACGCGCCGAGCCGGTACGTGGAGAACGTCGTCTGGTCGGCGCGCGTCCCGCGGACCGCCGTAGGTCTGGCGGCAGGAGCGGCCCTCGGGCTGTCCGGCGCGCTGATGCAGGCCCTGACGCGGAATCCGCTGGCGGATCCCGGGGTGCTCGGGGTCAGCGCGGGCGCGTCCTTCGCCATCGTGCTGGCCGTCGGGGTGTTCGGGCTCGGGTCGTTCCACGAGTACGTCTGGTTCGGCTTCGCGGGCGCCTTCGTGGCGAGTGTGCTGGTGTACTCGCTGAGCCGGCTGGGGCGTTCGGGTCTGACGCCGGTGAAGCTGGCGCTCGCCGGGATCGCGGTGACCTCGCTGCTGTCCTGCCTCACCAGCGCGGTGGCGCTGACCGACCCCGACGCGTTGGACCGCTACCGCGTCTGGTCGGCGGGGTCGATGGCCGACCAGGACGGTGCCACGGCGGTGCGCATGCTGCCGTTCGTCGCGGTGGGCGCGGTGCTGGCGCTGGCCTGCGCGCCGGCGCTCAACAGCCTGGCCCTGGGCGACGACGTGGCGGCCTCGCTCGGGCGCCGGCCGGGATAGGAGGCGAAGGCGAAAGACCTGGTGAAGGGCGTCGAGGCCGACTTCGAGAAGGCGACCGAGGAGAACCCGGAGTTCGCCGAGTCGGGTGCCGTGATGGCCACCCCGTACGAAGGCATCTTCGTCTTCGGCAGCCAGGACCCCCGCTCCCGAGTCCTCACCGACCTCGGCTTCAGCCTCCCGGCCGACCTGGACAAGGTCATCGGCGACGAGTTCGGCGCCAACATCAGCAAGGAGCGCACCGACCTGCTGGACACCGACGCGGTCGTGTGGATCGTCTCCGACCCCGCCCAGGACGAGGCGGGGCTCCACAAGAACCCGCTCTACGCCGACCTCGACACGGTGAAGCAGGGCCGCGAGGTCTACGTGAAGGAGACCGGCGACTACGGCAACTCCGTCTCCTTCGTGACGGTGCTGAGCCTGCCGTACATGCTCGAGCGTCTGGTGCCGCAGCTGGCCGCGGCCGTCGACGGCGACACGGGGACGAAGGTGGCCCAGCCGGCCTCCTGAGCAGTTCTGAGCGGTACGGCTCACGTGCCCTTGAGCGCAAGCGGCAGCGAGCTGAGGCCACTGAGGAAGTTGGAGTAGACGGGCCGCGCCGGTCCGGTCTGCTCCCACTCCGCCACCAGATCGCGCAGTCCGGCCAGTACGGCCCCGATCTCGGCCCGCGCCAGATAGGCGCCGAGGCAGAAGTGCGGGCCGTAGGCGAAGGTGACGTGCTTGTTGGGCACGCGGTCGAGCCGCAGTCGGCCGGGGGCGTCGAAGAGCCGCTGGTCGTGGTTGGCGGAGGCGTTCCAGACGGTGACGATGTCCCCGGCCTTGATCGGGTGGCCGCCGACTTCCGTGTCGGTGGTCGCGGTGCGCCCCGAGTGCAGGGCGGGGGTCGTCCAGCGGAGCATCTCCTCGACGGCCGTGTCGATGGACACGTCACCGCGTTTGAGCGCCTGCCACTGGTCGGGGTGCTCCAGGAGGGCGAGGGCGGCACCCACCATCGACAGCCGGGCCGTCTCGTCGCCGCCGAGGATGAGGCTGTAGCAGTTGAGCATGATCTCGTCGTCGTCCAGCGGCAGCCCGTTCACCTCGCTGCCCGCCAGCAGCGCGATGACGTCCGCGTGGCCGCCCTCGCGCCGGTCCCGGGCGAGGCCCGCGAAGTAGAGCAGGATCTCGCTCTTGGCGATCCACGCGTCGGCCGCCGTACTGTCCGCCTCGTGCGAGCCCAGCGCCGAGGACGTCAGGCTCAGCACATGGGCCCGGTCGCTGTCGGGCACGCCGAGCAGGTCGCAGATCGCGCCGAGCGGGATGCCCGCCGCGACGTCGGCGGCGAAGTCGCATGTGCCCTTCTCGATCGCGTCCCGCAGCAGCCGTTGGACCGTGCTGCGCACACTGGCGACGATCGGCTCCAGGGCGCGCGGTGTGAACGCGGACATCAGGATGCGGCGCAGCCCGGCGTGCCGCTGCCCGTCGGTGATGGCGAGCATGCGGCCGACCGCGGAGTCGCCGCCGGACAGCAGGGTCTCCAGGACGTTGCCGCCCTCGGAGGTGAAGCGGGTGCTGTCGCGGTACACGGAGGTGACGTCGGCATGCCGGGTCACCACCCAGAAGCCGGGGGCCGGGCCGGTCGCCGGGTTCCAGTGGACCGGCTCGTGCTCCCTGAGGTGACGCCAGACGGCGGACAGGTCGCTCTCGGCGTGCAACCGCGGATCGGCCAGGTCCAGCGTGCCGAGCTCGTCCGGGGCGATCGTCCGCCGCGTGGTCATCCCGGTGTCCCTTCCGTTGTCGCTCGCGTGCTTCGTCACTCGCCCATGGCCCGGATCAGGCTTTTGGGGCGCATGTCGGTCCAGTGCGCCTCGACGTACGCCACGCAGTCCTCGCGGCTCGCGCGGCCGTGGACGACGGTCCAGCCGGCCGGGACCTCGGCGAAGGCGGGCCACAGCGAGTGCTGGCCCTCGTCGTTCACCAGGACGTGGTGCTCGAGGCTGTCGTCGTCGAACGGGTTGATGGTCATGCGGAGTTGCTCCTGTCGGGTGCGGAAAGGGTGGTACGGAGCCGTTGGTCGAGCACGGGTCCGATGCGGTCCAGCGCCGCGGGCCGGGTCATCTCGCCGTGGGCGCAGGGGATGTCGTGGTGGTCGACGCGGCCTTGGATGTACGGCCGCCAGGTGCCGGGCCGGTCCGGGTGCGCGTCCGGATCTTGCGCGGCGGTGAAGAACAGCAGGTCACCGCGGTACGAAGCGGGAGCGAACTCCTCCAGCAGACGCCGGTTGTCCGCCGTCACCTCCACCAGGGCGGCGAGTTCGGCGTCGTCGAGGCTGCCCGGCAGGTCGGGCACGGCGCGCACCAGCTCGGTGAACCGGGCGTCGGTCAGCTCCCGCTGCGACGGCGGCACCTGCCGCCCCAGGATGGCGAGGAGGCTGCCCAGCACGGCCGGCCGGTCCGTGGGACGCGGGCCCTGGCTGGTCCATGCCCCGGGGAAGGAGTCGAGCATCGCCAGCAGCGCGACCCGCTCCCCCGCCGCCTGGAGTGCCGTGGCGACACCGTGGGCGACGAGGCCGCCCATGGAGTAGCCCAGCAGGTGGTACGGGCCTCGGGGCTGGATCTCGCGGATGCGGGCGGTGTGGTCGGCGACGGCCTCCGCCAGGCTGCCTGACCGCTCAGCTCCCGGGAGCAGCCCGCGGGACTGCAGTCCGTACAGCGGCCGGTCGGGGTCGAGATGACGGGTGAGCCCGGCGAAGCCCCAGGCCAGCCCGGAGGCGGGCGGCAGGCAGAACAGCGGCTCGCGGTCGCCGCGGGTGCGCAGCGGGAGGACGACGTCCAGGGCCGACCGCCCGGAGGCCGCCACGGGCCCGGTCCCGCTGCCACCGGTCAGCCGCCGTGCCAGTCCGGCCACGGTCGGCGTCTCGAAGACGGCCCGCAGGGGCAGCTCGGCGCCGAGTTCCGTACGGATCCGGGCGGTCAGCCGGGGGGCCAGCAGTGAGTGTCCGCCGAGGTCGAAGAAGCCGTCGTGGACGCCGACTCGGAGCGGGTCGAGGCCGAGGACGTCGGCGACGATCGCCCGCAACCGCTCCTCCTGCCCGGTGCGCGGGGCGCTGCGCGTACGACCGGCCGGTGTCCCGGGTGCGGGCAGGGCCTTGCGGTCCAGTTTGCCGCTGGCGGTGAGCGGAAGGCGGTCGAGGACGACGACGGCGGAGGGGACCATGTGGGCGGGGAGCGTTCGGGCCAAGTGGGCCCGTAGTGAGGGCCGTTCGGCGGTGGTCACGGCGTAGGCGACGAGTTGCCGCTCGCCGCGCTGGTCCTCGCGTACCGCGGCAGCCGCCTGTGTCACGGCCGGGTGGGCCGCCAACACGGCTTCGATCTCGCCGAGTTCGACGCGGAAGCCGCGGATCTTGACCTGCTGGTCGGCCCGGCCGAGGAAACGCAGCTGCCCGTCGAAGCCCCGCACCGCCAGGTCGCCCGTGCGGTACATCCGCTCGCCGGGCCCGCCGAAGGGGTCGGCGACGAACCGCTGCCCGGTCAGTCCCGGATGGCCGAGGTAGCCGCGGGCCGGTCCGCCGCCCGCCAGGTAGATCTCCCCCGGCACGCCGTCGGGCACCGGCTGCAGGGCCTGGTCGAGGAGACGCAGGCGGTTGCGGGCGAGCGGGCGGCCGAGCGGCGGCGGACCGTCCTTGCCGTACGGATCGACGTCGGACTGCCAGGCGGTCGCGTAGATGGTCGCTTCGGTGGGCCCGTAGAAGTTGATGATCCGTGCGCCGGGGAAGGCGGCCTCGAGGTCGGTGAGGAGCTGCTCGGGGATGGGCTCGCCGCCCAGCGCGACGACCTGGGGGGAGACGTCCGGGCGGTCGGCGACGACGGTGGCCATGACCGAGGGCACCCCGCTGATCAGGCTCGCGTCCCAGCCGCCTGCCGCGCCCAGCGCCAGCAGGTTCTCGACGATCTCGATGCGGCCGCCGCACAGCAGTGGCGAGAAGATCTCGAAGACGGACACGTCGAAGTTGAGCGAGGTGGAGAACAGCGCCTTGGCCAGTCGCTCGGGTCCGAGCGCGGTGTGCGTCCACTCGACGAACTCGACGACGCTCCGGTGGGTCGCCGCCACGCCCTTGGGCCGTCCGGTGGAGCCGGAGGTGTAGGTGACGCAGGCGAGGCTGTCGGGCGACGATCCGGCGTGAGGTACCGGGTCCTGACAGGCCATCATGTCCTCATCCTCAGCGAGGACCACTTCCGTCCCCTCGGGCAGCACCGCGGCCGTGTCCGCGGTGGCCAGGACGACGACCGGCCGGGCGTCGTCGACGATGTACGCGAGACGATCGGGTGGGTAGGCGGGGTCGAGCGGCAGATAGGCGGCGCCGGACTTCAGGACGCCGAGGACGGCGGCGACGAGATCCGCCGTTCGCGGCAGCGCGATGCCGACGACGCGCTCGGGACCGGCCCCCATGGAGACGAGCCGACGGGCCAACTGCTCGGCACGCTCGTCCAGTTCGCGGTACGTCAGGCCGGCGCCGCAGTCGAGCACGGCCTCGGCGTCCGGGGTGGCGGTGACCTGTGCCGCCCACAGGTCGGTGAGGGTGCGGGTCGCCGGGTCCGGTTCGGGGCGGGAGGGTTCGGCCCGGGAGGTCAGTCCGACCCGGCCGAGCGGCCGTTCCGGATCGGCCGCCATGATCTCCAGGAGCCGTACGAGACGGGCGAGCGTGGCCTCGGCCCACTCGGCGTCGAAGAGGTCGGGCCGGTAGGCCAGCCGGAAGCGCGGCCGAGGGCCGGGGACAGCCACCAGCGTCACGGGGTAGTGGGTCGCGTCGCGACCGCCGGTGCCGACGACCCTCATGCCGTCACCCGGGTCCGTGGTCTGCTGATCCGTCGGATAGTTCTCGAACACGACCAGCGTGTCGAAGAGTTCGGGTGTGCCGGCCGCCCGCTGGATGTCGGCGAGACCCAGGTGATGGTGGTCCAGGAGCCGGACGTAACCCTCCTGGACCCGGCGCAGCAGCCCGCTCAGGGGTTCGTCGGGGCGCAGCCGGACGCGGGTGGGGACGGTGTTGATGAACAGGCCGACCATCGACTCCACGCCGGGCAGTTCGGCCGGACGGCCGGAGACGGTGGCGCCGAAGACGACGTCGTCGTGCCCCGTCGTACGGCTGAGCAGGATCGCCCAGGCGGTCTGGACGAGGGTGTTCACGGTGACGCCCAGCTTCCGGGCCAGGGCGGTCAGGGCGGCGCCGGTGCCCGCCGGAACTTCCAGGCGGGCCTGCGCTAGTGCCCCGGCAGGCAACGTTCGCCCGTCAAGGAGCGGCGTCCGGTGCGTGCTCTCGGCGTGCCGGCCGGAAGCCCTCGTACTGGATGTACTTGGGCTTTCGGCCGGTGCGGCGAGAGTGCGTGCCGGGCGTCGCGACGGGGCGAACGTTGCCTGTCGGGGCACTAGGTCGCCGGAGTCGCGGCCGTCCGGGGCGTGCGGGGCGATGCGGGTCGGTTGCGCCACTCCGGCCAATGTCTGTCGCCAGGCGGCTTCGGCGGCCGTACGGTCCCGGCGGCCCAGCCAGTCCAGGAACGTGCGGTAGGGCGGCGCCGGAGGCAGGGCGGCGGGGTCGCCGCCGCCCTCGTACAGGGCGAGGAGTTCGCGCAGCAGGACGGAGACCGACCAGCCGTCGAGCAGGATGTGGTGGTGGGTGACGAGGAGGCGGTGCCGTCGCTCGCCGGTGCGGGCCAGGGTGCAGCGGATCAGCGGCGGGGTGGCGGGATCGAAGCCGCGGCCGAGGTCCTCGTCCAGCAGCCGGGCCCACTCCCCCTCGGTGTCGGTGTCGGGACCCGTCAGGTCGGTCTCGGTCCACGGCAGCACGGCCCGGCGCGGCACGACCTGCACCGGCTGGCCGCCGCGGCGGCGCCGGAAGGCCGCCCGGAGGGTCGGATGCCGGTCCAGCAGGGCCTGGGCGGCGGCCCGCAGCCGGGCGGCGTCCAGGGTGCCGTCGAGGTCGAAGACCAGCTGGACCAGATAGACATCCCGGGCGTCCCGCTCCCGCTCGTACAGGGCGTGGAAGAGCAAGCCCTCCTGGAGCGGGGTCAGGGGCAGTACGTCGACTTGCGCGGGCTGCGTGGTCGTCATGGGGTTCTCACCGTCTCTCTCAGGTCGTGCTAGCCGTCGAGGCCCGCGGCGAGTTCGTCGAGCTCGTCCTGGGACAGGGCGAGCTCTTCCTGGGACAGGGCGAGCTCTTCCTGGGACAGGGCGAGCTCTTCCTGGGACAGGGCGAGCTCGTCGTGTGACAAGGCGGGGTTCTCCGTCCCCGGGGCGTGCCCGGCCCGGGTGACGAGCGCGGAGAGGGCGGCGAACCAGGCGTCGGCCAGGGCGCGGACCTCCGTCTCGGTGAGCACACCGTCCGGCCACGACCAGTCGGCGACCAGCCGGGGTCCGGTGCCGGAGTCGTGGACGACCGCGTTGAGGTCGAGCGCGTGGGCGGCGCCGAGGCCAGGGTCGGTGCCGCTGCCGAGGGCCGCGGACTCCGGGGCGAAGGCCCACTCGGCGGCGGTGTCGGCCGGGGCGGTGAACCGGCCCAGGTAGTTGAAGCCGACCGCGGGGGCGGGGTCCTCGGTCAGGCCGGGCGCCGTGTCGGGGTTGAGGTGGCGCAGCAGGCCGAACCCGATGCCGTGGTCGGGCAGCCCGCGCAGCCGCTCGCCGACACGCCGGGCGGCGGTCTCGGCGGCGGGGCCGGCGGCCAGCGCGTCGGCGAGGT
>NZ_NTGE01000209.1 GCF_002291145.1 Streptomyces sp. SA15
TGGCCGCCCTGCTGCGGCGGCGGCGGGGCGTACCAGCCCGGCTGGCCCTGCCCGGGCACCGGCATCGGCGGCTGCGCGCCGGGCGGCAGCGGCTGCTGGAGGCCGGCCTTCTGGTCGATGCTGGAGCGGTAGTCGACGGCGCCCTGCGTCATCCGCATGTACGCCTCCTCCAGCGAGGCCTGGTGCGGCGACAGCTCCCACAGCCGTACGTCCGTGTCGTGCGCGATGTCGCTGATGCGCGGCAGCGGCAGTCCCGTGACGCGCAGCCCGCCGTCCTGCTCCGGCATCACATGGCCGCCGGCCTCGGTGAGCGCGGACGACAGCTTCTCGCGCAGCTGCGGCTCGGTGTCGGGCGTCCGCACGCGCGCGAAGTCGGCGGAGTTCGCCGAGATGAACTCCGTCACGCTCATGTCGGCGAGCAGCTGCCCGCGCCCGATGACGATCAGGTGGTCGGCCGTCAGCGCCATCTCGCTCATGAGGTGGGACGAGACGAAGACCGTACGGCCCTCCGCCGCGAGCGCCTTCATGAGGTTGCGGACCCAGTGGATGCCCTCGGGGTCGAGCCCGTTGACCGGCTCGTCGAACAGCAGCACCTGGGGGTCGCCGAGGAGCGCGGCGGCGATGCCGAGCCGCTGGCCCATACCGAGCGAGAAGCCCTTGGACCGCTTCTTCGCCACGTCCTGGAGTCCGACCACGCCCAGCACTTCGTCGACCCGCCGGGCCGGGATGCCGGACAGCTGGGCCAGGCACAGGAGGTGGTTGCGGGCGGCGCGGCCGCCGTGCACGGCCTTGGCGTCCAGCAGCGCGCCGACCTGGCGGGGCGCGTTGGGCAGCTTGCGGTACGGATAGCCGCCGATCGTCACCTGCCCCGAGGTCGGGTTGTCCAGGCCGAGGATCATCCTCATCGTCGTCGACTTGCCCGAGCCGTTGGGCCCGAGGAAACCGGTGACGGCACCGGGCCGCACCTGGAAGGAAAGGTTGTACACAGCGGTCTTGTCGCCGTAGCGCTTGGTCAGGCCGACTGCCTCGATCATGCTTCGGTCCCCATTGGAAGGTTGCCCAGCGAAAATTCAGGACAGCGGGGCACACGCCCCCGTAAGGGTTAGGAGCTTATCGGGGCGCTGACGGTTCCGCTCAAATGAAAGCAAAGCCCTGAGCCTCACGCGTCGCGCTTCTTGATCATGAGGTAGCCCCCGAGGAGGGCTGCGACCACCCACAGCGCCATGATCCCGAGCCCGCCCCAGGGGCCGTACGGCGTGTCGTTGTCGACCGGCGTGACCACCTGCATGATCTTGCTGCCGGCCTGGTCGGGCAGGTACTGGCCGATCTTCTTCGTCGCGTCGACGTTGCCGAGGATGTTGGAGATCAGGAAGAAGAACGGCATCAGGATGCCCAGCGACAGCATCGGCGAGCGCAGCATCGCGGCCACGCCCATCGAGAACATCGCGATGAGCGTCATGTAGAGCCCGCCGCCGATGACCGCGCGCAGCACGCCGGAATCGCCGATCTGCGCCTTGTGCTCGCCGAGCATCGCCTGCCCGAGGAAGAACGCGACGAAGCTGGTGGCCATGCCGACGACCAGCGCGAGGCCGGTCGCGACCGCGATCTTGCTGAACAGGAAGGTGCCGCGCTGCGGTACGGCGGCCAGCGAGCTGCGGATCATGCCGGTGCTGTACTCGTTCGACACCACGAGCACCCCGAACACGATCATCGCGAGCTGACCGAGGCCCATGCCCGCGAAGCTGACGAAGGTCGGGTCGAAGGTGAGCTGGTCCTGCCGGCTCATGGTGTCGAACTCGCTCTTCGACAGGGCCGAGATCAGCGCGCCCAGCGCGACGGTGACGACCACGGCCAGCGAGAGCGTCCACACCGTGGACGCCACCGACCGGATCTTGGTCCACTCGGACCGGACGACCTGGATCGCCGCCATGCTCAGTTCCTCCTCCAGCTGTCGCCCCACTGCTGTCGCTGCTGCTCGGGAGGCGTCCCGTCGTGCGCGTGGTACTCGACCGACTCCGCGGTCAGCTGCATGAACGCCTCCTCCAGGGAGGCCTGCTGGGGGCTCAGCTCGTGCAGCACGATCTGGTACTGCGCCGCGAGCTCGCCGATGTGCTCGGGCTTGCCGCCGTCGACCTCCAGCGTGCCGTTGCCGGTCTCCACGACCGTCAAGCCGGCCCAGTGCAGCACATCGAGCAGCCGCTCCCGCTGCGGGGTGCGGATCCGGACGTAACTGCGCGAGTTCCGCGCGATGAAGTCGGCCATGGAGGTGTCCGCGAGCAGCCGCCCCTGCCCGATGACGACGAGATGGTCGGCGGTCAGCGCCATCTCGCTCATGAGGTGGGACGAGACGAAGACCGTACGGCCCTGCGCGGCCAGGGACTTCATCAGGTTGCGGATCCAGTGGATGCCCTCGGGGTCGAGGCCGTTGACCGGCTCGTCGAACATCAGGATCCGCGGGTCGCCGAGCAGCGCGGCCGCGATGCCGAGCCGCTGGCCCATGCCGAGCGAGAAGCCCTTGGTCTTCTTCCGCGCGACCGCCGTCAGTCCGACCGTCTCCAGCACCTCCCGCACCCGGCTCTTCGCAATGCCGTTGCTCTGCGCGAGGCACAGCAGGTGGTTGTAGGCGCTGCGCCCGCCGTGCCAGGCCTTGGCCTCCAGGAGCGCCCCGATGTACGTCAGCGGGTCCTTGAGCCGGTCGTAGTGCTTGCCGTCGATACGGACGTCGCCGGCGGTGGGACGGTCGAGCCCGAGCATCATGCGCATGGTCGTCGACTTGCCGGCGCCGTTGGGTCCGAGGAAGCCCGTGACGATGCCCGGTCTGACGGTGAAGGTGAGGTTGTTGACCGCCACCTTCTCGCCGTACCGCTTGGTCAGCCCCTCGAGCTCGATCATGCGCCCCACGCTAGAACGCGGCAAAGCCCTCTGCCACCGCAGGGGCAGAGGGCTTCACCGATGTTCCGCAGACGTATGCCGGACCGTTACCGGGACTGCTGCGCCGGGACGCCCCGGGAGATGGGCTCGTCCTCGGCCGGGGAACCGGCGGCGGCCACCGCGGCGCCCGTGAGCGTGGCGAGCATCTCGCGCACGTTCGTCAGCTGGGCGTTGATCGAGTCGCGGCGGTTGGTGAGAGCCGCGAGCTCGCGCTCGGATTCCGAACGGATGCGGTCGGCCTTGGCGTTGGCGTCGGCCACGATGTCCTCGGCCTGGCGCTGTGCCGTCTCGACGGTCTGGCGGGCGCGGCGCTCGGCGTCCGTGCGCAGCTTCTCCGCCTCCAGGCGCAGCTGCTCCGCGCGGTGCTCGATCTCCGCGAGGCGCTTCTCCGCCTTCTGCTGACGCGAGGCCAGGTCGCGCTCGGACTGCTCGCGGCGCTTGGCGAGGTTCGTCTCGAAGTCGGCGGCGGCCTGCGCGGCCTTGGCACGGGTCTCCTCGAAGAGGGCGTCGGCCTCCTCGCGCTTGGACTGCGCGTCCTTCTGGGCCTCCGCGCGCAGCTGCGAGGCGTCACTCTTGGCCTTCTCGATGACCCGGACGCCCTCGTCCTCGGCCTTGGCCTTGCGCTCCGCAGCGAACGATTCTGCGTCGTTGCGAACCTGCTGGGCCGCGGACTCGGCGAGTTCGCGATGCTGCTCGGCCGCGCGCCTGGCCTCCTCGCGCAGATCCTTGGCCTCTTCCTCGGCGAGGCGGAGGATCTTCTCGACACGCGCGCCGAGACCGGCGTATGACGGCTCGGCGTCGGTTACCTGCGCCTGGGCGTTCTGCGTCTCGAGGTGGAGCTCCTCGATGCGCTTTTCCAGAGCGGTGATGCGGGCCAGAGCGCTGTCGCGGTCGGAGACGAGCTTCGAGATGCGTTCGTCCACCTGCGCGCGGTCGTACCCACGCCGCACAAGCTCGAAGCCATAGGGGGAAGTGTCGCTCATGGGGTTCCTGTCGAATGAGACCGGTGAGGTGATAGGTGGAATCCTAGGGGCCGAAGCGGTGTGTCATCGAGCGGATGCGTGTTTGATCTGGAGAATGACACCCCTTTTGGGTGGCTGACCCTGGGACGGCTTGCCAAAAACTTGGTCAAAGACCCCAGAAAACACCGGAATGCCGTCTTCAGGCTAGCCTTCTGACGACTTGCCACCCGATCGTGGTGCGCCGACCGTGGCACCCGCCTTGACGCCGGTGTCCTTCCCCGCGGACGGGGCCTCGAAGGATTCCAACGCCTCCAGGACGTCCTGGACACGGGAGATCTCGGCATTGATGTCCTCGCGGCGGCGCACCAGGATCTCCAGCTCGCGCTTGCCCTCCTCGACCGTGCGCTTCGCCTCGCGGATCGCCTCGGCCTTGAGCTCCTCGGCCTCCCTGATGAGCGCCGCCTTCTTCTGCTCGGCCTCCTTCAGAAGCCCCTCGGCCTTCTTGACAGCGGCGATACGCACCTTGCCCGCCTCCGAGTTGGCCTCCGAGACCAGCTCCTTGGCCTTCGCCTGCGCCTTCTCCAGCTGCTCCTCGGAGGCCTTGATGAGCGCGTCGCAGCGGTCGCCGGTCGACTTCATCGTCTCGGCGGCCTCGCGGCGGGCCCGCTCGTGCAGGTCCTCGATCTCGGCGGTGATGCGGTCGCGCAGCTCCTCCGCGCGCTCCCGGATGGCGGTTGCGTCCCGGCGGGCGCCGACGAGCAGTTCGTCCGCGTCCGTACGGGCCTTCTCCACCGTCGCGTTGCCCTCGACCGTCGCCTCGGACACCAGCCGGTCGGCCTCGGTACGGGCCGCGCCGACCATGGTGTCGGCCTGGGACTCCGCGTCCGCGGTGGTCTTCAGGGCCTGCTGCTGCGCCTCGGTGAGCAGCTTGTCGGCCTCGGCCGTGGTCTCCGTGATGAGCTTGTCGACCTGCTCGGCCGCCTCGGAGCGCCGCTTGTTGGCCTCCTTGCGGGCCTCGTCGAGCGTCCGGTCGGCCTCCTCGCGCGCGGCCGTCGTGACCCGCTCGGCCTCCGCCAGCGCCTCGGCCCTGACCCGCTGGGACTCGCTGCGGATCCGCTCGGCGTGCTGCCGCGCCGCCCCGATCGTCTCGGCGGCCTCGGCGCGCAGCCGCTCCGCGTCGCCGGTGGCGTCCGCCATCATCCGCTCGGCCGCGGTGGCCGCCTCGGTCCGTACCCGCTCGGCCTCCGCGACCGTCTCCGAACGCAGCCGCTCCGCCTCGGCGACCGTCTCCTGCCGCAGCCGGTCGGTGTCCGCGACCGTCTCCGTGGTGAGCCGCTCGGCCTCGTTGCGCGCCTCGGTGATGAGGGTGTCCGCCTGGGTCGCCGCGTCCGACCGGATGCGATTGGCGTCCTCGCGGGCGTCCGCCCGGGTGCGCGAAGCCGCCTGCTCGGCCTCGGCGATGGTCTCCGACGCCTCCGTACGCACCCGCTGGGCGTGCTCGGACGCGTCCGAGCGCAGCCGCTCCGCCTCAGCGATCGCCTCCGAGACGGTGCGCTCCGCAAGCGCCTTGGCGGCCTCGGACTCCTCGCTCGCCTCCCGCCGGACCCGGCTCGCGTCCTGGGAGGCCCGCTCCCGCTCGGCGTAGGCGTCGTGGCGGACCCGGTCCGCCTCCTCCTCGGCCTCCCGGCGCGTACGGTCCGCCGCGTGCTCGGCGGCCGAGCGCAGCCCGGTGATCTCCTCCTGGGCCTGCTCGTGCAGCCCGGCGACCGAGTCCCGCACCTGCTGGGCGTGCTGTTCGGCCGCCGACACCATCTCGGTGGCACGCCGGTCGGCCTCCTCGACCAGGCGTACGGCCTCGGCCTGCGCCTCCTCAACGCGCTTGCGCGCCGAGGCCAGCAGCTCCTCGCTCTGCTCGCGGGCCCGCTCGCGCTCCTGGTCGGCTTCCTGCCGCGCCGCGCCCAGGTACTCCTCGGCCTCGCGACGACGCCGGTTGGCCTCCTCCTGCGCGGCGGCCAGCGTCTCCGACGCCTCCGTCGCCAGCCGCTCGGCGGCGGCCTGCGCCTCCGCCCGTACCCGATCGGCGGTGTCCTGCGCCTCCGACTTCAGCCGCTCGGCCTCGGAGGCGGCCTCCGAGCGCAGGCGTACGGCGATGGCCTCGCCCTCCGCCCGGGAGGCGGACGCGTCGGACGCGGCCTCGTCGCGCACCCGATCGGCCTCGGCCTCGGCCTGCTCCTGGAGCGTGCGGATCCGCTCGGCGGCCTCACCGCGCAGCCGCTCGGTCTCCTCGGCGGCCTCGCGGCGGATCCGCGCGGCCTCCTCACGGGCGTCGGTCAGCGCCTGCTCGGCGGCGACGAGGCGCTGCTCGGCCTCGGTGCGCAGCCGGGTCAGTTCCTCGGCGGCCTCCGCGCGGCGGGCCTCTATGGCCTGCTCGGTCTCCTCGTGCAGCTCGCGCGCGGTCCGCTCGGCGTCGGCCTTGATGCCCTCGGCCTGCTCGACGACCTCGGCGCGGTGCCGCTCGGCCTCCTTGCGGGTGCGGTCCAGCGTCTCCTCGGCCTGCCGGCGCAGAGTGGTCGCCCGCTCGATGGCCTCCGTACGGACCTTCTCGCTGTCCGTGGTGGCCTTCTGGCGCAGCTCGTCCGCGTCGGCCTTCGCCTTGGACAGCAGCTCCTCGGCGGTCTTGGCCGCCTCCTCGATCTGCGCCACGGCCTCCTTGCGGGCCTCCGCGCGGATCTTCTCGCCCTCGGCGACCGCGTCGGACCGCAGCTGCTCGGCCTCGCCGCGCAGCCGGCGGGCCTCCTCCTGCAGCTCGACCGTCTTGGCGCGGTACTCCTTGGTGTCGTCCTTCGCCGCGCCCTTGAGCTGCTCGGCGATGTCGTGCGCCTCGGCGCGCAGCCGGTCCGCCTCGGCCTCGGCCTCGGTGCGGATCCGCTCGGCCTCCTCGGCCGCGGCCTTGGTGGTGTTCTTCGCGTCCTCCTGCGCCTTGTTGAGGACGTCCTCGGCCGTCTTGGCCGCCTTGGACAGCTGGGTCGCGCTCTCCTCGGCGGTGAGCGTCCGGGCCTTCTCGGCGGCCTCGGCGAGCAGCTTCTCGGCCTCGGCGCGGGCGTCCGCGACGATCTGCTCGGCGTCCGACTTGGTGGTCTCGGCCTCCTTGGTGGCCTCGCTGACCAGCCGGGCGACCTGCTCCTTCGCCGTGCGCGTGCGCTGCTCGTTGGCCGACTCGGCGCTGGCGAGGGCCTTCTCGGCGGCGGCCTTGGCCTCGGTGACCAGCTTCTCCGCCTCGGCGCGCGCCTCGCGCAGAGCGGTGTCCGCCTCCGCGATGCGCTGCTCGGCGGCGCGGCTCAGCTCCTGGGCCTCGCGGCGGGCCGCCTCCGACTCCGTGGTGGTGGAGGTACGCAGCTGCTCGGCGTGGTCGGTGGCCTCCTGGGCCTGCGAGGAGGCGGCGTTCAGCAGGCGCTCGGCGTCCGTGCGGGCGCGGCGCAGCAACTGCTCGGCCTCCGCGCGGGCCGCCTCGGCCTCGCTCTGCAGCCGCTGGCGGGCCTCGGAGGTCAGCCGCTCGGCCTCGGCGCGGGCGGCGGCCATGGCCTGCTCGGCCTCCGCGCGGGATTCGTCGAGGAGCCGGCGGGCCTGCTGCTCGGTGCGGGCGCGCAGCTGCTCGGCCCAGGCCACGTTCTCGTTGACATGCGTCTCGACGGTCTGCCGGCGCTCGGCGAGCTCCTGGTCGAGCTGCTGGCGGCGGGTGACCGCCTCCTGGTGCAGCTCCGCCTGGAGCCGTGCCGCCTGCTCGGCGTGCTCCTGGAGGATGCGCTGGGTCTGGGCGCGGGCCTGGCTCAGTTCGCGCTCGGCATCCTGGCGCAGCTGGTCGGCCTGGATCTGGGCGTTGCGCAGCAGCTGCTCGGCCTGGTAGCCGAGGTCACCGCCGTCGTAGGAGGGCCGGGACATGATGGTGCGCCGCGCCTCGTGCAACTTGGCGCGCAGCACCTCGACCTGGTAGCCGAGGTCCTCGGCGTGCTGGATCGCCTTCTCCCGCTCGGTCTTCAGCCGATCCATCTCGGCCTCGAACCGAGAGAGGTGGTCGACGTCAGCCGCCGGCTCTCGCTCCTGGCGTTCGTAGCCCCGCACTGCGCGGTCCCATCCGTCCCCTGGTCGCAAGTCTCTCCAAACGAGCTCCGTCCATCCGCCGAACGGGGCCCCCGGGGAATGGTGTCAGATCAACGGCGGAGCATGGGCTGCTGCCCCGACGCTCGTCCCCCGAAACCCGGACCCCGGACTTGATCCCGCTTTCGACGGCAGGACCAGGTCGCCCTGGTTGGAGCGGCGACCGACCCCAACCCTACCGGCCCATATGTACGGGGGTCAGTGCTCAGGTGACTCAACAGGCGCTGAAGTGACCAGTTCTGTCAGTACGCCGTGGCAATCCTTGGGGTGAAGGAAGGTGATCCGTGACCCCATGGAGCCGCGTCGCGGCTCTTCGTACAGAACGCGTACGCCCTTGTCCTTGATGTCGGCGGCCTCCGTGTCGACATCCGCCGTACCGAAGGCGATGTGGTGGACGCCCTCGCCGTTCTTCGCCAGCCACTTCGCGACGGTGGAGTCCTCCCGGGTCGGCTCCAGGAGCTGGAGATACGACGCTCCGCCGTCGGACGTATCGTTGATCTTGAGCATGGCCTCGCGCACGCCCTGCTCCTCGTTGACCTCGGAGTGGAACACCTCGAAGCCGTACGTGGCCCGGTAGAACTCGACAGTCTTGTCGAGGTCGAAACAGGCGATCCCGATGTGGTCGATTCGCGTCAGCATGGTTTCAGTGGAGCGCGCCGGAGGTGGTTACGCAACGTGCGCGCGATCACACGCTTCGCCGGATGACGGGGTGGTCTACCGCTCAGTACATTCGAAGTAAACCCTCGTTCACTCCTCGGCCTGTGCAGGCCGGTAAGGGGATCGCAGCTCATGACTGGATCGAACAGCACGACCTCGGTGATCGTCGCGGGTGCCCGTACGCCCATGGGGCGGTTGCTGGGCTCGCTGAAGTCCTTCTCGGGAGCCGACCTCGGCGGCTTCGCGATCAAGGCCGCCCTCGACCGTGCGGGGATCGGTGGCGACCAGGTGCAGTACGTGATCATGGGCCAGGTGCTCCAGGCCGGGGCGGGGCAGATCCCGGCACGCCAGGCCGCGGTCAAGGCGGGCATTCCGATGAACGTCCCGGCGCTCACCGTCAACAAGGTGTGCCTGTCCGGCCTCGACGCCATCGCGCTCGCCGACCAGTTGATCCGCGCGGGTGAGTTCGACGTGATCGTCGCGGGCGGCCAGGAGTCCATGACCAACGCACCCCACCTGCTGCCGAAGTCCCGCGAGGGCTTCAAGTACGGCGCGGTGGAGATGATCGACGCCATGGCGTACGACGGTCTGACCGACGCCTTCGAGAACATCGCCATGGGCGAGTCGACGGAGAAGCACAACACGCGGCTCGGCATCGGCCGGCCGGAACAGGACGAGGTGGCCGCCCTGTCCCACCAGCGTGCCGCATCCGCGCAGAAGAACGGCCTGTTCGAGGCCGAGATCACCCCGGTGGAGATCCCGCAGCGCAAGGGCGAGCCGGTCGTCTTCAGCAAGGACGAGGGCATCCGCGCGGAGACGACGGCCGAGTCGCTGGGCAAGCTGCGGGCGGCGTTCAGCAAGGACGGCACCATCACGGCGGGCTCTTCCTCGCAGATCTCCGACGGTGCCGCCGCGGTCGTGGTGATGAGCAAGGCCAAGGCGCAGGAGCTCGGCCTGGAGTGGATCGCCGAGATCGGCGCCCACGGCAACGTGGCCGGTCCGGACAACTCCCTCCAGTCCCAGCCCTCCAACGCCATCCGGCACGCCCTGAAGAAGGAGGGCCTGGAGGTCTCCGACCTCGACCTGATCGAGATCAACGAGGCCTTCGCCGCAGTGGCGGTGCAGTCGATGAAGGACCTCGGAGTGTCCCCGGAAAGGGTGAACGTCAACGGCGGTGCCATCGCCCTGGGCCACCCGATCGGCATGTCCGGTGCCCGGCTCGTCCTGCACCTGGCGCTGGAGCTGAAGCGGCGTGGCGGCGGCGTGGGCGCGGCCGCGCTGTGCGGCGGCGGCGGTCAGGGTGACGCGCTGATCGTGCGGGTACCCAAGGCGTAACCGCTCTTACCGGTCCGTACCGCCCTCGAGTCTCGAACGGAGCTGTGATGCAGGACGTCTCCACACTGGTGGCCCAGGCCAGGGAGGGCCGGCCGCGCGCCGTGGCCCGCCTGATCTCCCTGGTGGAGGGGGCGTCCCCGCAGCTCAGGGAGGTCATGGCGACGTTGGCTCCGCTGACCGGCGGGGCGTACGTGGTCGGACTGACCGGCTCTCCGGGCGTCGGCAAGTCGACCTCGACGTCGGCCCTGGTGACGGCCTACCGCAAGCAGGGCAAGCGGGTCGGCGTCCTGGCCGTCGACCCGTCCTCGCCGTTCTCCGGCGGGGCGCTGCTCGGCGACCGGGTGCGGATGTCGGAGCACGCGTCCGACCCGGGCGTCTACATCCGCTCGATGGCGACGAGGGGCCACCTCGGCGGCCTCGCCTGGGCCGCGCCGCAGGCCATCCGTGTCCTGGACGCGGCGGGCTGCGAGGTGATCCTGGTCGAGACCGTCGGGGTCGGCCAGTCGGAGGTCGAGATCGCCTCACAGGCCGACACCTCGGTGGTGCTCCTGGCCCCCGGCATGGGCGACGGAATCCAGGCGGCCAAGGCGGGCATCCTGGAGATCGGCGACGTGTACGTCGTCAACAAGGCCGACCGGGACGGCGCCGACGCCACCGCCCGCGAGCTGAACCACATGCTCGGCCTCGGCGAGTCCCGCGGCCCCGGCGACTGGCGCCCACCCATCGTCAAGACGGTCGCCGCGCGCGGCGAGGGCATCGAGGAGGTCGTCGAGGCGCTGGAGAAGCACCGCGCGTGGATGGAGGAGCGGGGGGTGCTGGCGGAGCGCCGGCTGTCCCGTGCCGCCCGCGAGGTGGAGACGATCGCCGTCACGGCGTTGCGCGAACGGATCGGCGACCTGCACGGCGACCGGCGACTGAGCACGCTGGCGGAGAAGATCGTCGCCGGGCAGCTGGATCCCTACCGGGCGGCGGACGAGCTGGTGGCGGGGCTCACGCAGGGGTAACCCCGCGGAGTGGGTCGGCGGCGGCCGGGATCTGACGACGCCGGTCGGGCAATCTCAGCCCGTCCGGCGCTTGAGGACGAGGCCCTTCGGGCCGAAGCGGGGGTCTGGGGGCGGCAGCCCCCAGGGACGGGAAGGGTAGGGGCGGAGGGGGCGAACCACTCAGGGCCCGCCCCCACTCACCCGCACCGAACGGCTACGTCAGTCGTCGCCACCGTCGTTGTCGTCGGCCCTGTCGTCATCGGCCCGGTCCGCCCGGTCCGCCCGGTCCGCCGTGACCTTCCCGCTGTTCAGATCGACCCGCCAGTCCTGCTCGGCCTCGCCGGAGGCGTGGGTCTCGACCTCCCAGCCCTTCGAGGTGCCGTCCTCGTCCAGGTCCACCGACGTCACGGTTCCCTTGCCGGTGACCGCCTTCGCGGCCTCCGCCGCCGTCACGGAGGTGCCCTTCAGCGCGCCCCGCACCTCGGCGGTGTCGTCCTCGCGCTCGGTGTGGGAACCGAGCACCTTGCCGGTGCCGGGGTCGACCCGGACGCTGTGCCAGGTGTCCCCGCCGCCGAGGACGTCGACCTTCCACACGACCGACCCGGCGTCGGCCCCGTCGGCCCCGTCGTCTTCGTCGTCCAGTTCGGCGGAGACGGCGGTGCCCGGGTCGTGCCGCAGTGCGGAGGCGATGGCGTCGGCAGCCGTCACCTCGACGGACGCGGCCTTCCCGGCGTCGTCGTCACGGCCGCTGTCGTCGTCACGGGCCCCGTCGTCGGCCCGTGCGTCGTCCCCCGTACCCCGCACGTCCACCGCCTGCCGCACCGACCCCTCGCCGTCCCCCGTCACCGCGAGAGCCGTGGCCGTACCACCCCCGACCAGCGCGGCGGCCGTAACGGCGGCGATCACGATGTTGCGCTTCATGCGGCTTCCTCCAGATTCATAAGGCTTCGCGTCGCTTTCGACGTCACCCAACATCGCCGACCGACGCTGAGAGCAACCTGAAGCCCCCTGAAGCGATCTTCAGCTTCGCTTTGCGAACCTTTAGGCATGCGCCTGTTGATCGTGGAGGACGAGAAGCGGCTGGCCCTGTCGCTCGCCAGGGGCCTGACCGCCGAGGGGTACGCCGTGGACGTCGTCCACGACGGCCGGGAGGGCCTGCACCGGGCCACCGAGGGGACGTACGACCTCGTGATCCTCGACATCATGCTGCCCGGCCTCAACGGCTACCGCGTCTGCGCCGCCCTCCGCGCCGCAGGGCACGACGTGCCGATCCTGATGCTCACCGCCAAGGACGGCGAGTACGACGAGGCCGAGGGCCTCGACACGGGTGCCGACGACTACCTCACCAAGCCGTTCTCGTACGTCGTCCTCGTCGCCCGGATCAAGGCGCTGCTGCGCCGCCGCGGCCAGGGCGCCGGGGCCTCGCCGGTGCACGTCCTCGGCGACCTCAAGGTCGACACCGCCGCCCACCGCGTCTTCCTGGGCGAGGACGAGGTCGTGCTCACCGCCAAGGAGTTCGCCGTCCTGGAACAGCTCGTGGTGCGGGCCGGCGAGGTGGTGTCCAAGGCCCAGATCCTGGAGCACGTCTGGGACTTCGCGTACGACGGCGACCCGAACATCGTCGAGGTGTACGTCAGCACTCTCAGGCGCAAGCTGCGCTCCGGGCTCATCCGGACGGTCCGCGGCGCCGGGTATCGGCTGGAGGCGGGACGGTGATGAGACGCCTGTTCGGTTCCGTACGGTCCCGGGCGACCCTCGCCGCCACGCTCGTCGTAGCCGTGGCGCTGGTCGCCGCCGGGGCCGCCGTCCTGCTGTCCCTGCGCTCCAACCTGACCGACCAGGCCGAGGCCGAGGCCGACCGCTCCGCGCGGACGGTCGCCGCCGGCCTGGCCCTGGGCAAGCGGTACGACCAGCTGTCCCTGGACGGGGACGAGGAGCCGGTCCAGGTCGTCGACGAGAACCGGAGACTGGTCGCGGCCAGCGAGGACCTGCAGCGGATCAGCGGCACGAACACCGACGTGGTCAAGCCGGCGCAGCCGACCGCCCCCGGAGGCGGCGAGGAGGGCGAGGACTCCGACGGGTCCAACGACGACGGGGACGACGACGAGTCCTCCCTCCATCCGGGCGAGATCGGCGAGAGGACCACCTACACCAACGGTTCCGCGACGATCGACGGCGAGACCGGCGACTACCGCTTCGCCGCCGTAAAGGTCGAGGCCAAGAACAAAGGCCTGCTGATCGTGTACGCCGGCGCCCCGCTCTCCGCCGAACAGAGCGCCGTCGACACCGCGCTGACCGTCATGCTGATCGGCTTCCCACTGCTGCTCGGCGTCGTCGCGGGGGTGACCTGGCTGGTCACCCGGCGCGCCCTGCGCCCGGTCGAGGGCATCCGCGGCGAGATGGCCGCGATCACCGCCTCCGAGGATCTCGCACGCCGGGTGCCGGTGCCGGACACGCACGACGAGGTGGCCCGCCTCGCCCGGACCACCAACGAGACGCTGGCCGCCCTGGAGACCTCCGTGGAGCGGCAGCGCCGGTTCGTCGCCGACGCCTCGCACGAACTGCGCAGCCCGATCGCGTCCTTGCGCACCCAGCTGGAGGTGGGCGCCGCGCATCCCGAGCTGCTGGACGTCAAAGGGGCGGTCGAGGACACCGTACGACTGCAGCGCCTCGCCGCCGATCTGCTGCTGCTGGCCCGGCTGGACGCGGGGGAGCGGCCCGCCGCCGACGCCCGGTTCGACCTCGCCGCGCTGGCGCGGGAGGGAGTCGAAGGGCGCGCGGGCGTGACCCTGGAAGCGCCGGAGGCCGTGGACGTGGCGGGCTCCCGGGGGCAGATGGGGCGGCTGCTCACCAACCTGCTGGACAACGCACAGCGGCACGCCCGCTCGGCCGTCCGGGTGAGTGTGCGGCGCGAGGGGGAGTGGGCGGTGGCCGGGGTCGCCGACGACGGGGACGGGGTGCCCGGGAGCGACCGGGAGCGGATCTTCGAGCGGTTCGTACGGCTGGACGAGGCCCGCAGCCGCGACGACGGCGGCGCGGGGCTCGGACTCGCCATCGCGCGGGACGTCGCCACACGGCACGGCGGCACGCTCACGGTCCGCGACGCGCCGACAGGCGGAGCCCTGTTCGAACTCCGCCTGCCGCTCGCCCGATCAGGTGGCTAGGCCCGCCCCCGCTGCCCGCGAAGATGCTCCGCGATGGGCTTCAGGGCCTTGTCGAGTTCCGACATGGCCTCGGGGGACAGCAGATCGATGAAGTGCCTCCGCACAGACGCCACATGATGGGGCGCGACCTTCTTCATCGTCTCCATGCCGTGCTCGGTGAGGACCGCGTACAGACCTCGGCGGTCCGACTCGCAGTTCTCGCGCCGCACCAGGTCCGCGTTCTCCATGCGGGTGATCTGGTGGGAGAGGCGGCTCTTGGACTGGAGGGTGGCGGATGCCAGGTCGCTCATCCGCATTCGTACGCCCTCCGACTCGGACAGATTCACCAGGATTTCGTAGTCGTTCATTGTCAGGCCGAACGGCTGCAGGTCCTTTTCGAGCTGGTACGTCAACAGCCTGTTGACCTCCAGGTGGGTGCGCCAGGCGCACTGCTCCGCATCGGTCAGCCAGCGCGTGGCCGTCTCGGTCTCCATGAATGAAGTCTACCTAAAAGGTTGAAAGGCGAACTAGTGAGGGTTGTGGTGACGGCGGCGTGCACACGTTCGACGTCACACTCCGCAGACTACCGCTCACAGACCGAAGCGACGCTGGAGGTCTCCCAGCTGTCCGGGAAGGCGCGGTGCGCCGGCTTGCTGTGAGTGGCCTGTGTGCCCCCCGCCGCCAGGCACCCCGGCTTCCCCCGGAACCGCCCCCGTGGCCTGCTCGGCCATGAGGACCTCGGACGACTGGAGCAGGACCGTGCCCGCTCCCACGAACTCGAACTGATGCTCCTCCCCGGAGGCCCCGCCGAGACCTGTCATCGCACGTAGACCGCCCATGAGACCGGTCATGTAGCCGTGGTCGTAGTGATGGCAGGGTGAGGGGCAGTCCGCCCAGCCGACGAGGGCCTGCGGGTCCACCCGGATCGGGGGTTCCATGAACACCACCGGACCGTTGGAGGCGGCCACGAACTTTCCGGTTCCGATGAGTGTCAGAAAACCCGGCACGATCGACTGCTTGAGAGCGAGACTTGGCTGAAAAGCGAGCAAGTTGCCCGAGCGAATGGTCAGATTGCCGTCTTCGAGGTCGTACGAGTTCACGTCGAAGGCCCGGTCGGCGAGGAGCATCTTGCCCGAGCCCTCCGCCACGACCCAGTCGCTGGCGTGCAGAGGCGAATGGAAGGACGTACGCACCAGGCGGTCCAGCCGGCCGTGCCCGATGCCGTTGAACTCCATCGAGCCGTAGTAGGCGATCATCTTCCCCTTCTGCAGGAACCACTGGCTCCCCTTGAGCTCCACGCAGAAGGTGTAGTTGTTGACGTTGTCGTCCGACGGCAGCGTCATCGGGTCGAAGACCGTCGGGCCGCCGGGTCCACCGGGTCCGCCGTGTCCGCCGGGGACGCCGTAGGGAATGGTGCTCACAGCTTCTCCTCCGAGGCCTGGACGTACACCGCACCGCTGCCGCTGAGCTCCAGCTGGAACGCCTCTCCGGAGCCGCGGCCCACCATGTCGCGCCAGCCCAGCGCGGTGGACAGCTTGTTGCGTACGTCGCCGTGGTGGGCGACGTACGCCTGCGGGTCGACATGGACCGGGCGCTGCGGGGTGATGGGGACCTCGATGACCCCGCCGTGCGCCATGACCGCGACCGAGCCGTGCCCCCTCAGGGTGGTGGTGAACAGGCCCTGGCCGGTGACCTGGCCCCGGACCATGCCCATGACGCCGCCCTGGGAGCCCATGAACATCGTCCCCTGCTCCAGCGTGCCCTCGAAGGCGAGCAGCCGGTCCGCCTCCACGAACAGGGTGTCGCCGGTGAGGTTGATGACCTGGATGTGGTGGCCGCCGTGCCCGAACAGCACGGTGCCGCTGCCCTCGACGGTCATCAGGGGCGCCGCCTCATTGGCCACCCGGCGGCCGATCATCGACATGACCCCGCCCTGGCCGCCCTGCATGTTGGGAGTGAAGGACACCTCGCCCTTGTAGGCGAGCATCGCCCCGCGCTGACTGAACAGCCGCTGCCCGGGCGCGACCGTCGCCTCGACCATCTTCGAGTTGAGCTCACGGAAGGCCATGTCACACATCCCCCGCGATCGTGTTCCGCTCGCTGGGCTGGACGTACACCAGGCCGTCGCCCTCGAAGCGGATCTGGAAGGCCTCGCCGCCGCCCTCGCCCATGAACGTGCGGAACGTCACACCGGACTGGAAGGACTGCCGGAGGTTCCCCTGGTGCGCGATGTACGCCCCCGGGTCGACGGTCAGCGGATACTGCGCGCTGACCCGCAGCACGACCGCCGGCCCGTCCGACATGATCGCCGCCTGCCCGTGCCCCTCGACGGTCGTCGTGAACAGCCCGTTGCCCTGCGAGGCACCGCGCATACCGGTGAACGACGTGCCGGTCCGCAGTCCGGAGTCGGTCGCGAGCAGGTTGCTCGACTCCACGTACAGCTTGTCCCCCTGGAGGCCGACGAGGTTGATCTCCGAGGCCCGGTCCGCGAACCAGCACGTCCCGTGCCCCTTCACCTCCATCAATGTCATCTGCTCGCCGGTGATCCGCCGGGTCACCATCCCCCGGATGCCCTCACCGCCGCCGCTGAGCTTCTTGAAGTCCATCTGACCGTCGTACGCGACCATCGAGCCGTTCTTCGCCTTCACGGCGTCACCGGTCATGTCGACGGCAAGCACTTTGCTGCCTTGAAGTCGGAACATCGCCACGCAGTGAAGGTAGCCGCAGGTCGGGCTCCGCGGACAGAGCCCAGGGGTGGAGACGCACCCTGAACGCACCCTTAGGGGAGCCGTTTGCCACAATGGAAGAACGTTTGTGCTCGCATTCACAAACCCGACGTCTCTCCCACCGAAGGTGACCCGTGGACATCAAGACCGCCACCGCCATTCGCCGCCTCCGCCTCGTCTCGGCCCCCGAGGCGGTTTCCTTCCTCCTCCTGCTGGTCTGCTCGGTGCTGAAGCGGACCACGGACTTCAACGCGGTCCCCGTGATGGGGATGGTCCACGGCGTTCTCTTCATCCTGTACGTGATCTTCTGGGCCGACGCCTGGAACCGCACGAAGTGGTCCCTGAAGACCGCCGCCCTCTACTTCGTCCTCTCGATCCTGCCCACCGGCGGCTTCTTCGCCGAGCGCAAGCTGAGGCGTGAGGCCGAGGACGCGGTCATCGCCTCCCGCGCCCGCGAGGAAGGGAAGGTGAGCGCGTGATCGTCGCCTTCTCCGTGACGCCGCTGGGCGTCGGCGAGGACGTGGGGGAGTACGTCGCCGACGCCGTCCGGATCGTGCGCGAGTCCGGCCTGCCCAACCGCACCGACGCGATGTTCACGTCCATCGAGGGCGAGTGGGAGGAGGTCATGGACGTCGTCAAGCGCGCCGTGGCCGCCGTAGAGGCCCGTGCGCCGCGCGTGTCCCTGGTTCTCAAGGCGGACATCCGCCCCGGGGTGGAGAACGGTCTCACCTCGAAGGTGGAGACGGTCGAACGGCATCTGGCCCAGCGGGCGGAGTAGTCGTCTGCTGAGCCGCCGCGTCCGTGACGTGGAAGACCGCTGTCCACCGGTCGTCGTGCAGACAGGCGTTCATCGGCTCGACCAGAGCGGTGTGATCGGGGTCGGTACGCCACCGCTTGACGGCTTCGAGGCTCTCCCACTCGCTGGTGAGCAACCAGCGAGTGGGATCGTCGATGGACCGGCACAGCTGTTCTCCGAGGTGTCCGGGGGAGCCCACGGCGCGTTCGAGGACGCCCTGATAGGACTTCACGAAGTCCGCTTCCATTCCTTCTCGCACGCGCAGCAGCCGAACGACCCGCACACGTGCCGGAGTTTGGGTGCCGTTCACGTCAGGACGGGTCGAGGACGACGGGAAGTTCCGCCAACCCGCGGAAGGCGGGGAACGGTACGGTCAGCCAGCGCGCGTCTTCCGGCGCCCCCGCAAGGGCCATGCGGGGATACCGCGCGAAGAGCGTGGTGAGGGCGATCTGCATCTCCAGACGTGCCAGCGGCGCGCCGGCGCAGTAGTGGGGGCCGACGCCGAATGCGAGATGGGTCGCCTGGACGTTCGGGCGCGTGACGTCCAGTCGGTCCGGATCTGTGAAGGCCTCCGGGTCACGGTTGGCCGAGGTGATCGAGATCTGGACGAGCGCACCCTTGGGGATGAGCGTGTCGCGGATCACGAGGTCTTCCTTGGCGTAGCGGAATGTCGAGTTCTCCACGGAGGACTCGAACCGGAAGATCTCCTCGACGGCCGCGGCTGTCGCGCCCGCATCCTGGAGTGCCAGTCGCTTCTGCTCCGGTTGGGTGAGCAAATGGTAGACGGCGTTGCCGATCTGGTACGCCGTCGTCTTGTGGCCTGCGAAGAGCAGCACCCACGCTGTGGAGACCAGTTCGTGGTCCGTGAGCGCGCCCTCGTCATCCCTGGCTGTGACGAGTGCGCTGAGCAGGGCGCCGTCCGGCTCCTGCCGCTTCCGTGCGATCAGATCCACCAGATAGTCGCGCAGGTTGCCCTCGGCCAGTTCCAGCGCTTTTCTCGCCTCCGGACCGAAACCGGTCCGGGCGACGGTGCTGGACCATTCCTGGGCCTGCTTGCGTTCGTTCTCCGGGACGCCCAGAAGTTCGCAGATCACATGGAGCGGCAGGGGGAAGCAGAACTCCGGGAGCAGGTCGACGGGTTCCGAGGTCGCGCATCCATCCAGCAGATCCTCAGTGATCTTCTGGACGCGCGGACGCAGTGATTCCACCCTTTTCGGGGTGAAGGTGTTGCCGACAATCCTCCTGAGCCTGGTGTGCTTCGGAGGATCCGAGAAGAGCATGTTGTCGTCCAGGGCGATCGACGAGTCACCGAAGATGCGGTGATAGGCGTCGATGGCGCCGTACATGTCCTTGCTCAGGCGGGGGTCGGCCAGGGCGGCGCGAGCGTCGTCATGCCGGGTGATCAGGTACGTCTCGACGCCGTGGGGCGGTGACAGCGGGCATACGGGTGCCGTCTCCCTGAGTTTGGCGTAGATGGGATGCGGGTTGGCGCGGAACTCCCGGCTGCAGGATGAGGCCGCGGCCGCGGCCTCTTCGGATGACATTTCCTCGGATGCGAACGCTTGCGTCATGTCTGGTCCCGGGGGTCGGTGGATTCCATCGGTCAGTGCCCCACGGTTTCCCGTGGGGCACCGCGGGCCAAACGTTGCTGGGCCATATGGGTCGGGTCACCGTATGAACTGTGCATATGAATGTCCCACTTGGTAAACACTGACTGTCAGGCCGGTCCTCGACCCCCGGACTCGGCACCGCCGTATGGGGTAGGAAATCAGTGAGCGGACGCACAGCGGAATCAGTGGAATCAGTACCAGTTCTCATCGTAGGCGGATCCCTGGTGGGCCTTTCCACCTCCGTCTTCCTGGGACGCCTCGGAATTGAGCACATGCTCTTGGAGCGACATGCGGGGACATCGACGCACCCGCGCGGTCGCGGGAACAATGTGCGTACCATGGAGATTTTCCGGACCGCCGGACTGGAGCCGAGCATCCGGGAGGCCGCCTCGGCTCTCGCCGGAAACGACGGCGTTCTTCAGGTGGACACCCTCGCCGGCGGTCAGCGCCGCTGGATCATCCGGGACATCTCCGCCGGAATTGATGTGTCACAGGTCAGTTCCTCGGACTGGTGCCTGTGCAGTCAGAACGATCTCGAGCCGGTACTGCTGACCCATGCCCGCGCCCAGGGAGGAGACATCCGCTTCAGTACGGAGATGCTCTCCTTCACGCAGGACCGAGACGGAGTCCAGGCCCAGATCATGCACCGGGACACCGGTGAGACGTATACCGTGCACGCTGATTTTCTGGTGGCTGCCGACGGGCCCCGAAGCCCCGTTCGCAAACGCCTGGGCATCAGTCAGTCAGGACCTGGTGAGCTCTTCCACAACGTCAGCGTCACATTCCGCAGCAAGAGGCTCAAGGACTACATCGGAGAAAAGAAGTTCGTCGTCTGCTATGTGACGAACCCACAGGGCGAAGGAGCGTTGCTGCCGGTGGACAACGAGGAACGATGGGTGATCCATGTTCCTTGGTTCCCGGACCGCGGCGAATCCCTGGAGGATTTCACCGACGACCGCCTCGTCGCTCATATCCGCGCGGCCGCCGGCGTTCCGGACATCGATGTGGAGATCACCGGAAAGGCGCCCTGGCACGCTTCGAAGCGTGTCGCGGACAACTACGGACAGGGCCGGGTCTTCCTGGCCGGTGACTCGGCACACGAGATGCCGCCCACCGGTGCGTTCGGTTCCAACACCGGGATCCAGGACGCTCACAACCTCGCCTGGAAGCTGGCCGCGGTGCGCCGCGGCTGGGCCGGCATGCGCCTGCTGGACAGTTATGAGCAGGAACGACGGCCTGCCGCCCTCGCGACCAGCACGCGGGCGGCCGTACAGGCGGTCGAGGAGGAGCACCCGGGATTCAGTCCGACGGCGGGACGCAACGACGACCCGGCGGACCTCATGACCGTCGCGCTCTGCTGCCGGTACGCGTCCAACGCCGTCATGGGTGCCTCCCCGGAGCGGCCGGTCGTTCCGGAGACCTTCCAGCTCGGCGGCGACCCGGGCAGCCGCGCACCTCATATGTGGGTCACGAGAGAAGGCGTCAGGATCTCCACGCTGGATCTGTACGAGCGTTCCTTCGTGGTCCTTGCCGGGCCCCGAGGCCACGAGTGGCGGAACGCGGCGGAGAAGGCCTCCGAGACCTTGGGAGTTCCGGTCGAGTCGTATCTCGTGGGAGTCGGCCAGGACCACGACCTCGTTCCTGAGCCGGACGCCGACTGGGCGAAGCTGCACGGCACAGCCGAAGACGGTGCCGTCCTCGTACGCCCCGACGGTTACGTCGCCTGGCGAGCCCACGCCGAGATGCCGCACGCCGATCGCCTGCTGACGAATGTGCTGCGGACGGTACTCGGCCGCACCTGAGATCGGCCGCACCCGAGAAGCCGCACCTGCGAAGCCGCACCTGAGAAGAGGACATGGCAATGACATCAGCGGCCATCGACGGCCCCGCCGCGGGCCGAGTGGACGTCCACCACCACTTCACCGCGCCCGCCTGGCTGGACTGGGCGGAAGAACGGGGCGTCGTCCACCGGGACAAGCTGCCCTGGTGGACGCGGTGGGACCTGGACGCGGCCCTGGAGCTCATGGACAAGGCGGGCATCAGCACGTCCGTGATGACGGTGGCGATGCTCGGACGGCTCCGCGAGCGGACGGAGCGTCAGGAAAGCGCACGGGTCGCCCTGCGGGCAGCGGCCGACGTCGTGGAAAGCCATCCCGCACGCTTCAGGTTCTTCACCCCCGTGTTCCTCGACGACCTCGACCTCTCCCTGTGGAGCCTCGAGTACGGCCTCGATGAACTCGGCGCCGTCGGGGTCAGCACGAGAACGAGCATGGACGGTGTCTACCTCGGCGACGAGGCGCACGACCGCCTCCTGGAGGAACTCAACGACCGGTCCGCGGTCGTCAGTACCCACCCCATGGAAGTGCCGGCGGGAAAGGGCGGCGGTCCCGGCAGTTCGGGGCTGCCGGGAATGCCGCCCTTCGTGTGCGACTTCCTTGTCGACACCACGCGTGCCGCCATCAACCTCATCAAGAACGGCACCCTGGACCGTTATCCGAATCTCACCTTCATCCTTCCTCACGGCGGAGGCTTTCTGCCGTACATGGCCACCCGGCTGGAACTCTTCGGCGGGCATCTCACCCCCGAGATCGAGCCGGGCCGGGTCCGCGACTACCTGCACCGCTTCTACTTCGACACAGCCGGCCCCATGTCACCCTCGGCCACGCCCACCCTGCTGGCCACCGTGGACCCCGGCCACATCCTCTTCGGCACGGACTGGCCGCCCACCCCCGCGCAGGTCATCGCCGACATCACGACGCCCGCTCTGGACAACGATCCGGTCATCTCGGATCAGCAGCTCCAGGGAATCAACCGGGAGAACGCCGTGCGGTTGATGCCTGAACTCGCCCGCTGAGAGGAGACCGGACAGGAAGGACAAAGGGGGCGCAGGAGGACACGAGAAGGCCGCTGCCCGCGCTTCCTCCGCGCGGACAGCGGCCTTCTTCGTTCACCGTGCGGTCGCGTCCCTCTCCCAGTGGTAGAAGCGCTCCGCCATGGCGTCCTTCGGGCTGCGCCAGGTCTCCGGGTCGTACGGGCTGACGTACGCGGTCAGCTTCCTGCTGATGTCGAGGAACTCGGGGTGCTCGGACATGCGCGCGATGGCGGGTCCCGGGTCCTGCTCGGCTTCGATGAGGTGCATGTACACGTCGCCGAACTGGAAGAGCGAACGCCGGGTCACCCCGACGAGGTGCGGGAGTTCGCCGCGGTCGGAGGCCGCGAAGACCTCGGCGATGTCCGGAGCCGACTGCGGGGCCATCCGGGCGACGATCAGGGCGTGGTGCATGAGGTCTCCTTCCGCGACGGTGTCGCTCAGGCTGGCTTGACGGGCTTGGTTCGCCGCTCGCGGGCGGCCTGCTCGACGCGGTCGCGGATGAGGGCCATCTGGATGGGGGAGTTGCGGTTGATGATGTCCGTCATCCCCGCGTCGTCGACCGGGGCGTCGGGCTTCATGGCGAAGTCCTGGGTCCAGCGCATCAGAGTGCCGCCCGGGGTCTCCTCGTACTCCCACTCGATGTTCATGTACTCGAACGGGCCGGGCTCGACCCGGCGTGCGTGGACGGTGAGCTTGTCGCGGTCGGTGATCCGTTCCGACACCCAGCTCCACACCTTGCCGTTCTCGTCGGGGTGCATGGTCAGACGGAAGGTGACCGTGTCGCCGTCGCGGGACAGTACGTCGACGGACGCGTACTCGCTGAACAGCTGCGGCCATCTCTCCAGGTCGTTCGTCATGTCCCAGACGAGGTCGACGGGAGCGGCGATGGTGATCTCGTTCTTCGTGTGGCCGGCCATGTCAGGCTCCCGTCGCGAGCGCGCCGTTGACGAGGTCGAGGAAGGCTCGGGGGCTCTTGCACCGCTCGGCGTCGGTGGGGAGCGCCCGGCCGTGCCGGTTCTCCAGCTCGCCGACGATGCCGAGGAGCCCGAGCGAGTCCAGCCCGAATTCGGCGAAGGGGGTGTCCACCCGGCGCTCGAGGTCGTGCGGGTCGACGGTGACACCGGCGGCCTTCTTCATCAGCGTGGCCAGTTCCTCGACGGTCACTTGAGTCACTTCTGTGGTCATGCGCGTTCTCCCTTGTCGTACCAGGTACGGAGGTGGTGCCGCCGGGTGGCGCCGGTCCACGGCGTCGACCGGGCGGCATGGTTCTAGGCGGCGGATCCCGGGCCGCGGCGCAGGACCAGCGCCGCGTTGGAGCCCATGAGGCCCCGGCTGAGGACCAGGGCCGTGCGGAGCTCGGCCGGGCGTGCCGTGGAGATCACCAGGTCGATCTCGTGGCAGATGTCGAAGACGTTCGGCGTCGGCGGTATCTGCCCGTGCTCCATGGCCATCACCGCCGCCGCGATGTCCAGCAGGGGTGCCCCGCAGTAGGACCGTCCGACGCCGGTCTTGGGCGCCGTGACGGGCACGCGGGTGCCGTGCGGGCCGAGGGCGTCGGCGAGGGCGAGGGTCTCGGCACGGTCCGCCTCCGGTATGCCCATCGCGTCGGCGAAGACGACGTCTATCTCCTCCGGTGCGCAGCCGGCCTCGTCGAGGGCGCCACGGATCGCGTGGGCGAGTCCCTCCCGCGACCGGTCCCAGCGCGAGGCGCCCGTGAACGTGGCGGCATGTCCCGCCACGGTCGCGCGGATCACCGCGTCACGGCGGTGTGCCCGGTCCGCGTCCTCGACGACCAGCACGGCCCCGCCTTCGGCGGGCACGAAGCCGCAGGCCGCCGAGGTGAAGGGGCGGTAGGCGCGTGCCGGGTCGTCGACGGTGCTGAGCTCGGGGTATCCGAGCTGGCACACCATCGAGTAGGGGGCGAGCGGCGCCTCGGCCGCGCCGACCACGACCACGTCGGTTCCCCGCCGCACGGTCCGGGCGGCGTGCGCGACGGCGTCCAGACCGCCCGCCTCGTCGCCGGCCACCACTCCGCAGGGGCCCTTGAAGCCGCTGCGTATGGATATCTGGCCCGTGCTGGCCGCGTAGAACCAGGCGATGGACTGGTAGGGGCCGACGAATCGGGACCCCTGGCCCCACAGCTTCTGCAGCTCCCGCTGGCCGAACTCGCCGCCGCCGGACCCGGCGGCGGTGACCACGCCGACGGAGTACGGCGAGTCGGCGGCGAGGCTGCTGAGCCCCGCCTCCTCCAGGGCGGCACAGGCGGCGGCCATCGCGAAGTGGGTGAACCGGTCGGTCTGGACGAGGAACTTCTCCTCGATGAGCGCCGAGGGGTCGAACTCCCGGACCTCTCCGGCGACGCGGAGCGGAAGGTGCCCGCATCCCTCCCGGGTGATCCGGTCCAGTACGGTCAGGCCCTCCTTGACGGACTTCCAGTAGGTGTCCGTGCTGAGTCCGTTGGGCGCGACCACACCCATCCCCGTGACGGCGGTGCGCCGGCTTGGTTGACCACTCATCGTTTCCTCCCGCCCGGCCCCGTGAGCAGCACCGCGGACTGGAACCCGCCGAAGCCGCTGCCGACGGAAAGCACGTTGTCGAGCCTGCGGGGGCGTGCCGTCCGCGGTACGTAGTCCAGATCGCACTCGGGGTCCGGTGTCTCGTAGTTCGCCGTGGGCGGCACCACCTGGCGGGCCAGGGCCAGGACGCAGGCGACGACCTCGATCGCGCCGATCGCCCCCAGCGAGTGGCCCACCATGGACTTGATCGAGCTCATGGGGGTGTCGTAGGCGTGGGCACCCAGGGACCGCTTGACCGCGGCGGTCTCGTGGCGGTCGTTCTGGCGGGTGCCCGAGCCGTGCGCGTTGACGTAGTCGATGTCCGAGGGGTCCACGCGCGCGTGGTCGAGCGCGGTGTCGATGGCCCGGGCCATCTCCAGGCCCTCACTGGTCAGTCCGGTCATGTGGTAGGCGTTGCCGAAGGTGGCGTAGCCGCTGATCTCGCAGTAGACGTGCGCGCCGCGGGCACGGGCGTGCCCGAGTTCCTCCAGGACGAGCACCGCGGCGCCCTCGCCCATGACGAATCCGTCGCGGTGGGCGTCGAAGGGGCGGGAGGCGTGCGCCGGGTCGTCGTTGTTGGGCGACGTCGCCTTGATGGCGTCGAAGCAGGCCATGGTGATGGGGGAGATGGGGGAGTCCGAGGCTCCGGCTATGCAGATGTCGGCGCGGCCCTCCTCGATGGTGTGGAAGGCGTAGCCCACCGCGTCGAGCCCGGAGGTGCAGCCGGTGGAGACGGTCTGCACCGGCCCCTGCGCGCCGAAGTGCTCCGCGACGACGGAGGCCAGTGTGCTGGGTGAGAACGCCAGGTGCAGCTGTGGTTCGGCGGCGCGATGGTCGACGTCCCAGCGCTGTCCTCGGTCACTGACCAGGACGTAGTCGTGCTCCAGGCGGGTCGTGCCGCCCACCGCGCTGCCGAGGGAGACGGCCATGCGCCACGGGTCTTCCTTGTCGAAGGCCACCCCGCTGTCGGCCACCGCCTCCGCGGCCGCGACGACGGCGAACTGGATGTACCGGTCGGCGCGTTCGACCAGCTCGGGCTCGAGCCCGTGCGCGAGCGGGTCGAAGTCGCACTCGGCCGCGATACGGGAACGCAGCCCCGCGGGATCGAACAGGGTGATGCCGCGTGTAGCGGTACGGCCGTTGGAGAGGAGATCCCAGAACGCCGGCACTCCGATCCCGCCGGGGGCGACGACGCCGATACCGGTGACCGCCACCCGCCGGGTCACGATGGGGCCCCATGGCGTTCGGGCCGCGGGGCCGCCTCCTGGACGAGCGGGTACGGCTTGAGGTCCTCGTTCTCCGCCACGGCCTCGGTGTCGACGTGGCCGAGGCGCGGCTCCGGCGCGAGCGGGCCCAGATGGAAGACCATCCGGGCTTCCTCGTCCCCGACGTTGCGGAAGCGGTGCCGCATGTCGATGGGGATCATGAGGCCCTGGTCGGGGCGGAGAGGAAACGTTTCGTCGTCCAGGTCGACCTCCAGGTTGCCCCGGACGACGAAGATGAACTCCTCGGAATACGGGTGGTAGTGCTCGCTGATGCGTTCGCCGGGCTGCATGATCGCCAGGCCCATGAACCCGCTCGTGGAACCCACCGTGACGGGGGTGAGCATGGTGCGCAGGTCGCCGCCGCGCTTGCGGTTGGGCTCGGTCTCGCTCAGGTCCACGATGCGCGGGCGCGTCTTGTACATGGTCCGTCTCCTGGTTGGGCGGTGGGGTGTTGTCCGGGCGCTGTCTGTCCGGGCGCTGTGTGTCCGGCTCTGTCTTGGGTCATGGGTCTGGGTGCGCTGTCTGTCCGCGTGGTGTCTGTCCGCGTGCTGTCCGTCCGCTGGTGTCTGTCCCCGTGGTGTTCTGTCCGGGTGTTGTCAGGACTGTGGGGCCGTGCGGTCGGTGATCAGCGTCATGTCGGCGTGTGCCAGGAGGCGGGTCGCGTCCCGTTCACCCGTGAGCGGGCCTTCCACGCCGAGTGCGGCACCGTCGAGCAGGCGGGCCAGTACGGCGGCCTTGCGCGGGCCGTGGACGCCGAGGGCTCCGACCGGATCCGTCTCGGGATCGCCCTGCACGTCGATGAGCCGTACGACGAGGTCGTCCCGGTGGAAGACGGTGCTGCGGTGCACAGGGCTCGCGGGGTCGTCCGCGGCGATCTCGTCCTGCTCGGAGAGCAGCCGGGCCAGCGTCATTCCGCAGCCCGGGCGGGCCGGGTAGTACAGCGCGTGCCGTCGCAGGTCGGACGGTTCCGGTCCGCCGCCGGGCACGCCACGGGTCACATGGTGCACGGCGGGCATGGCCGCGCGGGTGAAGAACGCCCGTGCGGACTCGGGGTCGGTCAGGTCCCTGCTCAGTTCCAGGTGCGGGTTGAGGGCCTCCTCGACGGCGCGCACCTCCGGCTGGCGCGAGACGTGGCGCAGCGCGGTCATCAGGTCGCCCTGCACCTCGACGGTGCGGACGACTCGGTTGCCGTGCATGAACAGCGTGGTGCGGCGCAGCCGCGTGGAGTCGTCGACGCGGGACTGTGGTGGTGCGTAGTCGGCGAGGATCTCCGCGACCTTCGATTCGGAGCCGGGCTTGACGGTGAACGTCAGGGCGTGGCGGGTCAGTCCGTCGCCCGTTCGCGCGGGGCCCTGGAGTCCGCCTGTGGTTTCCGCGGTGAGCGGGACGGCGTGTCCGGTCTCGCGGAGGATGCTGAAACGCATCGACCGGAGGTCGCGGACGCAGCTCTGCATCGGCCTGACCGTCTCGATGTGATCTTCGCTGCTCACCCAGGCGAGGTACGACGGGGCGCTTGCCCACTCACTCGTGATGAGCCACTGGGACGGGTTCTCCGCGGACTGGCACAGCTGGTCGGTGAGGTGACCGGGAACCGAGGCGACGTGGTTGCGCATGTGCTCGTACGCGTCGAGGAACTGTTGCTGGGCGCCTTCCTGGAGATCGACGAGCAGGATGACTCGCAGCCTGGAGCCGTCGAAGGCCGACTGGGATATACGTTTCGAAGTGGTCATCCGGCAGGCCCTTCCTTCACGAGAGGCAAGCGGCGGCCTCCGTGTTCCGCGGTGCGAACGACGGTCGGCCCTGAGCCTTCATCGTGGGTCGGGGGGGCGGGGGTCGCGAGCCGCGGGGGCCAATGGGGGGAACGGTTGCCTCCGGCGGTGGGGCGGGAGGCCTGCGGCGGCCTGTGCGGGTTCGGTGGGGGTGCGGGTAGCGCCTTCGGTGGTGTGGTGGGTCGGGGCCGCGCCGGGGGGTGTCCGTCCTCGGAACGGCGCGGAATCGGTCAGCTACCAAGGTGCGCTCGTGTTGACGCGCCAACCGCTGCGGGCGGACACCCCCCGACACGTCCCCTTGCCGCCGTACGCGGCTGGCCCGCCGCGCGGCTTCTACGGTCACCTCTTGGCCGACCGAGTCGGGTGGTTGGGTGGGCATAGGCCCGGGGGTCTGGGGGCGGAGCCCCCAGCGAGGCCCGCGTCGGCGCCGGGTGCCGGACAAGCGGGCGGTACGCAGTCAGCGCCGACTGGTCCGCCGCAATTGGTGTCGCACCGCCCGCTGGGCGACAGGCCCCAGCTCCTCCAACGCCGCCACCAGCAATCCCAGTTGCTCCAACGCGTCCAGCGCCGCAGTCGCCCCCGCCGCATCCACCCCTTCGTACAGCTCGATGCCCACGAACGACGCCGCGACCGCCCGCGCCAGCCCCGCCGGATCCGTGAACTCCCCGAACGGCGTCCCCGCCAGCACCCGCGTGAGGACCTGCTCTATCTCGGCGATCCACAACTCCAGCCCCGACGCCGTGGCCGGCCCGAGCGTGGCGTGCGTCTGGGCGCCGGCCAGCAGCTGGCCGAGGAGGGCGACATGGCCGCCCTCCTGTTCCGCCTCGTGGATCTGCCGGCCGACGGCCAGGAGTTCGGACAGCGAGGTCACCGCCGAGAAACGCGCGCGGTACCGCGCAACCGACCGCTCGGCCCCGTACCGGCACGCGGCGGCCAGCAGCTCGTCCACCGAGCCGAAGTGGTAGAAGACCAGGGCCTGATTGACCCCGGCGGCCGTCGCGATCGTACGGGCCGACGTCTTGGCGATGCCCTGCTCGGTGAGCGTCCGCAGCGCGCCCTCGAGGAGCTTGGTCTTCGTCTCCTGGGACTTCGCCGTCTCGGGGCTCATGCGCGGGACTCCTCGCGTACGGGGCGCAGGCCGGGGCGCACTCCGCAGGTCGCGATGTCGGTGTACGTCGCCGTGAAGGATCCCTCGTAGCCGAAGAGCGGCCCGAAGTACCTGTTGACCACGCGGACCCGGATACGGAAGCGGCCGGCTGTGTCGTCGTACGACTCCCGTACCTCCGCCGTGGCACCGATGAGTTCGGGCACGCGGACGTCCACCACGCCCTCCCGGAAGCGGTGTTCGCCGGAGCGGATGAGGAGGGAGCCGTCGGGCTCCGCACTGAAGCGCAGGTCTGTCGCGAGGTGTTGGTGGGTGCCGAGGTAGTCGAGGATGCGGTCGCCCTTGGGGCTGAGCACCATCTGGGCGTCGAAGCGCCGGGGGCGGCCGGGCAGGTGGAAGGTGCGCACGAAGGTCACCGTCTCACGGCCGAAGGTGTCGGCGTACGGCACGTTCTCGATGGTGAAGGGGACATGGCGGCCCTGTCGGGGGACGAGGATGTTGCGGGTGGTGCCGAGCGCCAGGAACGGCTTCACGAAGGCCCCGCCGTGCCAGACGCGGTCCATCACGCCCCGGCCCGTGCACGCCTCGCCGCTCGTCAGACCGACCGAGAAGCGGCGTTGCAGCTGAGGGTGGAGGCGGTCGAAGCCGGTGCCCATCACCGTGCGGAAGATCGAGGTCATCGCGGGCTCCCCAGGGTGCGCAGGAGCCGGGGGTCGCGCATGCGCGTGGGTGGTGTGCGCAGGCAGCGGCGGGCGGCCGGGGTGCCGGGGAGGGGAGGCGTGAAGAACGCCAGGGTGATGGCCAGGGCGAGGAGCAGGGGGCAGAGGTAGGCCAGGTAGGCCGCCGCCGGGGCCAGGGGGCCGAGGAGGGCGAGGGCGGCCGCTTCTCCGGTGAGGGTGGTGCAGGCGATGGCGATCACCAGGGCACGGACCGTCACCTCCGCCAGCCAGTTCAGGCGGGCTCGTTCGGGGGTGATGCCGCGCTCCAGCCACAGGCGGAGGCGGTCGAAGGACCAGGCCGTCGCCCAGCCCATGAGGGGGCGGAAGAGCAGCCGGTCGGCGAGCGCGCCGAAGGTGCCCCAGCGAGGGCGGTAGTCGTACCCGGTGAGGAAACGGATGCCGTCGCCGTCGGGGACGTAGCGCCAGTAGCCGCTGCCCTCGGCGAGCAGGGACAGCGGGTGCGGGGAGGCGAAGCGGAGGGCGGACGTGCGGGTGCCGTCGGGGCGCTCCTTCTCGCCCGCCGAGATTCCGGTGCCGGCGACCGTGAGAAAGGGCAGCACGCACGTGGCGTACCGGAAACGCTGCGGCTCGCCCTCCGCGCGCGGGAGGTACGTGATCTCGGAGAAGCGGAGGTCCCAGCGCTGGTGCTGGGCCGGGTCCTGGGTGCGAGCCCACAGGTGGTCGATGTCCGCCTCTATGCGTGCCTCTATGTACAGGCCCATGTGGATCCCCCTGTCAGTGCCTGTTTTGAGCGACCGCTCAAGTGCTGTCGAGGGTGAAGCTACAGCTTTTTGAGCGATTGCTCAATGAGTGGGGTGTGAGGGGCACCCGTGGCCGTGGTGTGTCGGGAGCGGCTTCCGTTCGACCGAAACGCGAGACGGGGCTGACCAGGGTGTAACCGGCAAGTAAGGTCTGATGCCGTGCCGAAGCCCCTCAGTCTTCCCTTCGATCCCATCGCCCGCGCCGACGAACTCTGGAAGCAGCGCTGGGGAAACGTGCCGTCCATGGCCGCGATCACCTCGATCATGCGCGCGCACCAGATCCTCCTCGCCGAGGTCGACGCGGTGGTCAAGCCGTACGGACTGACGTTCGCGCGGTACGAGGCGCTGGTGCTGCTCACCTTCTCCAAGGCGGGAGAACTGCCGATGTCGAAGATCGGCGAGCGGCTCATGGTGCATCCCACGTCCGTGACGAACACCGTGGACCGGCTGGTGAAGTCGGGCCTGGTGGACAAGCGGCCCAACCCCAACGACGGCCGCGGCACGCTCGCGACCATCACCGACAAGGGCCGCGAGGTGGTGGAGGCCGCCACCCGCGACCTGATGGCGATGGACTTCGGGCTCGGCGTGTACGACGCCGAGGAGTGCGCGGAGATCTTCGCGATGCTCAGGCCCCTGCGGGTGGCGGCGCACGACTTCGACGAGGAGTGACACGGTCCGACGGGGAGTGACCCGGGCGAAGATCGCCCGGAGTGCGTGGTTACGCTCTTACGCATGAAAAAGAGCGTGCTGACCCGCTATCGCGTCATGGCCTACGTCACCGGCGTGCTACTGGTCCTGCTGACCCTGGGCGTGATCGCCAAGTACGTGCTCGATCTGGACGGCGCCGACGGCTTCACCCGCGTCGTGGGCATCGCGCACGGCTGGCTGTACGTCGTCTACCTGGTCTTCGCGTTCGACCTGGGCTCGAAGGCGAAGTGGCCGGTCGCCAAGCAGCTGTGGGTCCTGCTGGCCGGTACGGTGCCGACGGCCGCCTTCTTCGTGGAGCGGAAGGTCACCCGCGAGCTGGAGTCGAAGATCGCCGAGGACTCTCCGGCGGTCGCCAAGGCGTAACCGCCACCGCCGTACGGAGACGCGTACGGCGGTCTGCCGTCGACAGTTACTTGGACGTCCTAGTAAATTCGATGGTATGGACGCTGACGCGATCGAAGAGGGCCGCCGACGCTGGCAGGCCAGGTACGACGCCGCGCGCAAGCGTGTGGCGGACTTCACGACGCTCTCCGGGGACCCCGTGGAGCCGGTGTACGGACCTCGCCCCCGGGACGCCTACCAGGGCTTCGAGCGGATCGGCTGGCCCGGGGAGTACCCCTTCACACGCGGGCTGTACTCGACCGGCTACCGAGGGCGTACGTGGACCATCCGGCAGTTCGCCGGGTTCGGCAACGCCGAGCAGACCAACGAGCGCTACAAGATGATCCTGGCCAACGGCGGTGGCGGGCTGTCCGTGGCCTTCGACATGCCGACGCTGATGGGGCGGGACTCCGACGATCCGCGGTCGCTGGGCGAGGTCGGACACTGCGGTGTCGCCATCGACTCGGCCGCCGACATGGAGGTCCTGTTCAAGGACATCCCGCTGGGTGATGTGACGACGTCGATGACGATCAGCGGCCCGGCCGTACCCGTCTTCTGCATGTACGTGGTCGCGGCCGAGCGCCAGGGCGTGGATCCCTCCGTCCTGAACGGCACGCTCCAGACGGACATCTTCAAGGAGTACATCGCCCAGAAGGAGTGGCTCTTCCAGCCCGAGCCGCACCTCCGGCTCATCGGCGACCTGATGGAGTACTGCGCGGCCGGCATCCCCGACTACAAGCCGCTGTCCGTCTCCGGCTACCACATCCGCGAGGCCGGTTCGACGGCCGCGCAGGAGCTCGCGTACACGCTCGCGGACGGGTTCGGGTACGTGGAGCTGGGCCTGTCGCGCGGCCTGGACGTGGACGTCTTCGCCCCCGGCCTGTCCTTCTTCTTCGACGCGCACGTCGACTTCTTCGAGGAGATCGCCAAGTTCCGCGCGGCGCGCAGGATCTGGGCGCGGTGGATGCGGGACGTCTACGGCGCCCGCTCCGAGAAGGCGCAGTGGCTGCGCTTCCACACGCAGACCGCCGGCGTCTCGCTGACGGCCCAGCAGCCGTACAACAACGTGGTGCGTACGGCGGTGGAGGCGCTGGCGGCGGTCCTCGGCGGGACGAACTCACTCCACACCAACGCCCTGGACGAGACGCTGGCCCTGCCGAGCGAGCAGGCGGCCGAGATCGCGCTGCGCACGCAGCAGGTGCTCATGGAGGAGACCGGCGTCGCCAACGTGGCCGATCCGCTGGGTGGGTCCTGGTACGTCGAGCAGCTGACCGACCGGATCGAGACGGACGCGGAGAGGATCTTCGAGCAGATCAAGGAGCGGGGACTCCTGGCCCACCCGGATGGGCAGCACCCCATCGGGCCGATGACCTCCGGGATCCTGCGCGGCATCGAGGACGGCTGGTTCACGGGCGAGATCGCCGAGTCCGCGTTCCGGTACCAGCAGGCACTGGAGAAGGGCGACAAGAAGGTGGTGGGCGTGAACGCCCACACCGGGTCCGTGACCGGGGACCTGGAGATACTGCGGGTCAGCCATGAGGTGGAGCGGGAGCAGGTTCGGGTGCTGGGGGCGCGTAGGGGCAGGCGGGACGATGCCCGTGTGCGGGCTGCTCTGGACGGCATGCTTGCGGCCGCCCGCAGCGGCTCCAACATGATCGAGCCGATGCTGAACGCGGTGCGCGCGGAGGCGACGCTGGGCGAGATCTGTGACGCGCTGCGGGACGAGTGGGGGGTGTACACCGAACCGGCCGGCTTCTGAAACGACTTCGGCTCCGGTGCCGTACGGTCAAGACGCCGAACCGCTGTCCGCATGACTTACTGCGGGCGTTGGCCACTGGGAGCGGCCTGCTTTCATCGCTCGTATGAGATGGCCCAGGCGGGCGGGTGTGGTCGCGATGACCTTGTGCGGGGTGTCGCTCTCGCGGAGGCGGAGGGTGCCGTCGGGGGCGGCGGCGAGGTAGAGGCAGTTGTTGTTCTCGTCTCCGCTGAACGAGGACTTCTGCCAGGCGAGTTGGGGCACTGTGGGCCTTTCTACAGGTCGTACAGGAGGTGCTGGATCAGCATCAGAGAGCCAGTCACCGGCTGTGCTTCCGGTGCGGTCGAAGGGGCGATCGGCGGGAGCGCGGACCCTTTCAACCGCTCGAAGAGCGCACGATATTGGGACAGTTGTTCTGGTGAGTCACGGTAGAGCAGCTGTGCTGGGTGGTCCAGTACGACAGTGGCCAACTCCTCGACGGGAGGGACCAGATACAGGAAGGGGGCACTGGCACCCGAGTAGTACGTCCGCGCGCGGAACGGGAAGACCTGGATGGTCACGTTGGGCAGTCTCGCCAGCTCGATGAGATGCAGCAGTTGCTTGCGCATGACACCGGGGCCGCCGTAGTGCATGCGCAGGGCGGCCTCGTGAATCACCGCGTGCACGGTGGGGGCGTTCTCACCTGTGAGGATCCTCTGGCGATCCAGTCGGAAGGAGACGGCATCCTCGGTGGTGGCGTGCCGCGGTCGTGCATCCCCGAACAGCGCCCGGATGTATTCCTCCGTCTGAAACAGGCCGGGGACAAGCAGAGGCTCGTATGAGCAGAGGGCGGCTGAACCAGCCTCCAGCTCCGCGAGGTTGAGAGGGTGCTGGTGCACCCGTTCCTGGTACGCACTCCACCATCCCTTGCCGCTGGACTCGGACATCGTGACCAGCGCCTCAAGATAAGGGGTAGAAATATCACCGTAGCACTCGCAGAGTCTGCGGAGTCGCTCAGTGGCGATGGCAGTGCGACCGCCCTCGATATTGCTCATGAAAGGGGGTCTGAGGCCTGCCATGGCAGCGGCCTCATTCGTGGTGATCCCGTGAGCCTCTCGAATCCTGCGTAGCTCGGCCCCGAGGCGCCGCTGTCGTTCGCTGATCCTGGTCCGTAGTGCCAAAGTCCGTCCCTCTCCGGAAAGCGGCCGTCACTCGTTCGGGGAGTCGAGTAGAAAAACTACCCTCTGATCTCTACGGTCAGTATCGCAGCCAACACAAGTTGTGCGCAGTCGAGTTGCGACTCTTCACCTTGGGGGAGGCCTCATGAACAACAACGAGGACGACTGGGAGTACAGCATCAACCTCCCGCACAACCCTCTCGCCGTCGGCGTCGCCCGCGGCGCCCTGCGGTTGATCCTCCGGGCGCACGGACTCGGCGAACTCCTCGTCACCGCAGAGCTGTTGGCCAGCGAGCTGATCACCAACGCGCATGTGCACGCTCCCGGCCCCTCCTGCCTCCGCGTGAAGCGCACGGAGAAGTGGCTACGGCTCTCGGTGTGGGACACCAGCGGTGAGCCGCCTCGGCCGCCCCGTCCGTGCGGCGCGGATCGTGAGGAGGGGCGCGGGATGGGGATCGTAGAAGAGCTGGCGGACCGGTGGGGGCATTACTCCCTGGGGCTGCCCGGCCTCGGCGGGAAGCTGGTCTGGTGCGAGCTGGGTGGTGGGTGAGGTGTGGGAGATCGCCGGCTGCGACCAGCACGGGCGGGAATCGTCCTGCCGATCACTGGGTTGACGAGTAAGTATTCGAGATCTCCAAGGAGCTGGCATGACCGACGAACCCGCCGTCCGCGAACTCCGCTTAGTGGTCACGGCAGCCGACTACGATGCGGCGCTGCACTTCTACCGCGACGTCCTTGGTCTGACCGAGCGCGGCGCGTTCTCCTCTCCCGATGGGCGGGTCACCATCCTTGACGCCGGCCGGGCCACCTTGGAGCTGACTGATCCCAACCACGCTGTCTTCATCGACGAGGTTGAGGTCGGGCGGCGAGTGGCCGGCCACATTCGGGTTGCCTTCCAGGTCGACGACTCCGTCGCCACAACGTCGAAGCTGGCCGCCGCCGGAGCCCAGGTGGTCGCCGAGCCGACGCGCACCCCCTGGAACTCACTGAACTCGCGGCTTGAGGCACCGGGCGCTCTTCAGCTGACTCTCTTCACCGAGCTCGACGATTAGGCGTTGTGTGACCGTGCTGGTCACAGCTGGCCGGGACCTCCGTCGGCGGCCGCCTGCAGTGCCACGGCGGTTGCCGAGTCCACCGGGAGGAACGCCTCCAGTTTCAGCTCGGTGAGGGTCACGTCGATCGCGGTGGCGAACGTCGTCACGGTCGTCATCAGGTGCAGCTCACCATGCGACGTCTCCAGGTGGAGCGGGACCGCGAAGCCGAGAGCTCCGGCGGACTCCTCCAACTCGGGGATGTATTGCGAGAGTTCGGCACGCAGCTCTTCCCGGTGGTCCAGGCGCGCCAGGATGTGACGCGCCCATTCGGCGAGGTTACGGATGCGGGGCGCCATGCCGTCGGGATGGAGGGCGAGGCGGTAGACGTTCGTCCCCGGGCCGACCAGTTCGGGGGCCGCCCCCTCGGTGATCAGGTCGAGTGCCTTGTTGGCGGCGATCAGATCCCCGTTCCGATCCACGACGAGCGCGGGATAAGGCAGGTGCCCTTGCAGGATGTGGTCCATCGCCACGCGTACCGGGGCCAGGACCGGATCATCGAGGGAGCTCTCCGGATACACGGGCGCGTATCCGGCGGCCAGCAGCAGCTCATTGCGCTCCCGCAACGGCAGTTCCAGCGACTCAGCCAGGCGTACGACCAAGTTCCGGCCGGGGGTGGACCTGCCGGACTCGATGAAGCTGAGGTGCCGCTGGGTGGTACCGGCCCGCATAGCCAGGTCGAGCTGGCTGAGACGGCGTCGGGTACGGCGTTCGCGGAGCGCGCTCGGGAAGTCCACAGGCCTGTTGTAACGGCCGGGGCGGAGGTCCGGCCATTCCCTGGAGGGAATTGTGGGCACGATCGCCGGTCGGGAGCATCTGGGGCATGGACATTGGCGTACTCCTCCCGACCGGAAAGGCCCAGTGGGGCGCGGGCGGCGACCCCCGGGACCTGGTCGCCTTCGGCGTCCGGGCCGAACGGTCGGGCTTCTCCTCGCTCTTCGTCAACGACTCCCTGATCAGCCCGCGTATCGAGGCGCTCACGATGCTGGCCGCGCTCGCCCCCGCGACCGAGCGCGTGACGCTGGGGACCGGCGCGCTGCTGGCGTTCCTACGCCGCCCGATCCAGGTCGCGCAGTCGCTGGCATCGATCGACCTGCTGTCCGGCGGCCGGCTGACCGTGGCGGTCGGCGCTGGTTTCCCCGGACGTTTCGGACGGCCCTTCTACACGCTGTCCGAGGTGCCGTGGGAGCGCCGCTTCGCCCGGCTGGACGAGACCGTCGCGCTCTGGCGCGGCCTGTGGACCGGCGCTACCACCTTCCACGGCGAGATTTTCCGGTTCGACGACATCCCGCCCGCGACCCCGCCCTTCCGCGCGGGCGGCCCGCCGATCTGGCTCGGCGGCGCGACCCCGGCCGCGCTGGCCCGCGCCGGTCGGCTGTACGACGGCTGGCTCCCTTACCCGCCCGACCCGGCCGACTACGAGTCCGGCCTGCTGGACGTACGGAAGGCGGCGGCCGAGGCCGGGCGCCCGGCCGACGACATCACCCCGGCCCTGTTCGTGTCCGTACGGGTCGACGACGGTGTCGAGAACGGCCGCCGGGCGCTCGACGACTACGCACGTGCCTCCTACGGCATGCCGCTGGAAGAACTGGAGAAGATCCAGGCGGTCGTCACCGGCTCCACCGCACAGGTTCTCCAGGGCCTCGGTCAGTACGTTGCCGCCGGCGCGCGCCACCTCGTCATCCGCCTCGCCGCCCTCGGCCTCCGCTCACAGCACGACCAACTCGAGCGGATCGCCGCCCTGATCCCCGATCTCCGAACATCGGCGTTTCACGGGTAGATCATCCCGTGTCCAAGATCCACTTCCCGGGAGCGATGCCGCAGGCAGGCAGCCGGGCCCGAAGACCCCTGCTGCTCGGCCGTACGACGCGTCAGACCACGGCGAGCCGGTCCACCAGCAGCTCGGCTCTCCGTTCGGCGTCCCCTGCGGGGAGCCGTCCCGCCCGGGTCAGGTTCGCCAGCCCGTGCAGGGCCGCCCAGAACACTTCGGTGAACAGTGCCGGGTGGACGCCTTCCCCGGCGACCTCACTGAGAGTCTCCAGCAGGGCGGCGAAGCCGTCCTTCAAAGGCTCCGGGGTCTCCTCGTCTGCGAACGCCAGGCCGCCGTCGAGCTGGAACATGGCGTCGTAGACCGCCGGATTGCGCTCGGCGAAGTCGAGGTAGGTGCGGGCGAGGGCGGTGACCCGGGCGCGCGGGCCGTCCGCGGCGGAGGTCGCGGCCCGCAGCGCCGCGGCCATCTCGGCGGCGCCCTCCAGGGCCACGGCGCCGATGATCTCGCGCTTGCCGCGGAAGTGGCTGTAGAGGACGGGCTGGCTGTATTCGATGCGCTCGGCGAGCTGGCGGGTGGTGACCGCGTCCCAGCCCTGCTGCTCGGCGAGTTCGCGGGCCGTCGCCACGATGAGGCGCTCGCGGACCGCCCGTTCGCGCTCCTTGCGTTCCTGTACCGACATGATTCGATCCTAGCACCGCTAGACAAGCAAGCGGCAGTAGAGCTAGCGTTGCACCATAATCTAGCAACACTAGATTCCAGGAGGGGTCGTCATGCTCGACGCACTTGAGATCGCCACCACCGTGCTCGTCGGCCTGATGGTGGGAGTGGAGTTCTCCGTCGCCTTCGTCATCAACCCGATCCTCAACGCCCTCCCCGACGACAGCAGCCAACGCGGCCGAAGTCACGGCGGCCGGATGCTCGGCGCCGTCATGCCGGTCTGGTACATCGGCTCGCTCGTCCTCGTCGCGGTCTGGGCCATCGCCGGATGGCACCACGACGGCGCCGGACTCGTCGTGACCGCCGGCGCGCTGCTGATCCTCAGCGTGGTCATGTCGCTCCTGCTGCTCGTCCCGATCAACAACCGGGGCAAGAAATGGACCACCGAGAACCGGCCCGACGACTGGAAGGAGCAGATGAACCGCTGGGACCGCTTCCACTACGTCCGCGTCGCCGTCATCATCGCCGCCTTCACCCTGCTCGTCGCCGCCCTCGCCTGAGCCCGCGGGCCCACACCGCGCTGGCGACCCGATACGCGCCCTAGGTGTATTGACCCGCAGGGTTGTTCACGCGGCTGATGGGTGGCTGACCGCCGAGTGCGGTGTGGCAGCGGTGGTGGTTGTAGGTGTGCAGGAAGTCTGCCAGGGCTTGGGTGCGTTCGGTGTTGCTGGTGTAGGGCCGTAGGTAGGCCCATTCGTCGAGCAGGGTGCGGTTGAAGCGTTCGACCTTGCCGTTGGTCTGCGGACGGTAGGCGCGGGTGAGCTTGGCGGTCGCGCCAAGGTCGGCCAGGGCCTGCTGCCAGGCGAAGCTTTTGCGGTAGGGCCAGGCGTTGTCGGTCAGGACCCGCTCGATGCGGTCGATGCCCGCGGTGTGGAAGAAGGCCGCTGCCCGGCGGAGGAAGCCGGCGCAGGTGGCGGCCTTCTCGTCGCCGTGGATCTCGCTGTAGGCCAGGCGGGAGTGGTCGTCGACGGCGGAGTGGATGTAGTCGAAGCCCATGCTGCTGCGCCGGGCACGGCCGGCCCGGCGTCCGAGGACCTTGTGGCCGCCGCCGTCGGGGATCCGGCCGAGTTTCTTGACGTCCACGTGGACCAGCTCGCCGGGGCGGTGGCGTTCGTAGCGGCGGATGACCTGGCCGGTGGGCCGGTCCAGGTGGGCCAGGCGGTTCAGGCCGTGGCGGACCAGAACGCGGTGCACGGTCGAGGCGGGCAGGCCGAGAATCGGGCCGAGGCGGGCGGGCCCGAGCTTGCGGTCCTGGCGCAGGCGGCACACCCGGGCCTCCACCGCTGGCGCGGTGCGGTGGGGTGTCGTCCGGGGTCGGCTGGGCCGGTCGTGCAGCCCCTGATCGCCCTCCGATCGCCAGCGGCGGATCCACTTGTGGGCCGTGACGCGCGAGATCCCCATCTCGGCCGCAACATGCGCGACCGGGCGACCTGAGCGGACACGCTCGACCAGCAGCCGCCTGCCGTGAACGGTCAGCCGGGCATTACGGTGGGACACGAAGACCTCCCGTGTGGTGCGTTCCTAGACAGCTCCACCACACCGGAGGTCTTCGCCATGATCAAGCCCGGCCAGTGTCAACAACGCTCGTGATCAATACACCTAGGGACCGAGGGAGGAGGCACTCCGCAGGGTCTCCGCGAGGTGGATGTCGATGTATCGGGTCAGGATCAGCGCGTCCTGGGGGTCGTCGGCCTGGAAGGTGACGCGTCGTATCAGGCTGGCCCCGTTGAGGGCGACACCCTCGCGGGCGAGGACGAAGACGAGGGCGAGGAAGGCGGACCGGGCATTGCCGTCGTCGAAGGGGTGGAAGCAACAGACGTCGAGATAGGCGCGTGCGGCGCGGGCGATCAGAGGGAGGGGCCTACCGCAGCCCGTTGCGCTCTCGGCCAGGCAGGCGTCGAGGCGGTCGCGGGTGTCCGGGCCGATGCCGTAGCGCTCCCTGCCCCGCTTGGCGAAGGCGGGCAGGCTGCGGAACGGCGGCGGCCGCGGGGTGTCCAGGACATGCTGCTGCCAGCCGCGAAGCAGTTCGAAGTCGAGCGAGGCGCCGCGTGCGGCGTCGGCCCGCACCAGGTCCAGAGCGGCGAGCAGGCCCTCTGCGCGTGCAGGATCCAAGGCGCCGTCGAAGGAGCGGATGTCCTCCGCCGCGCCGTCGCGCGACGGGGTCACGGGTTCCTCCGCGCCACCGTCCGGGACCTTCTGCCATGGGACGACCTCGCGCACTGCCAGCCAGCGCTGCAGGTGGTCCGGCGCGGGCCCTGCGGACCGTGCGCCGTCGTCCGGCCGCAGCGACAGTGCGAGCTGCTCGGCGACATCGTCGACCAGGATCGTGTCAGGGCTGGTCCAGCTCCCGAACCGCCCTCCGATCGCCTGGTCGACCAGTTCTTCTGCGACCTCGGGGTCGACTCCCCAGCGGCTGAGGAACCAGGTGAGCACTTGATGGCAGTGCCCGTGCCAGCCGCTGCCGCAGCCGGTGCGGTCGACGACTTGCAGGATCAGATTCCGGGCGGCACGCTCCCACAGGATCTGCTGGTCCTCGACGTCGGCCAGTTCCAGTGGGTACGCCTCGAACCATCCGGCGAGAGTCTCCAGCCACTCGCGCCACTCGCACAGTGCCGCGACGACACGGGCGAGCGTCTCCTCCGGGGTGGTGATCGAGTGCGGCGGGCAGCACCAGTTCCCGACCGGCCCTCCATCGAAGTCCCCTTCGTCGTGCGCCCAGCGCCAGCCCACGACCCAGCGGCCGTAGCGCTGGACCAGGGCATGCGACATGGCGTCGGCCCAGAGCTCGGCCTCGCCCCAGCTCCAGTCACTCATCGCCGAGTCGGCGAGGGGCACATCGGGGCGGCGTGGCACACGGTGGGCCGGCCCGAGCGAGTGCACCACCTGCGTCGCCGACGCGCTGTCGAAGGGATGACGGGCGGGGTCCACCTCGTCCCAGCTCAGACAGCCAGGGAACAGCTCGACAATCACCGCGCAAGCCTGCCCGTCCGCCCGGCGCCCGTTCAAGCGGATTACCGCAGGACGCGACCCACGCGCAGACCCAGGCTGCGGGCAGGGCTCGGCTCAGCCAGGTTCCTCGCCGCTGACCGCGGCTTCGTATGCGAGCAGCGTGTCGACGAAGATCTGCCGCTGATCCGGTGTCAGGGGAGCCAGGGCCTTGCGCCATGCGGCCGCGCCCGGGGCCAGCCAGGCGGTGATCGCCGGTTGTTGGTCGGGCGCAATGCCGACGATCCGCCGGCGCCGTCCGCCTCGTCCTCGCGCCGCTCCAGGATCCCCTCGTCACCCTCAGCATGCGCGAGGCCGCCTATCACCTTCCAGAGATCCCGGACGCTCCCGCCCGTCTGGTCGCCGCCATTACCGACGCGCTGGTCGGCGTTCTCGGCGAGGACATCCGTAAGCAGATCATCGTGACGATCGTCGGCGTCCCGGACGGTCGCACCGGAGTTGCCGGCACGGTGGCCTGACGCGCGTGTGGGCCAGGACCGCCGGTTCAGCGGCCAGGACCGCCGGTTCTGGCCCACACACCGCGGACCCTACGTATTGACTACGCCAGTTCTGATGCGGTCTCCGTCGCGCCCGTCAGACCCAGGAGCAGCACCTGGGTGAAGGAGTGTGCCCATTCCGCGTCCACGGGTTCCGCGCTCACCAATGTGCGATGCACCACCGCGCCGGCCACCATGTCGAAGATCAGGTCCACCGTGCGGCCGGACTCCTCCGGATCGGTCTGCGGCGGCAGTTCACCGCGGGCCTGCGCGCGCGCCCGGCCCTTGAGGACCAGTCTCTTCTGGCGTTCCACGACCGACACCCGAATGCGCTCCCGAAGCGCGTCGTCCCGCGTCGACTCCGCCACCACCGCCATCAGCCCGCTCTTCGCCTCCGGCCGGTCCAGGATCGCCGCGAACTGCAGCACCACGCCCTCGATGTCGGCGGCCAGCGTGCCGCGGTCGGGGAGGCGGAGTTCGTCGAAGAGTTCGGCGACCGCGTCGACCACCAGCTCGTTCTTGCCCGCCCAGCGGCGATAGAGGGTCGTCTTCGCAACGCCGGCGCGCGTTGCCACGTCTCCCAGGGTGAGCTTCGACCAGCCCAGTTCGACCAGCGCCTCCCGCGTCGCGGCCAGGATCGCGGTGTCCGCGGTGGCGCTGCGCGGGCGGCCGGTGCGGCCGGCGGGGGTGCGGCTCTGCATCCGAAGACGATAACCGGGGTTTCCCGCGTGTCAGTGAGGGAGATCACCGGGGTGGGGTGTTCGTGAGGCACTCCGTGCCATTACGCTACGACTCGTAGCGAAAGCTCGTGGTGGACGTCCGCGAGTGGTGGCACATGCGGCGTGGGGTGGGGACCCGGCGCCGGGCGGAACGCGGAACGGAACACGGATCCGTAGAACCCAGCACAACACGCAGCACAACCGGATTTCACACCGCTTTTCACACACGCGCGCTCACGGGGGAGGATAGACGCATGCAGCCACGGAACATGTCCATGAGCGGAGTCGTCGACCTCGCCGCGGTGAAGGCGGCCCAAGAGGCCAAGGCGAAGGCGGAGCAGGCGCGGGCCGAAGCCGCCCGGCAGGGCGGGGCGGGCGGGGCCGTCTCTCCGGCCGATCTCGTCATTGATGTTGATGAAGCCGGGTTCGAGCGGGATGTCCTGCAGCGGTCCGCCGAAGTGCCCGTCGTCATCGACTTCTGGGCCGAGTGGTGCCAGCCCTGCAAGCAGCTGAGCCCGGTCCTGGAACGGCTCGCCGTCGAGTACAACGGGCGGTTTCTGCTCGCCAAGATCGATGTCGACGCGAATCAGATGCTGATGCAGCAGTTCGGGATCCAGGGGATCCCGGCTGTGTTCGCGGTGGTGGCCGGACAGGCCCTGCCGCTCTTCCAGGGTGCCGCCGCCGAGGCGCAGATCCGGCAGACCCTCGACCAGCTGGTGGAGGTCGCCGAGCAGCGCTTCGGTCTGACCGGTCTGGTGGTCGACCCGGACGCCGAGCCGGGCGGCGCCGAGGCGGCGGCTCCCGCGGCGCCTGCGGGGCCGTACGACGCCCTCCTGGAAGCCGCCGTACAGGCCCTGGACGCGGGGGACTTGGGCGGTGCCATTCAGGCCTACAAGAACGTGCTGAACGACGACCCGGGCAACACGGAGGCCAAACTGGGCCTCGCCCAGGCCGAGTTGCTCCAGCGCGTGCAGGGCGCGGACCCGCAGCAGGTGCGCAAGGACGCGGCCGACAATCCGAAGGACGTGCGGGCGCAGATCGCCGCCGCCGACCTGGACTTGGTGGGCGGGCATGTGGAGGACGCGTTCGGGCGGCTCATCGAGACCGTGCAGCGTACGGCGGGTGAGGACCGGGATGCCGTACGGCTGCGGCTGCTTGAGCTGTTCGAGGTCGTCGGCGCCGAGGATCCGCGCGTGACGGCGGCGCGCAGGGCGCTGGCGCGCGCCCTGTTCTGACCGGGGCGGGAGCCCGGTTCTGACCAGTCGCTAAACACTGGGGCCTGTGATGCCCGAGTGAAAGAATTGCCGACGGAGTGTCAGTGCGGCCGCGTTTTACCAAATCTTGGTAAACGCGGCCGCTGTTACTTGGAGTAAGTCGAGGGCGTTGATCTGTCGGAATCTGTCCATTGATCAACAGCTTTGTCCTCCCCCCAACTGACACCCAGCGTTGTCGACCGAGACCGGTGGGTCGTTGTTCGGTTATCCGGCCGTTACCCGTGAGTAACGAACCCCCTTGTGCGGGCGGCGAGAATGCACCACGATCGGCCACGCTCGGTCCATTCCCGTACCCCGACAGCCGGTTGGGCCTACGGGATTCCCTGGGTCCCCACCGAGCAGAGTCGGCGGCAGTGGTGCCGGCTCTTGGACAGGGGGGTCTTCGCCCACTCGGCGAAGCCTGTCCAGCAAGGTTGTGCGTGATGCGTGTCAGGCGCGACCAGTGGTTGTCGCTCGGGGGTGATCGCCGGTGATTCGGGCGCGGTTCGTGCCTCCGAGCGCGGGCGCTCCCCTTCCCGAGGACGTAGCGCTTCTCCCATCCCTGCCCGGCTGAGGCGTCGAGAGACGGTGGCAGTCAGGTCAGGCGATGTACGTCCGAGAAGGAGGAAATATGGAGTCCCAGGTGCGTGGCGGGACCAGATGGAAGCGGTTCGCTGTGGTCATGGTGCCCAGCGTCGCCGCGGCCGCATGTGTGGGTGTCGGCCTCGCGCAGGGTGCGCTGGCCGCGTCGTTCAGCGTGTCCGGCCAAGATTTCAAGGTGACGGTCGATCATCTGCACGGCGAGGGCTTTGCTCAGTACGGCGGTATAGACACCGGCTACACGTCGACCGACGGCGGTAAGAAGACGCAGCATCCCGTCGCGATCTCGTCGTTCAAGACCGCCGAGCTCACGAAGATGTGCCAGTCGGTCAAGACGGAGATCCCGCTCATCGGGAAGACGGTCTACCTTCGTCTTGACGCTGGGCCGAACGCCCAGAAGAAGGTCGAGGCCACGAACCTCTACATCGACGTCGCTCAGCTCGACGCCGATGCGGAGTTCAAGAACATCGACATCGGTGTTGCGGTCAAGGACCAGAACAAGGGTCCTGCCGTCAAGGAGGGCGAAAATGTGCTGCCCGGCGGCTTCGCCCAGCAGGCGGAATCGGCCGACCTCTACAAGGTCAGGCAGACGGCATGGGCGACCACGGCCGGCACCTTCAAGCTCAGCGGCCTGAAGATGCGTCTTGGCACCGACCCCGACATGGAGTGCTACTGACGGCTCATGCCGCAGGGGTGTCCCCGGGCGGTTGAGCTGTCCATGGGGGCGGGGAAGCAGCCGCTTCTCCGCCCCGTACACCCCCACCTGACGTTCCGCGTCGGGCACATGCACATACTCAGAGACTTCCGGCTTCTCCACGCCTACGGCCGAGCCGGTACGTACTTCCCCCGGACCCAGGGAGCTGTTTTCCATGAGTGCCGAGACTCCGGTCCAGAGCGTCGGGACCTTCGCCCGGCTGCGTCTGCGATTCCGTGACTGGCGGGGCGCCCGGCCGTTCTGGGCAGGCCTGTTCACCCTGCTCGGCGGGGTGCCGATCGCCTACTTCCCGTATGCCACCCTCAAGTTGGGGAACATGTCGCTCGCCATGGCGACCACCGCGGGTGCGGGCTCCCTCATCATCGGCGTTCTGCTGGTCACGCTGGGCCTGACGATGTGGTTCCAGCAGGCCACGCGCATCTTCGCCGGCGTAGCGGCGATCATCCTCGCCCTGGTGTCCCTGGTCGTCTCCAACATCGGCGGCTTCGTCGTCGGCTTCCTGCTCGCGATGCTCGGCGGCGCGCTCGCCGTCTCCTGGGCGCCGGGCCAGGCGCCCGAGTCCGACGCCGGGCAGAAGGGCGCGGACCAGGGCCCCACGGGGGAGAGTGTCGCTGGGCCCGCTCCCGAGGCCGCCGCGGGTGAGCCGGGATCACCAGGTGGGCACGGAGTGCCAGGTGGGCCGGGAGAGCCATACCGCCCGCAGAGCCCCGGCTACGGCGGCGGACCGACTGACCGTACGTCCGAAGGCGTCTGGGCCGACGACTCCAACGGGGGGTACCGTGTCGGCTGACGAGATCCGCGGCGAGAGCCCTGCGGTGCCGGCACGGGCGAGAACGGGACCGCGGCACGCGGCGCCCAAGAAGCCGTTGTTCACCAGGTTCCACATGCCGGCCGGCAAGGCGATAGCCATGGCGGCGATGCCGACGGCGGTCCTCATGGGGATGGGGTTCACGCCGACGCTCGCGATAGCCGACGAGCAGCCGACGTCGAACAGCCTGAAGGCGGACGAGTACAAGGACTGCCTGGCGGCGCTGGAGGACGGCCCCTCCAAGTCGCCTACGCCGTCGCCCTCTTCCTCGACGGACAAGCCCTCCGACAGCTCGTCGGACACCTCGGACAAGGGTGACGCGGCAGAACCGAAGCCGTCGGCCCCCACGGGCTCCTCGGACGACTCCTCTTCGTCGGATTCAGGTTCCGACGACAAGGACGACGCCGCCGCCAAGCCCGAGCCCACACCGTCCCCCTCCACCTCGCCGGGCAAGGAAGGCACCTCCGGCGACGGCGCCGCCACGCCGAGCCCTTCGCCGTCCGAGACCGGCGGGGGCAACCTGCTGGAGGACATCGGCGACGCGATCACCGGCATCTTCACCGGCGGCAAGGACTCCTCCTCGGAGGCGAGCCCGACACCGTCGACGACTCCTTCCCCCTCCGACTCTGACGACGCGGCCAAGGACACCTCCGACGCCGTCAAGGAGACGACCGAGAAGGTCACCGGCACGGTGGACGACACCGTGAAGGACACGACCGACAAGGCGTCCAAGGCGGCCGAGGACACCACCAAGGCCGTGGAGAAGGCGGCCGAGGACGCGGCGGAGAAGGCCACCGCCTCGCCCAGCCCGTCCCCGAGTTCCTCCACGGACCCGGAGAACTGCCCGGCCGCCACGGACGCGGAGGGCGGGGTCGACAACAAGATCCTGGTGCCGGACAACCCGTGGTATCTGGAAGCCAGTTCGCTGACGCTGAAGGGTGCCGACTACCAGGGCATCGTCGAGGTGAGGACCGCGAGCGGCAAGACCAAGAAGGTCCTGAAGTACGTCATCTCCGACGGGACCGACATCGGCGACCTGCACCAGCTCGTGAAGGAGCACGGCAAGACCTACCACGTGCAGGCGGCCAAGGGTTCGGAGTCCACGATCACCGGCGGCAAAACGGTGATGTACACGGAGAGCATCTCCGGCAACCTGCTCGGCCTCGTCCCGCTCACGTTCGACCCCGAGCACCCGCCGCCGCTGAACCTCCCGTGGATCTACTTCACCAACGTGAAGGTCGTGCAGGCCGCCCAGTTCGGCGGAACCCTGCGCATACCCGGGATGCGGCAGTACGTCACCGAGTAAGCGCCCCCATAAGCCCGTTCGGGAGCCGCACACAGGGCTGTGGCCCGGTTCTTCCGCTGAGGCGGGGGCCGGGTCACAGCCTTGTACGGTGACGGCCACCAGGGGAGAGGACGTGACCGCTTCGGATTTCGTCCGCGAGGGCCGGCTGTTCCGGGTCGTGGGGTTCAACCCGTCCCACCGGCAGCTCTACCTCACCAGCGAGGCGCTCGCCGTCGACCGGACGACGACGCACATCGAGATTTACTTCGGTCATGTGGAGCTCATGCTTCTCAAGCCCTTCTATCGCAACGGTGTTCACATCCGGCGGGCCTCTGCCGACGAGTTCGCCGTCCTCCAGGAGCGGCACAAGCTGGAACCGGGCGACGCCGCCTACACCTGGATGCTCGACCCCGACGGCGACAGCTTCGTCATCGCCGGCAACCCGAGCTGGCGCGAGGCCGAGTACGCGCAGATGGGCGACCGGGAGGTCCTCTACGACGCCTCCAAGCCCTGGCCCCCGGACTTCCCGGTGGAGTCGGGCAGCATCGGCTGCTGAGCTCATGGAGCTGACTTGAGCGGACTCTTCGACGACCTGAGCCGACTCGACCTGGACGGCCACGTTCGGCGCTGGTCGGCGCCGGAGGTCGTGCGAGCCGGCGGGGACATGAACCAGTGGCTAGCCGCAGCCCAGCAGTTCGCTGCCCGCGTCCAGAGGGGCGACCCGTACGGAGTGACCGACGAGCGGTGGCGGGCGATCGGGGATTCCTGGTCGGCCCTCCTCGCCGCCGCCGAGCAGGCTACCGGCCCCGACGAAGAATGGCTGTTTCGGGACCTGTGGCTCAGGTCTTGGCTACTGCAAACGCTGGGCCCGCGTGAGGGCATACCCCTGTTCGATCCGGAGTTCGTCCTGGTGCGGGCCCTGGACGCCATGCCGATGAGTCCGGAGGAAGCCGCCGCGCTCGGTCTGCGGTGGCATGAGATGGAGCATTCGCAGAAGCTGGAGTTCCTGCCGCAGGCACGCGAGCTCCGGAAGATCCGACGGCTGCTCAATCCGGTGCGTTCCTTGGCACCCCTGCTCGCCGACCATCCACGCTGGCGCGAGTTCCAGGCGTGGGAGCAGGTGGCCCCCGGCCTGCCGTAGCCCGAAGCAGTCTCGGACACACACCGAGGGCGCCCTCACGAGAGAGGGCGCCCTCACCGCCGTACAAGCGGACATCCGGACAAAGCCCGTCAGCCCCGCCCCTCCCCCAAGTGATGCACCCGAACCATGTTCGTAGTCCCCGGCACCCCAGGCGGCGAGCCCGCCGTGATGATCACGATGTCGCCCTCGTCGAACTGGGTCATCTTGAGCATCTCCTGGTCCACCAGTTCGACCATCTCGTCGGTGCTGTTCACGAACGGCACGACGTACGGGTCCACGCCCCAGCTGAGCGTCATCTGGTTGCGGGTGCCCTCGTCCGTGGTGAAGGCCACGATGGGCTGGGAGGCGCGGTAGCGGCACAGGCGGCGGGCCGTGTCGCCGGACTGGGTGAAGGCGACCAGGCCCCTGCCGCCGAGGAAGTCGGCGATCTCGCAGGCCGCGCGGGCGACCGAGCCGCCCTGGGTGCGGGGCTTCTTGCCGGGAACCAAGGGCTGGAGGCCCTTGGAGAGCAGCTCCTGCTCGGCCGCCGTGACGATCTTCGACATTGTTTTGACCGTCTCGATCGGGTATGCGCCGACGCTCGACTCCGCCGACAGCATGACCGCGTCCGCGCCGTCCAGGATCGCGTTGGCCACGTCGGAGGCCTCCGCGCGGGTCGGGCGGGAGTTGGTGATCATCGACTCCATCATCTGGGTCGCCACGATGACCGGCTTGGCGTTGCGGCGGCACAGCTCGATGAGGCGCTTCTGCACCATGGGGACCTTCTCGAGCGGGTACTCGACGGCCAGGTCGCCACGGGCGACCATCACGCCGTCGAACGCCATCACGACGTCCTCCATGTTCTCCACCGCCTGCGGCTTCTCCACCTTGGCGATGACGGGGACGCGGCGGCCCTCCTCGTCCATGATCCGGTGGACGTCGGCGACGTCCTTGGCGTCCCGGACGAAGGACAGCGCGACCAGGTCGCAGCCCATGCGGAGGGCGAAGCGGAGGTCCTCGATGTCCTTCTCGGACAGCGCGGGGACGTTCACGGCCGTGCCGGGCAGGTTGATGCCCTTGTGGTCGGAGACGACACCGCCCTCGATGACGATCGACTTCACCCGCGGGCCCTCGACGTCCAGGACCTTCAGCTCGACGTTGCCGTCGTTGATCAGGATCTGGTCGCCGCGCGCGACGTCCGCGGGCAGGCCCTTGTACGTCGTCCCGCAGATCTGCTTGTCACCCGGGACGTCCTCGGTGGTGATGACGAACTCGTCACCGCGCTCCAGCTCGACCGGGCCCTCGGCGAAGGTCTCCAGGCGGATCTTCGGGCCCTGCAGGTCGGCGAGGACACCGACGGCCCGGCCGGTCTCCTTGGACGCGGCACGGACGCGGTCGTACCGCCCCTGGTGCTCGGCGTGCGTGCCGTGGCTGAAGTTGAAGCGGGCCACGTTCATACCGGCCTCGATCAGTGACACGAGCATCTCGTGGGAGTCGACCGCGGGGCCGAGAGTACAGACGATTTTCGAACGGCGCATGGGGCGATCCTATCGGTTTGTTTCGCTACGGAATATTCCGCCTGGTGGAAGGTGCCGAACGTGCGGAACCTGCGGAACGTTCGGAAGATACAAATGGGCGGTCGCGCGCTCAGTTGTTCTTTCCGGTCAGCTCTTTCCCACCAGTGCATAAGTCTGTGTGGCGATTTCCAGTTCTTCGTCCGTCGGGACCACCGCGACCGCCACGCGCGCGTGTGCGGGCGAGATCAGCCGCGCCTCGTCGCCGCGTACGGCGTTCAGCTCGCCGTCCACCGCCAGGCCCAGCTCCTCCAGGCCCGCGACGGCAGCCTCCCGCACCGGCGCCGCGTTCTCCCCGACCCCGGCCGTGAACGCGATCGCGTCCACCCGGCCGAGCACCGCGTAATAGGCGCCGATGTACTTCTTCAGGCGGTGAATGTAGATGTCGAAGGCGAGCTGTGCCTGTGCCGCGTCCTCGCCGCCCGCATCGATCCGGCGGCGGATCTCCCGCATGTCGTTGTCCCCGCACAGACCGATCAATCCGCTCTTCTTGTTGAGAAGAGTGTCGATCTCGTCCGTGGACATTCCGCCAACGCGCATCAAATGGAAGATGACAGCCGGGTCCATGTCTCCGGATCGCGTACCCATCACGAGCCCCTCCAAAGGCGTCAGCCCCATGGAGGTGTCGACACATCGACCGCCCCGGACCGCCGAGGCGGACGCCCCGTTGCCGAGGTGCAGCACGATCACGTTCACCTCCTCGGGCGCCTTGCCCAGCAGCCGAGCCGTCGCCCGTGACACGTACGCGTGCGAGGTGCCGTGGAAGCCGTAGCGCCGGATCCGGTGCTCGTCGGCGGTCCGTACGTCGATCGCGTAGCGCGCGGCCGATTCCGGCATCGTGGTGTGGAAGGCGGTGTCGAAGACGGCGACCTGCGGGAGGTCCGGGCGCAGGGACCGCGCCGTGCGGATGCCGGTCAGGTTGGCCGGGTTGTGCAGCGGCGCCACCGGTATCAGCCGCTCGATCTCGGTGAGCACGGCGTCGTCGATCACGGTCGGCTCGGTGAAGTGCTTCCCGCCGTGCACCACCCGGTGCCCGATCGCGGCCAGCTCCGGCGAGTCCAGGCCGAGCCCGTCCTTCGACAGCTCCTCCGATACGGCCTTCAGGGCGGCCTCGTGGTCGGCGATCGGGCCGGTCCACTCACGGGACGCGCCCCCGCCGTCCAGCGGCGTGTGCTTGAGCCGGGCGCTCTCCTCGCCGATGCGCTCGACGAGGCCCACGGCCAGCCGGCTGCTGTCCCGCATGTCGAGCAGCTGGTACTTCACCGACGAGGAGCCGGAGTTGAGGACGAGGACACGCGTGGAGCTCACTGGGCGGTTGCCTTCTCGCTGAGGGACGGGATGGGGGACGGGACGGGGGACTGGGCCTGGATCGCCGTGATGGCGACCGTGTTGACGATGTCCTGGACCAGGGCGCCCCGGGACAGGTCGTTGACCGGCTTGCGCAGACCCTGCAGCACCGGCCCGACGGCGATCGCGCCGGCCGACCGCTGCACGGCCTTGTACGTGTTGTTACCCGTATTGAGGTCAGGGAAGATCAAAACCGTTGCCTGCCCGGCGACCTCGGAGCCCGGGAGCTTGGTCGCCGCGACCGACGGCTCCACGGCCGCGTCGTACTGGATCGGCCCCTCGATCTTCAGGTCGGGACGCCTTTCCCGTACCAGCTCCGTCGCCTCGCGCACCTTGTCGACATCGGCGCCCGAGCCGGACGTACCGGTCGAGTACGACAGCATCGCGATCCGCGGCTCCACGCCGAACTGCTCGGCGGTGGCGGCCGACTGGATGGCGATGTCGGCGAGCTGTTCGGCGTTCGGGTCGGGGTTCACCGCGCAGTCGCCGTAGACGAGGACCTTGTCGGCGAGGCACATGAAGAAGACGGAGGAGACGATGGACGCGTCCGGCTTGGCCCGCCCGTCTCCCACCGCCGCCCTATCCGACGCGCTTCGCGCGGCCCCCTTTGTTCTTATGATCTCGAAGCCGGGGCGGATGGTCGCCGCCGTGGAGTGCACCGAGCCCGACACCATGCCGTCGGCCAGGCCCTCCTGGACCATCAGCGTGCCGAAGTAGTTCACGTCGGAGACGACGTCGTAGGCCAGCTCGACGGTGACGCCCTTGTGGGCCCGCAGCCGGGCGTACTTCTCGGCGAAGGCGTCGCGCAGCTCGCTGGTGGCCGGGTCGATCAGCTGGCAGTCGCCGAGGTCGATGCCGAGGTCGGCGGCCTTCTTGCGGATCTGGTCGACCGGGCCGAGCAGCGTGAGGTCGCAGACCCCGCGCCGCAGCAGGACCTCGGCGGCGTGCAGCACGCGTGCCTCGGTGCCTTCGGGCAGCACGACGCGGCGCCGGTCGGAACGGGCCCGCTCCAGGAGCTTGTGCTCGAACATCATCGGCGTGAGGCGGTCGCTGCTCGGGGCGGACACCCGCTTCAGCAGGTCACTCGTGTCGATGTACCGCTCGAAGAGGCCGAGGGCGGTCTCCGCCTTGCGGGGCGTGGCCGCGTTCAACTTCCCTTCCAGGGAGAAGAGTTCCGCGGCGGTGGGGAAGCTGTTGTCGGGCACCGACAGCACCGGGGTGCCGGGGGCGAGGCGGGCGGCCAGGGTGAGGATGTCGTCGCCGGGCACCTCGTTGAGGGTGAGCAGTACCCCGGCTATCGGCGGGGTGCCGGCGCTGTGCGCGGCCAGCGAGCCGACGACCAGGTCGGCGCGGTCGCCCGGGGTGACGACCAGACAGCCCGGGGTCAGGGCACCCAGGAAGTTCGGCAGCATCGCCCCGCCGAAGACGAAGTCGAGCGCGTCCCGGGCGAGCCCCGAGTCGTCGCCGAGGACGACCTTGGCGCCGAGGGTGTGCGCGATCTGGGCGACGGTGGGCGCGGAGAGGGCGGGCTCGTCCGGGAGGACGTAGCACGGTACGGGGAGGCGGCCGTCGAGCTGTTCGGCGATCTCGTCCCGGTCGGCGCGGGCGACCCGGTTGGTGACCATGGCGAGGACGTCGCAGCCGAGGCCGTCGTAGGCCCGGTAGGCGTTGCGGGTCTCGGCGAGCACGGACTCGGCGGTCTGCTTGCGGCCGCCCACGACCGGGATCACGGACGCGCCGAACTCGTTCGCCAGCCGGGCGTTGAGGGAGAGCTCGTCGGGGAACTGGGTGTCGGCGTAGTCGGTGCCGAGGACGAGGACGACGTCGTAGGCACGGGCGACGCGGTGGAACCGGTCGACCAGCGTCGACACCAGCTCGTCGACGCCCTGCTCGGCCTGGAGGGCGGACGCCTCGTGGTAGTCCATGCCGTAGACCGTCGCCGGGTCCTGGGACAGCCGGTAGCGGGCGCGCAGCAGCTCGAACAGGCGATCGGGGCCGTCGTGGACGAGGGGACGGAACACGCCGACCCGGTCGACCTGCCGGGTCAGGAGCTCCATGACCCCCAGTTCGACGACCTGGCGGCCGTCGCCGCGGTCGATACCGGTCACGTACACGCTGCGGGTCACGCGTGCTCTCCCCTTCGTCAACGTCATAAAAATCGCACGTCATAAAAATCGCCCACCGAGGTGAGCCAGAACCCTCTTGACAATACCTCCGCCGATGGATAAGGCGCCCGTCAGGAGCGGAGGCCGCATCGCCTTGTGGGACGTGCCTGTGGGACGTGAAAGAATCGGACCTGGCTCACCGGTATCAACAGCGAGCAGGAGATACAGCACGATGCGTATCGGAGTTCTCACCGCAGGCGGCGACTGCCCCGGCCTGAACGCCGTGATCCGGTCGGTCGTGCACCGCGCGGTCGACAACTACGGCGACGAGGTCATCGGTTTCGAGGACGGGTACGCGGGCCTGCTGGACGGCCGCTACCGCAGCCTCGACCTGAACGCCGTCAGCGGCATCCTGGCCCGCGGCGGCACCATCCTCGGCTCCTCCCGCCTGGAACGCGACCGCCTGCGCGAGGCCTGCGAGAACGCGGCCGACATCGTCACCGACTTCGGCATCGACGCGCTGATCCCGATCGGCGGCGAGGGCACGCTGACGGCGGCGCGGATGCTGTCCGACGCGGGTCTGCCGGTGGTCGGCGTCCCGAAGACCATCGACAACGACATCTCCTCCACCGACCGCACCTTCGGCTTCGACACGGCGGTGGGCGTCGCCACGGAGGCGATGGACCGTCTGAAGACCACCGCCGAGTCCCACCAGCGGGTGATGGTCGTCGAGGTCATGGGCCGGCACGCGGGCTGGATCGCCCTGGAGTCCGGCATGGCCGCCGGCGCGCACGGCATCTGCCTGCCCGAGCGCCCCTTCGACCCCGCCGACCTGGTCAAGATGGTCGAGGAGCGCTTCGCACGCGGCAAGAAGTTCGCGGTGATCTGCGTCGCCGAAGGCGCGCACCCCGCCGAGGGCACCATGGACTACGGCAAGGGCGAGATCGACCAGTTCGGCCACGAGCGCTTCCAGGGCATCGGTACGGCGCTGGCGTTCGAGCTGGAGCGCCGGCTCGGCAAGGAGGCCAAGCCGGTCATCCTCGGCCACGTCCAGCGCGGCGGCGTACCGACCGCGTACGACCGGGTGCTCGCCACCCGCTTCGGCTGGCACGCGGTGGAGGCCGCGCACCGGGGCGAGTTCGGCCGGATGACCGCGCTGCGTGGCACCGACGTGCTGATGGTGCCGCTGGCGGAGGCGGTGACCGAGTTGAAGACGGTGCCCAAGGATCGTATGGACGAGGCGGAGTCGGTCTTTTAGGCCTCCCATGCCTTCTACGTGTTCTGGCCGGTGTTGCTCTGGAGCGTCGTCCAGAAGTGCTCGACGATCCGGTCGAGGAAGTCCTGACCGGTGTCACCGGCGCCGCTGCTGCCGCCGCCCCAGCTCAGGGTGGCGACCATCTGCCCCTGGTACTGCCGGTGCAGCTCCTGGAGTGCGACCTCCAGGAGACGCCGGTCCAGGGGTACCAGCTTCGCGACGGGACGGACGTAGGCCTGCCACCGCGTGGTCACGGCACTGCACAGGGACTCGGCCAGCTTCCGGTCGCGCCCTGTCACGGTGATGAAGTCCGGGAGCGAGAGGTCGAGCAGCTCCGCCAGCGCGGACGACTGGCGGTCGGTGCCGCGCCACTCCTCGTTCTCCTCCATGCTGAGGTAGGCGAGGAGTTCGAGACCGACGGCACGGGCGACGTCGTCCGGCGCGAGCCCGTGCGAGATGCGGTGCTCGCGCAACGTCCGGGGTCTGCCGATGAGTTCACCTGGGGAGCACCACAACACGCCCGCGAGGGCGATGAGTTCGGAGCCGGTCGGGGCGGTGGTCCCGCGTTCCCAGGCGATGACGAGGTCCGGGGTGACGTGGGGGAGTCCGTACGAGGCCCGCATGCCGTAGGCGACGTGTTCAGGTCCCATGCTCAGGGCGGTACGGAGTCTGCGGGCGGCGGGGGCGTCGAACGGGGGAGACGGCGGCGGGCTGGGCGGATTCGGCTGGGCTGGGGGTCGGCGCACGGGCCACAAGGTAGGGCCGCGACGGTGCGGTGACTACGGTCTGTTCGGCCAGGATCACACATTGTAGGAATGTACGGTTCCGGCCGTCCGTTCGGGGTGGCTGAAGATCGTCTGTCGGTGATGCGGCGGGGGTGGTGAGGATGGCGCGGGGCCGCCCCGAAGGCGGCGGGAAAGGAACGTGATCTTCGTGTACTCGGTGAATGGCAAGGTAGAGGGGCATATTCGCGAGCGGCTGCTGGCGCCGAACTTCTGGCACCTCGCGACGGTCGGCCCGGACGGGATGCCGCAGGTCTCGCCCATGTGGGCGGACCTCGAAGGTGAGTACGTCATGGTCAACACGGCGATCGGGCGCGTGAAGGAGGAGAACCTGCGGCGCAATCCGAACGTTTCCCTCTCTCACCACGCCCCCGACAACCCCTACGACCGGGTGGAGATCCGGGGGCGGGTCGTCCGCTTCGTGGAGGGCGAGGAGGCGGACCGCTCCATGGACCGGCTCACGCGGAAGTACATCGGCGAGGACCGGTACCCGTGGCTGCTGCCCGGGGAGCGGCGGGTGATGCTGCTGATCGAGCCGGTGCGAGTGCGCAGGGTGGTGGGGGTGGAGCCGTTTCGGGCGGGGGTTTTGCCGGAGGGGTGAGCGGAAGGGTGGCTGGAGGTGGTTGCCGGCCCGTGGTGCGGGCGTGTGCAGGGCGGGGGTGTTGGCTCAGCCGTTCCGCTTGCTCGCGGGCGGAGGCGGCTTCGGTGGGGGGCGTTGGCGTGGGTGTAGGCGTCGGCGGCTTGAAGGTCGAAGGGCCGCGGGCTACGCGGTCTGGCGGGCCCGCGCTCGTTCCGCTCATCGCGGCCGGGCGTTGTGCTGGGCGCGACGCCCCATGTGTTCCCAGAACGTGCGGAGGTCGGTGAGGTCGGCACGGCGTTGCCAGGGCGCCTGGGGACGCAGCGGCGAACGGGAGCGGGACAGGAGCGTGGACTGGGCGCGGCAGAAGGCCTCGCTGAATTCCACGCGGTGGCCGTCGAGGCCCTGGGGCGGGTAGGGGCACAGTTCGAAGGCGCAGTCGTCGCGGCAGTTGGAGCCCGCCTGGGAGGCCGCCGTGCGGGCCTCGGTGCGGCCCGGGTCGAGCGGGGAGCGGTCCAGGGTGAGACAGGGCGGCAGATCCGGCCGGGCGGTGTGCCGGAGCCGCCGGAGACGGTCCTTCGGCCAGTCGCCCCGTTCGGCGAGGTTGAGCAACAGCAGTACGTCGGCGAGTAGTTGCTGAGCGCGCGGGTGCAGGGCGCTCCAGCCCGTGGAGGGCGGGATCCACAGGTTGTGCTTGCGCACCTCGCCCTGGCCGGTCTGGGAGCCGACATGGGTGGCGACACCGGACTCGTCGATCCACAGGAACCGTTCGGGCCGCCGGGTCTCCATGGCCCAGACACACAGTTCCGCGGCCGCCGTCACGAACGGATGCTCCGGCTCGGCGCCCGGCTGGGCGAGCCACTGACGGACCTGTTCCGCGGGATCGGACCCGCGTCCGCCGGAGGGAGTCGTCACGGTCACCCCGTCCGGTAGCTCCCACAGCGTCAGCGCGTGCAGCAGCGTCAGGCGCGTGAACCAGAACCGGGTCCGCTTCAGCATGTCCCAGGTCAGCTCGCTCAGATGCTCCCGGGCCTCGGGCCGGGCGTGCGGGTGGCGGTGGCGGCGGTTCGCCGCGTACTTGAAGCCCTGAGCCAGCGCCACCTCCAGGCTGAGGTCAAGGGCAGGCGTGTCCGCGGCGTCCGGGGACACGCCCACGCGTCGCACCCAGCTCTCGAGGAACTCGTACGGGGTGTCCTGGTGCCGATGGGTGGTCACCGAGCCGACGAGCAGCGGGACCAGCCATGCGCACATGGTGTTCTCCCGCCACGCCTGCTCCTCCACCTCGCGTTCCTCGCGCTCCCGCCGGTGATCCTCCCGACGCCGCTGCTCCCGTTCCCGCAACTCCCTCTTCAGGCGGGCCACGTCGCCCTCACCGCGCCGTAGCCGCCTGGTCTGTTCCTCTCCCACGGAGTCCGGCTGCTGCTCTCCCCACAGCTTCTCCCTCCAGTCAGGCTCGCGCGCCACCCACTGCTCCGTGACGACCTGGGGCCCGCGCAACCGCGGCTGGAGCGCGGCGAAGGCCAGGTCCCCGCCGGCGCCGACCTCCTGGGCGATGGCCAGCCGGATCGGGTACGAGGGCTCCAGACGCGCGATCTCGAACAGTTCCAGATACGCGGGCTTGAGGGTCCGTCTGCCGGCCACCCCCCGCATGGCCTCGCCGAACCGGGCCACGAGCAGGGCTTTCGCGGTCCGCAGGGTGTGCGGATCGCGTGCCCGCAGATCCGGCCAGGACGTGCACAACCGCATGGCGATCAGGTGCTGCTGCGGCTCGGCGTCGACGCTGTCGATGTCCAGGGCCGCCGCATACAGCTGCAGGGCCTTGCTGTGCAGCGTGCGGCCGAAGAGGGGCATGACCCCTTGCCTCTCCTCGTCGTTGGCACCCGTGACGGTGTGCGCCCGGCAGGCGGCGTTCACCAGCAGGTCCCGCGCGGTGCTCACCGGGCACCACGGCTCACCGTCGGAGTCCGCCTCGCCTCCCGTTCCCGCCGCGCCCGGCTCCTCATGGACGCACGCGCCCTCAGGCGTACGGGAGTACAGCACCATGGCGATCAGCAATTCCCGCCCCGGCTTCTCCAGCGCCGCCGGGAAGTAGGAGCCCTCCCTCGGTTGCTCTGGGATGTCCGGATGGATCACCGCGTTCAGGAAGCGGGCCCCCAGGTGGGCCTGGATCACGCTGTGCTGGAAGCGGACACGGTCCCCGGCGAGTTCGACCAGCCCCATCCGTGCGCCCCAGTGGGCGGCGAGCCGGAGGTCGATCCGGCTGTCCTGCACCCTGCGGGCCAGTTCCCGGACGATCTCCGGGTAACGGGACCGTGCCGGGCCCTGCTCGTCGACGACGTCGCAGAACCGTACCTCCGAGGTGTCCAGGGCGAGTCCCGTGCATGCCAGCGCCGACAGGTAGTGGATGGTCGCGCGGCGCTCCTCCTGGGCGAGCGGCAACTGGGGCTGGAACCGGCCGCTGATGAGGGCGCTGATCCAGGTGTCGAGCAGATGGAACCTGAGGGCCGCCCGGTCGCCGCCGCGCGTCTCGACGGCCTCCTCCTCGGCGGGCCCGGTGAGGGCGCGTTCCAGGAGGCCCTGGTCGTGCAGTTCGGCGGCGATCTGGAGATAGGTGGGGGCCTCCGCGATGGCGGCCTTCTCGACGATCCAGTCCAGCCGCTGCCGGTCCTCCCAGAGGCCGCCGGAGGAGATGTACCCCAGGGCGGCCTCCTCGCTCAGCGGCTCCAACTCGGTGACGGAGGCCTCCACGCCCCGCAACGAGTCGTGCGGCCGGGAGGTGATGACCAGCGGCAGGCCCTCGTCGTTGGCCCGGCGGATGGCCAGCCTGATGATGGTGTCGCGCTCCTCCGCCAGGTCCTGCGCGGTCAGCGCCTCCTCCAGGCCGTCCGCCAGGACCACGATCCGCCCCTGCTGGCACAGCCGCCGCCACACCTTCTCCGCCTCGGCGCTGGACCGGATGTGGCCCTGCACCTCCCGGCAGAACCGTTCGAAGGCCAGCGCGTGGAAGTCCAGGTCGCTTTCGGCGGCGCGCAGCGGCAGCGGCACGGGCACCGCGCCGCGCTGCGCGAGCCGCTGTGTCAGCAGCACCATCAGGGCGGTCTTGCCGGTGCCGACACCGCCGACCACGACGTGCGTACGGCGGAAGCGGCGGTCGCGCAGGTCCTCCATGAGGACGGAGCAGAGCTGGTCGCGGCCGACGACCTTGCCGAAGATGCCGCCGGCGGTCTCCACGAGCTCGTGGGGGGCCTGCCGTGCCTTCCTCAGATAGGCCCTGCGTACGTGGCTGAACCGGAAGAAGAGGTAGGCGATGGTGGCCAGGGCGAGGGTGAGGAACGGCATGAACAGGGACTTCAGGACTTCGCAGCCGAAAGCGCTCTTGCCGCACTGCGTGTCGACCCACTTGACGGGCGAATCGAAGCCCTTCTCCCGCGCCATCGCGACGACGGCCGTAACGGCCAGGAACAGAAGGAGCAGCGCGCCCAGGAACGTCAGGACCAGCAGCGACACGTACCCGGCACTCTTGCGGACCCGCCAGGTCCTCGCCCGGTCGTAGCCCTGCCGCATCAGCCTGCGCCGGTGGAGCAAGTGGCGGACACCGAACCCCCCACGGATCCCGCGCCCCAGCCGCCGAGGCAGGCCTCGTCCTGTCCGCTCCGCACCCTCACCCTCGGAAGCACGCGCACCGTTCACCTTGGGAGTGCTTCCGTGCAGGCGGGCTTCGGACGCCAGGCCCGGCCGGATTCACCCGAGCAGAGCCGCCCGTGGGCCGCCCGCCCGCGACACGCACCACGTGGGGAGGCCCGGCCCACCCAACGGCGGCCGGGGGCGCAGTCGGCCGGGCGCGAAAGGTGCCGCGCCGGCCGCGGAACCGACGAGGAACAGCGGACGTTGTGT
>NZ_NTGE01000188.1 GCF_002291145.1 Streptomyces sp. SA15
CGCCGTCAAGGCGCCCCCTCCGGAGGCCGGCCTGGTCGCCTCCTGGTCCAAGCCCCGCCCCGGCGTCAACGGCGCCGACCCCGCCGTACCGTCGGCGCCTCCCCCGCCCCCGGAAACCGCGTCGGGCTGGCGCCCGTGGCGTTTCCGCATGTCGAACGACGTCTGGGGCACCCCCTCCGTCGCCGGCGACCTCGTCTACGTGACCTCCTTCGAGGTCCACGCGCTCGACGTGGCCACCGGCCGGCGCCGCTTCAAGACGCGGGACGTGGCCTGGTCGATGGCGGTCGCGGACGGCCGTATCCACGCCTCCGACGGACCCACCCTGTTCGCCCTCGACGCCCGTGAGGGCGCCGACCTGTGGCGGCTGTCGACGGACGCCTGGGTGTACTCCCTGAAGGCCGACCGCGGCACCGTGATCACCGGCACGCGCGGTGGCGGCGTCCAGGCCTGGGAGGCCTCCAGCGGCCACAAGCTGTGGGAGATCACCGGCTGCCAGACCGACTTCGAGTCCCCGGAAGCCGGACCGACGCTGCACGAGGGCACGGTGTACCTCTGGCAGGACGCCCGGCTGCGCGCCCTGGACGCCCGCACGGGCGACGAGCGCTGGTCGTACCCGATCGGCGACGCCGCCTCCTGCGGCGGGGTACCGGTGCGGGTGGCGCCGGCCCACGACGGATACGTGTACGTCTCCGCCGGCACCCGTGTCCTCGCCCTGGAGGCCGCCGGCGGCCGGGTGCGCTGGCACTTCGAGGCGCCGGCGGTCTTCCTCTGCGCGCCGACCTTCGTACCGGGCCCGGCGGTCGCCGGCGGCGGCATCTACCTGACCGACTACCTCGGCACGGTCTACGCCCTCGACGCCACCGACGGCCGCGACCGCTGGCGCATCGCGACCGAGGCCCGGGCGTCCATCGAACCGGTGCTGGTGGCCGCGGGGCATGTGCACGTGGGCAGCGGCAAGGGGCTGTACACCCTGGACGCCGTCACCGGCACCCCGAAGTGGCGCTTCCAGGCGGGCGGCGACATCGTGGGCGCGCCTGCGGTGGCGGAGGGCCGTATCCATTTCGGCTCGACCGACCACCTGCTGTACACGCTCAAGGCCGACGACGGCCGCCTCCGCTGGAAGCTGGCGACGGGCGGCGAGATCACCGGCTCCCCGGTCGTGAAGGACGGGGTGGTGTACGCGTGCAGCAAGGACCGGTGCGTGTACGCGCTGGACGCGGAGAAGGGGACGGGGACGGCGCGCACGGCTTGAGTACTGCAACGGTGCTTGTTCTGATTGCTGGGCAGTTTCAGGGACTGTGTCCGCGTCGTTTGTAGTGGTTGATGCGGGCTTGGTGCTGGCGTCGTCGTCGCCAGTGCGACCAGTGCAGAACGTCGTCGACCGGGGTCGGACGGCGGTCCGTGAGGCGGGTGATCAGGCGTCGGATCTCGGCGAGGCTGAGGTGGATGAGCTGGGAGGATCCGTTTCTGCTTTCTCCGTGTCCAGCTCCCGCGCCCGCAGGACGGTCAGGCAGGCGTGAGCAGCCATGGCCAGGGTCATGTGGCGGTGCCAGCCGGGGTAGCGGCGGACCTGGTAGTCGTTCAGGCCGCATTCCTGCTTCGCAGTCTGGAAGCATTCCTCGACAGCCCACCGGCTGCCCGCGATGCGGATCAGCTCGTCCAGGGTCGTGTCGGCGGGGCAGTAGGCGATGTAGTAGGAGATCTCTTCGGGCCGGCTGACGCTGCGGCGGGCCAGAACCCGCCGCATGTAAGCCAGCGCCGACTGACGCGGCTCCTCCCGGTTGAACCTGTGCACGAACCGCTCATGCAGAGCGTCCAGTTCACCCGCCCACAACCTGACACCAGCATGGTCCCCACCCATAACCACACCAACGAGCGATGGCCAGCAGTCACGGCAAGCACCGTTGCAGTACTAACAGGTGAAGGCGGACGCCACCGTCACCTCCGCCTCGCGGGGCTTTGACGCCGGGAAGAAGATCAACGGACGCAAGCGCCACCCGCTTACCGACACCTCGGGCTCCTTCTGGCCGTGCTGGTCACGCCGACCTCCACGACCGACCGGGATGCGGATTCTGCTGCCTGCGGCGCAGAGGACGGGACGGCCCCCGCGTTGCGTTCGGCGGGGGCCGTCAGTAGGCGTACCGGAGCGGGCTATTCGAGGCACAGTCGGGGGACTTGCTCGCACTTGTAGGGCGGCGGGCCTGGGGGCTTGGGGCTCGGCGGTGGTGGCGGCGTCTTGCCGGGGTCGGTGACTCTCGCCCCGGCCGGGTACCTCGCCACCTCCTGGATGCGGTAGCGGACCTCGAAGTCGTTGGACGTGGACCTGGTGACGTGTGTGGACCCGACGCCGAACGCGTCCCGGGCGGTGAACGTCCTGGCGAATAGCCCGATGACGTCGTTGTTGTCCAAAAGGCTTCCGCTCACCTTCGCGGGATCGCGTTTGACGCCGAACTTCCCGTCGATCCAGTCCGACTCCCAGCCGCTGCTCTGGAGGTGGAGGCTGCCGTTGTCGGGGACGAAGAACTCAGCCGTCATGTTCGGCAGCTGCACGGTCTGGCCGTTGTCGACGTCCCTGAGGGCTCTGCTGCTAGCGGCATTCGGCCGCAGCCAGCGTGGGCCGGCCTGCAGGTACAGCTCCCATTCCCCGGAGGCTATGGGGTCATGGTCGCGCAGGACCCGGATCGAGTCGAACGTGACGCGCAGTTTTCGGTAGCCCCGCGTGAGCTGTGTCTCCCGCCATCCGGTGACGATCGTCGCGCCGTAGGTGTGGGAGGGGGCGGTCCTGCCCGCGTTCATCGGGATGCGCACGTGGACTCTGGTGGGGTTGTCGGCCGGGGTCGGGGTGAGCACGGGCCGCCCTCTCCCGGCCATCGTGCCTTCCCGGTGGGGGGTGAAGGCGATCGGCCTGGCTGTGGGCGAGGGCCGGGGCGGCAGCGGAATGTCGAACTCGTAGTCACGGTTGGCGACGGGGGCGTTGTAGTAGCCGCCGCGGCCGTGCGCCCAAAAGCGCGTGACGTTGGTGAGCGAGGGCGCCTGGTCGCGCCCGACCGTGATCCTCGGCTCCGCACGGGTGAAGGCGACCGCTTTGGGCGGGTGTATCTCCGTGCGGTAGGGACGGTGGCCGCAGTCGAAGACGTGCCGTCCCATCATCCAGGCGCGGTCGCCCTTGGTGGGGAAGTACGTCATCGGGAAGTAGGCGGTCTCCCATTCCATTTCCATGGCACGTGGGCGGTCGGTGTAGCGGTGGTCCCGTACCAGGTCGACGATCTTCTCGTTCCCGTTGCTGACCATCCGGTGGTAGTACGGCGCGTCGATCGCCATATACCAGATCCAGTCGTGGCTGTTGTGGCTGAACGGCCAGTCCTCGCTGGTGACCTTGCTCAGCAGGACCTTGCCTTCGACCGCTTCGGGCCGCCCGGCGTTCCCGAGCTCGGGAAGTGTCCCCGGTGGCCCCGCGATTGTGTCGCGAGGATCGTTGCTTACCCACTGCGGCTTCACCATGTTGAGCTGCTGGCCGCCCCAGCTTGGGCCGCCGGTACGGCAACCGCGGGCCCTCGCCCGCTCGTTGGGGATTTCCCCCGGGGGCCCGGCGAGGGCACTCGACGTTATGACCAGACCGAGCGCGGCACACAGCAGGGCAAGCGTACGGCCGCCTCTTCGGGCTGTCCGGGATCGAGGAGCGCTCATGAATCCGTCCTCTCCGGTGCTGTTTCGGCTTTCCTGACTGGTGGCAGTACCTATTGACGGCGGGACAAGGCACGCCGACGAATCAGCGGAGAAAACACCTCGGCTCGCCGCCGACACGCCTGCACAACACGCGGCCGGCTCGCACGAAAGCACCGGCTGCACAGCCACTGCGGAAACGTGGCGGAGGCGGCGCCGAAGGCCGCGTCGCCGGTTGTCACTCCGCATCCGACCACATGACCGCAAGACCGGTTCCGCCGTTGCCATCGGTCTTTGATGGAGCTAGACACGATGATCGGCACCCGAATCTCTTACTCGAATGCGCGACTGATACCTCTCAGCTGCAGCATTCCGCAGCTTCCTGTATTCGTGCGTGCACGGGGGCATGGCAACGCTGGCGCAACTCAGGAGGCCGTATCTCTGTGAAGGTTGAAGGCCTCCAGGCGCGAGAAACTCCCGTTGGTTCCGTCGGATTATGGACCAGAGCGGATCAAACCGCTACTGTCGACGCATCCCTTTCGGCTCCTCTGCTCAGAGTGCACCGAGCGGTCCTACTCGGCAAATCCGAGAGCCGCGGCAGCATCGAATGCGCCACCTCAGACCGCAGGTGGACGTCGCCTGCGGGACTGGCCCGAGCAGTTCTGCGAGGGCGTGACCTGGCCCTGCAGGCGATCCAGTACCGGGGCAACGCCCCGATCCCGGCGGAGACGATCAGGGAAGAACAGGCAGTGGGCGGCGAGCCTGATCCCGGATCAGACGTTCTGTAACGACCAGCCGATCGGCTAACCACCGCGTCAATACGGGCTGTGCGGCGCTCTCCCGTGCTCTCGCCCTGGCCCTGGGTCTCCTTTTTTTTGGGGGGGGCGGGGCGCGAAAGGCTGTCAGATCGCGGTCTACGCCTCCGGTTGGCGGGCAGTGCGGGGCCGGGGCTCCCCGTTGCCCCGGGCGCCGTGTTTTTGCACAGGTCACCACGCCCGTACAGGCGAGGCGGGGTGGTGATATCCCCCTCAGTGCCTGTGTGCTGCCCCGATTCTGATTAGTTAGGGGTCCTTGCACTATGAGCGCGCGACCCGGGCGGGCCTAGTGCAAGGACCCCTGAGGTGTGCTGTCCGGCGGCGGGGCGCGTACGGCATCCCAGGCGTTACGCCCGGTCACCGCACCATGAACCCGTCGCGTCGCCGGGCGGCGAACAGCTCCGCCTGGCGGTCGGCGGGCAGGTTGCCCAGCGCGATGAGGTGCGGCGCCTGCGCGAACCCCTGCGCCAGTGCCGCCTCCCTCGCCGCCCACAGCGCACGGACGGTCCCCTGCACGCCCTCGGCCGGATACCCGGCGATGACGCCGGCGCAGGCGACCGCCGCGTCCAACGCCCCACCCGCCTCGGCGACTTCGGACACCAGCCCGACCTCGTACGCCCGCCGGGCGGAGATCCGCTCCGCCGTCCCCATCAGCATCATCCGCGCGACCTCCCCGTACGGCATCCGCTGCGTCATGAGCATCGACTCGTACGCGCTGACCATGCCGTAGGTGGTGTGCGGGTCGAAGAAGGCGGCGTCGGCCGCGGCGACGACGAACTCGCACTCCCCGAGCAGATAGAAGGCGCCCCCACAGGCCAACCCCTCCACGGCGGCGACGACCGGCTTCCACAGGTCGTTCGCCTTCGGCCCGATCCGCAGCAGGGGATCGTCCTGCATGTACGGCGAGTTCGGCTGCGGCACGACGGCGTCCCGGTCGAGCCCGGTGCAGAAGGCCCGCTCGCCGGCACCCGTGAGCACGATGGCCCGTACGGCATCGTCGAACCGCAGCCCCCGCCACACCTCCTGTAGTTCTCCGGCCATGGCGAGGTCGATGGCATGGAGCTTGCCCGGCCGGTCGAGGGTGACGACGGCGACGCCGGTGTCCTTGTCGGTGGTGAGGCGTACGGTCACGGGTGCTCCAGGATCCACTGGGGGAGGTGGGCCGTCCGCTCGAACACGACGTGCACCTTCGCGCCGATGCGAATGCTCCGCGGATCACGGGAGTTGAGCGGCGCTCCGGCCTCGCTGACCAGGTTGCCGACCATCCGTATGCGCGGGGCCTCGGCGAGCTCGACGACGATGACGTTGTACGGGGCCTGCTCCGCGTACTCGGGCAGGAGGGGCGGGTGGGGAACGACGTACGACCAGATCCGCCCCTGCCCGGACACCCGGCGCCACTCGCTCGCGAAGGACTGGCAGTGCGGGCAGCAGGGCCGGGGCGGGAACCGGAGCTCAAGGCAGTCGGCGCACCTCTGGACGCGCAGCTCGCCCTGGGCGGCGTACTGCCAGAAGGGGGCGCCGTCGGGGTCGATGACGGGGGTCAGCATGGGCAGCTCCTTCAGCTCAGCTTCTTCGGCTCTCTCAGCTCCTTCAGCTACATGGGCTACTTCAATTCCGCAGCAGCAGGGCGGAGGTAGGGACGCCTTCACCGGCGGTGACCAGGCAGGTGGCGGCGCCCGGCACTTGGGCCGTACTCGTCCCCCGGAGCTGCTTGACACCTTCGTTGATGAGGTTGAAGCCGTGCACGTACGCCTCGCTGAGCCCGCCGCCCCCGGTGTTGAGCGGCAGCCGTCCGCCGATCTCCAGCGCACCCCCCTCCGTGAAGGCCCCGCCTTCCCCCCGCCCGCAGAAGCCGTAGCCCTCGAGGGAGAGCGGTACGAGAGGGGTGAACGCGTCGTAGATCTGGGCGACATCGACGTCCTGGGGCGTGAAGTCGGCGTGTTTCCAGAGGTGTCGGGCGGCGGTCCAGGCGGGGCCGGTGAGCGGGTCGTCGTTCCAGTAGTTGACCATGCCGTGGTGCTGCGCGGGCAGCCCTTGGGCGGCGGAGTGGACGTGGACGGGTCTGTGCCGGCAGTCCCGCGCACGCTCCCTGCTGACGATGACGCAGGCCAACGCCCCGTCCGTCTCCAGGCAGTTGTCGAAGAGGCAGAGGGGCTCGCTGATCCAGCGGGAGGTCATGTACATCTCGCGGGTCAGGGGCCGTTCGTACATGATCGCGGCGGGGTTCTGGTTCGCGCGGTTACGGCAGGCGAGGGCGACGTTGAAGAGGTGGTCGCGGGTGGCGCCGTACTCGTGCATGTACCGGCGGGCGAGCACGGCGATCTCGTCGACGGGCCGGAGGAGACCGAAGGGCCGGGTCCACTGGGCGGGCGTGGGCAGTTGGACGGCGGTGTTGCGCCAAGGCCGGGGCCCGGACCCCCGCTTGCGCGACCGCCAGGCGACGCCGACGGTGGCCTGCCCCGTGGCGATGGCGGCGGCGAGGTGGGCGACGGTCGCGCAGGAACCGCCGCCGCCGTACCCGATCTTGCTGAAGAAGGTGAGGTCACCGAAGCCGACGGCTTTCGCGAGCTCGACCTCGTCGGTCTCCTCCATCGTGTACGAGGCGAGGGCGTCGACCTCGCCGGGCGCGATCCCGGCGTCGTCGAGGGCGGCGAGGACGGCACGGCAGGCGAGGGTCTTCTCGTCCTCGGGGAGGCGCTTGGCGAAGGGGGTCTGACCGATGCCGACGATGGCGGTGGCGTCTTTGATTCCTGCCGGTCCTACTGCTCCTGCTGCTCCGGCCATGGTTCCTGCTGCTCCGGCCATGCTGGGCGTTACCTCCGCACGCTCGCTGGGCGGCTGACAGACCGTCAGGCTACAGCTAATCTGACGGATAGTCAGCTAGTAGTCAGGTAGTAGTCGGCTAGTAGTCGGCTAGTGAGTGGGGACTGGACTGGAGGCCTGCTGTGCGCGGTGACTTGGAGTGGGGAACCATCCCCGGGCTGGTCCGGTCGGCGGCCGAACGGTACGCGGACGTCGAGGCGGTGGTGGAGGGCCGTACCCGGATCTCCTACGGCGAACTGGGCACCCGGGTGGAACGCGCGGCGGCGGCGTGCGTCGCGAACGGCGTGGCGGTGGGCGACCGGGTCGCGATCTGGGCCCCGAACACCCTCGACTGGATCGTCTCGGCGCTGGGCGCGGTGTCGGCGGGCGCGGTACTGGTCCCGCTGAACACGCGCTTCAAGGGGGCGGAGGCGGCGGACGTGCTGCGGCGGAGCGGTGCCCGTCTGCTCTTCGTGACGGGCACCTTCCTGGGTACGTCGTACGTGGCGTCGCTGCGGAGGGCGGCGGGGGAGGGGCCCGGCGGTCCGGGACCGCTGCCGGGGTTGCCGGCGCTGGAACAGGTGGTGGTCCTCTCGGACGACGCCCCGGCGGACTTCCGCACCTGGAAGGACTTCCTGGCGAGCGGGGACGGGGTGGCGGAGGCGGAGGTACGGGCACGGGTATCGGCGCTCGCCCCGTCCCTTCCGTCGGACATCGTCTACACGTCGGGTACGACGGGCCGCCCCAAGGGCGCGGTGATCACCCACGCACAGACACTGCGCGCGTACGAGATCTGGACCGACCTGGCGGGGCTGCGCCGCGGGGACCGCTACCTGATCGTGAACCCCTTCTTCCACACGTTCGGCTACAAGGCGGGGGTCGTGGCCTGCCTGATGCGGGGCGCGACGATGATCCCGCAGCCGGTGTTCAACGTGGACACCGTGCTGGCGAACATAGCGGCGGAGCGGGTGTCGGTCCTCCCGGGCCCGCCGACACTCCACCAGTCGCTGCTGGATCATCCGGCTCGCGACGCACACGACCTCTCGGCGTTGAGGCTGGTGGTGACGGGGGCGGCGGTGGTCCCCCTGAGCCTGGTGGAACGGCTGAGGGCCGAGCTGGGCGTGGACACGGTCCTGACGGCCTACGGCCTGTCGGAGGCGACCGGCATCGTCACGATGTGCCGCCGCGGCGACGACCCGTCGGTGATCGCATCGACGTCGGGCCGGGCGATACCCGGCACGGAGGTCCAGGTGGTGGACGCGGGGGGCAGGCCGGTGGCGGCCGGCGTCGCCGGCGAGGTCCTGGTCCGCGGCTTCAATGTCATGCGGGGGTACTACGAGGACGAGGCGGCGACGGCGGAGGTGCTGGAGGACGGCGGCTGGCTGCGGACGGGGGATGTCGGCGTGCTGGACGCCGACGGCAATCTGCGCATCACGGACCGCCTGAAGGACATGTTCATCGTCGGCGGCTTCAACGCGTACCCGGCGGAGATAGAGCAGGCCCTGGGCCTGCATCCGGATGTCGCGGACGTGGCGGTGATCGGCGTACCGGATCCGCGACTGGGTGAGGTCGGCAAGGCGTACGTCGTCCGGCGGGCGGGGTCGGTGCTGACCGGGGACGACCTGATCGCCTGGGCACGACGGGAGATGGCGAACTACAAGGTGCCGAGGGCGGTGGAGTTCGTGGGGGAGCTGCCTCGGAACGCGAGTGGGAAGGTGGTGAAGGGGGAGTTGCGGGGGCGGGCGAGTCGTCACTCATTGGGGTGATCAGTGAGGGTGTCTGTCCGTGCGGATGCACGTGTGGGCTGCGATCCGGCGGAGATCCGCCGCGAACAGGACCGGAGATCCGCCGCGAACAGGAACGGAACAGGAACTCACGCAGCGTGACATCGCGCCCTCGGAATGTCTCCGGACTCAGCCCGTCAGCCCAGTGGGCGGCACCTCGGACGGGCTAACCCGGCGCGCTGGACTCTCCGATCCCGCCGAGGCTGAGAACTAGTGCCCCGGCGGGCAACGTTCGCCCCGTCGCGACGCCCGGCACGCCTCCCCCGCTGCCTCAAGGGCGTGGGAGGTGCGCGAGATCGGAGATGTCCATGAACGGTTGCGGTGAGGCGATGGCCACGGTCATGCCCGAGCCGGACAGATGTGCCCGGTTCTCCGCTCTGCCATGCGCCGGTCGGGGCCTGTGAGTACCGGATTCATGCGTATCGCGGTCATCGGGGACTGTCCCCTCTTCCGGCACGGTGTTTCACAACTGGTCTCCACCGCTCCCGACCTCCGCCTGGTCGTCACGGCGTCGTCGCTCCAGGCCGCGGACGGCAGCCTGCATGGCGCCGACGTGGTCCTGATGGACCTGCAGCAGTCGCCCCCGAGGCTCGCCGCGACCGTGGCGGAGTTGCGGAAGCGGGGGCATGCCGTCATCGTCGCGTCGTCCTGTGCGCAGATCGACGCGGCTCAGATGATCCGGGCGGGAGCCGGTGGATATCTCAGCCGACAGGCCGAGGGGGACGAACTGCTGACGGCGATTCGGGTCGTGGGCTCGGGTCGCAGTTATGTGTCGGCGCCCGCCGGACATCTACTGGAAAAATCCCCGAACTTCACGGATCGGGAGCAGGACATCCTGAGGCTTGTCGTCAAGGGTGCGACGGACAAGGAAATCGCCGACAAGCTGTGCATCAGTAAGCACACTGTGCAGTCACATCTCGACCGAATCGGCGAGAAAACAGGATACCGGCGCCGCTCCGACCTTACTCGACTCGCGATCGAATACGGGCTCGTCGACCGGGGATAGAGCCGTCGTACGCGGTTGCCGTGAGTTTGCCGTGGGTAGTTCTACCCCGCCACGCGTGGGTAGTTGTTGCCCTTGACCATCACGGGCTGAGGTCAGACCTTGGTAGAGGAAAACTTCACCCGGATCAGTCGGAACAGCGAACAGCGAATCGGATTCCCGGAAATGCTGCGCCTTGACAGTCGCGGGAACTCTATTCGCGGCATTCGCAGCGCGAGCCGACAAGCTAGGAGAAAGTCATGCGCAGTCGCATCGCAATTCTCGCCGTCACAGTGGTACTCCCTCTGACAGCCGTGACCTCGCTCTCGGCTGCGAACCAGGCAGCGGCCGATCCGCAAAGTGGCAAGGTCGTGGTCTGGGGGCAGGTCGCGGACTGTCCAAGTACAAACGCCCCCACGAAGGTGGAAATAAGCTCGGGCGCGGAAGCCATCAAGACGGACGCAAATGCGGGTGTAGCCAGGACGGGCCTGTACGCCGTCATCTTCGAAAATATCCCCAAGGGCGTGAATCAGAGGGCCACGGCCACCGTGACCTGCGGTCCTGGTGGGGGTACTAATACCTACCAGGACCAATTCAGGATCACGCGGCCTGCCGCAGGAGAGCTGGTTCAGAAGACGAATCTCGAGCCCTGAGGGCTCCTTGCGGGGGTGACCTCCCACGGCGGAAGCCGTGGGAGGTCACCGACGAGTGACCCACACCGGTCCCGGCTGGTCATGGCCCGGTAATTGGCAGATCTGTTCCACCCCGAGAGGGGAAAAGCCCAGGTCGGCGGTCCTGGTGGGTGGAACAGATCTGCCAATTACTCCCCCCGACGGTTCAGGGCCGAGCGGATCTCGCGGATCATTTGCGCGGGGTGGTGGAAGACGGCCTCGGCGGTGTAGCGGAGCAAGGTGCGTACCTCGGGGCAGCGGAGGACCTGGTTGAAGCGGGAGACGTCCCGGCGGTGGGCCTCGCGGGAGCCGTGGTAGGCGTAACCCTCGATCTCGACCGCCACTCCCTCCCGGCGGAAGAGGAAGTCGAGGAATCGGCGGCCACCGCCGGGGACGCGGAGCTCGACCTGGGACTCGGGGCGCAGGCCGGCGTCGAGCATGCGCAGGCGGGCGACCGTTTCCGCTGGTGAGCCGGAGCGGCGGTCGGCGAGGTGGAGCCAGTCCCGAGCACGGGCGGCTCCCTGCAGAGGGGGTTCGAGGGCGAGGGCCAGCGCGGCTGGGGTGGTGAGCGGTGGGCGACGTACGCCCGCGACGGTGCGGTAGCCCAGCGCGGACTCGATGGCTACCAGGGCGCCGTCCCGCGGCCCGGCGCGCAGGAGGTCGGCGACGGTGCGGGGGACGTCCGTGACGCGCAGTCCCCCGCACCGCACCACGTCGATTTCGGCGAGGGGGATCCGGTGGACTCGTACGTCCGCGAGGCTCTGCCGGGTGGTGAGTCCCGGGTCGGTGAACTCGAGGCCGGGGGCCTCCCGGCCATCCCTACGTACGTCCAGGGTCTCGATCTGCAAGAGGCCGGCTGCCGAACGATGGCTCACTACCAGCCTCGGCCTGAGGAGTTGGGCGGCCTTCAGCCGTACGGCCAGGTCGACCCATCACCCCGGCTCGGCCCAGGCGCCACTGCGGACCCGGGTCCAACCCTCCGAGTTCAGCCTTCGGAAGAGGGGAACCCGAGACCACCCGGCCCCCAGCGCCTGCGAGGTGAGCAACACGCCTCCCTCGACCAGCGCCCTCAACTCCGCTCGCTCCACGCGTCCACTGTTCCGGAGGAGTCGCCCACTCGCTCGCCCCTGTGGATAACTCGGTGGAAGGCGTAGAGGGCGGAGTACGGGTCAGCGCTTCACGGATGCGAGGAAGGTGGTCCAGGTCGAGGCCTCGAAGAGGAGTACGGGGCCTTCGCCGGCCTGCTTCGAGTCGCGGACCGGGACGGTGGTGGGGAGGTTGGGGGCGACCTCGACGCAATCACCGCCAGTGCCATTGCTGTAGCTGCTCTTGCGCCAGCGGGCGGCGCTCAGATCAATCTCGTGGCTTGCCATGTCGATAGTCCTCTGCCGCAGCCTCGATCATCGCCAGGGACGCCTCAGGCGGCATTGCGACGGCCCTGAGCAGATCGTACGACTCCCGGTACTGCTTCACGAGCGCCGGATAGTCGATGAGTTGGCCGCTGTGCAGACTCTCGGTGTACACGACAGGAGGGGCGTCCGCGAAGGTCATGAACTTGGTCATGCCCATCATGAAGGGATGAGCGGCGGAGGTTTCCGGGACGATCTGCAGAATCGAGTGCGTGCTCCTGATCAACCCCGCGATGTGCTCCAGCAGCTCCGCCATCTCCTCAGAAGGAAGAGCGGCACGGCGGATCAAGGACTCGTCGAGGATCGCCCAGAACTTGGGTGGGTTCTCCGAGGTGAACAGCTTGGCCCGTCCCATCCGCGCGCCCACCTTCTCCTCGACCTCGTCGTCGGAGGCTCGGGGCATGGCCGCTCGTACGATCGCCCGCGTGTAGAGCGCCGTCTGCAACAGACCGGGGACGAGCATCGGCGCCCACTCCTCGATCGTCTCCGCGTGCTGCTCCATCTCCGCCACGTCCGCGAAGTACTCCGCGTGCCCCGACTGCCGGGCCCTGCGAGCGTCTTCACAACGCCGCTCGAAAAACCCGTCCGTCTTCAGCGCCTTGTCGACGTGCTGGGCGAGATCCAGGGGCATCCGCCGCTCACCTCGCTCGATCTGGCTCAGAAAGGGGATGCCGTGGAAGCTCCCTTCCGCCAACTGTTCGAGCGTCAGACCCGCCAGCTCCCTCTTGTAGCGCAACTCGGCGCCGTAGAAGGAGGGGACGTTCGCCGACGCGTCGGGATCCTTACGTGGGGGCACAACTCATCACCGCCGTTTGCCAGTTGCGCTTGCGCAGTCGAAAGCCCTTTTACGGTACCGAGCTTCGCGTCAATGTGTGACTGATTCGTCACAGAGCGCACAGGAAGGCGCCTCCCTATGCAAGACCCTCAGCCCCCCGCCGCCGACGTGGACCACTGCGTGACCGCCCTCCGCACCGCCCTCGCCGCCCACGGCATCACCCTCCCCTCCCTCCGCGCCGACCTGCCGACCTTCGCGGGCACGTACGCGCCCCCGGTCGGCCTGGTCGCGCTCGGCAACTGCAACACCGTGACGGCGCGCAAGCTGGCGGCGGTGCTGCGGGGAGGCCTCGACCTGGACCTTCCGGCCACCCCGAAGGCCGTCCCGGATCTCCGCCGTGCCGTACGTCTGCACCTGGGTGGACCCTGCGCCGATGTCCAGCTGTGCGTCACGGAACTCGTCGCCAACGTGATCCGGCACGTGGGGGAGGGGACGCCGGTCCGTGTGAGGGTGGCCCGTGTGGACGGTGGCCGGATCCGGATCGAGGTCACCGATCCCGACACACGGGCCCTTCCGGTGCTCGTGCACGCCACGGGCGACGACGAGGCCGGGCGCGGCCTTGCCCTGCTCGACGCGGTGGCCCTGCGGTGGGGCGTGGAGCAGGGGGCGTCGGGCAAGACGGTGTGGTGCGAGCTGGCGGAGGGGGAGTGAGCGGCGGGCTGATCGTGGCGTACGGCGGTATGGTGAGCGGTATGGCAACCAAGAAGTACACCGTGACGCTGCCGGAGGAGCTCGCCGAGGAGATCCGGCGTGAGGTGGGGGCGGGCAACTTCAGCGCGTACGTGACGCGGGCCATAGAGCGTCAGCGGGAGCAGGACCGGCTGGGGGAGCTGGTGGCCTGGCTTGAGGAAGAGCACGGTCCTCTCACGGAGGCCGAGCTTGCCGAGGCCGAGGCGGAGCGGCGGGAGCATGAGCGGTACTTCGCCGCCCTCAAGGCCGATGCGGCCGGCGGTGACGGCTCGCACTACCCGATGGCGGGCTGATGACTGCTGCCACCAGCTACGTGCTGGACTGCGAAGGGCTGTCCAGGGCGGTCCGGGGTGACCGCCAGATGATCGCCCGGCTGAAGGACGCCCACCGCTCCGGCATCCGCGTCGTCACCAGCTCCATGACCCTGATCGAGGCCTACCACGGGCAGGTGCAGCATGCCGCCTGGGCGTGGGCGATGTCCGGGGTCGTGGTGGAGCCGGTCACGCGGGATGTTGCCGAGCGGGCGATCGGGTTGCTGCGGGACACAGGACTGCACGGTCACAAGTACGTCATCGATGCGGCGCTGGCCGTGATCGCCGGGCGGCTCGGCGGGAACGTCGTGCTCTACACGTCCGACGAGGACGACATGACGAAGTTGTGCGGGGAGGGCGTTCGGGTCGTGGCGCTGTGATGGTGTGCCCGGTCGGACACACCTCGGCCGCGGCGGCTCCCCCTCGGCGCCGCCGCGGCCGACTCCCCCGTCAGAACAACTTCATGCGGTCTCGTCAGAGGCGTGATTGTCCTGGGGCGTGGCCTCTCCCCCCGACGCATGGTTGTCCAGGGTGGTTATCTCGCTTTCCGACGCCTGATCCTTCGTGGCGTCGGTGACGTTCTCCCCAACAGCGGAGGCGTGGTTGTCGAGCGGCTTGACGACATCGTCGTCCTTCTCGGCCTTGCCCATGATCATCAACTCCAGCAAGTCGTACTGCAAACAGTCGGAGCGACCCGTCCGACGACTCCCCCGAGGGCCGTCGGACGGGCGCATATGGGCCGCTCACCCTAACGGTGTGGCCTCTCCGTGATCCGTCTGCCCCCCGACGCGACGGATCGATGTACGTAAGAGTGCCGAGCGGCGATAAACGAACGATGAACGGTGCCGCGACACCTGCCTATGCGGCAGCCACCGGGGCCAGGAGCTCACGAAGCTCGTCGGCTTCGGGGGAACCCAACTGCTCGTAAATGGAGAGGGCTTCTCGCCAGCAGGCGGTCGCGCGGTCGGACTGGCCGAGCCCGGCGAGGGCCTTCCCCAGGACGGTGAGTACGGTCCCCCGTCGCCACTCCCCGCCGATGCCGCGCAGCGCAATCGCCTGTTCGGCGTGGCTCGCGGCGAGTGCGGGGTGACGGGCCGCTAGGTGTACTTCCGCAATCCGGAAGTGCGTGACGCCTTCCCAGAGAGGCTGACGATTGTCGTGGAACAATGCCAGCGCATCGGTGAGCTGTTCGAGGGCCTCCGCCAATTCTCCGGCCTGAGTCAGAGCGATGCCCAGGGCGTATCGGCCGTTGGCGAGCCTCAGCGTGAGGCCCATACGGTCGTAAATGTCGATGCCCCGCTGAGCGAGCTCGATCGCACTGCCCGTCCGACCCATGGCGAGGTGGATTCGAGAGAGATTGCACAGTGCACTTGCCTCGCCGACGTCGTTGCAGTCGTCTCGGAAGTTGTCGATCGCCTGCTGCAAGTAGCGTTCACCGTCGGCATGCCGATTCTGGTAAATGGCGATGATGCCTCGATCGTTGGGAGCCCAGCAGCTGGGGAGCGGGTCATGGGCATCCCCGGCGAGTTCCAAGGCGAGCCGTGCTTCCTCATCTGCCTCGCTGAAGCGACCCGCGACAAGATGGACGTTCGTCAGCACAGTGCGGGCACGTCCCTCGGTGCGGGTGTCTCCGGCCGCGTGCGCGGCGTCCCGCACTGTACGGGCCGCCACTTCATACTCGCGTGCGTTGGCGCCCGACTCCGCCAAGTCCTTGGTCGCCCATAGCAGATCAACACCCCTTCTCAGAGTCTGGGCGTGGATGGACTGGCGTACGCACGCTATGAGGCAATTCGCTTCGGAGTAGAGCCAATCCTGCGCAGCGCGCGGGGACTCGAATACGAGGCCCGGGTAAGCAGTCGCCTGCAAGTGATCCACCAGCCGATCCCCAGGCCGCTCAATCGCATAAACCCCCGCCGCAGTAGCCAGATAAAAGTCCAGCAACCGCGACATAGCCGCATCCCGCGCGCTCGCCGGCTCCTCGTCCCTCTCCGCACACGCACGCGCGTAGAGCCGTACCAGATCATGGAAGCGATACCGACCAGGAGCCGCCGACTCCAGCAACGACGTGTCCACGAGGGACTCCAGCAAGTCCTCCGTCTCCTCCACCGGCAGGTCCAGCACCGCCGCAGCCGCCGCGAGGGAGATGTCCGGCCCGTCCGCCAGCCCCAGCAGCCGGAATGCCCGTGCCTGGGCCGGCTCCAGCGCCCCGTATCCCAGCTCGAAGGTCGCCTTGACCGCCAGGTCACCGGCCTGCAGCTCGTCCAGCCGCCGCCGCTCGTCCGCCAGCTTCGCCGCCAGGACCGACACCGTCCACGTACGGCGGGCCGCCAGCCGCGACGCCGCGATGCGGATCGCCAGTGGGAGGAAGCCGCACGACGCCACCACGTCGAGAGCGGCCTCGCGCTCCGAGCGGACCCGTTCCTCGCCCACGATCTTGGTGAAGAGCGACAGCGCCTCGTCCGGGGACATCACGTCCAGGTCCACCAGGTGCGCCCCGGCCAGGTCGACCATCCGGACCCGCGAGGTCACGAGAGCCGCGCAGCCCTCCGTGCCGGGCAGCAGCGGGCGCACCTGGGCGGCATCGCGCGCGTTGTCCAGCAGCACCAACACCCGCCGCCCGTCCAGAACCGACCGGTACAGGGCCGAGCGCTCCTCCAGCGAGTCCGGGATGGCGGAGTCGGCGGTGCCCAACGCCCGCAGGAAGGAGCCGAGCACCGTCTCCGGTTCCGCCGCCCGCGCGCCGGCGCCCTGGAGGTCGACGTACAGCTGGCCGTCGGGGAACGCGCCCCGCGCCTGGTGCGCCACGTGCACCGCCAGTGTCGTCTTGCCGACGCCGCCGATGCCCGCCAGCGCCGACACCGCCATCACCCGGCCCTCCGCCGACGCCAGCACTTCGCTCAGCTCGGAAACGAAGGACGTACGGCCCGTGAAGTCGGGGACGGTCGCCGGGAGTTGGGCCGGGCGGACCGGTACGGCGGCAGGTTCCGCCACCGGTGCCGACGGCTCCGCCAGGCCCGGGTCCGCCCGCAGGATGCGTTGCTGGAGCTCGCGGAGGCCCGGGCCGGGGTCCACGCCCAGTTCGTCGGCCAGCAGGCGGCGCGTGTCCGCGTACACCGCCAGGGCCTCCGCCTGGCGGCCGCTGCGGTACAACGCCAGCATCAGCAGTTCGCGCAGTCGCTCGCGCAACGGGTGCGCCGCCGTCAGGGCGGTCAGTTCCGAGACCGCCTCCGCGTGGCAGCCCTGCTCCAGGTCCATGTCCAGCCGGGTCTCCAGCAACTGGAGCCGCCACTCCTCCAGGCGGACCCGTTGCGCCTCCGCGTACGGGCCGGGCACCCCGGCCAGTACCTCGCCGTCCCAGAGGGCCAGCGCCCGGTTCAGTACGTCACGCGCGTGGCACAGGTCCCCGGCGTTCCGCGCCTTCTCCGCCTCCGCCCCCAGCTCCTGGGCCACCGCGAGGTCGAGGGCGCCTTCCCCCACCGAACGCACCGCGTACCCGCCCGACTCGCTCACCAGGACGCCGGGGTCGAGCACCTTGCGCAGGCGGGAGGCGTACGTCCGCAGCGCCGCCAGCGCCTGCGAGGGGGGTTCCTCGCCCCACAGGGCGTCGATCAGTTCGGCCGCGGTCGCCGTACGGCCCTCGCGCAGCAGCAGGGCGGCCAGCAGGGCGCGTTGCTGGGGTGAACCGGTGTTCAGCGACTCCTCGCCGCGCCAGGCGCGTACCGGACCCAGCACGCTGAAACGCAGCGCCACGGCCTCCGACCCCTCCCCGACGCCGGTGTCGTGACCCCTCTGCTCCGGCACTCGCGGTACCTCGGGCACTCGCGGCACACCGTCCATCCCGTCGTCCCCCTAGAGATCCTGAGCAACCCCGCCAGTTTGCCTTGTTCATGGCAGATGCGTCAGCTGTGGAGAGCGTGATCACAGGGAGGCGCGCGGGATATCACGAGGCCCTCACATGCTCTTCGCACGCATCCGCACAGGAACCACCATTACCAGGGCCGGTACGGACAGCTGACGACCCGTCAGATCGGCGCTACCGTGAGCGCCATGGACACCCAGACCAGCACCCAGACCAGCACCCGGACGACCACCCAGACCGCCACCACTCAGACCCCGCTCCCCCTGATCATCTCCGTCGACGACCACACCGTGGAGCCCAGCACCGTCTGGCAGGACCGGCTCCCGAAGAAGTACCTCGACATCGGGCCCCGCACAGTCCGTGCGCCCCTGAAGGAAATGACCTTCCTCGGCGGCCGGTTCAAGCCCGTCATGGGCGCCCCGGGCACGGACGACGGGCCCATCGGCGACTGGTGGGTCTACGAAGACCTCCACCGCCCCCTCACCCGTCTCGACACCGCCGTCGGCTACAGCAGGGACGAGATCAAGCTCGAAGTCATCACGTACGAGCAGATGCGACCAGGTTCGTACGACGTCCCCGCCCGCCTCGCCGACATGGACGTCAACCACGTCCAGTCCGCCCTCTGCTTCCCGACCTTCCCCCGCTTCTGCGGCCAGACCTTCACCGAGGCCGAGGACCACGAGCTGGGGCTCCTGTGCATCCAGGCGTACAACGACTGGATGGTGGAGGAGTGGTGCGGGCCCCAGGCGCACGGACGCCTCATCCCCCTCACCCTCATCCCCCTCTGGGACGCCGAGCTGGCGGCCCGGGAGGTCCGGCGGAACGCGGCCCGCGGCGTCCGTGCCGTCGCCTTCTCCGAGATACCCCCGCACCTCGGACTGCCCTCCGTCCACACCGACGACTGGGACCCCTTCCTCGCCGCCTGCGACGAGACCGGCACCGTCGTCGCCATGCACATCGGCTCCAGCAGCCGTATGCCCTCCACCTCCGCCGACGCGCCGCCCGCCGTCGGATCCACCATCACCTTCGCCAACTGCTGTTTCTCGATGGTCGACTGGCTGATGAGCGGCAAGTTCGAGCGCTTTTCGAACCTGAAGGTGATGTACGCGGAAGGGCAGATCGGCTGGATCCCCTACATCCTCGAGCGCGCCGACGTGGTGTGGGAGGAGAACCGCGGCTGGGGCGGCGTCGCCGACAAGGTCCACCGCCCGCCGTCCGAGCTGTTCGCCGAGCACGTCTACGGCTGCTTCTTCGACGACGCCTTCGGGCTGCGGAACCTGGATTCCATCGGGGTCGGGAACGTGCTGTACGAGACCGACTATCCCCACTCCGACTCCACCTGGCCTAAGTCCCGGGAGGTCGGCGAGGCCCAGATGGGGCACCTGGAGGCCGACGTGGTGGAGCGGATCGTACGGCGGAACGCGATCGAGCTCCTCGGGCTGACACCCGACGGACTCTGGGACGGTCCACGGTGATCCAGTACGGCATTCAGCTCCCCGTCCAGTCCCAGAGCACGATCTACGCCGAGCCGTGGGAGGCCGCGGCCGGCCCGGAGGACCTCCTGGCCATCGCCCGTACCGCCGACCGCGCCGGCTTCGCCTACGTCGCCTGCTGCGACCACGTCGCCATCCCTCGCCACCTGGCACCCGCGATGAGCACGGTCTGGTACGACCCCGTCGCCACCCTCGCCTTCCTCGCCGCCGCGACCGAGCGGGTACGGCTGCTCAGTCACGTCGCCGTCGTCGGTCTACGGCATCCCCTGCTCACCGCCAAGCAGTACGCCACCCTCGACCATCTGAGCGGCGGGCGGCTGATCCTCGGGGTCGGCGCCGGGCATGTGCGGGAGGAGTTCGAGGCGCTCGGGGTCGACTTCCGGCAGCGGGGGGCCGTCCTCGACGAGTCCATCGACGCGCTGCGTACCGCCCTCGGGCCCGACGAGTTCCCCGAACACCACGGCAAGCTCTACGACTTCGACGGGCTCGGGCAGCGGCCCCGGCCGGCCCAGGAGCGCGTGCCGCTCTGGGTCGGCGGATCGTCCCCCGCCGCCGTACGCCGGGCCGCGCTCAAGGGCGACGGCTGGCTGCCGCAGGGGGATCCGCGCGATCGGCTGCCCGAGCAGATCGAACGGATCAGGCAGCTGCGGAGCGATGCCGGTATTCAGGGGCCGTTCGCCATCGGGGCCATCGCCGAGCCCCTGTACGTCGGCACTCCCACCTGGGACGTGAAGCCCCGCACCCTCACCGGAGGGCCGCAGGAACTCGCCGAGTCGCTGCGCGCCTACCGGGCGATGGGCGTCCACCAGATCCAGGTGCGGTTCCGCAGCCGGAGCCGCGCCGAACTCACCGACCAGATGGCCGCGTTCGGGGCCGAAGTGGCTCCCCACCTCTAAGGAGACCGCATGGGCAAGCTGGACGGACGTGTCGTGATCGTCACCGGCGCGGCGCGCGGGCAGGGGGAGCAGGAGGCCCGCCTGTTCCGGGAGGAGGGCGCCGAGGTCGTCGTAGCGGATGTGCTCGACGACCAGGGGCAGGACCTCGCCAAGGAGATCGGTGCGCTGTACGTCCATCTCGACGTGCGCCGGGAGGACGACTGGCGGCGGGTGGTGGCCTCCGCCACCGACGCCTACGGCCGCATCGACGGGCTCGTCAACAACGCCGGCATCCTGCGCTTCAACACCCTGCTCGACACGCCCGTCGACGAGTTCATGCAGATCGTCGAGGTCAACCAGGTCGGCTGCTTCCTCGGCATCAAGACCGTGGCACCCGCGATGCCCGACGGAGGCACGATCGTCAACACCGCCTCGTACACCGGCATGACCGGGATGGCGGCCGTGGGCGCCTACGCGGCGACCAAGCACGCGATCCTCGGGCTCACCCGGGTCGCCGCCCTGGAGCTGGCCGCGCGGAAGATCCGGGTCAACGCCATGTGTCCGGGTGCCATCGACACCGCGATGTCCAATCCGGCCCAGCTGGATCCGGCGGCGGACGCCGAGGAGGCCTCCCGGGGACTCGACCGGTTCTACCGCAAGGTCGTGCCGCTCGGGCGGATCGGGAAGCCGGAGGAGGTGGCGCGGCTCGCGCTCTTCCTGACCTCCGACGACTCCTCCTACATCACCGGGCAGCCGTTCGTGATCGACGGCGGGTGGCTCGCCGGAGTCTCCATCGTCTGAGCACCGTACGAGCGATATCTGACTAGCCGTCAGCTATTGACGGTCCACGCGCCCGGTGCCAGAGTCGGCGGCAGATCGCCAATCTGACGAAGCGTCAGAAACGACTGGGGACGGTGAACCTCCTTGGAATTCGGGCTCTTTGTACAGGGATACGTGGGCAAACGCGCCGAGAGCGACCCGCTGGCCGAGCACAAGGCGCTGATGGAGGAGACCGAGTACGTCATCCAGGCGGACCGGTCCGGCTTCAAGTACGCCTGGGCGTCGGAGCACCACTTCCTGGAGGAGTACTCGCACCTCTCCGCGAACGACGTCTTCCTGGGCTATCTGGCGCACGCCACCGAGCGGATCCACCTCGGGTCCGGGATCTTCAACCCCCTCGCCCAGGTCAACCACCCGGTGAAGGTCGCCGAGAAGGTGGCCATGCTCGACCATCTCAGCGCCAACCGCTTCGAGTTCGGCAGCGGGCGAGGAGCCGGTTCGCACGAGATCCTCGGGTTCCTCCCGGGCATCACCGACATGAACCACACCAAGGAGATCTGGGAAGAGACCATCGCCGAGTTCCCCAAGATGTGGCTCCAGGACGAGTACGAGGGCTTCCAGGGCAAGCACTGGCAGCTCCCGCCGAGGAAGGTCCTTCCCAAGCCGTACGGGAAGTCCCACCCCGCGATGTGGTACGCCGCCGGGTCGCCCCCCTCGTACGCCATGGCCGCCCGCAAGGGCCTCGGGGTGCTCGGTTTCAGCGTGCAGAAGGTCTCCGACATGGAGTGGGTGCTCGAGCAGTACAAGACGGCGGTCGTCGATGCCGAGCCGATCGGGGACTTCGTCAACGACAACGTGATGGTGACGACCACCGCGATCTGTGCGCCGACGCACGAGGAGGCGGTACGGATCGCTGTGAACGGTGGGCTGCACTACCTGCCGTCCCTCGTCTTCCGGTACCACGACACCTTTCCGCGTCCCGAGGGGTTCCCGGTGTGGCCGGAGACGTTGCCGGAGTACACCGCGGACTTCGTCGAGGTCCTCATCGAGGAGGAGCTGTTGATCTGCGGGGATCCGGATGAGGTGTTCCAGCAGTGCAAGCGGTGGGAGCAGGCCGGGGCGGATCAGCTGAGCTTCGGGTTGCCGGTGGGAGTGCCCAAGGAGGAGACGCTGCAGACGATTCGGCTGATCGGCGAGCACGTGATTCCGAAGATCGATACGGATCCGGTGCACCGTACGACCCGGTTCCGGCAGGCTGTGTAAGGGGGCTGGCCCAGGATGCTCGACCACCTGATCAAAGGCGCGACCGTCGTGGACGGGACGGGCGCGTCCGCGTACACCGCCGACGTGGGGATACGCGACGGTCGTATCGCCGTGATCGGACAGCGGGTCACCGAGGAGGCCCGGACGACGGAGGACGCCTCCGGCCTCGTCCTCGCCCCCGGTTTCGTAGACCCGCACACCCACTACGACGCCCAGCTGTTCTGGGACCCGTACGCCACCCCGTCCCTGAACCACGGGGTCACCACGGTCGCGGCCGGCAACTGCGGTTTCACGCTCGCCCCGCTCAACCCCGAGCGGCCCGAGGACGCCGACTACACCCGCCGCATGATGTCCAAGGTCGAGGGCATGTCCCTGATCGCGCTGGAGGAGGGGGCGCCCTGGAGCTGGAACTCGTTCGGGGAGTATCTGGACGCCCTGGAGGGGCGGATCGCCGTCAACGCCGGCTTCATGGTGGGGCATTGCGCGCTGCGGCGTTGCGTCATGGGGAAGGAGGCGGTCGGCGGGCAGCCGGGTGAGGAGCAGCTCGCGGCCATGGTCCGGCTGCTCCACGAGGCCATGGAGGCCGGTGCCTGGGGGCTGTCCACCACCCAGTCGTCCAGCCACTCCGACGGGGACGGCAAGCCGGTCGCCTCCCGGCACGCGCGGCCGGACGAGCTGCTGGCCCTGTCGCGCGCCGTCGGTGAACACGAAGGCACGCAGATCGAGGCGATCGTCGCGGGCTGTCTCGACCAGTTCAGCGACGCGGAGATCGACCTGTTCGTGGAGATGAGCGCGGCGGCGGGACGCCCCCTGAACTGGAACGTCCTGACGATCGACGCGTCCGTCCCCGAGCGGGTGCCCAGGCAACTGCTGGCGAGCGAACGGGCCCGCAAGGCGGGCGGCAGGGTTGTGGCGTTGACCATGCCGATCCTCACGCCGATGAACATGTCCCTGGGCACGTTCTGCGCGCTGAATCTGATCCCCGGGTGGGGACCGATCCTGGGGCTTCCGGTGCCGGAGCGGATCGCGCGGTTGCGCGACCCGGGCGTACGGGCCGAGATGCTGGAGCGCGCCCACTCCAAGGAGGCGGGCGTCTTCCGGCGGCTGACGAGCTTCGGGCGGTACGTCATCGGCGACACCTACAGCGAGGCCAACCGCGGCCTGAGCGGGCGGGTGGTCGAGGACATCGCGGCGGAGCGCGGGCAGGACCCGTTCCACTGCCTGGTGGAGATCTGCGCGGCCGACGAGCTGCGTACGGTCCTGTGGCCCATGCCGACCGACAACGACCCGGCGTCCTGGTCCCTGCGCGCCGAGACCTGGCAGCACGAGGACGTGATGTTGGGCGGCTCGGACGCGGGGGCGCATCTGGACCGGATGTGCGGGGCGCCGTACACCACACGCTTCATCGGGGACTGTCTGCGCGGGCGGAAGCTGGCGAGCCTGGAGCAGGCCGTGAAGATGCTGACGGACGACCCGGCGCGGTTGTTCGGGCTCAGGGAACGGGGCCGGATACGGGAGGGCTGGCATGCCGACCTGGTCCTCTTCGACCCGGAACGGATCGACGCCGGCACGGCCACCCTGGTGCACGACCTGCCGGGTGACAGCCCCCGGCTGGACTCCAAGGCGATCGGCATCCGGGCCGTGTGGGTCAACGGGATCGAGGCGATCCGGGACGACGCGGTGAGCGGGGCGGTGCCGGGGAAGGTGCTGCGCTCCGGGCGGGACACGCGGACGGTGGCGACCAGGTGACTGTTCAGATGACTGCTCAGGTGACTGCTGAGGGGCAGCGGCTGTTCGTCGGTGGTGCCTGGGTGGAGCCGGACGGCGGTCACTACGAGGTCGTCGACCCGGCGACCGAGGAGACCGTCGGCTGGGCGCCGGAGGCCTCGCGGGATCAGGTGCACGCGGCCTGTGCCGCGGCCCGCGAGGCCTTCGGGCCGTGGTCGCGTACGACGCCCGAGGAGCGGGCGGCCGTACTGGCGCGGGCCGCGGAGATCATCGGCGGCCGGCTGGAGCCGTACGCGGAGCTGGCCCGGGCGGAGACCGGAGCGACCACGGCGACGGCGCGGCGTATGCAGGTGGGCGTGGCCGCCGCCCGCTTCCGGCGGTACGCGCGCGTGGAGCCCGCCGAGTGGGCGATACCGCCGCAGATCAACGAGGCCGGGCCGATGGGTCGGGCGGCGGTGATGGGCGCGCTGGCCGTGCGGCAGCCGGTCGGGGTCGTCACCTGCGTCACGTCGTACAACAACCCGTGGGCGAACCCGGCCGGAAAGGTCGCCCCGGCGCTGGCGATGGGCAACACGGTGGTGGTGAAGCCGGCCCCGCAGGATCCGCTGTCGGTCTACCGGATGGCTCAGGCGCTGGAGGCGGCGGGGGTGCCGCGGGGGGTCGTGAACGTGGTGTCCGGCCGCTCGGTGGAGGTCGGCGAGGCGGCCGTGGAGTCGCCGGACGTGGACATGGTGAGCTTCACGGGCTCCACGGCGGTCGGGCAGCGGATTGCCGAGGTCTGCGGCCGGGACATGAAACGCCAGTTGATGGAGCTGGGCGGGAAGGGGGCCGCGGTCGTCTTCGACGACGCGGACGTCGGCTCGGCCGTGGCCGGGATCGGTACGACGTTCTCGTTCTACTCCGGCCAGATCTGCACGGCGCCGACGCGGGTGCTGGCCCAGCGCGGTGTGTACGACCGGCTGGTCGAGCAACTGGCGGCGTACGCGGGCCGGTTGAAGGTGGGCGACCCGAGGGAGCCGGACACGGTGGTCGGGCCGGTGATCTCGGCGGCGCACCGGGACCGGGTGGAGTCGTACGTGGAGCTCGGCCGGAAGGAGGGGGCGGTGGTGGTCGCGGGCGGCGAACGGCCGTCTGCGTCCAAGGCGTCCAAGGTGTCCGAGGTGTCCGATCGGGGCTTCTACGTCGCCCCCACCCTCCTCGCCGACTGCACGAACGACATGCGGGTGGCGCGGGAGGAGATCTTCGGGCCGGTGGTCGTCGTCATTCCCTTCGAGGAAGAGGAGGAGGGAGTGGAACTGGCCAACGACACCGACTACGGGCTCATCGACTACGTCTGGTCGGCGGACGTCTCCCGCGCCTTCCGGGTGGCGAGGCGGCTGCGGGCCGGCGGGGTGGGGGTGAACACGGTCGGCCGCAACATGGAGGCGCCGTTCGGGGGGTTCAAGAGGAGCGGGGTCGGGCGGGATGTGGGGTCGTATGCACTGCATGCTTACAGCGAGGTGCAGGCGATCGTTTGGCCGGGGTGAGGCGGGCCTGCGCGGTGCCAAGGATCTGGGCGGCAGGTAGCTTCGGGGAGGCGTTGAAATCGAAGCCTTCCAAGGTGGCCTGCTGCTCGAACTTGGCCTTGCGCAGGCGGCGTTCGAGGGCGACGGTCTCGCGGCGGGGGATCTCGTCCTGGCAGTTCCTTCCTCGGCGTCACCGCTGTCCTGGTCGTCGTGGACGTTGCCCAGCATCTGGGTGGGGATGCCGGCGGCGTTTGGCCCTCTCTTGCGAATGCCCTCGGTACTCCACGATCACGGTCGCCAGTGCGGCGACCTGGGCCAAGGCCCCTGCCCAGCTGGCGATCAGACCTGCCGTTGGCTGGTTTTCCTGAGTTGCTTGGGCAACTGAATGCTGTGCGGCCTCGGCAGGGGCAGGATCGAGGGCGGCCCCTCGATGGCCTTGCGGTTCGGCTGGGGGAGGAGGTGGTTCCTCTGCAGGGGGCTGTTCGCCCGGCGACTGCTCCTCAGGGGGCTGTTCCGGCGATGGTTGCTGCTCTGTTGGTGGCTGCTCTGGGCTCGGCGTGACCGGCGGGGTCGTGGTGGTCGGCGGGGTCGTGGTGGTCGGCGTCGAGGGCGGGCTCGTCGTCGGCCCTCCCGGCGACGGCGACGGCGAGGGCGACGGCGAGGGCGAGGGGCTCGGCGACGCCGGAAGATTGATCGCCACCGTCACGGTGAACAGACCACCGATCGTCAGCACCGACCCCGCCAACGCCAGCGCAAGGCTGAGAAAGAGCATGGTGCTCCGCATATACAGCACGGCCAGCGAGCCATCGCGATCCAGTGGCGACATGGCGATCACTATAGGAACCATCTGCTCTGTATCGATTACACAGCGTTACGCGTGTCGAGGGTCTACGACCGCGCGGCTTCCTCACGTCATAAGGAATGGTCACGTTGCGTCGCAGGGGGAACCAGCCGGCCGCTCGCCGCAGGGCTTGGCCAATATCGTCTTGTTGCCGGACCAGCCGTCGGGGCAAAGTCGTCCCATGGAGTCCATGGTGCGGGTCAAGGGTGGCGAGGTCTGGGCGGATGACACGGGTGCCGGCACGGGTGCGGGCACGGGCGGGGAGGGTCCTCCGGTGGTTCTGCTGCATCCCGGGATCGCCGATTCGCGGGTCTGGGACCCGGTCGCCCCGGCCCTCGCCGAGCGCCACCGTGTGATTCGGTACGACGCCCGCGGCTTCGGTCGGTCGCCGAATCCGACGGTGTCGTACTCACTGGCCGAGGACCTCCGCGCCGTTCTGGACCACTTCGGCGTCCAGCGGGCCGTGCTGGTCGGGTCGAGCATGGGCGGGGCGACCGCGATCAGTGGCGCGCTGGACGAGCCGGACCGGGTCGCCGGGCTGGTCCTGCTCGTGCCGGGCGTGACCGGGTACCCCGACCTGGAGGATCCCGAACTGACCGCGAAGATCGGCGAGTTGGCCACGGCTGGGGACATGGACGGCCTCGTCGCCCTGTCCCTGAGCGCCTGGGCGGCGGCCGGCACGCCCCCCGACGCCGAGGCCGAGGCGCTGCTGCGGGCGGCGATCCCGGCCTGGTTCACGACGTACGGCCACGAGACCGAGGACCCGCCCGCCTTCCCGCGTCTCGGCGAACTGTCCCTGCCCTGCACCCTGCTCCTCGGCGAGAAGGACCTGCCCCGCACGGTCCGCTGCAACGAGGCCATGGCCGAAGCGATCCCCGGCTGCCGCCTCGTACGCCTGCCGGACTGCGACCACCTGCCGACGCTGCGGGCGCCGGAGACCGTACGGGAGCTTGTGCTGGAGGTGTGTACGCGGGTGCGGTGACGGGGCAGGCCGTCCGTTACTCGCCTACTCGCCTACTCGTCCAGGTCCACCCGCACCGTCAGCAGCCCAGCCCCCACCACCCGCACCGCCGCGCTGTTGAGCCGGGGCAGAGCGCGCAGACGGGCGACGGGGTCGTCGTCGGGGAGGAGATGGGCCGTTCCGGTGTGCCAGTGGCCCCGGATGCGGACGCGGACTCTCGGGTTCGCCTTGATGTTGCGGACGTACTGGGACCGTTCGCCGAACTCGGAGACCAGCCAGAAGGAGTTCCCGACCCGGCGCCCGCCCACTGGCGTTCGGCGTGGCAGGCCGGAGGTGCGGCCGGTGGTCTCCAGGAGGGTCTGGGTCGGCAGGCGGCGCAGGACCGGGTTGCCGATGCGGCGCTGGAAGGCCGTGACCGCGCGGTACTTCGTCTCGAATGGGCGGGACATCATTTCGACGCTTTGAGGGTGTCGAGGAGGGCGCCGAAGGCGATGGGGGTGGTGGTGAGGACGGTTCGGGTGGGGTCGGCGCTTTCGGTGACGTGGACGGTTTCGGAGGTGGCGGATATGTGGACGCAGGCGTCGCCTTCCTGGCAGCAGGACGACTTCTGCCAGCGGTGCCAGGACATGTCGGCTCCCTTACAGGTTCTGGGCGATGGTGTGGATCAGATCCCGGGATTTCTCGGGGCTGAGGGCGGTGGCTTCCACGATGTCGAGGAGGTTCCGGTACTTAGGTACCGCCCGGTTTCGCGGACCGGGACGGCCCCGCGCCCCCACTGGACACGGAAGACGGCCGTGGACTGCACCTGGTCCGTTCCTGCGCGAACGCGTGGGGCGCGTCGGTGCTCCGGGGGCTGGGCGCGTCGAAGGCCGGCAAGCTGCTGTGGGCCGAGTGCGGGGGCGGGGCGGTGACGTGGTGAGTGGAGCCGTTGTGAGCGTGGGTGGCGGCTGGGGAGCGATGCCCCTCCCGGAGATCCGGACCGTGGACGACCTGCGCAGTGCGCTGAGCCGCTACGGCTTCCCGGGCGACCGGGAGCGGTTCGAGAAAGAACTGGCGGTGGCCGTAGGAGCCTCACCAACCGAAGACTTCGCGGGCGCCGCCGCTGTCGTCCGGGTCTACCGGCATCGGATCCTGATCAGGAACTCACCCGAGATCATGGCGGCCCTGGAAGATGCGCGCGCCGGAGGCGGCGGCACGTGGCCTTCTTGATGAGCTCCCCACCCTGCGCCTGATCCTCCAACGCTTCCTACGGCCCGACACGCCGGCCTGACGACGCTCTCACGGGGATGCTGTGGGAGCCGTGTGCGTGGCTTGTGATCTTCATACCTATGCACTCGGCACCGTGTTAGCGTCCCGCGGGCGTGATCATGACGGGGGAACGGGGCCGGCGATGTCAGGAGTCTTGCGGCGGGTCAACGAGTCCGCGGCCGAGCGTGCCGAGCGGCTGGCGGGGCTGAGTGAGCGGATGCTGGCGGCCGGGAGCAAGAACGAGCTGCTGGATCTGATCGAGCAGGCGGGCGCAGAGCCCCGGCCGGAAGGTGATCCGGGGACCTTGGAATCGCTGGGCAGGCGGTATCGCGACCAGCTCGACGAGACCATGGGCTTGCGCGACCGGGTGGAGAGGGTGGCCCGCAAGGGGCTGCCGGAGGTCTGGGTCGGCGACACGAGTGTCCTCGCCTCGGACGCGGTGAGTGCCGTGTCGCGGGCCGTGTCGGACATGGCGGAGGCGTTCGAGGGCGGTTTCAGGGCGCTGATCGTCCTGGCCGACGCTATCTCGGAGGCCCAGAACCAGGACAGCGAAGGCCGGGGGAAGCTGAAGCAGGCGCTGGATGCGATCGGCAGAGACCGCGAGGGCTTTTTCGACGAACTGCGGGAGAACGACGAGGAGGAGTGGGACCGGAAGAACGCCGCCCACGACGCCTCCTACGGCGTCGGTCTGATGCGGAAGGCCGTCCTCGCCGCCGGCGAGGCCCGCCGTATCGCGGCCCGGGACCTGAACAAGTGGGCTGCCGAGGCCCGTGCCGGGAAGATGGACACCGACGAGCTGTCCCCGGTCGACCGTCTCATGCTCGCCGACGCCAGCGGTGTGAAGGGCGAGGCCGAGTACAACGAGATCCTCACGGCTGGTGAGCTGGAGCGCTCGGGGCGGGCCATGGAGAACCTTCCGGCGGCCGATCGGGCCCGGATGGAGCTGCTCATGGCGAACACGTCGTCCCCGCAGGAGAAGGCGTACCTGATGAAGGCTCTCGCCGCGGGGCGCAGCGTCGACGAGATCGACGAGTTCGCCTTCAAGATCCAGGGCAAGGACCCGGCGTGGCTGCAGCGGCACCTGTCGCCGATCACCACCGAGGGCGACAGCCTGGACGACGAGGGGACGAACCCCAACGGGTCCAGCGTCAACACCGACGACCAGACGTTCAACGGCCAGAAATGGATCCAGGGCGGCGACGGCTCGGAGGGCACCTGCGTGGCCTCGTCCACCGTCACCGCGCGCGCCATGGTCGACCCCCTCTACGCCCTCGAACTCACCGGCGGACCCAGCGGACAGGAGGACGACCCCGACGCCTTCCGGCAGCGCCTGGTGGAGGAACAGCACCGGCTGCACACGGAGGGCGACGGCGGCGAGAACTGGACCGGCATGGGCCCCGAGGGGCAGGAACGCATCGCCGACGACGCCATCGGCGGCGCCACCGGCGAGGACTACCAGCGCCACGACATGAACAGCGCCGACGAGCGCAGGCAGGTTCTGACCGAGGTCGAGAAGGCGGTCGCGGAAGGGAAGCCGGTCCCGGTCGACGTCAAGAGCGACGACGGCGCCCACGCGATGACCATCATCGGCCAGGAGGGCGACATGCTCCAGATCTACAACCCCTGGGGCACCACCACCTGGGTCAGCGAGGACGACTTCATCAACGGCGACATGGGCAAGGCGTCGAACGGTGAGCTCGACGACGCGTACAGCGTCTACGTCCCGCAGTAGGAGAGCAGGCCGGAAGGGCTGCGCGGGGATGGTGTGGCAGCCGCGTGCGGGGCGTGTGAGCGGCGGACATCCGCGCCACCGCCGCGTGTTAGCCTCCCGCCGACGTGATCAACGGGGGATACGGGGAAGGCGGGGGATGACGATGACTTCTGCACAGGACTCCACGTCCGCGCGGGACTTCTCGGTACAGAAGAGCGGACTCACCGGCCAGGCGAAAGAGCTGAACGGCGCGGGCGACGACGCGGGGAAGATCCGCGCCGCGATCGACTCCAGGGCCTGCTACGCGACGGAGACGCTGGGCGGCGCCGACTCCGCGGAGGCGTTCAACTCCTACGCCGCGGCCTGGGCAGCGGAGGCCCGCACGATCGAGGACGCACTGCACGAGCTCGCCGACAAGGTCCACCTCGCCAAGGGGGCGTACTCCGGCAGCGACGGCCTCGTCGAGACCCGGGTCAGCAGCGTGAACGTGGCCGACAGCGAAATGACCACGATGCCGACCTTCGCCGAGCGGCCCTCGGTTCTGTCCCAGTACTGAGGGACAGGGACAGGGGCAGGGACAAGGAAGCGAAGAGCGAACAGTGAACTCAACGATGCGTGCGGCGTCCACCTCCCGGAGCAGGGCGGTGGTCACCGCGGTCGCGCTCCTCGCCCTCGCCACGGGGTGCGCCACGGGCAGCGACGAGCCCGAAAAGCCCGGCACGCCCACAAGCCACCCCACCCAGGACAGCAGCATCTCCGCCGAGGTCGGCGAGCGCTTCACGCTCACCGTCGAGGAGAACGCCTCCACCCGCGAGCACTGGTACCTGGGCGACCCCGAGCCCGACACCTCGGTGGTCCGCAGCCAGGGCAAGAAGAGCGAGTCGGACTCCGGCGACGAGCCGGTGCCCGGCGCCGGCAGCAGACTCACCTTCACCTTCGAGGCCACCGGCAAGGGCAGCACAGAGATCGTGCTGATGCACTGCACGTTCGCCACCACCTGTGAGGGAGACGGCAGCGGCACGCCCTCACCGGAGCCGGAGCCGGAGCCGACACCGACGCCGAGCGCGTCCGCCACCCCCTCCGAGCCCGAGCGGGTCACCTACACCGTCACCGTCAGCTGAGCCGAGGCCCGCGATGAACACGACCTCCGATCACCCGTCCTACACCGACGACGAACTGGCCGAGTTCGACGTCACCGTGCTTCTGCGCTACGGCCTCACCGCAGCCCCCGGCCCCCGTCGCACCGCCCTCTTCGGCGACGGCGCCGCGGCCGCCGCCGTGATCCTCGACCGCCTCGGCACCCAGCCGCGCTCCGTGGCCTTCCTCGCCGAGGTGGTCCGGGCCGGGGGCCTGGCGTACGCGGCGGAGCTGCCCGAGCCGTTGCCGCGCCCCGAGGCGGCAACGGTCGTACGCGACTGGCTGGAGGCCGCCACGCAACTCGCGGCCGGCGCCCCCGCCGACGAGGCGGCGGCCCGCTGGCTGGGAGCCGTCGCGACGATCATCGAGGTGAAGCACCTGACGAGGGCGCGCACGGCGCGGAACTGACCGAGTACGTCAGTCGACGCCTCGCCCCAGAAAGATCGGATTGGTGAACGCCGCCAACGCCCCCGGCAGCGGCCCCGCCGCCGTCTCGTGCCGCAACTCCGCACGGACGTACGCCGCGTAGGAGGGCGTCGTACGCCACTCGACCACCCCCGCCCCTGCCACCGGCAGCGGCGCGCTGGTGAACAGCACGCCCTGGTCGGTGACGAAGCGGACCGTGCAGCGCGGGGCGCCGGTGACCTCCAGGCGAGCCGTGACCGGGGTGTCGCGGTCGACGGGCAACCGCTCGCCGATACCGGCGTGTTCACCCCGCCCACCCGACACCGTGAAGGCCAACGAGACGTTCTTCGACTCGGCCACATACGACCGTCCCGCCCGGATGCCCTCCTGAATCGCCTCCCGCGTCAGGTCGTCGGCCAGGACGACCGTTTGCGGGGAGCCGACCGGGTCCGGATTGCGGTGCGCGTCGCTGTTGCCCATCGCCGGGATCCAGTCGCGGCCGCCGTCCCGCACCGACGCCACCAGCATGCCGTCCCAGTCCGCCAACGCCACCTCGTCGTCCGGCGTGTAGGGCCCGTTCCACACCTCGACCGCGTCCGCCTCCCCGAAGCCGAACTTCCAGTTGCAGCCGATGCAGGTGGCGTGCGGGTGGGCGGGGACGACGAGTCCTCCGGCACGGCGGATCTGGCGGGCGAAGCGGCCGAAGCGGTTGTCGCGGGCCCGGTAGCGCCAGTCGACGAAGGTGCCCGGGTCCGTGCCCAGCGCCACCACGTGGCCGTTGCGCGTCGTGACCTCCTCGCCCATCAGGACCAGCAGGTCGTCGCCCGCCACGTCCGCCCAGTGGGCGTGCGCCGCGTGCGTGTTGTGCTCCGAGGTGTTGATGAAGTCCAGCCCGGCGGCTCGGGCCAGCGCCCCGATCTCCGCCGGGGTGCGGCGGCCGTCGGAGTACCAGGAGTGCAGGTGGCAGTCCCCTCGGTACCAGGCGCGGCCCCGGCCCTTCGCACGGGAGGGCGGGTAGGCCGGCCGTACGGCCTCGCCCTGCTCGCCGTAGGTGAGGGTGATGGTGATCTCGTACGACAGGCCCTGCGGGGACACCGTGTACGGGCCGAGCGCGATGTGCCAGGTGCCTTCGCGCACCGGGCCCGGGATGTAGCCCGGCGTCGCGTCGTCCGCGCGGAGGAAGAATTCGGTCCGGGCACCTCCCGACCAGCCACGGAAGCCCTTCCCGCCCAGCTCGGTGCCGCGTTCGTCGAAGATGCCGATGTCGAGGGCGTTGCCGGGCGTGCCGGTCGGGACGGACGGGCGGTCGTAGGTGTAGGCGACCTTGATCTCTCGTACGCCGGAGGGGACTTCGAGGGGTACGTACACGAAGTCGGGCGAGCCGGCGGGCAGGGTGCCGCGCACCGTCTTCGTCTGCTGGTCCCCGTCCGTCCCGTCCGTCCCGTCTGCCGCTGAAGCGAAGCTCACGCTTCCCAACGTAAGCGCGGCGGCGGCTCCCGTCACGAACAGTGCGCGTCCTCCGATGCTGTGGTGGACCTCGTTGTCGTCACACATGCCCCAACCGTGCCGGACGCGTGTGAACTGCCGTGGAAAGTAAGGAGAATTGGCGTCCTGGTCGTGCTTCTCAGCCGATTCCGACGCGCCGCCCCCCCGATGAGATGCCGACCAGTCGGTATGGACAGATCCGGTGTGGCCGGGTACAGATGAGCCATGCGTATCTCCGTGACGGTCTTCCTCACCGACGAGACGATCACCCCGACCCGGCTCGCCCGTGAGCTGGAGCAGCGTGGGTTCGCCGGGCTGTATCTGCCCGAGCACACGCACATCCCCGTCGAGCGGACCAGTCCCTACCCGGCGGGCGGCGAACTGCCCCGCGAGTACGGCCGTACCCTCGACCCGTTCGTCGCGCTCGGCCAGGCCGCCGCCGTCACCGAGCGGCTCGGCCTCGGCACCGGCATCACGCTGGTCGCCCAGCACGACCCGATCGACCTCGCCAAGCAGGTCGCGACGGTCGATCACCTCTCCGGCGGACGGTTCACGTTCGGCCTCGGCTTCGGGTGGAACGTCGAGGAGGCCGCCGACCACGGTGTGGACTGGCGTACGCGGCGGGAGCTCGTGCGGGACCGGATGGCGCTGATGCGCGCTCTGTGGAGCGAGGAGCCGACCTCCTACGAAGGCGAGTTCGGGAGTGTCCGGGCCAGCTTCGCGCATCCCAAACCCGCACAGAAGCCGCGCGGCCCGGTCGTCGGTCCGCGCACGCTGGTCGGCGGGGCGGCCGGGCCGAAGCTGTTCGCGCACATCTGCGAGTACGCCGACGGGTGGCTGCCCATCGGCGGGCGGGGCCTGTCGGAGTCGCTGCCCGCCCTGCGTGCCGTGTGGACGGACGCCGGTCGTGACCCCGAGGCGTTGCAGGTCGTCCCGTACGCCGTCCATCCGAACCCCGGCAAGCTGGCGTACTACGCCGAGCTCGGCATCGAGGAGGTCGTGGTGCAGTTGCCGCCGGCGGGGGAGGCGGAGGTGCTGAAGGTGCTCGATGACTATGCCCGTTATCTAACTGATGGTCGTTATCTAACCGATGGTCGTTATGTCACCAATGCTCGTGATGTCACCGATACTCGTGGCACCGTGTAACGGCCTGCCCTCGTGGACGAATCGGCGGTGCCTGCCGGGTCTGATCACCTCGCTCGTATGCTCGAAGGATGACGACTTCCGTGACCTCCGGAACCGGCCCCACCGAGAACTCCATGCGTCGCGCCCTCAAACGCGCGCGGGACGGCGTCGCCCTGGATGTGACAGAAGCGGCGGTTCTGCTACAAGCCCGCGGTGAGCACCTGGACGACCTCACCGCCTCCGCCGCCCGGGTACGGGACGCGGGCCTCGACGCGGCGGGCCGCCCCGGCGTCATCACGTACTCGAAGAGCGTCTTCATCCCCCTCACCCGGCTGTGCCGGGACAAGTGCCACTACTGCACCTTCGTCACCGTGCCCGGCAAGCTGCGCCGCGCCGGGCACGGGATGTTCATGTCCCCCGACGAGGTCCTGGACATCGCCCGCCGCGGCGCCGCCCTCGGCTGCAAGGAAGCCCTGATCACCCTCGGCGACAAGCCGGAGGAGCGCTGGCCCGAGGCCCGGGAGTGGCTCGACGCGCACGGCTACGACGACACCATCGCGTACGTCCGCGCCATCTCCATCCGGATCCTGGAGGAGACCGGCCTGCTGCCCCACCTCAACCCCGGGGTGATGAGCTGGACCGACTTCCAGCGGCTCAAGCCCGTCGCGCCCAGCATGGGCATGATGCTGGAGACGACGGCGACCCGCCTGTGGTCCGAGCCCGGCGGCCCGCACTACGGCTCCCCGGACAAGGAGCCGGCCGTACGCCTGCGGGTCCTGGAGGACGCCGGCCGCTCCTCCGTCCCCTTCACGTCCGGTCTCCTCATCGGGATCGGCGAGACCTACGAAGAGCGCGCCGAGTCCCTTTTCGCCCTGCGCCGCGTGTCCCGGTCGTACCACGGCATCCAGGAACTGATCATCCAGAACTTCCGCGCCAAGCCCGACACCGCGATGCGCGGCATGCCGGACGCGGAACTGGACGAACTGGTCGCCACGGTGGCGGTGGCGAGGCACATCATGGGGCCGGCCGCCTGCCTCCAGGCGCCGCCCAACCTCGTCGACTCCGAGTACGAGCGCCTCATCCGCGCCGGTATCGACGACTGGGGCGGGGTGTCTCCGCTCACCATCGACCACGTCAATCCGGAGCGGCCCTGGCCGCAGATCGAGGAACTGGCGGAGAAGTCCCGGACGGCCGGTTTCGAACTGCGGGAACGTCTGTGCGTGTACCCCGAGTTCGTCCAGCGCGGCGAGCCGTGGCTCGACCCGCGGCTGCGTCCGCACGTACGGGCGCTGGCGGACCCGGAGACGGGCCTGGCCCGCCCGGACGCGACCGTCGAGGGCCACCCGTGGCAGGAACCGGACGAGGCCTTCCAGCCCACCGGCCGTACGGACCTGCACCGCACCATCGACACCGAGGGCCGTACGTCCGACCGCCGCGACGACTTCGACGAGGTGTACGGCGACTGGGGCGCCCTGCGTGAGGCGGCCGCCCCCGGCATGGTGCCGGAGCGCATCGACACGGACGTACGGCAGGCGCTGGCGACGGCGGCCGACGACCCGACCCGCCTCACCGACGAGGAGGCCCTCGCGCTCCTCCATGCCGACGGCCCGGCTCTGGACGCACTCACGCGCATCGCGGACGACGTACGGAAGTCGATGGTCGGCGACGACGTGACGTACATCGTCACGCGGAACATCAACTTCACCAACGTCTGCTACACGGGCTGCCGCTTCTGCGCGTTCGCGCAGCGCCGGACGGACGCGGACGCGTACACGCTGTCGCTGGACCAGGTGGCCGACCGGGCGCAGCAGGCGTGGGAGGTGGGTGCGGTCGAGGTGTGCATGCAGGGCGGCATCCATCCGGACCTGCCGGGGACGGCGTACTTCGACATCGCGCGCGCGGTGAAGGAACGCGTGCCGGGGATGCATGTACACGCGTTCTCGCCGATGGAGGTCGTCAACGGCGCGACGCGCACCGGGATGTCCATCCGCGAGTGGCTGACGGCGGCGAAGGAGGCGGGCCTCGACTCGATCCCGGGTACGGCGGCCGAGATCCTCGACGACGAGGTCCGCTGGATCCTGACCAAGGGCAAGCTGCCCACGGCGACCTGGATCGAGGTGATCACGACGGCGCACGAGGTGGGCATCCGGTCGAGCTCGACGATGATGTACGGACATGTGGACCAGCCCCGGCACTGGCTCGGGCATCTGCGGACCCTCGCTGGTATCCAGGAACGGACCGGCGGCTTCACGGAGTTCGTGACACTGCCCTTCATCCACACGAACGCGCCCGTGTACCTGGCGGGAATCGCCCGCCCCGGCCCGACGACGAGGGACAACCGGGCGGTCACGGCCATGGCCCGCCTCCTCCTCCACCCCCACATCCCCAACATCCAGACCAGCTGGGTGAAGCTGGGCACGGAGGGCGCGGCGGAGATGCTGCGCTCCGGGGCGAACGACCTCGGCGGCACGCTGATGGAGGAGACCATCTCCCGCATGGCCGGCTCCTCCTACGGCTCCTACAAGTCGGTCAAGGACCTGATCGCGGTGGCGGAGGCGGCGGGCCGCCCGGCACGTGCGCGTACGACGCTGTACGGGGAGGTGCCGGAGGAACGGCAGCGGGCGGCGGCCGTGTCGGACGGGCATCTGCCGGAGCTGTTGCCGGTGTTGGACTGAGGCGGGCCGGGGGGCTGGTTGGAGAGAGGCCACCCGCAGCCTCCCAGTACGATGATCGGACCCCTGATTGGAGGGGCCCCGTAACTGAGGAGATGCGTGCCCGTGCCTGCCCGACGGCTTCCCTCGTGGGTCTGGGTGACCGGCCTGACGGCGGGCGCGATCGTGGCGGTCGCCGCCCTGGCCGTACAGGCGGACAAGGGCGCGCACCCGACCGCCACGCCCGCCCGGCCGAGCGCGTCGGCGTCGGCGGGCGCGCAGCCCAAGCCCACGAAGTCCGAGGCCCCCGCCGTGGTGCCGGACGACTCCGGCACCGGGCGTCGCGTCGTGTACTCCCTCGGGCAGAAGCGGGTGTGGCTGGTCGACGCCGGCGACGCCTCCCGCCGGACGTTCACGGTGTGGCCGGGGACGGTGAGCCCCGACCCCGGCACCTACACGATCTCCCAGCGCACGGAGGCCACCACGGGCACCGACGGCGTGGAGATCGAGCACATCCTGTACTTCGCCGCCAAGTCCGGCCTGTCGATCGCCTTCTCGAACGCGGTGGACGGCTCGTCGCCCCCGCCCGCCGCCGGGATCCGGACCAGCGGCATCCGCATGGACAAGGCGGACGGATCGGCGCTGTGGACCTTCGGCGAGACGGGGACGACGGTCGTGGTGGTCAGGTAGTAGTGAGGGTCACGTAGTTATGTAGTCATGGTGGTCACGTGGTCGAGTCAGTCTGCTTCATGGGCAGGTGTACGGCGACCAGGACCACGCCACTGAACAGGAACGCCCGCGTCGCCGCGTCCAGCCCGTTCCAGTCCCCGGACTGCCACATCGCGAACCACTCACCACCGATCGCGATGAACCCGGCGCCGAACAGCAGCATGACCATGAGCAGGCCGTACGTGGAAACGCGGCGAGCCCCGACGTGGTCGCGTCGGGCCCACAGCCAGGTGCCGTAGAGAAGCACGAGCGCGGCGACGGTCTCCCACACGATGATGGCGACGTACGCCGCGTCCTGCACCCCCTCGTTGGTGATGGCCCGCCACATCAGGTCGTCGTCCTTGAACGTCGTATCCATGGCGAGAACGTGTCTGACGAACTGCTGGTTGGTGCCGAAGTCCGTGATGTTCCCGAAGGCGACGAGGGTCATGTAGAGGGCGACGGTGGCGGTGAGGAGGGTGGCGGTGAGGTGGAGGGCGCTGCGTGAGGTTGTAGTGGCCATGGCGGCCATTTTCCCCGCACGGGGCGGTGTCTCGGTACGCCTCGTACGCATTGAGCCAGAACGTTGCCGGACGCCGAAGTGCTATTCGGTGTCCTTGGGATGGCGGGTGGATGCGTACACGAAATGGACGGTGCGGCGTGCTTCGTCGACGAGATACCGCACACGACCGCCCGCGGTCACCTCGTACTCCCACTGGGGATACTCCTGACCGCCGAGGTTGCCGGTGGCCAGACGGCCGCGCAGCCGGTGCTGACGGTCGGGATCGGCTCGGGACAGAGGGTCGCCGCGCAGTGCCTCGAAGCAGCGCCGTGTGTTCCCCGGAGCCTCCGCGCCCAACTCGCCCCATCCCTTCGCCGCCTCGTTCGTCGCGAATCGCAGGCGCCATTCCTCGCCCACGGGCGGAGGGGCGACGTCGTCGCCACGTTTCGGGCTCACGGCGCGGTCACCTCGCCGTGGTCCTCGTCCGGCAGCCGACGGGTGAGCTGCGCGGTGAGCTCCGGGTCGGCGAGGACGCGTGCCGTCGCGCGCCATTCGACGACGACCCGGTGGAGATTGGCATGGACATCGAGCTGGGCCGCGTCGTGTGTCGCGTCGATGAGCTCGGCCACGAACTGCTTCAGCTCGTCCGCCGACAGATGACGGACCCATGGGAAGACCGAGGGAAGCGCGCGCAGTATGGCCCGCTCACCGGCATCGCTACGGACGAGGGCGGCGAGTAGACGCGCTGTGATGTCCGCCGTCTCCTCGCGCTGCTGGTCGTGGCGTGCTGTGGTCAGGTAGAGATCCTCGCCGTCCCGACGCGTGATGTGCACACGCTGAGCCCGGTCGAGCGTCTCGGCGACACGCTTCGAATTCTTCGAGAGCTCCGAGAAGGCGACGGTGGGAGTGGACATGATCCGAGGCTACTTCGGAACATATTCCGAAGTCAATCGATGGATGGCTGAGGTTGACCGGGCCCTGTGGCTGACCAGGCGGCTGCGACCAAGGGCCGGTGGAGATCGGCACGCCGGATGCACGCGCCGATGTGAGTTCGCCGGGGCTGGACGTGATGGGTGCGGCGTGGAGCCGGTGGCGGAGGCTGCAGTGTTGCAGGACGAGTTCAGGGATGATGCCGGTGCGTAGCCGAGAGCGATCAGGGTGAGCAGGGCTTCGTGTCCGTCGGCCTCGGCGGCTGTGCGGGGTGTGATGCCGAGGCGGCGAAACCACTTCGAAGCGCACGTTCGCGAAGAGTTCTCCACCTACGCCTGGATCCTGGAGGGCATGCTCGAGCGGGCCGGCTTCGACATCGTCTCCCGCGCATTCCGCACACCGACGCATGGCGAGTTTCTCTGCCGTCGCCGCTCACGGTGAACAATGGGCGAATGACCTGTGTGCGATCGTAATTCGACCGTGACTTGCCGCCGGTCGTGGGGTAATCTCCAGGTAAAGAGGTCTCAATCCTTGCAGGTCAAAGCTCAAAGGAGGCAACGGTGTTCGAGCACCGGAAAGAGGCAGAAATGAGGCTGCACTCGGAAAAGCTGGCCAGGGAACTCGCTCTGGCGAAGCAGCGTGAAGAGGAGTCGCGAGCCGATGAAGGGCCCGCGACCGATGAAAATGAAACCGCAGCCACCACCGACGCGGAGCCCGTTGGGTGACTCCTCAGCGTTCCGAGGCGAACGCGAGGAACTCGGTCCAGGCGCCGTCCGCGAACGCGAGACGTGCGCCTTCCTTGTCTTTGGAGTCGCGTACGTGGACCGTCGCGTCGGCCGCGGCTGTCGCGACCTCGACGCAATCAGGGCCGTCGTTGCTGCTGTAGCTGCTCTTGAACCACTCGAGGGTGGAGGTCATGTCTCTTCTCCCATGACTTTCTCGATGAAGGCCAGTGACTCGCGGGGCGTGAGGGCCTGCGCCCGGATCATTCCATAGCGCATCTCCAGGATCTGCACCTCCCGGGGATCGCTGATGACGCGGCTGTGCAGCTGAGCCTCTGATGCCCGAGTGTCTTGCCGTCCCGCAGTTTCAGCAGCCGGATCGACCCACCCATGCCCGCATGGTCCTCACGATCCGTCGGCATGACCTGGATCGATACGTGCCGCAACTTGCTGATCTCCAACAGATGTTCGAGCTGTTGCCGCAGGACCATTCTGCCTCCAAGAGGCCGTCGCAGCGTCACCTCTTCCTGGACAAAGGTGAGAAGTGGCCGTGGTAGGCGCTCGAAGACGGACTTTCGAGCCACGCGCGCGGCGACGTGACGGTCGATCTCCTCCTCCGTGAATGCGGGTCGTCGCATGGTGTACAACTCCCGCGTGTACTCCGGCGTTTGCAGCAGGCCGTGGATGTGGTGGCTGTCGTACGCCCCCAACTCCACCGCCTCATCCTCCAACTTCGCCAGATCCCGCACCTTCTTCGGATACCGAGCCCTTTCCACGTTCTCCTTCATCGCGGAGAGCTTCCCGCCCGCGCCGAGCACCTCATCGGCCTTGTCCAGGAAGTCCGGCTTGGGAATCCTCCGCCCCCGCTCCGCCGATGAGACCATCTCCCCGCCGTACCCGATCGCGTCCCCGAGCTCCGTCTGCGTCAGCCCGGCCGACTCGCGCCACATCTTGATCTTGCGACCGACCGTCCTGTGACGGACCCGGACCATCCAGGGTCACTCGCGACCAACCCGAACCACTCCCCTCACACCAGGCATACCGGCTCACCCCCTGAACCCCCCGTCCCCGTTCGATTACAGTGCTGAGCTGTCGTACGTACGGACGGTCGCCGTGGGAGGTCTTGGTGGGTGCGACAGCCGGGGCCGTCTGGGGGCGTGCCGAGCAGCAGGACTTTCGGAGCAGGGTGCGGGGGACGTTGCTCGGGGTGGCCGTGGGGGATGCCCTGGGCGCGCCTGTCGACGAGCTGGGGCTGGAGGAGATACAGCAGGAGTACGGTCCCGAAGGCCTCGTCGACCTGGCCTTCGGGTACGGCAGGCGCGGCGCGATCACCCACCTCACGCAGCTCACCCTGTTCACCGTGGACGGGCTGATACGCGCCCAGGTACGGCGGGACACCGGCGCCTGGCATCCGCCGACCGATCTGCACCGGGCGTATCTGCGGTGGGCCGCCACCCAGCGGGACTGGGGGCCCGATGAGCGGCGCAAGGATGACGGGTGGCTCGCTCGGGAGGAGTGGTTGTACGCCCGGCGGGATCCCGCCCGGTCGCTGCTCATCGGGTTCGGGGACGAGAACATGGGCACGCTGGAGTCGCCCAAGAACCCCACCGAGCTCGGGCCCGAGGCCACCGCCCGTTCCGCGCCCTTCGGGCTGCTCGTGGGGTGGGAGCCGCAGCTGGTCGTCCAGCTCGCCGTGGAGTGCGCGGCGCAGACGCACGGCCACCCCATCGCCTACCTGTCGGCGGGCGCGTACGCCGTGATCGTGCACGGTCTGGCCTGCGGCGAGAGCCTCGACGGGGCCGTGCAGCGGGCGCTCGCGCTGCTCGCCGCCAGGCCCGGGCACCAGCCTGTGTCCGACGCGTTGCAGCACGCGCTGGGTGCCGTACGGCAGGGGATGCCCACGCCGGCGCGGGTGGAGGAGCTGGCGGCGGACGGCTCGGCGGACGGGCTGCTGGCGGCCGCCGTGTACTGCGCGCTGGTGGGGGAGGACGTACGGCATGGCCTGTGTCTCGCCGTGAATCACGACGGGCCCTCGGCGACCGCCGGTGCCCTGACCGGCGGGCTCCTCGGCGCCCTGCACGGCGAGACGGCCCTCCCCCCGGCCTGGCTGGCCGAGCTGGAGGGCCGTCCCACGCTGCTGGAACTGGCCGACGACTTCGCGATGGAGATGACCCAGGGGCCCGCGCTGCACGGTCCGGCGGGGTCGTCCCCGGGGTGGCTGGCCAGATACCCCAGGGGTGCCTAGCCCAGTCCTCCCTTCGCGCCGATCACAGCGGCGCCACCGCCGACCACAGCCCCCGCCCGTGCGTCGCCACCAACAGCCGCCCCCCGTCCGGCGAGACGTCCAAGGACACGATCCCGGCGTTGGGCAGAGCCCCGCCGAGCCGGTACCAGGCGTAGCCGCCGTCGGTGGTGGGCGCCGCGGCGAAGACGCCGACGTCCGTGCCGACGACCACGTGGCCGTGCCAGAGGGTGAGCGCCCCGACCGGTGCGTCGGGCAGGCCGCCCGTGCGGTCGGTCCAGGTGGTGCCGCCGTCGGTGCTCTCGAAGACGTGGCCCTCGCCCGCGCCGGGGACGTACGAGCCGGTGAAGCCGCCGTACGTGGCCCAGACGTGGCGGGCGTCCCGAGGATCGACGGTGAGTGAGGTGACGTACCGGTTGGGCAGCGGCGCGGTGAGCCGGTGCCAGGTGCCGCCCGCGTTGGTGTCGATGCCGCTGGAGTACTGGGCGCCCTCCCAGTACTCCCAGCCCGCGTACGTCACGGAGCCGTTCACGGCGAGCGCGGTGACGGCGTGTTTCTCGCCGGTGTCGTGGACGTTCGTCCAGTCGCAGGAGGCGGCCGTGCAGCGGGTGTCCCAGCCCTTGCCGCCGTTGTCCCACACGTACCGGCCGCCCGCGACCCAGTGGTTCAGGTCGCCGGTGTCGGAGGTGTAGGGGGCGATGAACTCCGGGCCCGGGTCGCAGCCCTTGAGGTCGGCGTTCCAGTCGCAGGCGGGCGAGATGTCGGTGAAGGAGTTCGAGTTCTCCGTGCCGTCGGAGCGGCCGCCGTTGGTGGTCAGTCCCATGTCGAGGTTGACGTACTCGTACACGGCCCGGTCGGCGTTCGCCGGGTCGGCGATGACGTAGCCGCCGTCGCCGCCCGCGGGCTGGTAGAGCTCACGCGCGCCCGGCAGGCTCAGTACGGTGCCGTTGTCCTGGGTGCCGCCCCACGTGGACAGGGCTCCGGTCGCCGGGTCACGGCCGTAGGCGGCGTCGTAGTACTGGAGCGTGCGCAGGCCCTGGTTCAGGTTGGTCCAGCCTTCGGAGGGCAGCACCGGGTCCGGGCGCAGGGTCCCGGAGCGCTCGTAGACGCCGCCGTCGTTGCCGAAATACACCCGGTGGCCGGGGCCGAAGGCGATGGCGTGCTGGTCGGGGTGGGACGTCATCGGGCAGCCGCCCGCGATCGGCCCCTGGGTCCAGCACTTCAGGCCGTAGTTCCAGTACGGGCCGATCGTCGCCCATGTCTTTCCGCCGTCCCAGCTCTCGAAGACCTCGGAGAAGGCCGCGTAGACGTGCTGCGGGTCGGCGGGGTCCACGGCGACGTACTGGTTGTACCAGGCGGCGCCGGCCGGGTCGCTGTTCTGCGCGCCCGCCGCCTTGAGGACGTCCTCGTCGGCGACCGTCGTCCAGGGCCCGGTCGTGTCGCCGGTCGCCGAGCGGTAGATCGCCCCGTCGTCGCTGCCTTTCTTGGCGTCGGCGACGAGCGCGAACAGTGCGCGGCCGTCGGCCGAGTAGGAGAGGGTCGAGCGGCCGGGGGTGAGACCCGCCAGGTCGCCGGTCGGGGTGACCTTGTGCCAGGTGCCGGGCTTTCCGGAGTCGTCGGACTCGTAGATGCCGTTCCCGTCGCCGTCGGAGGTGAAATAGCGCGCGATCACGGCTATGACCTGCCGGCCGCCGGTTCCGGGGCGTACGGCGACGTCGGTCGCGGCCGAGGACAAGGCCCTGTCCGGGTCACCGGGGGCCAGGGCGACCGTCCAGTCGGAGGTGATGTCGTCGGCGTCGCGGCGCAGGACGCCCTCGTTGGTGGCCGCGTAGACGTGGCCCTGGCCGTCGAAGGTGATCCGGGGGACGACACTGCCGTCGATCCGCTTGCCCACCTGCTTCCAGGTGCGGCCCCGGTCGGTGGAGCGGTAGATGCCGAGGCCGGTGTAGGAGTCGCCGGAATTGCTGGGCTCGCCGGTGCCGATCCACAGGGAGTGGTCGGCGGGGTTCACGGCCAGGGCGCCCATGGCGAGGGTCTGCTGATGGTCGGAGAGAGGCCGCCAGCGCCGTCCGTCGTCGTCGGAGCGCCACAGGCCGCCGTCGGCGGCGCCCATGTACACCGTGTGCCCGTCGACGGCGAGGGCGGCGACGCGGCCGCTGTTCAGCCCCCATCCGGCGCCGAAGTTCGACGCGACGGGGTCGGCGTACCCCTTGTCCTCTTGCTGGAGGGGGACGTTCGTGACCTCGGACCACCGGGTCGGCACGGTCGGCAGCCGCCCGGCCTGGGTGCGCGCGTGGGCCAGCGCGCCGGGCCCGACGGCATCGCCGGGAGCCGTCTTCATACGGGCCTGCTGGGCGAACCCGGCGGTCGGGTCGTCGCGGTCGGTGCCGTCGTCGTCATCGCCGGGGTCGTCGCCGGCGTCGTTCGCGACCAGGGCGCCGGCCGCGGTGTCCGCCGTGGGGCTGACCGGACCGGGTCTGAGGTGGTCGTGCGGGGTGGCGGGCGACGCCGCGTCGGCGCGGCCCGCCACCAGGATCAGGGCGCAGGCGGCGATGACCGCCGCCCGCGCGCTCCGTGGGGGGTGGGAGAGGTTCATACCACCTGATCACACAGCGGTCTGTTGAACTTTTGAGTGATCAGGCGGCAATGATCCGGCAAAGGTCATCTCCCGTACAAACCAAGGGAGCTGAGAAGCCCTCAGGTCTGCCACACGCTGCGTCAGTCCTTCACCGGCGCCCGCACCGCGTCGTCCATCGGATCCGCCGGCGTCGGGATCGCCGCCGCGGCCGATCCGTCGTCGTCCGTGTTGATCTTCTCGATGATCGCGAGGCGTTCCGGGGTGTCCTCCGGCCTCAGGAAGCCGACGAGGATGTAGAGGATCAGGGAGACGGCCAGCGGGATCGATACCTGGTACTGGAGCGGGACGCCGCCCTCTACGTTCCAGTTGATGGGGTAGTTGACCAGCCAGAAGGCGAACAGGCCCATGGACCAGCTGATGAGCGCCGCGGTCGGGCCGGAGCGGCGGAACGGGCGCAGCAGGCCCAGCATCATCGGGATGGCCATCGGGCCCATCAGACCGGCCACCCACTTGATGACGACCGTGATGATGTCCTTGAAGGTGGGCGAGTTGACCTGCGTGGCCGCCGCCATGGACAGGCCGAGGAAGACGACCGTCGCGATCCGGGCCGCGATCAGTCCCGTCCGCTGGCTCCACGCCCGTGCCCGCGCCGACATCACCGGGGCGACGTCCCGGGTGAAGACGGCCGCGATGGCGTTGGCGTCGGAGGAGCACATGGCCATGGTGTGCGAGAAGAAGCCGACGATGACCAGTCCCAGCAGGCCGTGCGGGAGGAGTTGTTCGGTCATCAGGCCGTACGAGTCCGAGCCGTCCGGCTTCTGCGCCTCCACCAGCAGCGGCGACATCCACATGGGGTAGAACAGGACCAGGGGCCAGACGAGCCACAGCACCGCCGACAGCCGGGCCGAACGCGCTGCCTCCTTGGGGGTGGCCGTCGCCATGTAGCGCTGGGCCTGGTTGAGCATGCCGCCGTTGTACTCGAACAGCTTGATGAAGAGGAAGGCCAGCAGGAACACCGCGCCGTAGTCGGCGACCAGCGGTTTCTCGTGGCCCTGCAGGGCCGGCTGGTCCCAGGCGTCGATGAATCCGATGTTCCTGTCACCGAGTTCCATGATCACGGCGACGAACATCGCCACACCGGCGAGGAGCTGGATGACGAACTGGCCCAGCTCGGTCAGCGCGTCCGCCCACAGGCCGCCGATCGTGCAGTAGACGGCCGTGATGGTGCCGGTGATGAGGATGCCCTGGTTCAGGGAGATGCCGGTGAAGACGGACAGCAGGGTGGCGATCGCGGCCCACTTCGCGCCCACGTCCACGATCTTCAGCAGCATGCCGGACCAGGCCAGCGCCTGCTGGGTCTTCAGGTCGTAACGGTTCTTCAGGTACTCCAGCGGGGAGGCCACATGGAGCCTGGACCGTAACCGGTTGATGCGCGGGGCGAACAGCTTCGAGCCGATCGCGATGCCGAGGGCGATCGGGAACGACCAGGTGACGAAGGAGGTGACGCCGTAGGTGTAGGCGATGCCCGCGTAGCCGGTGAACATCACCGCGCTGTAGCCCGACATGTGGTGCGAGATGCCGGAGAGCCACCAGGGCATCTTGCCTCCGGCGGTGAAGAAGTCACTGACGTTGTCCACACGCTTGTGCGACCACACGCCGATGGCGACCATCACGCCGAAGTAGCCGATGAGCACGGCCCAGTCGAGACTGTTCATGGGCCCCCTTCCAGGGTCCGCCGCCAGGGTCAGGCATGTGAACTCTGAGTGGGGCGGCATGCCCACGGCAAGCGCGAGGAAGGTCAAGAGCGCGTAAAATTGTTCGGCTTTATGGCCCGGGGTTGTATATGTGAACGCGGGGGTTTGGCTGAAAAGGATCAGGTCAGCGCATCAATTCCCCGGCGTTCACCAACAGCGACTGCCCCGTGATCGCCCGCGCCCGGTCCGACGCCAGGAACACCGCCGCGTCCGCCACATCCGCGTCCGAGGCCAGCTCCGGCAGTGCCATCCGGCCGGTCAGCCGCCGCAGCACCTCGTCCTCCCCTACCCCTTCCGTCCGCGCCGTGAACTGGACGTACGCCCGCACCGGCGGGCCCCACATCCAGCCCGGCAGCACGGTGTTGACGCGGATGCGGTGCGGCCCGAGTTCCCGCGCCAGGGAGTACATCGCGCTGGTCAACGCCCCCTTCGAGGCCGCGTACGCCGCCTGCCGTACCTGCGACGGGGCCGCCACCGCCGACTGCGTCCCGATGAAGACCACCGAGCCGCCGCGTTCCTTCAGTCCCGGCAGGCAGGCCCGGGTCATCCGCAGCGTCCCCAGCAGATTCACGTCGATCACCGACTGCCAGGTCGCGAAGTCGGCGTCCTCCAGCCCGCCGAAGTAGCTGTCCCGGGCGGCCACATGGACGACGGCGTCGATCCGCCCGAACCGCTCCCGCGCCAGCGCCGCCAGCGCCTCGCACTGCCCCTCGTCCCTGACGTCGGTCGCCCGGTACGCCGTGTGCGCCCCGTCCGGATCGATCTCGGCCGCGCTCTTGGCGAGGTTCGCCTCCGTCCGCGCCCCGAGCACCGCGTTCCCGCCGTCCCGCACGACGGCCGCCGCGACCTGGTGACCGAGCCCGGCGCCGACTCCGGACACGACGACGGTCTTGCCCGTGAGCGGTGACATCGATGGCCTCCCCTTTTTTCGCGGCGGTTCACCTCCGGGGCGCTACAGCCTGTGTCGGGAGCGCGACCGTGCTCAGCCCTTCGGGCCTCCGCGCGCTCGCACTCCCGACACAGTCGCGCCCCTTCGGTTCACTCGCCGTAGCTCTGGCGCATTATCTGACGGAGCGTCAGAGTAGGGGCGACCGCAGGAGGAGGGAAGCTCCCATGTCCGAAGACACCCGCAGCGAGATGTACGGCGAGCTGGCCGCCGTAGGCCCGTACGGCGTCCGCGCCGGCCACGCGCTCATCACCATGGTCGAGCCGCACCCGGGCCACGAGTACGCCTACAACCGCTGGTACGAGGACGACCACTACTACGCCGGCGCCATGGCCATGCCCTGGATGTACGCCGGCCGCCGCTGGGTGGCCACCCGGGACCTGCAACTCCTGCGCCGGCCCGAGAAGTCGGCGATCGCCGAGCCGGTCACCGCCGGGTGTTACCTCTCCACGTACTGGATCACCGACGGCCGCTACGACGACCACATGCGCTGGACCGTCGGCATCAACAAGCGCCTCAACCGCGACGGCCGCGTCTACCGGGACCGTACGCATGTCTTCACCGCGTTCCAGGACCACGAGGCGACGGTGTACCGGGACGGGGCGGCCGGGCCCCGCGACTTCCACGCCCTCGACCACCCCTATGCCGGCCTGGTCCTCCAGGTCGTCGACACCGACTCGCCCGAACAGCGCGCCGAGCTGCTGGAGTGGCTGGTCTCCCGCGACCTTCCCAAGCGTGTGGCGCCCAAGGAAAATGTCACAGCTCCGTCCGCGATGGTGACCGTCTTCCGGCCGACCCTGCTGCCCGGCGACCGTATGTCGTACGTCAAGCAGGTCGAGGGCGTCGACACCCGGCTGACCCTGCTGTGGTTCCTGGAGGCGGACCCACGGGAGTGCTGGGAGCCGTACTTCACCGGCCTGGAGACGGCGGTCAGCGAGGCCGGGCTGGGAAGGGTGGAGTTGCTGGCCCCCTTCATCCCCACCGTCCCCGGCACCGACAAGTACGTCGACCAGCTGCGCTGACCGGCTACTTCAGCTCGTCCGGGCAGGGCGTGCCGCGCTGGACCGCGTACGGCGCCGCCAGCCGGTACGTCCCCGCCTTCGGTGCGAGCAGCATGGTCCAGCGGTCGCCGTCGGCGTCCTCCTCCGTCTCCATCAGGCAGCCGTTGACGTTGTCGTAAGACTTCGGCGTACCGTCGGAGCGGTTCTTGGACGCCTCCGTCTCCTGAGGCGGCTTCAGCCTGTTGCCCTCGGCGTCGACGATGCTCAGCCACGGCGAGTACGGGATCCGGATGAGGATCCGGCCCGCCTGCCTCACCCGCATCGTCATCTCGCCCTGCGCCGCACGGTCGACGACGGTGTTCGGCTCGGCGAGCGGCGTCGGATCGGTCACCCGGAACAGCTGCCAGTTGGCGTCGCCCCAGATCTGCTTCAGATACGGCATGCCCCGCTGCACCAGCTCACGCTCGCGCTCGCCCCCGTCGCCGTCCGGCTCGTCCTTCGGCAGCACCACGAAGTGCACGGCCCAGCGCTTGAGCCATTCGTGATAGTTCGCCGAGTTGAGCGTGTCGTCGTAGAAGAGGGGGTTGCGCTCCATGTCGGCCTGGCGGTTCCAGCCGCGGGCCAGGTTGACGTACGGGGCGAGGGCGGAGGCCTCGCGGTGGGAGCGGGCCGGTACGACCTCCACGCGGCCCTTCTCGGCGCCGACCTCCTGGAGTTCGTTGACCAGCGGCGCCAGCTCGCGCGCCCAGGAGGCCGCCGGGGTGGTGTGGACGATGTCGTCGACCGACTTGAAGCCGATCCAGGCGGTGAAGCCGACGAAGGCCACCACGATCGCGTACCACTTGAGGGTGCGCGGCACCGCGAACGGCAGCGCGGCGGCCAGGACCACTCCCGCGAACAGCATCGCGAGGCGCGAGATGTTGGAGCCGATCTGCGAGCTGACCAGCCAGACCAGGACGATTCCGATGGCGTACACCGCGGACGTGATCCGGACCGTCTTCCACTCCTTCGGGACGAGGAAGAGGACCAGCAGCGCGTACGCCAGCGGGAGGATCACCGAGCCGATCTTCATCGGCTGGGTGCCGGAGAAGGGGAACAGCCAGGCGGAGACGGCGACGACGGCCGAGGGCGCGATGCCCAGCGCCCAGGCGCCCGGACGCCGCTTCTGCAGGAACAGCGCCACCGCCACCAGGCCCACGAACAGGCCTGCGACAGGTGACGCCATGGTGGCGAGCGCGGCGAGCGGGGCCGCGCACAGGGCCTTGGCCCAGCGTTTGTAGCGCCAGCGGTACGGCCAGCAGAAGACGACCGCGACCGCGCCCAGCGCGAACAACGTGCCGAGGCCGAACGTCACCCGCCCGGACGCCGCGTTGCACAGGAACGCGAACACGCCCGCCAACGACGCCCACAGGGGGTTCTTCACGGAGCGGCTGCGGATGAGGAGCATCGTCAGCAGCCCGGCGGAGAGCGTCCCCGCGAGCATCATCGTCGTACGGACGCCGAGGACCGACATCAGATACGGCGACACCACGCTGTACGACACCGGGTGCATGCCGCCGTACCAGGCGAGGTTGTACGCCGAGTCCGGGTGCCGGCCGACGAACTCGGCCCACGCGTCCTGCGCCGCAAGGTCGCCGCCGCTGTTGGCGAACGTGAAGAACCAGACGACGTGAAGCGCGCCCGAGAGGGCGGTGACGGAGAGGACGGGGTGACGCAGCAGGCGCTCGCGCAGGGCCAGGACGGCGGTCCTGGGGGAGGACGACTTGGCGGACCGGGAGGGCTTTGTGGACTCGGAGGACTCGGAGGACTCGGAGGACTCGGAGGGCTCCGGAGCGTCGGCCGTGGAGGGTCTCTCGCGGTCCTCGACGTGGTCCTCGACGCGGTCCTCGATGTCACGTGCGGACACGTGTATTCGCGGGCCGGTTCCCGGGCCCGGATCGGTCTCGTCGGCGCGTGTCGGCTCCGTAGTGGCCACCTGAAGGCACTCCCCGTGGTGTCCCGTCTTCTGTTCTCGTACTGTTCGCGGTCGCGTCCCGTGAGCGACCCGCCCCGTTTCTGCCCTGTTTCGTGACGCTAGCACGCACCCCGCCGACCGGAACCAGGGCGTGCTCCGGTCGGCGGGGCATGGCGCTCACTCGGCGGCTCTTGTCAGCCGAGGCGCGTCAACTTGTCCGTGAAGGCCGGCTCCACGAGGTCCTTCTGCAGGGCGACCGGGACCTTGACCGCGCTGCCGGAGCCGTCGCCGACGGTGAGCGAGCCCACCTGGGTTCCGGCCTTCGCCGTGTGCGGCAGGTCGTCGGACGCGAACGTCAGCTTGACGGTCAGGCCCGCCCAGCCGACCGCCGTGACGTCCTTCGTGACGACGACCGGGGTACGGCCGCCGAGGCCGTCGTCGGCGTACCCGACGACATCGCCCTTCTTCAGGATGGTCGCGGAGTCCAGCGCGTCCTGCGCGGCCCGGATCAGCCGGTCGCCCGCGGAGAGGGCGCCCTGGAGGATGGTGTTGTCCGAGCCGCCCGCGGGCTGGCGCACCACGGCGCCGACGATGGTGCGCGTCTCGCCGCCGACCTCCTTCTTCGCCGCGAAGACGAGGTTGCCGAGGGCGGAGGTGGTGGTGCCGGTCTTGATGCCGACGACGTCGTTGTAGCCGACCAGCTGGTTCCAGTTGTTGTGCTTGGTGCCCTTGTAGTCGACGTACGACATCATCGTGGCGACCTCGCGGAAGGCGGGCTGCTTCATCGCCGCCTTGGCCAGCTTCACCTGGTCCACGGCCGTGCTGACGGTCGTGTTGTTGAGGCCCGAGGGGTCGGTGTAGGTGGTGTTGGTCATGCCGAGGTCGTCGGCCGCGGCGTTCATCTTCTCGACGAACGACTTCTCGGACCCGGCGTCCCAACGGGCGAGCAGTCGCGCCACGTTGTTCGCGGACGCGATCAGGATGCTCTCCAGGGCCTCGCGCTGGGTGATGGAGTCGCCCTTGGTCACGTCGACGGTCGACTCCTGGCCGGCGTCCGACTGGTCCTCGGCCGCCTGGTCGATCTCGATCTTCGGACCGGCGTCGCCGCTCTTGAGGGGGTGGTCGCGCAGGATGACGTACGCCGTCATGACCTTGGCGACACTGGCGATCGGCACGGCCTTCTGCTCGCCGGACGAGCCGAACGTACCGATGCCCTGCACGTCCAGCGCGGCCTGTCCGTCGGACGGCCACGGGATGTCGACCTTGTTGCCCTCGAAGGTGTATTTCTCCTCGGCGGTGAGCTCGAGCGAGGGGGTCGGCAGGGGGCGTACGGCCTGCACGATCGCAAAGATCACCGCGAGCAGCAGCACCAGCGGGGTCCAGATCTTGACCCGCCGGACGAGCGTGCGGACCGGGGTCTCCGGGGGCGGCGGCGTGTTCGTCAGCTCCGCCAGCAGATCCAGCGGCGGCTTGGGCGGCAACGGCTGCTGAGTGGTCCGCTCCGGCCCGACCTGCGGGAAGGGAGCGGTGGCATCGGCGGGGGCGTCGGCCTTCGGCTTCCGCGTCGACGGCTCGTCGAGGGGCTTGAGCGCGACGAACTTGCTTGTGCGCTCGACGTCGGACGGGACGTCCCTGGCGTCCTTGGCGTCCTTGGCGGCACCGCCCAGCTTCAGCATGGTCGTCGGCTGGTCCACGGCGGGCGCGGGGGGCCGTACGGCTTTGAAGGTGGTGGTGGGCTGGTCTACGGGGGGCTTGGCGGGGGTGGAGGGCTTGTCGTCGGGCTCGTCGTCCGTGGGGGGTGTGCCGGGCTCGTCGTCCGCGGAACGCGCATCGGGCTCGTCGTCCGTGGAAGGCGCGTCGGGGTCGTCGGCTGTGGGGGGCTCGGCGGCGGAGGGCTTCGCGTCTGCGGAGGCGGGCGTCTTGGGGGAGTCGGCGTCGGCGTCGGCGTCAACGGCCTGGTCCGCGTCGGCGCCGGTGTCGGCGGTGGCATTTGTCTCAGCGTCAGGCTGAGGCTCGGCGGCCGACTCGGCGGCCGGGGTGGGCTCCGCGCCGGTCTTCGAGTCGGCGTCGGCATCCGAGTCGGCCTTGGCACCCGACTTGGCCTTGGCACCCGACTCGGTCTCAGCATCCGACTGGGCCTGGGAATCGGCCTGGGAATCGGCCTCGTCCATGTCGGCACCCGACTCGGCGTCGGCGTCGGCGTCGGCGTCGGCTCGCGTGGGCTCTTTGCCCCCGGTGGCCTTCATCTCACCGTCGTCACCGGTATCCGCATCCGGCTCCTCGTCCGCCGACGCCACCCACGCGGCCACGGCGTCCCGAAGCCGGGGGTCACCATCCGCACCGGCCTCGCCCCGACCGCCGGAAGCATCGGAAGCGCCCTCGGCGACGGCCTCCTCCGCATCGGCGCCCTCGCCCTGCGGCTCCACGGTGTCCTGGCCGCTGACCTCACCGTCTTCCGGCTCGGCAGTGCCCTTCGCGGCCTTCCCGACCGGGGCCTGTGCCGCGTCCTGCCCGGCGGCCTCATCAGCTTCTGGCTCGGCGGCGTCCTTGGCTGCCTCTTCGGCGGCGGTCTCTGAGGTGTCCGGTGCGGTGGCCTCGTCGGCTTCCGGCTCGGCGGCGGCTTCGGCCGCAACGTCGGCAGCGGGCTCCGCCGCGTCCCGACCGGCGTCCTTGCCGGTCTGCGGCTCTGCCCCATCCCGACCGACGGCGTCGCCGGCCTGCGGCTCCGCCGCGTCCTGGCCAGTCGCCTGACCGTCCTTCGGCTCGGCAGTGTCCTTCGCGGTCTTCGCCGCGTCCCGTCCGTCTGCCTCCCCGTCCTTCGGCTCGGCAGTGTCCTTCGCGGTCTTCCCGGCAGCGGTCTCCACAGCGTCCCGGACGCCGACGTCCCCGCCCTCCGACCCCGCAGCGTCCTTCGCCGCCTCCCCGGCGGCGTCCTGTGCGCCCGTCTCCGCCCCTGTGGCGTCCTGCGCGGGGTTCTGTGCCGTCTCCGACCCCGTGGCCTCCTGCGGGCCCCTCTGCGCCCCTGTGGCGTCCTGCGGTGTCGTCTCCCGCTCGGGGGCGAGGTCTCGTACCGAGAAGACCCTCGTCGCCGTGTCTACGCCGCCGCGCGTCGTGGAGGGGTCGGATTCGCGGGCCACCGCGAGCCGGGGGTCCTCGGGAACCGGACCTGCGCTCCCCGACGTCGGTTCTGCCGACGACTCGCGCTGCTTCGACCTGTCGGGGGACTCGCCCGCCACCGATGCCTCCTCCATGCGCCACACGCCATCCGTGTCCGTGCGGCTATCGAACCGTGAACCGACGCTCGGACACCGCTGCCCCGCAGTGTCCGAACCATGTACCAGTGTCCTGTGTGCGGACCGAACTCAAGCGGTAGACGAGAACGACATACCTGCCGGTTCCCTCACAAACAGGTCACGCACCCTCGACAGACCAATGTGAGAGGGGTCACCCTGTCATTCATCCACGCGGGGAGGCATGGATGGGCAGGAGCCGCAGAACAATTCCGGAGGAGCTTCTGCTGCTGGCACTGGACCCGACCACGGGTACCACTGCACAGCCGCAGTCGCTCGACCTCGGTCTGGCCGGAGCACAGCTAGTGGAGCTGGCGTTGGCCGGACGGATAGCCCCAGACGGGGATCGTATCGCCGTGGTGGTGCCACGGCCGACAGGAGATCCAACTTTGGACTGCGCGTTGGAGTTGCTGCGAAGGCGTGGCGCTCCCGTACGCGCGGTGAACTGGATTGGCGGGCCCCGGCTGGGGCTGCGCCAGACCTACCTCTCGCATCTGGAGCGGTGCGGCATGGTGCATGCCGTGGCGGGCCAGATGTGCGGGGTGTTGCCGACGACTCGCTATCAGGCGACGGACAACGAGATCAGCCGGGAGATCAGGGCCCGTCTGGACTCCGCGATCCGCACCGGCGTGCCGCCGGACCCGCGGACGGCCGCACTCGCCGCACTGGCGCACGCGGTCGGCCTCGGCAAGCATCTGTATCCCGGGAACGAGGGGCGGTCCTCCCGCTCCCGGCTCAGGGATCTGATCCGGCACGACCCCATGGGCGGCCTCGTGGCACACGCCGTGATGGACGTTCAGAACGGCGTGGCGGCCCAGCCGCGCCGCAGCCCGGCACCGGCCGGCCGTCAGGCCGCCCCCGGAGCCAGGCCCGCACCGGAACCCGCCCGCGGCGTTCCGATGCAACCGCGCCGCGGATCCATGGCGCGCGCCGTGGCTCATTGAGCCGAGTCCCACGGCACACAGCACCAAAGCAGCACCAAAAGCGCCATCAAAGCGCCACAAAAGCAGGGCCAAAGCACCACGCACACGCACCACGCTCCACCGAGCGCCGCACCGCAGTCCCTTAAGACCCGGTACGGGAGCCGCTGGTTCGCGCGGGGCGACAGGACCGTACGTCCGGACGACGACGCGGTCCCGTCGCCCCGCGCGCCCTTGTGTCGCGCCTCTATGCGGCATGAACGCCTTTATGCGGCATGCACACAGCGCATATCCACTGTTTCCCAGCGGTAGTAAGCACCTTGGTGGCAGTCTGCTCAGCAGCAGATAGACAAAGTGGTAAGTACGAGGCACGCAGCCGGAGGTGCACGTCCCGTGGCGTCCAATGTCAATCCCACCGTCAGGCGACGCCGGCTGGGCCAGGAGCTGCGCAGGCTCCGCGAGCTCAAGGGCATGACGGCCGAGGAAGTGGCGGAGAGACTGCTGGTCTCGCAGTCGAAGATCAGCCGTCTGGAGAACGGCCGGCGCAGCATCAGCCAGCGTGACGTCCGCGATCTGTGCGGGGTCTACGAGGTCGAGGACCAGCGCATCGTCGAGTCGCTGATGCAGATGGCCAAGGACTCACGCCAGCAGGGCTGGTGGCATGCGTTCGGGGACATCCCGTACAGCGTCTACATCGGGCTGGAGACGGACGCCGAGTCGCTGCGGGTGTACGAACCCCAGATCATCACCGGCCTGTTGCAGACCCGCGCCTATGCCGAGGCCATCATCCGGGGCGGATCGCCGGAGACGTCGGAGCCGGAGATCGACAAGCGCGTCCAGGTCCGGCTGCGGCGGCAGGACCGCATCACCGCCGAGAAGGACCCGCTGCGCCTGTGGGTCGTACTGGACGAGGCCTCGCTGCGCCGCCTCGTCGGGAGCAAGCAGGTGATGCGGGAGCAGCTGGAGCACGTCGCCGAGATGTCCCAGGCGCCGCACATCACCGTGCAGGTGCTGCCGTTCGACGTCGGTGCGCATCCCGGTCTCAACGGCCAGTACTCGATCCTGGAGTTCTCCGACGCGGCCGACTCCAGCGTCGTGTACATAGGGGGCGTGACCAGCGACCTGTATCTGGAGAAGCCGCACGACGTGCAGAAATACACGGTGATGTACGAGCACCTGCGGGCCCAGGCGCTGAACGTGGACCAGTCGCGCCAACTCATCGAAGACGTCGCGAAGGAGTACGCGCGCTGAGCCCCGCTCCGGAGAAGCGCCGGATACTACACCCCTGATATGCCTGGCTGGAAGACCCACCTGGAATATGCCACCCAGCCGAGTGAATGACAGCTCCGAATGAGGAAGTCGGCGAGTAGCGTCGATCACGCCAACCGATCAACGGTGTTGGCGGAAACCGTGCAACTGGCTACCGGAGCAAACATGGCAATTCTGCAGGGTGCCACGGAAACGTGGACGAGTTCCTCGTACACCAACGGAGGTGGTGCGTGCGTGGAGGTCAAGTCCCCTACGCACTCACAGCTGGCCGTGCGCGACTCCAAGGTCCCCGAGGGACCCTTCCTGGCGTTCCCCACCGACGCGTGGAACACCTTCGTGGCATCGGTCAAGGAGTGAGGGGAAGGTCTTCCTGATCCTCGCCCGAGTCCACAACCGACAACTGCACAAGCACCACGGGAAGAGCCCTCTCGACCAGCCGCCGTCCTTGCCGAGAGGGCTCGGCTTGTGCCCGGACAGTCCCTAGAGACCCATCAGCTCACCCCTGGTGACCCATCAGCTCACCGGGAACGCCACGTCACACACCGGATCCTCCGCCCCCGCCGCGTCCCAGTCGGCGAAGTACACCTCGCGGCACGGCCCCGTCGGCTTCAGCCCCTGGGCCGCCATCCACTCCTCCACCGCCTCGAACGCGGCCAGGATCTGCGGATGCGCCACCTGCGCCTTGGTGACCCGGGTGTACGCAAGCCGCCCGGCCGGCTCCACCTGTACGGCCGTACCCCGGGCCCGGCCCTGCTTCTCCACCCAGGCCCGTGCCGCGGCCTCGTCGGCCACCGGCACGCACGACTCGGCCGGACCGTCGCTCTCCATCGACACCGCGGAGTGGTACACGACGTACGGCGCACCCGCGAGGCCCCCGCACTCCCGGGCCCCCTGCTCCAGGCGGCCCAGCGACGCGCCGATCCAGGCCGGCAACTCGTCCGCCAGCGTGTGCCGCTTCTCGCTGATCACGATCTGGGCCGGCACGTCCACCGTCTCGACCACGAACTTCCCGTACATCTCGGAGCTCCTCCCCGACAGTCGTCCACGGAGGTACTCGGCGAGCGTCCGCTGCCCGGCCAACCGCGCCTCGACGTCCGCCCAGTAAGCGGCGAGCCGGTCCGCGGCCGTGGACCCGTCCGGCGCCTCGACCACGTCGGCGATCAGCGCCAGTGGCATGTCCAGCTGGCGCAGGAGCGCCACGAGCCGGGCGGGTTCCACCTGGTCCGCGCGGTAGTAGCGGTAACCGCTGACCTCGTCGACGTACGCCGGAGCCAGCAGTCCCAGCCGGTCGTACAGCCGCAGGGCCCTGGCGGACAGCCGTGCCCGTGCGGCGAACGCGCCGATGGTGAGCAGCTCTTCGTCGTCCACCACGTCATCCTCCGTCACCGGGCGGCTTCTTCCGCCCGGTGAGAGGACGCTCGGCCTTGCCCCAGGGGCAAGGTCAACCGGCCAGCTGTCCCTCCACGGCGGCCACGAGCTCGGCCGCCTCCGGCTCGGTCTGCGGCGAGAAGCGGGCGACGACCGTGCCGTCCCGGCCGATCAGGAACTTCTCGAAGTTCCAGCGGATGTCCCCGCTGTGCCCCTCGGCGTCGGCGAAGCCGACCAGACGCTCGTACAGCGGGTGCCGGCCCTCGCCGTTCACCTCGACCTTCTCGGTCATCGGGAAGGTCACGCCGTACGTCGCCGAGCAGAACTCGGCGATCTCCTCGGCGCTGCCGGGCTCCTGCCCGAGGAACTGGTTGCAGGGCACCCCGAGCACGGTGAACCCGCGCCCCGCGTACTGCTCGTGCAGCCGCTCGAGCCCCGTGTACTGCGGGGTCAGCCCGCACTTGGAGGCAACGTTCACGACGAGCACGGCCTGGCCGGCGTACTGGGAAAGGTCCGCGGAACCTCCTTGGAGGGATTCGATCTTGACGTCGAGGGGAGAAACACCGTTGCTGTCTGCAGTCGTCATGAGCGGATGCTAACTCCGCGAGGTGGCGGCCCTCTGACCCGACCCTGACGCCCGTACAACGACCTCCCCGGCGGCCGTCCGCCCGTACAGCACCGATCTGCCGGACCTCCGCCGCTCCACCAGCCCCGCGTCGAGCAGCACCCGCAGATGCCGCCCGACCGAACCGAGGCCCTGCCCGGTCACGGCGACGAGCTGGCTCGTGCTCATGGGGGAGCCGAGGAGTACGAGCACCCCGGCCCGCGCCGTTCCGAGCAGCGCACCGAGGTTCGCCGACACGGCCGGGCTCCGGCCCTCGGCGAGGGCCCCGGCGCACGGGTAGACCACGGCGTACCGCTGCCCGTCCTCCCAGGCCACCCAGCCGTGCCGTTGCGGGGTGACGGCGGTGGCGTCGGTAGCGGTGACGCTGTGGCTGGCGCGGGGGCTGCGGCGGTGACCGACGATCTGCGTCAGCTGTTAACCAATGAGCGTTTTCAGCGCGGCTACCGATCGGGTGACGCCGACGGGGTGCGCAACGCACGAGGCTCCCGTGCCGTTGGGGGAGGTGTTCGAAGTCTCAACCCACAGGCGCGGGAGCCGCGTTGGTTCCGT
>NZ_NTGE01000131.1 GCF_002291145.1 Streptomyces sp. SA15
CTCGGTGCGCCACGCCCGGGCCACGGCACGGGCGGGCAGCAGGGCCGGCAGCCCGAACCGCGCCAGGAGCAGCGGGTGGTGCGGCACGCGCGCGAGCGGACCCAGGAAGTCCTCGGCGAGCGCGTCGAAGCCGTCGGCGAGCGGTCCGAACAGCCGCCGCCACCGGCGCCCGTCGACCGGCCCGAGGCCCTCCGCCGTCTCCCGCACCGACCGGTGCAGCACCCCGGCCTCGCCGGAGTCCAGCGGATGGACGCAGTCGATCTCCGGCAGGCGCCAGCGCAGTCCGTACCGGCCCAGGTCGAGCGTGCGCAGGAACGGGGAGCCCACCGCCATCGGGTGCGTCGCCGAGCAGTGGTCGTGCAGCAGGCCCGGCGTCAGTTCACTGGTGCGGGTACCGCCGCCGATCGTGTCGGCCGCCTCCAGGACGGTGACGTCCACGCCTGCGCGGGCGAGGCGAACGGCCGCCGTGAGCCCGTTCGGACCGCTGCCCACCACGACGGCTGTGCTCATGGAGTTCTCCTTGCCGAGACGGTGGACCGGCTGATCCTCGTCATCCCGGATGCTGCATCGCCGGTGGCCGGTCCGTGTTGCCGCAGGGAACCATAGGGTTGCCGGGGGCACGGGGACATGGGAACACGGGGACATGGGATCACGGGGGAGGGGCCGATGCCGTACGAGGCGCAGCGCGAGGAGGATTCCGGCAGCCGGACGCCCCGCGCACCCCGCACCGGCCCGGTCGGCAAGGGACGTCCACTGTGGCGGCAACGGGACTTCGGGATCTTCTGGGCCGCGCAGACCCTGTCCGTCCTCGGTGACTCCTTCGCCCTGATCGCCCTGCCTCTGCTGGTGCTCGAGGCCACCGGCTCCCTCGCGCGGATGGGGCTGTTGACGGCGGTGGGCGGGGCGGCCTCGGTGCTGGCGGCCGTGTTCGCCGGGGCGCTGGTGGACCGGGTCGACCGCCGCAGGCTGCTCATCGCCTGCGATCTGGTGCGCATGGTGCTGTACGGGGTGATCCCGCTGGTGTGGCTGTTCGGGCCGCAGGTCTGGCTGCTGTACGTCGTGCTGCCGCTGTGCGAGGCCGTCGGCATGCTGTTCGCCGTCGGATACGTCACCGTCGTCCGCGGCCTGGTCGGCACCGAGCAGCTCACGGAGGCCAACGGCCGGCTGAACGCGACCGCCGCCGCGGCGGGCGTCCTCGGACCGTTGTGCGCGGGGATGGTGGCCGCCTGGACCGGACCGGCCGCCGCGGTCGGCGTGGACGCGGCCAGCTTCGGGGTGTCGGCCGCCTGCATGCTCTTCGTACGGTTCGCCGCGCGCCCCAAGGACGACAGCGGGTCGGCACAGTGGACCGGCCTGTGGCAGGACCTGCGCGCAGGGATCGCCTTCCTCTACGGCCACCCGGTGCTGCGCTCGCTGACCGCCCTGCTGTTCGTCTTCAGCTTCCTCACCCTCGGCCTGAACGACCTGGTCATCTACCACCTCAAGCACGACCTCGGCAGGGACGACGGCACGGTCGGCACCGTCATGGCCGTCGGCGCGCTCGGCACGATCACCGGTGCGCTGCTGGTGGCGCGGGTGCGCCGCCGGCTCGGTTTCGGGCGGACCTGGACCGGTTCGGTGGCGGTGTGCGGGCTGGCGTTCGCCGGGCTGGGCTGGGCGCGGGAGGTGTCCGTCGTCGCGGCGCTGAGTGCGGCCTTCCTCGCCTGCGTCGGCATGGCGGGCACCTGCTCCATGTCGCTGCGTCAGGAGGTGACCCCGGAGCCGCTGCTGGGCCGGGTCACCTCCGCGTTCTGGACCCTGCAGTACTCCGCCGCTCCGATCGGCGCGGCCGTCCTGACCTGGGCGGCGGAACGGCAGGGCACCGCGCCGGTCGGCTTGGCCGCCGGCGCGTGCTGCGTGCTGATCGCGGTGGCCGCGCTGTTCACGCCGATACGGCGGTCGGGGCGGGGCTGATCAGGTCAACGCCTGTCGGTCCTGCGGTCCTGTCGGTCCTGCGGTCTTGCGGTCCTGTCGGTCCTGCGGTCCTGCGGTCCTGCGGTCTTGCGGTCCTGCTGGTCCCGCCGGTCCCATCAGTCCCGTCGCCCCGGAAGCAGTGCCGCCGGCACCAGGGCCAGCGCGAGCAGCGCCGCCGCGACCGCGTACGTGAGGCGGAACCCCGCCGGGTCGTTGCCCGCCGCGCCCAGCACCACGGAGATCAGGGCCGTGCCGACCGACGCCCCCACCTGGGAGGTGATGTTCAGCGCGGTGCTCGCCGCGGCGATCCGGTCCTTCGGCAGGTCGCGGCTCGCGGTCGTCATCGTCGGCATCAGGACCATGCCGGAGCCGACGCCCATCACCATCGCCGCGCCGACGACCCGCCAGGCGGCCACGCCGTCCGTGCCGACCTGGACCGCCGTCAGCGCCATGCCGAGCGCGCCCACCACGATCCCGGCCGGGATCAGACGCCGTGGCGCCACCTTGTCGACGCGCCGCGCGGCGATCTGCATCGTGATGCCGACGGCGAGCCCGATCGGCGCGCCCAGCAGACCGGCGGCCGTCGCGCTGGTGTCCCGCACCTGCTGCCAGTACACCGGGGCGAGCAGCATCGACCCGAAGTAGCCGCAGGTGAACAGGGCGAGCGTGCCGACGCCGACGGCGAACGTGCGGTCCCGCAGCAGCCGGAGGTCGAGCAACGGCTCACGGGCGGTCAGCGCACGCCGTACGAAGGCGGCGACGAGCGCGGCACCGGCGAGGGTGGGCACGAGTGTGCCGTACGCGGCGAAGTCGCCGCGCTCGCCGCCCGTGGCCAGTCCGAACAGCAGCAGTGCGAGGCCCGGCGAGAGCATCAGCAGGCCCGGGACGTCCAGGCGGGGCGCCGGGGCCGTCGTGGGCGGCGCGTCGGGCGCGAGCAGCTTCGCCGCGAGCACCAGCGCCAGCAGCCCCACGGGCAGGTTGACCAGGAAGATCCAGTGCCAGGAGGCGACGTCGATCAGCCAGCCGCCGAGCACCGGCCCGGCCACCGGCCCGATCAGGATGGGCAGCCCCATGAGCGCCATCGCCCGCCCGAGCCGCTCCCGGTCGGCGCCGCGCATCACCATCGCCATGCCGACGGGCATCAGCAGCCCGCCGCCGAGCCCCTGCACCGCCCGGAAAGCGATCAGACCGGCCGCGTTCCAGGCGAAGGCCGCGAGCAGGGAGCCGAGCGTGAACAGCAGCAGGGCGGTCAGATACGCGCGCTTGGCGCCGATCCGGCCCATCGCCCAGGCCGCCGTCGGGATGACGGCGGCGAGCGCGAGCGTGTACGCGGTCGTCGTCCACTGGATGGTCTCCAGCGGCGCGGCGAACTCCTCCGAGAGGCTGCGCAGCGCCACATTGACGATCGTCATGTCGAGCACCGACATCACCGAGCCGATGATCACGACGGTGATGGTGCGGTTCAGGGCCCGGGCGGCGGCCCGCGAGGCGTCCGAGGGCGCCTCGACAGCCGGTGTCGTGGTCATCCCCCCGCCCCCGTCAGCCCGTGTACGGCCGGGTCGCGCGGGCCGTCCGCAGCGCCCGGCCCCACCAGGAGAGCTGGCCGAGCATGTCCTTGGCCGCGTTCTCGCACACGGTCTCGTCGCGCGGTGTGCCGTCCTCCGTGAGCCCCGACCACGGCCCGTGCAGGCTGACGGCGTCGCGCATCGTCATCGCGTGCAACTCGGCGAAGACCAGCCGCAGTTGCTCGACGGCCCGCAGGCCGCCGGCCAGCCCGCCGTAGGACACGAAGCCGACCGGCTTGGCCCGCCACTGCTCGTAGTGCCAGTCGATGAAGTTCTTCAGGGCGGCCGGGAAGCTGTGGTTGTACTCGGGCGTGACGACGACGAACGCGTCGGCCGCGGCCACGCGCGGTGTGACGTCGGCCAGCGCGGCGACCGCTTCTGGGCTCGGTGTGCCGCCCCAGCCCGGCATGACCAGCGGCAGATCGACATCGGCGAGGTCGATGACGTCGATGTCCAGGCCGTCGTCGCCCTCGGCGGTGCCGAGGAACCAGTCGGTGACGGCGCGTCCCGCACGTCCCTCGCGGACGCTGCCGACGATGACGGCGACGCGCAGCGGAGCGTCTTCGCCGGTGCGGGTGGTGGTGGGCGTGGCTTCGGTGGCAGGCATGGTGGATCCCCTCGATAACGCCTTGGTATGCCCTCATGGGCGGGGCGGCCGCCCGATGTGGCCTCCCTCCGGTAAGCTACAACGAGCGTTGTAAAAAGTACAACGCTCGTTGTAAGTCGGCTGGATCGGTTGGTCGGTGAGTCGGTGATGTCGGTGAGGAGAGACCGTGGGCAGCACCAATGACGCGCGGGTGGAGAAGGCGCGGCGCGATGTCCCGCCCCGCAAGCTGGAGAAGCAGATGGCCATCGCGAGCGCGGCCTGCGGGGTCTTCGGACGCGAGGGCTTCGCCCGCGCCTCGGTCGACGCGCTGGCGGCCGCGGCCGGCGTCTCGACGCGCACGCTCTACAACCACTTCCCGCAGGGCAAGGCCGAGCTCTTCCGTACGGTGGTCACCTGGACGTCGAGTGAGGTGCGGGACGCTCAACTGGGCCTGCTGAAGGCGGTGTTGGACCCTGAACGCCCGCCACGCCCGGAAGACCTGGAGCGCGACCTCGTCGCTCTGGCCGAAGCCATGGTGGGCCTGATGACCCAGTTCCCGGACCACTTCGCCCTCGTCCGCCACATCCACGCCGAGGCCGACCACGTACCGCCCGAGGTCCTCGAGGCGTGGCAGGACGCCGGGCCGAGGCCGGTGGGCCGCGGCATGGCCGACGCGATGGAGGGCCTCGCCGCGGCCGGCCTGATCGACGTGCACGGCGACGCGGCCCTCGCGGGCGCCCACTTCTTGTCGCTGATCTCGACGCACATCGCGCAGCTCTCCCACTATGGCGTCCGGCCGCTGCCGAAGGAGGAGACCGACCGCCTGATCAGGGGAGGTGTCGCGGCGTTTCTACGAGCCTATCGGGCTGGGTGAAAGAGGTTCGGGGTCGTCTGCCACCCGTGTGCTCTGACAGTCACGGACGTATGGTCCGGCTCCAGGCCGGTGTTGATGAGGGCGCCCAGCGAGCCGCCGGCCAGTGGCGTGGAGAAGGCAGCAGCGGACCGAGGCCGGGGCCCCTCGACGCATCGGACGCGGACCTGGTGTGCTGACCGGCGGATCATGCCGCAGACGCCTAAAAGGCCTGCCCGGCCGCGTGAACCGGCTCCGGACCGACCGCGACCCACCTGCTCAGCACGGCGGCGCCCACTCCCGCCGCGATCAGCGACACCAGGGCCACCCGCAGGCTCGCCACCCCGGCCAGCAGGCCGACCGCCGGGCCCGCCATCAGGAAGCCCGGCCACTGGCCGATAGTGATGACGGAGACGCCCTCGCCGGGCGGGACCCCGGGCTGCCGCCCGGCCAGGGCGATCAGCGCCGGGAGCACGCAGGCGATGCCCAGGCCGACCACGGTGAACCCGGCGACGGCGAGCGGCAGGCCGGGGCGGGCGAGGACCAGGGCCGCACCCAGTGCCGCGGTCAGCAGGGACAGCCGTACGAAGGCGCCGCGGCCGAGGCGGGCCACGAACCGGTCGCCCAGCAGCCGCCCGACGAGGATCGCGACCGAGAAGCAGGTGTACGTCGCCGCGCCGAGCGCCGAGCCCTCGTCCAGGAAGTCGGCCGTGAAGACGGAACTCCACTGCGACGCCGCACCTTCGACGAATGACGCCAGGAACGCGATGGAGGCGAGCAGGACCAGCTGGGGAGTGAACCGCTGCCGCAGCGGTCGGCGTTCCTCCTTGTGCTCCGCGGGGACCTCCTCCTCCGGCAGCCATCCCGCCCACGCCAGCAGCAACGTCCCGAGAACGCCGCTGCTGATCGCCATCTGGACGCCCGGAGAGACGCCGGTGGCCGCCGCGAGCGTGCCGAGGGCGCCGCCCGCCAGCACTCCGCAGCTGTACGAGGCGTGGAAGCCGGACATCAGCGGCCTGCCTTGGTGACGTTCCACCGCGACCGCGAGCGCGTTGACGGGCGTGGCCAGGAAGGTCGCGCCCACCCCCCACATCGTCAGCCCCACCACCAGTGCGGGCACCGCCGAAGCGCTCGCCAGCACGGGCGCGTTGAGCAGCACCAGCGCGGCGGCCGCCAGGCTCAGCAGGCGGGAGCTCACCCGGCCGATCAGCAAAGTGATCAGCACGATCGCGACCAGATCCCCTGCGGCCGACGAACTGCTCAACAGGCCCCACCGCGCGGTGTCCACACCGACCTGGTCCCGGATCGCGGGGATACGGGCCATCCAGCCGCCCTGCGTGGCACCGAGGACGACGAAGACGAGGCTCACCGCCAGACGCGGACGTAATCCGGAGCGGGTGGCGGTGGTCATCCGTTCACCCCCGCGTAGTGGGCGAGGCTCCACCGCCACAGCAGCCGCGCCGCCAGGTAGGCCAGCACCCCCAGCAGGGGCGAGATCGCCGCCAGCCAGTACGGGACGCCGGTGTCGTGGCCGTGGCCGGTGAGGACGGCGGCCGGGAAGTACGCGACGAACGCGAGCGGAAGGCCGTACGTCAGGAAGCCCCCCACCGCCTTGGGCAGCACGTTCAGCGGGTAACTGCCGAACGTGCCGAGGAGTTCCTCCAGCCAGCTGCCCCAGTAGTCGGCGGCCGGGAAGCGCAGCGAGGCACAGGTCACCACCGTGAACAGGGCCGCCTCCAGGAACATGCCGCCGATCACGGCGGCGACCAGGTAGGAGACGCGGCCCGCCGTCCAGTCCAGCTCACTGCGGCTGAGCGCGCCCACCATCAGGCCCGCCGCGACGGTCAGATCGCCGATCGCGTTGGTGGGGAAGAAGGACAGCTGGAGCTGGCGGTGCACCGGCATGGGGCGGGTCAGGTAGATGTCGATCCTGCCTTCCTGGATCTGCCGGCCGGCGCCGTGCAACCTGCCCAGGAACAGTACGAACAGCCCGTGCGCGAGCATCCGCGTCGCCGGGATCAGCAGCACCTCCGAGCTGTCCCAGCCGCCCATCCCGGTGAACCGGGACAGCAGCACCGTCGCGAAGACGAGCACCGACACCTGCCAGATCGCGCCGATCGCGACCATCAGCAGGAACTCGGTGCGGTACTCCAGCTGGGCACGGAAGTTCAGACGCGTGATACGCCACGCGATCCGGACGGCATTCATAGGCATCAGCCTCCTTGGGAGATCACGCGACGGGCGGCCCGCCGCCACAGGAAACGGGTGAACAACGCGAGCACGACCACCCACCCGGCCTGGACGGCGAGCTGGAAGCCCGCGTCCGACAACGGGATACGGCCGATGTAGAGGGACAGCGGCACGCTCAGCGTCGCCTGGAAGGGCAGGAACCCGCTCAGCGTGATGAACCAGTCCGGGAAGAACCACAGCGGCGCGTACACCCCGGACAGCAGGTTCTGCGCGAAGATCAGGATCAGCATCGCGGCGGTGTTGCGCACCGTCCAGAAGCACAGCTGGTCCAGGACGAGCATGACGTAGTACAGGACCCACTGGCCGAGCAGCAGACTGAGCGCGAACACCCCCGCCACCGCGGCCGACCTGGGCGGCTCGACCACCCCGGCCGCGAGGCAGACCGCGTACCCGCCCAGCGCCCACGCGAGGCCGTACAGCTGCTCGCCGAGGGCGCGCAGGGCGTAGTAGCGCTGGGGAGGCATCGGGCGCAGGTACCAGTAGACGATCGTGCCGAAGTGCATGTGCTGCAGCACGGAGTCCCGGCCCGCGTACTGGTCCAATTCCCGCAGCCGGGAGGCGAGTACGGCCAGGACGGCGTAGGTGACCGCCTGGTCGCGGTCGAGTCCGGCGGTGGTGCCGGTGTGCGCGTACAGACCGCGCCACAGGGACGCCACCAGCACCACCTGCACGGTCAGCCGCACCAGCACGGCGGTCATCCGGGGCGGCGCGTGCAACTCGCCGAGCGGGGTGACGCGGGCGGCGCGCCAGGCGTGGACGGCGGCCATCACACGCTGCCTGCCTGGACGTAGGCGGCCCGCATCACGTCCTCCAGGTCCGCCTCGTCGATGGCGACGCCCGTCACCTCGTACCGTTCGATGACCGCCTTCAGCGCCTGGTGCACGGTGGGCGCGTCGGTCCCGTCGGGCCCGAACACCACCTGCGGCCCGTCCTGCCGCAGCACCGAGATCCCCGGCAGCGGTACGACGTCGGTGTGCGCGTCGGCGAGCGTCGCCCGGACCTGCCAGGTCGAGCCGAACTTGCGCCGGATCTCGTCGAGTGAGCCGTCGAGTACGAGCCGGCCGTGGTTGATGAGGACGACGCGTTCGGCGAGCCGCTCGACCTCCGTCATGTCGTGGGTGGTCAGCAGGACCGTACGGCCGCGCTCCTCGACCTGATGTCTGAGGAACTCCCGCACCTGTTCCTTGACCACCACGTCCATGCCGATGGTCGGCTCGTCGAGGAAGACGACCGGCGGATCGTGCAGCAGGGCGGCGGCGAGGTCACTGCGCACGCGCTGGCCCAGGGAGAGGTGCCGGACCCGGGTGTCCCAGAAGGACGACAGGTCCAGCAGATCGTCGAACTCCTTGAGGCGGGTGGCGTGTTCGGCCTTCGGCACCTCGTAGATGTCCCGGAGGATCGAGAAGGACTCGCGCACCGGAAGGTCCCACCACAGCTGGGTGCGCTGCCCGAACACCGCGCCGATGTTCCGGGCGTTGCGCTCGCGCTCCACGTACGGCACCACGCCCGCGACCCGGGCCTCGCCGGAGGTGGGGGTGAGGATGCCGGTGAGCACCTTGATGGTGGTGGACTTGCCGGCGCCGTTCGGGCCGAGCAGGGCGAGGAGTTCGCCGGGGGAGACGTCGAAGGTGATGTCCGTGACGGCGTGCTTGGCCACCCGCTCGGGGTTGACCAGGGAACGCAGCGCGCCGGTGAAGCCGGGGCGGCGGACGGTGGTGTGGAAGGTGCGGGACAGACCGCGGACCTCGATACTGCCGCTCACGTTGTGTACTCCCTTGCCGGGCACGTGAAACGCGGCCGGCCGGCTGCGAAGCGGGCCGGCCGCGGAGAACGTGACGACGGTGTCAGAATGTCGATCAATCGGTCAACGGATTAACCGATCACCGAGAAGACGAACGAGAACTCCGTCGGCTCGGCCTTCAGGAAGTACTGCGGCAGCGGGCCCGGACCGCAGGACTGCGAGCCGATGCCGTGCTGGCCGTGGTCGAGGTTGACCCACACCGAGTCGCCGGGCGCGAGGTCGGTCAGATGCCGCGCCGCGTCCAGCTGCTCGGTGGTCCAGCGCCGCGCGCTGAACCAGAACTCCGGGTCGCCCTCGATCCGGAGTCCGCCGATCTCCAGCCAGCGCACGTCGGCCCGCGCGCCGTTCTCCTGCGGACGGACGTACGGCGTCTGCAGGTCGTCTACAGTCGACTGCCAACGGCCGACCATCGACGCCATCCTGGTGTCCGGATACGCCTCACCGGGACCGCCGCCGAACCACTGCACACTGTCGGCGGTCGGCAGTGCGAAGCGCACGCCGAGCCGGGGCAGCGGCACCGTCCAGTCGCCCTCCGGTGCCACGGACACCGTCAGCCGCAGCCGGTCCCCGTCGGAGGTCCACCGGTACACCGTGCCGAGGCCCACCTCGCGGGCGGCGGGCGCCACCCGGGTCCGTACCGTCAGCGCGTCGTCGCCCAGCTCCACGCCGTCCAGCCGGTGCTGCATGCGGTGCAGGCCCAGCGTGCGCCACATCACCCCGTACCGGGTGTCCGTCTGCCACTCCGCGCCGTCGTCGTTGTCGGTCGGCGCCCGCCACACGTCCAGCCGCAGTCCGCTCACATCGACGCCGCCGATGGTCCGCAGAGCACCGGTGCGGGCGTCGAAGGCGGCCGGGCCGAGCGTGATCCGCCCGTCGCCCCGCACGGGCCGGTCGGTCGCGGGGACGGACGGCAGCGGCCGGGCGGCCACGGCGAACTGACCCCAGGCGACCACATGGTCCTTCGGCGCCCACGCGGTGTCGGCGGACAGCAGCGCCCGCACCGTCCACTGCCGCTCGCCGCCACGCCCGTCGACGGGGGGCTCCGGCAGCTTCACCTCCGCCGACTCGCCCGCCGCCAGCGCCGGCACCGACAGCGCGCCCGCCTCGACGGTCTCGCCGTCCACCTGGCACGACCACTCGAAGGCCAGCGCCGACAGGTCGGCGAAGTCGTACTTGTTGGTGATCCGTACGGTGCCGTCCGCGCCGTCGCCCTCGATGCGGACCGGCTCGATGACCTTCTTGTACTCGACGAGCCCGGGGGAGGGCGTGCGGTCCGGGAAGACCAGCCCGTCGCAGACGAAGTTGCCGTCGTGCAGCTCCTCGCCGAAGTCGCCGCCGTAGGCGTAGCCCAGCTCCGGGTGCTTGATGCCGTGGTCGATCCACTCCCAGACGAAGCCGCCCTGGAGCCGGTCGTACGACTCGAACAGCCGCTGGTAGTCGGCGAGCCCGCCCGGGCCGTTGCCCATGGCGTGCCCGTACTCGCACTGGATGAAGGGGAGCTCGCGCCTCTTCGCCGTGCCCCCGTCCAGGCCCTTGCCGATCTTCTCGACCTCGTCGTGGAAGGCGTACATGCGCGAGTACACGTCCGTGTCCCGGCAGTTCCAGTCGCCCTCGTAGTGCACGAGGCGCGAGGAGTCCCGGCCGCGGATCCACTCGGCCATCGCGGTCAGGCCGCGGCCGGTGCCGGCCTCGTTGCCCAGCGACCAGAAGACGACCGACGGGTGGTTCTTGTCGCGCTCGACCATGCGGGCGGCGCGGTCCAGGAGGGCCGGGGTCCAGCGGTCGTCGTCGACGGGGTTGTCCCGCCAGTCCTGCTCGGTGAAGCCGTGGGTCTCCAGGTCGCACTCGTCGATGACCCACAGCCCGTACTCGTCGCACAGGTCGAGGAAGGCGGGGTGCGGCGGGTAGTGCGAGGTGCGGACGGCGTTGAGGTTGTGCCGCTTCATCAGCAGCACGTCCTCGCGCATGGTCTCCAGGTCGAGCGCGCGGCCCTTCTCCGGGTGCCACTCGTGCCGGTTGACGCCCTTGAAGAGGACCGGCTTGCCGTTGACCTTGATCAGTCCGTCTTCGAGGACGACCGTGCGGAAGCCGATGCGCAGGGGGACCCGCTCGCCCTCGGTCGCGAGGACACCGTCGTACAGCGTCGGCGTCTCGGCGGTCCACGGCTGAACCGCGACCGTCACCGACTCGCCGGTCGCGACATCGATGTCGAGTGCGGGCACGGTCACCCGGCCGTCGACGTCGGAGTCGACGCGCAGGGTGCCCTCGCCGGTGAGGTGGTCGTAGGAGGCGTTCACGAAGAAGTCGAGCACGCTGCCGGCCGGGCGGTGCAGCAGCGTCACGTCACGGAAGATGCCCGGCAGCCACCACTGGTCCTGGTCCTCCAGGTACGAGCCCGCCGACCACTGGTGGACGCGGACCGCCAGTACATTGTCTACAGGCTTCAGTAGATGGCCGACCGCGAACTCGTGCGGCAGCCGGGAGCCCTTGAACTCGCCGATGTCCGTGCCGTTCAGCCAGACACGGGCGCAGGACTCCACGCCGTCGAAGCGGAGGACGGCGCCGCCCTCGGACAGAGCGGGCCAGTCGTCCGGCAGGTCGAAGACCCGCAGATGGTCACCGGTCGGGTTCTCGGAAGGGACTTGCGGCGGGTCCACCGGGAAGGGGTAGAGGTGGTTGGTGTAGATGGGCGAGCCATGGCCCTGCAGGACCCAGTGGCCCGGGACCGCGACCTCGGCCCAGCCCCCGGCGTCGTACCCCTCCTCGGCGAACGAGTCGTCCTCGGCGTCGGCCATCGCGGACAGACGGAAGCGCCAGCTGCCGTTGAGTGACAGGGACTTCGCGTCCGAGGACGGGTACCAGGCGCGGGGCGGCAGGGCCCCGCTGCCGGGTGAGACGTCCTCGACGTAGTCGACGGCCGATGGAGGTCCCCCCGCTCGAGCGGAGCCGAGAGGGGGGGAGGTGCGGAAAGACATCGGTCTCCTTGCTCAGCCCTTGATGCCGGTCTGGGCGATCCCCTGCACCAGCCAGCGCTGGAGGAAGAGGAACACGAACACCAGGGGCAGGATGGAAAAGGCGGTGGCCATGAAGATGAGATGGAAGACGACGGTCTGGTTGGTCATGTAGTTGGAGAGCGCGACCTGGACGGTCCACGAACCCGGGTCCTGGCCGATGACCAGCGGCCACAGGAAGGAGTTCCAGCCCTGGATGAAGGTGATGGTCGCCATCGCCGCGAAGAAGTTCAGCGAGTTGGGCACCACGATGCGCCAGTACGCGCCCCAGTAGCCCAGTCCGTCCACGCGCGCCGCCTCCTCCAGCTCCTTGGGGAACCCCAGGAAGTACTGCCGGAACAGGAAGCAGGTGAAACCACTGAACAGGCCCGGAATGATCAGACCCCGGTAGGTGTCCACCCAGCCGAGCGACGACACCAGCACGAAGCTGGGGACGAAGGTGACCGCCGTCGGGACCATCAGGGTGCCCAGGACGGCGTAGAAGACCTTGTTGGCGTGCTTGTACGGGATGCGGGCCAGACCGTAGCCCGCGAGGGAGCACACCAGCAGGACGCCGACGGTGTGCAGGGTGGCCACGACCGCCGAGTTCCACAGGGACTGGGCGAAGGGCACCGTCTCGTCGGTGAACAGTTCGCTGATGTTGCCCCACTGGATGTCCGTGGGGAAGAACTTCCAGTTCTCTCCGGTGATCTCGGCGTCGGTGGAGAGGGCGTTGCGGATCAGCAGGTAGAACGGGACCAGGAAGAGGAAGCCGGCGATTCCGGTGGCGATGTAGAGGCCGGTGGAGCTCATCACCCCGCCGCCGCGCCTGTCGCGGCGAGGCTTGCCTGACGACGGCGCGGGTTCCCGCACCTCGGGCATCGTGGTGGTCACTTGGACTCCTCCCCCCTTCCGAAGCCCATGAACTTGCCCTGGAGCAGGGTCACGGTACAGATCAGCACGGTCAGGATGACCGCGCCCGCGCTGCCGGAACCGTAGTCCTGGCTCTCGCCCAGGGCCTTGTAGTACAGCTCGACGAGGGGCGGGCGGCCCCAGGTGGTCTTCGACAGGAGGTTGTAGAACTCGTCGAAGGCCTGGTACGCGGCGATGAGCAGCAGGAGGATCACCGCGGTGGACGTGGCGCGCAGCTGGGGCAGGGTGATGTACCGGAAGGTCTGCCAGCCCGGCTTGGCGCCGTCGATGGCGGCGGCCTCGTACAGCTCGCCCGGGATGTTCTGCAGCGCCGCGATGAAAAGGATCATGTAGAAGCCGGACTGCAGCCACAGCCGGGCGGTGACGATGACCAGCCAGTACCAGGGCGGGTTGGGATCGGACAGCCAGGCGATGTTCTCGATCCCGAACCAGCTGAGGACCGTGTTCATCAGGCCGAAGCGGACGCCGCTGAAGATGGACATCTTCCAGATCAGCGAGGCGGCCACGTAGCTGCACGCGGTCGGCAGGAAGAAGACCGACCGGAAGAACGCCCGCATGAAGCGCAGCCGGTTCACCAGCAGGGCCAGGCCCAGCGAGAGCGCCCACGTGGTGGGCACGATGAACGCGGCGAAGAGGGTGAAGGTGCCGAGCGAGCCGACGAAGTCGTCGTTCGTCAGCATGTACTTGTAGTTCTCGAAGCCGACGAACTTGTCGGGCGTGACGGTGAAGCGGGCCTCGAAGAAGCTGAGCCAGAGGCTCCAGAGGATCGGCGCGTAGACGAAGATCGCCAGGCCGATGAGGAACGGCCCGGTGAAGAGCCAGAAGTTGAACGTAGGGCTGCCCCGCAGACCCCGCCGCGGCTTGGCCGATGAGGCCTTCGCCGGGGCGGGGCGCGCGAGGTCGCGCGTCTTGGTCGTCGACATGTCGTGGTCCGTCCCGCGGTCTATCCGAACAGCTTCTTGAGTTCGCGGTTGACGGCCGCGTCGCACTTGTCGAGGGCGGCCTCCGGGTCCATGTTCTTGCGGACGCAGTTGGCGAAGACGTCCTCGAAGGCGGTGCGCATGGCCTGGGTCCAGCCGATGTTGTCGAAGTGCCCGAACTCGTTGAAGAGCCGGACGCCCTCAGCGGCGTTGCCCGACTTGAGCTTGGTGGCGGACTCCGCGAGCGAGGTGCGCGGCGGAATGTGGAAGCCGAAGGACGTGGCCCACTCCTCCTGGTACTCCTTCTGGTCGATCCACAGCCACTTGACGTACTCCTTGGCCGCCTCGACGTTCTTGCCCTTGGCGTTGACGAACATCGACCAGCCGCCGTTGTAGACCGACTGCTTGCCGGAGTCCGTGACCTTCGGGAAGGGGAAGACGCCCCAGTCGTCGCCGAGCGCCTCCTGGATCTGCGGCATCGCCCACATACCGCAGAACTGGATGGCACACAGGCCCTGGTTGAACGAGGAGGGGTCCCATGACTCGGTCGGAGCGCCGAGGAGCAGATCGCCGCTGGTGAACAGCTTGCGCATCTTCTTCAGGCCCTCGACGACGCCGTCCGTGTGGTAGGCGATCTCGTTCTTCTCGTTGAGGTGCTGGGCGCCGGCCGACCAGATCAACGTGTCGTTGACGCTGTGCAGGTCGTTGCCCAGGTACAGGCCCTTGACCTTGCCGGTGGTGAGCTTGGCTGCGGCCTCCATCAGCTCGTCGAGCGTGGTCGGCACGTCCACGCCCGCCTTCTCCAGCATCGACTTGCGGTAGAAGAAGAACTGCGGGTCGTCGATCATGCGGACGCCGTATATCTTCCCGTCGACCGTGTGCGACTGGATGTCCGCCGGGTTGAAGTCGCTCTTGACCGGCTCGATGATGTCGGTCAGGTCGGCCACCTGACCGCTCTTGACCATCTGGATCTGCGGGTGGAACTCGAAGAGGTCGGGCGCGTTGTCGGTGAGCAGCGTCGCGAAGAGCTTGCTCTCGAAGTCGGCGCTGGTGATCCACTGCGTGGTCACGTTCGCCTTGTCGTAGGCCTTCGCGTACTTCTTGATGGCCTGCTCGGTCCCGGCCTCGCCGTACGCGTGGAAGTACTGGACCAGGTTCGTGCCCGAACCACTGCCCCCGCCCCGTCCGTTGTTGCCGCCGCACGCGGCAAGCCCGCCGGCGGCGGCCAGACCCATGGCGGCCCGCAGTACGGTGCGGCGGTCCCAGTTGCTGTTGCTCAATGCCGACATGCTGACGTCCTTGTCTCGATGTGTGCGGCTGCGGCTCTGTCGCTCAGCGCCAGATGGCTCAAATGGAGTTGCGGTGCGGGACGTTAACCTTCGGCTAAGGCTTCGGCAAGGGGTTGGACGAAGTCTGCTCGAAGCGTTGTACGGCGTTCGGTATACCGGACCGTAAGGGGCGGGTCGCCGCACCAGCGGCCCGCCACCCGGTGAGTTACTGGCGGAACCAGGCTTGGTTGGCCCCTCCGCTGCAGCTGTAAAGGTTCACTTTGCTGCCGTCGGCGGACGCCTCCCCAGTGGCCACCCGGGCCTGGACCTTCGGGTCGAAGTTCTTGAGGTCGTTGACCCACCAGGCGCCGGAGGCACCGATGTTGTCGATGGTCTGGGCGGCGTGGGGGGAGACCTCGGCCGCCATGGGGGGAGCGGCCGAGGCGGTCGGGGCGGATATGAGGGGCCCGGAGACAGCGAGCGCGGCCGCGGCTGTCAGGAGGACCGATCTCCTCGGGTGGGGGCGAAGCATGTGCATCCCTTCCGTCGTCATGAAGGTGGTGCGGTACGGCTTCTGGTCACGCAGGTGGTGCGATACGGCTTCTTGCGGGGGTGGTGTGTTTCTTTCCGTTCCTCTGTCCGACGGGCTGCAGCGCGCCCTCGAGTGCGAACGTCGCCGCGCCCAGGCACGCAGGGTCGGTGGGGATCCGGGACAGGACGATCTCGGTGGCGGCCATCGGCCGCGGCAGCGCGTGCCGTGCCACGGCCTCGCGCACCTCGGTGACCAGCGGTTCGCCGAGTGCGGCGGCGACCCAGCTGCTGAGCACGACCACTTCGGGGTTGAACAGGTTGACCAGCGCGGCGATGCCGGCACCGAGGTAACGGGCGGTTTCGCGGACCACTTCGAGCGCCACCGGGTCGTGCTCGAGCAGGCCCCGGGCCAGCGCGTCGATGGTGGCGGTCTGGTCCTCCGGGTACAGCAGCGGGCTGTCGGGGCTGAGCTCCCGCAGGTTCAGCATGATTCCGGGCGCGCCGACGTACGTCTCCACACAGCCGTGGTTGCCGCAGCGGCACAGCCGGCCGTCCAGGACGATCGTGGTGTGGCCCCACTCGCCGGCGCTGTTGCTCACGCCCCGGTGCAGCCCGCCGCCCAGGACCAGCCCGGCGCCGACACCGGTCCCGAGGTTGACCACCACGGCGTTCCCGCGCCCGCGCGCGGCCCCGAACCACAGCTCGGCCACCGCGCCGGCGCGCAGCGGGTTGTCCAGGTAGAGGGGATAGGCGATGTGCTCGGTGAGCAGGTCGAGCAGCGGCACGTCGTGCCAGTCCCAGTTGGGGGCGTACTCCGAGATGCCGGTGGCGCGGTCCACCTGCCCCGGCACGCTCACCCCGACGCCGAGCACCCGGGCGCCCTCGATGCCGGCCTGCGTGACCACCGAGCCGACGGCGGCGGCGACATGGCCGACCACCTGCTCGGGCCGGCTCTCGCCGGGGCGTACGTCCTCGTCGGCACGGGCGAGCACGTTCAACGCGAGGTCGAAGAGCTCGACATGGACGTACGTCTCCGCGATGTCGACGCCGATCAACGCGCCCCCCGACGCGTTGACGGCCACGAGGCCCCGGGGGCGGCCGCCCGCCGAGTCCTCGAACCCGACCTCCGTGATCATCCCGAGGTCGAGCAGCTCGCCGACGAGGGTGGCGACCGTGGCGAGGCTCAGGCCGGTGGCGGCCGCCAGCTCCTGCCGGGAGGTGGGCGACTCGGCGATGATCTGGCGCAGCACCTCGTAGCGGTTCGCGGTGCGGATGTCACGTGATGTGCGCTTCACCGGAGTTGCCCCTATCCCTTCCAGTCCAGGCCGGGACGACATCGGCACCGGCGCGGCGCAAGGCTATGGGCTGGGAGGACTTTCGACAAGGGGTTAGGAAAGGGGCTTTATAAAGTCAGGCGCCGAGCACCTCCCGCACGAACGCGTTGGCGAATTTGCCGCCCGGGTCGAGGTCGCGCGCGAGGGTCCGGAAGTCGTCCAGCCGCGGATACCGCCCCCCGAGCACCTCCGCCGGCGCGGTGAACACCTTCCCCCAGTGCGGCCGTGCCTCGAAGCCGTCCAGCGCCTCCTCCAGTCTCCGCACCACCGGCCGCACCGCCGCCGTGTCCTCGATCCAGGTGAAGTGCAGCGCCACGGTGCCCCGTCCGTACGCCGGGCTCAGCCACTGCTCGTCGGCGGCGACCGTACGCACCTCGCAGGTCTGCAGTACGCCGGCGACGGTCTCCCGTATCTCGTCGATCGCATACAACGCGTCGACGGCATACCGGCGCGGCAGCAGGTACTCCGACTGCAACTCGGCACCACTGCTCGGCACGAACTCCGCCCGGAAGTGCGGCAGCCGCTCGTGCCACGGCCCCGGCACCCCGAACTGCTCGGTGCAGTTGACCGCGGGCATCCCCGGCACCGGGTGCATCTTCTCGGTGGCGGGTGCCGCCCAGGGGAAGTCGGGCAGCGGCTGGTCGGTGCGCCGCTTGAGCCAGACCTGCCGGAAGCCCGGCGCACGCCAGTCGGTGAACATGCTGACGCTGTAGGCGGACCCCATCACCGTCTCGAACGTCGCGAAGTCCAGCCCGGCGAGGGGCAGCTCGGTGAACACGTGCTGCTCGACGTCGAAGGAGGGCTCCAGATCGAGGGTGAGCGCGGTGACGACACCGAGGGCGCCCAAGGAGGTCACCGCACCGCCGAACCGCTCGTCCCCCCGCCCGATGACGACCGTCGAGCCGTCCGCCGTCACGATCTCCACCTCGCGCACGGCTGACGCCAGCGGACCGTTGCCGACACCCGAGCCGTGCGTGCCGGTCGCCACCGACCCGGCCACCGAGATGTGCGGCAGGGAGGCCATGTTGGGCAGGGCGAGGCCGTGGGCATGTACCTGCCGGGCCAGCTCCGCGTAGCGGACGCCGCCGCCGACCCGAACCGCACGGGCCGCCGTGTCGACGTCGATCGCGGGCGGCAGCGCGGCCAGCGACAGCAGAACGCCGTCGGCGCCCGGCTCGGCGATCTCGTTGAACGAGTGCCCGCTGCCCAGCACCCGCACCTTCGCACTGTCGGCCACGAGGGCGCCGAGCGCGTCGAGCGAGTGCGGGCGGTGCAGCTCCTTGGCGGCGTACGTGATGTTGCCCGCCCAGTTGGTGACCGTCTCCGTCATTCCTGTCGTCCCTCCCGGAAGGTACCTGTGCGTTGACCTTCTCATTTACCGCCACCTACCGTAGAGAGCGGTTTCTATCGCCGCGTCACCGAGCCGGGAAGGCCACCCACTTGACCGAGCGTCCCCAGGCATTGTTCGCCATGACCGCCGAGAACGTGCCGCTCGTCTTCCCGCCCGAGGTCCTGGCGCGGCTGCGGGATGCCGTGGACATCGATCCCGCCCTGGTGGCGCAGGACTTCACCGATCCCCTCGTCGCGAAGACACTCGCCCGCACCGAGTTCCTCGTCACCGGCTGGGGCTGCCCCCGCCTCGACGCGGCCGTCCTCGACGCGGCCCCCCGGCTGCGGGCGGTCCTGCACTCGGCCGGCTCGGTCAAGGGCTTCGCCACCCCCGAGCTGTGGCGGCGCGGCATCGCCGTCTCCTCGGCCGCCGAGGCCAACGCGCTACCCGTCGCCGAGTACACGCTCGCCATGATCCTGCTGGCCGGCAAGGACGTCTTCGCCGCCCGCGACCGCCTGCGCACCGAACGCGCCTTCCCCGGCTGGGAACTGGTCCCCGGTATCGGCAACCACGGCCGCCGCGTCGGCGTCGTCGGCGCCTCCCGCATCGGCCGCCGCCTCATCGAACTGCTGCGCCCCTTCGACCTGCGGACCGCCCTCACCGACCCGTACGTCGACGAGGCCGGAGCCGCCGCGCTCGGCGTACCCCTGCTGAAGCTGGACGACCTCCTGCACACCTCCGAGATCATCACCCTGCACGCCCCCGAAACCCCCGAGACCCGGCATCTGATCGGCCGCCGCGAGCTGGCCCTGATGCCCGACGGAGCGGTACTGATCAACACCGCGCGCGGCGGGCTCGTCGATCACGACGCCCTCCTCGCGGAACTGCGCACCGGGCGCCTCACCGCCATCCTCGACGTCACCGACCCCGAACCGCTGCCCGCCGACTCGCCCCTCTTCGACCTCTCGAACGCCTTCATCACTCCCCACCTCGCGGGCTCCCAGGGCAACGAGGTGGCCCGCCTGGGCGCCACGGTCGTGGAGGAGGCCGCACGGCTGCTGTCGGGTGAGCGACTCGCGTACCCGGTCGATCCGACGGCCCTGGAGCGGGCGGCGTGAGGGCGTGACACCGGCGAACGCCCCCGTACCGGGGCATATCGCACGGCGCGTGGGGACCCGGCACGGCTGACGCGCGGGCGTGGGCATACCGTGAGGAGTCGTACGTCCGAACCGGGAGGAGACACGGGATGGGCAGCCGTACCGCGCTGGTCGAGGATCTGATGGAGCGTTTCCCGCACGTACCGCGGGAAGCCGTCTTCAAAGAGGATCTGCTCCGCGGCGGGTTGGCCTTCGACCCGTCGGCCCTCAGCGACAACGAGAGCGGCGAGGTGAAGCCGAAGTCGTACTTCATCTTCTCCTTCGACCACGGCACGCTGCCCGAACTCGGCGAGGCCGCGCTCCGGCGACCGCCCGAGGAGATCATCCTCACCGGAGGCCCGTACGACCTGCGGCGAACCGTCGTGTCGGTGCGCGTGAACCCCGCCTCGCCGTACCGGGTCGCCGCCGACGACGAGGGCGTGCTCGGGCTCTACCTCGACGGCAAGCGGATCGCCGACGTCGGTGTGCCACCCATGCCGGAGTACTACCGGCACACCCTCGCCAACGGGAAGTCCGTGATGGAGGTCGCCCCGACCATCCAGTGGGGCTACCTGATCTACCTCACCGTCTTCCGCGTCTGCCAGTACTTCGGCGCCAAGGAGGAGTGCCAGTACTGCGACATCAACCACAACTGGCGCCAGCACAAGGCAGCCGGGCGCCCGTACACGGGAGTCAAGGACGTCGAGGAGGTCCTCGAAGCCCTGGAGATCATCGACCGGTACGACACCCAGAAGGCGTCCACCGCCTACACGCTCACCGGCGGCGCGATCACGTCGAAGGTCGCCGGGCGCGACGAGGCCGACTTCTACGGCCACTACGCCAAGGCCATCGAGGAGCGCTTCCCGGGCCGCTGGATCGGCAAGGTCGTCGCCCAGGCGCTGCCCAGGGACGACGTACAGCGGTTCAAGGACTACGGCGTGCAGATCTACCACCCCAACTTCGAGGTGTGGGACCGCCGGCTGTTCGAGCTGTACTGCCCGGGCAAGGAGCGCTACGTCGGCCGCGACGAGTGGCACAAGCGCATCCTCGACTCGGCCGACGTCTTCGGCGCCCGCAACGTGATCCCCAACTTCGTGGCGGGCGTGGAGATGGCCGAGCCCTTCGGCTTCACCACCGTCGACGAGGCGATCGCCTCCACCACCGAGGGCCTGCGCTTCTTCATGTCGCACGGCATCACGCCCCGCTTCACCACCTGGTGCCCCGAGCCGACGACCCCGCTCGGCAAGGCCAACCCGCAGGGCGCGCCCCTGGAGTACCACATCCGCCTGCTGGAGGCCTACCGCGCCACCATGGACGACTTCGGCCTCTCCTCGCCCCCCGGCTACGGCCCGCCCGGCCCCGGCCGCGCGGTCTTCTCCGTCAGCTCGTTCATGGACAGTCTTCCGGCGGCGGAACCGGTCGAGGTGTAACGGCCGGCGTCAGCGTTCGCCCACGTCTGGCGGGCGGGCCGCGTCGACGGCCCGAACCGAGTGGACCGGCATCGATACTTTCCGGCCTCCCTTACGTACAACTCACAGAGCAACCAACTCACAGAGCAACGAGGAGTGGCCGCAGGAACACCGCACGGAGGCCCTGGCCGTCGACGGAGGGGGCGTCGAGGTGGTGTACTCCAACCGGTAGACGGATACGCGGCGCGCGGCAGGGTGCACCGAGCGGGACGCCCCGGTCGCGCAACCGCCCGCAACTGGATTTGAATACCCCGCTTGTCAGTTGTGTGGGAGGCGTGAAAAGCTCGTGTCCTGCCGCGAGGTTCCCCCCAACTCCTTTGCCAGTATGGCGAGTTGACCTCGCTTTTGAATGCAGGAGACCCATGCCCGACCTGCCGACTCCCCAGGACACCGCCGAGGCCGCGCTGTTCTCCGAGTGCTGGGATGCCGTGCTCTCCTACGCCGACCTGTGCACGGCCGGCTCCACCGCGGCCACCCAACTGGCCACGGAGGCATTCTCCCTCGGCATGCGTGAGGCCCGCGCCGCGCAGGCCCTTCCGGCCCGCAGCGCCGGCCGCCGCCCCGCCCGCCTGCCCAGGATCCCCCTGCTGCTGACCGCCGTACGCGAAACGGCGGCGGACTGGGAGACCCAGGGACACGGCCACAGACTCGACCCCGAACTGCGCCTGTGGCTCAACTCCGACAAGGCCGCCCGCTACACCGGACCCCCGCTCAGCCGCCCGCTCGCACTGCGCGGACTGCGCGACCTCCAGGCAGCCGACGCGGAACTGCTGTGGCTGGCCGAGGTGGAGGCGCTGCCGCTGTCCGCGGTGGCCCGTCGGCTCGGCCTCGACCCGGCCACCGTGCCCGACGAACTCGCCGAGGTGCGCCGCCTGTTCCGGGACCGCTGCCACCGCAACCACCTCGACACGCCGATGGACGCGCAGTGCCGCAGCTACGCCCGGCTGCTCGACGCGGTCACCCGGTCACCGGCCGCCGACACCCCGAACGACCTCTCCCGGCACCTCGCACGCTGCGTGGGGTGCGCCGAGGCAGCCGCGTGCCTACGGCTGCACGGCGGCGGCCTGCCCGCCGCCCTGGCCGGCGGAGTGATCGGCTGGGGCGGACTCGCCTACCTGGAGCGCCGCAGAAGAGCCGCCGAGGTCCGCCTCGGCGCCGGGCGCCCCGCACCGGCCGACGGCGACGGCACGCCCCCGAACCCCGGCGCGCACAAGGCGCGCGTCGTGCGCAACGGACTCCTCGTCGCGGCCGTTCTCGTCTCCTTGCTGGCGCTCGCCGTGTCGATGATGCCGGGCGGCACCGACAACGGCGCCACACCCGCCGACGCCTCCGACCGCGAGCCGGTGGCCGCCGACCCCGGCGTGTCCGTGCCGCCCCTCTCACCGCTGCCCTCCGGCTCCCCGAAGCCGTCGGACACCGAGACGCCCAGCAAGCCCGACGAATCCGACGGCAAGAACCCCGCCACCACACCCCAGGGCACGTCCTCGTCCACGGCTCCTGGCGGCGGCGACCCGGACCCCGACAAGAGCGAGCCGCCCACCTGCCGGTTCCGGTACGACCTGGTCAGCGAATGGCCCGACGGCTTCCAGGCCACCGTGACGGTCACCACCGAGCGTCCACTGGACACCTGGCGCGTCGCCTGGTCCTTCCGCGACGGCCAGAAGGTCGGCCAGATGTGGGACGCCAGCTTCGCCCAGAACGACTCCCGGGTCACCGCCACGGCAGCCGACTACAACAAGTCGGTCCCCGCGGACGGCTCCCTGGCCTTCGGCTTCCTGGCGTCGTGGCAGGGGAAGAACTCGCCTGCGTATGGGTTCACGTTGAACGGGCAGCGGTGCGCGAAGGCGTGAGGGCCCGCACGCACGCGTGAGGGCGAAAATGCGTTGACGGGGCGCCGTGGGCCGGGTTGGAGTCGCCGCGCCTGCGCGCAGCGGCGGGGTCGGTCCTTCCGACGTTGCTCGCGGGCGCGGTGCTCAGGCCGAAGATCCCCGCCGCATGATGATCCGCTCCTCCAGCTCCTGGACCGCTGCCGTGTCCTTGATCTGGGGGAGGCGGGCCTGCATGTTGCTTATGCCGTCGTCGATCCGTACGGACTGGACTCCATCAGCGCAGTCGAGGAACGCGCTCCAAGTCGCCAGAGCCTGAGTCTCATTGCCCCGTTTCAGTTGGACATGCCCCAGGTCGGCCAGCACGATGGCGCGGGTGCGTTTGCGGTCGAGGCCGTGAATGTCGAGAGCGAGGTGGAGATGTTCCTCTGCGGCCGGAAGGTCGTTGAGCTTCGCGTGAATCATGCCGGACTCGTGAGCCCACCGGCCGTGGCTGTAATGGGAGGCCCAGGACTCGCCGGGCAGGGCGGGGGCGTTCTCGATCGCGGTCTGTGCTGATCTCAGGAGCCTGGACGCGGTGGTGTGGTCGCCGTCGGCGGCTGCCGCGCGGGCGTGCGTGTTGCGGTAGTAGGCGAGGGCCTTCGGGTTGTCCAACTTGCGTCCCCGCTCCGCACAGGCTTCCGCAAGCCGTACGGCGGTCGGGACATGCCCAAGATCGATGGCCTGGTCCGCGAGGCCGCGTAGCGCTGTTGCGGCGAGCTCGTTTTCACCGGCCTCGGCTGCGAGCTTGTAGCTGTGGACGTGGTAACGCTGAGCGAGTCCCTGATTTCCTTCGTCCCGAGCCATCCAGCCGATCAGATGCACGAGCTGGCTGGCGGCGCCGAACAGCTCACGACCGACCGGCTCGGTGAAACGGCCGTTGAGCCATCGCTGCACGTCCACGGTCAGGTAACGCACCGCGAGGTGGCGAGCGTGCCCTCCGCCCAGCTCGGACGCGGCGTCACCCAGCGTCGTGGTCATCGTGCGGATCGCGGATACCTCACCCATTCCGACCTGGACCGGGCCGCCCTTGTTCACCCGGCGGGTCACCGCCTCCGCGTCCGTCAGGTCAAGGGCAGCCAGGCCAACGGCGGCGGATGCTGCGAGAAACTGCCGTCGTTCCACGTCGCTCCCTCCGAGGCGCATGACTGAGCCCACGGTATCGCTGGGAGCCTTCTTGTTCCCATCGGAAAGATCAAGGTTCAAGACCTCTTCGATGTACGGCAGCCAGTCGGTCGGAACGCGGCGTCCGGTTTCCCACCGGTAGACCTGTTGGCGATCGCAGAACCCGGTCTTCCCCCACCGCGCTACCGACAGTTCGTCGGCGAGGGTGGCCTGGCTGCACCTCGGGCGCCGTGCTTCGCGAGCCGCGCGGATGCACTCACCGATGGTCATGTCGTGATCCCCATCGACGGTACTGGTTCACAACTGGCCTACAGGCGGCAGACATTGTGGCAGCTCCCCACGCTGAGTAGCGCGTCGTTGACTGAGTATCACCAGGCCACTCAGTCGTCACTTCGAGGGAGGCATCGATGACCGCCGGGCTCAGCGGGGGTTGCGATCGAGGAGAAGCAGACCTCGTCCCTGTGTATTCGCCCCCTCGACTCGCGTTTGAGGGCCGAGCGGACCGTGGAGTCACGCCAGTTCCCATCCTTTTCGATGTGTTCTCGAATACGGCCTTTCCCAACCGTGTCGGCGTTCGGTCAGGGGGCGCTCACGCATCGGAACCCGGTGTCGTTGTCCCGCATGGTGGCGCTCGCCGCGTTCCGCAGCGAGGGTGCAGCGCGTTCGAACGGGCTGGTGAATGCGCTGCCCTTGAGTGCGTATCTGCCGGGCCCCTCCTCGGTGGAGCACCACTCCCACGTGTTGCCGCACAGGTCATAGACGCCGTAGGGGCTGACGCCGGACTGGTAGCGGGCGACGGGCGTCGTCGCCCCTATCCCCGCCTCGGAGACGTTGCACTTCGCGGCTGTGGGCTCGTCGCCCCACGGGTAGACACGTCCCTTCGACCCGCGAGCGGCCTTCTCCCACTGCTGTGCGGTAGGGAGGGCTTTGCCGCACCAGCGTGCGTAGGCGGTGGCATCGTGCCACGTCACCCACACCACCGGATGGTCGAACAGGCCGTCCGGACAGCGGCCGCCGGGCCAGTGCTGCGGCGGACGCTGCCCGGTGGCGCGTACGAACCGTTCGTAGTCTGCGTTCGTGGTCGGAAAGATGTCGATGCGGAAGGTGCCTACCCACGTGGGGATGCCTTCGGCTCCGGACAGGTAGATGCCCTCATCGACAGTGACCATGATCTTGCCATCAACGGGATGCCGGACGCTTCGCGGGTCGCGGCGCAGCAACTCCTCGGCGCGCTCGTCCTGTTCGGCGGCGGCCTTCTCTGTGAGGAGCTCCGCGAAGCGCTGCTGTACGGCAAGGCCGGCGCGGGCGAGCAGGGTGTCCAGGGCCTCCTGATTGTCGGGGCGCAGACGGATGCTCGCGCCCCGGCCCTCCCACGTCACGAGCTGGCGATGGCTCACGCCGACCATGGCGGCGAAGTCCTTGCCGTTCTTTCGAAGGGCCTCCCGCAGCAGGAGGACCTCCCTGCCGGTCCACCTCGTCACCCCCGCCATGCCCGTCCCCTACAGCGCTTCGCCGGGAATCGAGAGGTATGCCTCGCGCAACGCGTCCAGGAGCGGGTGCTCGACGGTCATGAGCGAGTCATCGATGCAGGACAGAGCGCGAACACCGATGGACGTGTTCGTGGCGAAGGCAACCTGCATGCCCTTGGCCCGGTCGAGGCTGACGGCGGCGACCTGGTGCTCGACCTGCTGTTGCAGGAGCGCCATCGTCACCCCGGGCAGCACAGGAGCCTTCGGCCATACCACGCCGTCGTCGCCGATGAATCCCACGTTCCAGGTTCCCCCTTCGCTGACGTGGCCGTCGGGTCCGACGAACAGGGCGTCGTCGTAGCCGTTGAGCTGCGCCGTACGGCGTGCGTGCAGGGCGCCGAAGAGACCAACGTGCTTGACCTCGGGCAGGTCGCGCTCGTACTCCACGCTCTGCGCGCGCAGGGGCGGCGGGGGCATCGAGCCGGCAGGGCGAACGGTCACCAGGACGTGCGGCTGGTCGGCGTCCGCGGGATGCCCCATGTCCACCGTGGGGTCGTAGATCGTGACGCGGACAACGCACGGCCCGTCTCGACCGTCCAGGGCGTGCCGGACGTGGTCGCGGACGCGCCCGGTGTCGAGGTCGGCACCCCACACGGACTTGCAGTCCCGTACGAGGCGCTCCAAGTGCAGGGACAGGCCGCGGATCTGATGATCGGCGTCGGCACGCATGGACGTGAAGTGGCCGAGGTTCGTCAGCGCCAAGGGCAGCAAGTCGTCGGGAGATACGGGCAGTCCGTCGAGTGTCGCCATGCCGCCCAGCATGTCAGGACGCGCCCCGCCTCCAAGACCTCAAAGCCTCTTACTGACGAGTCAACTTCACTGGAACTTCCATCCTTCTGTGCGGGAGAACGCCGATGACCCTGATCACTCCCACCGTGGTCCCGAATGCCCCAGCCGTGGACCACGTCGTGGCGCGCGCCTTCGAGGTCACCTTCACCCCGGCCGACTCCCGTGTCCGGCGCATGCGACAGGTCACCGCGGACCAGCTGCGCTTGTGGAATCTCGTCGACCTGAGGGACGACGCGATGATCGTCGTCTCCGAGCTGGTCACCAACGCCATCAGGCATGGCAAGGGCAGACCGATCAGGCTCCGGGTGACGCGCTCCGACACCGAGCTGCGCGTTGAGGTCGCCGACGGCAATCCGACCCCAGCTCGATTGCGCTCCGCGGGCGAGACCGATGAGAACGGCCGCGGACTGGAGCTCGTCGCTGCCCTGTCGAAGGACTGGGGCGTCAGCCCCGACGGGACGACGACGTGGTGCTCCTTGGCGATCCCCCACTGCGACCGAGCAACGGCAGGACGGGGACGTGCCCCCGGTGCCGGCCGGCCGGAAGGACCGTAAGACAGACCCGCACCAGCGATCTCAGACTCCGCCCCCCGTGCCCGTAGCTGTGACGGGCCTGGGCACGGGGGACGGCCCCATCCCTCCGCAAGATTCGAAGGAACTGGAGACAGCCAGTATGTCCACGGCAACGACGGGATTTCGCATCCCTCTGCCCGAAACGCTCGTCGCACACCTCGGTAAAGCCATCGTCGATCTTCCGGCGCCTGAACTCGAGAACGGCCACCTCCGGGTGGACGTGGCGAAGGAGTACAACCGTGTCCGCGCCGAGTCGCCCGAGGCACAGGTTGTGGTGCGGCGCTGTCGCGACCTGCTCGACGACCCCCACGGCGACGGCTTCGCCGTTCTGGAGATGGGAGTGCTCCTCGACCACTACGGGCTCGACGACGGGCAGAAGGCGGCCACGGTCGTGCTCTCATGGCTGGGTACTCCGCTGCGCGCCTTCGACAAGTGGCCCCTGTGGAAGCCGCTGGGCACGAACCTGACCATCGATCCGATGCGCGCGACCGGCTCCGGGTACAACCCGCTGCATATCGACGTCGTGAATGCGACCCTGCCGCCGGACTACAGCGTGCTGCTGTGTGTGCGGCCCGACCCGCGAGGCGAGGGCCACAGCATCGTCTCCCAGCTCCGCCGGGCTGTGGACCGGCTCAGCGACGACGATCGTGCCCTGCTGGCCGAGCCGGTCTACCGTGACGGAGCGTTCTACGAACTCACCGGCGTCGGCGCCGAGTACGCGCCGTTCGCCATCATCGACGACCTCCCGCCGGCCGTGGGCTTCGTACGGTTCACCGCGAAGATGCTGCCGGAGATGGACCTGAGGGACCCGCACACCAGCGCTGTACATGCGCTGGAGCGGGAGCTGATCGCTGAGCAGAAGCGGTTCCTGCTCGGCTTCGGAGACATGATCGTCATCAACCAGCACTACTGCGTCCACGGCCGCGAGAGGCTGGGCAGTCACCAGGAGGAGGTGCCCGAGGAACGGCGCCGCCTCTTGTGGCAGATGTTCTTGCGCGCCACGAAGGCCGACGCCTGATGTCGGCCGTCGACCTGGGGATGCCGCAGCCCGCGCAGGCGGCGGCATCCCGCGCGGCAGGGATGCGGCCGGTCCTGCGCCTGAAGGTGTGGCTGTGCGATCTGACGTACACGCAGCAGGTTGTGTCCGCCGAGACGATGCCCCAGGCCGTCGCCGGGCTCGCCACCTACGCCGCGACCGTCATGGAGTTCGCACACGACCCTCGGATCTTCAAGTTCCCTGAGGACCTGGCGGCCGCGCTCGAAGCCGAGGGAGTCCCGGACGTCATCGGCTTCTCGCACTACATCTGGAACGCCCACTTGTCGGCCGCGTTCGCCCGACTGATCAAGAGGCGGTACCCGCGCACAGTCGTCGTCATGGGCGGCCCGCACTACCCGCTGCAGCGAGCCGACCAGGTGCCGTTCTGGTATCAACGGCTCGCGGGAGCCACGGACTTCTACGTGGACGGCGAGGGTGAGGCCGCGTTCGCTGACCTCTTGCTCCATCTCGACGGCAAGCCGCCCGAGAAGGTGCGGGACACCATCCCCGGCGTGCACAGCATGTCGTCCGACCGGCGCGAGGTGTTCACCCCGAAGCCGCGCAAACGGATCTCCGATCTCCACGATGTGCCCTCGCCGTACTGCGCCGGTCTGCTCGACGAGTTCTTCGAGCGCGGCGGTGTTCCGACGGTCACCACCACCCGTGGCTGTCCGTTCTCGTGCACGTTCTGCACCGAGAGCCAGCAGTACTTCAGCCGCGTCGCCAAGCGACCGGGCGAGGAGGTCGCGGCCGAGCTGCACTACATCGGCGCAAAGATGCAACCCCTCGTCTCCGCAGGCCTGGCGCGCAACGAACTGCTGATCACCGACAGCAACTTTGGGATGTTCCCCGAGGACAAGCACACGTGCCAGATCCTCGCCGAGTGCCAGCAGCTGTACGGCTGGCCGCGGGTCGTCAACGTCACAACGGGCAAGAACCAGCGCGAACGCGTGCTGGAAGCCGTGGCGCAGGTGCCGGGCACGATCAGCCTGTCCGGGTCGGTACAGAGCCTCGACGCGACCGTCCTCGAAGCCGTCGCACGCAGGAACATCAGCTCCGACAAGATGATGGAGATCGCCCTGAAGTCGGCGGAGGCGGGAGCGCAGTCGTACAGCGAGGTGATCCTCGCGCTGCCCGACGACTCGAAGGACAAGCACTTCGAGAGCCTGCGCGGGTTGATGAATGCCCGCTTCGACCGCATCAACATGTTCCAGCTCACGCTGCTGCCGAGCTCAGAGATGTACGCCCAGGCATACCGGGAGCGGTGGGGCCTGGAGACGCAGTGGCGGGTCATGCCGCGCTGTTTCGGCCGCTACACAGTGCTAGGTGAGGAGGTGCGCGCTGCCGAGTTGGACGAGGTGTGCGTCTCCCTGCCGAACCTGTCGTACGAGGACTACCGCGAGTGCCGGATCGTGGACCTGTTCGTCGCCTCGCTGTACAACGGCGGAGTCTTCGGCACGATCGTCGCGATGCTGCGGGCGCACGGTGTCTCACCGATGACGTGGGTGAAGCGGTGTCTGAGGTTGGAACACGGTGAGAACCTCGCCCGCGTGCTTGCCGGCTTCCTGGAGGACACGGACAGCCAACTTTTCGATGTCCGAGAAGAGTTGATGTCGTACGCAACGGCGAACGTGGACCGGTACATCAGCGGAGAGCTGGGCAACAACCTGCTCTACACGTACCGGATGCGGATGATCTCCGAGGCACTCGACGATCTGGCCGACCTGGCGGTGCGGGCCGCGCTCCACGTCCTGAGCATGGTCGGGGTGGGGACCGGCGCGAACAGCCTCGCGGCACGGGTGGTCCGCGAAGGCGCCGCCTATCACCGGCTGAAGCTCTCGGAGGTCTTCAGGCCTGATCCGCCCGAGACGCTGACGCAGCTCGCCGCCTTCGACATCGAGCGGCTGCTGCACGACGACCGCGCCGGCCTGAACGTAGCCGACGTGCGCTCGTACAGGCTCGACGAACCGGTCGAGCGGTACTTCGTTCTCACTGATCGGCAGCGCATGACTCTGAGCACGTACGTGGCGCAGATGGGCGACACGGCGGCTGGGCTCGGATGGCTCCTCACCAAGGTGCGCCTCGCTGATATCGTCCGGGAGGTTCGCACGCCTGCCGGCTCCGGCGTGGGACCGGAGCCCTCACGATCGGAAGCCGTCACCCCGTGACCGTCGACGAGCTCGCCTCCCGTTTCGCCTCCTTCCACCGGCCTTTCAGGCTCATGGTGACCGGAGGCGGAACGGGAGGGCACACGTACCCCGCCCTTACAGCAGTCCGCACCATGGAAGCCGTACTGGGGCGCCACGGCGCCTCGCTGGACGTGCTGTGGGTCGGCACGACCGAGGGCCTGGAGGCCCGCGTCGCGTCGGCCGAAGGCATCGCCTTCAAGACAGTGCCCACAGGCAAACTGCGACGCTCCAGCAACCCCCTGAAGATGCTGAACGCCCAGAACATGCGGGATCTGGGGCGGGTGCCCAAGGGCGTCGTCGAGGCGCGCGCCATCGCGGCCGACTACAAGGCCGACGTGATCCTGTCGACCGGAGGCTATGTCGCCGTTCCGGTGGGGCTCGCGGCCCGCGCGACGAAGACCAAGCTCGTCGTGCACGAACAGACCGTGCGTCTGGGCCTGGCCAACCGCATCCTGGCCCGGTCCGCGACCTCTGTCGCCGTCTCCTCGGAGTCGACGCTGAAGCTGCTGCCGGACCAGGTCGCTGCCTCGGCGGTGGTCACTGGCAACCCGGTCCGCCCGGCGATCTTCACCGGCCACCCGAGCAAGGCCGTGGCCGCCCTAGGCATGGCCGGATACGCCGGACACCTGCCCACGGTGTACGTGACCGGCGGCGCGCAGGGCAGCGAGCAGATCAACGACATGGTCCGTGAGAACCTGCCGTGGCTCCTGTCGGTGGCCAACGTGGTCCACCAGTGCGGCCCGAACTGGGTCGAGAAATCGAGGCAGCTCGCAGCGAACCTGCCCGCCGAACTCCGAGCCCGGTACTGGGTCGACGGCTTCGTGGGCTCCGAACTGCCCGACGTGCTCGCCCTGGCGTCTGTAGTGGTCTCGCGCAGCGGGGCGGGCACGATCTCCGAGCTGACGGCGCTGGGCAAGCCGTCCGTTCTGGTGCCACTGGTGCCGTCGGCCGGCGACGAGCAAGAGCACAACGCCTTGTACCTCGAACAGGCGGGAGCCGCCGTGGCACTGGTGCGGGAGCGGGCCAGCGCCGGGGAACTGCGCCGCGCCCTGGAACCGGTCCTCACATCCGGAGAACGGCGCGAGGCGATGGCCCAGGCCGCCCGCGCCCTGGGCAAGCCCGACGCGGCTATGCGTCTGGTGGAGGTTCTGCTGAGCGTCGCCCTTGGTGAGAACGGGCGCTGATACTTCACCGGTTACGGGGCACCAGGGCCTGCTCCCCGCGGGTGCGTGGAGCAGGCCCGTGCCACCGCAGCGCCATCGTTCCGGCGGGACCATCCCCGCAGGTGCGGGGAGCAGACCGACCTGGAGTACGAGAAGATCGCCGCCCAGGGACCATCCCCGCAGGTGCGGGGAGCAGCAGTCGGGGCTCACGCCGGAGGAGACGTCCGGGGGACCATCCCCGCGGGTGCGGGGAGCAGGCGGACACGTTGAACACCGCGCCCGTGCCGCCGGGACCATCCCCGCGGGTGCAGGGAGCAGGACAGAGTGCTGCGGGCCTTGGCCAACAGCGCGGGACCATCCCCGCGGGTGCGGGGAGCAGCCGAAGGACAAGATCAGCACCCGTTGGGATGCGGGACCATCCCCGCGGGTGCGGGGAGCAGTACAGCGACTGTGCCAGCTTCGTGGGCAAGGCGGGACCATCCCCGCGGGTGCGGGGAGCAGCCCCATGGCCGCCCGGACAAGGGGGTTCAGCCGGGACCATCCCCGCGGGTGCGGGGAGCAGGTCGATCGGGGCGGCGGCGCCGATGCTGGTGGGGGACCATCCCCGCGGGTGCGGGGAGCAGCTCTCGGCCACCAGCCGCTGCGTCAGGCTGTCGGGACCATCCCCGCGGGTGCGGGGAGCAGTCGGCGTCCAGGCCGATCACGTGGGAGGAGTTGGGACCATCCCCGCGGGTGCGGGGAGCAGGACCACTCGCTGTACGGACCTGTGCCGTTGCGGGGACCATCCCCGCGGGTGCGGGGAGCAGTCGACAATGCCCATGATCAGGGCGCCCTGGAAGGGACCATCCCCGCGGGTGCGGGGAGCAGGCTGGGTCTTGACTCCGCGCCGACCTGGTCCGGGGACCATCCCCGCGGGTGCGGGGAGCAGTACGGCGGCCTCGACGAAGCCGTGCAGCAGGTGGGACCATCCCCGCGGGTGCGGGGAGCAGAGGCTCTCCGTGCCGGGGAGCAGGTCGATGTCGGGACCATCCCCGCGGGTGCCGGGAGCAGATCTGTAGACGATTCGTCTCCGAACCGGGATGGGGACCATCCCCGCGGGTGCGGGGAGCAGTTGTAACCCGCACCGCTGGCTGCGGTGCCGTCGGGACCATCCCCGCGGGTGCGGGGAGCAGACGGGGTCGGACCACAGCTGGTAGGCGACGGCGGGACCATCCCCGCGGGTGCGGGGAGCAGAGGACGATCACGGACGGCTCGGGGATGGTGTCGGGACCATCCCCGCGGGTGCGGGGAGCAGTCAGACCAGCTCTGTCGGTGCGCTTTCGTGCAGGGACCATCCCCGCGGGTGCGGGGAGCAGACAACAGGGTTCCCCGACACCCGGGGAACCCTGGGACCATCCCCGCGGGTGCGGGGAGCAGGACCTCGTCGACAAGGCCGCGAACGGCATGACGGGACCATCCCCGCGGGTGCGGGGAGCAGGTCAAGGGCTACGCCGAGGCCCTCTTCGAGGAGGGACCATCCCCGCGGGTGCGGGGAGCAGGCTCCACGCCCTCGTTAGTGCACTCGCGCATCGGGACCATCCCCGCGGGTGCGGGGAGCAGGATGTCGCCGACCGGCCGCCCTACCGGCCCAGGGGACCATCCCCGCGGGTGCGGGGAGCAGGCGACGGTCACGACGCTGGTGACCGTCGCCGAGGGACCATCCCCGCGGGTGCGGGGAGCAGCATGAACCACCAGCCGTCGGGGCAGCCGGGGCGGGACCATCCCCGCGGGTGCGGGGAGCAGTCTGACGTCCCCGGTGGACCGCAAGTCACAGCGGGACCATCCCCGCGGGTGCGGGGAGCAGAGTGGACTGGCCTGCGGATGGGCGCCGACGTGGGGACCATCCCCGCGGGTGCGGGGAGCAGGGGTCGGGCTACATCCACTGCGTGGGTGCGGAGGGACCATCCCCGCGGGTGCGGGGAGCAGTACTTCAGCCAGCCCCACCAGGTGTAGACGGCGGGACCATCCCCGCGGGTGCGGGGAGCAGACGTGGTCGCTGGACGCCGACGCGTCCCGCCCGGGACCATCCCCGCGGGTGCGGGGAGCAGCAGCGAGGAGACGAACCGATGACCGCCCGCACGGGACCATCCCCGCGGGTGCGGGGAGCAGCCGACCCGCCTACGGTCGGGGCCGAAGAGGCTGGGACCATCCCCGCGGGTGCGGGGAGCAGCTCAACCCCGACGGGGGTGACCACTACCTGATGGGACCATCCCCGCGGGTGCGGGGAGCAGTTGCTGTCGCCGGCGTCGCGGTCGTACTCGTCGGGACCATCCCCGCGGGTGCGGGGAGCAGGCGGTGGTGCTGGCCATGACGGGCTATGTCATGGGACCATCCCCGCGGGTGCGGGGAGCAGAGGCCGTCGACACCCCCGAGCGCGCCCTGGTCGGGACCATCCCCGCGGGTGCGGGGAGCAGACTGCCCGACCTGGAGGTTTATCGCCCCGACGGCAGGGTTTCATGCACTTTCACCGATTCCGACACATGGTGCATACGGTCGATACCCCCTCTTAGGGTCGTGCTGTCGGGCAGTAAATAGATCACCATACGTCTCAAGCGTGCCCGCAGGGCGCTGTACGCCCGCTTTGGCCTCGGATCACGCTCGTTTTCTCAAATCGGCCTGCCCTCCTGTGATTTAGCTGTATCCATCTTGCATGACCAGTGGGGGGACCTCCCGCTCTGGCCTGCTGCGTCGCCTTCAGGCACCAGCGCGGGCCGTGTGGGCGAAACATGACCGTGACACAGATGGCTGGCTGCCGTTGTGGCGGCACATGGAAGACAGTGCCGCCGTCGCCGGAGTGCTGTGGGACGAGTGGCTGCCCGGCGCCGTGCGGAAGCTGATCGCCGAGGCGTTGCCCGGTGGCGAGGTGGACGGGCGCAAGCTCGGCGTCTGGCTCGCGGGCGTGCATGACATCGGCAAGGCCACCCCGGCCTTCGCTTGCCAGGTCGACCAACTCGCCGATGTCATGCGGGAGAAGGGCCTGGAAATGCATTCTCGCCAGGCAATGGGGCCGGATCGGCGGCTCGCGCCGCACGGGCTTGCTGGTCAGGTGCTGCTCGGTGAGTGGCTGGAGGAGCGGTGCGGCTGGGCGGCCAAACAAACCGGGCAGTTCACTGTCGCTGTCGGTGGGCATCATGGTGTGCCGCCGGAGAACGGGCAGATCAAGGCCTTGTACGAGCATGAGGAGTTGCTGCGTACTCCTGGCCGCAGTAGTGGGGTGTGGCGGCAGGCGCAGGGAGAGCTGCTGGACGCGTGCGCGGAGCACTTCGGCGTACAGGACCGGCTCGGGGCGTGGCGGACAGTGAAATTGCCTCAGCCCGCACAGGTGTTGCTCACCGCCTTGGTCATCGTCTCCGACTGGATCGCCAGCAACCCCGACCTCTTCCCGTACTTCCCGGACGCTGCGTCCCGTAGCGACGAGGAGCGACTGGAGGCGGCGTGGCGGGGGCTGGATCTGCCGGCGCCGTGGCGGGCGGAGGAGCCGGTCGGGGATGTGCAGGAGCTGTTCGTGTCCCGGTTCGGGCTTCCTGCGGGGGCGAAGGTCCGTCCGGTTCAGGAAGCGGCTGTGGGGCTGGCCCGTGAAATGGATGCACCTGGCCTGATGGTCATCGAGGCCCCGATGGGTGAGGGCAAGACCGAGGCCGCGCTCGCAGTGGCCGAGGTCTTCGCCGCGCGCTCGGGTGCGGGCGGAGTGTTCTTCGCGTTGCCCACGATGGCGACGGGCAACGCGATGTTCCCGCGGCTGCTGGGCTGGCTGAAGCGGCTGCCCGCCACCGGTGGTTCCCGGCACTCTGTGCACCTTGCCCATTCCAAAGCGGCTCTCAATGAGGAGTTCGCTGGGATGATGGCCCGCGGCGGCCGTGTCGCCGCCGTCGATCTGGATGCTGCCGGGCCTGTGTCTCAGCGGCCGGGAATGGACGCGCCGTTCGCGGGCGCCGAGCTGGTGGCACACGCTTGGCTGCGGGGTCGTAAGAGGGCGATGCTTGCCTCTTTCGTGGCGGGTACTGTCGACCAGCTGCTGTTCGCCGGGCTGAAGAGCCGGCACTTGGCGCTTCGTCATCTGGCTGTTGCGGGCAAGGTCGTCGTGATCGACGAGGCACACGCCTACGACACCTACATGAGTGTCTACCTCGATCGGGTGCTCGCCTGGTTAGGCGCCTACCGAGTTCCGGTGGTCGTGCTCTCCGCGACCCTGCCTGCCGCGCGTCGGCGTCAGATGGTCGAGGCGTACGCCGGGGTAGCCGAAACAGAGGCCGAGAGTGTTGCGGTCGAGGGGGCGTACCCGCTGCTCACCGCGATCACCCCGGGCGGTGTGCCGGTGGTGCGTTGTCCAGAGGCTTCGGCCCGGACCACGGATGTCCGATTGGAACGGCTTGCGGATGGCCTGGATGTTCTTGCCGACCGGCTCGAGTCCGAGTTGGTGGACGGGGGTTGCGTCCTCGTCGTACGCAACACGGTCAAACGGGTGTTGGAGACGGCTCGCGTGCTGCGGGACAGGTTCGGCGACGACGATGTGACGGTCGCGCACTCGTGTTTCGTCGACGTCGACCGGGCGGCCAAGGACAGTGATCTCCTCAGGCGTTTCGGTCCGCCCAACAAGGCGACCGGGAGGCCCAAGCACCGGCACATCGTCGTGGCCAGCCAGGTGGCCGAGCAGTCCCTGGATGTGGACTTCGACCTGCTCGTCAGCGACTTGTGCCCGGTGGACCTGCTGCTGCAACGCATGGGCCGCCTTCACCGCCACGAGCGCGGTGAGGACCAAGATGAGCGGCCCGCCCGGCTGCGCACAGCCCGGTGTCTGCTGACCGGTGCCGACTGGGAACCGGAAGTGCCCGCCCCGGTGCGCGGGTCGGTCGCGGTGTACGGGGCGTATGCGCTGTTGCGTTCGGCTGCTGTGCTGCTGCCCCATCTCGACGGCGGGCCGACGTGTCCCGTGCGACTGCCTGCGGATATCAGCCCGCTCGTGCAGGGTGCGTACGCGGAGGCGTCGGTGGGGCCGGAGTCCTGGATAAAGGCGCTTGAAGAGGCTCGTCTGCGGTTCGACAGGCTCCGGGCGGACCAGGCCGATCGGGCGGCCGTCTTCCGTCTCGGCGATGTCGGCCGCCCGGGGCGGCCGCTGTTCGGGTGGGTGGCGGCCGGAGTGGGCGATGCCGATGACACCCGTGCCGGGCGGGCCCAGGTCCGCGACAGCCGGGAGAGTCTGGAAGTCGTCGTCGTGCAGCGGCGTGCCGACGGCACTCTGGCTACCCTGCCGGGGCTGGGCGTGGACAAGAAGGGCCGGCAGCGTGGTGGTCTCGAGCTGCCGCAGGACCAGGCGCCCACAGCGTTCGCGGGCCGTACGGCTGCGAGTTGCGGGCTGCGGCTGCCGATGCAGTTCTCCTACGCCGAGACCCTGGACAAAGCCATCGCGGAACTGGAGCAGCTGTACGGGCCTGCTTGGCAGGGCAAGGACAGTCCGTGGCTGTCTGACCAGCTGATTCTTGCGCTCGATGAGGATTGTCAGACCCGCCTGGCAGGCTTCTCGCTCCGATACAGCCATTCCGATGGTCTGGAGGTGACCCGTGACTGAATCCACCGGGGGCAGCGCGGCCGACGTTCCGTTATTCGACCTGACTACCCAGCCGTGGATCGAGGTCCTCAGATGTGACGGCATTCAGGCAGAGTTGTCGCTGCGTCAGATATTCGCCCAGGCCGGCGAGGTGCGGCGCATTGTGGCGGACCTGCCCACCCAAGAGTTCGCCCTGGTGCGCCTGCTGCTGGCCGTCGCCCACGATGCCCTCGACGGCCCCCGTGATCTCGACCATTGGGGCGAGCTGTGGGCCGACCCACAGTGCTTCGCCGGAGTCGGGGCATATCTGGAAGCGCACCGCGAGCGCTTCGACCTTCTCCACCCCGTCACACCGTTCTTCCAGACCGCCGGGTTGCGGACGGCGAAGGACGAGGTCTTCTCCCTCAACCGGATCGTGGCCGACGTGCCCAACGGGGAGCCCTTCTTCACCGCTCGGATGCCCACCGTCCAGCGGCTCACGTTCGCCGAGGCTGCCCGCTGGGTCGTCCATGCTCACGCCTACGACACCTCCGGGATCAAGTCCGGAGTGGTCGGGGACGACCGCGTCAAAGGCGGAAAGGTGTATCCGCTCGGGACCGGGTGGGCCGGAGGCCTGGGCGGAGTCTTCGCAGAAGGGGACACGCTGCGCGAGACGCTGCTGCTGAATCTGGTGGCCGCTGACACCGACGCCCTGGACCTGACGGCCGACGACCGGCCGGCCTGGCGGCGCGAGCCGTGTCCTCCCGGTGGCGCCGAGCGCGCCCCCACCGGTCTGCGTGACCTGTACACCTGGCAGACGCGCCGACTGCGCCTTCACCACGACGAGCAGGGTGTCGACGGCGTAGTCCTCGGTTACGGTGATCCGCTCACGTCCCGGAACATGCACCGACGGGAGCCGATGACCCCGTGGCGGCGCAGTACGGCGCAGGAGAGGAAGCTGCGCCAGTCACCCATCTACCTGCCCCGGGAGCACGACCCGGCGCGCTCCGCATGGCGGGGCATCGCCTCGCTCGTCGCCGACAGGTCGGAACCGGTGCAGGGCACGGAGGCTTCTCCGTATCTGCGTCCCGCTGTTCTGGAATGGATCGCCCGCCTGGCCACTGAGGGGGAGCTGCCGCGGGGCTTCCTCATTCGGGCGCGGACCGTCGGTGCCAAGTACGGGACGCAGCAGTCCGTGATCGACGAGATCGTCGACGATCACCTCACCATGCCGGTTGTGCTGCTGCACCGGCAGGACCGGACGTGTGCCCGGCAGGCGATCGGTGCCGCGGAAGACGCCGACCTCGCCGTGCGGGCGCTGGGCGACCTCGCCACCGATCTGGCACGGGCGGCTGGCGCCGAGGGGGAGGGGCCACGATCGGCAGCCCGTGAACTCGGCTTCGCCGCGCTGGAGAACCCCTATCGCACCTGGCTGGCCACCATTGCGGACGCTGACCACCCGTTCGACCGGCGCCGTGCCTGGCAGCGCGAGGTGCACGGCATTGTCAGTCGGCTTGGTGACCGTCTCATCGTGGATGCGGGCGACGCCGCCTGGCAGGGCAGGACCGTCACCGACAAGAAGGGCACGCAGTGGCTCAACGCGGGCCTGGCCGACAAGTGGTTCCGCATGCACCTCACCAAGGCTCTGGGGGACCCGTACGGCTCGGGTGAATGGCCAGGCGACGGTCCTGCGGAGTCCGGCCTGCCCGACCCGGACAGGCCTGACCAGGCAGAGCCCGACCATTCCGTGACCGACCTGGAGGTGCCGGCATGACCACCACCACCTCAGCCCCGCCGACCGTCCGATCGAGGATTGCCGACCTTGCTGCAGCACGGATCACGCCGTGGCAGGAGGGCTATCTCCGGGACCGTCCCAAAGATGTTGCCGCGCTCGCCCGATTGCGCCGTGGCGCAGGTCGGGACGCCGCCGAGCTTCCCGACCTGTGGGCGCTGGTCGACACCGGCCCCCTGCACGCCCGTATCGAGGGGGTTCGGCTGCTGGGCGAGGAGGAACTGGTCCGTGCGGAGAACGCTTTGCACGCGGCCCTCACCCTCTGGGCTCTGCACCAGCAGTCTCGGGGCGTGCGCATGCACCGCCCGCACGCCCTGAAGCGGCCGACAGGCCTGGGCGCGGCCGTACGACGCCTGATGCCCCCGAACGGCATCGACGAACCTGTCCGCAAGCGCCTGGTTCGCGCCGGCACCGCACCCGACCTGACCACGCTGTCCCAGCGGCTGCGCGACCTGATCGTCCTGTTGCGCCGTGCGGACATCCCGCTCGACTACGGCCTGCTCGCCGGACAGCTGTACGCCTGGCAGTGGCCCGGCGGAGTCGACACTGTCCGCCGCGAGTGGGGCCGCTCCTTTCACTCGTGGCAGGAGCCGACCGGGCAAACTCCCGGCGCCAGTGCCGACGACGACACCACCCGCTCCACCGACAGCGACAAGGACGCCCCGTGAACCGCATCTTTCTGGACGTGCACGCCCTGCAGACCGTCCCGCCCAGCAACCTCAACCGCGACGACACAGGCGCTCCGAAGACCGCCCTTTATGGGGGCGTGCCGCGCGCCCGCGTCTCCAGCCAGGCGTGGAAGCGGGCGACCCGCACGTACTTCGCCGATGAGCACCTGCTGGAGCCGAGTGACCTCGGAGTGCGGACCAAGAAGGTCGTGGAGGTGCTCGCCGACCGGATCACCGCAATTGATCCCTCCCTCACCGGGGAGACGGCCCTCAGCATCGCCGACGAGACGGTGAAGGCCACGGGGCTGAAGACCGAGGTGCCCAAGCGGAAGGCCGACGCGGCCAAGGAGTCGGGGGCCGCTGCGGCGCCGGAGGCGAAGTACCTGGTCTTCCTCAGCGCGCGGCAACTGGACGGCCTGGCCCGCCTTGCGGTCGAGGGCGCCTCCGACATCGCCGCGTTTCTGAAGGAGAAGAAGAACAAGGAGCGGGTCAAGGGGATCGCGGACAGCCGCCACTCCGTCGACATCGCCCTGTTCGGCCGGATGGTCGCCGACGCCGCCGACTTCAACGTGGACGCCGCCGTGCAGGTGGCCCACGCCATCAGCGTCCACCGGGTGGAGAACGAATCCGACTACTACACAGCGGTCGACGACGAGAACACCGAGGAGGAGACCGGCGCCGGGATGATCGGCACCGTCGACTTCAACTCCGCCACCCTTTACCGCTACGCCGCCCTTGGAGTGCATCAGCTCGCCGCCAACCTCGGGCAGGGCCTGCGGGAGGACGAGCCGCGGACCGAGCCGGTGCGACGCGCGGTCGAGGCGTTCGTGCACAGCTTCGTCGCCTCACTGCCCACCGGAAAGATCAACACCTTCGGGCACCACACCCTGCCCGACGCGGTGGTCGTCAAGCTCCGCACCAGCCGGCCGATCAGCTTCGTCGCCGCCTTCGAGGACCCCATCCGCAGCGACCAAGGCGGCCATGTGCGGGACGCCGCCGACCGGCTCGCCGCCTACATCCCGGACATCGAACGCGCCTACGGCGACGAAGCGTCCACCCTCACGTGGGTGTTGCGCGTCGGCCCGAACACCCTCAAGCTCGCAGACGTCGGTCCCGAGCTCGACACCCTGGGAAGCCTCGTCGCCGCCGTCGGTCGGGCTGTTGCCGAACGACTGGACAAGCCCGCATGAGCAGCGTGCTCGTCCTGCGGCTGGCAGGACCCCTGCAGTCTTGGGGCGCTTCCTCCCGCTTCACGCGCCGCACCACCGAGTCCGCACCCACAAAGAGCGGCGTCATCGGCCTGCTCGCTGCCGCAGCAGGGATTGAACGCGGTGACGACGCCCGACTCGCGTCTCTGGCCGCGCTGCGGTTCGGTGTACGGATCGACCAACCAGGCACCCGGATCAGGGACTTCCAGACGGCGCACCACGGCGTCACCGGCAAGTCGATGCCGCTGTCGGAGCGTTTCTATCTCGCGGACGCCGTCTTCGTCGCCGCGCTTGAGGGCGAGTACGCGCTGCTCGCCGAGCTGGATGCCGCGGTGAGGGCCCCGGTGTATCCGCCGTTCCTCGGCCGCCGCTCCTGCCCGCCGTCCGGGCCGGTCGAGCTGGGCCTGTACGAGGGCGCCCGGCTGGAGGACGTGCTCAGACAAGTGCCGTGGCAGGCATCCGCCTGGTACCGCAAGCGCCACCGCTCCCGGTCCCAGGAAGGGCTGACCGTGCTGCGTGAGGCGGCAGCCGACGAGAGAGGCGTCGCCGACGCTCTGCGCGACCAGCCGCTCAGCTTCGCCGCCGAGCACCGCCGTCATGCCCTGCGCACTGTCGTCACGACCACAGTGCCGGTGCCGGGCGTTCCGGTGGGTGTTGTGCGGCACGACCCATTCGATGCTCTGGAGGATGAGAGCAGCTGATGTTCCTCTCCCGCTTCCGCGTGAACACCGCGCGGCCCGGCGCCCGTCGTTTGCTGTCCTCTCCGCAGGCCATGCACGCGGCGGTCATGTCCTCGTTCCCCGGCCTGCTGCCCACCGATGTCCCGGATCCGGCTTCGCCGCGGGTGCTGTGGCGCCTGGACCACCAGGCACGCGCCGAGGTCCTGCTCTACATCGTTAGCCCGGACCGCCCTGACCTGACACACCTGGTCGAGCAGGCCGGCTGGCCGGCGGCAGCCGCAGCCGACCCGCAGACGCCCGGCTGGCAGACCAGGCCCTACGGCCCGCTCCTTGAGCGGCTGGCCAACGGGGACCGCTGGGCCTTTCGGCTGACCGCCAATCCCATACACACCATCCGCCGCAAAGACAGCGAGCCCCGAAAGATCACCGCACACCTCACGCCCGTCCACCAGATGGCCTGGCTGCTTCAACGTCAAGAGAGCTGCGGCTTCCGCGTCCTGGAGAAGGCTGACCACAAGCGGCTGCTCCCGAGTGGCACGACGCACCACGGCAAGCACGAGCACCACGGCGACCGGTACGAACTGTCTGTCGGCGACCAGCGGACACTCTCCTTCGACAAGTCGCGAGGCACAGGCGGCAGCAGGAGAGGCAAGCAGGTATCCCTGGTCACCGTCACCTTCGACGGCCGGCTCGAAGTCACCGACCCGGACGCCCTGCGCCGCACGCTCAGCCACGGCATCGGCCGGGCCAAGGCTTACGGCTGCGGCCTCATCACTCTGGCGCCGCTCACCCGGACCGCACAGCAGGCACCATGACCACGGTCTCCAAGCGCACCGCGCTGACCCCACGACAGCTCACCCGCACCGCCGAGCGCATCTCCTTCGTCTACCTGGAGCGGTGCACGGTCCACCGGGACGCCAACGCCATCACAGCGCAGGACGCGGAAGGCACCACCCACATCCCCTCGGCGACCATCGGAACCCTCCTCCTCGGACCGGGAACCCGTATCACTCACCAGGCGATGAGTGTCCTCGGAGAGACAGGAGCGGCCGTCTGCTGGGTCGGGGAGCGCGGCGTGCGCTACTACGCCGCAGGACGAGCCCTCAGCCGCTCGTCAGCTCTCATGGAAGGGCAGGCACGGCAATGGGCGAACCCGCGCAGTCGCCTTGCTGTGGCCCGCGCGATGTACCGGCTGCGCTTCCCCGACGAGGACCCCGCGGGCCTGACCCGCCACGAACTCCTAGGGCGGGAAGGACGCCGCGTCAAAGCCTGCTACCGCGCCCAGGCTGCCCGAACCGGCGTCCCGTGGCGCGGCCGCCAGTACGTGCCTGGCGACTTCACCGAGGGAGACGCAGTCAATCAGGCCATCACCGCGGCAGCCCAGTGCATGTACGGGATTGCACACGCCGTCGTAGCTTCGCTGGGATGCAGTCCCGCACTTGGCTTTGTCCACTCCGGACATGAACTGTCCTTCGTTCTCGACATCGCTGACCTCTACAAGACTGAGATCGGCATCCCGCTGGCGTTTGACATCGCTGCACAAGACGAAGAAGACGTCGGCCCCCGGACACGCCGTGCTCTGCGGGACCGCATCAATGAGACGGCCCTGTTGGACCGCTGCGTCGACGACATCATGCGCCTGCTTCTACCGGAACGGGCGAACTCCGTTGACCTCGGCGGCGATCGGGACGTGGTCACGCTCCAGAGTGATGGCGGCCGCGAAGTCCCCTCCGGTTTCAACCACGATGAGACGAACGATTACGGGCAGGCGAGCTGGTGACCGTCATCGTCCTCACCAACTGCCCAGCAGGACTGCGTGGTTTCCTGACCCGCTGGCTACTGGAAATCTCTGCGGGCGTGTTCGTGGGCAACCCATCGGCCCGGATCCGCGATGTGCTCTGGGACGAGGTCCAGGAATACGCGGGCCAAGGCCGCGCCCTGCTTGCCCACACCACGAACAACGAACAGGGCTTCACCTTCCGCACTCACGACCACGCATGGCACCCCGTCGACCATGAAGGCGTAACCCTGATCCACCGCCCCGACTCGAATCCGTCCACGGAGGCGAGCCGCCCGACTGCTGCGCGTTCCGGATGGAGTAAGGCGGCCAAGCGCCGACGTTTCGGAGGGGCCTGATGGATATTGCGGCTCGTTTGACCCAATTGCCGGATTCGGTGAAAGTGCTCAAAAACCCGCCACACCTGAGATGAAGCCCCAGGTCGCGCAGTCTGCTCCCCGCACCCGCGGGGATGGTCCTCGTTGGCACCTGGCATTTGAAGCAGGCCCCCACTGCTCCCCGCACCCGCGGGGATGGTCCCGGTACCCGCGCCCGACTGCGCTGGTGAGTGCTCTGCTCCCCGCACCCGCGGGGATGGTCCCGATGCGCTAAGGCCGCAGGTCTCTGACCTGCGCTGCTCCCCGCACCCGCGGGGATGGTCCCATGGCCACGAACAGAGTGGTCCACCAGCCCAGCTGCTCCCCGCACCCGCGGGGATGGTCCCTGTGCCAACACGATCGTGACTCATAGCCGTGCCTGCTCCCCGCACCCGCGGGGATGGTCCCGATGATCGGCACATCCGGGGTCGGGGTGGTGTCTGCTCCCCGCACCCGCGGGGATGGTCCCATCACCAACACCGGCTCCACGGGCGCCGGCCTCTGCTCCCCGCACCCGCGGGGATGGTCCCACGTCCTAGTGCGGGGGCGGTTCGGGGATAATCTGCTCCCCGCACCCGCGGGGATGGTCCCCTGACCGACCGCTGGACCGAGCTCTGCCCCACCTGCTCCCCGCACCCGCGGGGATGGTCCCGTCCGCGGCCTGGACGACGCCGTGGAAGTCGGCTGCTCCCCGCACCCGCGGGGATGGTCCCCCGTCTCGAAGCGGTACACCACGGTCAACTCCCTGCTCCCCGCACCCGCGGGGATGGTCCCCAGGTCACCGGCGCCATGCGCGGGGGTGAGTGCTGCTCCCCGCACCCGCGGGGATGGTCCCGCGCCCGCGGCGAGCTTGCCGTTCGGCACCTTCTGCTCCCCGCACCCGCGGGGATGGTCCCTTCGCGTATCTCACGTGCAAGTTGGTGCTTGACTGCTCCCCGCACCCGCGGGGATGGTCCACCACAGGCGGAGTAACGACAGGTTCAACAACGGCTGCTCCCCGCACCCGCGGGGATGGTCCCAAGGCTTGGCACGAAGCCGTCGACGCCACCGTCTGCTCCCCGCACCCGCGGGGATGGTCCCACGAGGGCCGTCCACTGTCAGTGGCAGCCCGTCTGCTCCCCGCACCCGCGGGGATGGTCCCCAGCTGGAGAAGCGGTTCGCGCTGAAGGGCGACTGCTCCCCGCACCCGCGGGGATGGTCCCCTCGCAGGTCAGCGCAAACGAGCGCCGGCCAACTGCTCCCCGCACCCGCGGGGATGGTCCCAACGGTGCAGTACGAGGATCTGGTCCGGACGTCTGCTCCCCGCACCCGCGGGGATGGTCCCGATTGCGGCATAGAAGGGGAGGTCCGCCGGCTCTGCTCCCCGCACCCGCGGGGATGGTCCCCGAACGACCGAAGCCCATTCACCCGGCGTTGGCTGCTCCCCGCACCCGCGGGGATGGTCCCTCGTCGGCGAAACCGGCATCGTCGAGCGGCCACTGCTCCCCGCACCCGCGGGGATGGTCCCACAGCACGCACAGCGGGTTCCCGCCCGGCCCGCTGCTCCCCGCACCCGCGGGGATGGTCCCGCCGAACTTGCCACCGGGGAACGGGCGCAGAACTGCTCCCCGCACCCGCGGGGATGGTCCCGGCCCGCAGGGTCGTGTCCGGCGCGGTCACTGCTGCTCCCCGCACCCGCGGGGATGGTCCCGCGTCCCCGAAGCTCAGCGCCGTGTGCGACGTCTGCTCCCCGCACCCGCGGGGATGGTCCCTCAGATGGTGGCCCGAGGTTCGCCGCTACTTGCTGCTCCCCGCACCCGCGGGGATGGTCCCCACACCGTCTGTGCATGGAGCCGACCATGACACTGCTCCCCGCACCCGCGGGGATGGTCCCCTCCAGCGCGGTTGCTGTTGGGGTTCACAATGCTGCTCCCCGCACCCGCGGGGATGGTCCCGGGCCGAGCCACCTGGTGGAGGTGGCGGCGACCTGCTCCCCGCACCCGCGGGGATGGTCCCGCGGGCACGAGGTAGGGCTGGTCGGGCATGCTCTGCTCCCCGCACCCGCGGGGATGGTCCCTGGCCGGCGTCGCCACCGACGTCCTGCCAGGCCTGCTCCCCGCACCCGCGGGGATGGTCCCTGGGTACAGGTCGTCAGCGATAGCCCGGTTGACTGCTCCCCGCACCCGCGGGGATGGTCCTCGCCCAGTTCTCCCATGGTCAGCCGGTCGAGGCTGCTCCCCGCACCCGCGGGGATGGTCCCGCAGTCAACATGCGCACGTACCAGTCGACGCTCTGCTCCCCGCACCCGCGGGGATGGTCCCGCCCAGCTGGACAGTGTTGGCTCCGGCGGTGTCTGCTCCCCGCACCCGCGGGGATGGTCCCCGTGGCTGCTCGGGCCGATCCTGCCGTGGTGACTGCTCCCCGCACCCGCAGGGATGGTCCCCACCAGGGCACCGGCGGGGTGTCCTCCGCGCTCTGCTCCCCGCACCCGCGGGGATGGTCCCGACATGGACTGGTGCGAGGTCGAGGGGTACGCCTGCTCCCCGCACCCGCGGGGATGGTCCGCTCGACGAGCAGATCGCCGAGGCCCATGAGGACTGCTCCCCGCACCCGCGGGGATGGTCCCGACGTCAAGTACGCCTACGACAACCAGAAGCTCTGCTCCCCGCACCCGCGGGGATGGTCCCGGGGCAAGCCGCTTCCGCAGGTGGTCCGCTTCCTGCTCCCCGCACCAGCGGGGATGGTCCCCACTACATCGACGGCAACGACGGACGAGTCGGCTGCTCCCCGCACCCGCGGGGATGGTCCCGCTGCCGCACGGGCGTTGGCGTTGGCGAAACGCCGCTCCCTGCACCCGCGGGGATGGTCCCGTTACCATCCGGTTCGGGGTGGTCGCTGCACCTGCTCCCCGCACCTGCGGGGATGGTCCCGTGGGGCGAAAGCCCGAGCGTGACGGTTCGAACTGCTCCCCGCACCCGCCGGGGATGGTCCCCATTCGGGTCGCGGTCACCCGAACTCATACGGCTGCTCCCCGCACCCGCGGGGGATGGTCCCGGTGGTCGGACGGCAGCGGCAGCGGAATGGTGCTGCTCCCCGCACCCGCGGGGATAGTCCCCTGACGATCGAGTCGCTCGGTGAGATCGACGTCTGCTTCCCCGTGCCCGCAAGGTAGTTCGCGGCCCAGCACGCCCCGCCTCTAACCAGATGGCTGACCCAGGGTTCGTTCCCGATAGGCACCGGCAGTCCCCCCCGCCTGCCGGTTTGGCGGGCGTCGGGATCCGCCGGGAACGTCGGTGTTCCTTCGACCTGGGGGAGTTCCCCACCGAGCGGGTGAAGGGGGAGTCGGCGCTCGAGTGGTTCCGAACCCATGGGGTGGGTCCCGTCTTCCAGCCGATCGCCAGTACTTACTGCACATGCTCCCTATGTCGCGTGATGGGCTTACAGGTGGTTGGTGAGCGCCACATGGGCGTACTTCAGCGCCGCGTACGAAGGCGAGCGTCATGGCACTCGCAAGGGATCTGGCAGGTCGATGTGTCGTCCGGCCTGCAGGTTGGTCACGATACCTGCCAGGCTTGCCGCCACGTGTTCTGTGCCCGAATGATCGGCCAATCCTCGGGGCAAGCGGGTCGTTGTGGGTGTCTCCACCACGATCAGGTAGCTAACAGCGATGAGGCGGACTTCCTAAGCGCCGGGCGGAAGTTGGCCAGTAGCAGCCACTTGTTGGCATGTCGAGTGAAGGCCACAGAGGCACGACACCATGAAAGCCATGAAGATGTCGCTATCTGATGAGTCCACGCCGGCCGCAGCAGCGGTGGTTCATTCGGCGTCCCACCCAACGGACGGCTTCCCGGCCTGCCGTGCGCCAGCGCGCCAGGCGGCGTGGAGCGGAGTCAACCGACCGAACGGCATAGGCTCCGCAGAAGCCTTAGTCATCGTTTCCTGCGTTGCTATCGGCTCCCTTCTGGTGGCGAAGGGCGAGACGATCCTCGCAGTTCTTGCGTGTGTCGGAGGCTGCGGTTTCATTGGCTGGGTACTCGCCCATAGTTCAGTTGGTGCACGGCGAATCCGAGTCTCTCTAGTGCGAAGTCTCCTTAGCGCAGACAGGGAGGAGTAGCCTCGGTCAGTCGATGCGCGCGCTGCGTCGAGTGCGGCAAGGGCTTCGACGCTGAGGCAACGACCGGCACACTGCGTCTTGCGCGCGCTCTGAACGCCAGAGGGTGATGCACTAGTTCAATCCCCGCTCTGGCGGGGATGGTCCCAAGTGGCTGCTACTGCTGCTGGACCCGGAAAAATGCTCCCCGCACCCCGCGGGGATGGTTCCATCAAGATCGCTAACTGCGTCCTCATGATGAGGTGCTCTCCACGCTGGCCGGGTGGGCCTCCGGTCCTAGCGTTTGCCCTGCGCAGAGCCGTGATGCTCTTCTCGGGGCCGATGCAATGTTGGAGAGCGCACCGAAAACTGGGTGGCGGCCCGGCTCCGCGTGTCCCTATCCTGGGCTGGTCTTGTACGGCGGCCAGTGGCTGCCGTTGTCAGTACGTTGTGTGGAACGGAGGTGTCGACCGATGGCTGTCATTGCGATGGGCGCTGCCCGCATCCAGGAATCCATCAAGTCCACCTCCGTGGCCGCCGGCTGACACGTCGACTTTCTTTTCTTCGACTCCTTTCCTTCCGCGCGCCTGAGCGCGCGGCTGCCGGGGCCGCCCTTGTGAAGGGTCACCCTTGACTTCCACCTCTCTTTTCTCCGCCTACTCCGCTCTCGCTCCCTACGGCTGGGACGAGGCGTGGGCGGACGAGTTCGTCCCCTACGAGTCCGAGGGGCTGTTGCCCGGGCGCGTGATCCGGGTCGACCGCGGGCAGTGCGACGTGGTCACGGCCGCCGGGATCGTCCGGGCGGACACCGCGTTCGTCACTCCGCACGATCCGCTGCGGGTCGTGTGCACCGGCGACTGGGTCGCCGTCGAACCCGGCGGCAACCCGCGCTACGTACGGACGTATCTGCCGCGCCGTACCGCCTTCGTACGCTCCACCTCCTCCAAACGGTCCGAGGGGCAGATCCTCGCCGCCAACGTCGACCACGCGATCGTCGCCGTGTCGCTGGCCGTCGAACTCGACCTCGGTCGCATCGAACGCTTCCTGGCGCTGGCCTGGGAGTCCGGGGCGCAGCCCGTGGTCGTGCTGACCAAGGCCGACCTCGTGCCGGACGCGGTGACGCTGGCGCACCTCGTGCAGGACGTGGAGACGTCGGCGCCGGGGGTGCCGGTGGTGCCGGTCAGCGCGGTGGGCGGGGACGGGCTCGATGTCCTGGTCGCCGTCGTCTCCGGTGGTACGTCCGTGCTGCTCGGGCAGTCCGGTGCGGGCAAGTCCACGCTCGCGAACGCGCTGCTGGGGGAGGACGTGATGGAGGTGCAAGAGACCCGGGACGCGGACGGCAAGGGCCGTCATACGACGACCACGCGCAACCTGCTCGCGCTGCCGGGCGGCGGTGTACTGATCGACACGCCGGGGCTTCGAGGTGTCGGACTGTGGGACGCCGAGAGCGGGGTCGGGCAGGTCTTCTCCGAGATCGAGGAACTGGCCGAGCGGTGCCGGTTCCATGACTGCGCGCACGAGAGTGAACCGGGGTGCGCGGTGCTGGCCGCGATCGACTCCGGTGAGCTGCCCCAGCGACGGTTGGACAGCTACCGGAAGCTCATCCGGGAGAACCAGCGGATCGTCGCCAAGACCGATGCGAGGCTCAGGGCGGAGATTCGGCGGGACTGGAAGCGGAAGGGGGCGGAGGGGAAGGCGGCGATGGAGGCGAAGAGGGGGCGCTGGATGTAGGGCTTCCTGTCGACCCATCTCCACGTCCGATTTCCGCTAGCCCCTGCCCCGGTCACCGTCGAGACTGGATGTCGTGATGGACGAAGACACCAGGTACGAAGCGGTGCGGAGTCGGGACGGGCGGTTCGACGGGGAGTTCTTCTTCGCCGTCGCGACGACCGGGATCTACTGCCGGCCCAGCTGTCCGGCGGTGACGCCGAAGCGGCACAACGTCCGGTTCTTCGCTACGGCCGCCGCCGCGCAGGGCTCGGGGTTCCGGGCCTGCCGGCGGTGCCGGCCGGACGCCGTGCCCGGCTCCGCCGAGTGGAACGTCCGCGCGGATGTCGTGGGGCGGGCCATGCGGCTGATCGGTGACGGTGTCGTCGACCGGGAGGGCGTCGCCGGGCTCGCCGCACGCCTCGGCTACAGCGCGCGGCAGGTGCAGCGCCAGCTCACCGCCGAGCTCGGGGCCGGGCCTGTCGCCCTCGCCCGGGCCCAGCGGGCGCACACCGCGCGCGTCCTGCTGCAGACCACCGACCTGCCGATCACCCAGATCGCGTTCGCGTCCGGGTTCGCCAGCGTGCGGCAGTTCAACGACACGATGCGGGAGATCTACGCGTCGACGCCGAGCGAGCTGCGGGCCGCCGCACCCCACGGCGGCCGGGCCACCCGGCGTACGGCCACACCGACCGCGGGGATCCCGTTGCGGCTCGCCCACCGGGGGCCGTACCAGGCGGGCGCCGTCTTCGATCTGCTGGAGGGCGAGGCCGTGGCAGGTGTGGAGTTGGTGAGTGGGCCGCGCGGGCGGCGGACGTACCGCCGTACCCTGCGTCTTCCGCACGGCACCGGCATCGTCGCCGTCGACGAGCGGCCGGGTTCGGTGAGGTCCGCGTCCGGCGCCCATCCGGGCGGCTGGCTGGACGCCCTTCTGCACCTCACCGACCCCCGCGACCTGACCACCGCCGTCCAGCGGCTGCGACGGCTGTTCGACCTCGACGCCGATCCGTACGCCGTGGACGAGCGGCTCGGCGCCGACGAACGGCTCGCCCCGCTCGTCGCCGCCCGGCCCGGACTGCGGTCGCCCGGCGCCGCCGACCCGGAGGAGCTCGCGGTGCGGGCACTGGTGGGGCGTACGGAGGCCGAGCGGCTGGTACGGCGGTACGGCAAGGCACTCGACGCCCCCTGCGGCAGCCTCACCCACGTCTTCCCCGAACCGGCCGTCCTCGCCGAGGCCGAGCCGGACGGAACCCTGGGCGCACTCGCCGCCGCACTCGCCGACGGTGCCGTACGCCTGGACCCGGGCGTCGACCGGGACGACGCGCAGGACGCCCTGTTCGCCCTGCCCGGCCTGGACGCCCGCACCGTCGCCGCCATCCGCACCCGCGCCCTCGGCGACCCGGACGTCGCCCCGCCCGGCCCGGACCTGCCCGACACCTGGCGCCCTTGGCGCTCATACGCCCTGCGACACCTGCGTGCGGCAGGGGAGTTGGAGTACTGATGACCAACGAGACGCACTACACCACCGTGGACAGCCCCGTCGGCGGGCTCCTGCTGACCGCCGACCCGGACGGCACCTTGACCTCCCTCTGCGTGCCCGGCCAGAAGAACGGCCGTACCGTCCAGGACGGTTGGCGGCACGACCCGACCCTCTTCCACGAGGCCGAGGAACAGCTCGCCGCCTACTTCGCCGGGGAACTCAAGGAGTTCCGGCTGGAGTTGCGGAGCGAGGGCAGCGAGTTCCGGGAGAAGGTGTGGGCCGCCCTCGACACCGTCCCCTACGGCTCGACCACGACGTACGGCGAGATCGCCTCCCGCATCGGCGCACCCCGCGCCGCCGTACGGGCCGTCGGCGGCGCGATCGGCGCCAACCCGCTGCTGATCCTGAGGCCCTGCCACCGGGTGATCGGGGCCGACGGTTCACTGACGGGGTACGCGGGTGGGCTGGAGCGCAAGACGACACTGCTCACGCTTGAAGGCGTCCTCTAGTCGCCCTCCTGAAGCCCCCAGCTGTGGATCCGCCGCGGAAGGATGCGGATCAGCTCCTCGCTGAAGTGTGGACCCAAGTCGTGCGGACCGACGAGGAGTTCTGCCTCACCGCGGATGTCGATGCCGCGCACCTTCCACGGCCTCACGCTGACGATGTCGTTGACGACCAGGGCGACCTTCGGGTTCTTCCGCAGGTTGCGCCACTTCTTGGTGGTGCCCATGGCGTAGCCGCCGATGAGGATGGTCCCGTCGTCCCGCGGGTAGAAGCCGACCGGGTTCGCCTGTGGCTGCCCGTGCTGGTCGACGGTGGCCAGGCGCCCGAGCCGCTGCGACTTCAGGTACGCGAGTTCGGCCTCGCTGAATTCGGTCATGGCAGCCAGCCAAACACCCCGGCTTCGCCCGGCGCATCGGATCCTCGTCCTACGTCCCGAGACCTACGACGGGACCCACACGGGACGTAGCCAGGAACTGGTTCAGGAACTGGCTCACCCCCACAGCACCGCCCCCAGCCACGCTCCCATGATCAGCAGGCAGGTGAACAGCTCCGTCAGCACGCTGGAGCCGCCCGAGCGCATCGCCGTCCGCAGCGCCGCCATGGCCTCGCCGTGACGGCCGAGCCGTAGGCGTTCGCAGAGGTAGATGCCGCCCATGAAGCCGGGGATCGCGCCGAGCACGGGGATCAGGAAGAAGCCGACGAACGCCCCTACCCCGGCGTACAGCGCCATCCGCGGGGTGGCGCCGCTCGCGCGCAGCCGTCGGGGCGGCAGGGCCCAGCGCACCACCTGGGAGAGAAGCAGCGCGACGGTGCCGGCCACGAGCACGCCCCAGGCCACCGGTTGCGAATCCTTCAGCGCCCACCACAGGACCGCGGACCACACCAGCCACGATCCCGGCACACCGGGCACCAGAACTCCGCCCACACCGAGCAGCATGACCAGGCCGACCAGCAGGAGGTCCACCACTCCCATTTGTCCAGAGTGCCGGAGTGCGGGGGAAGGCGCAGGCCGGCCATGTTCACTCGGGCCGCTCCCGGGCCACCCACCCCCGCTCGTACGCGTGCCATCCCAGCTCCAGCCGGGTCGTCGCACCGGTCAGCTCCATCAGCCGCTTCACCCGGCGCTGCACGGTCCTCAGCCCAGATCGAGGTGCTTGGCGACGCTCGCGTCCGTCAGCCCGGCCGGCAGCAGGGATCGAGGCGGTGGAGCGCGTCGCCCTCGACTGCCGTCCCCCCGGCCCGGACCGTCTCGGTGCATCCGCAGGGGGCGCCACAGCCGACACGAAACGCCCGCGGCCGATGCGGCTGCGTAGCAGGAGCAGTCCGGCGGTGGGAAGGGGGCGGCCGCTCCACGACACGTGACGGAGAGTGTGGTCGTAGTGGTCTCAGGATGCGACGTCGACGAGCGCTTGGAGCAGGCGCCGGGGGTCCTCCGCAAGTCTGTTGCAGACGTACAGCCACCATTCGGTGCCGAAGACGACGTACTCACGGGTGGGGTGGCCGTGCTGGGCCATGGCGTCGAGACGGTCGGGGCCGAGTCCGAGGAGCGTCTCGAATTCCCAGGGGGCCCTCTCGTGGCCCTTCCCTCCGAGGTGATGGTCGATGCGGTGGATCAGATCCCAGTCGTGGGTGGCGAAGGAACAGAGGTGGCCGGAGTCGGCCAGTTGTTCCGCGTAGGTGAGGTAGGCGGTCCTCAGAGCAGGGTCTTCGCGCCGGTAGGCGACGGTCTCGGGTTCGAGGAAGGCGCCCTTGACCAGGCGGATGCGGCCGGGGCGAGCGAGGAGTTCAGCCAGGTCGTCGCCCGTGCGGTGCAGTCGCGCCTGAACCGTGATGCCGATGTGGTCGAACCGTCGGCACAGGTCGCGGTGGACGGCGAGCACGGCATCCGTGCGGTCGGAGCCTTCGGCCGAGATGACCATCTCCCGGCCGCTGTCGGCGGTGGCCCGTGCGACGCGGGATGCGTTGGCCAGGGCGAGTTCCTCGTCGACGGCGAGACCGATGTGGGAGAGGTCCAGGGAGATCGAGCAGCCGGGCGGCAGAAGCCGGGCCGCGTCCAGGAACACCTCGGTCTCGGCCGTGGCCCGCTGCGCGTCGCGGCAGCTTTCTCCCATGTACTCGACGTTCACGCGGTGACCGGCGGCGATGATGTGCTCCGCGCGGTCCAACGCTTCGGTGAGCCTCTCGCCGGCCACGAACCGTTGGGCGACCTTGCGAGCCAGGCGGCCCAGAACCGGGTCTGTCGGGATGCTCCACTTCAAGTCCTCGTCGAGCGCGAGCGTGTGGAGAACCTGGGCCGCCTGGGCCGAAAGGGCGGCATCGGCAGAGGCCTGGAAGGCCGACTCGGGGCGTATGGCTGTAGGAAGGGCGTGTGGCATGGGGCGAGGCTTTCAGGGGCCGAGGCACCAGCGGGAGTGGCAGAAATGACGGGTAGGCTGAAATTCCCGCCATGGCGGCAAGAGGGGGAGTGGAACCGATGCGCGATGTGGCTGTTCTGGCTCTCGAAGGCAGCCATGCCTTCGAGCTGGGCGTCTTCTGCGAGGTCTTCGGTATTGACCGCGGTGACGACAGTTTGCCGGTCTACGACTTCGCTCTCGTCTCGGCCACGGGTGGCAGTGTGCCCACCCGGCACGGCTTCGACGTACGGGTCCGTCATGGCCTTGAGAGGCTCTCTTCAGCCGATCTGATCTGCGTGCCTGCCTACGATCGAGATGTGCGGCAGCCGGAGCACCTCACCGAGGCGCTGGGTGCCGCGGTCGAGCGAGGCGCCCGCGTTCTGAGCATCTGTACGGGCGCCTTCCTCCTTGGCGAAGCCGGCCTCCTGAACGGGCGGCGCTGTACCACCCACTGGCGCTACACCGAGGACCTCGCCCGCCGCCACCCGCAGGCCCTCGTCGAGTCGGATGTGCTGTATGTCGACGAGGACCCGGTCATCACCGGGGCCGGTACGGCCGCCGGTGTGGACACCTGCCTGCATCTGGTTCGCAAGGAACACGGCAGTTCCGTCGCCAACGCCATCGCCCGACGGATGGTCGCTCCCCCGCACAGAGAAGGCGGCCAGCGTCAATACCGCGAACGCCCTCAGCCTCGAGAGGGCACCGGCTCCCTCACGCCCGTCCTCGCGTGGATCGAGGCCAACCTGGACCAGGAACTGACGGTCGAGGCGATGGCCCGCCGTGCCCACGTGTCCCCACGCACCCTTGCCCGCCGCTTCCAGGAGGAGACCGGAACGACTCCGTTGCAGTGGGTGACCGGACAGCGCGTCCTGCTCGCCCAGCACCATCTCGAGAGCACCGACGATCCGATCACCGTGATCGCCGGGCGCACCGGCTTCGGAACCGTCGACAACTTGCGCCACCATTTCATCCGGCGAGTGGGCATCACGCCCCAGGGCTACCGACGCACCTTCCGTACACCACACAACCGCCCCTCTCCCCACCAAATCCGGTCGGGCAGTCTTCCTACTGAGAAGGCGGACTCAGCCTGACGAGCGGCGTAGGGCGTAGGCGACGGTCTCCCGAGCCCGAACGAAACGGCCCACAGCCACGGCTTCCCCCGGCTCCGTGCGGAGCCGGGCCCGAACTTGATGTACGGGGCGGCGTCCGCAGGGCCTTTCGCACAAGTCTATGTTCAAACGAACATTGGCATGTTAGAAAGGTTGTCATGGGTGTCGCCGATCGTTTGGATCTGACCCTGCGGTTGGTGCAGGGCTCCGGCCAGGTGTCCGTGTCGGAGCTCTCCCAGCGTCTGGGGGTCTCGGAGATGACCGTGCGCCGCGACCTGGACGCGCTGGAGCGGCAGAGCCTGGTACGCCGGGTGCACGGCGGGGCGGTCGCCAACCGTCCCCGCGAGCAGGGGGGAGGGTTCGCCGCACGGGAACAGTGGCAGACCGCCACCAAGGACCGTCTGGGTGCGGCCGTGGCGGCGATGGTTGAGCCCGGATCACGCGTGCTGCTGGACGCCGGGACCACCACCGTGCACGTCGCGGAGCACCTCGCCGAACGCGCCCCGCTGACGGTCGCCGTACTGAGCCTGCAGACGGCGCTGCGCCTGGCGGACCGCCCGGGGATCGACCTCCTCGTCGTGGGAGGACGCTCCCGCCAGGGGGAACGCTCGCTCGTGGGGCCGCTCGCGCTGCGCACGCTGGAGTCGCTGAGTTTCGACTGCTTCGTGATGTCCATCGGCGGCGTGCACGCCGAGCACGGCTGGTCGGAGTTCTCCCTGGACGACGCGGCCGTCAAACAGGTCGGGCTCGCCCAGTCCGCCCGCACGGTCACCGTCGCGGACGCCACCAAACTCGGCGTGAGGGCCTTCAGCCAGGTCGCTGCGCTCAACGCCGCCGATCACTTCGTCACCGACGCCGCCGCCGAAGACCCGCAGACCCATCCCAACGGGCCGGCCACCCTCAAGGCCCTGCGGCAGTCGGGTGTCGAGACCCAGCTTGTCTGACACACCGTCACCCACCTCTCACCAAGGAGCAGTTCTGTGCCTACCGCCGCGCGCTCGCTGATGATCCTGGTCGCCGGACCGTACCGGTCGGGTACCGGCGACGACCCGCACAAGCTCAAGGCGAACGTCCGGGCCATGAACGAGGTCGCCCTGAAGCTCTTCCGCGCCGGTCACCTAGGAGTCACCGGTGAGGCCCTCGCCCTGCCGCTGCTGGAGACCGCCGGCAGCACCGGCCCCGGTGACGCGGCCTACGAGGAGATCTTCCACCCCGTCGCCGAGCAGCTGCTGGCCCGCTGCGACGCGGTGCTGCGGATCGGCGGCCCGTCCGAGGGCGCCGACCGGATGGTCGCCAAGGCACGCGCCTGGGGCAAGGCCGTGTACACCAGCCTCGACGACGTCCCGGCCGCCCGGTGACCGCGGGCATCGACACACCGGACCGGCGCGGCCGCACCGGCCTGGACCGGCATGGCCGCGAGCTGACCGGTAATCCGCGAGTGCGGATCGTCGACGTGGAGGTCCTCTCCTGCGACTGGTACGTCCTGCGCAAGACCACCTTCGACTACCAGCACGGCGACGGCCACTGGAGCCGCGAACAGCGCGAGACCTACGACCGCGGCGACGGTGCCACGATCCTCCTCTACAGCACCGATCGCGAAGCCGTCCTGCTGACCCGTCAGTTCCGCTTGCCCGCCTACGTCAACGGGCATCCCGACGGGATGCTGCTGGAAACGGCGGCCGGCCTGCTGGACGGTGACACCCCCGAGGAGGCCATCCGCAGGGAGGCGGCCGAGGAGACGGGACACGTCATCGGGACGGCCGAGCACCTCTTCGACGTCTACATGAGTCCCGGCTCGGTCACCGAACGCCTGCACTTCTTCGCCGCCCCCTACCGGGCCACGACCGCAACGGCGACGCCGGGGGGCGTCGCCGAGGAGGGCGAGGACATCACCGTCGTGGAGCTGCCCTTCCTTAAGGCGCTGGCCATGATCCGCAACGGCGAGATCGCCGACGCCAAGACCATCATGCTGCTGCAGTGGGCGGCCCTGGACGGCCCGTTCATGCACACCGGTCGGTGACGGACGCACAGCCCGACGGCAGCGCGAACCCGCCTCGGCACATCATCGCCTCCGGACCGGCGTTCGGGGGCTCACCCGGCACGCTGTTCGACGCGCGGTGGCCCGCCGGATTTTCCGGTTGCCCCGTTTTCATATGGCCCGTGCGGTGGACAATTAGGGGCATGAACCAGCAGGGGGGAAGGCCCACCGGTCATGAGGACGACTGGTGGCGCCAGCTGTACGACGACTCCACCGAGGACACGGGCCCCACGGCCACGCCCGACTCACTCGACGACCGGTTCGCCTCGGCGGTGGAGGCGGTGGAGGCGGTGGAGGCGGTGGAGGCGGTGGATGCCGTGGATGCCGTGGATGCCGTGGATACGGCGGATACGGCGGACGAGCCGCCGCGCCCGGCGCGGTCCGGCGTCCCGGCGCAACGGCGTGCCCCCTGGGAGCCGCCACCCGACCCTCCTCCGGGCCCCGCGACCTTCCCGCCCGGACCGAAGCCACCGGGATTCGAGGAACAGACCGCCCAGGGGCTTGCAACCTCCCCGACCGGTGGCCGCACCTCGACGGAGGCGCGCACACCCACCGCGCCGGTCACCCCCACCGCGCCCGTCCCTCCGGTCACGCCGCCACCCCCGTCCGCGCCACCTCCCCCGCCGCCACCCCCGTCCGCGCCACCTCCCCCCCCCCCCCCCCCCCCCCCCCCCCCCCCCCCCCCCCCCCCCCCCCGCGCCGCCGATCGGGCTGCTGCTCGCCCCGGTCGTTCTGCGGTACGCGGACCCGGTGATGGCGCGGATGCGGGCCCGGGTCGCGGCCGTCGCGCCGGTCTCTCCGGGCGCACGTGCCTCGATTGTCAGTGGCGG
>NZ_NTGE01000013.1 GCF_002291145.1 Streptomyces sp. SA15
ATGACCGCGACCAGGTCGTGGCCCCCGGCGCTGACATCCTCACCCGGCTCAGCGGCGGTTCCTGGCTCCTGATGCCACCGGCACCGCTGGCGGTGGCCTGGGGCATCGAGTCCGCCCTGCAGGAGGCGCTCCGCCGCGAGATCGACATGCTGCGGCACACCGACCAGGTCACTGCCCTGACCCAGGCGCTGGCCCAGACCGTGGCGCCCGACATCGCGCAAGGCTCCTGGACCTCGGCCGAGGCGAACGCCCTTGAGGGGCTCCAAGTGGCCGAGGGGACCGGCGACGACCACTTGGCCGAGCAGTGCCGCACCGGTCTCGGATGGCTGGCAGCCGCGCGAGGCGATGAGCAGACCGTCACGGACGTCGCCGCCCGGACCATCGAGGTATGGGTGCCGCGCGGGGTGCGCGTCTTCAGCGCCTGCGCGGAGTGGAACCTCGGTATGTCGGCGCTCTTCGCCGGCCGGGCCGAGGAGGCGCTGGACCGCCTGGTCCGGCTGACCGAGCACGGGCACCACGCGGCGAACGACACCGTCGCGCTGCTCGCCGCGCCGGACACCGCCGAGGCCGCCCTCCAGGCAGGGCAGCGGGCGACGGCCGAGGACCAGGCGCGGCTGCTACGGCGGTGGGCCGAACGGACGGAGGCGGCGTGGGCGATCTCCGCGACGCACCTTGTCCATGCCCTGCTGGCGTCGGGGGCGGATACGGAGAAGCAGTTCCGGCTTGCCCTGGGTGTCCCCGGAGCCGCGTCTCGGCCCTTCAACTACGCCCGCACGCGCCTGCTGTACGGCGAGTGGCTGCGGCGGGCCGGCCGCCGTACCGACGCCCGGACACAGCTGGCCGAAGCCGCGGAAACCTTCCAGCGACTCGACGCGGCGCCCCTGCTTGCCCGCACCCGGGCCGAACTGGAGCTGACCGGGCAGCACCTGCGCCGCGACTCCGCACCGGCCCGGGACACCGCCGCCATCCTCACGGCGCAGGAGCTGAGAGTCGCACGGCTGGCCGCGCAGGGGCTCACCAACCGGGAGATCGGGGCCCAGCTGCTGATCAGTCCCCGCACGGTGGGGCATCACCTGGCCAACGTGTTCCCCAAGCTCGGTATCGTCTCGCGCGCCGACCTCGCGCGCATCGACTTCGAGGACGGGCTGCGTCTGATCGGCTGACCGGCCGCCTTCGGAGACGGACCGGGCGGCCCGCTGACGCCCAGCGCTGGGATAGAGCTCGTCGTCATTCCCACCCGGGGTGCCCCACGATGCGGTGATACCCCGGCCTGTGGCCGCCGCACCTCCGTTGCCGCCGCCGTGAGGACGGAACCCTTCTGCGCGATCTGCATGTCGATCTGCCTTCACCTTCTGCGAAGGCGATGTTCGTACGGTCGTCCTGTTCGGGTGCGCCGAAGATCAGTCCGCCTCCGTGTATCCAGAGCAGTGCCGGAGCCGCTGTCTTCAAGCCGGTGGGCTGGAAGACGCGAAGCGAGACGGGCGGTGCGTCCTTGGGCCCGGGCACGACGATCTCCTGGACCGTGACGTCCGGCCCTGGATCGATCGAGCGCCACTTCACGCTGCGCACGATGCGCGACGACAGACGTCCGTAGGACACATTGGGGATAAAGCGACCTCGTTTGAGATCGGGGTGGAAGGTACTCATCGGGTCCTCGTTCTTTCCCCTCATCGAGGGTGTACGGAATCGTCTGGCCACCCGGCGGGGGGTCGACGTCGAGAGTGGGGACGGCTGTAAACCGGTGCGACGAAGCCGACGCGGGGCAAGTGCGGCGCGCAGCTGCGTGAGACTCTCGCGGTCGCGCGCGGCGGTGCGCGCGTAGCTGAGGCCGCCGTCGTGGTCGGCCGTCCCGTCGTCGGCTGCCGAACCGCCGTCGTGGTCGGCCGTCCCGTCGTCGGCTGCCGAACCGCCGTCGTGGTCGGCCGTCCCGACCGTCGGCTGCCGGAGCGGGGCGAGGGCGCGGGCGTCGCGGACCTGCGTGCGACCGCGGGTCATGTCGGCGTCCGTCCACCGTCCCGATCCGGCAGGCGTGCGGATCTGGCGACTGCCGCGCCCGGACCGCTTGGTCAGATCTTCGTCTTCTCCCGGACCCACGCGCCGATCTGTGCGATGGCGGCGTCGGTCTCCGGAATGCGGCCGGCACCGTAGACGTAGGAGTGCTGGCCTCCGGGCACAACGACGGTCGCCGTGTCGATTCCGGCGTCCTCGACGCGGGCGGCGAACTCCTCGTCCTCGCCGGCCAGGACCTCGTACGTTCCCCAGGAGACGAGGGTCGGGGGCAGGCCGCTCAGGTCTGCCCGGTTCAGATTGATCCGGGTGTCCGTGAACTCGATGCCGGTGCCGCCGATCCAGGCATCCCGGAAGAACTCCAGCAGTTCCTTGCTGAGGATCTTGTCCGTCCCGGCGTTGGTCGCGATGGTCTCGTTGGCGATCTCGAGGTCGCACCAGGGGGAAATCGACACGATGGCGCCGGGCAGGGGCTGCTTCTTGTCGCGGAGGCGAAGCGCCAGGGCGACGGCGATGAACCCGCCGATCGAGTGGCCGATCGTGATGATGTTTCCGGGCTCATACCCTTCGGAGAGCAGCCAGGTGAAGGCCGCCTCCGCGTCGTCCACCTGAGCGGGGTACTTGTGTTCCGGTGCGCGCCGGAAGTCCAGGACCAGTACGGGGGCCCCGGCGGCCTTGGCGATATGGCCGGCGAGCTTCCGGTCGACGTGTGCCGACGCCAGAACGGAGCCCCCGGCGTGAGTGTGCAGGAGGACGTAGTTGGTGTTGGCGTCGACGGGTTCGCACCAGATTCCCAGCACGCCACCCGCGTCCACCTCCCGATAGGTGACGCCTTCCGGCTCCCGGGCCGCGAGATGGACCTGCTCCGCCTGGATGCGCGCCGCATCCACCTCGGACGGGGGCTTCTGCCCTGCGACCAGCCATTCCTCGAATTCGATCGCTTCCGGGCTCAGTTCAACAGCAGCGTGCTCAGACATGTGGTGCCTCCGTGGGGCCATGTGGGGCATACCGGCCCGTCGGGGCTGGTATGGCCGTGGTTTGTCAGACGGTGAGGGTGGTGGACAAAGCATCCAGCATCGCCTCGCTTTAGATTACGATAGATATCTATCGCAGTCCAGCACGGTCCCGGCCCCGTCTGACACCGTCTACGGTCGGAGGCCGCTCGACATGCGCGCGGGACTACAGGGTCGCGACCGTCAGGTTCGCGACCGTCAGGTTCGGTTGGAGACTCCTCGGGCGCATGGTCGCTATGGACGGTTTCGTGTACCGTCCTCACGGCGAGCGCGCGGGCGCGGCGAACGCCACCCCTGCGGAGACCTGCGCGCTGCACACATGTCGAGCACCGCGCGAGCCGCTCTCCAACCGGCGTCGGACCACGCCCGGCCAGTTGGGGGCGAGCCGCGCGGCCTCCGGCTCGACAACTCCTCGGCTTGCCCCGCGTATGGGTTCAGGCGCCCAGGGACGGGGCCCATCGTCGCCAAAGAGGTTCAACAGGCGCCGTTGTGACACATGCGCTCCGCGGGATGCCGCATCCGCGCGTTCTCGCAGCCGCACCCCGGAACGGATACATCGCATGGCCGGAAGGCTTCCGGTTCGAATGTCGGCCCACGGACTGCTCGCCTTGCGACAGCGAGAATGAGCCGTAGAGAGAGCGCTGCGGCCGACCGCCCGACACTTCGCGTATGATAGATGCACTTTACTATCTAACGTGGGCAGGTGGCTGATGAGTCGCGTTTCGCAAGCACAAGCGCTCGAGAACCGCAGGCGCGCGGTCGCCGCAGCCTCCCAGCTGTTCCGGGAGCGCGGCGTCAACGGCATCAGCGTCGCCGATCTGATGAAGTCCATCGGGCTGACCACGGGCGGCTTCTACAAGCAGTTCCCCTCCAAGGAGGCCCTGATCGCCGAGGCGGCTCAAGCCGCTTTCGGGGACCTTGACCTGCTCCTGGCTTCGTTCGATACGGCCCACGGCGATCACGACACCGCGCGCCGCGCCCTCGTCGACTTCTACCTGTCGGCCGAGCACCGTGACCAGCCCGGCACCGGTTGTCCCACCGCGGGATTCGCGGGGGACATGGCTCGCGAGCCCACAGCCGCGGAGTTGCGCGAGACGTACGCGGGCGGAGTCCAGGAATTCGCCGCGTGGATGTCCACCGACGCCAACGACGGCCTTCCCATGGTGGCCACTCTGGTCGGCGCGATCCTGCTCGCCCGGGCCACGGCGGGCACAGAAGTGTCGGAGAAGATTCTGGAGTCGACCCACAAAGCCCTGACTGCACCACACGGGCTTGACCCGGAATCCTGAACACGGGCTTTGCGTCTGGGGCCCAACGCCACGAAGTTGAGCGGTTGTTGGGCCCGTCAAGGGGTCTGGTTTCCGTCCCTTCAGCAGGGACGCCCCGCGTACGGGCCCGTCCCCGGCGGAAGGAGGCACGGCTGAGTAGCAGTAGGCCGACGCCGCCCCAGACCGCAAGGGCCACCGCGCCCTCTGCGATGCCGTGGCCGTTGAAGTACAGCGCTCCGCGGATCCAGGTCAGGCCCAGAACGGCGGTCCAGGCCGCTGGCACGGACGCCTGGCAGCTTCCGAACGCGGGTGGCCCGGCGCTTCGGCCGCAGACCCGCACCGGAAGCCCTCTTGCCGGGATCCTCAAGGGCGTGGCTAGGTGTACTGCCCAGGCAGGTTGGTCGAGGTTGTGCTCCGAGATGGCTTGAAGTCTGGTGACGGGTGAAGGCCTCCGGTTGTGGAGTGGAGCTGTCAAGGAACCGCTCCGCCAACCCGGAGGCCTTCGTGTCTCACGCCAACGCTGCTTTGACGCTCCGCGCCGCAAAAAATACCGGGGAGCGCTGCCAGGCACCGCGTTCATCCACACCGTCGTCGACGACCACTCCCGAGTCGCCTACCGAGATCCGCGATGACGAGACGGCCGCCACCGCAGTCGACGTCCTGCGCGGTGCGGTCGACTGGTTCGTCGTCCGCAGGTGACGGTCGAGCGCGTCCTCACCGACAACGGCTCGGCCTACCACTCCCGCCACTGGTCCCGGACCTGCCATGAGCTCGGGATCACACCGAAGAAGACCTGGCCCTACCGGCCACAGACCAATGGCAAGGTCGAACGCTTCCACCGCACCCTCGCTGATGGCTGGCCCTGGGACGCTTCTACGCCAGCGAATTAGCTAGCCGCAAAGCCCTGCCGGCCTGGCTCCATCACTACAATCACCGTCGCCCCCACACCGCGACCTGTCCACGGCAGAGGTCTGGGACAGGAAGCATGACGCTGTGCCTGCCCCGGCCGAGCACGCTCAGGTAGGAGTGAGCCCGGCCGGAGAACAATGGCGCCATGGCCACCGAATGATGATCGGCGGCCGACCCTTCGTCAGCGGATCGCGTCCGACGTGGGCGGCGCCTTCCGGATCCAAGTGCAGGTACGCACAGAACCGGAAGCCTCAGAGACAGCGTCCGCCGATCGCTCAGATCGACATCCGGAAATCTCGCCGATACCACACCAACGGTGATGCGGTCGCCCCGTGCCCGCGCATTCCCGTGAGTTCACCGATCAGCAGCGTGTGGTCACCGACCGGTATCCGACTGGTCGCGGTGCACCGAAACGCGACCGCCACATCAGCGAGGTACGGCACCGTCGAGTCGAGCCAGTCCGCAAGGCTCACACCGGAGAACCGGTCCACGCCACTGGTGGCGAAGGTCCGGGCCAGATCCCTGTGGTCGCTCCCGAGGACGTTGATGGTGAATTCAGCAGCCTCGGACAAGGCCGGGAAACAGCTGGACGTATGCGACATCCCTACCAGAACAAGCGGTGGCTCCAGCGAAACCGAGGTCACTGAGCTGGCAGTGAATCCCCAGGGACGCCCCTCCGTGTCCCGCGCCGTAACAATGGTCAACGGCGCGGCGAGCAACGACATGGCCTCGCGGAACTCCTCACCGTCCAGGGCAGGCGGACTCCCTTCGACCTGTGTGCTCACCATGCGTACCTCCCGCTGAGAGCTATCGGCTGGACGAAGACTGCCGGGCGGCCTCGCGCGCCTGGGCCGCGAAGTCGTTCCGGCGCTCAGAGACCCACTGCTGCGACGTGCGCCGACTCTCCAGAGCGCCCGTGAAGTGCGGGGCCACATAGCGGGCGAGCAGTTCGTAGCTGCGCTTGGTCTGTTCGCGCGTGGCCCAGTCCTGGGTGTTGACCAGCAGGGTGCCGAACCCGCCACTCTCGTCGAGCATGCGCTGGATCGCTTCGATGGCGTCGTCGACCGAGCCGATGATGGCCGTGCGTGTCTCCACGGCCACCTCCGCCTCGCGACCCTCCGGCAGCTTCGCCTGGGCTCCGACGGTGTCCCGGACATACTCCCGGAACCACCGGGCCATCCCGTCCTGGACCTGGCTCAGGGCCTCTTCCCGGGTTTCCGCGATGTGTACGCATATGGCGACCCGCCACTTCGACCGGTCGACGGTCTTGCCGTACTTGGCCGCTTCGTCCTCCGCGGCCGCCCACAGCCGGGCCAACGGCGGTTCCTCCATCCCGGGCCGCCCTGCGAAGGTGAGGGAGGTCAGGCCGTACCGGCCCGCCAAACGCATGCCCCGCTCGGATCCGGCACTGGCCACGGCCATGTCGAAGCACGGCTTGGTGTAGGGCCTCAGATGCAGGCGGGCTTCTCGCAGCTCGAACCAGTCCGTCTTGACGGTGACCGGTTCGTCGCCGGTCAGCAGCTGCACTAGGGCGTCGAGGGACTCGGCCATCATGCGCCGCTGGTCGCCGGCCGCGATGCCCATCATGTGGGCGTCCGCGGGCGACACCCCGGCACCCATCCCGAACATGGCCCGCCCGCCGCTCTGGTGGTCGAGTTGCACGATGCGGTTGGCGGTGGTGAGCGGGTGGTGGTACGGCAGGCTGACGACACCCGTACCCAGTTTGATCCGGCGGGTCCGCTCGGCCGCGGCGGCCAGGAACAGTTCTGGCGAACTGACGGTGGACCAGCCGCCGGAGTGGTGCTCACCCACCCAAGCCTCGTCGATGCCGAGCACGTCCAGCCACTCGATCAGGTCCAGGTCCCGCCAGAAGGCGGTCGTGGGGTCCTCGTCGAGGGAGTGGAACGGTGGGATGAACGCGCCGAAGCGGAGGGTCATCGCTGGCTTCCTTCGTCGTCGTGTCGTGAGTGCATGAGGGAATCGTCGAGCCAGGTGTTCAGCTCGTCCGCCAGACGGCGCAGTTGCGGCTGCTGCATGACGGTGTAGTGGTCGCCGGGCAGATCGACGACGTGTGAGTCGTCCGGGAACAGCTCCTGCCAGGCGGCCACCACCGCCTCGGTGGCACCGTCCTGGGCGCGGAAGAAGCGGACCGGGCCCTCGTAGGTCCCCGGCCGGTGGCGGAGCAGGGCGCGGAAGTTGCGCGCGAACCGCTCGAAGATGGCGCCCAGGGTCTCCACGTCGATGTCGGCCGACAGCACCGACAGCCGGCGCGCCTCGGCGTGCAGCACGCCCAGCGCCTGGGTGTGTCCGCCGACCCCGCGGAAGAAGTCCGCTCCGGGCTCCCAGGGCGTGTCGTTGAGACCGCCGAGATCGCGGGCGAACCAGGACAGCAGTACGGCGTCGTCAACGTGCTCGTCATCTGTCGGTCCTGGCGGTTCCATCAGGTCGATGACGGCCAGATGTTCCACCGTCCGTCCTTCCCGGGCGAGTTGCTGGGCGATCTCCAGGGCCACAACGCCTCCCATGGACCAGCCGCCCAACCGGTAGGGACCGTCGGGGTCGACCGCCGTGATGGCCTCGGCATAGTGGGCGGCCAGTTCGGCGACGGTGGTCAACTCCCGGTCGTCGGGCACCTGGAGGGCGTAGAACGGCTGCTCTTCCCCGAGGAGCGCGGCGAGTTCGGCGTAGCACAGGACGTCCCCACCCACGGGGTGCACGAAGAACAGCGGGGGCCTGCTCCCCTCGGTCCGGATCGGAACGAGGGCCGTGCGCCGCAGACCTGCCCCCGCGTCCCGGACGGCTTCCGCGAGCAGCGCGATCGTCGGGCGGGCGAACAGGGTGGACAGGGGCAGCGAGCAGCCCAGACGGCGGTGGATGCGCGCCATGAGGCGTACGGCGAGCAGCGAGTTACCGCCGAGCGCGAAGAAGTCGGCGTGCACCCCGATGGGCGTGTCGGGGAAGAACTCGCCCCAGATCACCGCGAGTTCCGACTCGACGTCGTCCCGTGGTGCGACCGCGGCGCCGTCGTCGTCCGTATGCGCGCCCGGTACGGGCAGTGCCGTCCGGTCGACCTTGCCGTTGGCAGTGAGCGGCAGCCCGTCCAGAACGAGGATGTGATGCGGCACCATGTACACGGGCAGCGTCTTGCCCAGCGCCTCCCGCAGCCTCCCCGGCGCGTCGAGCGGGTCGTGTCCCTCGTCCAGCACGGCGTACGCGACGAGTTGCTTGGCCCCCTGCCGCTCCCCCACTGCGGATACCACCGCGGCACGCACCCCGGCGCACTGCAGCAGCGCGGCCTCGATCTCGCCGAGCTCGATCCGGTAGCCCTGGACCTTCACCTGGAAGTCCTCACGGCCCAGGAACTCGATGGTCCCGTCCGGCAGATAGCGGCCGAGGTCACCGGTCCGGTAGAGCCGCTCGCCGGTGGAGGGGTGCCGCAGGAACGCGGCACGGGTCTTGGCCTCGTCGCCCAGGTAGCCGCGCGCGAGTCCGACCCCACCGATGTGAAGGTGGCCGGGCACCCACACAGGGCAAGGCTGCATGGCGTCGTTGAACACGTGGAATTGCTGGCTGCGCATCGGCGTGCCGTACGGGATGCTCGCCCAGGAGGGGTCTACCTCTCCGATGGGGTGGAGGATCGACCAGATCGAGGCTTCGGTCGCCCCGCCCAGGCTCCACACGGCCGCATCCGGCACCAGAGCGCGGATGCGGTCGGGAAGGGTGACGGGAATCCAGTCCCCGCTCATCATCACCGTGCGCAGCGCGAGCGTCCCGCTGTACCCCTCATTGAGGGCGTGCTCGGTGAACATCTCCATCAGCGAGGGGACGCTGTTCCACAGCGTGACGCCGTGATCGGTGACGAGTTGCGCCCAGCGCGCGGGCTCCCGATGGGCTTCCGGCTCGGGCAGCACGATCGCACCACCGGCGGCCAGGATGCCGAAGACGTCGTAGACCGAGAGGTCGAAGTTGAGCGCGGACAGGGCCAGCACCCGGTCCTCCTCGGTGACGCCGAAGCGCTCGTTGATGTCGAGCACCGTGTTCAGGGCACCGGTGTGCTCGATCATCACGCCTTTCGGCGTCCCCGTGGACCCGGAGGTGAAGATGACGTACGCCAGATCGTCCGGACGCGCGGCGGACGGCTCGCGGGGCCCTGCGTCCAGCGCCTCGGCCTCGGGCCCGTCGACGCTCAACCGCACGGTTTCGTCCGGCCACGCCGCCCGCTCCGCCACCTGGCTCTGGGTCAGGACGAGTCTGATGCCGGCCTTCTCCAGCAGCAGCCTCAGGCGCTCGGGAGGGACGGCCGCGTCGATCGGTACGTAGGCAGCTCCGGACTTCAGCACGCCGATGGTCGCGGCGACCTGTTCCCAGCCCTTCTCCATCACGATGCCGACGAACGCGCCCGGTCCCGCTCCCTGTCCGCGCAGCCAATTGCCCAGCCGATCGGTGTGCGCATCGAGCTCCCCGTACGTCAGCGTGCGGTCCGCCGCGATCACGGCGGTGCGTTCCGGGTGGGCGGCGGCCCGCTCGGTGAACGGCTCGTGCAGCAGCCCGGCGGGCAGCGGCGCGGAGGTGGCGTTGACGGCCCGGCGCAAGTCCAGGTCGGTGTCCGGTACCAGAACAGGGGCGGGGCGCTGCCAGGCCTGTTCGTCGTGGCACAGGCCGCGCAGGACGTCCACGTAGGCCGCGAACATCGCGTCGACCATGCCTGCGGGGAAGATCTCCTCGATGACGTCCCAGTTCACGATCAGTGCACCAGCGTCCTCGACAACCTGGTGGTCCAGCCACACCTGGGGCGTGCGGATGGAGCTGGAGACCTCGCGGCCTCCTTGCCCGAGCGAGGTCAGATGCTGGGCGAGGCCCGTGGCGGCCGCGGAGTCCTCCTTCGCGGCAAAGTTCACCGTGCTCGCGAAGACCACGGGCATGGCGGCCCGGCCGGCGCCACCGCGAACCCGGTGCAGTTCGCGCAGCACCTCGACCCCGCTCACATGGCTGTGCTCCAGGTCGTTCCACAGCTGCTTCTGCACTCGGTCGGCGCGCAGCGCGAAGCCGTCCAGAGCCGCGCTGTCGATCTCGAGCAAGGTGGTGGCGCTGAAGTTGCCCACCACGTTGCCGACGTCCGGGTGCAGGGGCAGCCGGTTGAAGAACAGGACATTGAGGGTGAACCGGCTCGACTTGCTCCAGGCCGCCAGGACCTGGGCGTACGCGGTGCACAGGGCCGCCGAGGGCGTGACGCCGGCCGCCGCCGCGTGCTTCTTGAACCGGGCCCAGTCCTCCGTCGCGATCCGGTCCGAGCGGTGCGTGAACACCGGTCGGTCGACGGAGGCGGGGTCCTTGGCCAGCGGCAGTTCGGGAGCAGGCGGGAGCGACTCGACGCGACCGCGCCAGTACTCGAGCGAGGCGGTGTGCAGGGCGGTGCCCTCGATGGACCGCGCGGTCACTACGTAGTCCCGGTAGGTGAGGGGGACTTCGGGCAGTACGGCAGACCCGTCGCGGTATGCGGCCGCCCATTCACGGAAGAGGAGAGACGTGCTCCACGCGTCGATGATCAGGGCGTCGAGGCCGACGTGCAAGCGGGTACGCCGCTCGTCGACCACAGTGGCCCGGATGTCGAAGAGCGGCCAGCACGTGGTGTCGAAGACCTGGTCCCTGATGTCCTCGTGGATCTCCCGCAGCAGCCGGTTGTGCTCCTCCTTGCCGTACGGGCGCAGGTCCGTGGTGCGTATCTCGTACGGCGGCACGTCGGCGAGCACCCGCTGGTGGCCGTCCTCGGTCATGACCGCGCGCAGCATGTCGTGACGCGCGACCATCGTCCGGAACGCCTCGGTGAGCCGAACCAGATCGACGTCTTCCACGTCGACCTCGATGAAGAAGTAGGTCGAGACGTTGCCGAGCTCGAAGGCGCTCGACCGTCCTACGAGGTAAGCCTGCTGAAGGTCCGTCAGCGGGAACGGCTCGTGCCGCGAGCTGTCGTCCGGGACGAGCACCGGAAGCCTGACACTCTCCGGTGCCGGCGTACCAGCCGTGTCGAAGCCTTCGGCCTCCTCGCTCTCACCGAGCAGGCCGAGGATCTCGGTGCCGAGCGTGTGCACACTGCGGCCGTCGAGGAAGATCACGAGGGGCAGGGAGACGCCCAGTCCGGCGGAGAGAGCCTCCTTGACCTCCAGAGCCATGAGCGAGTCCAGGCCGAGGTTCTGCAGTGGCTCGTGCACGTCCAGATCGGTTTCGCTGCCGCCGAGAGCCCTCGCCACCGTGCGTGCCAGGAGTTCCCGGACCGCCACGGGGTCCCGCGGCGACGCGGGCACGGCGGCAGACGCCACGGATGCGGGTTGCGCCGTCGTCCTTTCCACGGGGCGTGGTTCCTGCGGCTGGGTCCGCAGCAGCCGGTCGCGCTCCGCCCGCCTGAGGCAGACGCCGTCCGCCTCGGCCAGCAGCCGTCCCCGGTCGTCGTACAGCCGGACTTCAGCGAGCAGCATCGCGGAAGGGTCGGAGGACGGCAGCAGCCTTGCCCAGCAGTACGTCGGACCGGTGCCGACGGAACCGTGCAGCAGGAAGCGGTCGATACCCACCAGCATGTAGGTGGCATCCGCCGGGCTCTCCGGAGGCAGGCAGGCGAACAGCGTCTGGAAGAGTGCATCCGTAAGACCGGGATGCAGCCGGTAGGCGTCGGCCTCCCCGGGCCGCGGCGGCCGCATGCGGGCGAGTGCCTCGCCCGCACCGCTGTGGATGTGTTCGACCCACTGCGCCGAGGGGCCGAGATAGAGCTTGCGCCGCCACATGCGGCGATAGAAGTCGTCGCCGGAGATCTCGGTCGTGAGCTGGCCACGTACGGCGTCCAGGTCCTCGTCGGCCGTCCCCGCGTCCGGCGCCGGCCCCATCCGGCCCTGCGCGTGCAGGACCCACTGCGCCGAGTCACCGCCCTGGGCGCCAGCGGCGAAGTAGCGGTAGGACACGCGTTCCCCGTCGACGGCGTCCTGGTCGACCACGAGCTGCACATCGGCCTGCCCGCCAGGTTCCAGGATCATGCTCTGTAGAACCAGGCAGTCCTCGACCAGCACCGGACCCGTGCCGTACAGCTCCCGGCCCGCCTCGAATGCGGCCTCCAGGTAGACACCGATGTTGACCACCGGGAGCCCGTCCATCACACAGTCGCCCAGGCACGGGTGTGACTCGGCGCCAAGCCGGGAGGAGAACTGCACGGCAGGCAGCGGGGACGGGACGCGCTCGCCGAGCAGCGTCGGCGACAGCCCGTTCGCGGACACCAGCGCCGTCCCGGCCACGGGTTGGGGGCGGGCACTCGGCCGGAACCAGTGACGGCCACGCTGGAAGGCGTACGTGGGCAGCTCAGTACGGCGTCGGCCGCGCCCGGCGTCGTATTCCTCCCAGTCGACGACCGCACCCAGTGTGTACAGGGCACCCAGACTGTCCAGCGCGACCCGCCAGTCGTCGTGGCGGGGGCGGAGGGAGGGCAGGAACACCGGTCGGCCGTCGTCCTGCTCCGCGTCGCCCGCCTCGGCCGTCAGGAAGCGCTTGGCCATGCCGGTCAGCGTGGGAGCGGGCCCCATCTCCAGGAAGACCCGGTAACCCTGCCGGTACAGGGTGGTCATGCCCTCGTAGAACCGTACGGCCTTGCGTGCGTGCTCGCGGAGATAGCGGGCCGTGAAGGCCTGCTCCCCCGTCAGGGGCTGTCCGGTGACGTTGGAGATGACCGGGATCCGGGGCGCCCGGAACGTCATGCCGGCCGCCTCCCGTTCGAAGGCGTCGAGCGCCGGCTCCATCAGGGGTGAGTGGAAGGCGCGGGTCACCGTCATGCGCTTCGCGCGCACTCCCTGGTCGGCCAGGGTGGAGAGCAGGGCATCGACCGCGGCCGCGCTGCCCGAGACGACGATGCTCTCCGGCCCGTTGACCGCCGCGATCGACAGTTCGGCCGCGAAGGGCTCCAGCGCCGGAGCGACCTGCTCCTCCGAGGCGAACACCGCGGCCATGGTGCCTTCGCCGGCAAGCTCGTGCATGAGCTGTCCACGGCGCGCGGCCAACCGCAGGGCGTCGTCGAGGTCCAGGACACCGGCGACACAGGCCGCCACCAGTTCGCCGATGCTGTGGCCCAGGACGGCCGAGGGCTCCACGCCCCAGGAACGCCACAGCTCGGCAAGGGCGTACTCGACGGTGAACAGCGCCGGCTGCGTCCAGCATGTGTCGTGGATGAGGTCGGCATCCTCGGGCACGGGATCGAGTACGGACAGCAGGGAGCGGTCCGTCAGCGGGCGCAGCACCTCGGCGCAGTGGTCGACGACCCGCCGGAAGACGGGTTCCGTCGTGTAGAGGGTGCGGGCCATGCCCGCGTACTGTGCGCCCTGCCCGGTGAAGAGGAAGACGACCTGGGGCCGGACCCCCGCCTGGACGTGCCCACGGCGGCTGCCGGCGGGCTGCTCGCCCGCGGCGGACGCTGCCAGCCGGTGCCCCATCTCCTCGGCGGAGGCGGCCGTCACCGCCAGCCGGTGGGGGAAGTGGGACCGGCCCGTGGCGGCGGTGAAGCAGATGTCGCCCAGTTCGGCGTCCGTCGCGGCAGCGAGCCGGTCGCTGTACCGCCCGGCGAGGGCAGTGAGCGCGGCCGGGCTCTTTGCGGAGAGCGTGAGGAGCTGCGCGGTGCGCTCCGGGACGACCGCTGCCGCCACAGGGGCGTCGTCCGCGGGCGCCTCCTCCATGATCAAGTGAGCGTTCGTGCCGCTCGCGCCAAACGAACTCACCCCGGCGATACGGGGGTTCTCTCCGCGGGGCCACGGCACACCGCCGGTGGGGATCTTGACGGAGAGGTCCTCAATGCCGATCTCCGGGTTGACCTCGGACAGATGCAGGTGCGGTGGTATTCGCTCGTGCCGCAGGGACTGCACGACCTTGATGAGCCCGGCTACGCCGGCGGCCGGTTCTAGGTGACCGACGTTGGTCTTGACGGACCCGACCAGCAGCGGACCCGCCTCACCCCGGTCACCGAGCACGGCGTCCAGGGCACGCAGTTCCAGCGGGTCACCAAGCGGGGTCCCGGTGCCGTGCGCTTCCACGTAGCCGATCTGCGCCGGTTCTACGGACGCAGCCCGCATGGCCTGGCGGATGACCGCTTGCTGGGCGGACGCGTTCGGCACGGTGACACCACTGCTGCGCCCGTCCTGGTTGACGGCGGAACCGCGGATGACAGCGAGGATCCGGTCACCTTGGGTACGGGCGTCAGAGAGCCGCTTCAGTACGACGACTCCGCAGCCCTCGCTGCGCACGTAGCCGTCGGCGCTCGCGTCGAACGTCTTGCACCGGCCGTCCGCCGCGAGCATGTGCGCCTTCGAGGCCACGACGAACCACTCGGGTGCCAGCAACACGTTGACGCCACCTGCCAGGGCCAGATCCGTCTCGCCGGATCGCAGGCTCTGGCAGGCCAGGTGCACCCCGACCAGGGAGGAGGAACAGGCGGTGTCGACGGACAGACTGGGGCCGCTGAGACCAAGCCAGTACGACAGCCGGCCAGCCGCGAAGGTGGACGCATTGCCGGTAAGGCTGTAGGCATCCAGGTCCGCCGGGTCGACCTGCTGCATTTGCGCCTGCATGTAGTCGTAGGTCGTGATCCCGAAATAGACGCCGGTGTCCGAGCCTATGAGCCCGGCCGGCGCCTGACCCGCGTGTTCGAGGGCCTCCCAGCTGACTTCCAGCAGCAGGCGTTGCTGGGGATCGAGGGCGGCAGCCTCTCGGGGGGATATACCGAAGAACGCCGGGTCGAACTGGTCGACCTGGTCCAGGAACCCTCCGCGTCGCGTGGACATCTTCCCCGGTGCGTCAGGGGCAGGGTCGTAGAAGCGCCCGGCGTCCCAACGGGAGGCGGGGATCTCTCCGATGCCGTCTCCGCCGCCTTCCAGGAACTCCCAGAACGCCTCAGGGCTGTCCGCGCCCCCGGGCATACGGCAGCCCATGCCGACGATGGCGATGGGCTCCGTCCTGGCCTGCTCCACCTCGTCGAGTTCGGCACGCAACCTGCGGATTTCCCGCACGCTTTGCGCAAGGACGGACTGCCTCTCGAGACCGTTGTCTGTCATCGGGAACCTCCTGCGGTACGGGTCGAGACACGAACTTCTTCGGCCAGCAGAGCGAGGAGTTCCTCTTCCGACAGATCGTCCATGGAGCCGGGGGCGGGCAAGACGGTTCGCGCGACTGTGGGGACACCGAAATTCGGAGCAGGGTCCGGGAGCGGTGGCTTCGGATCGGTGTCGGGCGCGACAGCCGGTTCGCCCAGCATTCGCTCGGCGAGCCCCAGCAGATGTGCGGAGAGCGCCCCGACCGAAGGATGCTCGAACATGACGGGCGCCGGCAGCTTGCGCCCGAACCCGGATTCGAGCCGTACCCGGACCCGGGCGGCGAGCATCGAGTCCATGCCCATCTGGAAGAAGCCGGCGTCGGGGTCGATGCGATCCGGGGTCATCTCGAGGATGTCGGCCACGGCGTTCCGTACGAACTCCACGATCAGGTCCGGCCGTTCGGTGCCGATCGCGGACGCCAGACAGTCGAGTAGTTCCGCCGCCGGGCCGCTCTGCGCCGGCGCGGACTGCGGCCGTGTGGGTTCCTGCGGCGGGAGGGCGGCCTGTTCGGCGACGACGAGAGGGCTTCGCTCTCCAGGGTCGCGGAACCAGAACCGTTCGTGCTGCCACGTGTACCCGGGGAGCGGAACCGGGCGCGCTCCCGTCGGCGCCGACTGCTCCAGGGACACCGGGATGCCGTGCGTGTGTAGTGCGCCGAGGATTTCGAGCATGCCGTGCGTCTCGGGCTCGTCCCGCCGCATGGCCGGCAGAGCGAGTCCCTCCCGCTCGCCGAACTCGAAGCCCTGCTCCACTGCGGACAGCAGGACAGGGTGCGGGCTCATCTCTACGAACACTCCCTTGTCCTGGGCGATGAGCGTCTGGAGGGCGTCCCAGAACAGCACGGGCTCCCGGAGGTTGTGCATCCAGTAGTCGGCGTCGAAGTCCGAACCGTCGGACCACTGCCCCGTCACAGTCGACAGGATGGGGATGCGGGAGGGCCGGGGCGCCAAGTCGGCGAGATCGGCAAGGAGTTCGTCCCGCAGCGGATCCACCTGAGGGCTGTGCGAGGCGACGTCGACCTTCACGGGGCGGCAGAACACGTTGCGCTCGCGCAGGTTCTCGGCCAGGTCGACCAAGGTCTGCGGATCACCCGACAGCACGGTGGACGTCGGGCTGTTGCTGACGGCCACGGAAACCTTGTCCCGGCAGTCCTCGATGAGCCGGTCTGCCTCGTCCAGCGGCAGGGCCACGACCAGCATGGCTCCTTGGCAGCTGATGCGGCGGAGCAGGGCGCTTCGTCGGCAGATGATGCGGGCGGCGTCCTCCAGGGTGAGCGCTCCGGCGATGTGCGCCGCCGCCACCTCGCCCATGCTGTGTCCGACCACGGCGTCGGGTTCCAGGCCGAAGGAACGACATCGTGCGGTGAGACCGACGGCGAGGGCGAACAGGGCAGGCTGGATCAGATCGATGCGGTCGAGCTGCGCCGCATCGTCGATCCGCATGACGTCGTCGATGATCGAACGGCCGCCGAGCCAGCGACGCATGGCGTTGTCACACTCGGTCACCGCCGCCCGGAACACCGGGCAGGCTTCCAGCAGCTCTCGGCCCATCCCGGCCCGCTGGGATCCCTGGCCGGGGAAGACGAAGACAACTCCGTCAGCCACGGAGCTCGTCGCACGGCCCGTGACCACCCCGGCGGGCTCCTCCCCGTCCAGCCACCGCGTCAGCCGGTCCGCCGCCTCGCTGTGCGAGCCGGCGACGACGGCGAGCCGGTGTTCGTGGCGGGTCCGGCGCGCCGTCGCCGTGTGGACGATGTCCGCGAAACGGTGGGACTGTCCCTCGGCCGAGAGCAAGTGGTCGCGGTAGGCCCGCACCATGGGCGCCAGCGCGTTGCCGGTGGCCGCAGACACCGGCAGCAGCCAGGGGCCTTCGACGGCTGCAGGCCGGTCCGCGCCCTCGGGGTCCGCTGGGGCAGGGCCGAGAATCACGTGCGCGTTGGTGCCGCCCGCCCCGAAGGAACTGACGGCCCCGTGGCGCTGCTCATCGAGAACATCCCAGGGACGCAGGGAGGTTGGTATGGACAGCCGGGTCCCGTCGAGTTCGATGTGCGGGTTTACGGTGGAAAGGTGCAGGTGCGGTGCGACGGCACGGTGGTGAATGCTTAGCGCTGTCCGGATCAGCCCGGCCATGCCGGCACCGGCTTCCAGGTGGCCGATGTTCGTCTTCACCGAGCCGAGCGCGCACGGGGCTGCTCCGGCGCCGGGATCGCCGTAGACCGCGCTGAGGGCTTCCACCTCGATCGGGTCGCCGAGCACCGTCCCTGTGCCGTGGGCCTCCAGCAGCGTCACCTGGGAGGGCTCGATGCGGGCGTTGCGCAGTGCCTGCGTGATCACGGCACGCTGGGACAGTCCGTTGGGTGCGGTCAGCCCGTTCGTCAGACCGTCCTGGTTGACAGCGGATCCGCGGATGACGGCCCAGATCCGGTCCCCGTCGGCCTCGGCATCGGAAAGCCGCTTCAGTACGAGGGCCCCGACGCCCTCGCCACGGGCGTAGCCGTTGGCCTGCGCGTCGAAGGTCTTGCACCGGCCGTCGGGTGCGAGCGGCAGCCCCTTGGCATGCGCCATGGCCAGGTTGGGCGACAGGATCAGGTTCATGCCGCCGACCACCGCCGCGTCACAGTCCTGGTTGCGCAGGCTCTGACAAGCGAGGTGCACGGCCACCAGAGAGGAGGAGCAGGCGGTGTCGACTGTCAGGCTGGGCCCGCGCAGGTCGAGCAGGTAAGAGAGGCGGTTGGAGATGATGCAGTTCGTTCCGCCGACCACGGTGTAGGTGTCGATTGCGCTGGCGTCCTCCAGCTGGAGCTGAAGGTAGTCCGAGGCGTTGGCTCCCACGAAGACACCGGTCTGGCTGCCCTGCAGCTTGTCCCGGGGCAGTCCGGCGTCCTCCAGCGCTTCCCAGGCCACTTCGAGGAAGTGCCGCTGCTGCGGATCCATACGGGCCGCCTCGCGCGGCGAGATGCCGAAGAAGTATGGGTCGAACCGGTCGACGCCGTCGATGAAACCGCCGTAAGCGGGAGGGGCGCCGTCGCCGACCGACGTGCCGCTCGTCCGGCGGAGGTCCCAGCGGTCAGGCGGGATCTCCCCGATGGTGTCGACGCCTTCCGAGACCACTTTCCAGAAGGCGTCCGGTGACGTCGCGCCACCCGGCAACCGGCATCCCATGCCGACGATGGCGATGGCCTCCCGCTTTGCCCGCTCCAACACGTCGATCTTGCCGCGTAGCTGCCGGACGGCCGCGAGGGCTTTGGCAACGGTGGTGTCCGTGGCGGCTGTGGCCGCGTTCGGCTCCTTGCCGGATGTGCCGCTCATCAGATGGTCTCCATCCGCTCGTTGAGCTCGGCGAGTTCACGTTCTAGGAGTTCTTCGGGGCTCTCGGCCGATGACGGCGTCCCACCGCCGCCCCCTCCCGTCGGTGCGGCCACGGGCGTCTGGACGTTTGCGACCACGTCGTCGAGCTCCAGTCCCAGCTTTTCGGCCAGGAACGGGACGATGTCGTGAATCGTCGGGTAGTTCCAGATCAGCGTGGCCGACAGCCGGATCCCGAATGCGCCCTCGAGCCGGTTGCGCAATTCCAGGGACATGAGGGAGTCGATTCCGAGGGACTTCAGCGGGCGGTCCGGGTCGACCCGGCGTGCGGGGAGCTTCACCACCTGGGCCACGTTCTCCCGTACCGCCGCTTCCAGTGCCGTGCGGCGCTCGGGACCGCTGGGCAACGCTGCGATGGTGACGCGCAGGCCGTCGGCCGGGGCGGCGAGCGGGATCTGTCCGTCTGCTGCCGAGGCCCCAGGTCGTGGCGTGGCCAGGACCGGCACGGACTCCATCCGTACGATCCGCATTCCGACGACCTCGATGAGCAGTGTTCCGTCCGGGCCGTACACCCTGACGTCGACCTCACGCTGACCGGCGCCGCCGGCGCGGCAGGCGGCGTGCGCCCACACCTCGCCATGGGCTGTCCCGTGGACCGTCACCCGGCCCATGCCTTCACTCAGGAATCCGCCCGCCACCCGCCACTCGCTCCCGAGGAGCGGTGCCAGGGCCGACTGCAGCGCGGAGTCGAGGAGTGCGGGGGGCACGACGTACCCAGCGCCGTGGAGCTGTGCCGAGGTATCGGAGCGGACCCTCGCCAGTGCTTCAGTGTCGTTGCGCGCGATGTGGCTGATTCCACGGTAGGCGGGGCCGTAGTCGAGACCGCAGGCGGCCAGTGCCCTGTAGTAATCGGGTCCGTCGAGCGTGTCGTTCATCCGCTCGGTCAGGCGGCTGATGTCGGCCGGTTCCGGGCCCTGGCCGGGGTCGGCCGCCGACAGCGAGGCCTGGGCCACGCAGACGGGACCATTCTCTTCCGAGACGAAGAAGCGTATTCGGGCTTCTCGTGTCTGCGAGCCCTCCAACACCACCTGAACTCGCGTGAGTCCGCTTTCGGGAAGGATCATCGGCTGCTGAAAGAGCACGTCAGACAGCGCGTGCCCGTCGCCCTCCAACACCTGGCGGGCCGCCGCGAGAGCCATCTCCACGAACCCCGCCCCGGGTACCACGGCGGCCCCACCGATCCGGTGGTCTCCCATGGCCGCTGTCTCGGCGCCGAAGTCCATCTGCCAGTAGTGGGTACCTGGTTGAACGGCAGAGTCGATCCGCTCGCCGAGCAGTCCCCGGCGCGGCCCGAGCTCGGCGGCCGCGCGGGGCACCTGGCCGGATCCCTCGTGCCAGAAGCGCTCCCGCTGCCAGGGGTAGTGCGGCAGCTTCCGCCCGCGCCGAGCGGGAGTCAGTGCCCGGTCGACGCGCGTCGCGGCGCCCAGCACATGCAGCCGTCCGAGAGACGCGAGCAGCGTGTCCCGCTCATTCTCGTTCCGGCGCAGCGAGGGAAGCACCGTTGCCCCGCCGCCGATCTCTGCGGCGACCTGCTCCACCGCGGGGAGCAGAATGGGGTGCGGGCTCATCTCGACGAAGGCGTGCACCCCTTCCTGTACGAGACGGGCGACCTGGTCACCGAAGAGCACGGGTTCGCGCAGGTTGTCGACCCAGTAGCTCTCGGTCATCCGCGTGCCGTCCATGACGACGCCGGTGACGGTCGAATAGACCGGTACGGTCCCCGGGCTGGGGGCCAGCCCCTCCAGAGCCGCCAGGAGATCCGGTCGCAGCGGGTCCATCTGTGGGCTGTGCGAGGCGACGTCCACCTTGACCCAGCGGCAGAACACCTCTCTGCCCTCAAGTTGCCCGGCGATCTCGGTCAGGACCTCCCGGTCGCCGGAGAGCACCGTGGAGCGTGGGCTGTTGTTGACGGCGACGGAAACTGCGTTCTCCCGGCCGACGAGGATCTCCCGCGCCTCCTCCATTGTGAGCTCGACAGCGAGCATCGCGCCCTGCCCGCTGGTACGACGCAGCAGGCGGCTGCGCAGGCAGATGATCCGCGCCGCATCCTCGATACTCAGCACTCCGGCGACGTGGGCGGCCGCGACCTCCCCCATGCTGTGACCGACCACCGCGTCCGGCTCCACACCCCAGGAACGCCACAGGGCGGCCAGGGCGACCTCGACGGCGAACAGCACGGGCTGGATAACGTCGATCCGGTCGACCATGAGTTCCGTGTCGGCGGACGTCAGTTCGGCTTCGATCGACCAGTCCACGAAAGCGCGGGCTGCCACGTCGCACGTGCGGATGGCGTCGTGGAACACCGGCTCTTGGCGCATGAGTTCCCTGCCCATGCCGATCCACTGGGAGCCCTGGCCGGGAAAGACGAAAGCGACCTTGGGTCTGCTTTCCGCCGCATGGTCGGAGGCGTACAGCCCAGCCGGGTTCTCGCCGCGTGCGTGGGCCGACAGTGCCTCAGTGAGCTCTGCCTCACTCCGCGCCGGGAGCGCGAGCCGGTAGGGGTGGTGAGCCCTGCGCAGGGCCGCCTGTGCCAGGGCCGGCAGGCCACCGGTCCTGTCGCTCGCCTCCGGACCGGGAGCGCCGAGGGTGTCGGCCACGCTGCCGGCGAGTTCGCGCAAAGCCTCGGGGGACTTGGCGGACAGGGTGAACAACTCGCTGCCCGACTCGTCCCACACGCCTGGCAGCCGTACCTTCGTTCCGAGTCGCGCGAGCGCTTCCAGGGTCTCGGTCAGTCCCGTGCGGTCGTCCTCGTCGCGGCGCATCGTGGTCATGACGGTGGCGGTACGGCCGAAGTCGTCGATGCTCTGCTGCAGAGCGGAGGCGAGCACCGGGTTGGCACTGATCTCCACCAGGACGTCGAACTTCTCGCTCAGCAGATGTGCCGTAGCGTCAGCGAGCCGCACCTGTTCCCGCAGGTTCCGCACGAAGTAGGTCGGGCCGACGTCCCGCCAGTCCAGGGGCCGTCCTGTCACCGAGGAGATGACGGGTATGCGGCCGGGCTTCGCCGTCAAGCCTGCGAGAGCCTGCTCCAGGTCCGCCATGATGGGGTCGATCGCGGGGCTGTGGGCCGGCAGGTCAACGCGGATCATGGCGCACAAGACCCCCTCCGTCTTCAGCCGGGCGACGAGTGCCTCCAACTCCGTGCGGTTGCCCGCCAGCGCCGTGGTGCGCGGGCCGTTGCGAGTCGCTATGCACACCGAGGAGTTCAGCTCGACCAGGCGCTCCTCCAGTTCGGTCGCCGAGAGCTCGACCACGGCCATGCCGCTGTCCGGGCCGGCCACGCGGCGCTGCTGGTCGCTGTAGTGGTGAACAAGCCGTACGGCATCGGGCAGGTCGAGCACACCGGCGATGACGCAAGCGGCGATCTCACCGAGGCTGTGGCCGACCACGGCGCCGGGCCGTACGCCCGCGGCCTCCAGCCATGCGGCAATGCCCACCTGGATCGCGAAGACGACGGGCTGCATAACCGCGACATCACCCGTGCGGGCCCGCTCCTCGTCCAGGAACAGCTCTTCCACGAGCGACCACCCCGTGTACCGCGCGAGTTCCCGGTCGCACTCCTCGAGGACCGACCGGAAGACCGGCTCGGTACGGAAGAGGTTCCGCGCCATGCCGACCCACTGCTGCCCATACGGCGAGCAGACGAACGCAATCCGAGGACGCCCAGGAATACCACGTGCGGCGACTTCGGGCAGAGTGGCCGGGGCCGGCTCCTGATGGCCCTCAACCACCACGTGGACGTTGGTGCCGCCCCAGCCGAAGGCGCTCACCCCGGCGTACATGTCGGCTTCGGCAGGCCATGGCTCGGCCTCCGTCGGCACCTTGAGCCGCAGTTCGTCGAAGGGAATGTGCGGGTTCGGGGACTCGAAATGCAGGTTCCGCGGCACACGTCGGTGCCTGAGTGCCAGAGCGGCCTTGATGAAGCCTGCGATTCCCGCTGCGGCTTCGAGGTGACCCACGTTGGTCTTCACGGAACCGATGCGAAGCGGCCGGTCCTCCGGTCGGCCCCTCCCGAGCACCGCTCCGAGGGCCATGGCCTCGATCGGGTCGCCTAGCGCGGTGCCGGTGCCATGCGTCTCAACGTAGTGCACCTGTTCCGGATCCACCCCAGCACGGCGATAGGCGGCTCGCAGCACGTCTTCCTGCGCTGCGGGGTTGGGGGCGGTGAGCCCGTTGCTCAAGCCGTCGTTGTTGGCGGCGGTGCCGCGAATCGTGCACCAGATGTCGTCCCCGTCCGCCAGGGCCCGGGACAGCGGCTTGAGGACGACCACTCCACAACCCTCGCCACGGCCGAAGCCGTCGGCCCGAGCGTCGAACGCCTTGCAACGGCCGTCCGGGGACAGTCCGCCGAACTTGCTGAGGGACACCATGGTCTCGGGGCTCAGCAGCAAGTTGACCCCGCCCGCGACAGCCATCGACGACTCGCCACTCCAGATGCTCTGGCAGGCGAGGTGCAGAGCCAGCAGGGAGGACGAGCAGGCGGAGTCGAGTACGACGCTGGGGCCGCGGAGCCCGAGAACGTACGACAGCCGGTTGGCGACCATATTCAGGGCTCGCCCTGTGGCGGAGTGGGAGGACAGACTTCCCGGATCGCCGCAGGCGAGGTCGGCGTAGTCGTGCCAGATCGCCCCGGCGAACACTCCGGTGTCGCTGCCGGTGAGACTGCTCTCCGTGATGGAGGCGTCCTCGAGCGCTTCCCAGGCGACTTCGAGGAAAAGCCGCTGTTGCGGATCCATTTCTTGGGCTTCCCTTGGGGAAATCCCGAAGAAGAGCGGATCGAATTCGTCCAACCGCCCGTCAAGGAATCCAGCTTCGGTGGTCGCCATGCCATCCGGGAGAACTGGATCACCAGCACCCGATGAATTGAAACCCCACCTGCCCTCGGGAACATCCCTGACCGCGTCCTCGCCGGCTTCCAGCAGCCGCCAGAACGCTTCAAGATTACTCGCACCGGGGAATCGGCAAGCCATGCCGACGACTGCGACGGGCTCCTCCGTACGGCGACCGGTCCGGGCCGGCAGACGCCTCGCAGCTTCGGATTCCAGGGCTGCCACTTCTCCGGCGGCCACCCTGTCTGACAGTGCCCCAATGGTCGGATGAGCCCACAGGAGCGCAGGTGGCCAGTACTTTCCCGTTGCTCGGGAGAGCGCTGCCATGAGGCTCGTGGCACGCATCGAGTCCATCCCCGCACTGGAGAAGAGCTCGTCGTCGCGGACTTCGCCGATGGCCCGGCCCACCAGTGTGGCAACCTCGGCACGAAGCCATGCGGAGACACCCTCGGGTGTTTCCAGGTCAACACCGATCGCTGCCCCATCGGCATCACTTAATGACACCGCTTACCCCCGTCCTAACGACGCCGGGTGCCCAGCACCCACATTAGGAAATAGACAATCGCGAAGAATCTTCAATACTCAGGCGGAACCCGGAACGTTGCCCACGATTACCAGATCGGGCTGCCCGACGATGAAGACCCTACGTATCAGCAACAGAGCAAGTCAAGCATCTTTACTCTTGGTCATGTTAACTAATCCGGAGCGTTCAATTCCGCCGGAATCGACACGATTCGCCCCGGGTCACAATCACCTCACAAAGCGTGACCACTACGCGCGGTGATGCGGAATTGTGAAATCCGTGTGGCGATTTCACCTGTGGGCGCGACGCGAAGGCGCCCACCGGGGTATCTCCCGGCGAGCGCCTTCGTGTCGTGCTGCGGACCTATCCGTCGTCAGGCTCGCGCCCCCGGAGTGTCGGCGGCCTCCGCGGCGGGCTTAGGTGCTGGCGGCATGGGCGGCTTCGGGGCGGTCTTCGGCAGCCAGCGCATGGCCACGGCTGCGGATAGCAGGGCCACGCCGGCAGCCACGAGCATGGTGACCTGCATGCCCGACAGGTAGGTGTCGACAGCTTTGTCGATCAGTGCGGGAGCCTGATCTCCAAGCTTCGCGGCGTCGATCGCCCGCAGCGTGCCGCCGATCGACCCGGCCGCCTCCTCGCGAAGGGCTTCCGGAAGCACGTTCACCGAGTCCTCCATCCCCGAGCGATACACCACACCGAGGATGCTGCCGATGACCGCGACGCCCAAGGCTCCGGCGACCTGGCGCATCGTCTGCGACACCGCCTGCCCAGCGCCCGCCTTAACCGGGGGCACCACGGACATCAGCGAGGCGGTGGCCGGCGCCATAATGCAACCCCAGCCCAGACCGAAGATCAGCTGCGCCACGACCAGCAGCCAGGTCGGCGTGTCCGCGGTCAGCTGGCTCGTGATCAGGAAGGAGAGCGCCATGACGACCGACCCCGCAGCCACCACCGCACGCGGACCGAACCGCATCACGAGCTTGGGGCAGCGAGCCGACATCACCATGGAGCCCACACCCATGGGAAGCATCAACAGGCCGGCCTCCATCGGGGAGAAGCCGAGCACAGCCTGATAGTAGAACTGCGTGATGAAGATGGCTCCGATGAGGGCGAAGAAGCAGAGCGCGATGGCGCCCGAGCCGGCCGAGAACCGGGAGTTACGCAGCAGGCTGACGTCCAGGGACGGCGCCGCCATCCGCGCCTCGACCACGACGAGCAACGCGACCAACACCACGCCGCCGACGATGGCGCCGAGCGTCTCCGCGCTCAGCCACTCGTTGTCCTCGCCGCCCGTCACGATGCCGTAAACCAACAGACCGACCGCGACCACGGAGAGCAGCACGCCGACGGGGTCGAACTTGGCGGGGGCGGGGTTCTTGGACTCGGGGACGAGCCACACCATGAGGGCAAGGCCTACGACGATCAATGGGGCGTTGATGAGGAAGATCGACCCCCACCAGAACTGTTCGAGCAGGACACCGCCGAGGACCGGCCCCACGGCGAAGGCCACTCCGGCAGCCGACGCCCAGGCCGCGATGGCCTTCGGGCGCTCCATGGGCGGAAAGACGTTCATGATGATCGCCAGTGTGACGGTCGGCACGACAGCGGCTCCTACACCCATGACGCTGCGCCACACGATGAGTTCCGTGATGCTGTCGGCGTACGCACCCAGCACCGAGCTGATGCCGAACACCGTCAGTCCGAAGATGAGGGTCTTCTTCCGGCCGAAACGGTCCGCGCAAACGCCGCCGGTGAACAGGAAGGCCGCGAAGGTGATCAAGTAGGAGTCGAGGGACCACTGGAGCTCGGCGTTGGTCGCATCAAGGCTCTGCTGAATCGGATTGAGCGCCACGTTGATGATCGTGAGGTCCATGACCACGATCAGTACGGTGATGGCGAGCAGAGCCAGGATCGCCCGGCGGCGCCCGCTGCTGACTTCGGGGTTCATAACTGTCCTTGGTGGAGTTGCGGTTGATGTGTGACGTCTCCGGCTGCGCGCTCACGCCGGGGCAGCGGGACAAGGCTCGGAGCGGCGAACAGCCCGACCAGATCCATCGGGGGTTGGCCTGGTCGGGCTGTTCAGGGCAGGAATGTCACTCCGCCCAGGGAAGGGGGATCTTGTTGTCACTGCCCGGCATCATGGCCTTGCCCCCGACGACCATGGCGACCAGCGCCTCGGCGGGGCCGCCGACGGCCTTGAGCTGCCGCACCGCACCTGCGGAAAGGATGAGTGCCTGGCCGGCCTTGACCTGTTCGGTCTTGCCGTCCACCTCGACCTCGAACTCGCCTGACAGGGGCATCCACACCTGCTCGCGGTCGATGATGTGCACCGGGGTGGACGCATCCGCGCTGAGCTCCACACGCCAGGTGCTGACCTCGGCGCTGCCCTGGCTGGGACCTGCCAGGCCGAACATCGAGCCGGCGGGCGTGGTGGTCGTCCGCTGCTCGCTCTCGCTGACCACGTACATGGATCCTCCTGTGTAAAGCGTCTTTACTTGCAAGCGAGTAAAGCTACTTTATAGGTGTGTGTCAAGATGAACCGATGGAGACCCACGACCCGCTCGAGCGCACCGAGCTCACTTTCCTGCTCGGGATGGCCTTCCAACTGGTCCTCTCCGAGTTCGTGAGCCGCCTGGACGCCGCCGGCTACGCCGAACTCCGCCCTATGCACGGCCTGGTCTTCCAGGTGCTCCACGGCGCAGGCGCTACGAGCAGCGAACTCGCCGAGCAACTAGGGGTCACCAAGCAGGCCGCTGGCCAGATCATCGACGACCTGGAGAAACGGGGATACGTCGAGCGCCAGCCGCACCCCGCCGGCGGTCGGCGCAAGCTGGTCGTATTGACGGCGAAGGCGCTGGAACACCTAGCCGTAGCCGGAAGGATCCTGCACGAGCTGGAAGCACAGCTGACCAAGCAACTCCATGAGGTCGGTCTGCAGGTTCCACGAGCTGAGCTCGCGGCCATCATCCGCACCTTGACCGGCGACTCGATCCCGCCGTTGCGTCCCGTCTGGTGACGACGAGCAACGCACACCATGAGATCGCCCTGAGCGCCGCCCCAGCCACAGCGATGAACACGCCTACGCCGATCTGGCTGCGATCCTCGACGAGCTGTGCGCTCTCGTCGCGGCCTGGCGTGTGAACCCAATGCTGTTATGGTCCCGCCGGCCTCCTCTGTCCCGGCTGCCTCTCGGGGCCGGCGGCACTGGACACCGGCACCTTGCGTCCTCCTCTGGGTCGCCCGAAAAACGCGACGTCCAGTCTCGTCCTGGGCTCACCCCAGCCGCATCCGCTGTCGTGGAGCACGCCGCACCCTCCTCAGGACAGCAAGGACGACTCCCAGAACTTGCCCGCAGCCCGCGCTCATCCTTCGTACCGGGACAGGACGGCCGGACGCTTGCCGTCGGCCGATTCATCACTCGCACCGGACCACTCCGCCTCTGGATATCTCATCCCAGGGGGTTGCTGCATAAGTAGCATGGTGGGGCGGGCGCGCATTGCAGGCGTGTCTCCGCCACACTTGTCGGGTGCCTGGAGGAAAGCGACGTGCGCAAAAGCCGAACGAATACGTGGTCGGCGCCACATGGCCGCACGCCATGATGCGGCCCCACCGCGGCGCCCTCGTCGCCCAGGCGATCGCCCGTCGGCTCGCCGAGGCCATGGCGGAACAGGGCATGAGCGCCAATGCCCTGGCGCGCGAGAGCGGAGTCAACCGTCAGGTGATTGCCAACGTTCTGAACGGCTCCGTCTGGCCCGACATGCTCACCGTGGTCGACCTGGAAGGCGCGCTGGGAGTGATGCTGTGGCCGCAGCACGTGGAGTGGAGCATCCCCGCTCCCGGGGAGGCTCCTGAGAGCGGCGTCACCGACCCACAGCAGGGAACCGTCCAGACGTAGACGGCAGCGAGCCCTCAACCGAGCCGCGGCTGCCCCGCACGGCATGGCACCCCCAGCCCTATGTTTGAGTCTTTCCCGGACAGACTCGCGCCTCCGCCCGGCGTCGGTTCAGGGCGCTGCCGCCGCGTTCCTCACGCCGCACCGCATAACACGCACCAGAGGCCCCGGCCGCGACACCCCACCAAGGGGCCGTCACGGCCGAGCCCTGCCCGCTCACTCTCCCGCTCGACCAGCACAGACGGCCTCGCCGCCCAAGCGTCACCTGCCACCACCAGCCCACCCGCTACACTGTCGGCGGTGGCGCAGCCGTCGTTGGCCGCGCTGCCACAGACCTGTCGGGATCCAACTGAATGAGGTTCGTCCAGCTTCGGGCGGATTTCAGACACGTTTTCCGACAGATCCCCGCCTTCGTAGCTCAGGGGATAGAGCACCGCTCTCCTAAAGCGGGTGTCGCAGGTTCGAATCCTGCCGGGGGCACAATAAAACTGCAGGTCAGCGCAGTGAAGGCCTTCCAGGGAACCTCTCTGGAAGGCCTTCAGGTGTGCAATGGGAACGCCCTGGGAACATTGAAATGCACATTATTCGCACTTCGGACATTCCTTAGCGATCTGACGGCCACCCACGTCTTGACCGCCAGGGCGCGGCCCGTTCTCGGGGAATCCGCCCCGGTTCGTCGAGGTACGACGGCGTGAGTGTCCTGACTCGGGATCAACACTTCCCCGATCCCGCCCCGAACGGGGCCGTAGCCATGGCGGAGAGTCGCCCCCCTGCACAGTGGCGGTACCGTGCCGGAATCTCACCGGGTTCCTCGTTCCGCCGTCGCTTGTCGGCCGGAAGCATCCCAGAAGAACGCGCGACCGCGCCGAGCCCTCGGCTGTGCGGTGAGACACGTGAAGGGATAGGGCGGGTCTACTCCACGACTCGGCCTGCGGTGCGCATCAGTTCACGGATCTTGCACCCGTAGGTCTCAGCGAGCCCCTCCCCGGCGTAGCACAGCACCTCGTCGCCGTCGTAGTCGCCTTCGCAGGCGTCCAGGCCGTCGAGTACGCCGAGGCCACGACCTCGGCCGCGTCGGGCATGCCCAGCGCCAGACGGCGACGGACATCGGCCTCGTACTGCTCGATGATCGGCTCGATCAGACGGCTCGCGGCCTTGTATACGTCGGTGTACCCGAATACGTCGGTGTACCCGAAGCCCGGGCGATAGCCGGTGCTCAGATGGTCGCTGTCCAGGGTGCGCAGGGCCTGCTCGACCTCGGCCGCCGTCCCCTCCTGCAGGGCGGTCAGTTCGGCGGGGGCACGCGGGGCGAGCAAGTGGACGGCCAACTGGTCTGCTTCTGCGCGTAGTTCGGGCCGAGCATCCAGCAGCCGGTCCAGCACCGCGGCCTTCTCCACGGCGGCGAGTGCGTCCAGGGCTTCGCCGGGGGCACAGGGGGTGTCGTCGACGGGTGCGGCGTGCCAGGGCAGGCGCCGTTCGACGGCGTGCAGGGCGAGTGCCACGGCATGCCGGCACGCTCGCTGCGGAGACGGCAACACCTCCGCGAGCATGAGGTACCGCAGTGGGCAAACGCAACCAGGAACGACGGCGTGCGAAGAAGAAGCAGCGCGATACGCGGCAACGTGCCCGGGCGGCGTAGGAACGTGCCTTCGACGCCGCGTCCGGGTTCGGCGGCTGTGACTGCGGCGATCCCTTTCTGCGGGGTGGGCGGCGGGGGACCGGGGCACATCACCTGTCCGCCGTGAGCTGACTGCAAGGAACGGCTGCGACGTTCGCGACCAGCGAGACAGCGATGCCGGTTCGAACGCTGGCGGGTTGGCACTTCAAAGATGCAAGGCGGCCTCCACGGTGATCCGCGATCGCGGTGACCACCGCCCACCACCCGCGCCCACCCTGCCCCGATCCTTGCCTCGCCACCATCCGGGGCCAACGCCGGGCACGGACGCACGAATGAAGGCGCTCTTGAATAAGCCCAGATATAATAAGCGCACCTATCCATGTAGAGGTGTGCCGTGGACAAACCTGCCGAGATGTTCGACCGCGACTTCGAGTGGGCCGAGCTGACCCGCTTCGCCGCCCTGCCCGGCCCGCGCGCCACCCTCGGCGTGGTCTCCGGCCGCCGCCGCCAGGGCAAGACCTTCCTCCTGGACGCCGTCACACGGGCAAGCGGCGGCTTCATGTTCACCGCCACCGAGACCACCGAAACCGACGCCCTGCGCCAGTTCGGCGAAGCCCTCGCCCGCCACCGCGACCAGCCCACCCCGTTCCGCTTCACCCACTGGGACGAGGCCGTCACCGAGCTCATGCGCATCGCCGACAGGGGCGACCCCACCATCGCGGTCATCGACGAGTTCCCCTTCCTCGCCAAGGCCTCCCCCGCCCTCCCCTCAATCATCCAGCGCGCCCTCGACCCCGCCGCCCAGCACACCAACACCCCCGTACGGCTCCTGCTGTGCGGCTCCGCCCTGTCCTTCATGGGCGGACTCCTCGCCGGCAACGCCCCGCTGCGCGGCCGCGCCGGCCTGGAACTCGTCGTCCCCACCCTGGACTTCCGCCTCGCCGCCGAATTCTGGGAGATCACCGACCCGCGCACCGCACTGCTCACCCACGCCATCGTCGGCGGCACCCCCGCCTACCGCCGCGAGTTCACCCAGGGCGACGCCCCCGCCGGGCCCCACGACTTCGACGCCTGGGTCACCCGCGCCGTCCTCAATCCCGCCCGTCCGCTCTTCCGGGAGGCCCGCTACCTGCTCGCAGAGGAACCCGAACTCCACGACACCGCGCTCTACCACTCCGTCCTGGCCGCCATCGCCGCCGGAAACGCCGCACGCGGCGGCATCGCCGACTACCTCGGCCGCAAGTCCACCGACCTCGCCCACCCGCTCAGCGTCCTCCAGGACGTCGGCATGATCACCCACGAGGCCGACGCCTTCCGCCGCAACCGCTCCGCCTATCGCATCGCCGAACCTCTCATCGCCTTCTACCACGCGGTCATGCGCCCCGCCTGGGGCGATCTGGAACGCCCCGGACGCGCCCCCGCCGTCTGGCGCCGCGCCCAGTCCACCTTCCGCAGCAAGGTCGTCGGCCCGCACTTCGAACAGGTCTGCCGCGAATGGGCCCGCTGGCACGCGTCCCCCGCAACCCACGGCGGGCAGGTCACAAGAGTCGCCAGCGGCACCGTGAACGATCCTGCCGCGAAGACCAGCCACGAAGTCGACGTCGCGGTCCATGGCGAGACCGACAGCGGCCGCGAAACACTACTCGCCATCGGCGAAGCCAAATGGAACGACGTCATGGGAAAGGGCCACCTCGAACGTCTCCAGCACATCCGTGCTCTCCTCACCGCGCGCGGCACCGCCACCGACGTCACCCGGCTGCAGTGCTACAGCGGCACCGGCTTCACCGACGAACTGCGCCACCTCGCCGAGAACGACCCCGCCATCCAGCTGATCGATCCAGTTCGCCTCTACCACGGCGACTGACCCGGTCGCAGTCACCGCCCCTGTACCGGGAACATGACCTCCACCATTACCGGCGTCCCGGAGAGCCTCAGCTCACGCTCATTCCCAGTCTGCTGACCTGCGAAAACGGCCACGGGCTCAACCCCTGGGAGCTGCTCCTCGGCGGGCCGATGGTCAGTCGTCGGTGGTGTGGGTGACCGGCAGGCGTTGGGTGAAGGTCTTACCGCCGTCGCGGGATTCGTAGACGCCGTCCTGGGTTGCGATGAGGACTCGGTTGGTTGCAGTTCCTTCTGAGGGAAGGCGCTGAGCAGCAACGTTGCCCATCGACAAGCGGTCCGGCGTGGTCGAGGATCTGCTTGTGATTGATGACGATCTCATCCTGGCCGTGCGTGAGCAGGTGGCCGACCGAGAACTGCCGGATGCTGCCTCTGCGGACGATGTACGGGCGGTGGAGCAGGTGGTGGGGCACCCGATGCCCCTGCTACTGCGGCGGCTCTATCTCGAAGTGGCCAATGGTGGGTTCGGGCCGTGGGATGTGGTGTCGTTGACGGATACCGGCGACTGGTTCAGCGACTGCGCGGATATCTCGGAGGCATACCGCGACTTCGCCGAGCCCGAGAGCCCCCTTCCGTCAGGGATCGTTCCGCTCATGGACCGGGGCGGTGCGATGTGGGCACTGATCGACTTCAGGACGGCCGACGGGCAGATGTGGGACTGGGACCCCAACCTCTGCTGCACGGGGCATGCCCTGGCCCCGCTCGGGCAGTCGCTGGCCGAGTGGCTCAACGACTGGCTGAACGGCACCATGCCGGACGGGCCCTACCCGCGCCGCGAGCTGGCCGGCAAGGACTGCCCCGCGCGCTGACGAGGCACGCGCGGGTGCGGTCGTCTCTACCGTGACGGTGGAGGAGGCGACACCGATGGGCTCATTGTTCGAGGAGTTGGAGGCCCGGGAGGCGGCGGCCCGGGAGCGGGTGGATGACCTTGAGGACCAACTGGCCAAGGTGCCGGTCGGTTGGAGGAGGCCCGGGAGAATCTGGAGCGGTTGCGGATCGCCCGGGAGACGGTCTCTGAGGTGATGGCCGAGATGTCGGTGGGCGCATCTGCCACGTCGGATTCGGCGCCGGTGGACACCCTCGTGCGTGGCGACGAACTCCGGATGGTCGGCACGAGACCGACGACCAGGATCAAAGTCCGGAGCCCAGGGCGGTTTCCGCGTCCTGGCCGCCCCAGCTGTCGGGGGTGCGCCACAGGACGTGAACCCGGAAGGCGCCGTACAAGGTGTCGGCCGACCAGTCCTCGGCGGGCGGTTCGGAGAGCACCAGATAAAGGCGGTCGGCAGGAGCGGGCAGGGTGTGGTTGATCTCCAGCAGGCGGGTGGCTCCCGAGCGGAGGTCGGCGTAGGTGGAGCGGCCGGCACCGAGAACCTCGTAGAGGAAGTGGCCGTCTTCCGCTATCCGGCTGACATCGATGACTGGGGAGTCGGTCGGCTGCAGGTCCGCCCAGAGCAGGGCCGCCTTGAGAGCATGGCGCACCGCCTCGTGCTTTTTGCACGTGCGGTCGGCGGCCGCCGCGGTCTCCAGCGAGTGCAGAAGCCCCTTCGCGGGCTCTGGCGTGGCGGGCATGTCTTCGGCGGAGGTCACGGGCTCGGCTTCCTTCTGCTCGGACTGCTGTTCAGCGGAGGCGGGTGCATCGTCGGTTTCGGGTTCGCCCATGGCGGCCCGGCGGTGCTGGAGTGCCTCCCGGGCTTCGTGCAGGGCCTGGGCCCAGCCGGCGCGTGCCAGGTCCTCCTGGAGTCGGTTCACGTCCAGGTTGTTGTCCTTGAGCATGCGGTTGGTGTGCGCCGCGAGGTCGCGCAGGAGGCTGAGGCGGTGCTTGTCCGGGGATCCGAGCACACGACGCACAGCCACCCAATCCGCCTGGTCGCGGCGGAGGACGCGGTTGGCCATGCCCTTGAGCTCAGACAGACGATCACGGGCGTTCTCCGGAATGGTTCCGTCGCCGTTGGTCAGGTCGTCGAAAACGCCGAGCGCCGCCACGTAGCGTTCCGCCATTCTCGGCGAGATGGGCTGGCGACCACGCTGGTCCGCGGTGAGCAGGCAGTGGTTCGTCTCGTGGGCGAAAACCCAGCAGTCCAGTTCCTCGCCGGGACGCGGGGGCACCGAGCCGTGGCGGACGGTCAGGACCAAAGGGACATCAATCGCGGGAGACAGGGCCTTGACCCTGTACCGGCCGCCGGGTGCCCGGCCGATCACACGGGCTCGGATGCCCGTACCGATCTCGGGGACGTCACCGTCTGCCATCCCTGGTTCGCCTTCGGTGGGTGCTGGTTCGGTGCTGCCGCCGTCGGTGTTCGTGAGGGCCTCCGGGAGCGGGGAGGTGTGCAGGACGGTCAGGCTCTGGGTGCTGCGGGTGAGCGCGACGTACAGCTGGCGCAGGCCGGCCGGGCCGCGGTCGGCGATGGTGGCGGGTTCGACGACGAGGACGTGGTCGTACTCCATGCCCTTGGCCTGGGCGGCAGCCAGCACGGACACCGCCTCGCGTCCCTGCTCGGTGATGCCGTCGGCCAGGTCCAGGTGGCGGCTGATCTCGTCGAGCCAGCCGGAGTCGTCGGGGACGATGACCGCCACGGAGCGCAGGGTGTGTCCATCGCTGGTGCCGATGAGGCGGGTGGCTTGGGCCACGGTGTCGTCGAGGAGTTTCCACGGCTCGGTCGCGACCGTCCGTACGGCGTCTTCGCCCGCCGCGCGCACGGCCTGCGGGTACGGCAGTGTGGGGGCGACGGTACGGGCAAGGGGGGCGACGAACTCCATGATTTCGGCGGGCACGCGGTAGCTGGTGGTCAGCTCGGCTACGCGCCAGTCGCCGTGGTCGGACAGGAGGGTGCCGAGGCGGTCCCAGTCGGTGTGGGTGTGGGGGCCGGTGGCCTGGGCAAGGTCGCCGAGGATGGTCATGGAGCCGTGCGCCGCGGAGCGCCGGCGCAGGGAGCGGGCCTGCATGGGTGTCAGGTCCTGTGCCTCGTCGACGACGATGTGCCCGTACCGTTGCGGGGTCTCCCCGGTGATGAGATACCTCAGTTCTTCGAGGCAGACATGGTCGTCGAGCGTCCAGGGATCGGCGTTGGCCTTTTCAGCCCGAGGACGGTGCACGGCGGCCTGCTCCGCGGCATCGAGAATGCCCTCGGAGCAGGTACGCAGGAGATCTTCCGAGTCGTAGAGAGTGCGGAGGGCTTCCCTGGCGCCCGGTGACGGCCAGACACGTTCGATCAGGCGCTCGACTTGACGGTTGCGTTCCAGGTCGCGGCGGATCGAGTCGTCGCGGCTGCGGCGAGGGGCGACGGCAACGAGTTCCCGCAGCAGGCGGTCGACGAGCAGGCCGCGGAAGCGGTCGCGGCGCTCACGGTAGGAACCATCGCCTTGGCGCACGTCCTCGAGGAGGGCGAGCACCTCGGAGCGCAGGACACGCAGGGTCGTGCTGCCGACGGTGGCGGTGAGCTCCGGCTTGGCCCCGTCATAAGAGGGAGTGGTGGTGAACTCGTCGACGGCCTCGGGACGGCACTCGATCTCGACGCGCCGCCGCAGGACGGCCGCCATGCGCTCATCGGACTTCACCACCCGCGCCTGGGGGGTGTCGGTGCCGAGTATCTCGCCGTCCCACAGGCGGGTCACCTGCACGGCGTTGACGTTTCGGGTGCCGAGCGTGGGCAGCACCTGGCTCACGTAGTCCAGGAACCGCTGATGGGGGCCGACAACGAGGACATCCTGGGCCTTGAAATGCCCGTTGTTGACGAGCCAGGTCACGCGGTGCAGGCCGACCGCCGACTTGCCGGTACCCGGGCCGCCCTGCACGACGAGGATGTCGGAGGGCGAACCGGTGACCAGAGCCATCTGGTCACGGCGTATGGTCTCGACGATGTCCCGCATGGTGCCGCTGCGAGAGCGCTGAAGCTCGCGCAGGAGGAAGTCGTCAGGCTGCTGGGGCTTTTGACGATGGAGGCGGGCGACGTCGGCGGGGGTGAGGACGGGCGGCCGTGCCTTTTCCGGCTGCGGTACGTCGGTGGCGAAGTCTGCCGCCGCAGACTCCGGATCGGCGTCGTCCGCGGTCGGCCGCGGGGTGGGGACAGCGACGGAGATGTCGTCGGCATAGCCTTCGACGACGCGCTGCGTGCAGTGCAGCCGCCGCCGCAGGAGCACCTCCCCCGGAGCGTCCGGCAGCGCGTCGAGCCACTTCTTCGCGAGTGCGTTGGTCCACTCCACGACGACGGTATCGCGGGTGTGGACGTCGGAAACGGCACGTCGGCCGACGTACCAGGTATCGGGCTCACCACCGGGGCCGTCCTGCACGTCTACGCGGCTGATGACGAGCGATGCGTTGCCGAGACCTCCGTACGCCGCGGCTCGCTCCTCGGCCGCGAGACGGTTGGCGACGCTGTCCTTGCCGCTCGCGGAGGCCGAGGCGACCGACCCCCCGGTCAGTTCGGCCAGCCGCGCGGCGTAGCAGGCGTAGGCGCGGTCCACCGCCTTCTGCTCGATGGCGATGATCTCGTCGCGCGTGGTGGTGCCCATGTGTATCCCCTCCCTTGCAGTGCCCCGAAGGGTGCTGCGCCGGGCATGTGCCCGTACACCGGTGAAAGAACTATCAGCCGACTGGTGACAAGTCGTCAGAAGGACAGCGACGGAGTCGGTCAGGGTCAGGCGGCGGCCACGCCGGGGTGCTGGTCGGAGCGCAGAGAGCGCAGGATCCGTGCCTCTTCCTTGCGGGCGGCGGAGGCAGAGACGCGGCCGGTGGCGCGCCGGACGGCGAGGCCGGCGAGGGCGTCGGCGGTTTCGTTGAGGTCATGTCCGATGTGGCCCTTGAGCCAGCGGACCTGGACGTGGTCGCGATGGGGCAACAGGCGGTCCAGGAGTTCCCTGCCCTCGGGGAAGAGGACGGTGCGGTGGGCAGCTGCCGGATCGGCGCTCGTCAAGGCCAGGTTCACTGCCTCGACGGCCTCGATGCTGTCGCACAGGACGACTACGGGGGCTTCCGGGTGGCGGCCAAGGAGGCTGAGGGCGGCCCGGCAGATACCGATGATCTCGGCCTCGCCGCTGCACGAGGCCATGGAGTCGCCGTATCCGGTTGTTCCGTCCTCGGTGGCCCAGCCGTAGCCGCACAGTGCGGATTCGTCGCCGACCGCGGCATCGGCGACGGCCACTGCGGCGCGGCTGGGGAAGTCGTCGAGGATGGCGTAACGCTCCTTGTAGCCGGGGGCGAAACCCTCCGAACCGCCGCCGTCGCCGTCCTGCGACGTGTCGGCGGATGCGTTCTCGGTGAGGAGGGCGGCGAGGGTGCGGTGGCACCGCGGGCAGCCGTCGGCCCGTGCGTCGCAGTCTGCCTGGTGCTCGGTGGCCAGCCGACAGGCCCGCTGCCACAACCGGGGCTCGCCGGCGGCGAAGCGGATGAGAGCTGCGGCGCGGCACTGCGCGATGAGCTCCGCGAAGGGCCCAGCGGCCGCACGGTCCCGGATCCGGTCATGAAGATCGGCGATCCGATGTTTCGCCTCGCGGGCGCGGGCCGCGAGGATCGCAGCGTCCTGGTAGGCGTCGTCGAGCGCGTCAAGCTGCGCACGGCGGGCGGTGAGAGGACGGGCGAGCACCTGGCGTTCGGCCTGGGCGATGGCGTAGCGGCCCCAGGCCAGCGCGGTACGGGCATGCCGGCCCCACCGTGCGACCACCGCGTCGTGCGCAAGGTGCGGATTCTCCCCCTCCCGGGCGTCGCGCAGGAGAGCCTGGACGAAGGCGTCGTCGTGGCACTCCAGCAGTTCGCGGACTGGTACCGGCAGTTCGGCGTCTGCCGAGCCCTGTTCCCGAGCCCACAGGGCGAGATCGTTGTCCGGCGCCCGCACATCGGCGGCCGTCGATCCGCGGTCAAGGAGCTCCTCCCGCAGGGCCCGGCCGTACGCTTCCGGGTCCGCGGCTCGCGCCACGCGCAGCTCCAGCGGCTCCAGCGGGGGTCTACGACGATCGGCGATGCGGCGCGCACGCTGCTCCTTGCACACGGCATCCGCCTCGGACCGTGCCCGGCGCACCCTGCGTGCGTGCTCGCGCAGGTGTCGCAGTCGGCGGGGTGCCGGCAGTCCTGAGAGCTCGGTGCGCCTGATGTCCCCACGGGCGAGGACATCGGCGTGGGCCAGAGCGATGGCGATGGGCCCGACGAGCGAAGGGTGGGCCAGGGCCGCGGCGGTCTCCGGGGAAGCCATGCCGTTCATGCGTGTGAGGACGGCGTCCTGCAGCGCGGTGAAGTCTTCGGTGAAGTGGTGGACCAGCTCGGTGTGCGTGGCGATCGTCACGGTGACCTTCCAAGTCACGAGCGGGGTAACTGGCATGGATAGTCGGGGTGTTGTGCCCAGCCGGAACGACCCTCCGTATGGCCTTCTGTCGTCATTGCCGCCTTTGGCGGGCCGCCGGCCGTGCTGGGATCTCCCGGGCAGATGTTGGTCGGCGGCGGTGCTGGGAGCTGTGAACTGCCGGGTTCGACAGACAGGTTCGGAACGGCGCGGGCTCCGGCTACGACATCAGTAATTGCCGTTGCTCAGGATGTCGCCGTCAGCGTTGTAGACGGTGACAAGGCCGTTCTTGCTGGCCTTTCCCCGGCTGGACTGGAAGTCGGCGAAGGCCGAGGCGAGCAGCTTGGCGTTGCCGGTGTCCGGGCTGGCCAGGCCCCCGGTGTAGTCCGTGTAGATGTCAGCCGTGTCCAGGATGTCGTTGTTCTCGTCGGCACCCTGGACCTTGGTGACGTGCGCTGCGGCCTCCCGCGTCTTCGCGGACTCGTGCTTCTTCACGTACGCCTTGAAGGCGTCGACGGTGGACTGCTGGGGCGCGGCGGTCTTGGAGGGGCCGGTGGCCTTGGAGGAACCGGTGGCCTTGGGGGAGCCGGCAGACGCGGCGGAGGACGCGGCGCTGGACGAGGAGTCGCCCGAGCCGGACCCCACCGCGGCCGCGATACCACCGATGATGAGCGCGGCAGCCAGGATGCCACCGCAACCGAGGCAGCCCAGCTTGGCCTTGGACCGCTTCTTCTGCGGCAAGGGAGGCTGCGGATAGCCGGGCTGCTGCGGGAATCCGGGGTGCTGCGGGAAGCCGGGCTGCTGCGGGAAGCCCGGCTGCTGCGGGAAGCCGGGCTGCTGCGGGAAGCCCGGCTGCTGCGGGGGCTGGGTGGTCATTTGGGTTCCTCCCTGTTGCGAGTGCGATGTGCGGTGAGTGGCGACAGCGATGCGGAATGGACGCGAGGGCGGGTGCGGCCCTGACCTGACGTTGCGATGGACGGGATCGGCAGGGATCTGGAGAGACCGGATGTGTGGCGCGGGCGCCGCAGAGCGCCCCAGGCCGCCGCTTCCACTCGGAAGCGGAACTAGATAAGCACAACACTGAAAGCGTCGTCAAACAGATTGGCGGACTTGACGACCGCTGTAACGTGTTAACCGTCCACTGTCCGACTCTGGCCCGAGAGGTGCGGAACCCCACGCCATGCCCCAGCAGCCACCAGCCCAACTGGCACCCTCCGCGCACGTGACAGCCGCCGAGATCTCCCGCATCGCAGGGGTCACGCGCGCGACGGTCAGCAACTGGCGCCGCCGCCACGACGACTTCCCGGCCCCCAGCGCAGGCACGGAGGCCAGCCCGCTCTACGACCTGCCGGCCGTCCAGGCATGGCTGCGGGGACGCGGGCACACCTCCGCCGCCTCGCCGACCGAGGAGCTGCGTACGGCGCTACGGCTGTTGGGACCCGGCTCGGGAGTGGCCGCGCGACTGTTCCCGCTGGTGGCTGCCGCGTCCCGCCGCACGCCGGAGGAGCTGGCCGAGCTCGCCGCCGTGCCCGACGACCAGCTGATCGCCCGAGCGGAGAAGACCGCGGGCGAGCTCCCGGCTGCCGTGCCCGAGGCCGAGCCGGTCCGCTACGGTCCGGACGACGCAGGCGCGGTCCGCGCGCTGCTGGGTTGCGTCCGCGAGGCGGGGGCACAGGCCGCCGTCGACGTCCTCGCCGAACGCGAACTGGACGAGGGCGCCGCCAGCGGCGTTTACCAGACCCCGGAGGGCCTGGCCCTGCTCATGGCACGGCTCCTGCCCGCCGGCACGTCCCGCGTCCTCGACCCTGCCTGCGGCAGCGGCACGCTCCTCGCCGCCGCCGCCCGGCAGGGCGCACAGGAGCTGTTCGGGCAGGACTCGCTCCCCGTCCAGGGCCGGCGCACCGCGGTCCGGCTGCTGCTCGCCGCGCCCAAGGCCGAGACGGCGATCCGCGTCGGCGACAGCCTGCGCGCCGACGCCTTCCCCGACCTCACCGTGGACGCCGTCCTGTGCAACCCGCCGTTCGCCGACCGCGATTGGGGTCACGACGAGCTGGCCTACGACCCGAGGTGGGCCTACGGTCTCCCACCGCGCTTCGAATCCGAACTGGCCTGGGTGCAGCACGCCCTCGCGCACCTGGAGCCCGGCGGCCACGCGGTCATGCTGCTGCCGCCCGCGCTCGCCTTCCGCGCCTCCGGTCGCCGCGTCCGCGCGGAACTCATCCGCAGCGGGGCCCTGCGCGCCGTCGTCTCACTCCCGGCGCGTGCCGCGTATCCGCTCCACATCGGCCTGCAGATCTGGGTGTTCCAACGCCCCGAGCCGGGCGGCACGGACCGTACGACGGTGCTGTTCGTCGACGGGGAGGGCGAGCAGCGGGGCGGCGCCACGGGCACGCCGTCCGCCACCGATACGGCCACGGCCGGCGCCGGCGCCCGCGGCGGCTCACGCCCCCGCCGATCCGGCTCTTCCTCTTCCGCCGCCTCCTCTGCCTCTTCCGCCTCCGCCGCCTCCTTCGACTGGGCGGGGCTGACCGAGCGGGTCCTCGGCCAGTGGGCCGCGTTCACCACCGCCCCCGACACCTACGCCGACGAGCCCGGCGTCGCCCGCGCGGTGCCGCTCGTCGACCTCCTCGACGACGTCGTCGACGTCACCCCGGCCCGCCATGTGCGGGCGACCGCGGCCGACATCGACCCGGCCGTCCTGGCCCGGCGCGTCCACGACCTGCACGAGCAACTGGCCGAGCAGGTCGCCGCCTTGGCAGCCGCCTCCGCGTCCGGCGGGTGGCAGCCGTCCGGGGCCTCGGCCCGCGAGTGGCGTACGGCGACCGTCTCCGACCTGGCACGCGGCGGGGCCCTGACCGTGCTGCGGGCAGCGACGCCCGGCACGCGAGGTTCCAAGGGGGGCGCCGCCCCCACCGTGGACCGGCCGGTCATCACCGCCCAGGACATCTCGGCCGCAAACCCCCCGTCCAGCGGGCCCGTTGACATCCACGCGGACGCCACGCAGCCCGTCGCCGCCGGGGACGTCCTCGTACGCGCCGTCGCGGGCGGCGGCGACGCGGCCGCGATGACCCGGGTCGCGGACGACCAGGACGCCGGAGCTCTGCTCGGTCCGCACATCCACCTCCTACGCCCTGACCCGGCCCGCCTCGACCCGTGGTTCCTGGCCGGGTTCCTCGGCGCCGAGGACAACATCGCTTCCGCCTCCACCGGCAGCACCCTCGTGCACGTCACACCGGGCCGCCTGCGCGTACCGCTGCTGCCCCTGGAGGAACAGCGGCGCTACGGGGAGGCGTTCCGCGGCGTCTACGAGCTGCGCGCGGCCGTCCGCCGAACCGCCGACCTCGCCGCCGACACCGCGGCGACCCTGGCCACCGGCCTCACCGCCGGCGTACTCCTGCCACCGGACACCCCGGACAGCCAATCCGCCTGAAACGCCCCACACGTCCCACCGCACACGACCACACTGGATCCCTGCCGTCCCACGCCCGGACGGCGCTCTTCGAAAGGAAGCCGGGACCTCTTGAACAGCAGCAAGCACACGGAGCTGGCGAACCACGCCTGGTCCGTCGCCGATCTCCTGCGCGGCGACTACAAGCAGTCCGACTACGGCAAGGTCATCCTGCCGTTCACCGTGCTGCGCCGCCTGGAGTGCGTCCTGGAACCGACGCGCGACAAGGTCGTCGAGACCGTCGCCAAGTTCGCGGGCCAGGAGATCGACACCGACCACTTTCTGCGCAAGGCCTCGGGCAACTCCTTCTACAACAAGAGCGACCTCACGCTGCGGAAGATCGCCGCCGACCCGCAGAACGCGGCGAAGAACCTGCAGATCTACGTCGGCGCCTTCTCCGACAACGCCCGCGAGGTCCTCGACAAGTACGAGTTCAACCAGCAGGTCAGGAAGCTCGACGGCGCGAACCTGCTCTACCGGGTCATCGGCAGGTTCACCGACCTCGACCTGCACCCCGATGTCGTGCCCAACCACAACATGGGCTACATCTTCGAGGAGTTGATCCGCCGCTTCGCCGAGCAGTCGAACGAGACCGCGGGTGAGCACTTCACCCCGCGCGAGGTCATCAAGCTGATGGTCAACCTGCTGGTGGCGCCCGACGCGGACGCCCTCAGCCTGCCGGGTGTCGTCCGCACGGTCATGGACCCGGCCTGCGGCACGGGCGGCATGCTCAGCGCCGCCGACGACCGCATCAAGGCCCTCAACCCGGACGCGACGGTCGAGGTGTACGGGCAGGAGCTCAACCCCGAGTCCTGGGCCATCTGCCGCTCCGACCTCATGATCAAGGGCCAGGACCCGGAGAACATCCGCTTCGGCAACTCCTTCTCCGACGACGGCCACGCCCGCCGCAAGTTCGACTACCTCCTCGCCAACCCGCCGTTCGGCGTGGAGTGGAAGAAGGTCAAGGAGGAGGTCGAGTACGAGCACAAGTCGCTCGGCGACGCCGGCCGCTTCGGCGCTGGCCTGCCGCGCATCAACGACGGCTCGCTGCTCTTCCTCCAGCACATGATCTCGAAGATGAAGCCGGTGGACGTGAACGGCGGGGGCGGCTCCCGCATCGCCATCGTCTTCAACGGCTCTCCGCTGTTCAGCGGCGCGGCGGGGTCCGGTGAGTCGGAGATCCGACGTTGGATCCTCGAGAACGACTGGCTGGAGGCGATCGTCGCCCTCCCCGACCAGCTCTTCTACAACACCGGCATCTCGACGTACTTCTGGATCCTCACCAACCGCAAGGACGCCGACCACAAGGGCAAGGTCGTCCTGCTCGACGCGCGCGACCAGTGGCAGAAGATGCGCAAGTCGCTGGGCGACAAGCGCAAGGAGCTGGGCGACGGGACTAACGGCCGCCCCGACCACATCGGCGCCATCACCCGGCTGTACGCGGAGGCGCTGCAGGTTGCGGGCGACCCGGAGCACGCTCTGCACGGCAAGGTCAAGGTCTTCTGGAACGAGGACTTCGGCTACCAGCGCATCACAGTTGAACGCCCGCTGAAGCTGCGCTTCGAGGTCACGGAGGAGACGTTGGCGGCGCTGGCGGAGGCCAAGCCGGTGGCGAGGCTGGAGCGGAGTGAGGAGTTCGTCGCGGCGGTGCGTACGTTGCTCGGCTCGTCCTGGACGACGAAGTCCGAGGCGTTCATCGCGCTCAAGGACGCGGTGGTCGCGGCCGGCCTGACGTGGCCGTCGGGAGCGCCGTTCGCGAAGGCGGTACGGGAGGCGGTCGGGGTACGGGACCCCGAGGGCGAGGTACAGAAGGTCAAGGGCGCCCCGGAACCGGATACGGACCTGCGGGACTACGAGAACGTTCCGCTCGGCGAGGACGTCGAGGAGTACCTCAAGCGCGAGGTTCTGCCGCACGTGCCGGACGCGTGGATCGACCGCACGAAGACGAAGATCGGCTACGAGATCCCGTTCACGAGGCATTTCTACGTGTACAAGCCGCCGAGGCCGCTGGCGGAGATCGACGCGGAATTGAAGTCACTGGAGGCGGAGATTCAGGCGCTGTTGGGTGAGGTGACGGAATGACCGCGATCCCGTGGCTTGGCCCTGTCCGCTATCCCATCGGTGCAGCTAGATACGCCTTCGACATCACGCTCGGTAAGATGTTCCAGGCATCGCCGTCCAGATCATCCGACGTCGAAGTTCCATACTTTAAATCGGTGTCCGTTCAGTGGAATGGAATCCAGGCCAATCAAGAAATTCGCATGTGGGCAGCCCCATCCGAGTTTCGCGAATTGGCCGTTCGCACTGGCGACCTCCTAATCTGTGAAGGCGGGGACGTCGGGCGTGCCGCCATCTACGATGGACCTGACGGCTTCATCTTCGAAAAGTCCGTACACCGAGCGCGGCCAGTCAACGGATCCGACACGCGCTACCTCTGGTACGTCTTGCGCGCTTTGCACGGTAGCGAATGGCTTGACGTCTTGTGCAATAAGGCTACGATCCGGCATCTAACAGGCGAGAAGCTTGGCGCATTGGAGATTCCGATGCCCCCTCAGGAGGAGCAGCGCCGCATCGCCGACTTCCTCGGCGCCGAGACCGCCCGCATCGACGCACTGTTGGCAAAGCGCAGTCAGCAGCGTGACCTTCTAAAGGAACGCCACCTGGCGGCACTGGCCGACTGTGTCTCCTCACACCAGGTGGGATCATATATGCATCCTCTGGCAGGGGCCGTTTCAAATCAGTGGCAGATTATGCAACTTCGCCGTGTATTGCCTGCGGTCAACGTCGGCGTCGTGATCAACCCCTCGACCTACTTCACCGACGACGGGGTTCCGTTCATTCACGGTTTCAATGTCCGATCGGGGTGGATCGATAAAAACGGCATGAAGTTCATGTCTAAGGTCAGCAACGAAAAGCTGAGCCGATCTCGTCTGTATGCGGGCGATGTATTGGTTGTACGAGCTGGCGCCCCTGGCCGTTCGGCCGTCGTGACAGACGAATTCGAAGGAGCTAACTGTGCATCGGTCCTAATTCTCCGTAAAGGACAGAGAGTACTCCCCGAGTTCCTGTCCGCCTTCATTAATTCACCGGCAGGGCGAGGCCAGGTTAAGATCTCGCAATACGGAGCAGCACAGGAAGTGATCAGTGCAGCTCAGACACTCTCTTTCGAGATCCCGGTTCCCGATATGCCGGAACAAAGACGGCGAGTCTCTAAAATGAATCGAGTGGTCGAATCTCTCAACCTCTTGAGTCAGAAGATCAACGACCAAGTCGCCTTGCTCACCGAACGCCGCCAGACTCTCATCACCGCCGCCGTAACCGGCCAGTTCGACGTATCCACTGCCAGCGGACGCAACGTAACGGACGGAGTCACCGCGTAGCCATGAGCCCCATCCACACGGAGTCCGCCTTCGGTGACGCCATCGTCGCCGCCATGGTCGAACGCGGTTGGCGCGAAGCTCGCCCGCAGGACTACCGGGCCGACCTCGGCCTGGACACCAACGAGTTGTTCACCTTCATAGGGGCGACCCAGCCCGACGAGTGGAATGAACTCCTCACCGTCTACGGCGGCGACCCGAACGAGGCGCAGCGCGGGTTCGCCGGCCGCCTCGACCAGGCCATCGCCACCAACGGGCTCCTCGATGTCCTCCGCAACGGCGTCAAGGACCGAGGCGTCCTCCTCCGCGTCGCCTACTTCAAGCCGAACCTCGTCGCCCACGAATCCGTGCTCGACGGATACCGGGCCAACCGCCTCACCGTCGTCCGCGAACTCGAGTACGCGACGAAGCAGGCGGACTGGGGCAACCGGCTCGACCTCGCCCTCTTCCTCAACGGAATCCCGGTCGCCACGGCCGAGTTGAAGAACCCGCTGACCAAGCAAGGGGTGGAGCAGGCCAAGGAGCAGTACCGCACAGACCGCGACCCCACCGAGCTGATCTTCACTCGCCGGGTCGTCGCGAACTTCGCCGTCGACCCGGACCTGGTCTTCGTCGCCACCCAGCTCAAGGGAAAGAACACCCGCTTTCTCCCCTTCAACACCGGCTCCAACGGCCCCGGTCAGCCGGGCGGCGCTGGCAACCCTGCCCCCACCGCCTTCGGCACGTACGCGACCTCCTACCTCTGGGAGCAGGTCTGGCAGCCGGACAACTGGCTGGACCTGCTCCAGCGGTTCGTGCACCTGCACAAGAGCAAGACGCCCGGCGGCGGCACGACGAGGACGATGGTCTTCCCGCGGTTCCAGCAGTGGGACGCGGTCAAGAAGCTCACCGCGCACGCCGCAACGCACGGCGCCGGCCACGACTACCTGGTCATGGCCTCGGCCGGCTCGGGCAAGTCGAACACCATCGGCTGGCTCGCGCACCGCCTCAGCGACCTGCACACCCCCACCGACCCCCGCGAACTCGACGCCGAGGCCGTGGCCAAGGGCCTCAAGCCCGGCGTGCCCGTCTTCGACAAGGTCATCGTCATCACCGACCGCCGCAACCTGGACGCCCAACTCCGGGAAACTGTCGGCAGTTTCGAGCAGACGGCGGGCCTAGTCGTGAAGATCGACGAAAAGCACGGGGCGAAGGGCGAGCAGCTCGCCAAGGCCCTCTCCCGCGACACCGGGAAGATCGTCACCGTCACCCTGCACTCCTTCCCGGCACTGCTCGACTACCTCCAGCGCAACCCCACCGAGATCCAGGGCAGCCGCTTCGCGATCATCGTGGACGAGGCGCACTCCTCGCAGTCCGGCGACGCCGCCACCGCCGTACGGTCCGCCCTGCGCGACCTCGGCCTGGACTCCGACTCGGACGACACGGGCGCGACCACGGTCAAGGCCGAGGCCGTCAGCCTGGACGAGCAGCTCAAGAAGAGGGCCGAGCAGCGTTCCCGCGCCGCGAACCTCTCCTACTTCGCATTCACCGCGACGCCGAAGGCCAAGACCCTCGAACTCTTCGGCACGCTCCAGGACATCGACGGCAAGGCGACCTACCGGCCCTTCCACACGTACTCCATGCGGCAGGCGATCGAGGAGGGCTTCATCCTCGACCCGCTGCGCAACTACGTCACGTACAACACGTACTGGAAGCTGGTGAACCAGAACCCCGACGAGCGGGAGGTGGACCCGTCGAAGGCGAACGGCCTGCTCGCCCGGTACGCGCTGACCCATGACTCGACGGTCGCCCAGCACGCCCAGGTGATCGTGGAGCACTTCGTGGCGCACAGCCGGGGCCGTCTCGGCGGGCGGGCCAAGTCCATGGTGGTGACCGCCTCACGGCAGTCCGCCGTACAAATGGCGCGCGCGATCAAGAGCTACATCAAGGACCGGGACTACGACACCAAGTACCCCGACCTGGGTGTCCTCGTCGCGTTCTCCGGCTCGCTCACCGTCGACGGCGAGGAGACCACCGAGCCGAGGGAGAACGGCGGGCTGTCGGAGAGCGCGCTGCCGAAGGCGTTCGCGTACACGCGTGCCGACGACAAGGCCGCCCGAGCCGGCGGTGCGGGCCAGCGCGAGTACAGGATCCTGGTCGTGGCGGAGAAGTACCAGACCGGGTTCGACCAGCCGTTGCTGACGACGATGTACGTCAACAAGCCGCTGACCGGCATCTCCGCCGTCCAGACCCTGTCCCGGCTGAACCGGACCGCGGAGCGCAAGTCCCAGGCGGACCTGGCGGTACTGGACTTCGTCAACGACGCCAACGACATACAGGAGTCCTTCCGCCCGTACTTCGAGGAGGCGAACACCCTCCCCTCCGACCCCAACCTGCTCTACACCGCGCAGAGCCGGGTCATGCAGGCGGCGATCCTGTCCGGGCAGGAGATGGACGAGTTCGCCGCCGCGTACTTCGCCGCCAAGGAGAAGGCGGCAGGCTCACAGTCCAAGTGGGAGAAGCTGCACGCCGAGCTGTACCGGTTGCTCTCCCCCGCCGTCGCCCGCTTCACCGCTCTGCTCGAAAGCGACGACGAGGACGACCAGGAGACGGCGGAGGGCTTCCGCGCCGACCTCAACGACTACGTCAGGAAGTACGGCTTCCTCGCACAGATCGTCCCCTACCGGGACGCCGAGCTGGAGCGGCTGCACCTCTACGGCCGCTACCTCCTCAACCGGCTGCCGCGCCGCGCGGACGGCGGCGTGGACATAGGCGAGATCGACCTCAGCCATATGCGGGTGGAGAAGACCGGTGAGTACGACGTCTCCCTCACCGCCGAGGGGCCGACGACGATGCAGGGCTTCGGCGACGGCTCGGGCGGTGCGAAGGAGGCGGAGAAGTCGCTGCTCTCCCAGCTGATCGACAAGTTCAACGAACGCTTCGGCACCGAGTTCACCGAGCAGGACGTCATCCGGCCCTTCGAGGAGGCCAAGGCCGACCCCAAGGTGCGGGCGGCGGCCGTCGTCAACGACGAGGACAACTTCGGCCTCGTCTTCGACAACGTCTTCGCGGACAAGATGGCCGACCACATCGACACCATCGCGGGCATGGGCCGCCAGTACTTCGGCCCCGACAAGGGCTTCAAGTCCAGCCTGGACCGCAGCGCCCGCAAGGCGGCCTGGCGGATGATCCGCCGCGAGGAGGGCCTGGACGACGACCTCTGATTCGGACGCCCCCGCTGGATATGCCGGCCGGGGCGCCCTTTGGAGGAAGACCTCGGCCCCTGCCCGGCGGTCGCCGTGCGCACCCCAACTACCCCTCAACTGCGAAAAGCCACTTCAGGAGCGGGCGATGGACAACGAGATTCAGCTGATCAGTGACGGTGATGGACTGGCGGTCATCGGGAATCCGACGGACGTCGAACGCTTCCTCGTCTCGGAGGGACTGTCGTCGAAGGACCTCGGACTGCAACGGCTCAAGTCCGTCTTCGGCACCGGGGCTGCAGTCACGCAGGCAGGTTCGGAGATTACCGCCAACTCCGGCCGCTGGGTGAAGCTGACCAAGGAGTCCGCGGAGCGTGTCAAGAAGTTCGGGCTGACGGAAAGCAAGACGCCAGGCGTCAGCCATGCGATGGTGGGCAAACCTGGCTCAATCAAGTCATGGCTCCAGATCGAGAAGGGGGCCGGCTCGTTTCTGACCAACCCGGCGCTTCTGACTGGTGCCGCGGGGATCATGGCACAGCTCGCGATGCAGCAGACCATGGACGAGATCACCGACTATCTCGCCACGATCGACGAGAAGGTCGACGACGTGCTCCGCGCCCAGAAGGACGGTGTGTTGGCCCGCATGATCGGAGTGGACCTCCTGATCGAGGAGACCATGACCATCCGAGAGCAGGTGGGCCGGGTCTCCGAGGTCACGTGGTCGAAGGTGCAGGCCGCGCCGGCGACGATCGCAGATACCCAGGCGTACGCGTTGCGTCAACTCGACGCACTCGCGGAGAAGGTGGAGCGCAAGAGCAAGTCCAAGATCGGCGATCTCGCCACCGCGGCCAATGAAGCCGAGTCCAGGGCTCAGGAGTGGCTCGCTGTTCTGGCTCGTTGCTTCCAACTGCAGGACGCGATCGCCGTGCTCGAACTCGACCGAGTGCTGGACACGGCTCCGGAGGAGCTGGACCGGCATCGCCTCGGGCTTCGGGCTGCCCGACAGAACCGGCTGGATCTCATCTCGCGGAGCACCGAGCGTCTGGTGGCCCGGATGAATGCGGCTGCTGACACGGCCAACGCGAAGGTGCTGCTGCACCCGACCAAGTCCCCGGCTGTTGTCCAGTCGAGCAACCATGTCGCGACCGGCGTCGATGACTTCCACGGGCGGCTCGGGATTGAGTCCGGCCGCCAGTCATCGGACGCGAGGCGATGGGTGGACGCGGCCGCAGAGGCGAGGGACAAGGCGCTCGAGACCGGAGCAAAGGGCGTCGGTGCCGCCAGAAGCCTCGGCAACGGGACCCTCGACCGGGCCAGCTCGGTAAAGGGCAAGCTCTCCAGCGGGATCGCCGAGCGAGTGCGCCGTCGGCGCGGGGACGAGGAGGAACGCGACGAGGAAGGCTAAGTGGGCGCCGACCGTCAGCCACGGGCGCAGCCCGACTACACCCTCAAGTCTCAGCCAACCGTGCAAGACGTGGGGCCCAGCCGCCCGCGCGACTGGGCCCCACGGAGAATGCGACACGCACCACGCGCTGACGCTGATCGTCGCCGAGCTCGCCCCGGACCGCAGCGCCCGCAAGGCCGCCTTGCGGATGATCCGCCGCGAAGAGGGCCTGGACGACGACGTCTGATGCGCACGCCCCGGCTGGCCATGCTGGCTGGGGCACCCTTTGGAGGACATCGTGAGCACACAGCCGGACCACGGCACGGAGCGGGTCCCGCGCCCCGAACGTACCCCCGACGCCGTCCGCGTGGCGCTCGCCCGGATCGCTCCTCACCGCCTGGACGAGATGGAAAAGCACAAGGAAGAAGCGCTCGCCGCCGCCATTCGGACCAGCAGGATCGGGCACCTTCAGCACTGGCTGACCCACTGGGCCGCTCAGGTGGAGATCGAGCGTAGGCCCGATCTCTCCGCACGCCGTAGCCGTGCTCTCGCCACGATCCACGGCACGGACGGCAAGGACGACCCCGCGTTCCGATCCGCCATGGACGAGCTGCGTGCCGTCGAGGACATGGCGACGCAGGCGGTGTCCGAGTGACCTGGAGGTGGGATTACGACCCCAGCGAGGCGTACGTCATCGGCGGAGACCGCCGGCGTTCGTCGCCGAGGTCGAGAAAAAGTCTGACGAACTGGTGCGGGCTGCTGCGGCCTTCTACCTCGACGGAACCCAGTACGCAGGGCTGGGCTCGAAGGGAGATACCGCACATATCGACAGCGGATTCTTCGTCTACCTCATCGTTCCCGGCATGAATGCGTATACGTTCGCCAAGTGACCTGGATCTGATCCGGCGGTCGGGCGCCATCGGCCTGGTCATCAAGCAAATGGAGTACTTCGCCAACGAGTGGTCGACGAACGGCCCGCCGGGCAACCGAGGGTGACTGCGGATTGGGCTAGGCGGGGGGCTCGGGGGCTTCGGGGGAGGGCGGCAGGGGGTCGGTGACGAACCACCCCCGCTGGGGTACGGCGTACACCCAGCCTTCGTCGGCCAGCAGGCCGAGCCCCCGCCGCACGGTCGTACGCGCGATCCCGTACCGCTGCACGAGCTGGGCCTCACTCGGCAGCATCCGCCCGGGCTGCCAGTCACCGCGCTGAATCTGCCCACGCAGGATCTCGGCCAGTTGCCGGTATGGGGTCAGCGGCGCGCCATGGTCGATCTCAGCGTCAGGGTTCATGGACTTGACGCTAGGCAAGCGGACTGATGCACGCTCTTTGGGATACATATCGCAACGAGTCGATACAAGGCGATACTATGGAGCCCAAGGAAACGCCCCGGCCGGAAGGGTGAGAGCTTCCATGCCGGGGCTGAGCCGACTGACTAGGAGTCGACCTATGCGCAGCCTACTGGCCGCGATTCTGAACCTCTTCCTGCCCGCCCGCGGAGCCCACCGCTCCGTAGCGCCCCCACCACTGCCCCCCATCCTCTGTCCGCCCGCTCCGGAGCCCCCGCCCGTGATCACGTGCCCGCACCCGGCGGACGTCATCACCGCCGACGGCATGCCCCTGGTCCGCCCGTACGTCGTCGAATGGGAACGCGAGCGGGACGAACATGACCGGCGCCGCCTTCAGCGGGAGCGGCGCCGGGCGGCGGTCCTGGCGACGCCGGGGCAGGACTACGTTCCGTGGGAGGTCGCCGCATGAGTACGAATGCGTCTCGTCTGCGCAGCCTCGGCGTCGACCCGGCAACCGGCAAGGAGGCCTTCGCGGTCACGCGCCCCGGCGGTCTTCTTGAAGGGCTGGCCGATACGCAAGCGCTGAAGGCCGCCGCCGTCCTGGTGACGGTCGTCGGTGCCGTACTGGAGGTGGGGAAGGCCTCGGACGCCGAACTCGCCGCCTTCGTACCGCCGTTGCACGCCGCCCTCGAAGAATGCGTCGGCATCATGGCGGCGGACAGGGAATGACGGCGTAGAGGCAATTCGTCTGCAAGGCCGGTGGCGCCGTGGGTGCCCGGAGGTTCGTCCTGGGCGCCTACCATCCACCGGCCACTGCACGGGGCTCTCTAACCGACTTGTACGACGTGGCCGTGGAAGCCGCTGTAGTCACTCTGCCCGTCCGGATCCGCCGACCGGCGAGCGGGCGGTTCCACCTCTCTCGCGTGGGGACGCTCGAAATCGCGTGACCGGTCGGCACCCTTCCCGCACGCGCGGGGCTCGGCCGCCCGCCTCCGGCCGCCGCACCCTCCTGCCCGTCGTCCACCGCCGCGCCCATGTCCATGTCGCACCGCGACCGCGCCCATGCAGCACCGCGAACCCTGGACGGCATCTCGACGCAGCGGTCACACTTGACCCCTGACCGTGACTGTTCATCACGCACACCGGGGGCAAGGTGCCGCAGGAGGCGATCTCCGACCGTTACGAACTCCTGGAGGAGCTCAGCCACGGCGGCATGGGCGACGTGTGGCGCGGCTACGACGCGGTGCTCGACCGGCCCGTCGCCGTGAAGCTCATCCGGCAGGCGTCGGTCACCTCCCCGCAGCTGGCCGAGGAGTTCGCCAAGCGCTTCCGTCGCGAGGCCCGCATCACCGCGCGCATCCAGCACCCCGGCGTGCCCCAGGTGTACGACGCGGTGCTCGACGCGTCGTACGAGCGGCTGTTCCTGGTGATGGAGCTCGTCGACGGCGTACCGCTGTCCGCCTACCTCGACCCCGGCCGGCCGCTGCCGGTCAGCTGGGCGGCCGCCGTCGCCGCGCAGGTCGCGACCGTGCTGTCGTACGCACACGACGTGCCGGTCATCCACCGGGACCTCAAGCCGGGCAACATCCTCGTCGCACGCGACGGCACGGTGAAGGTCCTCGACTTCGGCATCGCGGCGATCCTGCGCACCGACGTCACCAAGCTGACCGCCACCGGCAGCCCTATCGGCACCCACCAGTACATGTCGCCGGAGCAGGTCCGCGGCGGACGCATCACCCCGCAGACCGATCTGTACGCGCTCGGCTGTGTGCTGCACGAACTCCTCAGCGGGCGCCTCGTGTTTGAGGCGGAAAGCGAGTACCTGCTGATGTACCAGCACGTCAACGCCGCCCCCACCCCGCTGCGACAGCTGCGGCCCGACGTCCCCGAGGCGCTGGAGGAGCTGGTCCTGCACCTGCTGCGCAAGGCGCCCGAGGCGCGGCCCGCCGACACGCAGGAGGTGTACGCGCGGCTGCTGCCGTTCCTCCCGCCGCCAGGCCGGGAGCCCGGCACAGCCGACGCCGGGCCGGCCGGCGCACCCGACCCGACGGGCGTGTTCCGTCACCCCTTCGCGCCCCGCGCCCGGGCCCAGGCCCCTGCACCCGGCGGTTCGACGCCGACGGCCGTCCTCCCGGGGGCCCAGCCGGTGCCCGTCCCCGCCCAGCTGCGCGAGGACATCAAGGAGGCGTACGCCCACTCCGACGCCCTGCTGAAGGAGGAGCGGTTCGCGCAGGCCGCCGAGGTGCTCGGCGAGGTCATCGAACCCGCGGCCCTCGCCCTCGGCTCCGAAAGCAAGCCGGTGCTGGGGCTGCGCCGCCAGCGAGCAGCGATCCGACTCCTCGGGGGCGACTACCGGGCCGCGCTGCCCGAGTTCGACGCCCTCGCCGACGCGTACGCCCGCATCGCCGGACCCACAGGCGAGCAGGCCCGCGCCTGTCGCGCCCAGGCGGCCCGCTGCCGCGCCGAACTCGGCCAGGTCACCGACGCGCTCGCCGCGCTCCAGGGCGTGCTGAACGTCGTGCGGGCCGTCGACAGTGATGTGAGCGAGGAAGCCGTGGAGCTACGGCACAACATCGGGATGCTGCTGCTCGCCCAGGGCCGGGCCGTCGAAGCCCGGCAGGTCCTCGAACCGCTCCACCAGGACATGTGCATGGTGTTCGGCCCCGACGACGAGATGACCGTCGAGATCGCCGAGGCGCTCGCCGTGATCCGCCTCGACCTCGACGGTTCGGCTTCCTGACCCGCTTCCTCCAGAAGCAATGCTGCTGGCCGAGGGACCCCCAGAGCCGCCAGAACGAGATGGCTCACTTCTTGCAGGACACGGCGCTGGGAGGCGCCTCCCTGATGCTGCTCGGGCTCATCTCGTTTGCCGGGCCGGAGCCGGGCATGACGATCACGGGTCCGCTTTCGGCATCAGTTGATCCACTGGAGGTGGACGGAGTGCATCGGTGCCGGAGGCCGCGCGGCCCGTTGCGTCGCGGATGACTGCGCCGCTCGGAAGCTGCCTCCTGCCACCAGCAGAAGTCCTCGTTGCCGTATCGTGCGGCTTTCCCTCGCCAAGTCCTGCGGGCCAGTACACAAGGAGTTCACCAGGGTCAGGCTGAGTGCCGCCTCTTCCCTCGGTGGGTGACGAACCAGTCCCGAGCCGCTGTCGCGATTTCCTCGGGCGCTCCTGACTCCTGGAACAGGTGCTTTGCACCACGGAAGACATGGATCTTGCTCGGGACCTTGAGTCTTCCTGCGGCCTCCTTGCCGAGCCGCAGGTCCGTCTCGTCCTCGCCGCCGACGATGAACAGCACCGGTGCCTGGATGCGGTCGAACGCCACGTGCGCCAAGTCGGGCTGAACGCCCTGGGACACCACGGCCGAGACCCGTTCCGGGCGTTCGACGGCGGCAAGCAGAACCGCAGCTGCGGCGGTGTCGGCGCCGAACAGACATACCGGAAGGTCGGCCGTCTCCGTCCGCTGCTCCAGCCAGTCGATGGCGGACACCAGTCGCCGGGCCAGGAACGGGATGTCGAAGCGGTGCCGGGCCGAGCGTGTGTCCTCCCGCATCTCGAGTTCGGTGAGGAGATCGAGAAGCAGTGTGCCCATGCCCGCCCGGTGGAACACGGCGGCGATGGCGCGGTCGCGTGAGCTGTTCCGGGTACTGACGCCGCCCTCGGCGATGACGACGATCGACCGTACCGGGCCGGGCACGACCAGATCACCGGTGAGCGGGGCCCCGTGCGCGGGCACCAACACCAAGTCGGAGATCATCTGTTTCCTCCCGACGTGGCGCTCATGGAGCTACTGACCGCCCGTGTACCCATGGGTGGATTCCGTACGCACCGTGACCTCGGCGGGCGGCCGGCGGATAGTGCGCGAGGCTGGAAAAAACGGGACCGGCGACGGCCCGTTCGGGCTGCCTCAGCCCACCTTGATCGAGGGTGCGACGTTCTACGTGATACTCCGCTGCTGTATGACACCAAAGAACCCCTGCCAGATCTCCCCGGCAGGGGTTCTTGGCTGCGGTGAGCGAACTCAAGGAACAAAGGAACAGTCGGCCTGTGCGGCGTGGGTCTGTCGGGGTGATTCTCCGGAACCACCTGATCCAAGGTGTCCACCCGGTGGAACACAGCAGGAAGCAGCCGTCCCCCATCAGGCGCCGGGCCACCGGCACCGCACAGCAAGGAGCGAAGGCCCATGGCCGTATGCGAGGTCTGCAACAACGACTACGAGATGGCATTTGAGGTGAGAACAGCCGACGCCACCCACATCTTCGACAGCCTCGAGTGCGCGGCTCAGCGGATCGCCCCCACCTGTGGCAACTGCCAATGCCGCATCCTCGGTCACGGTCTGCAGGCGGATGGACAGTTCTTCTGCTGCGCCCACTGCGCACGCCAGCGCGGACACACGGAACTGGTTGACCACGCCTGACTCTCTCCGAGTGCGGGACGAGCCGCATCCCCCGGCCGGCATCTTCGGGTCCGACAGCACCGCGTGCCTCGTTGACCTGCTTGAACCGCTCCTCCGCCCGGGGGGCCTTCCGGGGGGCCTTGTTGATGTCGGGGCGGTACCGGCGGGCCAGGGTCCGGTAGGCGCGCTGGATCTCCTCCGTGCTCGCGTCACCGGCGCACGCCCAGCACCTCGTAGTAGTCGGGAGTCGCGTTCGCCGTCGGCCCCTCCCGCCGCTCATTCCGGCTGCTTGGCCACGGCCACGACGGCGGGGCGCAGCAGGTGGTCGTCGCTGCTGTAGCCGGGGCGCATGACCTCTACGATCGTGCCCGGTTCGGCGTCAGGGGTCTCGCGGGCCTGGGCCGCCTCGTGCCGGGCGGGGTCGAAGACCTCGCCGACCTCGGCGAACCGGTGGTAGCCGAGTCCTTCCAGAGCGGCCAGGGCCTGCCGCTGGACGGCCTCGACGCCGGCCACGATGCTCTTCGGGTCCGCCTCGGCGTGCCGCAGCGCCAGCTCCAGGTGGTCCATGATCGGGAGCCACACGGACATCACCCGGTCCCGCTCCAGCAGGCGCACCTCGCCGAGCAGCCGCTCGTACCGCTTGCGCTGGTTGTCCAGCTCCGCGGCCGTCCGCAGCCAGCGGTCCCGCAGCGCGGCCGAACTCTCCTCGGGCGGCGGCTCAGCGACCGGGCGCGCCGCCTCCTCCTCGGCGGCCGGAGCCTCCTGTGGAGCAGACGCGGCATCCTGCGGTGCCTCGGCAGCAGCCGCCTCCGGTCCCGGGGGCACGTCGGCCGCCGCAGCCGGGGCTTGCCGGCGGTCCTGGGAGACTGCCTCACCGCGCTGTTCCTGTGCCGCTGCTGCGCCGCCGCGCGCGCGGTCAGATGGCCGTTTCCTGGTGCTCGCCTGTGGCGTGGAGCCTTGTCCGGCGACGGTACGGCGCGCTTCCTCCGGCTTGGGTGCCTGTTCTGCCGCATCGGGCGCCAGCCGCCGGCTGTCGTCGCCTCGCTTGAAGTCACGCGCTGCGTTCACGATCACACCTCGCTCACTCGGGCCTGAACTCGGCATCGATCACGTCGTCCCCGCCCTCGGCGCCGGGTCGCCCCGGACCGCCGGCGCTGCCGGGACCTCCTGGGCCCGAGCTGCCCGAGGGAGCGGCGGACAGCCCGTGCAGCACCTGCTGTAGGTCGCTGGTCAGGCTGCGGATCCGCTCCAGGGACGACTCCTCGACGGCGGGGTCCGCGCTCCTCCGCGTTCGGCACGACTCTCGGCTCGTCACCCACGTATACGGCGATCATCGAGTTCGTCGTCCCCAGATCGATGCCCACAGCCTTGGCCATGACCTACGTCCTCCGCTGCCGAAGTCGCCCGTATGCGAAAACCGGTTCGATGGTCGACAGGAAGCGGCCCTCGCCCTGGAGCCGCGCACACAGCCCTGCGTCAGCGGGCCAGCCTCCTACTTGCGGGCAAACTGCGACATATCAGGCAATCCATCTTCCAGGGTCCGACGCCGCCCAGTGCAAGGCAACCTCTGGCCCGGGTAAAGCCGTTCCGCAATTGGCCACAGCCAGGCGTCGAGAGGTTTGGATCTCTGCGGCAAGCGGACCGGACCTGTGATGCTCTGCGCCGGCTGGGGCGCGAGCGCCTCGGCGGTGGATCGTCGCTGGGCGAGCGGGGCCTCATGGTGCGGAGGTTCGACCGCTGCACGGGCGCGACGGTGTCACCCCTGACCGCATACCCCGCAGGACCGCGAAGTCCGGTGATGATGAGCGCATGGACGTCACCGAGGTGCTCCTGCCAGGGGTGGGGCTCCGGTATGAGTTCACCAACCATGAGGGCGACCTGGTCGGCGTCGTGGCGGAGCGGACCGGCGACTTCGAACTGGTCGTCTACGAGAGCGGTGACCCCGACGCGAGCCGGCCCGTGGTGCGGCTCAACAGCGAGGAGGCCGACGCGGTGGCGGAGATCCTCGGCGTTCCGCGGATCGCCGAACGCTTCGCAGTACTGCCCTGGCGGGCCGCTTCGCGCGCTTCTCCGGCGCGGAGGACCGAACAGCACCTCTCACCCCACGCCCTCTGAAGAAAGGGCACGGGCGAACGTGCCGCCCGAAGGCCGGTCAGGCGGGGACTCGTTCGGCGGCGGCGAGGATGCTGGAGCGTGCCTGGTGGCGACGTTCGTAGGTCAGCACCCGCCGGGTGAGGCCCTCCTCCGCGTCACCGAGCCGCTTCATGATCTCGTCC
>NZ_NTGE01000045.1 GCF_002291145.1 Streptomyces sp. SA15
CCGAGGGCGGGCGCGGCTTCGCCGAGGGCGGGCGCGGCTTCGCCGAGGGCGGGCGCGGCTTCGCCGAGGGCGGGCGCGGCTTCGCCGGGGGCGAGACCGGCCTCACCAGAGGCGGCACCTTGGACCGGGACGGTGCCGCGAGCGGCGCCCTGGCCTGGGGCAGCAGTGGAAGGAGCCGGGGCAGCGGCGGAGGCGGGGACCTGGGGAGGTGTGCCGTGAGCGGTGGCGGCGGCCCGGCGCGGGGCGCCGTCCTCGGAAACGGCCCTTTGACGAGGCGTGTCGCTCGCGGAAGCAGCTTCGGATCGCGGTCGGCCGCCACCCGCCAAAGGCTTGACCCGCTGAGGGTCCCCATCCGCCGGTGCCTCGGCGTGGCGTGGGGTGGCTGCGGAGGCCGCGTTCCCGTAGGAAGTGGCGGGCTCCTCGACCGCGGGTGCGGTCCAGGGTTCGTCGACCCGGGCGATGGCCGGGGGCCTGCCGAGGCCGGGTGCGGCCGGGGGCTCGCCGAGGGCAGGTGAGTCACTCGGCGCGACGTTCGGGGCCGGCTCCGTCCGACCGTCCGGTGCCTTCGGACTCGTCGGGTCGGTGCGGCTCGGAGGGCGGGTGGGGGCTCCGGGGTCGGGGGTGCCCGGCGGGCCGGAGTGCGCGGGGTCTGTCACGGTCTGCCTCCTTGGTCGGGGAACCGGGATGTGCCTGGGCCGAGGAACCGGGAACTGTCGGGTCGGGGAGCCTCGAACTCCAGGTGGAGGAGCCTGGAACCGCCGTGTGCCGGGGAACGGGACCCACCGCGGGCCGACGCATCCGGACCCGCCGCGGACCAAGCAACGGGACCCGCCGCCTGCCAAGGAACGAGACCCGGCGTAGGCCGAGCAACGGAACCCGCCCGGCCAAGGAACGGGACCCGCAGTTGGCCAGGGAACGGAACGCGCCGCAGACCGACGCCTCCAGACCCGCCGCGGACCAAGCAACAGGACCCGCCGCCTGCAAAGGAACGAGACCCGGCGTAGGCCGAGTAACGGAACCCGCCCGGCCAAGGAACGGGACCCGCAGTTGGCCGGCGTCTCCGGAGCTTCCGTAGGCCGGCGGCCCCGAATCTGCCGTCCGCCGGTAGCGGTCGGTGGGCGAAGGCCGGGGTCCAGGGGCGGAGCCCCTGGCGGGGTCGAAGGGGCGGAGCCCCTGGGGATGGGACGGGTAGGGGCGGCGGGGGCGAGCAACAGCCGGCGCCCGCACCACCGCGGGGCACCACACCGACCCGCCCTCATGGCAACCGCGAGAACCACAGCAGCGATGTCGCCGCGGCGACCAGGGCCATGCCGAGGCCGCCCGCCACGAACCACTGCCAGATCTCGCGTTCCTCGGTGCGGTGGCCGACGGAGCTGCCGATGTCCTCGTAGACGGCCTGGAGTTCCTCCCCCGTAGCGGCCTCGTGGTAGTCGCCGCCCGTGCGGGAGGCGAGGTTCTCCAGGGCGGGGCCGTCGACGGGGACCTGCAGGAGCCTGCCGTCGCCGAGGTCGATGACTCCGTCCTCGGTGCCGTAGGCGATCGTCGAGACCGGGATGCGGTCGGCGGCCGCCTCCGCCGCCGCCGACTCGACCGAGCGGCCGACGGTGTTGGAGCCGTCGGACAGCAGCACGATGTGCGCGGGCGGCGGCTCGGTCTCGGCCTGCCGGTCCAGCGCCCGGATCGCGTTGCGCGCGGCGATGACGGCTTCGCCGATCGCCGTGCCCTGCCCCGCGGTGAGCTGTTCGATCGCCGAGCGCAGCACCGCGCGGTCGGTGGTCGGCGGAACCGCGACCGTGGCGTTGCCGCTGAACGTGACCAGCCCGGTGTTGAAGCGTTCGGGCAGCCGGTCGATGAAGGTGAGGGCGGCACGCTGGGCGGCCACGAACCGGGTCGGTTCGACGTCGGTGGCCTCCATGGACCCGGACGTGTCGAACGCGACGACGATCGTGGCCCGTTCCCGGGGCACCTGGACCTCGGCCGTCGGCCGGGCGAAGCCCAGCACCAGCAGGGCGAGGGTCGCGCAGAAGGCGCCTGCCGGGACATGGCGGCGCCAGCCCGGCCGGGTGGGCGCCACCTTGTCGAGCAGATCGAGGTTGGTGAAGCGGACGGCGTACCGGCCGCGCCTGCGCTGGACCAGCAGATAGGCGCCGATCAGCGCGGCCAGCGGCAACAGGAGCAGCAGCCAGCCCGGTGACCGCAGACCCATGGTTCCTCCCCTCCGTCGCACTCCGCAGTCGCATGGGTCACATATGTCATGCGACGCCGCCTCCCGCTCGGCGCCGCTGGTCCTCGACGTACCGGACGACGTCACGGACCCAATCGCGATCCGTGTGCAGCCTGAGGTGGGCGGCGCCCGCGCGGCGGATGGACTGTTTGATCAGGGCCCGCTGTTCCAGCGCGGCCTCGGCGTACCGGTCACGCAACCGCCGTGCGTGCGTGGGCACTTCGCGTCTGCGTCCGGTCTCGGGGTCGACGACGGTGAGCAACCCGACATCGGGCAGCTCCATCTCGCGCGGGTCGACGGTCTCGACGGCGAGGACCTGGTGGCGGTGGGCCACGGTGCGCAGGGGCTGCTCCCAGCCGGTCTCCAGGAAGTCGGAGACGACGGCGACCAGGCCGCGGGCCGGCAGGACGCGCAGCTCGCGCAGGGCCTCGGCGAGGGTGGAGCCGGCGTCGCCGGGTGCGACGCGCGGGCGGTCCAGGGCGGCCCGCAGGATCGTCAGCAGGTGCCGCCGTCCGGTGCGGGGCGGGATCCGCCGTATGCCCTGCGGCCCGGTGATCTGCGCGCCGAGCCGGTTGCCGGCCCGCTCGGTGAGGAAGGCGACGGACGCCGCCGCGCCCACCGCCAAGTCCCGCTTCTCCATCCGGGCCGTGCCGAAGTCCATGCTCGCGGAGGCGTCGAGGACGATCCAGGTGGTGAGTTCGCGGTCGGCGAGGGTGAGGCGGACGTGGGGGACGGTGGTGCGTGCGGTGGCGTTCCAGTCCATCCGGCGTACGTCGTCGCCGATGACGTACGACCGGGTCTCCGCGACCTCGCTGCCGGGACCGGGCAGGAGACCGGGGTGGTCGCCCTGGAGGAGTCCGTCCGGGCGGCGGGTAAAGAGCAACTCCAGGTGCTTGAGCGCCTGTTCGGGGGTGAGTTCGCGCAGGCTGGGGGTCATGCGAGGGCCTCCTCGCCGCCCGCCTCGACCTGGCGCGGACTGATCCGGGGCTGCGGCACCGCCGCGAGCACCTCGTCGACGAGCTCGCCCGGGGTGACGCCGTCGGCGAGCGCGTCGAAGGACAGGACCAGGCGGTGGGCGATCACCTCATGTGCCAAGTCCCTTATGTCGTCGGGGAGTACGTAGCCCCGGCCACGCAGCAGCGTCAGCGCGCGGGCGGCGGCGATCAGGCCGAGCGTGGCACGCGGGCCCGCGCCGTGCGCCAACCGGCTGTCCGGACCGGCGAGTTCGCGGGTCGAGCAGACCAGTCGTACGGCGTACTCGGCGACCGCGTGGTGCACGAACACCTCGTCGGCGGTGCGCTGAAGGGCGACGAGCCCTTCCGGGGTGAGGATGCGGCGCGGGCGGGGCGGGTCGACGCTCATCCGGTAGAGGATGGCGAGCTCCTCGGACTCGCTGGGCGCGACGACCTCCACCTTGAGCAGAAAGCGGTCGCGCTGCGCCTCGGGCAGCCGGTAGACACCCTCGGACTCGATGGGGTTCTGGGTGGCGAGAACGAGGAACGGCTCGGGGACGGGGATGGTGGTGCCGCCGATCGAGACCTGGTGCTCGCCCATGACCTCCAGGAGCGCGGACTGCACCTTGGCGGGGGCGCGGTTGATCTCGTCGGCGAGGACGATGTTGGCGATGACCGGGCCCGGTTCGATGTCGAACGCCTCCTGGGAGGGCCGGTAGATGCGGGTGCCGGTGATGTCGGAGGGGACGAGGTCGGGGGTGAACTGGAGGCGGGCGAACCGGCCGCCGACGACATGCGCGAGCGTCTTCGCGGCCAGCGTCTTGGCGACGCCGGGCACGCCTTCGAGCAGGCAGTGGCCGCGGGCCAGGACCGCGGTGAACATCCGTTCCACCATGCGGTCCTGGCCGACGATCACTCGTTTGACCTCGAAGAGGGCCTCTTCGAGGAGTTTGTCCTCGGACGTCGGGCCGGCCGGCGCGGTCGGGGCGGTCAGGGCGGTCGACACGGTCACAGCTCCGAGGCGGGATCGCCGGTGCCCGCCGACGGGGTGGCGGAGCCGCCCCCGTCCTTCCACGGGCAGTCCTCGTGGTCCGCCGCGCCGCCGCCCGAGGAGTCGCCCTCCTCGACGACGAACCGGACCTGCTCGCGCGGTGTGTTCTCACCGTCGGCGGCGAGCGCCACGCCGCCGCCCGCCAGCCCTGCGGCGGCGATGACCGAGACGGTGACGATCGCCTTCTTCGTACGACGTGTCATGATCGGTGGCTCCTTCGGCCGTGGGGAACGACGTCGGGTACGGAGCCAAGACCATCAGGCGAGGGCGAAAACGGACTTAAAGCCGGCGCGAGGGCCACGCCGAGCGGCCCCGTCGGGCGCGCCCGGGCGACAGATGGAGCAACCCCGTCGGATGCCGGTTCGGCAGCGGACCCAGTGGCGTCGGGCCGCAGGGCCTGTCCGGCGCGCGGGGGCACGCCCGTCGTCCCCGCTCACCAGCCTCTTCGTGGGACCGGCGGGGCGCAAGGGTGTTCGCGCGGTCTCCGCGCGTCACGGATGCTCGGCCCCGCCCTCCAGCCGCTGTCCGCGCAGCAGGAACCAGGCCGCCACCGCCGCGGCCAGCAGGACCGCCGCGCCCGCGCCCGCCGCGAGCGCCAGGCCGTCGACGAAGGACTGGCGGGCGGCGTCCAGCATCGCCTCGGATGTCTGCGCGGGCAGGCCCACCGACGCCTCCACCGCACCCCCCAGCGACTCGTGCGCCTCGGCCGGGGTGCCCGCCGGGCCGGTGAAGCCGCGGTAGACGCCGGTCACGATCGACCCGAGCAGGGCGATGCCGAGGGCCGCGCCGAGTTCGTATGCCGTCTCGGACACGGCGGACGCGGCGCCCGCCTGCTCCTTGGGCACGCCGGAGAGGATCACGTCGGCGGTCACCGTGAACGAGAAGCCCGCGCCGACGCCGACGACCAGCAGCGCCGCGCCGAGCAGCGGATAGCCCGTGGACTGGTCGATCACGGTGAGCGAGGCCAGCGCGAGGCCGACGGCCGCGAGTCCGCCGACGACGACGGACCGCACCGAGAAGCGCCGGGCCGCCGTACCGGCGAGCAGACCGGCCACCACCGCGCCCACGGCGGCGGGCAGTTCGGCCAGGCCCGCCTCCAACGGCCTCCTGCCCTGGACGAGTTGCAGATACTGCGAGAGGAAGAACACCAGCCCCGACAGGCCGAGGATGGTCAGCAGATCGGCCAGGACCGCGCCGCTGAAGCCGCGGTTGCGGAACAGCCGCATGTCCAGCAGCGGGGTCGGCAGGGTCAGCTGGCGGCGTACGAAGCCGTACAGCGCGCCCGCGCCCAGCAGGCCCGCGGCGAGCGGCTCCCACGTGAGGCCGTGGCTGGCGGCCTCCTTGACGGCGTACACGAGGCCGATCACGCCGATCAGCGACAGGGCGACGCTGAGCATGTCCCACGGACCGGGACGAGGATTCCGCGATTCGGGCAGCAGCTTGATGCCGACGAGGACGAGGACCGCCATCACCGGCAGGTTGATCAGGAAGACCGAGCCCCACCAGAAGTGTTCGAGCAGGAAGCCTCCCATGATCGGCCCGATCGCCGTTCCCGCGGAAGCGGTGGCGCCCCAGATACCGATCGCGAGACTGCGTTCGCGCGGGTCGTGGAAGAGGTTGCGGATCAGGGCGAGCGTGGCCGGCATCAGGGTCGCACCGGCGACACCGAGCAGCGCCCGGGCGACGATCATCATCCCGGGCGTCGTCGCGTAGGCGTTGAGGACGGATATCGCGCCGAATGCCGTGGCGCCGATGAGCAGGATCCGCTTGCGGCCGATGCGGTCGCCGAGGCTGCCCATGGAGACGAGCAGACCGGCGATGACGAAGGAGTAGACGTCACCGATCCAGAGGAGCTGGGTGCCGGAGGGCTTCAGGTCCTCGCTGATGTAGGGGGTCGCGAGGCCGAGGACGGTCGCGTCGACGGCCACCAGCAGCACGGCGAGCACGAGAACGGACAGCGCGAGCCAACGGCCGGGACGCTTCACCGCCTCGGTCGGGTTCGCCGGCTGCAGGGTGCTGGTCATGATTCCTCTCTCTGTGGTCTGTGTGGTCTGTGGTCTCTACGGTCTCTGTGGTTCGTCTCGTCGCAGTGCCCCACCGAGCAGCAGCTCGACGGTCATGTGGTGGAAGTCCTTCGGTGCGCCCTTGCCGCTCTGCACCATCCAGGCGCCGGAGGCGAGCAGGCCGTAGAGCGCCTCGGTGAGCCAGGCGGGCGTGAGATCGATGCGGAACTCGCCGCTCAGCTGTCCCCGCCGGAACAGGGCCGAGATCCGCTCGTCGAGCAGGGTCCAGCCCTCGTGCTGTTCCTCGCCCTCGAACAGCTGGTTCTCGGTGTAGAGGAAGGCGAGCAGTCCGGCGGCGGGTTCCAGCTCGCGCACGAGCCGCCGTACGGCGTCGCTCGCGGGCCCTTCGTCCAGACGTGCCGCGTCCAGGGCCGCCTCGCACTCCGCGATGCCGAGCGCCTCCAGCGCCCGCACGAGCGCGTCGCGTCCGGCGAAGTGGCGGTGCAGCGTGGCCCGGCTGATCCCGGCCGCCTTGGCGACCTCGTCCATGGTCGCGGTTGATTTACGGGTCAGCAGGGCTGCGGCGCTGCGCAGTACGTGGTCACGGTCGACGGCCATGCGACAACCATAGCCCATGTGAGACATTTTTGTCTCACACTAGACATGAGTGTCTCGCATTGGCCCGCGCTCAGCAGGATTTCTCAGTGCCAGGGCAGCTGCCCGCGCCGCTCCCAGTAGGCGCGCGGTTCCTCCACGAGCGTGGCGAGCCGGGTCAGCTGGTCCTCGTCGAGGTCGACGACGGCGGCGTGCAGGTTGGAGGCGAGCTGGTTGACGGTGGCGGCGCCGGAGAGGACGACTCCGGCCCACGGCTGACGGAGGACGAGCGCGAGGGCTACCGCGTCACAGCCAAGAGACGTTTCTTCTGCTACGGCCTTCAGCGCGTCCGGCGCGTACGGGTCCGCGAGCCGGCCGTTCGCCATGGCCTCCTTGACGATCACCGTGAGCCCGGCATCGTGCGCCTCGGCGAGCGCGGGGGCGGCGGAGGTCTCCAGCGCGTTGTACGTCGACTGGACCGTGCGGAAGAGGGGCTCGCCGTCGACCGTGACGGCGAGCGCGGCGCGGACGGTGTCGGCCTGGTCGGGGCCGCTGGTGGAGAAGCCGATGGTCAGGCCTTGCGCGGCGGCCTCGGCCAGCTTCGCGTGGAGTTCCTTGTCGGAGAGGGCCGGGCTGTCCGGGGTCACCGAGTGGATCTGGTAGAGGTCGAGCCGGTCGCCGAGGAGTGCGTCGGTCTCGGCGCGCTGCCGCTCGTATGTCTGGACGCTGTGGTCCTTGACCTCGTGCGTCTCGGCGTCCGCCGTCCAGCCGGCGGTGTAGGTGTAGCCCCATTTGCTGCCTACGACGATGTCGTCGATGTCGGGCCGGGCGTTCAGCCAGTCGGCGAGGAACTCCTCCGAGCGGCCGTAGGAGCGGGCGACGTCGAAGTAGCGGACGCCCTGGGCGTAGGCGGCGTCGAGGAGTTCGTGGGTGCGGGTGCGGAGCGTCTCGACGCTGCGGTTCTCTCCGAGGTCGTGGTCTCGGCCGAGGTTGATGTAGCCGGGGCGGCCGACGGCAGCGAGGCCCAAGCCGATGTGGCAGGTAGGCGTCGTGGCGGTCGCGAGACGTGCGAAGGGCATCGCGGGCTCCGTTCGGTCGGCTCCTTGCGGCTCATGACCAACGTAACCCGCGATGACCTTCGACTACCGCCTCAGAGCTCGGTCCGTGCGGTGCTTTGGCGGGTGCGCGTTCATCGTGGCTTGTCGCGCAGTTCCCCGCGCCCCTTGAGGGCGTTTCCCTTACCGCTTCTTCTTGGCCGTCGCCCACTCGTGCTGGGCCGCCACGTCCTGCTTCACCTCTGCCAGCTGCACGGCCACCGCGCTGGGTGCCGTGCCGCCCCGGCCGTTGCGGGAGGCGAGGGCGCCGGGCACGTTGAGTACCGACCGCACCTCCGGGGTCAGGTGCGCGGAGATCTTCGCGAACTGCTCGTCCGTCAGCTCGTCCAGTTCCTTGCCCTCGGCCTCGGCAGCCTTCACGCACTCGCCGGCCACCTCGTGCGCGACGCGGAACGGCACGCCCTGCTTGACCAGCCACTCGGCGATGTCCGTGGCGAGCGAGAAGCCGGCCGGGGCCAGCTCCTCCATGCGCTCGCGGTTGACGGTCAGGGTGGCGATCATGCCGGTGAAGGCGGGGAGCAGGACCTCCAGCTGGTCGCAGGAGTCGAAGACCGGCTCCTTGTCCTCCTGGAGGTCGCGGTTGTACGCGAGCGGGAGGGCCTTGAGGGTGGCCATCAGGCCGGTCAGGTTGCCGATCAGACGGCCCGACTTGCCGCGCGCCAGCTCGGCGATGTCCGGGTTCTTCTTCTGCGGCATGATCGACGAGCCCGTGGAGAAGGCGTCGTGCAGGGTCACGAAGGAGAACTCCTTCGTGTTCCAGATGATGATCTCCTCCGAGATACGGGAGAGGTTGACCCCGATCATCGCGGTGATGAAGGCGAACTCGGCGACGAAGTCGCGGGACGCCGTGCCGTCGATGGAGTTGCCGGCGCTGCCGTGCTCGAAGCCCAGGTCGCGAGCGACCGCCTCCGGGTCCAGGCCGAGGGAGGAGCCCGCGAGGGCGCCCGAGCCGTACGGCGAGACCGCCGTCCGCTCGTCCCACTGGCGCAGCCGCTCCGCGTCCCGGGTCAGGGACTGCACATGCGCCAGGACGTGGTGGGCGAAGAGCACCGGCTGGGCGTGCTGGAGGTGGGTGCGGCCGGGCATCGCCACGTCCGGGTGGGCCTCCGCCAGGCCGATCAGCGCGTCCTGGAGCTCGGCGATCAGGCCGCCGATGATCCGGGCGTGGTCCCGCAGGTACATCCGGAAGAGGGTCGCGACCTGGTCGTTCCTCGACCGGCCGGCGCGCAGCTTGCCGCCGAGGTCCGGGCCGAGGCGCTCCAGCAGGCCGCGCTCCAGGGCGGTGTGGACGTCCTCGTCGGCGATGGTGCCGACGAAGGAACCGTCGGCGACATCCGCTTCGAGCCGGTCGAGGCCGGCGAGCATCCGGGTCAGCTCGTCGTCCGTGAGCAGCCCCGCCTTGTGCAGCACGCGCGCGTGGGCACGCGAACCGGCGATGTCGTAGGGCGCGAGCCGCCAGTCGAAGTGGACGGATGCGGACAGCTTCGCCAGGGCCTCGGCGGGACCGTCGGCGAAACGGCCGCCCCAGAGCCGTACGTCACCGCTGTTGCTGCTCACTTGCGTTTGCTCCTCAAGAGGTCTGGATGTGCCACCGCCTCCTCACGACGTGAGTGAGGAGGCGGTCATCACGCTACTGCTTGTGCCAGGTACACATCGGGCTACGCCCGCAGATGACGCTGCGCCGCGATCTTCGACGACAGGCTGTAGATGTCGATGAAGCCCTTGGCCGCGGCCTGGTCGAAGGTGTCGCCGGTGTCGTAGGTGGCGAGGTTGAAGTCGTACAGCGACGACTGGGAGCGCCGGCCGGTGACGACCGCGCGGCCGCCGTGCAGGGTCATCCGGATGTCGCCGGAGACGTGCTGGTTGGCCTCGTCGATGAAGCCCTCCAGAGCCCGCTTGAGCGGGGAGAACCACTGGCCGTCGTAGACCAGTTCGCCCCAGCGCTGCTCGACCTGCCGCTTGTAGCGGGCCAGTTCGCGCTCGACGGTGACGTTCTCCAGCTCCTGGTGGGCGGTGATGAGGGCGATGGCGCCCGGAGCCTCGTAGACCTCGCGGGACTTGATGCCGACCAGGCGGTCCTCGACCATGTCGATCCGGCCGATGCCCTGGGCGCCGGCGCGCTCGTTGAGCTGCTGGATCGCCTGGAGCACGGTGACGGGCTTGCCGTCGATGGCGACCGGGACGCCCTCCTTGAAGGTGATGATCACCTCGTCGGCGTCGCGCGGGGTGGCCGGGTTCTGGGTGTACTCGTAGATGTCCTCGATCGGGGCGTTCCAGATGTCCTCGAGGAAGCCGGTTTCGACGGCGCGCCCGAAGACGTTCTGGTCGATGGAGTACGGGGACTTCTTGGTGGTCGCGATCGGGAGGTTCTTCTCCTCGCAGAACGCGATGGCCTTGTCGCGGGTCATCGCGTAGTCGCGGACCGGGGCGATGCACTTGAGGTCGGGGGCGAGGGCGACGATGCCGGCCTCGAAGCGGACCTGGTCGTTGCCCTTGCCGGTGCAGCCGTGGGCGACGGTCGTGGCGCCGTGCTTCTTGGCGGCGGCGACGAGGTGCTTGACGATCGTCGGGCGGGAGAGCGCGGAGACCAGCGGGTAGCGGTCCATGTAGAGGGCGTTGGCCTTGATCGCCGGGAGGCAGTACTCGTCGGCGAACTCGTCCTTGGCGTCCGCGACCTCGGCCTCGACGGCGCCGCAGGCGAGGGCGCGCTTGCGGATGACGTCCAGGTCCTCGCCGCCCTGGCCGACGTCGACCGCGACGGCGATGACCTCGGCGCCCGTCTCCTCGGCGATCCAGCCGATGGCGACGGAGGTGTCCAGTCCGCCCGAGTAGGCGAGTACGACGCGCTCGGTCACGGGTTTCTCCTACCTCACAGTGCGTTCGCTGGCGTGCATGAGTATGCAGGAGTCTGCATGATTCGTCAATCGAGATCCCGGGTGCGGGAAATTTGAAGATCCTTTGAACGCGAGAAACCGCTTGCCCGTATCTCACGCCGAACGCAGGCGCCGCGTTTGTCAACCACGACCACGACACCCCTGACCCGAGTGAGGCATCCGCATGTCCAGGGCTCTTCCGAAGTACAACAAGCGTCGCGTCGCGTTCATCGGCGGCGCTGCCGCGGTGGCGCTGTCCGGCGCGGTCATCGCCGGCTCCGCCCTCGCCGGGCAGACCTCCGGGACCTCCGGGACCTCCGGGACCTCCAAGAACAACGGGAACAGCGCGCGGACACTGGCGGGCCCCGGCACGATCACCTGCCCGGACGTGAAGTCGAAGCTGCCGGCGGTCCCGGCCTCCGCCAAGGCCGAGGTCGACCGCAACCTCACCCTCCTCAACACCCAGATCCAGGAAGCCAACAAGCGCCTCGTCGAAACGGTCGGCCAGGGCGGCCCCAACTTCGTCCAGAACGCCATCCTCGGCCCCCTCAAGGACAAGCGCGTCGCCACCGTCAACCGCATCGCCACCGCCATCGGCCGCACCGCCGCCAAGCCGCAGGGCCTGGACTCCCTGGCCGCCTGCACGCTCAACGCGAGCGGGACCAACGCGGGTGGCGGCCAGAACGCCGGCCAGGCCACCCCCAAGGCGACCCCCAAGCCGCAGGCCGGCGGAAACACGGGCAACGCCGGGGCGGTCGGCACCATCACGTGCCCCGACGTCAAGTCGAAGCTGCCCGCGGTCCCCGCCTCCGCCAAGGCCGAGGTCGACCGCAACCTCACCCTCCTCAACACCCAGATCCAGGAAGCCAACAAGCGCCTCGTCGAAACGGTCGGCCAGGGCGGCCCCAACTTCGTCCAGAACGCCATCCTCGGCCCCCTCAAGGACAAGCGCGTCGCCACCGTCAACCGCATCGCCACCGCCATCGGCCGCACCGCCGCCAAGCCGCAGGGCCTGGACTCCCTGGCCGCCTGCACGCTCACCAAGTGAGGTGACAGGCGCTGTGGCCGCCCCGTGTGAGCGCCGGCCGGGGCGGCCACGGACGTCTCGACGGAAGCGGACGTCGAAGCGGACGTCGAAGCGGACGTCGAAGCGGACGTCGAAGCGGACGTCGAAGACGGACCTCGCGATTCCTTAGACAACCGAAAGACTTGCCCTCATAATCATTAGACATGGGAAAGACTTATGAGCGCATAGACGGCCGGCTCCGCACGTTCATCGAGGAACAGCCCCTCTTCTTCACCGCGACGGCTCCCCTGTCCGAGGACGGCACGGTGAACCTCTCCCCCAAGGGCCTCAAGGGCTCCTTCGTGATCCTCGACGAGCTCACCGTGGCCTACCTCGACTTCGCCGGGTCCACCGCGGAGACGATCGCGCACCTGCGGGAGAACGGCCGTATCACCCTCATGTGGTGCGCCTTCCAGGGCCCGCCGAACATCGTCCGCGTGCACGGCCGCGGCGAGCCGGTCTTCCGCGACGACCCGCGCTTCCCCGAACTGCTCGGTCGCTTCCCGGACATCGACCCCACCGCGCACGGGCTGCGCGCCATCATCGTCGTCCGGGCCGAACTCGTCCGTGACTCCTGCGGTTTCGCGGTGCCCTACATGTCGTACGAGGCGGACCGCGAACTGCACGCCAAGCGCTTCGCGCGCGAGGACGACGACTCGCTCAGCGCGTACTTCACCAAGAAGGACCACGTCGCCACCAGCCTGGATGGCCTACCCGGGCTGCCGTTGCCGCTTCCGCCGTCTACCGTCTGAGGCATGCGCCCCGCTGTCGTCGCCACCCTGGTGTCCGCGTGCCCGCTCGTGCTCGGTACCGCGGCCGCCGACGGCCCGCTGCCCGCGCGGATGGCGGACACGGGCGGCGGCAGACAGCTGATCACGGCCGTGGCCGCGATGGCCGGCTCGACGTCCGGCACCGTGACCTGGTGGGACCGGCGGGACGGGCGGTGGGTCAAGGCCGGTTCGGCCGCCGCCCGCTTCGGAGCGAAGGGCCTCGTCGCGGGCACCTCGCGGAAGCAGGGCACGAACACGACTCCGACCGGGCTGTACGACCTGCCGTACGCCTTCGGCATCAAGGCGGCGCCGCGCGGGACGGCGTACAAATACCGGCTCGTGCGCGAGAACTCCTGGTGGTGCCAGGACAAGGACTCGCGGTCCTACAACCGCTGGACGGAACCCCGCGCCGCCGACTGCCGGGCCGCCCACGCCGAGCACCTGATCTCCTACGGCACGCAGTACGCGTACGCGCTCGTCATCGGCTTCAACTACGAGCGCCCTGTGCGGAGTCGGGGCGCCGGCATCTTCCTGCATGTCAACGGGCGCGGGGCGACAGCCGGTTGTGTGTCGGTGTCGGCGGACGCCATGCGGCGGATCCTCAAGTGGGCCGATCCGGAGCGGAATCCGCACCTCGCGATCGGAACGGCGAGCGGGCCGACGGCGATCACCCGGTACTGAACGGCGCAGGAGTTCGTACGGCTGAACACACCGGCCTCCTCACACGTATCTCTGGGCCAAGGGACCACGCCACCCCCCTTGCTCCCGTTCCCGGAGGAACCGTGACCACCACGCTCGCAGGCGGCCGCGCCGCCCGCCGCCAGACGATGCGCCGCATCCGCCCGCGCCGCTCCCCTGCGACCATCCTGCTGATCGCCGTCTGGGCCGGCGCGGCCGGAGTGCTGTGGCTGTGGTGGGCCAATACCCCGTCCATCAGCGACAACAACGGCAAGATCCTCAACGCGGGCCGGATCACCGGTCTGCTCGCCGGCTATCTCATGGCCCTCGTGGTGCTCCAGATGGCCCGGGTGCCCGCGCTGGAACGCCGGGTCGGTTCCGACCGGGTGGCGCGCTGGCACGCGATGAGCGGTCGCTACACGCTCTGTCTGACCATCGCCCACGTCTTCCTGATCATGTGGGGCTACGCCCTCCAGGCCGGCAAGGGTCTCGGCGACATCGTCCAGCAGACCATCGACTCCATCAACCAGCTGCCGGACATGGGCAAGGCCGCCATCGGCACCGGTCTGCTGTTCTTCATCGGCCTGCTCTCGATCGGCCCGGTCCGCCGCAGGATTCCGTACGACACCTGGTACCACGTGCACCTGCTGACGTACGCGGCGGTGTTCCTGACCTTCTGGCACCAGCTGACCACCGGCAACGACTTCGCCGTCGAGCCGGCCGCGAAGACCGTCTGGTACGGGCTGTACGGCTCGGTGACAGCGCTGGTGATCTGGTACCGGATCCTCACCCCGATCCGGCTGAACCTGCGGCACCGGATGCGTGTCGAGGCGGTCATCGAGGAGACGCCGGGCATCGTGTCGGTACTGATCGGCGGGAAGAAGCTGCACCGGATGGGCGCGGAGGCGGGTCAGTTCTTCCGCTGGCGGTTCCTGGCGCCGGGCATGCGGTTCAGCTCCCACCCGTACTCGCTGTCGGCGGCACCGCGCCCCGACATGCTGCGGATCACGGTGAAGGCGATCGGCGACCACAGCGAACGGCTGCGCGAGCTGACGCCCGGCACCAAGGTGTGGGCCGAGGGCCCGTACGGCGCGCTCACCGCCGCCCGCCGCAGCCGCGGCAAGGTGCTGCTGGTCGCGGGCGGCGTCGGCATCACCCCGATGCGGGCGCTGTTCGAGACGCTGCCCGGCGCGTCCGGCGACATCACCCTGCTCTACCGGGCCAACAGCACCCAGGACCTGGCGCTGTGGGACGAGTTGGCCGCCATCGCCGACGAGCGCGGTGCCCGGCTGATGTACGCGGTCAACAGCCCGGACGGGGAGCGCCCGGACATCTCCGCGGAGCGGCTGCGGCAGAAGCTGCCCGACATCGACAAGCACGACGTCTTCCTGTGCGGGCCGCCCGGGTTCGCACAGTCCGTGTACGAAGCACTGCGCGGCGCGGGTGTGCCCGCCCGCCGCATCCATCACGAGTCGTTCGAGATGTGAGCGACGGGATTCAGGAGCTGTTGAAGCGATGAGGAAGAGTCACCCCATCCGACGTGTCGTGCTCGCGACCGCCGCCACCGTCTCAGGTGTCGTGCTGCTGCTGTCGCTGAAGCCGTCGTCCGACCCGGCGTCGGCGGCGGGCGGAGCCGCGAACCAGCCACCGGCGCAGGAGCAGGTGCAGGGCGGCGCCCAGCCCGCCGGGAGCGGCTCGGTCACCGGGGACGCGGCCCAGACGCAGTACGGCGCCGTCCAGGTCCGGCTGACCGTCGCGGGCGGAAAGATCACCAAGGCCGAGACGGTCCAGGCGCCCAAGGGCGGCAAGAGCGACCAGATCACCGCCGATGCCGTACCCAAGCTGAACCAGGCGGCGGTCGCCGCACAGAGCGCTCAGATCGACGCGGTCTCCGGAGCCACGTACACCAGCGCCGGCTACCAGCAGTCCCTGCAGTCGGCCGTGGACAAGGCGAAGGCCGCGGGCGGGTCGGGGGCGTCCCAGGACCAGGGTTCGGGCTCGGGCTCGGGCAACGCCCAGGCCGCCCGTACCGTCACCGGCTCCGTCTCCCAGACCCAGTACGGTCCGGTCCAGGTCCGTATCACGGTCAGCGGCGGGAAGATCACCCAGGCCGAGGCGGTCCAGGCACCCAAGGGCGGGGAGAGCGACCAGAAGACGGCCCTGTCCATACCCAAGCTGAACCAGGCGGCCGTGGCGGCCGGCAGCGCGGACATCGACTCGGTCTCCGGGGCCACGTACACCAGCAACGGGTACAAGGAATCGCTGCAGTCCGCCCTGGACCAGGCCGGTGGCTGACACGGTGGCCGATTCGGCACAAGCTCCCGCCGCGGTACGTCATGCGGAGGAGGTCATGGGGACGGTCTTCTCCTTCGACGTCCGCGGCGGGGATCCCGACGCGATACAGGCGGCCCTGCGGCAGGCCGTCGCCGACCTGCACCGGGTCGACGAGGTGTTCAGCACCTACCGCGAGCACAGCCAGGTCTCCCGGCTTGCCCGCGGTGAACTGACCGTGGAGGAGTGCGATCCCCTGGTCGCCGAGGCGCTCGAACTGGGCGCCGAGGCGGAGCGCACGAGCGACGGCTGGTTCAGCATGCGCTACGAGGGCCGCCTCGACCCGACCGGCATCGTCAAGGGCTGGGCCGCCGAACGGGCGGCACGGCGGCTGGCGGAGGCCGGGGCGAGCGGAGTGAGCGTCAACGGCGGCGGAGACGTGCAACTGCTGGGCGCGCCCGGGGCGCAGCGGCCGTGGCGGGTGGGGGTGTCGGACCCGTTGCGTCCGGGCGGACTGGCGGCGGTGATCTCGGCGGCGGGCGTCGACGAACTGGCGGTCGCCACGTCGGGTACGGCCGAGCGGGGCACGCATATCGTGGATCCCCGGACCGGCCGTTCGGCGGTCACCGACCTCGTGGCCGTAACCGTAGTGGCACCCCAACTGACGTGGGCGGACTGCTGGGCGACGGCAGCGTTCGCGATGGGGTCACGGGAGGGCCTGCGCTGGCTCGAGTCCCTGCCGGACGTGGAGGCGCTGCTGATCACGGCAGGGGACGAGGTCAGGTGTACAGGGGGCCTGGCATCTCGACTGGGCTGAGTGGAGCTACCCAGGGGCGCGGGGAACTGCGCGACAAGCCACAACGCACCCGCAGTCGGCACACCACAGTCACCACCCCATTCAGTGGCCGTTCTGAGCCAACCTCAACAAGTGATCCGCCAACGCCTGTCCCCCCACCGGATCCCGACTGATCAACAACAACGTGTCGTCACCAGCGATGGTCCCCAAAATGTCGTGCAGCTCGGCCTGATCAATCGCAGACGCAAGAAACTGCGCCGCCCCCGGAGGGGTCCGCAGAACCACGAGATTCGCCGAAGCCTCCGCGGAGATCAACAGCTCCGCGGACAGCCGCCGCATCCGCTCCTCCTTCGCCGACTCCCCCAACGGCGCACGAGGGGTCCGGAACCCCCCCTCGCTGGGCACCGCATAGATCAGGTCACCGTCGGTATTACGGATCTTCACCGCGTTCAGCTCGTCCAGATCCCGGGAGAGCGTCGCCTGAGTGACGCTCAACCCGTCGTCGGCAAGCAGCTTCGCCAACTGGCTCTGCGACCTCACCGGCTGCCGATTGAGGATGTCCACGATCCGGCGGTGCCGCGCGGTGCGGGTCTGCGGCACGGCAGGCCCCGCGGTCTCGTGATCCTGCGCCTGACTCATCGTCGTCTCATTCCCCGGATCATCCGTCCCCCTTGGCCACGTCCAGGATGCCGGGCAGCGCCTGAAGAAGCGCGTCCACTTCGTCGTCACCGAGGTTCAGCGGCGGCATCAGCCGTACGACCTCGGGGGCGGGCGCGTTCACCAGGAACCCGGCGTCCTGAGCCGCCTGCTGCGCCTTCGGCGCCAGCGGCTCGGTGAGCACGATACCCAGGAGGAGGCCGGCGCCCCGGACATAATCGATCAACGGGTGACCGAGAGACTCGATTCCGTCGCGCAGCTTCTCGCTCTGCCGCTTGACGTTCTCCAGCAGGCCCTCGGCGGCGATGGTGTCGAGGACGGCGAGTCCGGCGGCGCAGGCGATCGGGTTGCCGCCGAAGGTCGTGCCGTGCTGGCCCGGCTGGAGCAGTTCGGCGGCCCGTCCGAAGGCGACGGTGGCGCCCAGCGGCAGTCCGCCGCCGAGCCCCTTGGCGAGCGTGACGACGTCGGGCAGGACGCCCTCGTGGGCCTGGTACTCGAACCAGTGCCCGGTCCGGCCGATCCCGGTCTGCACCTCGTCGAGGACGAGCAGCGAGCCGGTGGCGGCGGTGATGGCCCGGGCGGCCTTGAGGTAGCCGACCGGAGGCACGATCACCCCGTTCTCGCCCTGGATCGGCTCGATGACGACGAGGGCCGTGTCCTCGGTGACCGCGGCGGCCAGCGCCTGTGCGTCGCCGTACGGCACGTGGGTCACGTCGCCGGGCAGCGGCAGGAAGGGCTCCTGCTTGCCGGGCTGGCCGGTGAGCGCGAGGGCGCCCATGGTGCGGCCGTGGAAGCCGCCCTGGGTGGCGACCATGTGGGTCCGCCCGGTCAGCCGCCCGATCTTGAAGGCGCCCTCGTTGGCCTCGGCGCCCGAGTTGCAGAAGAACACCTTGCCGTCCCGGCCGAAGCGCTCCAGCAGCCGTTCGGCGAGCGCGACGGGCGGCTCGGCGATGAAGAGGTTGGAGACGTGGCCGAGGGAGGCGATCTGCTTGCTGACGGCCTCGACGACCGCGGGGTGGGCGTGGCCGAGCGCGTTGACCGCGATGCCGCCGACGAAGTCGACGTACTCCTTGCCGTCGGCGTCCCACAGCTTGGCGCCCTCGCCGCGCACGAGGGGCAGCCGCGGGGTGCCGTAGTTGTTCATGAGCGCGCCCTGCCACCGCTGGGTGAGCTCCTCATTGGCGGTCATACGGCATCCCCCTCTTGCTCGTCGGGCACGACCATCGTGCCGATGCCCTCGTCGGTGAAGATCTCCAGCAGGATCGAGTGCTGGACCCGGCCGTCGATGACGCGGGCGGTGGTGACGCCGTTGCGTACGGCGTGCAGGCAGCCCTCCATCTTCGGCACCATCCCGGAGGACAGGTCCGGCAGCAGCTTCTCCAGTTGGGAAGCGGTGAGGCGGCTGATCACCTCGTCGCTGTTCGGCCAGTCCTCGTAGAGGCCCTCGACGTCCGTGAGGACCATGAGGGTTTCGGCGTCCAGCGCAGCAGCGAGTGCCGCAGCCGCCGTATCAGCATTGACGTTGTAGACATGTCCGTCGTCCTGGGAGCGGGCGATCGACGAGACGACCGGGATACGGCCGTCGGCGAGCAGGGCCTCGATCGCGCCCGTGTCGATCTGGGTGATCTCGCCCACCCGCCCGATGTCGACCAACTCGCCGTCGATCTCGGGCTGGTGCTTGGTGGCGGTGATGGTGTGCGCGTCCTCGCCGGTGAGGCCGATGGCAAGCGGGCCGTGCTGGTTGAGGAGTCCGACCAGTTCGCGCTGGACCTGCCCGGCCAGCACCATCCGTACGACGTCCATGGCGTCCTCGGTGGTGACCCTGAGCCCCGCCTTGAACTCGCTGACGATGCCGTGCTGGTCGAGGGCCGCGCTGATCTGCGGGCCGCCGCCGTGCACGACGACGGGCTTGAGGCCGGCGTGGTGCAGGAACACCACGTCCTGGGCGAACGCGGCCTTCAGGTCCTCGTCGATCATGGCGTTGCCGCCGAACTTGATGACGACGGTCTTGCCGTTGTGCCGGACCAGCCAGGGCAGCGCCTCGATGAGGATCTGGGCCTTGGGCAGGGCGGTGTGCTTGCGAGTAGTGCTCATGACGAGTACGCGCTGTTCTCGTGGACGTAGTCGGCGGTGAGGTCGTTGGTCCAGATGGTGGCGGTCTCGGAACCGGCGGCGAGGTCGGCGACGATGTGCACCTCGCGGTAGCGCATGTCGACCTTCTCGCGGTCCTCGCCGACACCGCCGTTCTCGCACACCCAGACGCCGTTGATGGCGACGTTCAGCCGGTCCGGTTCGAAGGCGGCGCTCGTCGTGCCGATCGCGGAGAGCACGCGGCCCCAGTTGGGGTCCTCACCGTGGATGGCGCACTTGAGGAGGTTGTTGCGGGCGATGGAACGGCCCACCTCCACGGCGTCCTCCTCGCTCGCCGCGTTGATCACCTCGACCTTGATGTCCTTGCTGGCGCCCTCGGCGTCGCGGATCAGCTGCCGCGCGAGGTCGTCGCAGACGGTCCGTACGGCCTCGGCGAACTCCGCGTATTCCGGGGTGACTTCGCAGGCCCCGGAGGCGAGCAGCAGCACGGTGTCGTTGGTGGACATGCAGCCGTCGGAGTCGACGCGGTCGAAGGTCGTGCGCGTCGCCGCACGGAGAGCCTTGTCCAGCACGTCGCTGTCGAGGTCGGCGTCCGTGGTGAGGACGACGAGCATGGTGGCGAGGCCGGGGGCGAGCATGCCCGCGCCCTTGGCCATGCCGCCGACGGTCCAGCCGTCCTTGGTGACGACGGACGTCTTGTGGACGGAGTCGGTGGTCTTGATGGCGATGGCGGCCTTCTCGCCGCCGTGCTCGCTCAGGGCCTGCGCCGCCGTCTCGACCCCCGGGAGCAGCTTGTCCATCGGGAGCAGGATGCCGATGAGGCCGGTGGAGGCGACGGCGACCTCGGCCGCGTTGTGACCGAGCACGTCCGCCACCTTCTCGGCGGTCGCGTGGGTGTCCTGGAAGCCCTTGGGTCCGGTACAGGCGTTGGCGCCGCCGGAGTTGAGGATGACGGCGGAGACCTGACCGCCCTTCAACACCTGCTCGGACCACAGCACCGGCGCGGCCTTGACGCGGTTGGAGGTGAAGACGCCCGCGGCGGCGCGGCGGGGCCCGTTGTTGACCACGAGGGCCAGGTCCGGGTTGCCGTTCTCCTTGATCCCGGCGGCGATTCCGGCCGCTGAGAATCCCTGTGCTGCCGTGACGCTCACGGTGCGACTCCGATCGTGGAAAGACCGAGCTCCTCGGGGAGGCCGAGGGCGATGTTCATGCTCTGGACGGCACCGCCCGCGGTGCCCTTGGTCAGGTTGTCGATAGCGCTGATCGCGATGATGCGGTGCGCGGCGGCGTCGTACGCGACCTGTATCTGAACGGCGTTGGAACCGTAGACGGACGCCGTGGCGGGCCACTGTCCCTCGGGCAGGAGGTGGACGAAGGGCTCGTCGGCGTAGGCCTTCTCGTAGGCGGCGCGGACGGATTCGGCGGTGACGCCGGGCTTCGCCTTCGCGCTGCACGTGGCGAGGATGCCGCGGGGCATCGGCGCGAGGGTCGGTGTGAAGGACACGGAGACCCGCTCCCCCGCCGCCCCGCTGAGGTTCTGGATCATCTCGGGCGTGTGCCGGTGGACGCCGCCCACGCCGTACGGCGACATGGAGCCCATGACCTCGCTGCCCAGCAGGTTCGGCTTGGGCGTCTTGCCCGCGCCGGACGTACCGGACGCGGCGACGATCACGGCCTCGGCCTCGGCGAGCCCGGCGGCGTACGCCGGGAACAGCGCGAGCGAGACGGCGGTCGGGTAGCAACCGGGCACCGCGATGCGCTTGGACCCCTCCAGCGCGGCGCGGCCACCCGGCAGTTCGGGAAGGCCGTACGGCCAGGTGCCGGCGTGCGGGGAGCCGTAGAACCGCTCCCAGTCGGCCGCGTCCTTCAGCCGGAAGTCGGCGCCCATGTCGACGACGAGCACGTCCGGGCCGAGCTGCTCGGCGACGGCGGCGGACTGCCCGTGCGGCAGCGCGAGGAAGACCACATCGTGTCCGGCGAGGACCTCGCCGCTGGTCTCCTGGAGCACACGGTCGGCCAGCGGCAGCAGGTGCGGTTGCAGCGCGCCGAGCTTCTGCCCGGCGTTGGAGTTGCCGGTGAGGGCGCCGATCTCGACCTCGGGGTGCGTCAGGAGCAGACGCAGGAGCTCTCCGCCCGCGTATCCACTCGCTCCGGCCACCGCCGCGCGTACCACCATGTCCATCCTCCTGCTCGATGGCATGACTATACGTATCGGTGCACGTTTATGCAATCGGGGGGCGGACAGGGCCGCCCGGTTGATGCGACCGAGCGGCCAACTCGGCCAGGTAGTCGACCGGGACACCCATCTCCCACTCCGTGCCGGGAATCGCGTCGGGCAGCCGGACCCGGCGGAGACGGTCGTGGAGATCGTCCAGGTCGGCCTGCGCGATGTCGATGCGAAACGGGCGGATGTCGCTGTCGGTGTCGGTGTCGGTTGCTTGTCATGTCCTCACTGGTTCCGTCTCCGGAATGCGGCCGGCACCGTAGACGTAGGAGTGCTGGCCTCCGGGGACCACCACGGTCGTCGTGTCGATTCCGGCGTCCTTGACGCGGGCGGCGAACTCCTCGTCCTCGCCGGCCAGGACCTCGTACGTTCCCCAGGAGACGAGGGTCGGGGGCAGGCCGCTCAGGTCTGCCCGGTTCAGATTGATCCGGGTGTCCGTGAACTCGATGCCGGTGCCGCCGATCCAGGCATCCCGGAAGAACTCCAGCAGTTCCTTGCTGAGGATCTTGTCCGTCCCGGCGTTGGTCGCCATGGTCTCGTTGGCGATCTCGAGGTCGCACCAGGGAGAGATCGACACGATGGCGCCGGGCAGGGGCTGCTTCTTGTCGCGGAGGCGAAGCGCCAGGGCGACGGCGATGAACCCGCCGATCGAGTGGCCGATCGTGATGATGTTTCCGGGCTCATACCCTTCGGAGAGCAGCCAGGTGAAGGCCGCCTCCGCGTCGTCCACCTGAGCGGGGTACTTGTGTTCCGGTGCGCGCCGGAAGTCCAGGACGAGCACGGGGGCCCCGGCGGCCTTGGCGATATGGCCGGCGAGCTTCCGGTCGACGTGTGCCGACGCCAGAACGGAGCCCCCGGCGTGAGTGTGCAGGAGGACGTAGTCGGTATTGGCGTCGACCGGTTCGCACCAGATGCCCAGAACGCCACCCGCGTCCACCTCCCGATAGGTGACGCCTTCCGGCTCCCGGGCCGTGAGCTGGACGCTCTCCACCCGGGTGCGAATCGCATCCACCTCGGACTGGGGAATCACCAGTCCGGCCATGAAGTCCGCGAATTCGATGGCTTCCGGGCTCAGTTCAACCGCAGCGTGATCAGACACGTGGCACCTCCATGGGGCCATCCCGGCGATACCGGCCCGCCAGGACCGGTATCGCCCGGGGTTTGTCAGGCGGTGAGGGTGGGGTAGTCGGTGTAGCCGGCCTCTCCGCCGCCATAGAAGGTCTCGGGATCGGGGGTGTTCAGCGGCGCGCCGGTGCGTACGCGCTCGACGAGGTCGGGGTTGGCGAGGGCCATCGTGCCGACGGTGACGATGTCGGCGAGGCCGTCTTCGACGTCCTTCGCGCGGGTGGGGATGTCCGTGCCGGCCCGGTTGAGGACCAGCCTGGTCGGCCACAGCTTGCGGAGGGTGCGCAGGGGTTCGTCGTCGCCGCCGTGGACGATGTGCAGGTAGGCGAGGTCGAGCGGGGCGAGAGCACGTACGAGGGCGGGGTACAGCTCGTGGGTGTCGCTCTCGGCGATGTCGTTGAAGGGGTTGCCGGGAGAGATCCGAATGCCGGTGCGGCCGGCGCCGATCTCGTCGGTCACGGCGGTGGCGACCTCGACGGCGAAGCGGATGCGGTTGTCGATGGAGCCGCCGTACTGGTCGGTGCGCTGGTTGGTGTTGGTGGCGAGGAACTGGTGCGGAAGGTAGCCGTTGGCGCTGTGGATCTCGACGCCGTCAGCGCCGGCCGCGATGGCGGCCGCGGCGGCGCGGCGGTAGTCGTCGACCGTGGTGGCGACTTCCTCGGTGGACAGTTCGCGCGGTACCGGCATCTCCTGGAGGCCGGACGCGGTGAACATGGCGCCCGCCGGCTGGACCGCGGAGGGGGCCACCGGCTGCCGGTGGTGAGGGGTGTTGTCGGGGTGGGACATCCGTCCGGCGTGCATGAGCTGGATGACGATGCGTCCGTCGACCTTGTGTACGGCGTCGGTGACCTTGCGCCACCCGGCGATGTGCTCCTCGGAGTAGATGCCGGGGGTGAGCAGGTAGCCCTGGCCGTCGGCGGAGGGCTGGGTGCCCTCGGTGATGATGAGGGCGTGCGAGGCGCGCTGGGCGTAGTACTCGGCGTTCAGCTCGGTCGGTACGCCGTTCGGGGTGGACCGGTTCCGTGTCAGGGGGCCATGGCCAGCCGGTGCGGCAGGGAGATCTCCCCGGCGACGATCGGGTTCCACAGGGCGTTGAGCATGGGTAATTCCTCAGATCAAGGGTGAGTGGGGGGCTGCGGGGTGGCGGGCTGCCGCGAGTACCGCGTACGCGGTGACCGCATGATGGGCCCGGTGACCTTCCGCCGTGGAAGGCAGACTGCGGGGAGGGGCAGTCGACGGTGCTCAGGAGCTTGCAGCGCACATGAGCGCCGCCAGTCGCAGTGCCGGGCCCCGGCTGTTTGTACGGGCGAGGGGAGGAGGCCGAGCGTGTCGGTCCTCCCCACGCCGGAGGACGCCTCGGTCGTGTGTGGCACCGGCCATGCCGTCGTCACAAAGAAACTCCGGCACCACAATCGGTGCTGCGTTCAGCCGCGGTAGCGATCGGCCGGGACCCGCTGCGACAGGTTCGGGACGAGCGCCTGACGCGCCTTCTCGAACGACTCCCAGTCGCTGATCTCCGGCAGCGACGGGATGGTGACGGGCTCCCCGGCGTCGAGGCCGGCGAGCGCCGCGTCGACGGCGTCGTCCACGCTCATGATCCACTCGTCGGGGAACGCCGCGAGGTCGACGCCGGAGCCGTCCCAGAGCTCCGTGCGGACAGCGCCCGGCAGTACGGCCTGCACCGTGACGGGGCTCTCGGCGAGTTCCTGCTGCAGGGCCTGGGTGAACGTCAGCACGTAGCTCTTGGTGCCGCTGTAGACGGCGCTGACGGGCAGGATGTTGAGAGCCAGAGCGGAGGAGATGTTCACCACGGTGCCGCGCCCGCGGGCCGTCAGGCCCGGCAGGACCGCGGTGGTCAGCCTGGTCAGCGAGGTCACGTTGAGGTTGATCAGTGCCTCGGAGGCCGCCGCGTCAGAGGTTGTCAGCGGGGTGAACAGCGCCCCGCCGGCGTTGTTGATCAGTACCTCGATGCTCTCGTCGGTCCGCAGACGCTCCTCGACCACGGAGATCTGCGCCGCATCGGTGAGGTCGGCGGTGACGACGTCCACAGCGCGGCCCGTGCGGCTGCGGATGTCCGATGCCAGCGTTTCCAGCCGCGCGGTGTTCCGGGCCACCAGGATCAGGTCGTAGCCCCGGTCGGCGAGCCGCTGCGCGTAGGCGGTACCCAGGCCGGCGGACGCGCCGGTGACGACGGCGCTCTTGTTCTGCGTGCTCATGAGGTGGATCTCATTTCTGGGCTGGTGAAGGAAAGGCCGGGACGAAGGGTCGGCCGATTTAGATTACGATAGACATCTAAAGGCGTCCAGTCAACGGCCCCGACGCCGCCAGTCACCGCCCACGGTCGGCTCGACGTACACGCGGGGCTGCAAGGTCGGCGGCCGATCAGGTTCGGATGGAGTTTCCTCGGGCGCACGGTCACCGTGGACGGTTTCGTACACCGCCCTCATGACGAGCGCGCGAGCGCGGCGAACGACACCCCTGCCGAGACCTGCACGCCGCACACGGCGCGAGCCGCCCTCAGCCAGCGTGAGATCGCCCCCATCGGCCGGTTGGGGGCGAGCAGCACGGCCGGACGCGGGCGCCGGTGTGGTCGGCATCGAAATGGGTCAGCACGATGTCGCGCACGTCTTTCGGGTCGAACCTGAGCCGCTCGACCTGCCGGATCGCCGACTCAGCCTCATCGAAGTCCGGGCGGATGAAGTGGCGTGAGGGACCGAACCCCTTGGCCGGCTCGGCGCCGTACAGCAGAACCCAGACCGGTATCGACCAACACCAGACCCGTCCCGGTCTCGACGCGCAGCACATGACAGACCAGCCCGTCCGGCGCCCCATACGGCCGCATGCTGCCGCAGTTGAGGTGGTGAACCTTCATCCCAGCGCCTCCACGCTCAGATAGCCAACGAGGGTACGACGACCTCCACGAGGTGTGGCCCGGGCTCGGCAATCGCCCGCTCGAGTGCCTCATTGAGTTCCTCGGCAGTATCGACGCGGACCGAGGGCACACCGAACCCTTCGCCGATCTGAACGAAGTCGAGGTGGGTATCTCCCAGATCCAGCTGCGCTTTCGCCTTGGGGCCCGCTGCCCCAGCGCCGACCCTTTGGAGTTCGAGGTTGAGGATCGCGTAGGAGCGGTTGTTGAAGATCACGACGGTGCTGTCGAGCTGCTCCCTCGCCATGGTCCACAGGGACTGGATCGTGTACATCGCGGATCCGTCGCCTTCGAGCGCGAAGACCGGACGATCCGGGCGGGCGACAGCCGCGCCGACGGCGACCGGGAGCCCTTGGCCGATCGCACCACCTGTCAGAGTGAGTACGTCGTGGCGTGGCGCCCCTGCGGTGTGCGCACTCAGGGACAGCCCCGAGGTGTTCGACTCGTCGGAGATGATCGCGCGTTCGGGGAACACAGCGCCGATTGCCTGACAGACCTTGTCCGCGGTGAGCGGTCCCGTCGGCTTGTCCGGCCGGAATGGCCGCGCGACCGGTGGTTCGACCTCCCGCGCATCCACGGCATCCGCGAGCGCCTCCAGGGTCCCTTGAATGTCGTCGGTGGGTGCGACCAGCTCATGGACCTCGCACCCGTCGGGAACGAGATAGCTCTCCTTGCCCGGGTAGGCGAAGAAGGACACCGGTGCCTTGGCATCGACGAGCAACAGGTGGTCAAATCCCTCGAGTTGCGTCGCTGCGAACTCGGCGAGGTAGGCAAGGCGTTGTACCTGTGGAACGCCGGCCCCACGCTCCCACCGGGTCGGGAAGACCTCGCCGAGGAGTGTCGCCCCGGTTGCTTCCGCTATCCGGGTCGCCAGGCGCAGGGCGTCTGCTCGAAGTCGCGGCCGCCCAGAAGCAATGCGGTCTTCTGACCGCTCGCCAGGGCCGCGGCGACCCGCTCGATCGACGTCGTCGGCACCGCTGACGGTGGCGTCACCGACAGCGGTGCGCATGGCTCGGCGCCCTCGTTCCACGAGACGTCAGCGGGCAGGATCAATGTGGCGACCTGCCCGGGTGACCCGTGAGCGGCCTCGATCGCCTCGGCGGCGTCGCGACCCAGTTCCTGCGCGGACTGCGAGGTCCGAACCCAATGGGAGACGTTACGAGCGACGGTCTCGATGTCGGACTGCAACTGGGTGTCGTGCTGAACGTGGTGCGTAGCGTGATCGCCGACGATGTTGATCAACGGCACCTTGGCTTTACGGGCGTTGTGCAGGTTGGCGAGCCCGTTCCCGATTCCGCACCCGAGGTGCAGCAACGTCGCCGCGGGGCGACCGGCCATGCGCGCATATCCGTCCGCGGCGCCCGTCGCCACACCTTCGAACAGAGCGAGAACGGCACGCATGTTCGGCTCGGAGTCCAAGGCGGCAACGAAGTGCATCTCCGATGTGCCGGGGTTGGTGAAGCACGTGGTCACGCCGGCATCGACCAGCGTTCGCATCAGTGCCTGGGCGCCGTTCATGAACCCGCGGACCCCGTTCCGATGGGGTCGAGCTCGGTGCGGTACGCGCTGCGCCATTCCGTCCACTCCGGCAGCGGGACCACCTTGTCGGGAAGGTTCGACACCAAGGCGTACTGGGGCACGAAGATCGCGCCGACGGACTGTGCCGAGATACCGAGCTCCCGCAGCTCGTCCGCGACCGGGTGCGAGCCGAGCACGAGCCGAGCGTGGCCGGGGCCCGGCAGGGTCGTGGCGGTCACCTCGAGCTGGTACGGGACGTGGTACATCGCGTTGTCCACGGGGCTGACGGAGTAGCAGTGGAAGTCGCGGCGGAGGGTCTCGTGCGGACCGTCCGGGCGCTCGACCGCCAAAGTGGAGATCGGGGTGCCGTCCTGGCTGACCTCGGCGATCCGCTCGGTAGCGCTGTCCGAGTACTGGACATCAGCCATGACCTTGGGAAAGCCGAGAACGTCGCGTCCGACCCAGAGCGCCTGAGCACTGTCCACGGCGATGTGGACGATGTACGAGCCGCTGCCGGCGAGTTGGTCTGCCTCGGTGATCGAGGCCACCGGCACGTTCTCAGTGCGTGTTCCGGGGTGACAAGAACGGGGCGAACGTCGGTTTCCGGCATCAGCTCCTCGGCCTTGGCCGCGTCGATGAGGAAGTGTCCGACGAACGCGCTGGCCCGCTCGGTCAGCAGAGGCATCCGCACGGACGTTCCTGGGACGGAGTGCTGCCGCTGCGGACCCTTCGATGAGGCCAGGAAGCGGTCGTGCGCCGTCGCGGTAACGGGGCAGCGTGGGCGGCCCAGCCCGCCGTAGCCGGGCTGATGAGTTCGGCGGTTGAGGGCCGGGCGATCTCCTTGGGATCGACGGCCATGACGTAGGACCAGCCGCGTTCCTCCAGCGCGAGCCGTAAGGAGACGCTGCGGCCGTAACCGGCATCCGCCACGATCACCGGCACCCTCCGCCCCTGCGCTGCCAGCCGGTCCAGCAGCCCCAGCGCCAGACGCGTCCTGGACACATGACAGACCTCGTCGGGCACCCCGGCCCGTCGGCGCCGCGGCGCTTCTGACCTGCGCATCTCAGACCATGATTCGCCAACTAAAATTACACACCGATGAGATGCCGAAGCCGTACCGGTCTTCCGCTGTGCCCGTTCTGTGACGTGATCGGCACCGGCCCGCGGGCCACCCACCGCTAGCGTCGGGCCCATGATCGTATGGCTCAACGGCACTCACGGCGCAGGCAAGACGACGACCAGTGCGCTCGTGCAGCCACTCATCCCGGATTCACGGGTATTCGACGCCGAGAAGGTCGGCGAGACGCTCATGGACATCACGCCGGGGCTGCCCGAGACGGACAATTTCCAGCACTGGCCGCCGTGGCGGCCGCTCGTCGTCGAGACCGCCCGCCGCGTACTCGACTACACCGGCGGCACCCTGGTGATGCCCATGACTGTCCTGGTCGAGCAGTACTGGCGCGAGATCAGCACGGGCCTCGCCCACCATGGCATTCCGGTACGGCACTTCGTCCTCCACGCCGACCAGGACACCCTCCGCGGACGCATCGCGAGTGACACCGTTCTCGGCCCCAACTCCCCATTCCGTCTCAAGTACCTCGAGCCCTACGCCGAGGCGGCCCGCACGTGGCTGCACGACGAGGCCGAGGTCGTCGACACCACGCACCTCACGCCCGCCCAGGCCGCACTGCAGATCGCGGAGGCCGTCAAGAGTTGAGGTCCGCCCACCACACAAGCTCGGCCCAGCACTGCGGTGGTTGCCCTCCATTCGCATCAAGAAATGAGGGTCGTTCGCCCCACGTGGAATCGGCGCCGTCGGCGGACGGCGGTGAGGACGCACAGCAGGATCAGGGTCAGGAGCGAGGCACCCCCCACCACCGTGCCCAGCCGCAGACCGGGCGGGTGGAACGTGCAGGTGACGCTGGTCGAGGAGCCGTCGAGGGGCACGGCGATCAGCCCGTAGTACTCCCTGGCGGGTACGGCGGGCGCGTCGCCCGCGGCGCAGCGCCAACCGGCGATCCGGGGGGCCGCGACGACGGCGGTCCCCGTGCTGCCGGCGGGGAGTTCCGCCCGGATCGTGTCACCGGAGACGGTCACCTCGGTGGCGCCGGTCGCCTTGAGCCGTTCGACGGTGGTGCGCAGCCGGGCGGTGTCCAGGCAGCCGACCGCGCCGTCCGGGACGGTGCCCGTCCCGTTGGGGGACAGCTCGATCCGCAGGCGTCCGGACTCCGGGACCGCGCCGAGCCGCTGCATGGCGGCGATCTTGCTGCCGTTGCGGTCCGACCGGAACCGACCGGTCAGGCCACGGGCGGAGTCGCCGGTGAGCCGTGCGGTGCCCGCGAAGTGCGGTGCCCACAGGTACACCTCGCTGTCCGCCGGGCACTGGGCCGTGATCGTCCGCTTTCCGGCGCCGGTCCCCACCGTGAGGCGGGGCACGGTGTAGACACGGGTGCCCAGCAGCAGCTCCTGGTTGCGGTACGGAGACGCCCCGAAGGCAGAAACGTTCGTGCGCGCGGAGGGGCCGGAGGGCCGAACCGTGACCAGCGGTGGTACGTCCTGCCGGGTCACGGTCACTCGGCTGCCGTCCTGCGGGAACCAGTTCTGGTGCGGGTCCGGCGGGGAGTGCACCCGCGCGCCGACGGAGAAGATCACGTCCGTGACGGCGTTGTCCAGGCTCTGCAGACTGCGGCCTCCCGATGTCCAGCCACCCCCGAGGGCGGTGAGCGTGCGGAAGAGCAGGTCGGAGGTGTGGCTGCTGTAGTACTGGGCGCCCTGGCCGCCCACCAGCAGCGGGTCGTTGCCGACCGTCTGCTCCCGGCCCGGGTCGGTACGGTACCGGGGCCAGCCGTCGACCTGCGCGATCGCCTCCGCCTGCTGCTGCCGCCGGTCTCCCCAGGGCGCGTAGTCGTCCATGTGCCCGAGCCTCATCCGGGTGGCCACGGCGGAAGTCGCGGTGGCCTCGCCGAGTTGCGTGCCGAGGAGCAGCACCACGGCGAACACGGCCGGCACGCTGCGGCGCCCGTCACCGAGGGGACGTTCCCCGTCCGTACGGCTGAGCAGGGCCAGCCCGACCAACGCGCCCACGGCGGCCAGGAGCAGCACCGGCCACGCGAAGGAGCGCACCAGGTCACTCCGGCTCGCGAGGGCGACGATCAGTGCGAGCAGCGCGCCCGCCGCGCACAGCGCGCGCCGGTCGGGAGGGCCGTACGAGAGCGAGTGCCACGCCGCGATCACCAGCAGCGCGCACAGCACGAAGGCCTGGCGGTACGAACTGCCCTGCGGTGCGGCGAAAGCGTGCCAGAACAGCTGGGTCGGACCCCACTGCATCGACAGCGTCACCACGATCACCAGCAGCGTCCAGCCGGTGCGCACCTGCCTGGGAGCTGCCCGGTGGAAGGGCAGGGCGAGGGCGAGCAGCAGTGCCGTGGTGCCCACGTAGAGGGCCGGCGAACTGAAGCTGTACGTCGTCGGCAGCAGGCGGGCCAGCAGGTCCTGAGTCGCCACCGGCGTGAAGTCCCTGAATCTGCCCGGGGAGGCGTGCGTGGTGCCGAAGTACACCACCGCCACCAGCGGTGCGGCCAGGCCCATGCCGAGGCCGACGGTCAGGCCGGCACGGCCCGCCGCGGCGAGCCTCCGGCGGCGCGGGAGTTCGGAGAGCCACAGCCGCAGGAGCAGCACGAGACATGCGGCGATGGTGGCCATGTACGCCGTGTAGAAGTTGGCGATCCAGGCGGCCGCCACGACCACCACCCCGACGACCGGGCGCCGTCCGTTCAGCACCCATTCGCCGACCAGGCACAGCAGCGGCAGGGCGATGAGGCCGTCGAGCCACATCACGTTGTACACGGCGCTCGCCACGGTCCAGCCGCACAGGGCGTAGGACGCGCCCAGGAGCCCCGCCGCCCACCAGCGGCCGGGCCGCAGGCTCAGCAGCAGCCAGGCCATGGCGGCGCCGGCGCACGCCAGCTTCAGCACGGTGATCACATACACCGCGAGGTCGATCTCGTCCCGCGGGAACACCGCCACGAGCAGGGCGAACGGGCTGGTGAGGTACGTACCGAGGTCGGGGAGGAAACTCGCGCCGAATCCGGACTGCCAGTTGACGAGGAGACCGCCGTCGGCCCTTCCGTGCAGCAGGTCCCACAGGTGTGCGTGGTACGGCACGTACTGGTTGCCCAGGTCGTTGACGGTGCGGGTGCGGGGGCCGAAGGGGAAGCTGCGGGCGACGACGTCGGCGGCGCAGAACGCGGTGACCGTGACCAGCACCGCGAGCAGGGCGGCGGCCTGCCTCGGTCCGGTCGGGCGCGGCAGGCGCAGGCGCCGGGGGCGGTCGTGAGCCGGGCCGGACGGCGGAGCGGCGGGCAGGTCCGGCGCGGGTATGGGAGGCCGAAGTCCCTGGTCGGTCGTCACCGTGCGTTCCAGTGAGCGAGTCCACTTCGGAATACGGCTATGTGCAGGGTCGAGCAATCCATACTCGGCAGGCCCCCCAGAGCATTCGGGACGCACGGCGTCTCATCCGGGGAGGTCACCCCCGCGCGCGGCGTCGATTCGCCGACTTAGACGGGCCTTGATTCCGATTGGTTGTGCCGCCGCTGGAAAGAGATGAAGTGAATTCCGAATGCGCGCACGGGCCTTTTGCACGATGTCCGTTACCGCCGGGTGAACAAAAACTGTCTCGCACATTATCCGCAAGTTAATGTGGGCCGCCGCCGGGACGGCGGCCCACACGGGTACCGGCCGGCTACCTCTGCTTGATCCGCAGGAAGGTGATGGAGTTCGCCGGGAAGGTGTACGTGAACTTCTTCGCGACCCCCGAGAAGGTCGACGTCGCCGGGGCGACCGGCGTCTGAGTCTCACTGTTGACCGCGTTCGGGTCGGCCGTCAGCGTGGTGACCTTGGCCTTGGACGCGACCTTCGCGCCGCCCAGGTCGATCGCCGTACGGGCCGCCGACGACTGGGCGTTGACGACCTTGACGATCAGGTCACCCGTCTTCTTGTCCAAGGTGGCGACCTGCCGGAACGGCTCGGCCGGCTTGTCGTCCTTGAAGCTGCCCCACTCCTTGCCGTCGAGGTACAGGGTGACCTGACGGCCCCGCACCTTGATGTCGATGTCGTAGGCGCGGCCCGTCTCGATGGACCCGGCCTTGGAGATGAGCGTCGACTTGCCGCCGTCCACGGCCTGTTCGACGGCGGACTGGGTGTTGTTCCAGCCGCCCAGGTTCCACCAGTAGTAGTTGCCGGTGTCCTTGACGCCGAAGGCGACGAGGAAGCCCTCCTTGCCGGACTTCTTGGTGGCCTTCACGTGCATGTCGTAGTCGTGCCAATTCGGGTCACCTGCCGAGACCATGGTGTTCTCGGCGGCGGCGTCGGTCTGGACGTACTGCCCGTCCTGGACGCTCCAGCTGCCGCCACCGGTGTGGGTCCACTTCGAGGCGTCACCGGAGAAGTCGTCGGTGAGCAGCGTGTTCCCGTCGGCGTCGGTGACGTTCACATCGTCGTACGCCGCACTGGTCGCCCACGTCGACAGACCGACGGCGCCGGTGATGGGGGCCAGCAGCGACGGGGTGCCGGTGGCCTCGGAGGGCACCACGCGGTCGCCGACGTTGTTCATGAACAGCTTCTGGACCTCGTAGTTGGCGGAGTTCCAGGAGGCGTGGTTGTTGAACCACACCATGTCCGGGCGCCACTGCACATAGTCCTCGTTGGCGAACAGCGGGGCGTAGGAGGCGAGTTTGACGATGTCGGCGTTGCGCTCCAGGCCGGTCATGAACGCCGCTTCGGCGAGGCCGTTCTTGAAGGCGTTGCCTTGTGAGGCGTACTCGCCCAGGAAGACCTTCGGGCCGTTCCTGTCATACGAGTCGTAGCGGTTGTTGTTCTGCAGGAACCACTGCGGGCTGTTGTAGTAGTGCTCGTCGACCATGTCGACCTTGGCTTCGCGGTTGAGCTGCCAGGCCGTGTCGAAGGTCTGACCGGTGTCGTCCGGGCCCGAGTTGGAGACGACGGTGATGTCGGGGTACTTCGCCTCGATGGCGGCGCGGAACTGCTTGAACCGGGCCATGAACTCGACCGGCAGGTTCTCCTCGTTGCCGACCCCGATGTGGGTGAGGTGGAAGGGCTTGGGGTGGCCCATCTGCGCGCGCTTCTTGCCCCAGGTCGACGTCACGGGCCCGTTGGCGAACTCGACGAGGTCGAGGGCGTCCTGGATGTGCCGCTTGAGCAGCGCCTCGTCGTCGGTGGCCCTGTTCTGGCCGCAGCCGGTCACCAGCGCCGGGACGACGGGCAGGGGCATCGCGCCGATGTCCTCGGCGAAGCGGAAGTACTCGTAGTAGCCGAGGCCGTAACTCTGGTTGTAGCCCCAGAAGTTGGAGTTGGTGGCGCGCTCCTCGACCGGGCCGATGGTGTCCTTCCACTGGTAGGAACGCTTGCGCTGCCAGTTGGAGGCCTCGCTGTAGTCCTCCATGGAGCCGGTGTTGACCAGACAGCCGCCGGGGAAGCGCAGGAAGCCCGGGTGGAGGGCCTCGACCTTCTCGGCGAGGTCCTTGCGCAGGCCGTTCGGCTGATGCTTGTAGGTGTCGCGCGGGAACAGGGACACCATGTCCAGGGCCGCCGCGGCGGCGGAGCCGACGGTGAGGCGGCCGTTGCTGCTGGTGCGGGTCGCGGTGAAGGTGGCGGTGTACTTGGCCCAGCTGTCCTTCCGCACGGTCACCTTGCGGGCGGTGGCCAGCGGGCCGTCGGCATCCTGGAGGGTGACCGTGAGGGCGGCGCCGCCGGCCGCGCGGGCCCACACCGAGAAGTCGTACTTCTTGCCCTGCTCCACGTGGATGCCGGTGTTGTAGCCGGAGTTCGTCACGGACGAACCGGCGCCCAGGGAGAGGTAGTTGCGGTTGCGCTCGTTGAGCCGGCCGTCGTCGTTCACGACCTGGCCGGTGCCGTCGACCGCCCAGGAGGTGAGGGGCGTGTACGAGGTGTTGTCGGCGGTGGAGTATTCGAAGGACCGGTTCTGCACGAGCTCGGCGTACAGGCCGCCGTCCGCGGCCCGGTTGATGTCCTCGAAGAAGACGCCGTACATCGTGTCGTCGATCTTCGCGCCCTGGACACTCGGGTCGACGGTGATCGCGTAGTCGGTGACGTCCTCGGCGTGTGCGGGGGCCGGGACGAGGCCGGCCGCCACCACGAAGGCGGTGGCCGTGAGACCTAGTCTCCAGCGGGTGCGCGTGCGTGACATGGATACTCCGCGGCTCAGGTATGGGAGTTGTCAGGTGTACGACTGTTCGGTATATCGGACGATGATCAGCACTTCGAACGGCAAGATAGGTAGGGGACAAGGACGCGTCAATGGTTCGCGCAGCAACGGATGGGACGAGGGACGCAACGGGATGGGCGAGTTCTGGCCGGTGCCGGACGTGCTGGCGTATCTGGCCGGGCGCTGGCGGGTGGAGCGGTCGGTGCGGGATCTGGCGAGTGGCGCACAGGGTCGCTTCAGCGGTGCGACGGTTTTCGGCCCACTGGACTCACTGGGCGCACTGGACTCACTGGGCTCGCTGGACGGAGGCGGGCTGCTGCACCACGAGTCCGGCACCTTCACCTGGCTGGGCGTCCCGCGTCCCGCCGAACGCACGCTGCGCTTCCTGCCCGGGGACTCACCGGGCACGGCGGCCGTACGCTTCGCCGACGGCCGCCCCTTCCACGACCTGGACCTGGCCTCCGGCCGGCACCTGGCCGACCATCCGTGCTCGGCGGACCTCTACCAGGGCGAGTTCACCGTGCGCAACCAGGATCACTGGCGGACTGTGTGGCGGGTGGGCGGACCTGCCAAGGACCTCGTCCTCATCACCGAGTACGCCCGCGAGGGCTGAGCGGTCTCCTGACTACACCCCGGAGGGCTGAGCGGTCTCCTGACTACACCCGCGAGGGCTGAACGGTCATCCCGACTACGCCCGGGAAGACTGAGCGGACACCCCGTCGAAGCGGAGGCTCCAGCGCCCTGCCCGGCCGGTGACGGTCGTCGTCGACAGGGGGCGGACGTCGATGTTCCAGTACGTCGCGGGCGGCGCCTTCAGGGCGTACACCAGGGCCGCGCGGATCACGGACGGCTCGGCCACGGCGACGATGCGGCCGCCGTCCTCGACGGGCCGGGTGTCGAGCCAGTTCCCGACGCGGGAGATGAAGGCCAGCAGGGACTCCCCGCCGTGCGGGGTGGCCTGCGGGTCGGCGAGCCAGGCGTCCACGGCCTCCGGCTCACGGGCCATCGCCTCGCCGAGCGTCAGCCCGTTCCAGCGCCCCATGTCACAGTCCCGCAGGGCGAGTTGCACCAGCGGTGAGTACCCGAGGGCATCGCCTGTGGCGCGGCTGCGCGGAGTCGGCGAGCAGTAGCGCAGCTCGGCCGCCGCGAGCGGGATCAGGCCCTGGGCGACGCGCTGCACCTCGTCCCAGCCGGCCTGGTCCAGCGGACGGTCGTCCGCGAAGCGCTCCGCCAGCAGCGGGGAGCTGCGCGCGGCGGCGACGAAGGTGACCCGTAGTTGCATGCGGCGATGGTGAGTCGCGGAAGTGCGCAGGTCAAGAGGTGTTGCCTGGGAGTTACCCAGGGTGGGCCGGAACCGGCCGACCGTGGGGACAGCCGGCGGTGCACGCGCTGGGCGCCGGGCACGGGGCGTTCACCACGGTCGGCGACTGGTCTCTGATGGTCGAGTGCAACGGCTATCTGGGCATCACGCCGGAGGCCATGGTGCCCCTCTCGCGCGGCCATAGGGTGGTCTCCCACTTCCCCCCGGTCCCCCGCGCCTAGAGCACCTCGTCACAAGCCCTACGAAGCCGCCGTACCCCCTCCGCGATCTCCCCCGTCCCCGCCACCGCCGCGAAGCTCAACCGCACGTGCCCGGCAGGAGGCTCGGCGCTGAAGTACGGGCGGCCGGGCGTGATCGCGACGCCGGCGCGGAGGGCGGCGGCCGTCAGAGCGGCCTCGTCGGTGCCGTCGGGGAGGCGCAGCCAGAGGTGGTAGCCGCCCGAGGGGATGTGCGGGAGGGAGAGTTCGGGGAGGTCGAGGCGGAGGGCGGAGGTCATCGTGTCGCGGCGGGCCTTCAGCTCCGCGGAGATGGCGCGCAGATGGCGGGGCCAAGCGGGCGAGCCGACCAGTTCGAGCGCCGCCTCCTGGAGCGGCCGGGGGACGAAGAAGGTGTCGACGATCTGGATGGCGCGCAGCCGCTCCAGCACAGGGCCGTGGGCGGCGAGCGCGCTCACCCGGAAGCTGGGTGAGGTGGCCTTGGTCAGCGAGCAGACGTGCACGACGACTCCGTCGGGGTCGTCTGCGGCCAGCGGACGCGGCAGCGGCCCCGCGCTCTCGTGCACGAGCCGTCGTACGAAGTCGTCCTCGATGACGAACGCACCGGCCTCGCGCGCGATCCGGAGCACCTCCGCGCGCCGGTCGGGGGCGAGCACGGCGCCGGTGGGGTTCTGGAAGAGCGGCTGGCAGACGAAGACCCGGGCCCCGGTCGCTCGGAAGGCGTCGGTCAGCAGGGCCGGTTTCACGCCGTCCGTGTCCACCGGTACCGGGACCGGCCGCAGACCGGCCGCGCGGGCGATCGCCAGCATGCCCGGGTAGGTGGGCGACTCGACGAGGACGGGCGCCCCGGGCGGGGCGAGCGCGCGCAGTGCCGTGGTCAGCGCGGACTGGCCGCCCGAGGTGATCAGCACCTCGGCGGCCGTGATGGCACCGCCGATGCCGCGCGCGAACCACTCCCGCAGCTCCGGTAGCCCCTCCGTCGGCGGCCGCCCCCAGGCTCCCGGGCGGCGGCCCGCCCGGGACAGCGCCGCGGCCATCGCCCGCTCCGGCTGCAGCGAGGGGTGCAGATAGCCGCCGTTGAACTCCACGACACCGGGCGGCGGGGCGGCGAGCGAGACCAGGACGCCGGAGGCGTCGACCGAGCGCGGTACGAGGTCGGCGGCGCCGTCCGCGCTGAGGGTGACCTCCTGCCAGGAGGTGTCTCCGGCGACAGCGGCGGTGGGACGCGGCCGGGCGCGGAAGGCTCCGGCGCCGGGCCGGGTGACCACCAGCCCCTCGGCGGCCAGTTGCGCCAGGGCCCGCGAGACGGTCACCGGGCTCACCCGGAACCGCTCGACGAGGGCACGGCTCGACGGGAGCTTTCCTCCCGGCGAGTAGCGGTCCAGCTCCCTTCGCAGCTGTTCTGCCAGATCACCGACGCTGCTACGCTCTTGCATGAGAGCACAGAGTAGCGCTACCGCGCCGACCCGGATAGCGGTCACCGCTCCGGCCGGGACGACGACAACCGCCGGCACCCTCCAGGCCGCCCTCGGTGTCGTCGCCTTCTCCCTCACCTTCCCCGCCACCGCCTGGGGCCTGGAGGGCTTCAGCCCCTGGGCCCTGATCGCGGCGCGTACGGTCCTCGCGGCGCTGATCGCGGGCGGCTGTCTGCTGGCGCTGCGCGTCCCGTTGCCCGGCCGCCGCCACTGGCCGGGCCTCGCGGTCGTCGCCGCCGGGGTCGTGGTCGGCTTCCCGCTGCTGTCCACGCTCGCCCTGCAGACCTCGACCACCGCGCACGCCGCCGTGGTCGTCGGCCTGCTGCCGCTGACGACCGCGCTCTGCTCCGCCCTGCGCATGGGCACCCGTCCCTCCCGCACGTTCTGGACGGCGGCGCTCGTGGGCGCGGCGGCGGTGGTCGCCTTCGCGGTGCAGCAGAGCGGCGGCGCGCTCACCGCCGCCGATCTGTACCTCTTCGCGGCGCTGCTGGTGTGCGCGGCCGGCTACACCGAGGGCGGCCGGCTGGCCCGGGTCATGCCGGGGTGGCAGGTCATCGGCTGGGCGCTGGTGCTGTGTCTGCCGCTCGCCGCGCCCGCCGCCGCGGTGGCGCTGGCGTACGAGCCGCCGCACCTGACGGCGCACAGCGTGGCCGGACTGCTCTGGGTCGCGGCGGGCTCGCAGTTCTTCGGCCTGGTCGTCTGGTACCGGGGCATGGCCGCGATCGGCATCCCGAGGGCCAGCCAGTTGCAGTTGGCCCAGCCGCTGCTCACACTGGTGTGGTCGGTGCTACTGCTCGGCGAGCACCTGACGGTGGCCGCCCCGGTGACGGCCGCGGCGGTGCTCGTGTGCATCGCCGTCACCCAGCGGGCGCGGAGCTGAGCGGCGCGCACGCGCCGGTCCCATCCGGGCCCCTGCGCCGTAAACTCGAGGCCACGGACCGCTGCTCCCGCACATGGTGAGGAGGCCCAACAGATGCGCGCAACCGTGGGCGACCAGCTTGTCCAGCACGGCAGGGTGGTCGGACAGCACGACAAGGTCGGCGAGATCGTCGAAGTACTCGGCCAGGAGGGCAACCCCCCGTACCGCGTCCGCTTCGAGGACGGGCACGAGGGCGTGTGCTCGCCCGGCCCCGACACCGAGATCCGGCACCGAGAGAAGGAAACCCGCAGGTGATTCAGCGCGGGGGCTTCGCCGGCTGCCCGTAGTGGTCGGCGACCACCCGCGCCATCGCCCCGATCCGGTCCGCCGCCACTTCCTTGGCGGCGAAGAAGACGTGCCCGCGCGCCTGCGGGTAGTCGCGTGCCAGGGTGAGATGGCGGGACAGTTCGGCCGGGTCCTGCCAGGCGGCGGGCTGCGCCGGATCACCCGCCTTGTACAGGGCCTCGCCCAGGTACAGCTTCGTACTGCTGCCCCGCGCCACCTCCGCCCACCAGGGCAGCAGCTTGGCGTAGTCGGCGGCGGCGAGGCCGATGTTCCAGTAGAGCTGCGGCACGATGTAGTCGATCCAGCCCTCGCGGACCCATTTCCGCGTGTCCGCGTGCAGATCGTCGTACGTCTGCACACCCGCCCGGGTGTCCGAGCCGCGCGAGTCGGTGGCCGCGTTGCGCCACACCCCGAAGGGGCTGATGCCGAAGCGGGTGGTGGGGCGGATCTCCTGGATGCGCCTCGCCATCTCCAGCACCAGCTTGTCGGTGTTGTCCCGCCGCCAGGCGGCCCGGTTGGGGAAGGCGCCGCCGTAGCGGTCGTAGGCCGCGTCGTCGTCGAAGGTCTGGCCCGCCACCGGATACGGGTAGAAGTAGTCGTCGAAGTGCACGGCGTCCACCGGGTACTTCTTCACCGCGTCCAGCATCGCGTTCTGCACGAAGGCCCGGACTTCGGGCAGCCCTGGGTTGTAGTAGAGCTTGCCGCCGTAGGCCACCACCCAGTCCGGGTGGGTGCGGGCGGGGTGGGAGGCGACGAGCCTCGTCGGGTCCGTGTGCATGGCGATGCGGTAGGGGTTGAACCAGGCGTGCAGTTCCAGCCCCCGGGCATGCGCCTCCCGCACGGCCGTACCGAGCGGGTCCCAGCCCGGGGACCTGCCCTGCGTGCCGGTGAGGCACGACGACCAGGGCTCGTACGGCGAGGGCCACAGCGCGTCCGCCGTCGGACGCACCTGGAAGATCACCGTGTTGAGGCGGTTGCGGACCGCCGTGTCCAGATGGGCGATCAGCTCGGCGCGCTGCTGGGCAGCCGTCAGGCCAGGCTGCGAGGGCCAGTCGCGGTTGGTCACGGTCGCCAGCCACACGCCCCGCATCTCGGTCGTCGCCCGGCGTGGATGCTGCTTCGGCCCGGCCGCCGCACCTGAGCCCGTCGTGAGAGTCGACAGCGCGGCCAGCGCGAACGCCCGACGTGACAGTCGCCCCATCTGCACACCCCCTTACACCGTGGATCCGCGCGGTCACGGATCGTCTCCGCGCCCAAGGATGCCCGACCCGGACGATCGATCATCGCTACTTCGGGGTAACGTGCACACGATCGGAGCAGGCCCTGCCCAGCGGGATCCTGCCACGGCCGAAGAACAGCGAAAGGGACGATGTGACCGGCATCTCGGTAGACATTGCGCGGGTCGGAGTGGTGGGCTGCGGCCAGATGGGAGCGGGCATCGCCGAGGTGTGCGCCCGCGCCGGTCTGGACGTGATGGTCGCCGAGACCACCGGTGAGGCCCTGGAGATAGGCCGGACCCGGCTGTTCAACTCCCTGTCCAAGGCCGCCGAGCGCGGCAAGATCACCAGCGAGGAACTCGACGCGACGCAGGCGCGCCTGAGCTTCACCACCGATCTCGGCGAGTTCGCCGACCGCGACCTGGTGATCGAGGCCGTCGTCGAGAACGAGCAGGTCAAGACCGAGATCTTCCAGGTGCTCGACCAGGTGGTGACCAGGGCGGACGCGATCCTCGCCTCCAACACCTCCTCCATCCCGCTGGTCAAGCTGGCGGTCGCCACCTCGCGCCCCGACCAGGTCGTCGGCATCCACTTCTTCAACCCGGCCCCGGTGCAGCAGCTGGTCGAGCTGATCCCGGCGCTCACCACCTCCGAGGGCACGCTCAGCCGCGCCCAGGTCTTCACCGAGAAGGTGCTCGGCAAGCACTCCATCCGCGCCCAGGACCGCTCCGGCTTCGTGGTGAACGCGCTGCTGATCCCGTACCTCCTCTCCGCCATCCGGATGTTCGAGTCGGGCATCGCCAGCCGCGAGGACATCGACAACGGCATGGAGATGGGCTGCGCCCACCCGATGGGCCCCCTGAAGCTGTCCGACCTGATCGGTCTGGACACGGTCGTCTCGGTGGCCCAGAGCATGTACGAGGAGTACAAGGAGCCCCTCTACGCCGCTCCCCCGCTGCTCCAGCGCATGGTCGACGCCGGCCGCCTGGGCCGGAAGTCCGGCTCGGGCTTCTACACCTACGGCTGATTCTTCTACACCTACGGCTGATTACAGACGGTCAGTATCCAGCCATCGCGCGGGCCCGGCACCGGAGAAGGTGCCGGGCCCGACGTATTCACACACCGTGTGCGCATCGGGCTCGCATATGCCTCTCGCACACTCTCCCCACCCGCCCACCAGGCGAGTTGACTCTTCATGCGCATGCAAGGGATGTGACGACTACGGAAAGGAGCGGACTCGTGACCGCCGACCCCGAACATCCCGTGGTTCATGGAGAACTCGCAGAGTTACGGCGCCGCCTCGATGTCGCGTACGCGCGCGTCGAGGGAGGGCTGAATCTGATCAATCACCGTACCGAGGAGACCGACAAGGAACTCGACGACCTGAGCAATCGGGTCGTCGCACTGGAGCACGCCCGCTGGCCGCTGCCCGCGGTCGCGGTACTCACCGCCGTGGGCGCGCTCGTCGTGACGATCTGGCAGGCCCTGGGGGGCTGAAGGACCTGGTGGACCAGGACGCCGGTGGGGGGGAGATCAGGGCTTGGCGTCCTGCCCCAGCCGCAGATGATGCAGCAGCAGTAGCGCGGCCGCCATGTTCGCGGCCGGGACCTCGCCGCGGGCGACCATGTCGGGGACGACCTTGAGGGGGACCCATTCCCGGCGGTCCGACTCGAAGTCGTCCACGGGGTGTCCGACGTACTCGCCCTCGTCGGCCCAGTAGATGTGGTGCCGGGCGTCGGTGAGCCCGTTGGACGGCTCCACGCTCATCAGGTGGTGCAGGGGTCCCGGCCGCCAGCCGGTCTCCTCCTCGAGTTCCCTGGCGGCCGCGCGGGCGATGTCCTCGCCGTCCTCGACGACGCCCGCCGCGAGTTCCCACCCCCAGCTGTCGGTGATGAAACGGTGGCGCCACAGGAGGAGGACCTCATTGGCCTCGTTCACCACCGTGGCCACGGCTACGGGCCGCAGCCGTATGAGGAAGTGGTCCAGGTGCCGGCCGTCGGGCAGTTCCACATCTGCCAGGTTGACGGTGAACCAGCGGTTTTCATACACAGTTTGTTCGTTCTGCTTCGTCCACTGCACGGTTCTGCCACCTTCCGTCGAGTAAGTGGCAATATCGCAGCAGGGACGATGGGGTGTCGGTGGTCGGGCGCCGGTCTACAGCGGTACGCGCAGTGCCCCGTCGATGAGTTCGGCCGCCTCGGACGTGCCCGCGCAGCCACTGCGCACGAGGTGTTCGCGGACGGCCCGGAGTCTGTCGCGCAGGCGCTGGGACTCCATCCCCCTGGCCTGCTCGGCCATCTGCACCGCGGTGGCCACCGCCTTGTCGGCGTTGCCCTGGCGCAGTTCGATGGTGCTGAGCATGGCGAGCCGGTGCACCCGGCCCCGGTCGTGGGCGGGGTTGTCGACGGCGGCCATGGCGTGCTCCCGTGCCGCCGCCAGCTCGCCGAGGCTCAACAGTGCCTCCGCCACTTGGACGTTGACCAGTCCCGGCTGGACATAGCCCGTCTCGTCGGGCTCGTGTCCACGCCGGATGCGTTCGGCGGCCTGCTCGGCCCGCCGGATGCACGACAGCGCGCTCGTGCCGTCGCCGAGGTGTGCGTACGCCTTCGCCTGCATCGCGTACAGGTCGGAGGCGAGCGCCGGGGTGATGTGCCTGCCGGCGGCACGCAGCGCGGCCTCGGCGAAGGCGACGGCCTGGCGGTACTCCCGCATGAACAGCGACTGGTTGACCAGGAGCGCGATCACGTACGCCCCGAGTCCCCGGTCCCCGCTGGCCTTCGCGAGCCGGAGAGCCTGGTGGAAGTAGCGCTGGGCGAGGCCGTGCGCGTCGGAGTCGTAGGCGCAGATCCCGGCGACAGCGACCAACCCGCCGGTGGCGCGGTGCAGTTGGCGGCCCGTCTCGTCGGTGTAGCTGCCGCGCAGCAGCGGGGCGGCCTCGGCGTTGAGGAAGCCGACGATCCGGGTACGGGTCGCTATGCCGCCGGCCTTGCGGTACATCTGCTCGTAGTGGGCACGGGCCGCGCGCAGCATCTCGATGTCGGCGGAGGTGACCCGGTGGCGGCCGCCGCGCGAGACGTCGACGTCCTCGGGCGGGTTCTCCCACTCCCACACGGGCATGACGGCCGGCGTGCCGGTGACCGCGGGCGCGCCCAGGATGTGCGGGCGCTGTTGCTCGTCGGAGCGCCACAGGGCGGTGGCCCGCTCGACGAACCCCGACAGAGAGGTGCCGTGCGGGGTGGACGGCTCGCCGGGCACGCCGAGGCCGATGTCGTCGAGGGTGACGGGGCGTTGCAGCCGGGCGGCGAGCACCTCGCAGATCAGGTCGGGCACCTGGCCGCGGGGGCGCTGGCCCTTCAACCACCGTGCCACGGCGGTGTGTTCGTATCTGAGCGCGAGACCGCGCGCCCGCCCCGCCTGGTTCACATGGGCGGCGAGTCCCGCGTGCGAGATGCCCGCCTCGTCCAGGATCGCGTCGAGCAGAGTGTTGGGCTGCATGGGAGGCCCCCCGGGTGGCTCGGTGCCGACAGAGTAGTGGGTCCGCCTTCACACGGGGTGTGAACGGAGTACTCGAATCCGCGCTGTGTGCGCGCTGTTGCGCAGAGTTTCCAGCCGGTTGACTGAAATGCCTCGCAAGAGGCCGGCCGGGCCGTCGGCTCCCCCTCGTACAGTGCGGCGGCCCGGCGCCGTCGCTGCGCTGGCTGCGCCGGGCGACCAAGGGGCGGCGGCTATCGGCGCGTTGTCGGCTGCGGGTGCGTTGTGGCTGGTCGCGCCCGCGCGGCGGAGCCGCATGTGTCACTGTCCCGCGCCCCTGGAGCGCGTCTGCGTTGCCGCTCGTTCTGCAGCGCGAGTAGGGCGATGTCATCCGCAGGCACCCCGCCCGTGTGTTGCAGTAGCGCGGCAAAGACGGAACCGATGACGGCCTGAGGTGCGTCAACGGGCTGCCGACGTACAGCCTCGGACAGAGCGGTGTGCAGAGAGAAGAACCGGCCACGCGCGTCCCTCGCGTCCTCGGCTCCGTCCGTGTGCAGGACCAGGGTCTCGCCCGGCTGCAAGTGGCCACACCGCACAGGCGGCAGGTCGGGCGGGAGGGGGAACAAGCCGAGGGGCGGGTGGGGATCCTCGGTCGCGAGAGGCTCCACCCTCGTGCCGCTGAGCAGATACGGCCACGGGTGACCGCAGTTGAGGGCGCGGACCTCTCCGTCCCGGTCGATCTCCAGCAGCAGTACGGTGACGAACTCCTCGGCGACCGGGTTGTCGGGCGCCGGGCCGGCCGAGGGGTGTTCGGCGCGGGCCCGCTCGCGCAGATGCCGGGCCAGGGCGCGTTCCAACCGGCGTAGCACACCGTCGAGTTCGGCCTCGTCGTGCACGGCCTCGCGGAAGCTGCCCAGGACGGCGGCCGCCGTGCCGATGGCGGTGAGACCGTGCCCGCGTGCGTCGCCCATCACGACCCGTACGCCATGCTCGGTGGCCACCACGTCGTACAGGTCACCGCCGATGGTGGCGCCGTGGTCGGCGGACAGCTGGGCGGCGGCGAGGTTCAGGCCGTCGACGCGTGGGGGCAGCGGCCGTAGCAGCACGCTCTGGGCGGCCTCCGCGACCTGACGGGCCCGCCTGAGCTCGCGCAGCAGGCTGTGCCGGACGTAGAAGATCAGCCCGGTGCCGACGGCGAAGAAGACGGCGCTGGTGACCGCGCGTGCCCCGAGGCCGTTCTGCTGGGCGAGCGGACAGGCCAGCTTGTAGGTGATGGCGACGGCTCCCCAGGCGGTGGGCAGCCCGAGCGCGAGGGCTCGCCGCAACGGCCGGCGTCCTGGCCGGGATGTGCCTCGAAGCGATGTGGGAAGGCCCCGGTGACCGGGTGCCCGTGAGTCCGTTCGGGTCCGCCCCGCCCTTCGGGGAACCCCAGCCTTGATGCGGATCATGCCGATGGCCCCCCAATCAGGCCCTGACAGCGCAATCGGACCGACCCCGAAAGGCCGGTCCGATTCTGTCGACCAGATGCCCAGAAAGGGCCAATCACTGGGAGAAGTCACCCTATTGAGTGAGGTGACTGCAACGTCCCTAGCTCCGCAGCACCGCCCCCGTGCGCTCGCCCGCGAGGGCGACCGCCGCATCCCGAGCCGCAGAAGCCTCATCCACGGTCAGAGTCCGATCCCCCGCACGGAACCGCAACGCATAGGCCAGAGACTTCCGCCCCTCCCCCAGCTGCTCCTCGTTCTCGTACACGTCGAACAGCCGGATGCCCTCGAGCAATTCACCCGCACCCTCACGCAGCGCGGCCTCCACATCCGCATGCGGCACGAACTTCTCGACCACGAGAGCGACATCCTGCGTAGCGACAGGGAACGTGGAGATGGTCGGCGCCTGCGGCGTACCGTCCCCCACCCGCTCCAGCGCGTCCAGATCGAGCTCCATCGCACAGGTACGCGCGGGCAACCCCAGCGCCTTCAGCACGCGCGGGTGCAGCTCACCCGCATGCCCCACGACCCGCTCGGCACCGTCCGCGACGACCGCCAGCTCGGCGCACCGACCCGGGTGCCAGGGCCCGTACTGCCCGCTGCGGACGACCAGCTCCGCACCGGCCTCACGGGCCACCACCCGCGCCGCCTCCACCGCGTCGGCCCAGTCGCCCGGACGCCCCTTGCCCCACCAGCCGGCCTGCTCACGCGCGCCCGCGAGGACGACGGCGACGTGGCGCGGCTGCTCCGGCAGCGCGGCGTTCAGCTCGGCGATCTCCTCGTCGGTGGGACGCCGGTCGACGGTCAGAGCGACAGCGACCCGCTGCTCCTCGCGCGGCAGGAACACCAGCCCGGTCTCGAACAACGCCAAGTCGTGCGAACCCCGGCCGTCATTGCGCCGCAAGGCACCGAGCAGGCCGGGCAGCAGCGAGGTACGCAGCGCCGGCTCCTCGTCGTTGAGCGGGTTGGTCAGCCGGACGACATGGCGGGCCGGGTCGTCGGCCGCCAGGCCCAACTGGTCGAAGACCTGCTCGCTGACGAACGGGTAGTTCGGCGCCTCGACGTATCCGGTCCCGGCCAGGGCCCGGCCGACGCGGCGGTGCAGCCGCTGCCGGTGGGTCAGGCCACGGCCGGACGGCGGCTTGGGCAGCGTGGAGGGCAGGTTCTCGTAGCCCTCCAGGCGGATGACCTCTTCGGCCAGGTCGTTGATCTCGAGGAGGTCGGGCCGCCAGGACGGCACGGTGACGAGCAGCTCGTCCTGTCCGTACACGTCGCAGCCGATCTCCTGAAGACGCCGTACGACGGTCTCGCGGCCGTACGTGACACCCGCGACCTTGTCCGGGTGGTCGGCCGGGACGGTGATGGTGTGCGGCGCGGACGGGGCGATGACCTCGGTGACGCCGGCCTCGGCGGTGCCGCCCGCGAGCAGCACGAGCAGGTCGACCGTGCGCTGGGCGGCGGCGGCCGCGGCCTGCGGGTCGACGCCGCGCTCGAAGCGGCGGGAGGCCTCGGAGGACAGCTTGTGGCGGCGGGCCGTACGGGCGATGGACACGGCGTTGAAGTGCGCCGCCTCGATCACGACGTCCGTCGTCGCGTTCTCCAGGTCGTCGTGGTCGGCGATCTCCGTGTTGGCGCCGCCCATCACGCCCGCGAGGCCGATCGGGCCGCGGTCGTCGGCGATCACCAGGTCCTCGGCGTCCAGCGTGCGCACGACGCCGTCGAGGGTGGTGAGCTTCTCGCCCGGCTCGGCGCGGCGTACGCCGATCGTGCCCTGGACCAGCCCTCGGTCGTAGGCGTGCAGCGGCTGGCCGAGTTCCGTCATCACGTAGTTGGTGACGTCGACGGCGAGCGAGATCGGGCGCATGCCGACCTTCTGCAGGCGGCGCCGCAACCAGATCGGGGAGCGCGCCTCGGGGCTCAGACCGGTGACCGTACGGGCGGTGAAGCGGTCGCAGCCGACCGGGTCGGTGACCCGCACCGGGTAGCCGAAGGCGTTCGGGCCGGGCACGTCGAGCAGGGCCGGGTCGCGCAGCGGAAGGCCGTAGGCGATGGCCGTCTCGCGGGCGACGCCGCGGATGGACAGGCAGTCGCCGCGGTTGGCGGTGACGGCGATGTCCAGGACCTCGTCGACCAGCTCGAGAAGCTCGATGGCGTCCTTGCCGACCTCGGCCTCCGGCGGCAGCACGATGATGCCGTGCGTGCCGTCGTCGCCCATGCCCAGCTCACCGCTGGAGCAGATCATGCCGTGGGACGTCTTGCCGTAGGTCTTGCGCGCGGAGATCGAGAAGCCGCCCGGCAGCGTGGCACCCGGCAGCACCACGACGACCTTGTCGCCGACGGCGAAGTTGCGGGCGCCGCAGACGACCTCCTGGGGCTCGCCGGTGCCGTTGGCCCGGCCGACGTCGACCGTGCAGAAGCGGATCGGCTTCTTGAAGCCCTCCAGCTCCTCGATGGTCAGCACCTGGCCGACGACGAGCGGCCCCTTGAGGTCGTGGCCGAGGTGTTCGACGGTCTCGACCTCAAGACCGGCCGAAACCAGCTTGGCCTGGACGTCGCGCCCGGTTTCAGTCGCCGGCAGGTCGACGTACTCCCGCAGCCAAGAAAGCGGGACCCGCATCAGATCTCCATCCCGAACGGCCGGGTGAACCGGACGTCACCCTCGACCATGTCTCGCATGTCATCGACGTTGTGGCGGAACATCAGCATCCGCTCGATGCCGAACCCGAAGGCGAAGCCGCTGTACTTCTCCGGGTCGACGCCGCAGGCGGTGAGCACCCGCGGGTTGACCATGCCGCAGCCGCCGAGCTCGATCCAGCCTTCGGAGGAGCAGGTACGGCAGGGCCGGTCGGGGTTGCCGACGGACTCGCCGCGGCAGACGTAGCACACCATGTCCATCTCGGCGGACGGCTCGGTGAACGGGAAGAAGTTCGGCCTGAGCCGGGTCTTCATGCCCTCGCCGAACAGCGACTGGACCATGTGGTCCAGGGTGCCCTTGAGGTCGGCCATGGTCAGGCCCTCGTCGACGGCGATCAGCTCGACCTGGTGGAAGACCGGGGTGTGCGTGGCGTCCAGCTCGTCGGTGCGGTACACGCGGCCGGGGCAGATCGCGTAGACCGGCAGCTCGCGGTCGAGCAGGGAGCGGATCTGCACCGGCGAGGTGTGGGTGCGCAGCACGACGCCGGACTCGGTGCCGCCTGAACCCGCGGCGGAGCCGCTATGGGATGCAGTCTGCACGAAGAACGTGTCGTGCTCACCGCGGGCCGGGTGGTCCGGGCCGATGTTCAGCGCGTCGAAGTTGAACCACTCGGCCTCGACCTCGGGGCCCTCGGCGACCTCGTAGCCCATGGCCACGAAGATGTCCTCGATGCGCTCCGAGAGGGTGGTCAGCGGGTGGCGGGCGCCGGCCGGTACGCGGTCGTACGGCAGCGTGACGTCCACCGCCTCCTCGACCAGCACGCGTGCGTCCCGCTCGGCCTCCAGCTCGGCCTGACGGGCGGCCAGGGCCTTGTTCACGGCGCCGCGGGCCTGGCCCACGCGCTTTCCGGCCTCGGCCTTGGCGTGCGGGGGCAGCGCGCCGATCTCGCGGTTGGCGAGGGCCAGCGGGGAGGTGCCGCCGGTGTGGGCGACCTTGGCCTCCTGGAGCGCGTCGAGGGAGTCCGCGGCGGCGAAGGCGGCGAGCGCCTCGTCCCGCATGCGCTCGATCTCTTCCGGTTTCAAGGCCTCGACCTCTACAGGGTCGTACGACTTATTCGGTGCCGACATCTCTTCCCGTGCTTCCGATTGGCTGGCTGAAGGTCCCCGTCACCGACTCGTGGACGGATCGTCACGGTTTTTGGGACACAAGGGTGCCAAAGGCCGAGTCTAACGGGGCGGAGGTAGACGAATGCGCCCGCGGGCTGCTCAGGTCAGATATGCCGGAGCGCTCACGGGCAACGTAAATCGGAACTCGGCGCCGCCACCGGCGGCGCGGCCGACCGTGATGGTGCCGCCGTGGGCCTCGACGATGCCCTTGACGATGTAGAGCCCGAGGCCGGTGCCACCGCGCTTGCTGCCCCGCCAGAAGCGGGTGAAGACGCGGTTCATGGATTCCTCCGGGATGCCGGGCCCCTCGTCGCTCACCGTGACCGACGTGCCGGTGTCCTCGCCCTCGCGCGGGGACGCCGTGGCCGTGATGTCGATGGTGACCGTTCCCTCGCCGTGCCGCACGGCATTTTCCAGCAGGTTGCTGAGCACCTGGTCGATCTTGTCGGGGTCGGCCCACAGGTCGGGCAGGGGCTGCTCCACGCGCAACAGGAACCGGTCTGCGGGCAGGCCGGCCGCGACGTACGCCTGGATGTGCCGTCCGACGGCGGCCCCCATGTCGACGGGCTGGCGGCGCACCTCGAGCCGCCCGGAGTCGATTCGCGAGATGTCCAGCAGCTCGGCGATGAGCCGGGTGACCCGGTCGGCGTCCGCGTCGACGGTCTCCAGCATCAGCCGTTTCTGGTCGTCGGTGAACCTCTCCCACTTGGCGAGGAGGGTCGCTGTGAAGCCCTTGACGGACGTGAGCGGCGAGCGCAGCTCGTGGGCCACCGTCGCGATCAGCTCGGCGTGGCTGCGCTCGGTGCGGCGGCGGGCCTCGGTGTCGCGAAGGGAGACGACGACCCGGTGGACGGGCCCGGTGGGCCGTGTCCGCACGTATTTCGCGGAGACGAGCACCTCCCGACCGCCGGGGAGGAGGAGGTTGCGCTCGGGCTGTCCGACCCGGATGGCGAGCCCGCCGTACGGATCGGTCAGCTGCCACCAGCGCCGCCCCTCCAGGTCCTCTAACGGCAGGGCCTTCTCCAGCCGCTGCCCGAGGGCGTCCTCGGCGGGGAGGGCGGTGATCCGGGTCGCGGCGGCGTTGAAACAGATCACGCGCCCGTGCTCGTCCGCGACGACGAGGCCGTCGGGCAGTTGGTCGGGGTCGATGCCGAGCTCGGCGAGATCACCGGGCCGTGACGCGGGCGGGCGCCGTACCTCCCGTGCTCCCGGTGCGCTGCTCGTGCCGACACTCATCCCCGTATCCCACCTCTCAGGCGTCTGAGGGGCCCCCGAGCTGGTCACCCTACTAGCTGTCGGTGACGGTGCGGCACCCTCCGGAGGCGCGCTGTGCACGGGCTGACGCATAGAGACATACGGCGGCCGCGGTGGCGAGGTTCAGGCTCTCGGCCTTCCCGTGGATCGGGACGCGCACCACGGCGTCCGCGAGCGCGCGGGTCTCCTCGGGGAGCCCCCAGGCCTCGTTCCCGAACACCCAGGCGGTCGGCCCGCCCATGGTCCCCTTGTCGAGCTCGTCGTCGAGATCGTCGGTCCCGGCACCGTCGGCGGCGAGGATCCGCACGCCGACTCCCTTGAGCCCCGCGACCGCATCCTCCACGGGGACGCCCACGGCGACGGGAAGGTGGAACAGCGACCCGACGGAGGCCCGTACGGCCTTGGGGTTGTACAGGTCGACGGAGGCATCGGTGAGTACGACGGCCTCGGCACCGGCGGCGTCGGCGCATCGCAGGACGGTGCCGGCGTTGCCGGGGTCGCGCACATGGGCGAGGACGGCGACCAGCTTGGGCCGGGCTTCGAGGATCTCCTCGAACGGGGTGTCGAGGAACCGGCAGACGCCGACGAGACCCTGCGGGGTGACGGTGGTGGAGATGTCGGCGATGACCTGCTCGGAGGCCAGATGCACTCGGGCACCGGCGTCCCGGGCCTCCCCCACGATGTCGGCGTACCGCTCCGCGGCGTCGAGCGTGGCGAACAGCTCGACCAGCGTGCCCGCGTGCCCGGCCGCCTCCCGCACGGCCTGCGGCCCCTCCGCGAGAAACAGCCGCTCCTTGCCCCGGAAGTTCCGCTTGGCGAGCCGCCGGGCGGCCAAGACGCGGGCGGAACGGGGGGAGATCAGCTCGGGGGTGGCGGGGGACATGCTGTTCACCTTCGGAGACCCTCTCTACGGACACAACAGGACCCGCAGGCCTCCTCAGCCTGCGGGTCCTTCGTCACGTCGGCTCAAACCCAGCGCGAGCGTCACGCAGCCTTCGGCGCGTTGACGTCCGACGGCAGCGCCTTCTGAGCGACCTCGACGAGCGCCGCGAAGGCGTTCGCGTCGTTGACGGCCAGCTCGGCGAGGATCTTGCGGTCGACCTCGACGTTCGCGGCCTTCAGCCCCTGGATGAAGCGGTTGTACGTGATGCCGTTGGCGCGGGCAGCGGCGTTGATGCGCTGGATCCACAGCTGGCGGAAGTCACCCTTGCGCTTCTTGCGGTCGTTGTAGTTGTAGACCAGCGAGTGGGTGACCTGCTCCTTGGCCTTGCGGTAGAGGCGCGAACGCTGACCGCGGTAGCCGGATGCCTGCTCGAGGATCGCCCGGCGCTTCTTGTGGGCGTTGACTGCCCGCTTGACGCGTGCCACTTGTTAACTCCTTGTAGCTGGGTCACGAGGTGACCCGAGAACGGCTTGGTCCCGGTTATCGGCTGCGCCCTGCCCACGCAGGGCGCGCACTACATCCCGAGGAGCTTCTTGGCCTTGGCGGCATCGCCCGGCGCCAGCTCGACGGTGCCGGCCAGGCGGCGGGTCAGCGTCGAGGACTTGTGCTCCAGGTAGTGGCGGCGGTTGGCACGCTGGCGGAGCACCTTCCCCGAGCCGGTCACCCGAAAGCGCTTCTTGGCACCGCTGTGCGTCTTGTTCTTCGGCATGGCGCCGTTCTCTCCTCGTTGGTGGCGCTCCGATGCCCGGTCACGAAAACCGGGCACGGTGGAGCGTCGCTGTTGTATCGGTTATGTCCTGGGGACTCGCGTCCCCCCGGGATCACGCCTCGGCGGATGCCTCGGCAGGGGCCTGGGCGTCCACGTCGTGCTCGACGTCCACACCGTTCTCGCTGTCCGCGGCGTTCTGCGAGCGGCCCGGGTTGGCCTTCGCTTCGGCCTTGCGGGCCTCCTGCGCCTGGCGAGCCTCGGCCATCGCCTCGGTCTTCTTCTTGTGCGGACCGAGGACCATGATCATGTTTCGGCCGTCCTGCTTCGGGTTCGACTCGACGAAACCGAGGTCCTGGACGTCCTCCGCGAGCCGCTGCAGCAGTCGGTAGCCCAGTTCGGGCCGGGACTGCTCGCGACCACGGAACATGATCGTGATCTTGACCTTGTCGCCCTGCTTGAGGAACCGGACGACGTGACCCTTCTTGGTGTCATAGTCGTGCGGGTCGATCTTCGGCCGGAGCTTCATCTCCTTGATGACCGTGTGCGCCTGGTTCTTGCGCGCCTCACGGGCCTTCATGGCCGACTCGTACTTGAACTTCCCGTAGTCCATGAGCTTGCACACGGGCGGACGGGCGTTCGCCGCGACCTCGACCAGGTCCAGGTCGTACTCCTGCGCAAGCTCCAGTGCCTTGGCCAGGGGGACGATGCCCACCTGCTCGCCACTGGGACCGACAAGTCGCACCTCGGGAACGCGAATCCGGTCGTTGATGCGGGGCTCGGCGCTGATGGATCCTCCTCGGTTAGCACCACACGGCAGTCTGGCGGACAGCCGCGTATGTATCTGTTCGTAAGACCTAACCGCGCCGAAGCACAAAAAATGCCCCGGACGATCACAGGCGGGGCTCCCATTACTACCGGAGCACCGCCGCGATGATCGCGGGGCGCGCTTTCGGGCGACTCCATCGTCCGTACGGAACGATGGTGGCCGCCTGACCGGGTGACCCGCCGTCCCGGAGGACGGTCAGGTGGGAGATCGGAGCCTCCACTTGTGGGCCGAGCACGCTGCGTACTTCTTGGCGCGTCCGGCCGGTCGTTACACAAGGTTAGCAGCTCGGTCCAGGAAGGGCTAACCGAGACCGACTGGGGCCGCACTCCGTGCGCCACCTATCGTGTCCTGCATGAGTGATACCTCCCCCTCCGGCTCCCCCGAGCAGCCCGACTTCGACGAGATGACCCGCGACATCGCCGAGGTCCCCGCGGTCGAGGTGATCGTGACGGTCGCCGTCAATCTGATGAGCGCCGCCGCCGTGAAGCTGGGGCTGACCGAGGAGGGCGACAAGTACAAGGACCTGGACGAGGCCCGCAAGCTGGTGCACGCCCTCGCCGGGCTGCTGGACGCGAGCGCGACCGAGATCAGCTCCTTCCACGCGGCGCCGCTGCGGGACGGTCTGAAGTCGCTGCAGCTGGCGTTCCGCGAGGCGTCGCTCGTCCCGGACGAGCCGGGCCAGGGACCGGGCGAGAAGTACACGGGCCCGATCTACGGCTGATACGCGGACGTAGCCACGGCTGGATCACGGGCGTACGTACAGGGGCTCGCCCGGCGGCGTCGCCCCGGCCGGCAGCAGTGCCAGGTCGAGGCCACGTACCAGGCGGGCCCGCAGCGTGTCGTCGGCGGCGAGGCGCTGCGCGACCGCCCGCGCGGCCTCGGCTGGTGGTGTGGCCGGGTCCAGTACGAGGGCGAGGGTGCCGTCGGCCTGCCCCGGCCCGAGGTGGGCGCGCAGCACGGCGGGCTCGGCGGCCACGGCACCGCGGACGGCCTCGACGACGGCCGGGTCGGCGAGCGGGTCGGCCGTCGTACGGCCCTCGGCGAGCGCGAGCAGCGCGGGTCCCGTCAGCTCGAACGGCACCGGACCGGCCAGGTCCAGGACCACCGTGTCCGCCTTCTCGTGCGCGGCGGCCTGAAGAGCCTGGTGCAGGGGTACGGCGACGGGGCGGGCCGCCGGGTCCCAGCGGGCCAGCGACTCGGTGGAGGTGAAGGCGGGCAGGGCGACGCGGCTGCCGGCCTTCAGGGTCGGGACGGCCATGTCGCTGGTCTTCTCGCGGCGCAGCCCGTGCTCGTCCTCCTCCACCTCACCGAGCACGGCCACGACGGGGACGAGCAGCCGGGCGCCCTTGAGCGCCTCCAGGACGAGTCCCTCGGCGGAGCGGTCCTCGGCCCACGCGGCGAGCGCCGCGCTCAGCCGGGGGTCGGCGGAGCCGTCGTCGCCGGAGAAGCCGGAGTCGGGAATGTTCTTGTTCGCCACGGTCACCGACCCTATAGGGGGGATGCTGCTGGGCTTGTGCGGGCCCGGAAACCTGCCCGTGACGCATTTCACGGCTTTCTCAGATTTCGCTGACACACATCTAACCTCCGCCTAACAATCCGCACAGGCGCCGCCCCGAGCATCGCGGGCATGGACTCTTCCAGAGCCGCCCCCCGCTCCCGTCCTCCCTGGCGCCGCCCCTGGCTGTACACCGCGCTCGCCTCCGTCGCCGTCGTCGGCGGTACGGCGGCCGGGACCGTGTACGTCAAGGCGCAGGCGCACTCCGGTGGGGGCGCCGTATCGTCGGCGGCGACGCCGTCGGCCTCCCCCTCGGCCCCGGCGAGCGAGGAGGAATCCGTGGAACCGGTGGCGCAGCCGACGGTGGATCACGACGCGCAGCTGGCCGATGCCGTGGAGCTCGTGAGCGCGGAAGACACCGCGGAGGTGTCGGTGGCGGTACTCGACCTGGGCTCCGGCGAGAGCGCGACGTACGGCGACGGCGTCTTCGACACGGCGAGCATCGTCAAGGTCGACATCCTGGCGACGCTGCTGCTCCGGCATCAGGACGCGGGGACGCGCCTCACGGCCCAGGAGAAGACCTACGCCACCGCGATGATCGAGAACAGCGACAACGTCTCCGCGACGGCCTTGTGGCGGATCATCGGGAGGGCGCAGGGGCTGGACGCCGCGAACGAGCGGTTCGGGCTCGCCGACACCGAGGGCGGCGACGGCGATCTGTGGGGCCTGACGCAGACCACGGCCGTCGATCAACTCACCTTGCTCCAGGAGGTGTTCGGGGACGACTCGGAGCTGAGCGAGGACTCGCGGTCGTATCTGCGGGGGCTGATGAGGCAGATAGCCGTCGGCCAGCAGTGGGGGGTGTCGGCCGCGGCCGACGGTTCGGCGTGGGCGCTGAAGAACGGCTGGCTGCCGCGCAGCACCACCGGTCTGTGGGTCATCAACAGCGTCGGGCGTGTGACGGTGGACGGCGACGACTACCTGGTGGCCGTGCTGTCGAAGGGCAACTCGACGCAGGTGAAGGGGATTTCGCTGGTGGAGGCGGTGGCGCGGGCGGCGGTGTCGGTGTTCACGCGCTAGAAGCCGTCGTAGCTGTCGTCGTAGCCCTCGTAGGTGCGCGGGGGGCGGCGGCCGCGCCACAGGACCACCGCGGCGATCAGCAGCACTACGCCGAAACCGCCCGCGAGCGGGGCCGCCCAGGCCGAGGGGTCGCTGTCCGCCTCGGCGGCGTCCGGGCCGGAGCCGAAGTACCTGTCGCCGTACGCGGCCGCCTGGAGGCCCTCCGGTTTGAGGCGGTCGGCCTCGGCGAGGGCGGCGGCCGGGTCGATGAAGCCGTAGCCGCGGGAGTCGTCGCGGCCGCCGCTCGGGGCGTTGCGGGCCGTGTCCTCCAGGAGCTTCTTGATCTGTGCCGGGGTCAGATCCGGGTGGGCGGCCTTGATGAGCGCGGCCGCGCCGGAGACGAAGGCGGAGGCGGCACTCGTCCCCCAGCCCTCGTAGTACTTGTGGTCGGGGTCGGCGATGACGACGTCGACGCCGGGGGCGCTGACCGTGGCGTACCAGCGGCGGGTGGAGAAGGAGGCGCGGGTGCCGTAGCGGTCGACGGCGGTCGCGGCGATCACGCCCGGGTAGGCGGCCGGGTAGGAGATGTGGTCGCCCTTCTCGCCGCCGTTGCCTGCTGAGGCGACGACGACGGAGCCCTTCTTCAGGGCGTACTGGACGGCCTCGTCCTCGGCGGGTTCGGGGTGGGCGGAGGCGGAGTCGTCGCCGAGGGAGAGGTTGATGACTTCGGCGCCGTGGTCGGCGGCCCAGCGGATGCCTTCGGCGAGGGCGTTGCCGCGGGTGTTGCGGGCCCTGGCGCGGGCCGGGTCGCCGTCCTCGAGGATCACGCGGACGGGCAGGATCTTCGCCTCGGGGGCGATGCCCATGACGCCGTCGGCGTCGCCGGCGCCGTGTCCGTGGCCGGCGATGATGCCGGCCATCGCGGTGCCGTGCCGGGCCCAGGCGCGGTCGCCGTCCTTCGCGCCGAAGCCGATCATGTCCTTGCCGGGGAGGACGTTGCCGACGAGGTCGGGGTGGTCGTCCTCGACGCCGGTGTCGAGGACGGCGACGGTGACGCCCGCGCCCTTGGTCGTGCGCCAGGCCTCCTGCGTGTGCATGGCGTCGAGGGCCCACTGCTGGGCGCGGATGCCGTCGGCGTGCGCGGCGGTGGGCGGGACGAGGGCGATGGAGGCGGCGAGGAGGACGCTCAGCAGGCCGGCCCGGCGGGTCCTGACGCTGATGCGGCTCATGGGGCTCATGAGGGCTTCTCCGTGGGCGAACTGACGGTCTTGCGCAGGCCGCGTTCGATGCGGTCGGCGAGGCCCTGGGCCTCATTACCGAGGCCGGCCTGGGCGGGGGCCGTGGTGGTGCCGGACTCCATGGCGTCCTCGGCGGGCTGCGGATCGTCCACCGTGCGCCCGTCGGCCCAGCCGGAGACGGCGTAGACGACCACCGGGGCGTCGGTGAGGACGGAGACGGTCCAGGAGGCGCGCTGCTCGGGGCCGAAGTCGGCGGCGACGGTGTCCTTCGCGGCGTAGGGGCGGGGCATCAGGTCGGCCCGCTTGCCCAGACCCTCGGCCTTGAACCGTGTGCTGAGGGAGCTCATGGCGGCGGCGTCGGCCTTGGTGAAGAGCAGGCCGACGGTGGTGACGTAGCTCTGGGTGGCGTCGGTGTAGGTGGCGCGCAGCAGCCGCTCGCAGCCGACGGAGGTGAGGGCCTTGCGCAGCAGCGGGTCGAAGGCGGCCTCGCAGCCGCTGTCGGGGGCTACGGCGATCCGGGTCCAGGTCCGGTCGGCGCCGCCGGGGCCGGCGCCCTGGCCCTCCACGGTCGGCGGGAACAGTTGGTCCACGGGGACGCTGTGCCACAGGCCGCCGGCCGCGGCGAAGGTGTCGTTCGGGCCGGCCTCCCCCGGCTCCCCGATGAGCCAACTCCCGGTGAGTGCACCGCCGATGAGCCCCAGGCCGAGCACGACACAGGCAGCCGCCGCGGCGACCCGGGGCCGCACCCGCAGACCGAGCGGACGGGGCCGCGCCCGGTCGTCGTATCCCTCGGGCTCCCCGAACGAGACCACGGGCCGCGCCGCACCGGGGGCCCCGCCCGGCGCCATGGGGGCGCTCCAGGACAGGGCCGGGTCCGGAGACAGGACGGTCGAGTCGGTGCCGGCGGTGGCGGTGGAGCGGGGCGGGGTGGTGGGTGCGGCGGGGACACGGGGACCGCTCACTTCCCCGGCGGACGCGGGACAGGAGCCCGTACCGCCCGCGGAGGACGCACGCGAGCCGCTCTCGGCACCGGCGGGCCCCCGCTCGGGGCGGGGCGGGAATCCCGGCGGGACGGGCGCGGCCGAGCCACCCGGCCGGA
>NZ_NTGE01000031.1 GCF_002291145.1 Streptomyces sp. SA15
CTCTTGCTGCGCCTCGGCGGGCGGGCGCGCGCCCCCGGGCCCAGGCGCATCAGAGGCACGGGAAACGGTCTCCCGTTGCGTCGGAATGGGCCCCATGGACAGCTCCCCGAGCGGTTCGTACGAATACGCCTCAGTCGATGCCGACAGAGTGACAGACTGGCCACGCCCATAAGCGCCGAGTTACCGAAGTGGGCCGCCATGAGTGAGAACAGTGCTACGCGTGTGCTCGAAGACGGACAAAAAGACGGTCAGATTCGAGCATCCGATCTGCGTCCCCTGCTCGCCGCGATGACCGCCGCCCGGGACGGTGACTTCTCGAAGGTGCCGGAGACGGGTCACGGCATGGTGGCCGAACTGACCGCCGTCTTCAACCAGATCATGGACCGCAGCACCCACTTCAACACCGAGGTACAGCGCGTCAAACGGGAGTTGGTACGGCACGGCCGCCTCGACGAACGGCTCTCGGCGAGCCCGGGCCAGGGCGCGTGGACGTCCCGCGTCAACGATGTGAACCAGGTGCTCGACGCCCTGGTGGCCCCGGCGGCCAACGCGACCCGCGTGCTGGACGCGGTGGCCGGCGGCGATCTGACCCAGCGGGTCGATCTGCACGACGGCAGCAGGCAGTTACGCGGCGACCTGCGGCGTCTCGGCCGGGCCGTGAACAAGATGGTGGACCAGCTGTCCCTGTTCACGGGCGAGGTGACGCGGGTCGCCCGCGAGGTCGGCACCGAGGGACGGCTCGGCGGTCGGGCCAAGGTGCAGGGCCTGTCGGGCAGCTGGCGGGACGTGACCGAGGCGGTCAACACGATGGCGTCCCGGCTCACGGCCCAGGTACGCGACATCGCCCTGGTGACCACGGCGGTGGCCCGCGGCGACCTGACCCGCACGGTCACGGTCGAGGCGACCGGCGAGCTGCTGGAACTGAAGCTGACGGTCAACACGATGGTGGACCAGCTGTCCGCCTTCGCCGACGAGGTCACCCGGGTGGCCCGCGAGGTCGGTACGGAGGGCCAGTTGGGCGGGCGGGCCCAGGTGAGAGGCGTCTCCGGCGTCTGGAAGGACCTCACCGACAACGTCAACTTCATGGCCTCGAACCTGACCTCGCAGGTCCGCAACATCGCCCAGGTGACGACGGCCGTCGCCAACGGCGACCTGAGCCAGAAGATCACGGTCGACGCCCAGGGCGAGATCCTGGAGCTGAAGTCCACCATCAACACCATGGTCGACCAGCTCTCCGCGTTCGCCGACGAGGTCACCCGCGTCGCCCGCGAAGTCGGCACCGAAGGCAACCTCGGCGGCCGGGCCCAGGTGCGGGGTGTGTCAGGTGTCTGGAAGGACCTCACCGACAACGTCAACTTCATGGCGGACAACCTGACCTCGCAGGTCCGCAACATCGCCCTCGTCTCCACCGCCGTCGCCCAGGGCGACCTCGGCAAGAAGATCACGGTGGAGGCGAAGGGAGAGATCCTGGAGCTGAAGTCGACGATCAACACCATGGTCGACCAGCTCTCCGCCTTCGCCGACGAGGTCACCCGCGTCGCCCGCGAAGTCGGCACCGAAGGCAACCTCGGCGGTCAGGCGCAGGTGCGCGGCGTCTCCGGCGTCTGGAAGGACTTGACCGACAACGTCAACTTCATGGCGCTGAACCTCACTTCTCAGGTACGGAACATCGCTCAGGTGACGACCGCCGTCGCCAACGGCGATTTGTCCAAGAAGATCACGGTTGACGCCCGTGGCGAGATCCTCGAACTCAAGGACACCGTCAACACGATGGTCGAGCAACTGCGCGCCTTCGCCGACGAGGTGACACGCGTGGCCCGCGAGGTCGGCACCGACGGCCGGCTCGGTGGCCGGGCCCAGGTGCTGGGGGTCTCCGGCGTCTGGAAAGACCTCACCGACAACGTCAACTCCATGGCCGACAACCTGACCTCACAGGTGCGGAACATCGCCCAGGTCACCACGGCCGTTGCCAACGGCGACCTCTCGAAGAAGATCGACGTGGACGCCCGCGGCGAGATCCTGGAGCTGAAGACCGCCATCAACACGATGGTGGACACGCTCTCGTCGTTCTCCTCCGAGGTCACCCGGGTGGCCCGCGAGGTGGGCTCCGAGGGCCGGCTCGGCGGCCAGGCACGGGTCGAGGGCGTGTACGGCACCTGGAAGCGCCTGACGACCAACGTGAACGAGCTCGCCTCCAACCTCACCACCCAGGTCCGCGCGATCGCCGAGGTCGCCTCCGCGGTGGCCCAGGGCGACATGTCCCGCTCCATCACGGTGGAGACGCAGGGCGAGGTCGCCGAGCTGAAGGACAACATCAACCTGATGGTGGCCAACCTCCGCGAGACGACCCGCGCGAAGGACTGGCTGGAGTCGAACCTCGCCCGTCTGGCCGCCCTGATGCAGGGCCACCGCGACCTCATGGAGGTCGCCGACCTGATCCTGCGCGAGCTGACGCCCCTGGTGAACGCCCAGTACGGCGCGTTCTTCCTGGCCGACCCGGACGAGGACGGCGCGGCCCTGCACACCCCCGCTCCCGCGAAGGGACTCGCGTTCATCGCGGGCTACGGCTCCGCGCAGGGCGCGACCGTGGAGACCGGCGGCCTCCCGGTGCACGGCCTGGTCCGCCAGGCGGCCCGCGAGAAGAAGCGGATTCTCGTCGAGGAGGCCCCGCCGGACTACATCAAGATCAACAGCGGTCTGGGTGAGGCGGCGCCCACCAGCGTGGTCATCATCCCGATCCTCTTCGAGGACAAGCTCCTCGGCGTGATCGAGCTGGCGTCCTTCTCCCGCTTCTCCGACGTCCACCTGGCCTTCTTCGACCAGTTCGTGAACACCATCGGCGTCGCCATCAACACCATCATCGCCAACTCCCGTACGGAGTCCCTGCTCGGCGAGTCCCAGCGCCTGGCCATGCAGCTCCAGGAACGCTCGGACGAACTCCAGAAGCAGCAGGCGGAGCTGCAGCGCTCGAACGCGGAACTGGAGGAGAAGGCGGCGCTCCTCGCGACGTCGTCGCAGTACAAGTCGGAGTTCCTGGCGAACATGTCGCACGAGCTGCGTACGCCTTTGAATTCCCTGCTGATCCTGGCGAGGCTGCTCTCGGACAACCCGGACGGCCGCCTCTCCGACCAGGAAGTCCAGTTCGCGACGACGATCCACCGCTCGGGCTCGGACCTCCTCCAGCTGATCAACGACATCCTCGACCTGTCGAAGATCGAGGCGGGCCGGATGGACGTACGCCCGAAGAGGCTGCCGTTGATCAAGTTGCTGGACTACGTCCACGCCACCTTCCGCCCGCTCACCCTCGACCGGGGGCTCGCCTTCGAGGTCGCGGTCGGCGAGGACGTACCGCGTGAGATGTACTCCGACGAGCAGCGCCTCCAGCAGATCCTGCGCAACCTCCTGTCCAACGCGATCAAGTTCACCGCGACGGGCCGGGTCGAACTGCGCGTGAACCGCGTGAAGGACCCCGAGCACCACTACGTCCAGGGCAGCGACGAGGTGATCGCCTTCGCGGTCTCCGACACCGGCATCGGCATCGCCCCCGAGAAACTCCCGGTGATCTTCGAGGCGTTCCAGCAGGCCGACGGCACGACGAACCGCAAGTACGGCGGCACAGGGCTGGGACTGTCCATCAGCCGCGAGATCGCGGGCCTGCTGGGCGGCCGTATCGTCGCCGAGAGCGAGCCCGGCAAGGGCTCCACGTTCACGCTGTACGTCCCTGTCGTCAGCCCCGGCCACACAGCGACCGGCCCGGCCCCCGAGGAACGCCCCCTGCCGGTGCCGGACGTCCTGTCGGCCGAGCCCTTCCCGACCAGCCACGACAGCTACGACAGCCACGACACCCATGACACGGACGACACCTGGCCGGCGCCGACGAAGCTGGAGGCGTGGAAGGCGGGCCGGGCGGGCCAGGTCCTCCCCGGGCGCCGGGTGCTGATCGTGGACGACGACATCCGCAACGTCTTCGCCCTCACCCATGTCCTGGGGCGCGTCGGCATGCCCGTCCTCTACGCGGAGAACGGCCGCGAGGGCATCGAGACGCTGGAACGCAACCCGGACGTCGAACTCGTCCTGATGGACATCATGATGCCGGAGATGGACGGCTACGAGACCATCGCCGCCATCCGCCGCACCCCGCGCTGGACGGGCCTGCCCATCGTCGCGCTGACCGCGAAGGCGATGCCGGGAGACCGCGAGAAGTCCATCGCGCGGGGCGCCAACGACTACGTACCGAAGCCGGTGGACGTCGACCGGCTCCTGACGGTCGTGTGCGACCTGCTGGACCCGGAGGACACCGCGGAAGAGGCGCAGCAGTCATGAGCACTGAGGGCATACCCGACGAACGCGCCGCCATCCTCCTGGTCGACGACATGGAGGACAACCTGATCGCCCTCGAGGCCGTCCTGGGTTCCCTCAACGAACGGCTCGTCCGCGCACGTTCGGGCGAGGAAGCGATGAAGGCACTGCTGCGGCAGCAGTTCGCCCTCGTCCTGCTCGACGTGCGCATGCCGGGCATGGACGGTTTCGAGACCGCGGCGAACATCAAACGGCTCGACCAGACCAAGGACGTCCCGATCATCTTCCTGACCGGAGCGGACGACGACTCCGGCTACGCGTTCCGGGGCTACGCGACGGGGGCGGCCGACTACCTGACGAAGCCGTTCGATCCGTGGGTGCTGAGGGCGAAGGTGAGCGTGTTCCTGGACCTGCACCGCAAGAGCCGGCAACTGGAGCGGCTGCTGGCATTTCTCGAGGACCAGCTGACCGGGGACGCCCCTCCTGACATACCGGCCCTGCGCACACGGGTCAGGGAGATACGTCAGCTGGTGAACAGGGGGCGAGGTGTCTAAGCCCCCCGCCACCCCCAACCCCCCTACGCCTCGCGCGAACCGGCGTACATCTCATCAATCAGATGCTTGTACTCCCGCTCCACAACCGGCCGCTTCAACTTCAGACTCGGCGTGATCTCCCCGTGCTCCACATCGAGATCCCGAGGAAGCAGCCGGAACTTCTTGATCGTCTGCCACCGCTGCAAGCCCTCGTTGAGCTGCTTCACATACCCGTCGACCATCTCGACCGTGGCCGGCGCGGCCACGATCTCGGCGTACGACTTCCCCTCGAGCCCGTTCTCCTTCGCCCAGGCCTGGATCGACGCCTCGTCGAGGGCGATCAGCGCCGTACAGAAGTTCCGGTCGGCCCCGTGCACAAGAATGTTGGACACATACGGGCACACCGCCTTGAACTGCCCCTCGACCTCGGCCGGCGCGATGTACTTGCCGCCCGACGTCTTGATGAGGTCCTTCTTCCGGTCGGTGATCCGCAGATACCCGTCGGGCGACAGCTCCCCGATGTCCCCGGTGTGGAACCAGCCGTCCGGCTCCAGAACCTCGGCCGTCTTCTCGGGCAGCTTGTGGTACCCCTCCATGATCCCGGGCCCACGCAGCAGGATCTCCCCGTCGTCCGCGATGCGGACCTCCGTACCGGGCAGCGGCTTGCCGACCGTCCCGGTCCGGTACGCCTCACCGGGGTTCACGAACGAAGCCGCCGACGACTCGGTCAGCCCGTACCCCTCCAGGATGTGAATCCCGGCGCCGGAGAAGAAGTACCCGATCTCAGGCGCGAGCGCGGCCGAGCCCGAGACACAGGCCCGCAGATTCCCGCCGAACGCCTCCCGGATCTTCGCGTACACCAGCGCATCGGCGACCTTGTGCTTCGCCCCCAGCCCGAAGGGAACCGACGCCGTCCCGGTCCGCCGGAAGTTGTCCTGCGCGACCTTGGCGTACTCGCGGGCGACCTCAGCGGCCCACTGGAAGATCTTGTACTTGGCGCCGCCGCCCGCACGGGCCTTCGCGGCGACCCCGTTGTAGACCTTCTCGAAGATGCGCGGCACGGCCGCCATGTACGTCGGCTGTACGACCGGCAGATTCTCGATGATCTTGTCGACGCGGCCGTCGACGGCCGTGACGTGCCCCACCTCGATCTGCCCGGAGGTGAGCACCTTGCCGAAGACGTGCGCGAGCGGCAGCCACAGGTACTGCACGTCCTCGCCGCTGATCAGGCCGGTCGCGGCGATCGCCTTGGCCATGTACGCCCAGTTGTCGTGCGGGAGCCGCACACCCTTGGGCCGACCGGTCGTGCCGGAGGTGTAGATCAGCGTCGCGAGCTGGTCCTTGGTGATCGCACCGACCCGCTCCTTGATCAGGTCGGGGTCCTTCTCCAGCCGGGCGGCGCCGCGGGCCTCCAGCTCGGCGAGGGTGAGGACCCAGTCACCGGTCTCCACGCCGGCCGGGTCGATCACCACGACATGGGTGAGGTCGGGCAGCTCGGCACGCTTCTCCCGCGCCTTGGCCAGCTGCTCGGCGTTCTCCGCGATGAGCACCTTGCTCTCGGAGTCCGACAGGATGAACGCGGACTCGTCCGCTTTGGTCTGCGGGTAGACCGTGGTCGTGGCGGCACCGGCGCACAGGATGCCCAGGTCGGCGAGGATCCATTCGACCCGGGTGGAGGAGGACAGGGCGACCCGCTGCTCGGACTGTACGCCGAGCTCGATCAGGCCGGCCGCGATGGCGTAGACCCGCTCGGCGGCCTGCGCCCAGCTCAGCGACTTCCAGTCGTCCGGCCCCTGGCCGGCGGCCGGGGGTACGGGATAGCGGTATGCCTCGGCGTCCGGTGTGGCCGCCACGCGCTCCAGGAAGAGGGCCGCCACAGTGGGCGGACGGTTCTCGATCAGTGTCTGTGTGTCGCTCACGACATCCTCCGGGGCCCGCGACGACGCGGCTGGCTCAGTGCGGCTGGTTTCACTCACGCGCTATATCACTCGCACGCTGTATCACTCACGCGCTGTTGTTTAACTCGCGAGTAACTATCGAGCAGGGATCAGAGTAAGGCGCGACCGCCTGCGGCGTAAGGGCCCGCGCCCTGTCATTTCCAAACAGAGAGCGACCTTACGCATGCGTAGGGGCCCGCCGCGGTTTTGTACGACGGACCCCTGTTGTACCCGGTTTGCCGGGGTAACCCGCGGTAGCACGCGGCCGCGAGCCGCTACTTCTTGCTCTTGCCCGACCCCGTGCTGTCATCACTGCTCAGAACGGCGATGAAGGCTTCCTGCGGAACCTCCACGGAACCCACCATCTTCATCCGCTTCTTGCCTTCCTTCTGCTTCTCCAGCAGCTTCCGCTTACGGGAGATGTCACCGCCGTAGCACTTGGCGAGGACGTCCTTGCGGATGGCGCGGATGGTCTCGCGGGCGATGACCCGGGAGCCGATGGCGGCCTGGATGGGCACCTCGAAGGCCTGCCGCGGGATGAGCTCGCGCAGCTTGGCGACGAGCCGCACACCGTACGCGTACGCCGCGTCCTTGTGCGTGATCGCCGAGAAGGCGTCCACCTTGTCGCCGTGCAGCAGGATGTCGACCTTGACCAGGCTGGAGGTCTGCTCGCCGGTGGGCTCGTAGTCCAAAGACGCGTACCCACGCGTCTTCGACTTCAGCTGGTCGAAGAAGTCGAAGACGATCTCCGCGAGCGGGAGGGTGTAGCGGATCTCGACCCGGTCCTCGGAGAGGTAGTCCATGCCGAGCAGGACACCGCGCCGGGTCTGGCACAGCTCCATGATCGAACCGATGAACTCGCTCGGCGCCAGGATGGTGGCGCGCACGACCGGCTCGTAGACCTCCGAGATCTTCCCCTCGGGGAACTCGCTCGGGTTGGTGACGGTGTGCTCGGTGCCGTCCTCCATGAGAACGCGGTAGACCACGTTCGGCGCGGTGGCGATGAGGTCGAGCCCGAACTCGCGCTCCAGCCGCTCGCGGATCACGTCGAGGTGGAGGAGTCCGAGGAAGCCGACACGGAACCCGAAGCCGAGGGCGGCGGAGGTCTCCGGCTCGTAGACCAGCGCGGCGTCGTTGAGCTGGAGCTTGTCGAGGGCGTCGCGCAGCTCGGGGTAGTCGGAGCCGTCCAGTGGATACAGACCCGAGAAGACCATCGGCTTCGGGTCCTTGTAGCCGCCGAGCGCCTCGGTCGCCCCCTTGTGCAGGCTGGTGATGGTGTCACCGACCTTGGACTGGCGGACGTCCTTCACGCCGGTGATGAGGTAGCCCACCTCACCGACGCCGAGGCCGTCGGCGGGCAGCATCTCCGGCGAGTTGGTCCCGATCTCCAGCAGCTCGTGCGTGGCGTTGGTGGACATCATCCGGATGCGCTCGCGCCTGTTGAGCTGCCCGTCGATGACCCGGACGTACGTCACGACACCGCGGTAGGAGTCGTAGACCGAGTCGAAGATCATGGCCCGCGCGGGCGCGTCGGCCACACCGACCGGCGCCGGGACCTCCCGGACCACCTTGTCGAGCAGCGCGTCGACACCGACGCCGGTCTTCGCGGAGACCCGCAGCACGTCGTCGGGGTCGCACCCGACGAGGTTGGCGAGCTCCTCGGCGAACTTCTCCGGCTGCGCGGCCGGCAGGTCGATCTTGTTGAGTACGGGGATGATCGCGAGGTCGTTCTCCATCGCCAGGTACAGGTTGGCGAGGGTCTGGGCCTCGATGCCCTGGGCGGCGTCGACGAGGAGGATGGTCCCCTCGCAGGCGGCGAGCGACCGCGAGACCTCGTACGTGAAGTCGACGTGCCCCGGGGTGTCGATCATGTTGAGGATGTGCGTGTTGCCCGGGTCCTCGGTGGGCGCCCAGGGCAGACGCACGGCCTGAGACTTGATCGTGATGCCGCGCTCACGCTCGATGTCCATGCGGTCGAGGTACTGAGCGCGCATCTGCCGCTGCTCGACCACTCCGGTCAGCTGGAGCATCCGGTCGGCGAGCGTGGACTTGCCGTGGTCGATGTGCGCGATGATGCAGAAGTTGCGGATCAGAGCCGGGTCGGTACGGCTCGGCTCGGGCACATGGCTAGGGATCGCGGGCACGCAGGGTCCTGATTCTTGAGGCGTCCGCAGTGTCTGCGGTCTCGGGTCGGATCGATACGTAGCCTCCATGGTCCCACGGGCGGGGCCGTGCGACCGGTTTGGGCCGGTAGGACGATGACTGGTAGCCTGAGTGGCTGTGCCTCATGCCCTCTCAGCAGAAGGCACGTCTTCAAGAAATCATCGGCACGGGACCCATGCGGCCCCGTGCCTGAACCTGTAGAGGCTCATTCGTGGCGAACATCAAGTCCCAGATCAAGCGGATCAAGACCAACGAGAAGGCTCGGCTGCGCAACAAGGCCGTCAAGTCCTCCCTGAAGACCGCGATCCGCAAGGCCCGTGAGGCCGCTGCCGCGGGTGACGTCGAGAAGGCCACCGAGTACCAGCGCGCTGCCGCGCGTCAGCTCGACAAGGCCGTCTCCAAGGGCGTCATCCACAAGAACCAGGCCGCCAACAAGAAGTCGGCGCTCGCTTCGAAGGTCGTGTCCCTCAAGGGCTGAACTCCTTCTTTGATCTGATCGCCGGAAGGACCCAGGGCGGGCCCTCTCTCATCCGCCCCCAACCGGCACCCCGAGTTCGTCCGCGGCCTGCGTTCGCCACGCGGGGACGGGCTCGCCTGCTTGAACCGAAGGCCCCGGCACCTTCCCTTCCCCAGGGATGGCGGCGGGGCCTTCGTCATGCTGCGGCTGTGTCTAGGACCAGAAGTCGTTCAGCTTGTCGATGTCGTTCACGCACTCGTCGAGGTCACTGACCTTGTCTCCGACGATCCGGAAGACGATGCCGCCGTCCAGGTCCAGGCGCTTGCCCTGACGCTCGGCCGTGGAGTGGTGCACGGACATCACATGGCCGCGGCCGTCGACGAAGAGCTGACGCAGCTCGACGTTCAATGTGCCGCCCGACTCCTCGAAGAGCCGCTGGTACAACTCGACACACGCGTCCTGACCCTTGTAGTCGCCCGCCAGCGGATGATCGCCCGGGAAGTGATGCGTGGCGTCCCCCGTCATCAGGGTGCGCAGGGCGTCCATGTCACGGCGTGAGAAGGCCTCGTAGCCCTTGCGGACGAGTGTTGCGTGCGGGTGTTCAGCCACGGCGATCGCCGCCTCTCCATCATCTAGGCGATGTACGGCTGCTACACACGATTCTCCTCGCCAGTGCTGCGGGGGCTACTGGATCATCCGAGTGGCCTGCTCACGACCGGCCCTTGGAGCGCGCCGCCCGGGCGATGGTCACCACGGCCTTCTCCAGCGCGTACTCGGGGTCGTCCCCGCCCCCCTTGACCCCCGCGTCCGCCTCGGCCACGGCCCGCAACGCGACGGCCACCCCATCCGGCGTCCACCCCCGCATCTGCTGCCGCACCCGGTCGATCTTCCACGGCGGCATCCCGAGCTCCCGCGCGAGATCGGCCGGCCGCCCGCCCCGCGCCGACGACAGCTTCCCGATGGCCCGCACGCCCTGGGCGAGGGCGCTGGTGATCAGCACGGGCGCCACGCCGGTGGCCAGCGACCACCGCAGCGCCTCCAGCGCCTCGGCGGCCCGTCCCTCCACGGCCCGGTCGGCCACGGTGAAGCTGGACGCCTCGGCGCGCCCGGTGTAGTACCGCCCGACGACGGCCTCGTCGATGGTCCCCTCGACATCGGCGACCAGCTGGGACACGGCCGACGCCAGCTCCCGCAGATCGCTGCCGATGGCGTCCACGAGCGCCTGGCAGGCCTCGGGGGTGGCGGACCTGCCCACCGCCCGGAACTCCCCCCGCACGAACGCCAGCCGGTCCGCCGGCTTCGTCATCTTCGGGCACGCCATCTCCCGCGCCCCCGCCTTGCGCGCCGCGTCGAGCAGGCCCTTTCCCTTGGCCCCGCCCGCATGCAGCAGCACGAGCGTGATCTCCTCGGCGGGCGCCCCGAGATACGCTTTCACGTCCTTGATCGTGTCGGCCGACAGATCCTGCGCATTGCGTACGACGACGACCTTCCGCTCCGCGAAGAGCGACGGACTCGTCAGCTCGGCGAGCGTCCCCGGCTGCAGCTGGTCCGGGGTCAGATCACGCACGTCCGTGTCGGCGTCGGCGGCCCGGGCGGCGGCCACCACCTCCTGCACGGCACGATCGAGCAGAAGCTCCTCCTGGCCCACGGCAACGGTCACCGGGGCGAGAGGCTCGTCATTCGCAGTCTTCCTGGCCATCGCGTAAAGCATCCCATGGGCCACTGACAACGGGGCCCGGCCGCGGTCGGCGTAGCCGCGGTCGGCCGATCCGCCGCAGCCACTGCCCGGCCGCCGCTGCGGCCAGCCGCATGCCGCCGCCGCTGCGGGCAGTCGTGCCGCTGGGGCGGCTCCCGACCCAAAGAGAGCGGCACCCCGTAGCGCCGGGCCGCGCGACCCACCCCCGCCCAGCCCCACGCCGGGCACGCCGCGAGCTGATCACCGTAGCGCCCCACCCTGGAGGTCTACGGCTCCTCCCGCCACCGTTCCTGAAGACTGAGCAGGGGTGAGCCCGCTCAGCCGCACGCCCCGAACGGTCTTGGGCGCACTGGTCCTCGGCGTACTCAGCCCCGGAGCGGCGACACGCATCCTGTGCGTGGTCCGATCCCGGGAGGCCCCCGCGGCCGGAGGCCGCTGATGGACACAGACCTACGCGACCTGGCCAGATGGGTACGGCCAGTGGCGACGAGGAGGCCCCGAACCATCCTCTGGTGGAGCGGGGGCCCCGCACGCTGGCACCGTACCCGGCGTCCCAGATCGCACGATCACGTTAACCCGGTCGGCCCAACATGCCGCAAGCCCGCGAGCCGACCATCACACGATCGAGCTAATCGGCCTCATGCGTGAGGCCCACCCTTCGCACCGTCGGCACCACGTCGAGTTCGATCCCGAACCGATCCCGATACACCCCCAGCACCTCCTCGTCCGTCGCCAGCTCACGCTCCTCCCGCGTCCCGTCGGCCGCCGTCACCTTGAAGTTCCGCCCGCTGAGCGTGATCCTCCCTCCGTCCTCCGTGACCCGTGAGCACACCAGCGACCGAGTGAAGTGCGACTGCGGCGAGGTGCTGTGCCACCAGGCCCCGGCCACGAAGTCACCGAGCACCCGCGGCCGCACCTCCACCCGGTACTGAGCCCTGCCGTCCACGAACACGTCCAGGTCCGCCGCCCGAACCCCACCGTGCCCGCCCCGCACCCCCGCCGCGTCCGGCCCCGCCTCGACGATCCGGAACGTGCCGCCGGGATCCTCCTGCTCACCCCGCGCCTCGAACGCCAGCGGATAGTGACTGTGCGCCCCGAACCCGACGTCGGCCAGCCACTCACCGCCGTCCACCGTCCGCACCCGCAGCACGAGATGGTCGTACGGAATCCCGAGCAGTCCCTCCGGCCCGTACACCCGCGCCGCGAGCAGCGAGACGTCGAACCCCAGCGCGGCGAGCAACGCCCCGAACACGCCGTTCAGTTCGTAACAGAACCCGCCTCGCCGGGCGCCCACCAGCTTGTCCAGCAGCCGCTTCTCCTCCAGCACGATCTCCTGGCCGAGGTGGACCGACAGGTTCTCGAAGGGCACGGTCTGCAAGTGCCGCAGATGCAGATCGCGCAGGACGTCGAGGGTGGGCCACGCCGGGTGCTCGGCTCCGATGCGGTGGAGGTAGGCATCGACCTGTGCGGAATCCATGGCCTCAGTCTCGCCCCACCCACAGCTCTCCGCCGCCCGGACCGCCACCCGTACCGGCGACCGCGAGCGCCCCGTCCCGGTCGGTCCGCAGCACCGCCGCACCCCAGGCCCGCAGTGCCGCGACCGTGCTGGGGGCGGGATGACCGTACATATTGTCCGCACCACAAGAGATCAACGCCAGCCGCGGGGCCACCCGGCGTATGAGCTCCGGGTCCTGATAGGCCGAGCCATGATGGGCGACTTTGAGCACATCCATCCCGCCCAGCCGCACCCCCGCCGGTGATCTCAACAGCGCCTGCTGCGCCGGGGGTTCGAGGTCCCCGAGCAGCAGGAACCGCAGCCCGGCCGACCGCACGAGCAGCGCGACACTGGCGTCGTTCGGCCCCTCGGGCTCCGGTCCCGGTGTCGGCGGCGGCCACAGCACCTCCCAGGACAGCGCCCCGGTACGCCGCTGCTCCCCGGCGACGGCACGCGTCACCGGAATCCGCCGGGCCGCCGCCTCCCTCCGTACGAACCCGGCTTGGTCCGCGGGCTCTTCGTAGCCCGTGGTCTCGATCGCGCCCACCGAACGCCCCCGCAGCACTCCGGGCAGCCCCGCCACATGGTCCGCGTGGAAGTGGGTCAGCACGACCAGCGGGATCCTGGTGATGCCGAGCGTGCGCAGGCAGTGGTCGACGAGCGTCGGATCGGGTCCCGCGTCCACGACCACGCCCGTGCCCTCGCCCGCCGCGAGCACCGTCGCGTCGCCCTGCCCCACGTCGCACATCGCCATCCGCCAGCCCGGCGGCGGCCAGCCCGTGATCACCCTGGTCAGCGGCGGCGGCTGCACCACCGCCAGCAGGACCAGCAGCCCGCAGGCACCGCACAGCCAGGGGTGTCGCAGCAGCCGTCGGCCGACGAGCAGGACGACCACCGTGACCAGGCAGAGCAGTGCCGCCCCGGCCCAGCTGTCCGGCCAGTCCACTCCCGCACCGGGCAACGCCGCACCGGTACGGGCGATCCCGGCGATCCACTCCGCGGGCCAAGCCGCGCACCAGGCCAGCGCCTTGGCCACCGGCATCGCCACCGGCGCCGTCGCCAGTGCCGCGAAGCCCAGCACCGTGGCCGGAGCGACCGCGAACTCCGCGAGAATGTTGCACGGCACCGCCACCAGGCTCACCCGCGCCGACAGCACGGCGACGACCGGCGCGCACAGGGCCTGCGCGGCAGCGGCGGCGGCCAGCGCCTCGGCCAGTCGCGGCGGCACCCGGCGCCGTCGCAGCGCGATACTCCAGCGGGGCGCGAGCGTGAGCAGGGCGCCGGTGGCCAGAACGGACAGCACAAAGCCGTAGCTCCGGGCCAGCCACGGGTCGTAGAGCACCAGCAGCAGTACGGCCGTCGCCAGCGCCGGGATCAGCGATCTGCGGCGTCCGGTCGCGAGCGCGAGCAGCGTGACGGCTCCGCAGGCCGCGGCGCGCAGCACGCTCGGATCCGGTCTGCACACGACCACGAAGGCGAGCGTGAGTCCGCCGCCGAACAGCGCGGTCGCCCGGAGCGAGATACCGAGGCGCGGCGCGAGTCCGCGGCGCTCGGCCAGCTGGGCCAGGCCGGGCGGTCCGATGAGCAGGGCGAGGATGATCGTGAGGTTGCTCCCGGAGACGGCGAGGGTGTGCGCGAGGTCGGTCTCCTTGAAGGCCTCGTCCAGCTCCGGAGTGATCCGTGCGGTGTCCCCCACGACCAGGCCCGGCAGCAGCGCCCGGGCGTCCTCCGACAGCCCGTCCGTGGCCTCCCGCAGCCCGGCGCGCAGCCGACCCGCCAACCGCTGCGATGCCGACGGCTCCGCCACGACCTCCGGCGCCGCCCGGCCCCGTACACGCAGCACGGCCGCGAACCGGTCGCCGCCCGTCATCGCGGGCGCCGACCGCGCGGTCACGCGCAGCCGTGTGGACGGCAGCAGCCCCAGCCACGGCGAACGACCCGGCCCTTCGGCGACGGTCCGCGAGCCACCCGAGGCCCCTCCACCCGGCGCCCGTCCACCCGACGCGCCTTCACGCGGCACACCGCCGCCGATCGCCCCGCCACCAGAAGCCCTGTCGACCGGTAGCGCGGCTGCGGACCCCACGTCGACGATCAGCAGCACCGGCGCCCGTGTCGCCATCGCCGTCCCGTTCGCCGCCTCGACGCGGCGCACGTCTGCGTTGATCAGCACGGAGGTCGGGGCCACATGATTCCCGCTGATCCGAGGCCGGGTGAGCCGGGGATCGGAGGTCACTTCGACCTCTGCGGTCACGGTGGCGTACTGCCGTGCCAGCTCCGGTAGCGGCCCGCGCCGCAGATCGGCCCCGTGGAGCCCGGCGGACGCAGCGGCCGCCGCGACACAGAGCAGCACGGCGGCGATCGAGGCTCGCGCCCAGGTGGTCCGCAGCGGAGCACGCGCCCAAAGGCCCCGCATCGGTCGGGCGCGCGACCGCAAGGCCATAAGGAGGACACCGGCCGCGGCAAGGCACACGGCCGCGATGCCGGTGACCCACTCCGGCGGGGCGTCCAGCGTCAGAGCGGCCGTCGCCCAGGCCGCGAGGGCGGGTGGTACGAGTCGTAGATCCGTCGGTCCTTCCTGTCGGGGGTGGGAGGCCCCAAGCCGTTTACCGGAGGCGGCGTGGACGGCGGGGCGCGGGTGCGGGCGCGGGCGGGCGGCGTCGTGCTCGGGCGGCACGTCGGGGCTGTGCCTCATGGCCGTACGAGGTTCCGCAGGTCCGCGAAGCGGCGGTCGCCGATGCCGTTGACCTCACGCAGCTCGTCCACCGAGCGGAAACCGCCGTGCTGTGTGCGGTAGTCGATGATGTGCTGGGCCAGCACGGGGCCGACGCCCGGCAGCGTGTCGAGCTGGTCCACGGTGGCCGTGTTGAGGGAGACGGGTCCGGCCGGTGCCACCCCCACCGCCGCGCCGGCGGGACTGCCGACGACCGTGCCGCTGCCCGAACCGGGCCCCGGAGCGGCGGCGGCCGGAGCACCGACGATCACCTGTTCCCCGTCCACGAGGAAACGGGCCCGGTTCAGACCGTCGGTGTCCGTACCGGGACGCACTCCGCCGGCCGCGCGCAACGCGTCCGCGACACGCGAACCGGCCGGAAGCCGGTGGATGCCGGGGTCGCGGACCTTGCCGCCGACATCCACGACGATCTCGGCCCCTGCTGTGCCCACGGCGTTCGGCGCACCGGCCGAGGGAGTCGGCTCCGTCTGCTCGCTCTGCTGTCCCTCCGTGTAGGGAGCGGCCGCGTGCACCACCTCGGGCGCTCGGACGGACTCGGTCCGCCCGGCCCAGAAGTGCTGCACGGCGAAAGCCGCGGCGACGACGAGCAGCACGGTGAGCGCGAGCACGCTCCGCCGCTCCAGACCACACCTGGCCTGCAGCCACACGGGCATCCGCTCCCGCAGAGCAAGCCCGACCCGCACCCGCCTACCGCCTCCCCCGGACCCGGCCCCGACGTCCGCGTCCTCGGAGCCTGCGAAGCCTCCTCCAGCCACGGGGTCAAGTGGATCCGCCAACCGCAGGCCCATGGGGTCATGCGGATCTGCCGGCCCTTCAGCTACGCGGTCGGGAGAAGCCGTCACCCCCACAGCCGTGCCGGCCGACCGGACCTCCCGACCACCCCGGTCAACGGCGAGACCGTGCGAAGCCTCCTGCCCCACGGCGATATCGGCGTGCGAAGCATCCCGGCCCACGGCGACATCAACCTGCGGACCCTCCAGCCCCACGGCGACATCAACCTGCGGACCCTCCAGCCCCACGGCCACATCAACCTGCGGACCCTCCAGCCCCACGGCCAAGTCAGCGCGCCGATCCTCCGACCCTGCGGCTACCTCGGTCGGCGGCCCCGCCCCCGACTCCCGCCACTCCCTGGCACGTTCGGCGAAAAGCGCCTCTGCCCGACGGCGTAATTCGGCCGCCGAAGCGTGCCGGTGTCGCGTCCGGCCACGGAGGGGCGGGCGGCGATGACGGGCACGGCCGTCTGAGGCAGGGGCGCGTCCCGGGCCGCTGGTTGCGTTCGCTGTGCGTGAGCGTGATCGAAGTGCCATGCGCCGAGGATCCGGCACGTCGGCCCATCCGCGATGATCTTGGTCAATTCCCGGGGATTACCGCCCGGTTGTGGAAAACTCCGTCACCCACACGGGTGGTCAAACCGAAGCCCCTGAGCCCACCGCATCCACCGCACCACCCACCTCAACGCGCCGAGACCACGACCCCCAGCAACCCGGGTCCCGTGTGCGCCCCGATCACCGCCCCGACCTCGCTCACATGCAGGTCGGCCAGCCCCGGCACCCGCGTCCGCAGGCGCTCCGCCAGGGCCGACGCCCGGTCGGGCGCGGCGAGATGGTGGACGGCGATGTCGACCTGCGCGCTGCCGGCCCGATCGACCGCGATCTCCTCGAGCCGGGCGATGGCCTTGGACGCCGTGCGCACCTTCTCCAGCGGTTCGATACGGCCGCCTTCGAGCTGGAGCAACGGCTTCACCGCGAGCGCGGAGCCGAAGAGGGCCTGCGCGGCGCCGATCCGGCCTCCGCGGCGCAGATAGTCGAGGGTGTCGACGTAGAAGTAGGCGGACGTGCCCGCGGCACGCTTCTCCGCGGCCGTGACGGCCTCGTCCACCGTGCCGCCCGTCTCCGCCGCCTCGGCCGCGGCGAGCGCGCAGAAGCCGAGGGCCATCGCGATCATCCCGGTGTCCACCACCCGCACCGGCACCGGCGCCTCGCGCGCCGCCAGCACCGCCGCGTCGTGTGTGCCGGAGAGTTCGGCGGACAGGTGCAGGGAGACGATGCCGGTGGCGCCGGACTCGGCGACCCTGTGGTAGGTCTCCGCGAACACCTGGGGGCTGGGGCGCGAGGTGGTGACGGAGCGTCGCTTCTGCAACGCCTGGGCCAGGGAACGCGTGGAGATCTCGGTGCCCTCGTCCAGCGCCCGGTCGCCGAGGACCACGGTCAGCGGCACCGCTGTGATGCCGTGGCGCTCCATCGTCCGCCTCGGCAGGTAGGCCGTTGAATCGGTGACGATCGCGACATGGCGGGACATGAGCTGGAGGTTACCTGGCGTAGCGCCTGTAGGGCAGCCCGGCCCCTCTCATCTGAGCGCCCGTGTCCGGATCAAGTGGTGCTCTCGGGACGGGTCTTCTTCTGCCAGGGATAGACGGGACGTCGGCTCGGCGGGGTGATGGCGGGCCGCGCCGGCTCCTTGGCCGAGTGGGCCCGAGGTGTCTCCGGCCAGGCCTGCTGTGAGGTCGCGCCCTCGGCCACGGGGGCCTCCGGCCACGGCGGCGGCGTGGCGGAGGTCGGCTCCGGCATCGGCTCCGACGTCGTCCAGTGCCGCAGCGCACCGGCCTCCACGTCGATCTGCGCGCTCAGCGAGTCCAGGTCGTCGTCGGCGAAACGGCGGGCCCGGTCGCGGGCCGCCCAGCGCAGCGAGTCGGCCGACTGAGTGATGCGCTCGGTGCGCTCGCGCAGCGCGGGCAGCCGCTCGGCGAGCGTGGTCCGGTCGGGCTCGGACTCCAGGCGCCTGAGTTCGGCGTCCAGTTCGTGTCCGTGCGCGCTGAGGCGCTCGAAGAGACCGAGGGACTCCTTGAGGGACTCGTCCTCGGCCACGCCCGCGTGCAGCGCGTCCTGGGTGGCGCGCATCGACGTGCGCAGCTTCAGCCGCAGCTGGGCGATCTCGCCCGCCGGGCCCAGCTGGGCGAAGGACTTGGCGCGCAACGTGTGGTCCTCGACGGTGCGGCGGGCCTGGGTGATGGTGCGGTCCACACCGCGCTTCGCGGCGCCGACCGCCTTCACCGTGGCGTAGGCACCGAGCACCACGAAGAGCACGAAAAGCAGGGCGAATACTGCGGTCACTGCTTCCACCAGCTCCTCCTCCGACGGTCGCGGCACGCACCGCGTCACTCTTCAACGGTAAACGCAACGGGCAGGTCCGGAGTTCCAGAAAAACCCCGAACCTGCCCGTAGGGGACTCCCCCGAGGCACCTACGCCGGAACGATGTTCACCAGCTTCGGCGCCCGCACGATCACCTTGCGGACGCCCGCGCCGTCCAGCGCGGCCACGACCTTCTCGTCGGCCAGCGCGACCTTCTCCAGCTCGTCCTCGGAGATGGCCGGAGAGACCTCCAGGCGGGCCTTGACCTTGCCCTTGACCTGGACCACGCAGGTGACGGTCTCGTCCACGACGTACGCCGGATCGGCCACGGGGAAGTCCTGGTGGACCACCGAGCCGGTGTGCCCCAGCTTGCGCCACAGCTCCTCGGCGATGTGCGGGGCCAGCGGCGCGACCAGCAGCACCAGCGACTCCGCGACGGACCGCGCCACCGGGCCGCCCGCCTTGGTCAGGTGGTTGTTCAGCTCGGTGACCTTGGCGATGGCGGTGTTGAACCGCAGGCCCTCCAGGTCCTGGCGCACACCGTCGATCGCCTTGTGCAGGGCGCGCAGCGTGTCCACGTCGATGTCGGCGTCCTCCGTGTCGACCACGGTGACCTCACCGGTCGCCTCGTCCACGACGTTGCGCCACAGCCGCTGCAGCAGCCGGAACTGGCCCACCACCGCGCGCGTGTCCCACGGCCGCGACACGTCCAGCGGACCCATCGCCATCTCGTACAGGCGCAGCGTGTCCGCCCCGTACTCGTCACAGATCTCATCCGGAGTGACCGCGTTCTTCAGGGACTTGCCCATCTTGCCCAGCAGCCGGGAGACCTTCTCACCCTGGTAGTAGTACCCGCCGTCGCGCTCCTCCACCTCGGCGGCCGGCACCGCGATGCCCCGGCTGTCGCGGTAGACGTAGGCTTGGATCATGCCCTGGTTGAACAGCTTGTGGAACGGCTCGGCCGAGGAGACGTGCCCCAGGTCGTACAGCACCTTGGACCAGAAGCGCGCGTACAGCAGGTGCAGTACGGCGTGTTCGGCGCCGCCGACGTACAGGTCGACGCCGCCGTGCGGCATGCCCTCGCGCGGACCCATCCAGTACCGCTCGACTTCCGGGTCGACCAGCTTCTCGGAGTTGTGCGGGTCCAGATAACGCAGCTCGTACCAGCAGGAACCGGCCCAGTTGGGCATGGTGTTGGTCTCGCGGCGGTACTGGCGCGGGCCCCTGCCGTCGCCCAGGTCCAGCGTGACGTTGACCCACTCCTCGTTGCGCGACAGCGGGGTCTCGGGCTGGGTGTCGGCGTCGTCCGGGTCGAAGGTGCGCGGCGAGTAGTCCTCGACCTCGGGCAGCTCCAGCGGCAGCATCGACTCGGGCAGGGCGTGGGCGGTGCCGTCCTCGTCGTAGACGATCGGGAAGGGCTCGCCCCAGTAGCGCTGGCGGCTGAACAGCCAGTCGCGCAGCCGGAAGTTGACGGTGCCCTCGCCGATGCCCTTGCGCTCCAGCCATTCGGTGATGCGCGCCTTGGCGTCGGCGACGCCCAGGCCGTCCAGGGAGACACCCTCACCGGCGGAGTTGACGATCTTCGCGTCGTACGACACGAAGGCCTCGTCCCACGTCGACGTGTCCGTGCCCCGGCCATCGGTCGGCTCGACCACGCAGTTGATCGGCAGCTCGAAGGCGCGCGCGAAGGCGAAGTCGCGCGTGTCGTGGGCCGGGACGGCCATGATCGCGCCGGTGCCGTAGCCCATCAGGACGTAGTCGGCGATGAAGACCGGGATCTTCTCGCCGTTGACGGGATTGGTGGCGTAGGCGCCGATGAAGACACCGGTCTTGTCCTTGGCCTCGGCCTGGCGCTCGACGTCGGACTTCGATGCGGCCTGCGCGCGGTACGCGGAGACGGCCTCGGCCGGGGTCGCGTGGCCGCCGGTCCACGCCTCGTGTGTGCCCTCGGGCCAGGCGGCCGGGGTGAACTTCTCGACCAGCGGGTGCTCGGGCGCCAGCACCATGTAGGTCGCGCCGAACAGGGTGTCCGGGCGCGTGGTGAAGACCGTGATGCGCTCGCCGTCGATCGGGAAGTCGACGCGCGCGCCCTCGGAGCGGCCGATCCAGTTGCGCTGCTGCAGCTTGATGGCCTCGGGCCAGTCCAGCGCCTCCAGGTCGTCCAGCAGCCGGTCGGCATAAGAAGTAATCCGCATGTTCCACTGGCGCAGCTTGGCCTTGAAGACCGGGAAGTTGCCGCGCTCGGAGCGGCCGTCGGCGGTGACCTCCTCGTTGGCCAGCACGGTGCCCAGGCCGGGGCACCAGTTGACCGGCGCGTCGGAGGCGTAGGCCAGGCGGTACTCGCCCAGGACGTCGGCGCGCTCGGCGGCGCTCAGCGCGCTCCAGGTACGCCCGCCGGGCACCGCGCGCTCACCGGACTCGAACTGAGCGATCAGCTCGGAGATCGGGCGGGCCTTCTTCGCCTCGTCGTCGTACCAGGAGTTGAAGATCTGCAGGAAGATCCACTGGGTCCACTTGTAGTAGTCCGGGTCGATCGTGGCGAACGACCGGCGCTTGTCGTGGCCCAGGCCCAGCCGGCGCAGCTGGACCTTCATGTTCTCGATGTTGGCCTCGGTAGACACGCGCGGGTGCGTGCCGGTCTGCACGGCGTACTGCTCGGCGGGCAGGCCGAAGGCGTCGAAGCCCAGGGTGTGCAGGACGTTGTGGCCGGTCATGCGCTGGAACCGGGCGAAGACATCGGTGGCGATGTAGCCCAGGGGGTGGCCGACGTGCAGGCCCGCACCCGAGGGATACGGGAACATGTCCATGATGAACTTCTTGGGCCGGGCGGCCAGCTCGGCATCGCCGGCCAGGTCACCCTTCGGGTTCGGCGCCGCGTAGGTGCCCTCGGCGTCCCAGAAGTCCTGCCAGCGTGCCTCGATGTCGGCTGCCATGGCGGCCGTGTAGCGGTGCGGCGCGGCCACCTCGGTGGCAGCGGGGTTCGTCTCGCTCATGATCCTCAAAGCTCCATCGATCGTCTCTGCCTGCGGCTGTGACGTTGCGGGAAACGAAAAATCCCCTCGCACAGGAGGGGACGCCGCGCCGATGCCGACCACGGTCTCAGCGGTGGTCGGGACTGATCAGCGCGGCCCGCTAAGCAGAAGGCGTACGGCACGCATGGCGTTAGGGTACCGCAGCCGTTGAGCACGATGCGACGCGCTTACGTATGCCTTATGGGCACCGGGTGCCGCCCTCACCGACCCGCCCGAGCGCACGACCGCACCCGACAAAAGCTGAACCAAGGTCAAATGTTACTTCGCGTAACAGCTACTAAGGGACATCACAACGGCCCGATCGTCGTTTGATAACAACGCAATAACTCAAACCTCGTACCCATCGGTATGGAGCCACTTAGAGTGCGGCAGCGGGACCGCTTTCCCGAAACTGCTCGGAGTTGCCCCCATGAACCCTCGTCGTAGTAACAACTCGCTCCCCCAACCGGGCCGGTCGGCCTATGGGGTGGCGTCGGCTGTCTTCCTGCTCCTCATACCCGTGATCGTGCTGGTCGGAGGTGACGCGTTCCGTGAGTTCCTGAACTTCGGCGCCGGCGTGCTGTCCCTCGTCTCGCTCAGCTGCTCGGTGATCTGGGGTCTGGTCGCCCAGGACCGGATCTTCCTGAACACCCGCCAGCGGATCATCGGGCAGGCGGTGCACCGGACGACCGCCGTCGCCTCGATCGCGTTTCTGCTGCTGCACATCACCACCAAGATCGCGCTCGACCACGTGTCACTGCTCGGCGCGCTGATCCCCTTCTCGCTCGGCGTCACCGGACTCGAGGGCCTGATCGGTCTGGGCTCCCTGGCCGGCCTGCTCATGATCTTCGTGGGCGTCACCGGCGCTCTGCGCAGCAAGTTCGCCTCCCCCGCCCCGGTGGCGGCCCGCTGGCGGGCCATGCACATGCTGGCCTACCCGGCCTGGTGCGCCGCGCTGCTGCACGGCCTGTACGCGGGCCGCGCGGCGAAGCCGGTCTTCGTGATCCTTTACGGCCTGTCCGTGCTCGGCGTCACCGCGGCCCTGGCCCTGCGCGCCGCGCCGCGCCCGGTCAAGCGCCAGGTCGCCGACCGGATCGCCGCGTTCCTGGGCACCGAGGAGCGACTGGGCCGCGAGGAGCTGGACGCGAGCCGGGCCAGGGTGGCGGCGGAGTCCACGGGCGCGCTGCCGGGCTACGAGAACCAGCGGGGGACGCCGTCCCGGACGCGCATGACGCCCCCGTACGAGGCGCCCGCGGCCCCGGAGCCCGCGAACGGCTTCGCGGCCGCCTACCGGGCCGTCTCGACGCCCTCGCGCGCGCGTCAGCAGCAGTCTTATGAGCAAGCCGCTTTCGATCAGTCTTTCGCGGCCGACCAGACCGCCCGCATGGACCTGCCGCTGGACATGCAGCCCACGGAGGCCATGCCGCGCGTCGACAGCGGCGGCAGCACCTCGGGCAGCTGGCCGATCCCGTCGCCGCCACCGGTCGGTGAGGCGCCCCCGTCGGCGTACGACCCGCTCAACGACACCGGATACAACATCCCGGCCTATGGCAATTCGGGCGCCTCCGGCTATGGCTCGAGTGATGTGTACGACACCGGTGAGATGAACGCCGTCTACGAGACGTACTACCCGAACGACACGTACAACAACAGCGGTCCCGCCACTGAAACACTCCCCGGTGCCTCCTACGACTTCGACGCACCGGGTTCGGGCGAACCTTGGAACACGCCTTCCGGAGGCTTTAAGTGAACGAGGCCCTGCCCGACGTACCAGAAGTCCGCGTGGTCGGCCTTCCCCAGCTCACGTCGGGCTTCGACCTTGTGGAAAGACTCGACCTGCCCATGCACCTGAAGGTGCACGGGCCGCTCGAACCGATGGGCGGAGAGCAGCTCGCGCAGCTCTCGGAGCGCATCAATCTGAAGGGCCGCGGCGGCGCGGGCTTCCCCTTCCACAAGAAGCTGCGCTCGGTCGCCGAATCGGCGATCAAACGCGGCGTACGGCCGGTCGTGGTCGTCAACGGCAGCGAGGACGAGCCGGCCTGCCGCAAGGACACGGTGCTGATCAACCGTGCCCCGCATCTCATCCTGGACGGCGCGCTGCTGTGCGCCGAGGCCCTGGGTGCCCGCACGCTCGTGGTGGGGGTCACCCGGGAGTCCACACAGCGCTCCATGGAGGCCGCGCTCGCCGAACGAGGGCTCAGCAACGGCCGGCGATCGGCGCTACGCGCGCGCGTGCAGCGCAATCCGGTCCGCATGGTCACCGGCGCCGCCGCCTCGCTGATCCGCTCCATCGACGGCGGCCCGGCGATCCCGCCCGGCCGCAAGGTCAGCGCCTCGCAGAACGGCGTCGGCGGCGCGCCCACCCTGCTGTCGAACGCCGAGACCTTCGCCCAGCTGGCGATCGCCGCCCGCATCGGCCCCGAGCGCTACGGCAACACCGGTCTGTACGACGAGCCGGGCACCGTCATGCTCACGGTCTCCGGCGCGGTCGCCCGCCCCATGGTGATCGAGGTCCCCACGGGCGTGCCGCTGCGCTACGTCCTGCAGCTGGCCGGCGCCCCGCCGGTCCCGCAGGGCGTGCTGACCGGCGGTTACCACGGCAAGTGGATCGACGCGGCGAGGGTCAACGAGGCGATCGTCTCGCGCAACTCCCTGGACGCGGTGGGCGGTTCACTGGGCGCGGGCGCGATCCTGCCGATCAGTCAGGAGACCTGTCCGCTCGGTGAATCCCTGCGTGTGGCGCAGTGGTTGGCCGAGGAGAGCGCGGGACAGTGCGGTCCCTGCTACCTCGGTCTGCCGGCCGCCGCGCGCGGCATGGAGGACATCCTCAACGGCGGCGGCCCGGCCGCCCTGGAGGCGCTCAAGCAGGTCGCCAAGAACGTGAAGCGGCGCGGGGCGTGCTCGCACCCGGACGGCTCCGCGATGTTCCTGGAGTCGACCATCAAGGCGTTCACGGACGACCTGGCCGCGCATGTCCTCGGAACCGGCTGCGGACGGCCCGTGGAGGGCGTTCTGCCGCTCTTCGAGGGCGGCCAGATGCCGACGGGCATCCCGGGCGGCGGCGAGTCCGAGGAGAACGGCCCCAGCCGCCAGAAGATCTACGTGGACTGGACGCTGTGCCGGGGCCACGGTCTGTGCGCGGACATCCTCCCGGAGGTCTTCGAGCTGGGCGCCGACGGTTTCCCGACCGTCGCCCAGGCCCAGGTGCCGCGCTACGCGGAGGCCAAGGCTCTGCGCGCGGTGCGCCGCTGCCCGGCGCTCGCCCTGCGCATCGAGGAGGACACCCGGTCGCAGGGGTCCACCCGCAACAACCTGCCGGTCCTCTCCCAGGGCCGCGGCCGCCGCGCCCTGGGGCGCTGAACACACGCTGACACACACGACGAAGGCGGGTCATCCGAGAGGATGACCCGCCTTCACTTTCTGTGGAGCTAAGGAGAATTGAACTCCTGACCTCCTGCATGCCATGCAGGCGCTCTACCAACTGAGCTATAGCCCCTTGCAATGTTCCGCCGGGTTTCCCCGGCGGCGACGCCAACTTTACCGGCCCACCGGGTGGAGCACCAAATCGTTTCCCTTCTGTCCGGATACGGCAGCCGATGTCGGCTTACGCGGCCTCACGGCCTCACGCCGTGACGAACGAGTAGAAGCGTTTGAGCGTGCAGTGTTCCTCGAGGAGGCGGCCGTAGATCGGCTCACCCTCCAGTTCGCGGTACGTCTCGATCGGGTCGCCCTTTATGATCAGCGCCCGCGCGCACTCCTCGCACCAGTACTGGTAGTCGGGGTTGACCGGCTCCATGTCACGGACGATCGGCGTCCCGCTGCCGCACCAGTCGCACTTTCGCCTGTGTGCACCCATCGATCAGCTCCAGATGTGGCCGCAGGCCGTGCACACGTAGGAGATTCCGCCGTTGTCACCGAGGACTTGGGCGACGTGGACGGAACCGCAGGAAGGGCAGCTGAGGCGGACGACCGTGTCCCGTGTCGACGCTGCTTCGCGGAGGTGGCCGACCTCCACGAGGATGCTCGCAGGCATCACTGCTCCCTCCCGTCGGGCCGCGCCCCCTTCCGGCCGTTTGATTCTGCCACGGCCGGACCAATACGGTCAGCGACGCCTTAGTACCAGTCCGGACACGGCACCCGCCGAGACCGCACCGGGCAGCGCGAACGTGCACGCCACAGCGCCTCCAGAGAGATATACGCCCCGCAGGTCCAAGTGACTCAAGCCGGGACGGCAACAAAAAGATCCCGTCCCTCAGGGGACGGGATCTTCCGTGCCGTGGAGCTAAGGAGAATTGAACTCCTGACCTCCTGCATGCCATGCAGGCGCTCTACCAACTGAGCTATAGCCCCTTGCGCCACGCGGCGGAGCCGCATGGTGTTTCGCCCAGCTCGGTGGGGCGAACAAGAAGAACTTTAGCCTGCGACCTGCCGGAAAGTGAAATCCAGGTCAGTCGTCGTCACCGAGCACCGGCTCCGGGAGGGTGCCGGCGTTGTGCTCGAGGAGGCGCCAGCCCCTGACGCTCTCACCGAGGACGGACCAGCAGCAGTTGGAGAGGCCGCCGAGGCTCTCCCAGTGCTGGGCCTCAAGGCCGAGGAGGCGCCCGATGGTCGTACGGATCGTGCCGCCGTGGCTGACCACGACGAGCGTGCCGTCGTCGGGCAGCTTCTCGGCGTGCCGGAGCACGACGGGGGCGGCGCGCTCGGCGACCTCGGTCTCCAGCTCGCCACCGCCGCGGCGGACCGGCTCACCGCGCTTCCACGCGGCGTACTCGTCGCCGTGGCGGGCGATGATCTCCTCGTGCGTCAGCCCCTGCCAGACGCCCGCGTACGTCTCCCGCAGGCCCTCGTCGTGGGCGACGTCCAGGCCGGTGAGCGCGGCGAGCTCGGCGGCCGTGCGGGCGGCCCGCTGGAGGTCGGAGGCGACGATCGCGGCGGGCTGCAGGGAGGCCAGCAGCCGGGCGGCGCGGCGGGCCTGGGTGACGCCGGTCTCGGTGAGGGCGACGTCCGTGGTGCCCTGGAAGCGGCGCTCCACGTTCCACGCGGTCTGGCCGTGCCGCCAGAGGATGACGCGGCGGCCGCGGCCCGGCTTCCCGCCGGCGTTGGCTCCCGCGGGGGCGCTCACCGCGGCTCCCCGAACTCGGCAGCTTCCTCCTCGGCCCGCAGCTTGGCGTGCTCCGCGGCCTTGCCGCGGGTCGCCTTGGCGTCGGCGGGCAGCTCGAGCTCGGGGCAGTCCTTCCACAGCCGCTCCAGGGCGTAGAAGACGCGCTCCTCGCTGTGCTGGACGTGGACGACGATGTCGACGTAGTCGAGCAGGACCCAGCGGGCCTCGCGGTCGCCCTCGCGCCGCACCGGCTTGGCGCCGAGCTCCTTCTGCAGGCGCTCCTCGATCTCGTCGACGATCGACTTGACCTGGCGGTCATTGGGCGCGGAGGCCAGCAGGAAGGCATCGGTGATCGACAGGACGTCGCTGACGTCGTAGGCGATGACATCGTGGGCGAGCTTGTCGGCGGCCGCCTGGGCGGCGGTGCTGACGAGCTCGAGAGAGCGGTCGGTAACGGTCACTACAAGGCTTTCGGTCGGCGGTCACTTGCCACCAAGGGTCTCACGGACCGCCGAGGGAACCCCACGCGATTAGTGGATCACGTGGGGTGCCGCCCCGGCAGGACTCCCGGCTAGGACTCCGAAGGCTTGTAGTCCCGGCCCAGGACCACGGACACGTCCGCGTTCGCGGAGACCGTGCCCTTGGTCACAGCGCTGTCGGGCAGGCCCAGGGTCTTGGCGACCTCGGTGGCGTTCTCCTTGTCCGCGGCATCGCCGTAGAGGACCTTCGACGCGGACTGCGCGGCGGAGGCCGTGCCGCCCTCCTGGAACGTGAAGCCGCCGTTGAGGAGCACCACGCGGGCCGCTTCGGTGTTGTCCCTGACGCCGCTGGCGTTCTGGACGGACACGCTGACGGCCGCGTCCTTGTCGGGGCTCTTCGCCGTGCCGCCCAGCACGTCCTTGACCACACCGGCGCTGGCCTCGGCGTTCAGCGTGCCGTCGGCCTGGACGGGCAGCAGCGCGGTCTTGTAGTCGCCGCCCTTGGCGAGATCGGCGAGCTTGGCGAGGAAGGTGCCGAGGTCCTTGTCGGTCAGCGGCGGCTCGATGATCTGCCCCAGCGTCTGCACGGTGACGGTCGCGCCCTGCGCGTCGGAGGACAGCTTGCGCATCACGCCCTGCATGACCTGCCCGAACCGCTCCAGCTGGGCGTTCTGGGCCTCGCCGGAGCCGCGGTAGGTGGCGTAGGCGACGGCCATCTTGCCGCTGAGCGTCTGGTCCTTGCCCTTGCTGACCAGGGGTGCCTCGCCCTTCTTCTTGGCCTTCGGGTCGGGCACGTCGGCGTTGGTGTCGACCTCGATGTTGCCGACGAGATCGACCAGGTTCTGCAGGTAGGGGGTGTCCAGGCGCCAGGTGCCCTCGATGTCGGTGCCGAGGACGGTGTCGATGGCGTCGCGCGTACCGGAGGAGCCGTCGTCGTCGACCGACTTGGCGAGGGTGGTCGTGTTGCCGTCGTCGTCCGTCAGGACGAGGGAGTTGGGCAGCAGGACGGTGGTGCCCTGCTTGGTGGTGGTGTTGTCGACGAGCAGCGCCGTGGAGGTGCCACCCTGCGCGGTGTTGTGCAGGTGGACGACGATCACGTCGCGCTTCTGGGCGCCCGCCGCGGTCGCGGCTGAGGTCTTCGCGTCGGACGAGGACAGGCCCGGCAGCTTCCCGGCGTACCAGAGGTAGCCGACGCCGCCGACCGCGACCAACGCCAGGACCACGGTGAGGGCGATGAGGCGGCTACGGGCGCGCCGCTTGGCCTCCTCACGGCGCTCGGTGCGGTTCTCCGTGAAGTTCAGCCAGTCGATGACGTCCTCGGAGTCGCCGTCGGGCTCCTCCACGAAGGCGAACTGCTCGGTGTGGTAGTCCCGTCGAGGCTCGGCGCGGTCGTCCGCGACAGGAGCGCCCGTCTCCCGCGGCTGCTCCGCCGGTCCGGCCTGCTGCGGGATGTAGGCGGTCTGCTCGGCGACGCGGGGCTGGTGACCACTGGTGGCGCTCTGGCCGTAGGGGTCGTACGACGGTGCCGGCCCGCCGGACTGCTGCGCACCGGCGCCGTACGGGTCGTAGGGCGGCACGGGGGCCTGCTGACCGGTGCCGTAGGGGTCGTACGACGGTTGCTGCTGCTGCCCGCCGGAGGCGTACGGGTCGTACCCGTAGCCCTGCTGCTGCGCGTACGGGTCGTACGGCTGCTGCGGCTGCGGCTGCGGTGCCTGCTGTGGCGGCGCGGCCTGCCGGTACACGGGCCGGCCGTACTCGTCGTAGCCGACGAGCTCGTACTGGTCGTCGTGGTTGCCGCCGTATCCCGCGTCGTATCGGTCGTTCACCGGTGCCCCTCTCGGCTCACTCGCCGCGGTACAGCTCGCGCTTGTCGATGTAGCGCACGACTCCGTCCGGCACCAGATACCAGACGGGTTCGCCCTTGGCGACTCTCGCACGGCAGTCGGTGGAGGAGATGGCGAGGGCGGGGACCTCGACGAGCGAGACGCCGCCCTCCGGGAGGCCGGGGTCGGACAGGACGTGGCCCGGCCGGGTGACCCCGATGAAGTGCGCGAGGGAGAACAGCTCCTCCGTGTCCCGCCAGGTGAGGATCTGGCCGAGGGCGTCGGCGCCGGTGATGAAGAACAGGTCGGTGTCGGGGTTGAGCGCCTTCAGGTCGCGCAAGGTGTCCGTGGTGTAGGTCGGGCCGCCGCGGTCGATGTCGATGCGGCTCACCGAGAACTGCGGGTTCTCGGCGGTCGCGATGACCGTCATCAGGTAGCGGTCCTCGGCCGGGGAGACCTTGCGGTGGGTCTTCTGCCACGGCTGGCCGGTGGGGACGAACACCACCTCGTCCAGGTGGAACTGCGCGGCGACCTCGCTGGCCGCCACGAGGTGCCCGTGGTGGATCGGGTCGAAGGTCCCGCCCATGACGCCGAGACGGCGCTTGCCGGGGTTCGACGGGCCGTTGCCCGGGCTGCTCGGCGTGTCGTTCGCCGGACCGGTAGGCATGTCCTGCTCTCCCATGCGGCAGACCCTACCGGCCCGGCCTGAGGACCCCGGCCGACAGATCCCCGGACGGCCCGGCCCGCGGCCCCTGCCGGACGGCCGGAGCGGCTCAGCGGTCGCGGTTGAAACGGGTGGTGATCCACAGCAGAAGCATCAGGGCGAGGAAGGCGCCGCCGCCGGTCAGCAAGGGGTTGAGGCTCTCGTGGTTGCCGCCGTGCTCCTCGCCCTCGGCGGCAAGGGTGACCAACTGGGCTGCGGTGCTGTGGAAGCTCATCTTCGGCAGGACCTATCCGGTGTGGGCGGGATAAAGACGTCGGCCCATCGTAAGCGGGTGCCACAAGAGCGATCACGCCGACTCCACCGTTGGGCAACCGCCGGGGGAACCTTCCCGCGTCCTCAGTCGTCTTTCCGCCTGTACCCCCGCAGCAGGAACCACGCGGTCAGCACACAGCCCACAACCATCACGATCAGGACGACCCGGAGCAGATTCCCCGGCCCTTGCTGCTCGACGGCGCTCGCGGCCTCGGTGAGCCAGGTCGATGCGGGGTTGTGCTCCATGGCGCGGAACTCCTTCGCTGTAGTGCCCGTCCACGGTATCTCCGCCTAGGCTGGGCACTGCTTCGGGGGCGCAAAGGACCGCACAAGGGTCCGCAAAGGGCCACACAACGCACATGGGGGAAGACATGTCCGACGGCCACGAGCAGAACGGGCACGAGAACGTGCCGAGCAGGCAGCGCAGGCGCTTCCCGGGGATCTCCTCGCGTGCGTACGAGCATCCGGCCGACCGCTCCGCCCTGGTGGCGCTGCGCAAGCTGAGCGGCTTCGACACGGTCTTCAAGGCGCTCAGCGGTCTGCTTCCCGAGCGCAGTCTCCGGCTGCTGTTCCTGTCCGACTCGGTGCGCGTCTCCGACCAGCAGTTCACGCACCTCAACGACATGCTGCGGGATGCCTGTTACATCCTGGACCTGGAGAAGGTCCCGCCGATGTACGTCAACCAGGACCCGCAGCCGAACGCGATGTGCATCGGCCTGGACGAGCCGATCATCGTGGTCACCACCGGCCTGGTCGAGCTGCTCGACGAGGAGGAGATGCGGGCGGTCGTCGGGCACGAGGTGGGGCACGCTCTGTCCGGCCACTCGGTGTACCGCACGATCCTGCTGTTCCTCACCAGCCTCGCCCTCAGGGTGGCCTGGATCCCGCTGGGCAACATCGCGATCATGGCGATCGTGACCGCGCTGCGCGAGTGGTTCCGCAAGTCGGAGCTGTCCGCGGACCGCGCGGGCCTGCTGGTCGGCCAGGACCTGAAGGCCTCGATGCGTGGCCTGATGAAGCTGGCGGGCGGCAACCACCTGCACGAGATGAACGTGGACGCGTTCCTTAAGCAGGCCGAGGAGTACGAGGCCGGCGGCGACCTGCGCGACTCCGTGTTGAAGATCATGAACGTGCTGCCGCGCTCCCACCCCTTCGCCACCATCCGGGCGGCCGAGCTGAAGAAGTGGTCCGAGTCCCGGGAGTACCAGCGGATCATGGACGGCCACTACCCGCGGCGCACCGAGGACAAGGAAACCTCGGTCACGGACTCCTTCCGGGAGTCGGCGTCGCACTACGCCACGCACGTCAAGGGCTCCAAGGACCCGCTGATGAAGCTGGTCAGCGACATCGCCGGCGGGGCCGGGGACCTGGGCGGCCGGGTGCGGCGCGGGTTCGGTGGCTTCACCCAGTCGGCTCCGCCCAAGGACCAGCCGCCGACGGACACGCCGCCGCGGGGCGACGACTGACGTCACAGAAGTCACAGAAGTCACAGGACACAAGGCACAGAAGCCACAGAAGCCACAGAAGCCACAGACTCCCTGAGCGTCACGCTTTCGGCTGCGCGCTCGTCGCCAGCGACCCGCACAGCGCCGTCGCGCCGCCCGTCGCGTAAGGGTCCGTGCCGGCCGGGCCGCCCGCCTTCGCGGTCTGGCCGGCGAGCAGGGGCCGTAGCCGGTTGGTGGAGTCCTCGGCGCAGGACAGGGGCCCGGCCTGGACGTAGGAGACGACGAGCTGGGCCGTGTTCAGGCGCAGGTCGTCGCGGTCGAAGCGGAAGTGCAGCTCGCGCCGGACGGTGAACAGGGAGGCCTTGGCCTTGTCGTCGGAGTCGGCCGGCCGCAGCGCGTACACGAAGGTGTGGTCCGCGGTGACCTCCAGCGTGGACGCGTCGGTCTCGGCGGCCTGGAGGGTGCCCTGGACCCGGATCCTGCGGTCGGCCAGCTCCGCCTCGGCCGGGTCGAAGCGAACCAGCCATCCGGTCGGGGCGTGCCGGCCGTCGGCGGCCGGATGGTCGAAGCTCTGGTCGAACTGGTCGAGTTGGTCCGTGTCGAGCAGGACCCGCACAGGACGGACCTGCTCGCCGGTGAGGACCTCCGGGTAGAGCGAGGACCGGACGATGTAGTCCTTGGCGGTGCTCAGGGCGGCCACGACCTGGCTGTCCGAGAAGTGCGCGGTGCGCCGGGAGGCGGGCAGCGGAATGCCCTCGGCGCCGATGCGGAACTGCGCGGCGGGGCTGTGCGCGTACAGGTACTCGGGGTCGGTGTACCCGGGCACCTTTCCCTGCGGGGCGAGCGGGATCACGGTCATCCGCAGCGGCTCGACGGGCTGCCGGGCGGCGGGCTCCTGGTAGGGGTGCCGTACGCCCATGTAGATCGCGGTGCCGAAGGCGACGGCGATCAGCAGGACCAGCACCAGCGCCTGCCGGGACAGCCCGCGGCGCAGCGGCGGACGGCGGCGGACGGCGGGCGCGTGGTCGGCGATACGCTCCTCGGCGGAGTACTCCTGGAGGCGGGCAGCGCGGACGAACGACTCGTCGAAGACGACGGATCGGTACTCGTCCTCGCCACCTCCGGGGCCGCCCTCGGGTGTCCCCTCAGGTGGGTCTCCAGGCCCTCCCATATCTTCAGAGTAGGTCGCGGGGGGCTCAGGTAAACGCCCTGGTACACGACAAGTTCTGACAGGTTCTCAACAGGATCGGCAACCAGCCACCGGGCGGTGCCAGGGCGTGCGGGCCAGCGTTCACGGCGTGCGCGGGACCGCCGACACGGCCGGCTGGGAGTAGTCGGCCGAGGCGGAGGGCGCCGCCGACGTGCCCTGTTCGACGCCGGTCGAGGCGGGCGGCGGAGCCGGGGCGCGGCCACCGGAGGAGGCACTCCGGTACACCGCCGCGAAGGCCAGCGCGACCATGCCGATTCCCATCACGAGGGCGAGCATCCAGGCGACGGGGCGGTGCCAGCGGACCTGCTTGCCGTACGTCCCGGGGGCGCCGTAGCGGCCTTCGAGGATGTCGGCGTCGTCCAGGTCGTCGAGTTCGGGATCATGGCCGAAACCGCTGGGGTCGTACCCGTCGTCGTAGCGCTCGCCCCTGCCGCGGGCGCGGCGGGCCTCGGCCTCGGAGGCCTCCGCTCTCGCCTGGGCCGCGGCCAGGAGGCGTTCGACGGCGGTCGGCTCGTGCACAACGGCCGCCCGTACGAAGGCCTCGTCGAAGACCACGGAGGCGAACTCTTCGTCCGACACCCCGCGGTCGTGGTCGTCGTCGGGCTCCCAGCCGTCAGGGAACGGCGTGCCCCCCACGTCCTCCGGCACGGATCCAGAGTAGACCTGGGGGGTCAATTTGGGCAGACGGTATGGAAATTCATCCGTGGTTGAGACGCGGACGACATATGGACGACACGTCGCACGAGCCCGCCGTACGACTCCGTACGACCGCTTCGCACGCCTCAGCGCCGTACGTGCCCGTCGCCGGTGACGATGTACTTCGTGCTGGTCAGCTCGGGCAGGCCCATCGGGCCGCGGGCGTGCAGCTTCTGCGTGGAGATGCCGATTTCCGCGCCGAAGCCGAACTGGCCGCCGTCCGTGAACCGGGTGGAGGCGTTCACGGCGACCGTCGTGGAATCCACCAGCTGGGTGAAGCGGCGGGCGGCCTGCTGCGAGGTCGTCACGATGGCCTCGGTGTGGCCGGAGGTCCACAGGCGGATGTGTTCGACGGCCTTGTCGAGGGAGTCGACGACCGCGGCGGCGATGTCGTAGGAGAGGTACTCGGTCTCCCAGTCCTCCGGCGTGGCCTCGACGACGGTGGCCTTGGAGTCCTTGGCGTACGCCAGCACCCGCTCGTCGGCGTGCACGGTCACGCCGGCCTCCGCGAGGGCGTCCAGGGCGCGGGGCAGGAAGACGGGGGCGATGTCCTGGTGGACGAGGAGCGTCTCGGCGGCGTTGCACACGCTCGGCCGCTGCGCCTTGGAGTTGATCAGGATGTCGAGGGCCATGTCGAGGTCGGCGTGGGCGTCGACGTAGACGTGGCAGTTGCCGGTGCCGGTCTCGATGACCGGGACGGTGGACTCGGCGACGACGGTCTGGATCAGGGAGGCGCCGCCGCGCGGGATGAGCACGTCGACCAGGCCGCGGGCCCGCATCAGCTCACGCACGCTCTCGCGGCTCTCGCCGGGCACGAGCTGCACGGCGTCGGCGGGCAGCCCGGCCCCGCCGACGGCGTCGCGGAGCACCCGGACAAGGGCGGTGTTCGACTCGTACGCCGAGGCCGAGCCGCGCAGCAGCACGGCGTTGCCGGCCTTCAGGCACAGGGCGGCGGCGTCGACGGTGACGTTCGGGCGGGCCTCGTAGATGATCCCGACGACGCCGAGCGGGACGCGGACCTGGCGCAGGTCGATGCCGTTCGGGAGGGTGGAGCCGCGGACGACCTCGCCGACCGGGTCGGGCAGCGCGATGACGTCCCGGACGTCGGAGGCGATGGCCCGGACCCGCTCCGGGGTCAGGGTCAGCCGGTCGATGATGGCCTCGCTGGTGCCGGCCTCGCGGGCCTTGGCGATGTCCTTGGCGTTGGCCTCGACGATTTCGCTCGTCCGGACCTCCAGCGCGTCCGCGATGGCTTGCAGCGCGTCGTCCTTCTCGGCCCTGGGCAGCGGGGCGAGGTCGGCGGCGGCGGCCTTGGCGCGGTAGGCGGCCCGGGTGACCGGGGACATGGAGTCGTACGGCGAAAGCGTGGTCATGTAGGGAAGCGTAGTGCTCCGGACGGATGCGTCCACCGGGCGTTCCACACCCCGAGATGGGTCAAAATGGATGAACCCCGACCGGCGTGGCAGGCGCGGGCCCGTACCCCTCCGAGATGCGCTGGTGGTAGGTCTGGCGGTCGATGACCTCCAGGCCGACGATCTCCCACGGTGGGAGCCCCGCACTCTGGCGGTGCTCGCCCCACAGGCGCAGGGCGACGGCGGCCGCGTCGTGCAGGTCGCGGGCCTCCTCCCAGTACCGGATCTCGGCGTGGTCGTTCGCGTATCTGCTGGTCAGGAGGAAGGGGTGGTCGTGGGCGAGCTGTTCCAGGGCGCGCCGGACCTCCTTGAGCGGGGCCTCGTCGCCGGAGACGCTCAGGGTGACGTGCCACAGGCGCGGCAGGTCCTCGGGTTCCCCGCCCTCGTAGCGGTCACCGGCCGCGACGCTGGTCAGGGCACGCTCCTCGCCGGGTGTGCGGGAGGCGGTACCACCGCGGGACGCCGCCGCCCCAGGGCGCACTCGTCTCACGACGGCCTCCTTTACGCACAGGTCGAGTGGTGCTCGTAGGGAACGTCTCCCTGAGACAAAGTTGAGCAGGCCGCAAGGGCTCGCGTGGCGGTTTTGCGGAACGTCCACCTCAGGGCGACGCCTGTATCGGGGCGTTCACCCCGTTTTCGGGTGTCCCGGAGTGGGCGGCGGGCCTTCAGAGCCTGTGACACAGGCTCTCAGGGGTGCAGGAGCACCAGATCGTCGCGGTGCACGACCTCGCGTTCGTACGCCGGGCCCAGCTCGCGGGCCAGTTCCCGGGTCGAGCGGCCGATCAGCCGCGGAATCTCCTTGGCGTCGAAATTGACCAGCCCGCGGGCCACCGCGTGCCCTTCGCCGTCGCGCAGTTCGACGGGGTCGCCCGCGACGAACTCGCCCTCGACGGAGGCGATTCCGGCCGGCAGCAGCGACTTGCGGCGCTGCACGACCGCCTGCACCGCGCCGTCGTCCAGCGTCAGCGAGCCCTGCGGGGTGGACGCGTGCTGGAGCCACAGCAGCCGGTCGGCGGACCGCTTGTCGGCGGGGTGGAAGTAGGTGCCGGTGTCCTTGCCGGACAGCGCGTCGGCCGCGTGGACGGCGCTGGTCAGCACCACGGGGATGCCGGCGGCGGCCGCGATCCGGGCCGCCTCGACCTTGGTGACCATGCCGCCGGTGCCGACGCCGGCCTTCCCGGCGCTGCCGATGTCCACACCGGCGAGGTCGGCCGGCTCCCGCACCTGAGCGATCCGCGAGGTGCCCGGCTTGCTGGGGTCGCCGTCGTACACGCCGTCCACGTCGGACAGCAGTACGAGCAGGTCGGCGTGGACGAGGTGGGCGACGAGGGCGGCGAGGCGGTCGTTGTCGCCGAAGCGGATCTCGTCGGTGGCGACGGTGTCGTTCTCGTTGACGATCGGGCAGGCACCCATCGCCAGCAGCTTGTCGAGGGTGCGGGAGGCGTTGCGGTGGTGGGCGCGGCGGCTCATGTCGTCGGAGGTCAGCAGCACCTGGCCGACCCGGACACCGTAGCGCGCGAAGGATGCGGTGTAGCGGGCCACGAGCAGGCCCTGGCCGACGCTGGCGGCGGCCTGCTGGCGGGCGAGGTCCCTGGGGCGGCGGCGCAGGCCCAGCGGTGCGAGGCCGGCCGCGATGGCGCCGGAGGAGACCAGCACGATCTCCTTCTCTCCCCCGCTGCGGCTCTTGGCGAGGACGTCGACGAGCGCGTCGACACGGTCGGCGTCCAGGCCGCCCGAGGCGGTCGTCAGCGACGAGGAACCCACTTTGACGACGATCCTGCGGGCCTCGCGCACGGCCTGCCTTGCCCCTGCCACTTTTCCGTCCCCTCGCACCTCGACTGCTTGCGCAATCTACGCGAAGGGGGTCTGGCGGCGCGCGTCGGTTTCAGTCCCCGGACACCCGCGAGGTGACTCGTTGCTCACGGTGCTCACGCATCGCATACGGCAAAAAGGTTGTACTGGTTGCTTATAGAAATCAAAGTCTGGCAAAACTTAAGTTGAAGTCTGTGTCACAGAATGTTCACCGCGCGAAGCGGATCCTCCTCAGATCGGGGAAGAGCCCCTACGACGTCGTCCCCGTCGAGGAAGCCCTCCACCGGGATGTCATCGCCACCAACTCCGGCAACCTGATCTTCAGTGACGCCGCGCACAAGATCCTCGAGACGCCTGGCACGGAGGTGGTCTCGAACGGCATCCGGACCGACGTGGCCGCGGCGGGGCGGATCAACGAGCAGTACGACGCCTTCGTGGTGCCGCTGGCCAACGCCTTCCGGCCGTCGTTCGAGCAGCAGTTGCAGCGGCTGACACGGCTGATCGGCAAGCTGCGGATCCCGGTCGTGGTGCTCGGGGTCGGCGCACAGGCCGGGCTGGACTACAACCCGGCGCGGCTGAAGCCCATGGAGCCGACCGTGCGCGAGTTCGTCTCCGCGGTGCTCGACCACAGCGCCTCGATCGGAGTGCGGGGCGAGTTCACCGAGAGGTACCTGAAGGACATGGGCTTCAGGGACGTCGAGGTGATCGGCTGCCCGTCCCTGTTCCTGTACGGCAAGGAACTCGCCGTGCACAAGCGGGCGCCGGAGCTGACCGCCGCGTCCCGGATCGCGGTCAACGGCTCGCACAACGCGGTGCGGAGGCAGGGCCTCGACCGGATCATCCGGCGTACCCACGAGCGCTATCCGCACCTGCGCTTCATCGGCCAGAACCTCAGTGACGCACGCCAGTTGCACTGGCGGGACCTGTCGGACCCGAACGGCCGGGTGACGGCGATGCCGACGCACCCCGACCACCCGATGTACCAGGAGGGCAAGGCCCGGGTCTACATCGACCCCGTCACCTGGATCGACGACCTGCGCGGCTTCGACTTCTCCTTCGGCTCGCGCATCCACGGCAACATCGCGGCGCTGCTGGCGGGCACGCCCGCGACCGTGCTGTGCGGCGACTCGCGGACGCTGGAGCTGTGCCGTTACTTCGAGATACCGCACCGCCTGATCAAAGGGCTGCCGGACGATGTCGATCCGGCGCGGCTGTACGAGGAGGCAGACTTCACGGGGCTGGTCAGCGGCCACCACGAGCGCTTCGAGCGGTTCACCGCGTTCCTGGACAGGAACGGCCTGCAGAACACCTTCACGCACGGCGACGGCGGCGCCGCCTTCGAAAAGCGCCTGGGGTCGCTGGACTTCCCGGCCGGCATCCGCCCCTGGAACGACACCGACATCGCCTCGCTCACCACGCGGTTCGGCTGGCTGTACAGCCGTGTCGACGAACTGTCCAAGGACAACACGAATTTGAAGCGGGAGCTGGCGCGGGCGAAGTCCGGCGCCACCGCGACGGCGGCGCCGTCGGCGTCCGTGTACCGGCGGGCGCGGCGGATCGTGGGACGGCCGATCCGGAGGGTGATCCAGTCGGGGCGGGGGTAGCGCCCGGCAGCCCCCATCAACACCCGCAGTCACCAACACCCGAGGTCACCAACACCCGCGGTCACTCCAAACTCCCTGGACACGTGCGTGTCGTCCAGTGGTCGGCGTGCGTTAACCCGGACGCACCACGTCCTGCGCCGACCTTGGAGTGACCGCAGTGCCTGTTCCCCTCCCCCTCCGGCAGACCTTGGTCAGGGCGCTCGTCGCGGCCGTCCTCGCGGCCGCGTTCGCCGTCCAGGCCATGGCGGCCCTTCGCCCGCACGTCCCGTTGCTGCTGGCCGCGACGGTCGCCTCGCTGGCCGTAGAGGGTGTCCTGTACCGGTGGCAGCGCCGCATGGTGTCGCTGTTCGCCAAGTCGCACGCCGATCTCAGCGTGCGGCACGTGCTGCGCGACCTGCTGCTGGTCGTGGGCCTGCTGCGACTGGGCGGGCAGGACCGGGAGACGGCGTACGCCCCGCTCGTTGTCGGGCTGCTCGTCTTCTACGCGCTGCACTGCGCGATCCAGGCGGTCTCGGTCCTGGTGCGCCGCACCCGCACCCTGCCGGTCGTCACCCGGAACATCGACGCGTCCGCGCTGCGCCTGTCCCCCGCCCCGCCCCTCCTGCTACGCCGCCCCGGCCACCGCCTGCTGGTCTTCGGCCTGCCCGCCACGGCAGGACTGCTGGCCGCGGCGGCCACCGACGAGCCCGGCTATGCCGCCTTCGGGATCGCCGTGTCCCTCGGCCTGGCGCTGAAGGGCCTGTACGACCTTCTCGTACGGCTGCTGCCGAGCCGTCGTCCGGCGGGCGAGCAGGAGGTACTGGACTGGCTCGACGCCTGGCTCGACGCGTACCGGCCCACCGTCGGCCTGTACTTCTCCGGCGGCGCGTCGTCGGCGTACCAGGCGAACATGTGGCTGGAGCCGCTCGCGAAGGTGGACGGCCGGCCGCTGATCGTGCTGCGCGAACGGTTCATGGTGCAGAAGATCGCGGCGACCGACATCCCCGTCCTGTGCCTGCCGAAGGTCTCCACCCTGATGCGTCTGGAGCACTCCACGCTCCAGGTCCTCATCCACCCCTCGAACTCCGGCAAGACCTCCCAGGTGCTGCGCATCCCCACGATCAAGCACACCTTCGTCAACCACGGCGAGAGCGACAAGCTGTCGTCCTGCAACCCGTACGCGAAGGCGTACGACGAGGTGTGGGTGGCGGGGCCCGCGGCGCGCGAGCGGTACGCGGCGGCCGAGGTCGGCGTCGAGGACAAGGAGGTGGTGGAGATCGGCCGCCCGCAGCTGGACGCCGTACGGCCGTACGCGGGCCCGCCGACGGGTACGTACACCACGGTCCTGTACGCGCCGACCTGGGAGGGCTGGGACGGCAACCCCGGCAACACCTCGGTGATCGAGGCCGGCGAGAACCTCGTACGGGCGCTGCTGGCGGACCCGGGCGTACGGCTGCTGTACAAGCCGCATCCGCTGACGGGTTCCGTCGATCCCCGGGCGGGGGCGGCTGACCTCAGGATCCGGGAGCTGGTCCGGGCGGCGAACCGGGAGCGGACCGGTGAGCGACCCGTCCCTGACGGCGAACTCGTCCTTCGCACACGTGAGTTGGATCAGCTCACCACGACCGACTGCCGGGCCGGTGCCGACCAGGTCGAGCGGATGCTGTCGCAGTCGGCGCCCGAGCCGGGGCGGGCCGATGCGGTAGCGCGGGCCACGGCCGCCTGGGAGGAGGCGTACTGGGCCTCGCTGCCTCAGTGGGAGCACCAGGTGGTCACCGACGTCCGGCCCGCGCTGTACACCTGCTTCAACCGGGCCGATCTGCTGATCAGCGATGTGTCGAGCGTCATCAGCGACTTCCTGGCGAGCGGCAAGCCCTACGCGGTGGCCAACACCAGCGGGCTGACCGAGGAGACGTTCCGCGAGACCTTCCCGACGGTGCGCGCGGCGACCGTACTGACGCCGGACGCGGCGGGAGTACCCCGGCTGCTGGACGCCGTACGGCACCCGGAGCGCGACGAACTGGCCGAGGAGCGGGCCGAGTTGAAGCGGCACCTGCTGGGACCGGACGAACCTGCGTCGCAGGAGCGCTTCAACGAGGCCGTACGGGCGCTGTGTTCGGCGGCGCGGGAGCACCGGGCGCGGATGGCGGAGCGGCTCGCGGCGGAGCTCCCCGGGCAGCGGGGGCCGGTGGAGGAAGCGCCTGAGCCGGCCCCCACCGCGGAGACCTGATCCGGTCAGGCCGCCGCGCGTATGTCGCGTGACGGCAGGATGCGGCGGGCCTTGCGCACCGCCCGCTGCACGAACGAGTCGAGCGGGTCCTCGCGGTAGCCCGGGAAGACGCGGGCCTCGCGTGCGTCGGCGAGGTAGACGGAGTCCGGTATGCCCGCCTCGCGGTTACGGAAGTGGGGGTAGACGAGGTAGAGGCGGCGGCCCTTCTTCTCCATGAGGGCCGGGGCCTGCTTCTTCGCCTTGACGAACTTCACCACGTCGAGGAGGAGGTCGGGCCGCTCGGCGGCCACCAGGTGCAGCCGCAGGCGCTCGTGGACCCTGAGGCGGCGGGCGACGTCCTCGTTCCAGTACGCCTCCATCAGCGGCTTCGCCAGTTCGAACTTGTGCCGCCGGATCTCTTCGCTGTCCGTGGCGTACTTGGGGCCGAACTGCGGGAGCAGCGTGACGAGGAACGGGCGGACCATGAGCACGTCCCGCTTGGGGCCGGCCGGGAGCATGTCCGCGATCAGGTTCATCAGGGCGCGCGCGGAGTCGAAGCGCAGGGTGTAGCTGCCGCTCTTGGTCACGTGCTTGCCGTCCTCGCGGCCCACCAGGTAGTAGCAGGTGTGGTCGGCGACCACGGAGACGCCGTCGGCCCGCAGGTAGGCCTCCATCGTGAACAGCGCGTCCTCGCCGGTGAACAGGGACTCGTCGAAGCGCATGCCGTGCCGGTCGAGGAGCTCGCGGCGGAACAGCTTCTGCGCGCTGAGCGTGAACTTGATGTTGGAGGAGAAGACGTCGGTGCGCCCCACGGTCTGGCCCCACATCGACTTCGGCGCGCTGCGGTTGACGCCCTCGACCTTGCCGAGGACGACGTCCGTGCCGTGCTCGTCGGCCATGGCGACCATGCGCCGCAGGGCCTCGGGGCCGAGCCGGTCGTCGGCGTCGAGGAAGAAGACGTAACGCCCCGCGGCCTTGCCGAGGCCGACGTTGCGCGGGCCGCTGGGGCCGCCGGAGTTCTCCTGCCGGATCACCGTCACCGGCATGGGCGCGCGGGCCGCGAACTCCTCCAGGTACTCCCCTGTCCCATCCGTCGAACCGTCGTCGACGGCGATGACCTCGATGCGCGTCGGGTCGATGGTCTGTGCCTCCACGGATGCCAGGCACTCGACCAGATACGGCATCGCTTCGTACGCCCCGATGATCACAGTCACATCAGGCTGCGCAATGGTCACCCTTGTCCCCTTGTCACGGAAATTTTCCCCCGTATCGCCTCATTGGCAACCTCCTAGACGGATGACCAGGGAAATCGGTTGCTCTCGCCACATGGATTAGTGACTCAGTTCACATGGCGAACGGACAGGAACGGACAGCAACAGGACAGGACAGCGACGGGCAACAAGGCATACGCAAAGGGGCCCGGTATTCGAGGATCACCCCTCGAATACCGGGCCCTGTGGCCGGAGCCGTCAGCCCGCGGTCACGCCGTCCGCCTCACCGGCCGTCGACACCCGCTGCCCCGGCACCGCGTTCGCCAGTTCCGCCTCCGCCTCGGCCTCCGCCGTGCCGGCCGCGGCCCGTGACGCCTGGCCGACGTTGCGCCTCTCGGCCTTGATCGCCAGGTTCGCCACCGCGGTGTTGAACTGCTCGATGGACGTCGGCTCGTCCGGACCCAGCAGATACCGCTTGAGCTCGCCGCGGTCCTCGGCCAGCGGGTCGGACGCGGGATCGCGTACGGCGTCCAGCAGATCGCCCAGCTCGGCCGCGCTGTTGGACAGGATCACCGCGGCCCGCACGGCGGTGTTCTGCCGCTTGAACTCCTCCACGCCGAGCTCGGCGGAGTCGGTGACGGCGTAGGGCTTGCCGCTCGCGATGAAGTCGGAGACCACGCTGGAGATGTCGGAGACCATCGCGTCGGAGACGTTGAAGCAGTCGTACAGGCGCGGCTCGGCGCCCGTGATGACGCGGTGCTCGTAGGAGGGGAAGGAACGCCAGTAGGCGTCGTTCCACTCGGCGCGCAGCCGGGCGATCTCCTGGTGCTTCTCGACGTCGACCAGTCCGTCGCGGGTGGCCTCGGCCTCGTCGCCCTTCTCGGTGCCGCCACCGGACAGCTCGGCGAGACGGGCCTCGATGCGGGCCAGCTCCGCCTTGGCGCGGTCCAGGGCCGCCGTATCCGCCGTGAACCGGGAGTCGGCGGCGCGCTCGGTGGCGGCCTTCCGCACCAGGGCGGTGATGCGCTGGTGGGCGGCCTTGGCCTGCGGGCTGCGGGTGCCGGTGAAGGGGTGCGGCTTGTACAGGACACGGACCGGCGGGTCGGCCTTGACCAGCTTCTTCACGATGTTCTCGCCGGCCAGCAGGATCGAGGTGTTGCCGGGGTTGTCGTCCCAGCCCTCCCAGGTGGGGGCGTACAGGACCGTCGGGCAGTATCCATCAGCGGCTCCGCCGCGGGGGCCGTCCGGCGCCCCCTGCCAGGCCTGGATCGGCGCCAGCTGCGGGCGGCCGACCTCGACGATGTCGTCGTCACGGACGCCGACGTCGGCGATGGCGTAACGGTCGCGGCCCGCGCGGCCGGCGGTCCACACCTCGTCGTAGACCTTGCTGAACGGGTTGACGCTGGCCAGCTTGTCGCTGTCGCCGTGGCCGATGAAGACGTGCTTCATGGTGGGCACGCGCAGCATGTGGATGTTCTTGCCGACGTTCGCCGCGTACAGCGTGACGCGCACGGTCGACAGGTCCATGTTCATCAGGTGCACCCCTCCGGGCACGCAGATGACGGGGACCGTGGTGGGCGCCAGGTTCGCCAGGATGACCCGCTCGCGCAGGATGATCAGCGGCCTGGAGTCCAGCTGCTCCATGGTCTCCAGCCACATGTTGACCTGGTACGCGGAGTCCTTGGAGCCGGAGAAGTACAGCACCGTCTCCGGCTTGTACTCGCGCAGCCACGCGTCGGCCGCGGCCAGCACCTTCTCGGCGTTCGGCGGGGTCTTGCGACCGCGCACGTACGGCATCAGCGCGGCGACGTACAGGCAGCCCAGCCCCAGGGTGACGCCGATGCCGATGAAACCGGCGAGGGCCGATTTCACGGCGGCGGAGACCAGGATGCCGGCCACGGCCGCGAGGTCGAGGTGGAGCATCTTCTCGGCGGAGCGGTGCAGCAGCCCCTTCGGCGGGGCGTCCGGGATGCGGATGCGCGAGGCCAGGTCGATGTTGCGGGTGGCGACCGGCATACGGCGGCGGTTGCGGATCAGGGTGACCAGCGCGCCGTGCGGGGCCTGGAGCCCGTAGAAGGCGATGAAGCAGGCGACGGCGCCGTAGTAGATCAGGTTGTCCGCGAAGGAGAGGCGGGCCAGCAGCAGTATCAGCAGCAGCTGCCGGATCAGGAAGCGGATCGAAAGACCTGCCCGCACCTTGCTGAGGCGGTTGATCAGATAGCTGCCTTTGTGGTGCAGATAGTGGTCCGCCAGGTACGTCACGGCGGCCGCGGCGGCGAAGGCGGGAACGCTCGGGACGAGCGCGGCCAGCATGAGTGCCGGGAAGCCCAGCATCATGAGGGCCGCCGCGGCCAGCTCGGCCGCGCTGCCCACCCGGGCGACGCGAATAGCGGTGGATATCACGGAGAACCTGCTCTGGGAGGGGTGCCGGTGGTAAATGCCGAGAACGTCCGGAAAGCGAATGGTGAAGGCTCCGGGGAAGTACGGATTCAGGCCCCTGCGAACACTCCCTGAACAGGAAGCCACAGAGGCCTGAATGGCAGACGACTATTTGCTGTTGATTATGCCACGCCGTCCTGGCGGTCCAGGACGGAGGCCAGCGCCTGCTCGAAGCCGGAGGCCTTCCCGGCGGCCGCCGTCGGGTCCTGCTGGCGGACGTCGATGACGTGCCCGGTCAGTTCGGACAGCAGCACGTCGAGCGAGGTGCGGGCCACGGCCTCGGAGGAGAGCAGGCTGCCCGCGGGCTCCTGGCCGAAGGCCTTGGTGCGCATCGGGGTTGCGGTGCGCTCCGGGTTGATGCAGTTGACGCGGATGCCGTCGCCCGCCCACTCGTCGGACAGGGCCTGGGTGAGGTTCACCATGGCGGCCTTGGTCGAGGAGTAGAGGCTGTACTCGGCGCGGCCGCGGGTGTAGCTGCTGGACGTGTACAGCAGCAACTGTCCGTTGGTCTCGGCCAGGTACTTGTAGGAGGAGCGCGCGATCTGCACCGGGGCCAGATAGTTGACCTTCAGCGCTTCCTCGATGGTCGCGTTGTCGGTCTCGGCCAGCTTGCCGATGCGCAGCACGCCGGCGGTGTTGACGACGTAGTCGATGCGCCCGGTCTCGGCGTACGCCTTGGACAGCGCGTCGTCGACCTCCTCCGGGTTCTCGACGTGGGTGCCGGTGGTGGAGCGGCCCAGCGCGTACACGTGGGCGCCGTAGGACTCGGCGAGTTCACAGATGTCCTTGCCGATGCCGTAACTGCCGCCGAAGACGACGACCGTCTTGCCGGTCAGCAGCTCGCGGTAGGCCTCCTCGGAGACCTGCTCGGGCGCGGCGGTCGAGGCCAGCTGGAACAGCTTGTCGGCGATGAAGACGTCGACGGGCTGGGTGACCTTCATGTTGTACTCGTCGCCCGCGACGACGTGGATCGGCACGTCCGGCAGGTACTTGAGTACGACGGAGCAGTCGTCCGTGGCCTGGAAGTTGGGGTCGCCGGCGGCGACCTCGTAGGCCCGCTTGATCGTGGACAGCTTGAAGGCCTGCGGGGTCTGACCGCGGCGCAGCCGGGAGCGGTCCGGGATCTCGGTGATGAACTCGCCGTCCTCGCCGTGCGTGCGCGTGACGATGATGGTGTCCGCGGACGGGATGGCGACGTCGACGGCCTGGTAGCGCTCCAGCGCGGCGACGCAGTCGTCGATGACGCGCTGCGCCAGCAGGGGGCGTACGGCGTCGTGGAAGAGGACGTTGACGTCCTCGCCCTCGGCCAGCCCCTCGCCCAGGGCCTCGATGGCGCGCTCGGTCGTCTCGTTCCGGGTGGAGCCACCCTCGATGATCTTCTTGACCTTCTGGAACCCGGCCTTGGCGACGATCTTCTCAATGTCGGGCACGTAGCCCGGCGCCATCAGCACGATGATGTCGTCGATCGAGTCGGCCTTCTCGAAGGTGGTCAGGGTGTGCTCGATGACTGCCTTGCCGGCGATCTTCAGCAGCTGCTTGGGGATCGACAGACCCACCCGCTGGCCGGTGCCACCGGCCAGGATCACTGCGGTGGTACGGGGCTTGGCTATGTGCTGTGACACAGGTGACCTACCTTGGGACGACAGGGAACTTGGAAATGGTCCCACTTCGGGTAACCGCAGTGCAAGGTGAGCGATGGCCGCCGCATATGTGCGCGCAACCTGGCATTCACCTTGGACTGCTGGAGCTTGGCGAACCGTTCCGTCGGCGGTGTCGCCGCCCCGTGGAAATGCTGTGAATAAGTCCACAGCTCAGCTCCACATCAAGATTCCGCGGCATTTGGGTCTCGGGGAGAGCAAGGGGACAGCCCGTCTCCATGGTCACGGGACGAGAGAGGCCCGGGACACGGGTGTGTCCCAGGCCTCAGGAGTTGATATCAACTGATGTCAGGTGACATCAGTTGATATCAGTCGTTGTCAGTTGACGTCAGACGAGCCGGACACCCGGCCGGCCCGCGTCCATCCGCAGCTTGGCCAGCGTGCTCGGCGTCGACTTCGGCTGGCGGACCGTGTCGACCACCCGCACCTGCGCGTCGATGCCGTCGCGGCGGATGTCGAGGAGGTGGTAGCCGCGGTGTGCGTCGAGCAGCTTCCAGTGCGGGTTGTCCGCCATCCGCGGGTCCCACTCCTTGCGGAAGGCCGCCTGGTCCTGGTCGCCGTTGCTGGAGATGGAGGTGCCGACGAACTCGGCTCCGACCACGGCGGAGTTCGGGTTGGCGAAGTCCTCCTTCAGGTCGCTGATCATCGTCAGGTGCCGGTCGCCGGTGAGCACGACCGGGTTGCTGACGCGCTTGAACTCCTTCAGGAACTGGTTGCGTTCGACCTGGTAGCCGTCCCAGGCGTCGTAGAACCAGAGCTTGCCCTCGCCGACCTGCAGATCGGTCTCGGCCATCATGATCTGCGAGGCGATCAGGTTCCAGCGGGCGGGCGAGTCGCGCAGCCCGTTCAGCAGCCACTTCTTCTGGTCGGCGCCGAGCATCGTCAGCTTCGGGTCCTGCGCGCCGGCCTGGCTGGTCGCCTGGTCGCTGCGGAACTGCCGGGTGTCCAGCACGTTCAGCCGGGCCAGGCGGCCGAACTCCAGGCGGCGGTACATCCGGATGTGCGGTCCGTTCGGTACGGCCGTCGCGCGCACCGGCATGTGCTCGTAGTACGCCTGGTAGGCCGCGGTCAGCCGGGCGACGAACGCGTCGTGCGTCTGCTTGTCCGGGTCCTGCGGGATCTCGCCGGCGAAGTCGTTGTCCACCTCGTGGTCGTCGAAGGTGACCACGAAGGGCGCGTTGGCGTGCATGGTGGCGAGGTCGGGGTCGGTGCGGTACTGGGCGTACCGGTTGCGGTACTGGGTCAGGCTGAACGGCTCCCCGGTGCCCTCGTGCCGCCGTACGCCCGTCGCCGACGGCGTCGACTCGTAGATGTAGTCGCCGACGAACAGCACGATGTCGGGGTCCTGGGCCAGCATGTCGGCGTATGGCGTGAAGTAGCCGTGCTGCCAGTTCTGGCAGGAGGCGAGCGCGACCCTCAGGTTGCCGGCGGAGCTGGACCAGGCGGGGGCGGTGCGGGTGCGGCCGACGCGGGAGAGCTGGCCGCCGGCGCGGAAGCGGTACCAGTACGGCCGACCCGGGCGCAGGCCCCGTACATCCACGTGAACGCTGTGCCCGTACTCGGGCCGGGCCTGGGCGGTGCCCCGGCGGACGACCCTTCTGAACTTGGCGTCCTCGGCGAGCTCCCACTGCACCGCGACCGCGCGGTCGGGCATGCCGCCGCCGTTCAGCGGGTCCGGCGCGAGCCGCGTCCACAGCACGATGCCGTCCGGCAGCGGGTCACCGGACGCGACACCGAGCTTGAACACGCCGTCGGGCAGCGGGGGTTCGGCTGCTCGGGCGGTGTTCGGCAGCCACAGCTGGGCGGAGGCCGTGGCGCCGAGCACGGCGGCTCCGGCGGTCAGAAAACGGCGTCGGTCGGGCGATACTGCTCCCGTCATCGGGCGAACTCCCTTGCCTCGCTGGCCTCTTGGACACTACGAAGCTCATCCGCCGGGCGGTCCGTCCGCTGAACACACGTATGCGTGCGCATGACAGGTAGGCAGACAACAGAAGACCCGTTGCGACGCGGGAACCTCACGGTGAACGGAGGTTTGTCGCAACGGGTCTTACGGGGTGTCAGTTGACAGAGATGGGGGTGCTGTAACGATCAGAGCGGCCAGAAGGGCCGCAACGGTCAGAACGGCTCGAAGTCGTCGAACTCCTGCGTCGCCTCGTCCCGCTCCGCCTGCCGGTCCCGGCGGCGCTGGGCCGCGGGCCGCGGCGCCTCGAAGCGGTGGTCCTCGCCACGGCGGCCCAGCATCTCGGCACCGGACATCATCGACGGCTCCCAGTCGAAGACGACCGCGTTCTCCTCGGGTCCGATGGCGACGCCGTCGCCCGACCGGGCGCCCGCCTTCATCAACTCCTCTTCCACACCGAGGCGGTTGAGACGGTCGGCCAGGTAACCCACGGCCTCGTCGTTGTTGAAGTCGGTCTGCCGCACCCAGCGTTCGGGCTTCTCGCCGCGGACCCGGAACAGCCCGTCTTCCTCGAGCGTGACGGTGAAGCCCGCGTCGTCGACGGCCTTCGGCCGGATGACGATCCGCGTGGCCTCCTCCTTCGGCTTGGCGGCCCGCGCCTTGGCGACCAGGTCGGCGAGCGCGAAGGACAGCTCCTTGAGCCCGGTGTGCGCGACGGCGGACACCGCGAAGACCCGGTACCCGCGAGACTCCAGATCCGGCCGGACCATCTCCGCCAGATCCTTGCCATCCGGTACGTCGATCTTGTTGAGGACGACGATCCGGGGACGGTTGTCGAGGCCGCCGTACTCCCGCAGCTCGGCCTCGATCACGTCGAGGTCGGAGACGGGGTCGCGGTCGGACTCCAGGGTGGCGGTGTCGAGGACGTGCACGAGCACGCTGCACCGCTCCACGTGGCGCAGGAACTCCAAGCCGAGGCCCTTGCCCTGGCTGGCACCGGGGATGAGTCCGGGTACGTCGGCGATGGTGTAGACGGTGGACCCGGCGGTCACGACACCCAGGTTCGGGACGAGGGTGGTGAACGGGTAGTCCGCGATCTTCGGCTTGGCGGCGCTCAGCACAGAAATGAGGGACGACTTGCCGGCGCTCGGGTAGCCGACCAGCGCCACGTCGGCGACGGTCTTCAGCTCCAGGACGATGTCCTGCACGTCCCCCGGCTCGCCGAGCAGCGCGAACCCGGGCGCCTTGCGCCGCGCGGACGCCAGCGCCGCGTTGCCGAGGCCGCCCCTGCCGCCCTGCGCGGCGACGAACGAAGTGCCGTGCCCGACCAGGTCGGCGAGCACATGGCCCGCCCTGTCCAGCACGACCGTGCCGTCCGGCACCGGCAGGACCAGGTCCTGCCCGTCCTTGCCGGAGCGGTTGCCGCCCTCGCCGGGCTTGCCGTTGGTGGCCTTGCGGTGCGGGGAGTGGTGGTACTCGAGGAGGGTCGTGACGGACTGGTCGACGGTGAGGATCACATCGCCGCCGCGCCCGCCGTTGCCGCCGTCCGGGCCGCCGAGCGGCTTGAACTTCTCACGGTGGACGGAGGCACAGCCGTGACCTCCGTTACCCGCGGCGACGTGCAGCTCGACGCGGTCCACGAAGGTGGTCATGGGGTGTGCCTCCAGTTACGTACGGGAATGTCTTCTGATCAACTGATCAACACGCGAAAGGCGGACCCGCTTCCCGTGAGGGAAGTGAGGTCCGCCTCGCGAAAGCTTCCGATCAGGCGACCGGAACGATGTTCACGACCTTGCGGCCACGGCTGGTGCCGAACTCCACCGCACCGGCCTGCAGCGCGAACAGCGTGTCGTCGCCGCCACGGCCGACGCCCGCGCCCGGGTGGAAGTGGGTGCCGCGCTGGCGGACCAGGATCTCGCCCGCGTTGACGACCTGACCGCCGAAGCGCTTCACGCCGAGGCGCTGAGCGTTGGAGTCACGACCGTTACGGGTGGACGATGCGCCCTTCTTGTGTGCCATCTCTCCTCAGTCCCTTACTTCGCAGCCGCGGGGATCTCAGTGACCTTGATCGCCGTGTACTGCTGGCGGTGGCCCTGACGACGGCGGTAGCCGGTCTTGTTCTTGTAGCGCAGAATGTCGATCTTCTGGCCCTTGTGGTGGTCCACGACCTCGGCCTGGACCTTGATGCCGGCCAGCACCCACGGGTCGCTGGTCACAGCGTCGCCGTCGACAACGAGCAGGGTCGAGAGCTCGACCGTGTCGCCAACCTGGGCGGTGGAAATCTTGTCAACCTCAACGATGTCGCCGACAGCAACCTTGTGCTGGCGACCACCGCTGCGCACGATGGCGTACACGCGGATCTCACTCTCTCGCTCGGGACGGCACCCCCGCAGTCCAGCCGCCCGGCAAAGGACACGGACGGCCTCTCCCGACCACCGAGGTACCCGGGAGGAAGAGGTTTACGGGGATGTGGCGTGCCAGTCGACACGCCGACGGTCAAGGTTACGGGGCCCGGCTTGAGGGGTCAAACCGGGCCCCGCCGCAGAGCGGGGCGGTTCAGCCGCCAAGGCTCTCCCGATAGGCCACGCAGTCCTCGTAGGAGGGCAGCAGGCCCTGCTCGCGGGCCTGGGCCAGGGTGGGTGCCTGCTCGTCCTTGGCGGAGAGCAGCGGGGCGAGGTCCGCGGGCCAGTCGATGCCGAGGGCCGGGTCGAGCGGGTGGATGCCGTGCTCACGCTCGGGGGCGTAGCCCTCGGAGCAGAGGTAGACCACGGTGGCGTCCTCGGTGAGCGCCATGAAGCCGTGGCCGAGGCCCTCGGAGAGGTAGACCGCGTGGTGGTCGCGGTCGTCGAGGCGGACCGCCTCCCACTGGCCGAAGGTGGGCGAGCCGGTCCGGATGTCCACGATCACGTCGAGGACCGCGCCGCGCACGCACTTGACGTACTTGGCCTGGCCGGGAGGCACGTCCGCGAAGTGGATGCCGCGCAGGGTGCCCCGGCTGGAGACGGACATGTTCGCCTGGGCGAGGGTGAGCGGGTGGCCGGCCGCCTCGGTGAAGAGCGGTGCCTTGAACCACTCGTGGAAGCTGCCCCGGCCGTCGGGGAAGACCTTCGGCTCGTGCACCCAGGCGCCGGAAATGGAGAGGGGTCGCATGACAGGGTCCTCAGCTCGTCTTCTGCTTGGTCAGTGCGCGCTTGAGTCGCCCGGCAACCCGGCGCCACAGCGGACGCGGCGGACGCGGCGGTGCGGGCTTCTTCTTCGCGGCGGGCTTGGCCGGCGGGGTGTGCCGGTCGATCACCCGGGCGGTGCCGTCGGCGTCCACCACCACGTCGACCGGGAGCCGGGTCCAGCGCGCCTCGCCACGGGCGGCGGACGGCACGCCGATCCGGACCGCCCAGCGGCGACCGGTGAGCTGCTCCAGCGGCAGCGGGGCGCTCACGGTACGGCCGTCCACCACGGCGTCGGCGGGGAACTTGCCCACGTTCTTGCGCTCGAAGCGGAGCCGCACCGGCTCTGAGGAGTCCGCCGCGACGTGCAGCGGCAGCGGAAGCCGGACGGTGGAGCCGTCGACCACGCCCGCGGCCGGGTCCATCAGCGCCACCGCCTCGCGCTCCAGCTTGCCGGTGTGCTGGTCGACGTCGAGGGAGAGGTTGCCCGGCCCGTCGGTCCAGTACGGCAGGACCATCCGCCTCGGCTCACCGGTGAGCGCGGCCAGCCGCCCGGCCTCCACGTCCTCGCCGCGCACCGCGCCGAGCCGGGTCTCCTTGCTCCAGCCGCAGGACTTGATGCGCAGGTGCAGGTCCCAGATCCCCTTGGCCAGGGGCGCGCCCGCGGCCGCGGTCTCCGGGTCGAGCACGGCGCGTGCGGTGATCTGCTGGCGGAAGGAGCCCTCCCCGGCGGCCGGCCGGTGCCGCTCGCTGTCCAGCGGGAGGTAGTACTGGGTGGCGTCCTCGCGGTGCCGGACCACCAGATCCACGTCGCTCTTGTCGACCGGGGCGTCCAGGGTGATGCTCTGCCCGGCCAGGGCCTCGAGCGCCTTGTCGGAGAGCGGCAGGCCGAGCAGGTCGTGCTCGCCGTCCCGGCGGAAGGTCATCGGGGCGTCCTCGACCTGGTACTCGGCGGTGAAGCCGATGTTCAGGGCGCCCTTCTCCCAGGCCAGAGAGGTCAGGCTGCCGGTGGGCTTGATCCCTGCCTCCCAGCGGGCGAGTTCCCTGACGTCCTGGTAGAGGTCGGCGATGATCAGTCCGGCCACCACCCGCTGGGTGGGGGCGACACGGGCGAGAACGCCCGGTCCGAAGCGTTCGGTGACCACGCCGCGGATCTCACGGTAGAGCTCCTCGGCGTAGTCCTCGGGGAGCTTGAGGAGCCGGTTGCCGCGCAGCCGCTCGACCATCTCGTTGCGCAGCCAGCGGCTGAACAGCTTGTCGCGCAGCGGACCCGGCTCTGTGAGTTCCTCGACGACGTCGAGGGCCTCGCGGAGGTTCCCGAAGTAGCCGGCCGGGTCGAAGCGCTGGAAGCCGGCGTTGGAGCCGTCGTCCCGGGTGATGTGGTAGTAGCACAGGTAATCGCCGAGGACGGCGACGCTCTTCGCCCGGAGATACGCCTCGGCGACGAAGACGTGGTCCTCCAGCCGGCGGCGGCCCTCCTTGAAGCGCATGTTGTGCTCGTTCAGGAACTCCCGGCGGAACATCTTGTGCGGGGTGAGGCTGTCGATCAGCGGCGCGTTCTCCACCGTGGCACGCGGCCGGTTGACCCGGAACAGCTCCTGCGGGACCGGGCGGCCGATGCCCGCCATCTTGCCTACGACGACATCGGCGTCGTTCGCCTTGCCGTACTCGTACATCCGCTCCAGGGCCTCGTCGCCGAGCCAGTCGTCGTGGTCGACGAACATCACGTACTCGCCCTGGGCGGCCGCGATGCCGGTGTTGCGGGGGCGGCCGGACCAGCCGGAGGCCTCCTGGTGGATGACGTGCAGGTGGGGGTGCTCGGCCGCCAGCTGGTCCAGGCGGGCGGGCGTCTCGTCGGTGGAGCCGTCGTCGACGAAGAAGACCTCGAATTCGTCGGGGGTGAGGCTCTGCCGCAGCAGGGACGAGACGCAGTCCTCGACGTACTTGCCGGGGTTGTAGACCGCGATGACGACGCTGACTTTGACCGTCACGCCGGGTTCTCCTTCGTCTGGGCCCGGTGTATCTCCGGGAATGCCTCGGTGAGCGCCGCGCGCCAGTCGCGCAGCGGCTCGATGCCGGCCGCACGCAGGCGGTCGTGGCCGAGGACGCTGTAGGTCGGGCGGGGAGCGGGGCGGGTGAATGCCTCGCTGGTGGTCGGGCGGACCCGGTCCGGGTCGGTGCCGAGCAGGCGGAAGATCTCCCGGGTGAAGCCGTACCAGGTGGTCTCGCCGGTGCTGGTGCCGTGGTAGACCCCGGCCGGGGCGGTGCCGGCCAGGGCCGCACGCCCGAGGGCGAGCAGCAGGCCGGCCAGGTCGGCGCTCCAGGTGGGTTGGCCGCGCTGGTCGTCCACGACGTCCAGGGTCTTGCGCTCGCCCGCCAGACGGATCATGGTGCGGACGAAGTTGGGGCCGCCCGCGCCGTACAGCCAGGCCGTGCGGACCACGTAGCCGCGGTCCGGGAGGGTCTTCAGGACGGCCTGCTCGCCGGCGAGCTTGGTACGGCCGTAGGCGCTGCGCGGGGCGGTGGCGGCGTCCTCGGCGTACGGGGTGGTGGCGTCGCCGGCGAAGACGTAGTCGGTGGAGACGTGGAGCAGGAAGGCGCCGGTACGGGCGCAGGCGGCGGCGAGGTGGGCCGGGCCGTCGCCGTTGACGCGGTGCGCCTCGGTCTCGCGGGTCTCGGCGTCGTCCACGGCGGTCCAGGCCGCGCAGTTGACGACCACGGCGGGGCGGTGACGCTCCAGCGCCCCCTGTACGGCCTGGGGGTCGGTGAGGTCCAGCGCCGCACGGTCCAGCGCGACGGACTGCTCGCCCTCGGCGGCCAGCCTGGCCAGCACGTCCTGGCCGAGCATGCCGCCCGCTCCGGTGACCAGCCAGCCGGCCGGGGCGCTTGCCTGTTCCTGTATCGGATTCATGTCTCTTCTGTCGGATTCATGTCTCTTCTTGTCCTCTGTGCGGGATGGCGGGGGCCACCGCCGGTGTCCCGGGCGCGCGGAACGCGTGAACGGGCCCGGGACGGACCCGGGACGGACCCGGGCCCAAAGAGAGGGGTGGCGCGTCAGTTCAGGGCCGCGCGCTCCTTGAGCGGCTCCCACCAGGCGCGGTTGTCGCGGTACCACCGCACGGTCTCGGCGAGGCCCTCGCGGAAGTCCTTGCGCGGCGCGTACCCGAGCTCCTCGCGGATCTTGGTGCAGTCCACCGAGTAGCGGCGGTCGTGGCCCTTGCGGTCCTCGACGTACTCGACGCTGGTCTCCCAGTCGGCGCCGCACGCCTGAAGCAGCAGCCCGGTGAGCTCCTTGTTGGAGAGTTCGGTGCCGCCGCCGATGTTGTAGACCTCGCCCGGGCGGCCCTTGGTGCGGACCAGCTCGATGCCCTGGACGTGGTCGTCGATGTGCAGCCAGTCGCGGACGTTGCCGCCGTCGCCGTACAGCGGGACCTTCTTGCCGTCGAGGAGGTTGGTGACGAAGAGCGGGATGACCTTCTCGGGGAAGTGGTGGTGCCCGTAGTTGTTGGAGCAGCGGGTGACGCGGACGTCCAGGCCGTGGGTGCGGTGGTAGGACAGCGCGATCAGGTCGCTGGACGCCTTCGCCGAGGAGTAGGGCGAGTTGGGCTCCAGGGGGTGGGTCTCGGGCCAGGAACCCTCGTCGATCGAGCCGTAGACCTCGTCGGTGGAGATGTGCACGAAGGTCTTGATGCCGGCCCGGTGCGCCGCGTCGATGAGCGTGTGCGTGCCGACCACGTTCGTGCGGACGAACTCGGCGCCGCCGTCGATGGAACGGTCGACATGCGACTCGGCGGCGAAGTGCACGACCTCGTCGTGCTCGGCCATCAGCTTGCCGACCAGCTCGGGGTCGCAGATGTCGCCCTGCACGAAGGCGAACCGCGGGTGCGTGCGCACCTCGTCGAGGTTGGCCGGGTTGCCCGCGTACGTCAGCTTGTCCAGGACGGTGATCGCGACATCACCGGGGCCCTCGGGGCCGAGCAGCGTACGGACGTAGTGCGAGCCGATGAAACCGGCACCGCCGGTCACCAGAATCCGGGTCGGACGGGCGGGAGAGGTGGGGGCCGTCATGAAGAGATCTGAACCTTGCTGTGATCACCGAGCACGAGCCGGTGGGCCTTGGGGTTACGGGGAGCGGGCGTGACTTCGACGTCGCGCCCGATGAGCGAGGCCTCCACCCGGCGCACGCCGGTCACGGAGGAGCCGCGCAGCACGATGGAGTACTCGATTTCGCTGTCCTCGATCCGGCAGTCCTCGGATACGGAGGTGAAGGGGCCGATGTAAGCGTCGTTGACCACCGAGCCGGCACCGATGATCGCGGGTCCGACGATCCGGCTGCCGCTGACGCGAGCGCCCGCCTCGATGCGCACCCGGCCGATGATCTCGCTGTCCTCGTCCACCGTGCCCGCGTTCACCGGCCGCACGGTCTCCAGGACGGACCGGTTGACCTCCAGCATGTCGGTGACGTTGCCGGTGTCCTTCCAGTAGCCGGAGATCGTGGTGGAGCGGACGTCACGCTTCTCGTCGATCAGCCACTGGATGGCGTGCGTGATCTCCAACTCGCCGCGCCAGGAGGGCTCGATGGAGCGGACGGCCTCGTGTATGGCCGGAGTGAACAGATAGACGCCGACGAGCGCCAGATCGCTCTTGGGCTGCTTCGGCTTCTCCTCCAGGCCCACCACCCGGCCGTCGCCGTCGAGTTCCGCGACACCGAAGGAGGTGGGGTTGGAGACCTTGGTCAGCAGGATCTGCGCGTCGGGCCGCTCGGCCCGGAACTCCTCCACCAGGCCGGTGATGCCACCGACGATGAAGTTGTCGCCGAGGTACATGACGAAGTCGTCGTCGCCGAGGAAGTCCTGGGCGATGAGTACGGCATGGGCGAGTCCCAGCGGCGCTTCCTGCGGGATGTAGGTGACCTCGATCCCGAAGGGGGAGCCGTCGCCCACCGCCTCGCGGATCTCGTCCGCGGTGTCGCCGACGATGATTCCGACCTCGCTGATCCCGGCTTCGGCGATCGCTTCCAGACCGTAGAAGAGCACAGGCTTGTTGGCGACCGGCACCAACTGCTTGGCCGAGGTGTGGGTGATCGGGCGGAGGCGGGTGCCCGCTCCCCCGGAGAGCACGAGAGCCTTCACGTAATGCGCCCCAATACTAGGAACAAAGAGGAACTAAAATCCCAATTTGTCTGAATTTAGCGTCAATCTAGGTTCACATCATAGCCTTGCCGCCGGAGCGTCCATTCACCTTGCATTCACGCATTCGATCCCCGTGCGACGGCTCGCGGGTCCCGGAGAGCGCGGGTCCCGGAGAAACCCGTAGAAAAACGTGATCCGCCCCCGGTCGGACCGGGGGCGGATCACATGTCTCGTACGGCGGGGCGTCAGCCCTCGTCGGCGGTGGACGAGACGGACGGGAGCGACTGGTGCTCGGCCGCCGCCGTCTTCTTCGACGTCGCCTTGCCGGCGGTCGTCTTCTTCGCTGCCGCCTTCTTGGCGGTCGTCTTCTTCGCGGCGGTCTTCTTGGCCGTCGTCTTCTTGGCCGCCGTCTTCTTGGTGGCGGCCTTCTTCGCCGTCGCCTTCTTCGCCGTCTTACGGGCCGCCTTCTTGGCCGGAGCCGCTTCCTCAGCCTCGGTGACCTCCTCGGCGACGGCCGGTGCCTCCTCCGCGACGGCCGGTGCCTCCTCCGCGGCCGTAGGGACGACCACGACGGCCGCCTCCTCGGACGCGGTGGGTGCGGTGGCCTTGCGTACGGCGCGGCGCCTCGGGCGGGCCGGGGCGGCGCTCTCGGCGGGCGCCTCGGCCTGCTCGGCCTGCGG
>NZ_NTGE01000190.1 GCF_002291145.1 Streptomyces sp. SA15
CAGGCACCGCGGGCCTGCGGGCGGCGCCGCCCGAGGACCAGGTCCGCGTCCCCGGCCCGGATCTCGCGCACGAACGGCACCAGGTCGGCCGGGTCGAGCGAGGCGTCGCAGTCGCAGAAGCAGACGACGTCGGCCGTGGCGGCGGTCAGCCCCGCGTGGCAGGCGGCGCCGAAGCCGCGCCGCTCCTCACGCACGACGGTCGCGCCGAGGTCGTGGGCGATACGGGCCGAGCCGTCCGTGGACCCGTTGTCCACGACGAGCGCCCGCCAGCCGGGCGGGATGCGCCCCAGCACCCAGGGCAGCGCCTCGGCCTCGTCGAGACAGGGGAGTACGACGTCCACGGACGTGAGGGCTGGAACGGGATCGGAAGAGGTCGTCACGGCACTCACCCTACGAGCGTGAAACGGGCATAACGGACTTCGGCTCCTTACGAAACAAGGACGTCGGGGGCGGGGAACCGCGCCCGGGCGCGGACGGTGCGAGGCTGGCGGCATGGAGCAGCAGCAACAGCCGTACGCGCAGGCCGGCGCCCGGGTCCTCGTCGTGGACGACGACCCCACCGTCGCCGAGGTCGTCTCCGGGTACCTCGACCGGGCCGGATACGTCGTGGACCGCGCCGGGGACGGCCCCGACGCGCTCGCCCGGGCCGCCGCGCACTGGCCGGACCTCGTCGTCCTGGACCTGATGCTGCCGGGCATGGACGGCCTCGAGGTGTGCCGCCGGATGCGGGGGCGCGGACCCGTGCCGGTCATCATGCTCACCGCGCGCGGCGACGAGGACGACCGCATCCTCGGCCTGGAGGTCGGCGCCGACGACTACGTCACCAAGCCCTTCAGCCCCCGCGAACTGGTCCTGCGCGTGGAGTCCGTGCTGCGCCGCTCCCGTCCCGCCCAGCCGTCCGGCGTCCTGCACGCGGCAGGGCTGAGCGTCGACCCGTCGGCCCGCCGCGCCGCCAAGCACGGCGCCGAACTCTCCCTCACCATCCGCGAGTTCGACCTCCTCGCCTTCTTCCTGCGCCACCCGGGCCGCGTGTTCAGCCGCGAGGACCTGATGCGTGAGGTGTGGGGCTGGGACTTCGGCGACCTGTCGACCGTGACCGTCCATGTCCGGCGGCTGCGGGGGAAGGTCGAGGACGATCCGGCCAGGCCCCGGCTGATCCAGACCGTGTGGGGCGTGGGCTACCGCTTCGACAGCACCCCCGAGGAGGCCTGACCATGCGCGACACCCTCCTCATCGCCCTCTTCGCCTTCCTCGGTGCCGCGGCGGCCGGCCTCCTCGGCGCGTGGGTGCTGCTGCTCATCCGGCGGCGCTCGGTCGTCACGCACCTCGCCGTGGTCACCACCGTCGCCGTCACCGCGATGCTCGCGGGCACCCTCGCGGTCGCGCAGGCGATGTTCCTGTCCGCGCACGACCTGAAGGTCGTCACCACGGTCGTCGCCATGGCCGCCGTGGTCTCCCTGGCCACCGCGTTGCTGCTGGGCCGCTGGGTCGTCGCGCGCAGCCGGGCCCTCACGCTCGCCGCCCGCTCCTTCGGCGACGGCGGCGGCTTCACCTCGCCCGACGGCCCGGTGACCGCCGAACTGGCCGCGCTGAGCCGTGAGTTGGAGGCGACCAGCGCCCGGCTCGCCGAGTCCCGGGAACGCGAACGCGCCCTGGAGACCTCCCGGCGCGAACTCGTCGCCTGGATCTCGCACGACCTGCGCACCCCCCTCGCCGGGCTGCGCGCGATGTCCGAGGCCCTGGAGGACGGCGTCGCCGCCGACCCGCAGCGCTACCTGCGACAGATCCGCACGGAGGTCGAGCGCCTCAACGACATGGTGGGCGACCTCTTCGAGCTCTCCCGCATCCACGCGGGGACGCTGGCGCTCAGCCCGAGCCGGATCTCCCTGTACGACCTCGTCGGCGACGCCCTCGCGGGCGCCGACCCGCTGGCGCGCGAGCACGGCGTACGGCTGGTCGGTGACCGGGTCGAGCCCGTGCCGGTCGAGGTGGACGGCAAGGAGATGAGCCGGGTGCTGGGCAACCTGCTCGTGAACGCCATCCGCCGCACCCCCGCCGACGGCACGGTCGCCATCGCCGCCGAGCGCTCGCCCGAGGGCATCGTCCTGTCCGTCACGGACGGCTGCGGCGGCATCCCCGAGGAGGACCTGCCCCGCGTCTTCGACACCGGCTGGCGCGGCACGCACGCCCGGACGCCACCGGCGGGCGCGGGTCTGGGCCTCGCCATCGTCCGGGGCATCGTGGAAGCCCACCAGGGCCGGGCGACGGTACGCAACATCCCGGGCGGCTGCCGCTTCGAGGTGACGCTGCCGACGGCGGAGGTGTGAGCGCGGGGGTACGGCACCCAGGGCGCCGCACTTCTCAGTTCCGCAACCCCACCCGCGCGAACTCCCGCATCCCCTCCGCGAACCCCACCTGCGCCTTCCACCCCAACTCCGCCCGCAGCCGCGCCGAGTCCGCCGTGATGTGCCGTACGTCCCCCAGCCGGTACTCCCCGGTGACGACCGGTTCGGGGCCGCCGTACGCCGCCGCCAGCGCCCGGGCCATCTCGCCGACCGTGTGCGGCTCGCCGCTGCCGGTGTTGTACGCCGTGAGCGCGCCCGGACGCGAACTCGCCTCCAGCGCCGCCAGGTTGGCCGCGGCCACGTCCCGTACGTGCACGAAGTCCCGCCGCTGGCGGCCGTCCTCGAAGACACGCGGGGCCTCGTCGCGGGCCAGCGCCGAGCGGAAGAAGGAGGCGACACCCGCGTAGGGGGTGTCGCGGGGCATGCCCGGCCCGTACACGTTGTGGTAGCGCAGCGACACCGCCGACCCGCCCGTGGCCCGCGCCCACGCCGCCGCCAGGTGCTCCTGGGCCAGCTTGGTGGTCGCGTACACGTTGCGCGGATCGACCGGGGCGTCCTCCCCGACCAGCCCGGGGGACAGTTCGGCCCCGCACTCCGGGCAGAGCGGCTCGAAGCGCCCCGCGTCCAGGTCGGCGACGGCACGCGGTCCCGGCCGGACGGTCCCGTGCCGTGGGCAGTCGTACCTGCCCTCCCCGTACACCACCATCGACCCGGCCAGCACCAGCCGCCGTACGCCCGCGTCGGCCATGGCGGTCAGCAGCACGGCCGTACCGAGGTCGTTGCGGGAGACGTACTCCGCCGCGTCGGAGAAGCCGACGCCCAGGCCGACCATCGCCGCCTGGTGGCAGACGGCGTCCACACCGGTCAGGGCGTTGCGGACCGAATGGGGGCTGCGTACGTCCGCCGCCGGTTCGGCCCGGACGTCGTACACGACGGGCTCGTGCCCGTGGGCGCGGAGCGCCGCGACGACATGGGACCCGATGAATCCGGCACCGCCGGTGACCAGTACACGCATACCCTCACGCTAGGGCCGTGAGCAGCCCGGACGACCGGGCCGCGCCTCTCACGTCACGGCTTCGTAAGACTCGTGGGGCTGAGCGGCAGCGCCACCGTGAAGACCGTCGCCCCCGGCTCGCTGCTCACCTCGATCGTGCCGCTGTGCGCCCGGACCAAGGAGCTCGCGACCGCGAGACCCAGGCCGCTGCCGCCGCGGTCGCGGCTGCGGGCCTTGTCGACGCGGTAGAAGCGGTCGAAGACGCGGGTGCTGTCGGCGGCCGGGATGCCGGGGCCCTTGTCCGCCACCCGCACCAGCGCCCTGCCGGACTCGACGCCGACCGTCAGGGTCACCGCCGTGCCCGCCGGCGTGTGCACGGCCGCGTTGGTGAGCAGGTTGTCCAGGACCTGGCGGATGCGCTGCGGGTCAAGGCGCAGCTTCAGCGGCTCGGCACCGGCCCGCACCGTCAGCGGGTGGTCCGGGTGGCCGGCGCGGAAGGCGTCCGCCGCGTGCTCGGCCAGCTCCACCAGATCCGTCTCCACCGGCCGCAGCGGGGCCTCCACCTCGGCCGCGTCGAGCCGGGCGAGCAGCAGCAGGTCGTCCAGCAGGACACCCATCCGCGCGGCCTCGGCGCGCAGCCGGGCCAGGTGCTTGTCGCGCTCCTCGGGGGCGTTGGCGGCGGCGTACTGGAAGAGGTCCGCGTAGCCCCGTACGGACATCAGCGGGGTGCGCAGCTCGTGCGAGGCGTCCGCGACGAAGCGGCGCAGCCGCTGCTCGGCCTCCGCGCGGACCGCGAGGGAGTCGTCGATGTGCTCCAGCATCGTGTTGAAGGCGGTCCGCAGCTCATCGACCTCGGGGCCGCCGTCCCGGCCGTCGGCGCGCAGCGGCAGCCGGGCCGCCGACTCGGTGAGGTCGTGCGAGGTGATGCCGTGGGCGGTGGAGGCCATGTCGCTCAGCGGCTTCAGACCGCGCCGCAGCATCTTCCGGCCGAAGATCACCAGCGCCAGCAGCGCGAGCACGAACGTGACGGCCTGGATCGTGATCAGCTGCGTGACGGTGTCGTCGATGCCGTCCATGGGCGCGGCGCTCACCAGGACCACCCCGGGTTCGACCTCGCAGGCGCGCAGCCGGTAGACGCCCTCGCCCTTGAGGTGCTCGGTGCGCAGGAGCTCCGAGCCCGAGGCCGCCTGGGCGCGGGCCAGAGAGGTGAATTCGTCGACGTCCTCCGGCACGTCGCCGGTGTTCTCGGGCTTGCGGAGCACGGCTGCGCCGTCCGACACGTCGTACACGGCGTAGTACCAGCGGTAGTACCGCTTCCCCTGGAGCGTGCCGCTGTCCGCGATGCTCTTGGACTGGGCGGTCTGGGTGAGCCTCAACTGATCGTTGAGCTGGGCCGACAGGTAGTCCCGCATGTACGTCGTCAGGGCCGTGCCGACGACGGCGAACACGACCAGCGCCAGGGCGCCCAGGCCCAGCGCCAGCCGGGTGCCCAGGCGCATCCTGCGGTACGTCCGCCGCAGCCGGCCGATCACTCGGCGGCCTGCCGGATCACGTACCCGAAGCCCCGCACGGTCTGTATCAGCGGCTCCTGGCCGTCGTCGGGCCCGTCCAGCTTGCGGCGCAGCCGGCTGACGACGAGCTCCACGACGTTCGAGCGGCCGCCGAAGCCGTACTCCCACACATGGTCCAGGATCTGCGCCTTGGTCAGCACGGTCGGCGACTTCCGCATCAGATAGCGCAGCACCTCGTACTCCGTGGGGGTGAGCGTGAGCAGCTTCTCGCCGCGCCGCACCTCACGGGTGTCCTCGTCCATGGTCAGGTCCGCCACCTGGAGTACCGACCGCTGGAAGCCCGGTCCGGCGCTGCGCCGCAGCACGGTCCGCAGCCGGGCCATCAGCTCCTCCACCGCGAACGGCTTGACCAGGTAGTCGTCACCGCCCCGGGTCAGCCCCGCCACCCGGTCGGCGACGGCGTCCCGGGCGGTGAGGAACACCACCGGCACCATCGTCCCCGAGCGGCGCAGCCGCTCCAGCACGCCGAAGCCGTCGAGGTCTGGCAGCATCAGGTCCAGCACCACGATGTCCGGGTGGAACTCCGCGGCGCGGCTCAGCGCCTCCTCACCGGAGTTCGCCGTGACCGCGTCCCAGCCCTCGTAGCGGGCGACCGTCGCGACGAGGTCGGCGATCGGCGGGTCGTCGTCCACGACGAGGAGTCGTACTTTTTCCACCCGTTCATAGTGCGTCACCGGACCCCGATGCCGGAGCCCGGGGCACCGCCGTGGCCACATCGATAAGTACTTGAAAGTCGCACGACAGTATTTCGACAGCTCTCTCCGGAGAAGCTCGATACCCCGGACCCGATCAAGGAGCTTCGTCCCGTGACTGCCGTCCAATCGCCCCCTGCGCCCCCCACGGCGATAAAACGCCCCAGGGTGGTCGCCCGCACGGGCCTGTACGCCGTGCTGGCCGCGAACGTGGCCGTGGTGACCTACTTCTTCACCCAGGCCGGGTTCGCCTCGAACACCCTGATCGTGCTGGGCCGGCTGGCCGGTCTGTACGGCGCTCTCCTGATGGCCTTCCAGCTGGTCCTGGTGGCCCGCCTGCCCTGGCTCGACCGCCGCATCGGCATGGACCGGCTGACCTCCTGGCACCGCTGGACCGGCTTCGGCATCCTGTTCACACTGCTCGCCCACGCCGTCTTCATCGTCTTCGGCTACGCCGAGTCCTCGGACCTCGACCCGGTCAACCAACTCGTGGACCTCGCCGAGACCGTCGAGGGCGTCCTCCGCGCGATCGTCGCGCTGGCGATCATCATCGTCGTGGGCGCCGTCTCGGGCCGCTACGCCCGCCGCCGACTGGCGTACGAGACCTGGCACTTCATCCACCTGTACACGTACGTCGCCGTGGTGCTGGCCTTCACCCACCAGGTCGCGGTCGGTACGACCTTCACCTCGTCCTCCGTCGCCACCTCGTACTGGTACGGCGTGTGGGGCGTCGCGCTCGGCTCGGTGATCGTGGGCCGGCTGGTGCTTCCGCTGTGGCGGAACTGGCGCCACCAACTGCGCGTCACGGCCGTCGTCCCCGAGTCCGACAACGTCGTCTCGATCTACATGAGCGGCCGTGACCTGGACCGGATGCCCGCGCGGGCCGGCCAGTTCTTCCTGTGGCGCTTCCTGACCCCGGACCGCTGGTGGCAGGCCAACCCCTTCTCCCTGTCGGCCGCCCCCGACGGCCGCACCCTGCGGCTGACCGCCAAGGCGGCCGGCGCCGGCAGCGCCGCCCTGCGGCACGTGAAGGTCGGCACACGCGTCTTCGCCGAAGGCCCCTACGGCGCCTTCACCGCGATGCACCGCACCCGGCCGGAGGCCGTGCTCATCGCCGGCGGCGTCGGCGTCACCCCCATCCGGGCGCTGCTGGAGGAGCTGCACGGCCACGCCGTGGTCATCTACCGCGTCTCCAGCGACCGGGACGCGGTCCTCTACGACGAACTGCGCGACCTCGCCCTCGCCAAGGGCGCCGAGCTGCACCTGGTGACCGGGCCGCCCGTCCCCGACAAGCTGGCGCCCGGCGAGCTGGCGCGGATGGTGCCGGACATCGCCGACCGGGACGTCTTCCTGTGCGGACCGCCGCCCATGATGAACGCGGTGCTGGGCAGCCTGCGCGAGCTGAACGTGCCCAAGCCGCAGATCCACTTCGAGCGCTTCAGCCTGGCGGGATGAGGAACAGACCGTGAAACGAGCTATCCCCATTCTGGTCCTGAGCGTCGCGGGCCTGATCCCGGTCTGGCGCTACGAACCGTCGATCGGCGGGACGTCCACGACCGAGGCCGTCGCGCCCGCCCCTTCCACGTCCGCCGCCCCGGGCAGTTCCTCGCAGGTCGTCGCGGGGACGACGGTGAACACGGAGAAGGGCCCCGTCCAGGTCGAGGTGACCTTCGACGGCGAGAAGATCACCGCCGTGAAGATGCTCCAGCAGCCGAACCATCCGCAGACCACGGCGGCGGTGCCGAAGCTGATCACGGAGACCCTTCAGGCGCAGAGCGCGGACATCGACACCGTCTCCGGCGCGACGATCACCACTGAGGGCTACAAGGAGTCCCTCCAGGCCGCGATCGACCAGAACGCGACGGCTGCCTCCGCCTCGCCCTCGCCCGCCTCCGCGAACGAGGTCGTCGCGGGTCCGACGGTCGACACCGAGAAGGGCCCTGTCCAGGTCGAGGTCACCTTCGCGGGCGACAGGATCGGCTCGGTGCGGATGCTCCAGCAGCCGAACCACCCGCAGACGACCGCCGCCGTGCCGAAGCTGATCGCTCAGACGCTTCAGGCACAGAGCGCGGACATCGACACCGTCTCCGGCGCGACGATCACCAGCGACGGCTACCGGGAGTCCCTCCAGGCCGCCCTCGACGCCAAGGGCGCCTGACCGTGCGGCGCGTCGAGCACGTCATGGGCTTCCCGGTGTCGCTGCGGGTCGACGACGAGGGCATCCCCGAGTCGGCCGTGGACGCGGTCTTCGCGTGGCTGCATGAAGTCGACGTCCGGTTCAGCCCCTTCAAGCCCGACAGCGAGGTGTCCCGGCTGGACCGGGGCGAGGTGTCGGAGCTCAGCGCGGATCTGCGTGAGGTCCTCGACCTCTGCGAGCACTACCGGATCGCCACCGGCGGCGCCTTCGACGTACGGCTGCCCGGCCGCGGCCTGGACCCCTGCGCGGTGGTCAAGGGCTGGTCGGTGCAGCGGGCGGCTCAACTGCTGACGGCGGCCGGCGCGACGCGCTTCTGCCTCAACGCCGGCGGTGACGTGGTCGCTGCCGGCGGCCCCTGGCGGGTCGGTGTACGGCACCCCGAACACGCCGACAAGCTGTGCACCGTCCTCGACTTGACCGACGGCGCGGTGGCGACCTCCGCGCGCTACGAGCGCGGCGACCACATCATCGACGGCCGCACCGGACGTCCGGCGACCGGCCTGCTCAGCCTGACCGTCGTCGCCCCGACGCTGACGGAGGCGGACTCGGTCGCCACGGCGGCGTTCGCGATGGGCGCGCAGGGCGTCGACTGGGCCGCGGGGCTCGAGGGTTGTGAGGTGTTCGCGGTGGACGGCGAGCGCCGGGTGCTGCGGACGCCGGGATTTCCGGTGGCGGGAGAGCGGTCCGCGGCGGCGTGACCGCGTGAAGCGGCGGGCGGGCTGCGACCGGCGGCCCGCCCTGGGGGCGTTGCCGTAGCGCCCGCCACGGTCCCGCAACACGAGCCGTCTAGACTCTCCCGGCAACGGCCCGCGCACACAGGACCTGGCCGAAAGCGGGCAACTTCAGCCAGACCCGAAGGGTATTCGGCGTTTTGATACGGATAGATTCAGTCACCAAGCGGTATCCGGACGGCACGGTGGCGGTCGACCGGCTGTCGTTGGAGATACCCGACCGCTCGATCACCGTCCTCGTCGGGCCGTCGGGCTGCGGGAAGACGACGACCCTGCGCATGATCAACCGGATGGTCGAGCCGAGCGAGGGCACGATCCTCCTCGACGGCGAGGACATCACGCAGCAGCCGGTCAACACGCTGCGCCGGTCCATGGGATACGTCATCCAGAACGCCGGGCTCTTCCAGCACCGCACGATCGTCGACAACATCGCCACCGTGCCGCGCATGCTCGGCTGGGGCAAGGAGAAGGCACGGGCCCGGGCGCGGGAGTTGATGGAGCGGGTCGGCCTCGACGCCGCGCTCGCCCAGCGGTACCCCTACCAGCTGTCCGGCGGACAGCAGCAGCGCGTCGGTGTCGCGCGGGCACTCGCCGCCGATCCGCCGGTGCTGCTGATGGACGAGCCGTTCTCCGCCGTGGACCCCATCGTCCGCAAGGGGTTGCAGGACGAACTCCTGCGTATCCAGGAGGAGTTGGGCAAGACCATCGTCTTCGTCACGCACGACATCGACGAGGCCGTCAAGCTGGGCACGATGGTCGCCGTGATGCGCACCGGCGGCAAGCTCGCCCAGTTCGCTCCGCCCGCCGAGCTGCTGTCCCACCCCGCGGACACCTTCGTCGAGGACTTCCTCGGCGCCGACCGCGGCATCCGGCGGCTGTCCTTCTTCCCCTCCGCCGGCCTGGAGCTGCTGACCGCGCCGATCGTCGCGATCGACTCCACGGCCGAGCAGATCGCCGCCCGCGACACGGCCGACGCCCCCTACCTCCTCGTAACGGATCTGGACGGCAAGCCGCTCGGCTGGAGCGAGCCGGACGGGCTGACCGCCCGGGGCATCGCGCGGGAGGAACTCCTGCCGTACGGGCGGCCGTTCGTGGCCGGGACGGACTCGCTGCGGGCCGCGCTCGACTGCGCGGTGCTCTCGCCCACCGGGTGGGCCGTCGCCGTGGACGCCGAGGGCCGGGCGACCGGCGTCGTCTCCCAGCAGACCATCGGCGAGGCGATCCGCGGCGCCCATCACGCGGAAGGCCGCGAAAACGACAAGGCCGCCAAGGTCGCCGGATGAACGGCTTCTTCGACATCCCCAGCGACCTCCAGCACAGCTGGCTCGGCCTGATCGGACTGCATCTGCGCGAGGCCCTGCTGCCGGTGCTGGCCGGGCTGATCCTCGCCCTGCCGCTCGCCCAACTGTGCGTGCGCTTCCGCTGGTTGTACCCGCCGGTGCTGTGGGTGACGACCGTGCTGTACGCCATCCCCTCGCTGGCCTTCTTCGTCGTCCTCATCGACTACACCGGCCAGACCGAGCTCACCGTGATGATCCCGCTCGCCGTCTACAGCCTGGTGGTGCTGGTCCCGGCGATCGTGGACGGCGTGCGGTCGGTGCCGCAGGAGACGCTGGCCGCGGCCACCGCCATGGGCTTCGGGCCCGTACGCCGGTACGTGCAGGTGCAGTTGCCGATCGCGGTGCCCGCCATCATCGCGGGCCTGCGCATCGCGGTCGTCTCCAGCATCAGCCTCGTCAGCGTCGGCACGCTCATCGGCAACCAGGGCGCACTGGGCAACCTGCTCGCCGACGCGATGTTCTACCACCGACCCGAACTGGCGGTGAACTCCGTCGTCACCACCGCCGTCCTGGCGATCCTCATCGACGCCGCTCTGGTCGGCCTCCGGATCCTCCTCACGCCCTGGATGCCGCGCGGCGGGGCCACGAAACCGAAGGCCGACCGGCCCGACCCGGCCGCCCTCGCACTGGAGGACGCAGCCCGGTGAACGTCCTGAACTTCATCAACGCCTTCTTCAGCGACAGCGCCCACTGGAAGGGCTACGACGGCATCCCCACCCGTCTGTGGGAGCACGTCTGGTACTCCCTCCTGGCGCTCGCCATCGCCGCCGGAATCGGTCTGCCCGTGGGCCTGTGGACCGGGCACACCGGCCGCGGCGGCAACGCGCTCGCGTTCATCGCCACCGCCGCCCGGGCCCTGCCCAGCTTCGGCCTGCTGGTGCTGATGTTCGTCGTGCTCGGGCTCGGCCTGCTGCCCGTGATGATCCCGCTGGTGGTCCTCGCCATCCCGCCGATCCTGGTCACCACCTACGAGGCGGTCCGCTCCGTCGACCCCTCCCCGGTGGACGCCGCCCGCGGCATGGGCATGCAGGAGAGCCGTGTCCTGCTCCAGGTCGAACTGCCGGTGGCGCTCCCGCTGATCCTCAGCGGCCTGCGCTCGGCGGCCATCCAGATCGTCTCGACGGCCACCATCGCCGCGTACGTCTCACTCGGCGGCCTCGGCCGCTACATCGTCGACGGCCTCTACCAGCGCAACTACGAGAAGGTCGTCGGCGGCGCCACCCTGGTCGCCGTGATGGCGCTGGTGACGCTCGGACTGTTCTGGGCGGTGCACCGGATCGCGGTGTCGCCGGGGGTGCGCAGGAGCAACTGACAGTGGGGGCCAGGGGTTCGGATCCCCTGGCCCCTCTTGTACATCATCTGTGCATCATCAGCCCTCGGTGCGCGCCAGGGCCTGTTCCAGTACGACGAGCAGGGCGTCGCGGACCGAGCCGCGCTCCCGGGCGTCGAACACCACGAGCGGGACGCGCTCGTTGACGTCGAGCGCCCAGCGGACCTCGTCCAGTGTGTGCTCGACGTGGCCGTCGAAGGCGTTGACGGCCACCGCGAACGGGATCTGCTTGTGCTCGAAGTAGTCGACGGCCGCGTAGCAGTCGTCGAGGCGGCGGGTGTCCACGATGACGAGCCCGCCGACCGCGCCCTCGACGATGTCGTCCCACATGAAGCCGAACCGCTCCTGCCCGGGCGTGCCGAACAGATACAGCTTCAGGGTGGGGTCGATGGTGATGCAGCCGAAGTCCATCGCGACCGTGGTCGTGGTCTTGCGCGGGGTGTGGCTGAGGTCGTCCACGCCCGCCGCCACCTCGGTGATGGCGGCCTCGGTGGTCAGCGGCTCGATCTCGGAGATCGAGCCGACGGCGGTGGTCTTGCCCACCCCGAAGCCGCCCGCGATCACCATCTTGACCGGCAGCGGTGGTCGTACGGCCGCGGCCTGGGCGGCCCCGGCGAGGGTGGCCGGTTCAGTCGGTGTCACGGAGTACCCCTCGGGAGTCGGGGATGGCCCTGAGGCCATCGATAACCCTTCGCAGGACGGATGCGTCATGGGTGGCGCCGGTGTCGGGCACGTGCACCGTCAACTGCCCCTCCGTGCGCAGGTCCTCGGCGAGGACCCGGACCACGTTGAGGTGCAGCCGCAGCCGGGCCGCGATCTCCGCGATGGACTGCGGCCGCCGGCAGGCGGCGACGATGTCGTGCTGTTCGAAGGAGAGCCGGTCGAGCGCCTCGAGCCCGTCGGCGGTGGCCACCACCTGGGTCTCGACGGGCATCGTCCGGCCGGATGCGCTGGGTGCCACCCGGCCGGCGGTGACCAGGAACGGCCGTACGGCGGGGACGGGGCCGACCGGGTCCTGGCCCGGGGGCGTGCTGCCGTCCTCGCCGGCACCTCGGGAAGTGCGGCCGTCCGCCATGGCTGTGTGTCTTCCTCCTCGGCCGGGCGGCGCCCGGTCAGCGCTTCGACGCGGCGCCGACGCTGTTCTTCAGTTGGAGTACGAGCTGGGGGCTGAGCGCGGTACCGGCGCGGTTGGCGAACAGCGTCATCTCGTAGGCGATGTTGCCCAGCTTGGCCTCCTTGTCGGTGACGACGCCGAGGACGGCGCCGCTGCCGATCGCGGAGACCAGGACGTGGCCGCCCTCCAGGTCGATGATGACCTTGTTGAGGCCGCCGAGGCCGTAGTTGCCGGAGGCGCCGGCGGCCAGGCTGGTGATGCCGGAGACGATCGCGGCGAGGCGCTCGGAGTCGGCGGGCTCGCGCAGCTCGGACACGGCGATGAGCAGCCCGTCCGACGACACGGCGATGGCGTCGACGACGCCCGCCGTCTCGGTCGCGAAACGATTCAACAGCCACGTGAAGTCGGCTGCGGCGGCCTGCAGTTCGGCCGGCGTGGTGCCTCCCTCGGGAGTGTCACCATTCGACGTGCTCACTGCTCCGCTCCTTCCGGGGAGTCGTGCGGGGTGGCTACGCCGTCGTAGCCGTTGCTGTTGACGTTGTTGTCGCCGTTTCCGCTGTCGCGGTGGGCGCGTTCCACGGCCGCCTCGAACTCGTCGAGGGCGGCCCGGACGGCGTCCGCGTCGGCGGGCTGCGGCGCGGCCCGGCGGGTGGCCTGCTGGTCGGGGTCGGTGCCGAAGGTCGTACGGAGGGTGGCGCCACGGACGCGGCGGCGCAGGGGGCGGGAGTCGGAGGGATCGTCGTCGTCGGAGGGCACGGCCGCGCCGGTCGGCGGTGTGTCGCCGGTGCGGGCCCTGGGGATGAACGGCGCTTCGGGTGTCGTAGCGCCGTCGGGCCCGGGTCCGGCCGACGTGGGTGAGGCAGGGCTGACGGTCGGGGCGGTGTCGCGTCGGGGGCGCCTGCGGGGGAGCGGCACGGGGGCGTCGTCGGCCGAGGGGGTGTCGTCCGAGGCCGCGGTCACGCCCTCGCCCGCCGTAGGTGTGGCACCGGCCCCCGCTTCGGCGATCGGTGTGCCGCCCCCCTGGGGCGCCGTACCAAGTGCTGCCGTCCCTGCCCCCGACGTCGAACCGCCGGAGAGCACCGCCCTCGAACCCGAAGCCGTTACCGACCCCGATCCCCCCGCTGAACCGCCGGAGGCAACCCCCGCCGAACTGCCGGAGGCAACCGCCACCGGACTCATCGTCAGCAGCAGAGACGACGGTATGGACACCTCGGCCGTCACACCACCCCCCGGCGTGCGGGACAGGGTCACGGTCACCTCCCAGCGGCGCGCCAGCGTGCCCACCACGAACAGGCCCAGCACCTTCGTCGGGACCACGTCGAGGCGTTCGCGGCGGATCAGGCGGGCGTTCTCCTCGGCGAGTCGCTCGGCGCTCATGCCCAGGCCGTGGTCGGCGACCAGGACCAGCGCGCCCTCGGCGTCGTTCTTGACCGTCACCTCGACGGGGCTGCCCGCCGGCGAGAACGACACCGCGTTCTCCAAGAGTTCGGCCACCATCAGCGTGAGGTCGCCGATGATGTCGGGCTCCACCATGACCTCGGTCGCGGCGCTCAGATGGACCCGCTGGAAGCCCTCGATCTGGCCGAGCGCGGCCCGTACGACATTGGTGAGCGCCAGAGGGCCGGAGTCGAGGACCGTCTCACGGATGCCGGCGAGCAGCATCAGGCTGTCGGCGTTGCGGCGCAGACGGACCGCGATGTGGTCGATGCTGTACAGCCGCTCCAGCAGCGCCGGGTCGGTCTCGCCCCGCTCCACGGCGTCGATCAGGGCAAGTTGCCGCGTGGTCAGGTTGCTGACCCTGCGGCCCACGTTGCCGAACATCTCGGCGACGTTGCGGCGGCTGAGCACCTGGCGTTCCAGCAGCGCTGACGCCGTGCCCTGCACGTGGTTGAAGGCCTCCGCGAGATCGCCGATCTCGTCCTTGGCGTTGACCGGCACCTCGCGCAGCCGGGGCGGGCCGTCGTCCTCGGCGTCGTCGTCCGCCACCCGCGCCAGCTCGCGGCCGGCGACGTCGGCGACCTGCCGGGCCGCGCCGGTGAGGGCCTGCACGGGCCGGACCACCGAGCGCCGTACCAGCACCGCGAAGGCGATCCAGACGACGAAGCCGAACAGCGCCAGGCCCAGTAGCAGGATCGCGCGCCAGCCGGCTTCGCTGGAGGCGTGGTCGGCCCGGTCGGCGATCTGGTCGATGAGCGACGCGGTGATCTCCAGCCGGGTCTGGGACTGCTCGCGGTAGGCGGGGTAGGAGGCGAGGGCCTCGTTGAACGCCTCGCGGATCCGCTCGGGCGAATCGGCCTGGAGGTTGCTGGGGTCGATCTGCAGCTCGGCGTAGTGGCGGCCGATGGTCGCCTGGGCGGAGTTGTGCTCGATGCCGCCGAGCTCGTCGGCCTGGGCCTCGCTGGCGAACCGCGCGAAACGGTCGGCCTGGTGGACGTACTCGTTCTCGGCGCCGACCGCGCCGATGAACTCGATGAGGGCGTTGCTGTCACCGGTGCGCGCGGAGAAGACGGCCGTCTCGAAGGCGCTGTGCGCGGCGTCGGCGCGCAGCAGGGAGTCCAGCAGGCTGCCGGTGAAGGTGCCGGCGAGGTCCTCGTTGTGGTCCAGACCGAGGCCGTCGATCAGCTCTTGGGAGGCGTTGGTGTAGGCCGGGTCGATGTTGTCGGCGGGCAGATAGCCCTGCGCGACGGTGTCGCGCAGGCTGCTGAGGCCGTTGATCTCCCTCAGGGCCTGCGCCTCGGTGTCCGGCAGCCGGTCGCCGAAGGTCTCGCGCACCTTCTCCACCTGGGAGTCCACCGCGGCCTGCGCCTTGCGGTACTCGGCGGTGGAGGGACGGGTGCCGGGGCCGGCGGCCTCGTGGCGCACGGACAGCAGGATGGCCTGCTGGTGCTCGGTCTCCACCCGGTCCACGAGCTCCGCGACCTGCGCGCTGTCCCGGACCAGTTGGGCCGCCGCGTCCGCGTCCCGGGCCTGGCCCACCTGGTCGGCGATGAGGTAGGCGAGCAGGGCGGCGACCACGGCGAGCGGCACACCGACCAGGACGTTGAGCTTGCGGCGGAACGGCCAGCGGTCGGCGAACCCCCGTATGCCACCGCGGACCGGCGACGGTGCCGGTGTCGACTCGGCGGGTGCGCCCACCTCATTCGTGGACACCAGGCCTCCTTCGTGGGTGTCTCACGGCGCGCGAGGAACTCGAGGAACTCACGTGACCGTTTCTGATCGGTACGGGTCGGTGCCGGGTCAGGGCACTGAGACAGGTGTGAAACGACACCGAGTGTGATGTCACTGGTGCAAGACAACACCGCTGCGGCCCCCGCACGCCACTGTGACCGGCGCCAACTTGGGCGAGACTACAGTCTCTTCGGACACTCGATCGCGCCACCCTCAGTCAAGAATCCGTTACAACCCGGCGCGGGTTCGGGGGTTCGGTGGCGGCTCGTTCATCTTGCCTTCACAAGCGACCACGCATTGAAGCCAATTGGTGACCAGGCTGCTCTTGACTGACCGAGAACCCGCTGGATTGGATCAGAGTAAGTGCTTTCGCAGAGCCTTCGCAGCGCAGTCGCGCGGGCCCCATGAACCCCCAGATGAACCCCTGAACCCCCAGAGTCCGGAACGGGAATCGTGACTTCTACCGCCCCACACAGCAGGTCCTTCAGGAGACACCCCGGCGTGGCCGCCGTCGCGCTCGCCGCCGCCACGGTCCTGCTGGCGGGATGTGGCTCCTCCGACAGCGACACGTCCGACCCGCTCGCGAACGACAAGGCGGACAGCGGCACCGTCGTCGTCGGCTCCAACAACTTCGCCGAGAGCATCCTGCTCGCCGACATCTACGGCGAGGCCCTGAAGGCCAAGGGCGTCAAGGTCACCTACAAGCCCAACATCGGCAGCCGCGAGACCACCTACGGCCTGCTGAAGAACGGCTCCATCACGGTCCTGCCCGAGTACAACGGCTCGCTGCTCGCCTACCTGGACCCCAAGGCGGAGCAGAAGTCCGTCGAGGCCGTGAACGCGGCCGCGAAGGCCAAGCTGGACTCGAAGCTGACGCTGCTGGAGTCGGCGCCCGCCGAGGACAAGGACTCCGTCAGCATCAACGCGGAGACCGCGAAGAAGTACAACCTGACCGCCCAGTCCACGCTAGAGGACCTCAAGGACATCGCTCCGGAGCTGGTCATCGGCGGTTCGCCGGAGTTCCAGACCCGGCAGCAGGGCCTGGTGGGCCTGGAGGCGGAGTACGGCCTGAAGTTCAAGTCGTTCAAGGCCCTCGACGCGGGCGGTCCGCTGACCCAGGCGGCGCTGACGAAGAACACCGTGCAGGCCGCGGACATCTTCACGACGGATCCGACCATCACCAAGGAGAAGTTCGTGGTCCTGCAGGACCCGAAGAACCTCTTCGGCTTCGCGAACGTGACTCCTCTGGTCTACAAGTCCGGCCTCTCCCAGGAGGGCGTGGCCGCGCTCAACGAGGTCTCGGCCAAGCTGGACACCAAGTCGCTGCTGGACATGGACTCCCAGGTGCAGCTGGAGAACAAGGACCCGCTGGACGTCGCCAAGGCCTGGCTGGAGTCGGTCGGCCTGAGCTGACGTCCGCGGCATGACAGCGGACGGACCGGCGCGGGTGCCCCTCTGACAGGGGGCGCCCGCGCCGTTCTTCCGTAGTGGTAGAAGCCCCTGTCAGTACCCGACGTGGAACGTGGCGTCCTGCCGCTCGGTGCTCGTCGAGACGGGGTCGATCCGCAGGGCGAAGTTCGCGTGCCGGATGTAGCGGGTCGGGTTGTTGTACGAGCGGAACGACGACCAGGAGCTGTCGGCCAGCCCCGCCACCCGGTGGAAGGTGGCGTCCGCGGCGAACGTCGACGTGCCGTCGTTCGCGTCCAGCCGCAGCTCGTAGTTGTAGTGCCGCAGGTACCGCGTCGGGAAGTTGACCGACTGGAAGGAAACGCCCGACGAGTCCGCGAGGCCCGGCACGAGCTTCCACTGGGAGTCGGTGTACGGGTCGAAGGGGTACTCGTCGATCCGTCCAGCGTAATTGCTGTGCCGGACGTAACGGGCCGGGAAGTTGTAGGACTTCAGCCGGTTCCAGGCCGGGGCGCCCCACTTCGCGACGAGGTTGTCGTACTGGGTCGAGGTGATCGGCTGGATGCCGCAGTGCTTGGAGTTCAGCGGCTGGGTGTAGAGGCGCTGGTCGAGGGCTGTCCAGGTGCCGGCCGCCAGGTTGGTGGTCTGCCAGGCGTAGAAGACACCGTTCGGCGTATAGGTGTCTCCCCAGAGATAAAAGGTGTTCGACGTCAGCGACTTGACCACCGTCGGCGCCTCGGTGCCGCCGTGCGAGACCGCGGTGCTGAAGGCGGTGAAGCTGCCCGGGTTCAGGGAGGTCGACCGGGCGCCGACGAGGGTCCCGTTCCGCTTGAAGTACAGGTAGTTGACGCCGTTCACACCGATGGTGAGGTTGCCGTCGATGACGTCGTAGCCGGGGTCGAAGAAGACCTGGGGGCTCTCGGTCGTGCGGAAGTCGGTTGTGTAGCTCACCATGATCACGTTGTGGCCGCTGCTGTTCACCGACGAGTAGAGGATGCCGTACCGGCCGCGCCCGGCGTCCCAGAAGGCCTCCGGCGCCCAGCTGTGCGTGTTCGTCATGTCGTGCAGCTTCAGCAGCCGGTAGCCGGTGAAGGTCCGCAGGTCGGCCGAGTCCCAGACGTGGATGTAGACGCTGTTGCGGGTCCAGTCGGTGCCCTTCAGGTCCGTCGCCAGCACGACGAAGGTGCCGTCCTGCTTGCGCAGGATGAACGGGTCGCGCAGGCCTCCCGCGCCCCCGCTCGGCGTGACCACCGGGTTGTTCTGGTTCAGCGGCATCCAGCGCAGACCGTCGGTGCTGACGGCCAGATGCAGGCCGTAGTCGGCCTCGAGCATGGTCGTGGACTCGGTGAAGTAGCCCATGACGTACGCCGAGTCGGCGGCGTGGGCGGTTCCCGCGCCGAGGGCCAGGATGCCGGTCGCGGCGAGCGGGGCGGTCGCGGCCAGGCCGAGGACGTGTCTGCGGGAGGGGTGGGCCATGGGTTCTCCAGGTGGGGGTGCGGGCCTTCTGGACGATCCTGTCGATATACCGAACAAAGTTCGGTGAATCGACCAGAAGATAGGAGAGCCGCGAGCACGCGTCAATCACATGGTCAGCTTTGGCGGATTCCCGCCACCCCGCCGCGTACGCGCCCGAGTTCCGCCCGCACCCGCGCCGCCGCCCCGATCGCCACCGCGTCCCCGCCGAGCAGCCCGGGCAGGACCCGCACCGGATGCCCGCTGACCGGCGGTTCGGCGGCCAGGGCCCGCTCGATCGACGGCTCGACGAGCGCCCAGGAGCGGCCGACGCCCCCGCCGATCACGAAGGTCGTGACATCCAGCAGACCCGCCGTGACCAGGATCGCCCGGCCCACGGCGGCGCCCGCCGCCTCGTACACGGCGATCGCGTCCGGATCGTTCGCCCCCGCCGCCTCGGCCACCTCCCGGGCGCTCAGCGACAGCCCGGTGCGCTCCCCGTACCGCGCCGCGATCGCCCGCCCGGACGCCAGGGTCTCCAGATGGCCGCGCCCGCCGCAGGTGCACGGCAGCTCACCGAAGCCGGGCACATGCCCGATCTCGCCCGCCGCGCCGTGCGGCCCGTCGTACAGCGCCCCGTCCAGCCACAGCGCCCCGCCCACCCCGGTGCCCAGGGTCATCCCGAGCACGTGCGGCTCGCCCGCGACCGCACCGGCCGCCGCCTCGCCGCGCAGGAACGCGTTGACGTCGTTGTCCAGGAACGTCGGCACCCCCAGCGCCTCCTCGACGGCCGCCGTCACCGCGAACCCGGCCCACCCCCGGAAGGAGTCGCTCGCCACCAGGACCCGCCCGGCCCGCGCGTCCACCAGACCCGCCGCGCCGACTCCGACACCGAGCAGCCGCGCGGACGTACGGCCGAGCAGCAGCCGTACGGCGTCCAGCGCGGCGCCGACCATCGCGGCCCCGCCCTCGGCCGCCGGTGTGGGCACCTCGACGCGGTCGACGACCGTCAAGCCCTCCTCGCACAGCGCCGCTTGGGTCGTCGTACCGCCGATGTCGACACCGGCGACCAGGTGCGTCACGCGGTGGCCTCCGTCTCCAGGGATTCCCGGCGGCGGCGTTGCACCACCGGATCCGGCACCGGCACCGCCGCGATGAGCCGACGCGTGTACTCGGTCTCCGGACGCAGCAGGGTGGACATCGTCGGCCCCTGCTCCTCTACCCGCCCCGACCGCAGGACGACGACCCGCTGGGCGAACTCCTGCACCACGGCCAGATCGTGCGACACGAACAGACAGGCGAACCCCAGCTCGCGCTGCAACTCGGCGATCACCTCCAGGACCGTTCGCTGCACACTCACGTCCAGCGCGCTCGTCGGCTCGTCCGCGACCAGCAGCCGCGGCCGCAGCACCAGCGCCCGGGCGAGACTCACCCGCTGCCGCTGACCGCCCGACAGCTCGCGGGGCCCGCGTCCCATCAACTCCCGGGACAGCCGCACGAGTTCGAGCACGTCCCCGACCCGCTCCCGTCGCTCGGCCGCCGACATGCCCCCGCGGTGCATCCGCAGCGGCTCGGCCACGCACTCCGCCACACTCATCCGCGCGTCCAGCGAGGCCACGGGGTCCTGGAGCACCACGCCCACACCGGAGAGCAGGGCTCGGCGCGCCCGGCCCCGGGCCCGGCTCAGGTCGGTGCCGAAGAGCGAGACCGAGCCTGAGGAGGGCGGGAGGAGCCCGAGCGCGACCCGCGCGGCTGTGGACTTGCCGGAGCCGGACTCGCCGACGAGGCCGACGGTTTCGCCCGGGCGGACGTCGAGTGTCACGCCGTCGAGGGCCTGTACGCGCCCGTAGTGCACGGACACGTCCCGGAGCCGGACTACGGGAGCATCCTGGGCCGGCGGCTCCGGGTCCTCGCCGCTGAACTTCAGCCGCGGCACCGCCGCCAACAACCGCCGCGTGTACTCGTGCCTCGGCCGCAACAGCACCTCCTCCACCGACCCCGTCTCCACCACCTCGCCCCGCAGCATCACGGCCACCCGGTCGGCGAAGTCGGCGACCACGCCCATGTTGTGCGTGACCAGCAGCACGCCCGTGCCCGAGTCGGCCGCCAGCCCCCGTAGCAGATCGAGGATCTCGGCCTGCACGGTGACATCGAGCGCGGTCGTCGGTTCGTCCGCGATCAGCAGCCCCGGCGAGTTGGCGATGGCCATGGCGATGACGACCCGCTGCCGCTGCCCGCCCGACAGCTGGAACGGGAACGCGGACGCCCGCCGCTCCGGCTCGGGAATGCCGACCCGGCGCAGGAGGCCCACCGCCTCACGGGCGGCCTCCGCGCGCGAGACGGACCGGTGGTTCCGTACGACTTCCGCTATCTGCTTGCCGACCCGGGTCAGCGGATCCAGTGCGGTGGCCGGCTCCTGGAACACCATCGACGCGGTACGGCCGCGCAGCCGTGCCAGCTCCACCTCACCGGCCCCGACCACCTCCGTACCGTCGACCGTCACCCGTCCCGACGCCCGCGCGTTCCCGGGCAGCAGACCCATCGCGGCGAGCGCCACCGTCGACTTGCCGGAGCCGGACTCGCCGACCAGCGCGAGAGTCTCACCGGGCCGGACGTGCAGGGACACCTCCCGTACAGCGGGCACCTCGCCCGTGTCCGTCGAGAAGGTCACCCCGAGGCCCTCGATCTGAAGGATGTTCATCCCCGTCCCCTCACGTCGAAGGCGTCGCGCAGCCCGTCGCCGATCGCGTTGAACGCGCACACGACGAGGATGATCGCGAGGCCCGGCGGAACGATCAGCCACCAGCGCCCGGAGTACGCGGCCGTCAGACCGGCCGACAGCATGCCGCCCCAGTCGGTCGACGGCGGCTGGACACCGAGGCCCAGGTACGACACGTACGCGACCAGCAGGATCGCGTCGGCGACCTGGAAGGTGGCCGCGACCACGATCGTCGACACCGAGTTCGGCAGGATGTGCCGGGCGATCGCCCGGCCGTGCGTGCCGCCGGTCGCGCGCAGCGTCAGCACGTAGTCGCGGTTCTTGAGCGTGAGCGTCTCGGCTCGCACGAGCCGGGAGGGGACCAGCCAGGACACCAGGCCGAGGATCACGATCAGGCCGAGCGTGCCCGGCGTCGTGATCGCGGAGACGACCAGCAGGATGAACAGCGCGGGGATCGCGATGCCGGCGTCCACCACCCGCATCATCACCGCGTCCACCCAGCCGCCCGCGTAGCCCGCGACGGCGCCCCACAGCGTGCCGATGACGGTCGCGAGCAGCCCGGACGCCAGCCCGACGAGCAGTGAGACCCGGCCGCCGTACATGAGCCGGCCCAGCTGGTCGTGCCCGACGGCATCCGTACCCAGCCAATGGGCACCGCTGGGTACGAGGTTGACCTGGGTGAGGTCGGTATGGGTCTGGTCGGTGGAGTAGAGCAGCGGCCCCACGAAGCAGAACAACAGGAAGACGGTCACGACCAGGACTCCGGCCACCGCCAGCCTATTGTGCGCGAAGCGCGCACCAAGGGGCGCGGGGCTGTGTCGATTTGCGGCTCCGCCGCGGGGCGCGACCAACCCCCACCGGCTCGCACCTTGAACACGACCCGTAGTACTCACGCCCGCTCCCCCTTCACACGCGGATCGACAATCCGCTGCACAACATCCGCAAGCAACGTGCCCACGACCGTCGCCACGGAGATGACGAGGACACAGCCCAGCAGCACCGGATAGTCGGAGGACTGCGCGGCGGACCAGAACAGCAGCCCCATACCGGGGTAGTTGAAGAGCTGCTCGACCACGAGCGCCCCGCCGAACAGCACGGGCACGTAGTAGCCGAGCATCGAGACGACCGGGGTGAGGGAGTTGCGGAACACGTGCCTGAAGAGGATCGCGAGCTGCCGGGAACCGCCGGCCCGCGCCGTGCGGACGTAGTCCTCGGAGAGGTTCTCCAGGGTCGCGGCCCGCATGTACCGGCTGAACACGGCCACCATGGACGCGGCCCCCGTTACGACCGGCAGAACCAGCGCTGCCGGGTCCGCGAACACCTGGGCCAGTGTGTCCCCTTGGGGCGCCTGCGAGGGGAACCAGCGCAGGGTCTGGGTGAACAGCAGCACCAGGATCAGCCCCAGGAAGTACACCGGCGTCGAGTACGCGACGAAGCTCAGCGTGGTGATGACGTAGTCGGCCGGCTTGTTGCGCCGCACCGCCTGCCACATGCCGAGCGGGATCGCCAGCAGCAGCCCGGCGAGCGCGGACAGCACGGTCAGCACCAGAGTTTTCGGCAGGCGCTGCTGGATCAGCCGGGAGACGGCCTCGTTCAGCGTGTACGACGTGCCGAGGTCGCCGTGGACCAGCGTGTCGAGGTAGTAGACGTACTGGACGGGCAGCGGCCGGTCCAGGCCCTGTTCGTGGTTGAACGCGGCGATCTGCTCGGCCGTCGCCTGCGGGCCGAGGATCCCGCGTGCGGGACCCCCGGGCAGCGCGTGCAGCAGGCAGAAGACGACGATCGTGACGATGAGGATCACGGCCAGGGCTTGGAGGAGACGCCGGGCGAGGTAGAGGAGGGTGTCCATGCGAGGGCCTCAGCCGGTCCACTTCCACTGCGCCGGATGGAAGTTGGCGAGCGAGTCCTGGGAGAAGCCGCCGAGACCGTTCCGGACGACGGAGATCTGGTAGACCGGCTCCGGCAGCCAGATCACCGGCAGGTCCTTGGCGAGGGCCGCGCTGTAGTCCTGGATCGCCTGGTTCGAACTCGACGTCGTGGACGCGGAGATGAGCTTGTCGACCTCCGGGTTGGAGTAGTTGCCGAAGTTCGAGCCGCCCTTGGACTGGAACAGCGAGTCGCCGGTCGGGAAGGCGGAGAAGTACCAGCTGCCCGCCGTACCGAAGAAGGACAGCTGCCACTTGCAGATCGACTGGTCGGAGGTGCACTGCGGGGTCTGCGACAGCACCGAGTTGACCGGCGCTGTCTTGATCGAGAACTTGATCCCGGTCTTCGCAAGCGAGGACTGGATCGCGCTCATCATGTTGTCCGTCACCGTCGACCCGGACTGCGACAGCACCCCCATCTCGAACTTCGTTCCCTTTGCCACTCCTTCACCGCACTGGGAAGCGCCGCTGCCCGGGCTGGTGCAGGTCATGACCCCGCCCTGCTCGGTCCAGCCGTGGTCGGTCAGCAGTGTGCGGGCGGCCGACGTGGAGAACGGGTACGGGTTCTTCTTCTGCGTGGACGACACGAAGTCCGAGGCCTGCCCCTGGGGGATCGGCCCGTAGCCGGGCACCGCCGTCCCGTTGAAGACGACCTTCGCCAGACTGCTCTGGTCGATCGAGTGCTGCACGGCCTGCCGGGCGTAGAGCTGCTTGAACACCGCGCCCATCACCGGGTTGTTGAAGTTGTACGGCATGTAGGTGATCGCCCAGCCCGACCACGGCTTCACCTCGTAGCCCTGGGCCGTGAAGCTGTCCTTCTGGTCGAGGTCGGTCGCCTCGATGTAGCCGTAGTCGACACTGCCGGAGCGCAGTGCGTTCTTCTCGGCGTCCGCCGTGGTGAAGGGCAGCAGGTTCACCGTGGGGATGGCCGGCTTCTCGCCGCCGTCGTACTTCTTGTTGGCGGTGAGGACGACCTTGCCGGCGGTCGAGAAGGACTTGACCGCGTAGGGGCCGCTGATGGTCTTCCACAGGGGGTCCGTGGCATAGCGGGAGATGTTCTTCGCGGCGTCGTTGAGGTACGTCCACACCTGCTTGGCGTCGCCGCCCTTGTCCCAGACGTGCCGCGGCAGCGGCGTGACCTCGTTCAGCTCGTTCGCCAGCATCCACTGGGAGTTGTAGCTTTTGTCGAACGTGATCGTGAAGTGGCGGTCGTCGACGGTCTTGAAGGACGTCCAGTTGTCCGGCGCCTTACCGGGGGTGTAGCCCGCCCACTCGGTCTTGTTCGCCTTGATGAGGTCGAACCAGAACTGGACGTCGCGCGAGGTGATGGGCTTGCCGTCGCTCCAATGCCGGTCGCCGAGCGTGATGGTGACGCTCTTTCCGTCGGCGGCGAAGTCGGCGGCGGTGGCGATGGACGCCTTCTTGTTCCAGGCGATACGGCCGGTGGAACCGTCGTACGCGACGAGCCGCTCCCACAAACTGTCCGCGATGGAACGGTTGTTGGTGTTCAGATGGGCCGCCGTGCCGATCGGCAGGATCCAGTTCGGCGTGAAGTTCGCGGGCAGCGCGTAGTCGATCGAGTCGTGCGACCCGGACGACGTGCCGCTCGTCCCGGAGCAGCCCGCGAGCAGCAGCGTGCCCGCGCTGAGGGCGGCACCGGTGAGAAGTCTGGTGCGGGCAGGGGACATGGCTCTCCTCGGAGAACAGAAGCGAGGGATGGAGGCAGAGAGGTGAAGGCAGGGAGGTGGAAGCAGGGGGTGGAGCCAGTGAACGCCCCGACTGTTCGAAGAAACAGACGCGTTGCTGTAAAAAGCCTGTTTCTGCTGATCTGGAAATAGCCGGGAGAGGGCTCGACTGGCCTACGCTCGCTGTCCCGGCCGCCGAAGACGGAAAGTAACTTCGTCCATGCCTGAAAAAAGTGCCTCGCTCACCCGGCGCGTCCTCGAACTCCTCGCCTCCGGGCAGGCGTCGACACGCACGGAACTCGCCGAACTGCTCGGCGCCGCGCCGTCGACGGTCTCGTTCGCGGTGAGCAAGCTGCTGGACTACGGGCTGGTCGCCGAGGAGGGCACCCTGTCCTCCACCGGCGGACGCCCGCGCAAGGTACTGCGGCTCGGCGGCAGCGACGGATACGCCGTGGCGGCCGAACTCGGCGGCAGACACGCCCACGTGGGCGTCGTCCACCCCGGCGGCGGCCTCACCGACGTCTCCACCGTGCCCTTCGCCACGGCCGACGGACCCGAGGCCGCGCTGCCCGGACTGGCCGAGACCCTCGAAGACCTCGCCGACGGTCACGGGCGGGAGTTGCTCCGGGGCGTCGGTCTCTGTCTGCCCGGCCCGGTCGACGTCGAGTCGGGCCTCGTGACCCTGCCCGCGCGCATGCCCGGCTGGAACAGGTTCCCCGTACGGGACTGGCTGGAGGACCGCTTCGGCGTTCCGGTGGCCATCGAGAACGACGCCAACTGCATGGCCGTCGGCGAGCACAGCGTCCGGCCCGCCGAGCACCGACAGTCGATCATGGTGAAGGCCGGGTCCGGCATCGGCGCGGGCGTCATCGCCGACGGGCGGCTGTACCGGGGCGGCAGCGGCGCCGCCGGCGAGATCACCCACGTCCGCGTCGAGGCCGCCCACGACACGCCCTGCTCCTGCGGCAACACCGGCTGCCTGGAGACCGTCGCCTCCGGCGCCGCCCTCGTCCGCCTCCTGCGCGAGCGCGGCCTCGACGTGACCTCCACCGAGGACGTCGTACGCCTCGCCACCGACGCCGACCCCGAGGCGACTCGCGCGGTCCGCCAGGCCGGCCGCTACCTCGGCCAGGTCCTCGCCGCGAACGTCAACTTCTTCAACCCCGACGCCGTGTACCTCGGCGGCATCCTCTCCACGCTGGAGCCGTTCGTCGCCGCCGTCCGCAGCCAGTTGTACGAGGGCTGCCACCCGCTCGTCACCCAGCACCTGGTCATCGAGCGGGCCGGCCTCGGCGCCGACGCCGGTCTGGTCGGCGCGGGCCAGTTCGCGTTGCAGAGGGCGCTGGCGCGGGCGCTGCACGCGGTCACCGGCAGCCACTCCTGAGATGTGACACAGGCTCTGACAACGGAGGAACCATGTCCCGCCCCGTCATCGCGATCGCCGGACTCGGCATCGAGTCGTCGACCTTCTCCCCGGCCCGCACCGAGGCCCCCGCCTTCCACCCGCGGCGCGGCGCGGACGTCCTCACCCGCTACCCCTTCCTCGCCCCGGGACAGCCCTTGCGGGAAGCCGCCGACTGGCGCGGCGCCCTGGTCGGCAAGGCACTGCCCGGCGGCACGGTCACGGCGGCCGCGTACGCCGACCTGACCGGCGAACTCCTCGACCGGCTACGGCGGTCGGGGCCCGTCGACGGCCTCTGGTACGACATCCACGGCGCGATGACCGTCAAGGGACTGGACGACGCAGAAACGGAACTCCTGCACCGCATCCGAGAGGTGGTCGGCCCGGACGTCATCGTCTCGACCTCCATGGACCTGCACGGCAACGTCTCCCGCGAACTGGTCCACCTGAGCGACCTGATCACCTGCTACCGCATGGCCCCACACGAGGACGCCATGGACACCAAGGAACGGGCCGCCCGCAACCTCGTGGACCTGCTGACGAGCGGCGCGCCCCGCCCGGTCAAGGCCTGGATCCCGGTGCCGGTGTTGCTGGCGGGCGAGCAGACCTCCACCCGTATCGAACCCGCGAAGAGCGTGTACGCGGCCGTCGACGAGGTGGAGGCGGTGGACGGCGTGACGGACGCGGCGATCTGGGTCGGTTACGCCTGGGCGGACGAACCGCGCAACCGGGCGGCGGTCGTCGTCACGGGCCATGCCGAGGCGGCGGTCACGGCCGGTGCGGAACGCCTGGCCCGCGGCTTCTGGGACGCCCGGCACGACTTCGCGTTCGTCGCGCCGACGGGCACGCTGGACGAGTGCCTGGACGCGGCGCTCGCCTCCGCGGCCAGGCCGTACTTCATCAGCGACACCGGCGACAACCCGACCGCCGGCGGAGCCGGAGACGTCACCTGGGGACTCGAAGAGGTCCTCACCCGACCGGAGTTCAAGGACCCGTCCGGCCCTACGGTCCTCTACGCCTCGCTTCCGGGCCCGGCCGCGGTCGACACGGCCGTGCGGGCCGGCGTCGGCGCGACCGTCACCGTCACCGCGGGCGCGGAGGTCGACGACCGGCACGCGGGCCCGCTCACCCTGACCGGCGAGGTCCACGCGATCCGGCACGGCGACCGGGACGCGGAGGTCGAGGTGGTGCTGCGGGTGGGGAGCGTGCACGTGATCCTCACCCGACTGCGCAAGCCGTACCACCACGAACACGACTTCACCGACCTTGAGTTGGCCCCCCGCGCGGCCGACGTCGTGATCGTCAAGATCGGCTATCTGGAGCCCGAGCTGTTCGCCATGGCCGCCGACTGGAAGATGGCGCTCACCCCGGGCGGCGTCGACCAGCAGCTGACCCGCCTCGGCCACCACCGCGTCCGCCGGCCCCTGTTCCCGTTCGACCCGGAGATGCCCGAGCCCGACCTCATGGCCCGGATCGTCCCGCCCGCGGACGAACCGCTCACCGGTCCCGACGAGTAGGCGGGGGTATTCCTGGACGCGGGTATTCCTGGACGGGCTACTCGTTGATCGCCGCGGCGATCAACTGGTCGATCAGCGCGATGAGTACGTCACGGCACGACCCGCGCTCGCGCGCGTCGCACAGCAGCACCGGCACGTGCTCCGGCAGCGCCAGGGACTCCCGGATCTCCTCGGGCGGATACGGATGCTTCCCGAAGAAGCCGTTGACGCCGACGACGAACGGGATGCCCCGGCGCTCGAAGAAGTCCACGGCGGCGAAGCTGGCCTGAGGTCTGCGGACGTCGATGAGGACGACAGCGCCCAGCGCGCCGACGGCCAGGTCGTTCCACATGAACCAGAACCGCTGCTGACCGGGGGTGCCGAAGAGGTACAGCACCAACTGCTCGCTGATCGTGATCCGGCCGAAGTCCAGGGCCACGGTCGTGGCCCGCTTGTCCTCGATGCCGGCCAGGTCGTCGACATCCAGACCGGCGACGGTCAGCGGTTCCTCGGTGCGCAGCGGCACGATCTCGCTGACCGACCCGACCATCGTGGTCTTGCCGACGCCGAAGCCCCCGGCGATCAGTATCTTGACGGTGTCGGGCGCGTCCGGTTTCTCCCGGGTGGCGGGGTCACAGCCGGCCAAGGCCGTCCCTCACTTTCTGCAGAAGGTCCAGGTCCGGGGTGGTGCGGGAGACCGGATGCGGCGGGTGGGCGGTGATCAGACCGGCCTCCAGCAGATCGCAGAGCATGATCACCATCACGCTCACCGGCAGGTCGAGCAGAGCGGCGAGCTCGGCCACGGCGACCGGCCGAGCACACCGGCGCAGGATCCGTACCTGCTCGGGCTGCGGCCTGGGGGCCCGCTCGGGCGGCGGATCCACCGCGGCCACCGTCGTGATGAGGGTGAAGTCGGCGCGGCTGGGGCGGGTCCGTCCGCCGGTCAGGGCGAAGGGCCGTACCAGACGGCCCGCCGCGTCGCTTCCGCTCACCTCACTCGCCGGAGGCGGGCATGGGGCCCACGTTGGCCCGTGGTGCCGCGCTCAGGTGCTCGCCGATCTTCTTCACCAGCATGTTCATCTGGTACGCCACCACACCGACGTCCGCGTTCGGTCCCGTCAGCACGACGAGGTGGGCGCCGGGCCCGGCGGAGGTCAGGATCAGGTAGCTCTTGGCCATCTCGATGAGCGCCTGGCGCACCGGGCCGCCGCGGAAGTCCATGCTGACGCCCTTGCTGAGGCTCATCAGTCCGGACGCGGTCGCCGCCAGCCGTTCGGCGTCGTCGCGCAGGAACCCCGTGGACTTGCTGACGACGAGTCCGTCCTCGGAGAGCACGACGGCCTGGTTCACGTCGGCGACCCGATCCACTAGGCCGGTGAGCAGCTGGTCCAGCGCGGTGTGGGTGGCGGGGGTGGGGCGTGTCATGGCGGTGTCCTTCATGAGCGGTCGGTGTGGGGAGCCGAGGTGGTGGCGGCCGGTTCCGGGGTGGGGAGGTCCGGTGCGGCGGGTCTGTCTTCGTGGTGCGGCGTCTGCTTGTCGTGCGGCGTCTGGGTGTTGTACGGCGGCTGCTCGTCCGATGGCGTCTGCTTGTCGTCCGGTGCCTGCTCATCTTCGTCGTCCCGGGCTCGGAACGTTCCGCGCTGGAAGCCGGCGAGCGAGGAGGCGGCGCGTTCCGCGGTGAAGGCGTCGGAGTCGTCCTCGGCGTCCGGCCGGGACTCCTCGAGCAGTTCGACGGCCAGGCTGGTCTGCGGCACCCGGCGGGGCAGCGGGGCGAGCCCGTCCGAACGGGGGACGAGAGCGGGGGCGGGGGCGGAGACGGGGGTGGGGTGGGGGCGGGACGTGCGGGTGGGCTCGGAGCCCTTCGTGTGCTGCTTGTCCTCCGTACCCCTCGTGCCCTCCGTGCCTTCCGGGTCCGCCGTGCCCTCCGTGTCCCCCGTGTCCGTGTCGGGCGCCTCGGGCACCACGATGTCGTGCGGGATCAGCACGATCGCGGTGGTGCCGCCGTACGGCGAGGAGCGCAGGGTGACGGCGATGCCGTGCCGTCTGGCGAGCCGGGAGATCACGAACATGCCGAGCCGCAGGTCGTCGGCGAGCGCCACCACGTCGAACTTCGGCGACTCGGCCAACTGCGCGTTGAACGAGGCGTAGTCCTCCTCGGACATGCCGAGACCCCGGTCCTCGACCTCGACGGCCAGACCCTTGGCGACCATCCCGGCCCGCACCCCGACGGGACTGGACGCGGGGGAGTACGCGGTGGCGTTGTCGATGAGCTCGGCCAGCAGGTGGATCACGTCGGCCACCGCGGGCGGAGCGAGGCACACCTCCTCGTCGGTGTGCACCTCCACCCGCTGGTACTCGGCGACCTCGCCGACCGCGCTGCGCAGGATGTCGATCAGCGCGACCGGCTCGGTCCAGCTGCGCCGCGGCTGCTCGCCGCTGATGATGACGAGGTTCTCCTCGTAACGGCGCAACTGGCTCGCCGTGGAGTCCAGTTGGTACAGGCCCTGGAGGACGTTCGGGTCCTGGTGCTCGCGCTCCAGCGCGTCCAGCTGGCTGAGCTGGAGGTTGACCAGGTTCTGGCTCTGCCGGGCGATGCCCAGGATCACCTTCTGGAAGCCGCGCCGGGTGTCGGCGAGCTCCACGGCGGTCACCACCGCCGTGCGCTGTGCGGTGTTGAACGCCTGCGCCACCTGACCGAGTTCGTCCGAGCCGTAGTCCAGCTCGGGTGCCGCCTGGTCCACGTCGATCTTCTCGCCCCGGTCCAGCCGGGTCACCACGTCGGGCAGCCGCTCCCGCGCCAGACCGAGGGTGGCCTCCCTGAGGCCGCGCAGCCGCCGGGAGAGGGAGCGGGTGATCCGCCAGGACATGCCGACGCACAGCAGCAGGGCGACCAGTCCGCCGGCGCTCAGGGAGGCGGCCTTCAGCAGCAGCCCGTCGGCCTCGTCGGCGCTGCGCGCGAGCAGCGCCGACGTCTGCTGCCGGATCAGGGCCGAGTACTGGGCGGAGACCTTGTCCAGCGCGGCGGTCCACTGCTTGCGGGCGTCGGGCAGGGTGACCTGTCCTGCGCCGCCGGCCGGCCGTGCCGCGAGCACCTGGTCCTCGATGCTCTGCAGGGTATGCCAGTCCTTGCCCTGCAGGATCCGCTCGGTCTGCGTCTTCACGCTGCCGCGCAGCGAGGGGATGACCTGGTCATCGACGACCCAGCGGCGCGTGCTCACCAGCTCGGCGAACTCGGTCCAGGCCTTCTCGTCGAGGCGCCCGGACGGCCACGCCAGGGTGAGGTGCGTGTCCTCCTGGGCGACCAGCTCCGCCGCGTGCTCCAGCGCGACGAGCGGACCGGCCTGCGAGGTGAGGTCGCCGTCGTCGACCTGGGAGAGCTCCTGGAAGGCGTGGATCTGGTCGTCGATGATCGAGGTGTACTGGTCCAGCGCCTGCTCGGCGGTGATGTCGGTGGGGTCGTCCACCTGGCCCCGGTAGTACTCCAGGCTGCTGACCGACCCGACGACCGAGTACAGCCGGTCCGCGATCCGGTCGGGGGCCTTCTGGATGGCTTCGGAACGGCTCGCCAGTTTCGCGACCGCCTCGTCCGTCTCCTCGCGCGCCCGGTCCAGGGCGGCCCGGGAGCCGGGCACCGAGGCCAGCCAGGCCGCCGACAGCCCGCGTTCCTGCTGCAACGCGAGCGTGGCGTCGGTGCCCATGGCGCCGGTCGACTCGCTCAGCTCCGTCTGCGACCTGAGCGTCAGGCCCTCCGAGAACATCTGCGTCGTCGTCACACTCCACATGGCGGCGAGGGTGACGCTCGGGACCAGCGCGAGCAGGATGAGGGAGAGACGTATGGAGCCCAGTCGGCGGCGACGCCGGGCGCGTGTCCGTGGAGACATGGTCGTCCTTGGCCGATCAGCGAGGGAGCGGGGGAGCGGGGACGTTCTTCAGAAGGGTTGTCGGACGTCCGGCGGCGGGGCCCGCCGGAGCCCCGGTCAGCGGGTTCCGGCGGCGGCGAAGTGCGCGACCGAGGTGATGTTCGACCGGGTGACGAACGCCGGACCGGTGAGCACGGGAGCCACACCGCCGCCGCTGAGGTTGCCGTTGGTCTTGTACAGCCAGAGCGAGTCGACAGCGAGGTAGCCCTGCAGATACGGCTGCTGGTCCACCGCGAACTGCACCTTCCCGCTCCGCACGGCGCTGACCATGTCCTTGTTGAGGTCGAAGGTGGCGACCCGGGCCCTGCTGCCCGCCTCCCGCACCGACTTGACCGCGTCGAGCGCGAACTGCGCGCCCAACGTGACGACTTCGTCGATGGAGGGGTCCTGCCGGAGCCTGGCCGTGACGGCGGCGCTCACCGCGTTCGAGTCCGTACCCTCCACGTAGAGCAGGTCGGTCTGGCCGTCGAACGTCTTCTTCACGCCGGCGCAGCGCGCCTCCAGGCCGACGTTGCCCCGCTCGTGGATGACGCACAGGGTGTGCTTGGCCTGGAGGCCGTCCAGCCTGTCCCCGACGGCGCGGCCCGCGAGGCTCTCGTCCTGGCCGAAGTACTCCAGCAGGCCCTGGGAGCTCCAGGCGTCGATACCGGAGTTGAGGCCGACGACCGGTATGCCCGCCGCTCTCGCCTCGGCGACCGGGCCTCTCATGGCCGCCGGCTTGGCCAGGGTCACCGCGATTCCGTCGACCTTGTCACTGATCGCGTCCCGGACCAGTGCCGCCTGCTTGGTCGGGTCGGAGTCGTTGCCGTACATCAGCTCGATGTCGTCCTTGGCGGCCGCCGCCCGGGCGCCCTTCTGCACCAGATCCCAGAAGGCGTCCCCTTCACCGCCGTGGGTGATCAGGGCGACCTTGATCCGGCCGGTGTCGGCCTTGCCCGCCGCGTCCGCGGCCGAGTCGAGGCGTGTGTCGCCGGAACCGGTGCAGCCGGCGAGGAGGAGACAGGCGGCGGCGGCCAGGGCCGTGACGCGGAGGGATATGGAGGAGGCCTGAGGTGGGAGGGAAGTGTTCATGAAGTGCGGCACCTCGCTGTGCGGCCGAGCAAGAGGAACGCGAAAGCGCGGCCGGAACGCGGGCTGTGCTGCGCCGACCGGATGACTTCCACTGGCTCGGAGCCAACCGTGTGTGACCGCCGGTAGTCAAGTGATCTGCCCCTGGTAGCCGGTTCTTGCTGCCGCATCGTGATGATCTTTCCGCTGGGTAGTACTTTTTCGGACGCGTACGGCGGCGGCCTCGGCGGACGACGCATTCCGCCGGGCCGTGTCGGATGCCGTATTGCGCGGGGCCGTGTCGGATGCCGTATCGCCCAGGGCGGGCAGGGCGGGCAGGGCGGGCAGGGCGGTCAGGGCTTGCGCGCCACCGCCCCGTACATCGCGATGTCCGCGTCCCGGACCACCTCGGTGCCCGCGCCGTCCGGATGCCACTTGTGCACCTGGACGATGCCCGGCTCCACGAGATCGAGCCCCGCGAAGAACTCCCGGGCCTCGGCGAGGGTGCGCAGCCGCATCGGCATGCCCCGGGCCGCGTACTCGCGGGCGACCCGGCCGACCTCCTCCGGCGCGAACTCGGCGGTGCCGATGGACATCGCGAGGTAGCTGCCCGAGGGGAGCGGGTCGAGGAGTCGGCGGACGATGCCGACGGCGTCGTCCTCGTCCATCATGAAGTGGACGATCGCGATGACGGTGAGGGCGACCGGCTGCGTCAGATCGAGCGTGGCCCGCAGTTCGGGAGCGTGAAGGATGCTCGCCGGGTCGCGCATGTCCGCCTCGATGTACGCCGTCCGCCCCTCGGGCGTGCTGTTCAGCAGGCCCTGGGAGAGCCTGAGGACGAGCGGGTCGTTGTCGACGTAGACCACCCGGGCTCCCGGCGACGCCGACTGGGCGATCTCGTGGATGTTGGGGGAGGTGGGGATGCCGGTGCCGATGTCGAGGAACTGTCGTATCCCCGCCTCCTCGGCGAGATGGCGCACCGCGCGGTTCATGAAGTCGCGGTTGGCCCGCATGTGGACGGGCAGCGCGGGCCACTCACGGCACATGGCGTCGCCGGCCTCCCGGTCCGCCGGGTAGTGGTCCTTGCCGCCGATGATGTAGTCGTAGATCCGCGCGGAGTGCGCGCTCCCGGTGTCGATGTCTTGTCCCATGCACCTCCCTTCCCATGCTCAACTCCCCTCTAATCCCGTGCAGTTGAGTGCGGTACGAGATTTCCCCGTTCCGGGGCCGGCGGCGGGCGCGCACCGGGTACGGCAAGGGCCGCCCGATGCGAGCACCGGGCGGCCAGGGCCGAGCACCGGGCGGCCAGGCCCTGTTGCGATTCAGGCGGGTTCCCCGGCCTGTCGCTCGAAGGGCTGGGCGAGGGCCTGCTGCCGCACCGCCTTCGCCTCCTTCCGCCGCTGCCTCCGGCTCACACGCGGCTCCTGGTCGGGCAGCCACCCGAAGGCCAGGCAACTGCCCACGGCCCCGAGCACGAGACCGACGAAGAAGCCGCCCAGGTTCGAGGTGACCCAAGTACCCAGGGACAGCAGGATGCCGACGATCGAGTAGAACAGCCGCTGGGCGGGGTTGAAGAGGATCAGCATTCCGAGCAGCAGCATCAGGGTCGGCACGAGGTACCCGGCCAGGCCCTGCATGCCGATGTGCAGGACGACCTTCATCGACGCCTTCAGGGTGAGCAGGATCTCCGCGCCGCCCAGGGCGAGCAGCAGCCCGCCCCAGAACGGCCGGGCGGCCCGCCAGCGCCGGAAGGCGGACCCTGGCCCGGCCGACATCAGCAGGCCTTGTCGCTGAAGCCCAGCTTCAGCCCCGGCAGCTTGAACACCCCTGCGGTGGTGGCGTAGTTGGTCTGTCGCAGATCGCCGATGTACACGGTGTCGGCCTGCTGGCTGAAGACGCCGATGGGGCCCTTCACACCGGCCTTGGTCAGGGTGCTGGCGTCGTTGCCGATCTCGATGTTGGTGAAGGCGGCGTTGCCCGACAACTGTGTCGAGTCGGTGGTCAGGTCGCTCGCCTCGACCTTGTCCTTCCCGTCGCCCGCGGTGATGCGCAGGTTGATGCCGCCCAGGTCGACACTCTGGCACAGCTTGGTGAGGGTGGCGTTCTTGATCGCGGAGGTGACGACCAGCACCTGGCCGCCGGTGTCGCCCTCGTTGGGGCTGCCCGGGGCCATGTGGTCGAGGCCGCCGAACTGCTCGAAACCGGTACCGGCGAGTTCGGTGGCGGTGACCGTGAACGGCATGCCGGAGATCGCGAACTGCACGCCCAGCGCCCCTTCGGCGGTCAGGACCAGGAGCCCCGCGGCGACCGCGGTGGCCGGCACCGCCATGATCGCGGCACGGCGCGCCCGGACCCGCCCGCGTCTGTCGGGGCCGTCGGAGACATCGGGCACTTGTGTTACGGAACCGCTTTCCGGGTTCTGAGGGGTGTTGCCTGCGGACGAGGCCATGTGCTGCTCCCAGTGGGCATAAGTCAATGCGGTTGGGCTTCAGTGGCACGTTGTCCTGGCGCGGACAGCGAACTGCGAACGCACGCCCCTTCGCAACTCCCGGCGGATGCAAGGGATTTCTGTTACGCATCAGTAGCCGCCGAGGAAGTTACCGGTGGTTACATCAACGGTCAAGCAAGTTGTGCGAAAAGAGTGTTGATTGTGCGCCACCTGTGCGTCAGGTGAGTTCTCGGGCGTCGATACGACCCCACGACGCACCCACACAACTCCCGTGCAACTCCTTGACGTTGACTGACCCTCAGGTCTACAACTCTCCCTGGCTTCCCCAGATCCGTGGCGCCGGATCCAGCCGCCTTCCCGGACGTTCTGTCCAGTACGGGCACTTCACCGCCCGCAACCGAACCCTCAAGGCACCCCGCACGGCCGCTTCCCCCCGCGACCGTGCCGGGCAGCCACTCCCGCCCGGCCCGGCCGGAGACCCTCCCCCATGGGTTTCCGGCCGGTCGACGGCGGACACCGAAGCGCCCCCCGAAACCCCGCTCACAACCTCGCTCACAACCCCCTCACAAACCCCCTCAGAAAGAGGCACCCGCATGCGTACGAGATCCCTCCTTGCCGTCGCCGGAGCCGTCGCCGCCCTCACCCTCCCCGCCGTCACCCCCGCGTCGGCGGCCGACAACGCGGTCCTCACCACCGGCAGCGCCGGCGGTACGGCCGTGGCGGTCGGCGACGTCCTCACCGCGCCGCTGGCCGACGGCACCGCCGCCACGCTCTACTCCAGCGCGACCGGCACCAGCGGCATCTCCTGCACGTCCTCGCAGTTCACCGCCACCGTCACCGACAACCCCGCGACGCCGGGCACGGCCACCGAGTCGCTCGACGCGCACACCTTCGACAGCGGCAGCTGCTCCGCCAACGTCATCGGCGTGCTCGGCGTCACGAGCATCACGGTCAACAACCTGCCGTACACCACCTCGGTGTCTTCCGACGGAACCGTCACGGTGACCGCCGCGAGCGGCTCCGCCGTCCAGACCACGGTCGTGCTGCGCACCCTGCTCGGCAGCATCAACTGCGTCTACCAGACGCCCAGCCTGGTCGGCACGGCAAGCAACGACGACAACAGCATCACCTTCACCAACCAGCAGTTCACGAGGACGTCCGGCTCCTCGCTGTGCTTCGCCAACGGCTACTTCACCGCGAAGTACGCCCCGGTGACCGACGGCGACGCGCTGGTCTACGTCAACTGAACGCTCGGGTGCCCGGCGTTCACCGCCGACGCAACCGCAGCGCCAGGGCGGCGCCCCCGGTGAGCACCAGCACCGCGGCGGCGCCGCCCGCGATCACGGGCGCGGACGCACCGGAGCCGCTGTCGGAGGCAGCGGCGACCGGGGTGCTGTCAGGGGCGTCCCGGCCGCGCTCGGTCGTGGACGCCCGTGCCGCCGGCGACGCAG
>NZ_NTGE01000165.1 GCF_002291145.1 Streptomyces sp. SA15
AGTCGGAGTTCACCGCGACCATGTTTCAGAATGCGGGCACAGGCGCGGAGCTCTCCCCGGTCGCCTCGATTGCGGACGTTCTTGAGCGGTTCAAGAGGTTTCCGGAGTTCGTGAAGACCAGTCCGACCGCCTATGAAGCGGAGGTGGCCACCTACGACACGCTGCCGCTGCCGCTGCCCACCCCTGAGGAGCGGGAGGACTTCCTGCTCGCCCTGGCCGATGCGCGTGAGAAGAAGCTGCGCTACCTCCAAACCCGCAACGATCTGCAGTTCGCGCTGCAAAACCCCGCGTTCTTCCAGGACCTTCCCTCGAGTCAGACCCTCAATGGGGCCATTGCGGTGTACACGAAGCTGATCAACGCGGTGGTGCAGCATGCCGTCCGGCTGTCACGGGGGCAGATCACCCCGCCGCAGCTGTTCGACCCCGGTGCGCTTACACCGCCCATCGTGGAGCCGGCCCCTATCCCGTTGACGAGGAAGCCGGCCGAGGAGCCGCGTCTTGCGCTCACGGCGGGTCCGCGGTCGTCTTCGAACATCCCACACCGCGTGTTCGATGTGCCGGATAGTTTCCAGGCCACCGTCAAGCTCTCGCTCCGGTTTGCAGAACCGTCGATCAGCTCAGCCCGCCACGCCGGTATCGCTCTGCTCGCCCCGGGCGGCTTCTATGTCGGTGTGAGCAAGCGCATCGATTCGGGCGGGCACCTTGTCGGCGCGGTCCATGGGAGCGTCACCGGGGACGGGAGCATCGCGGACGGGAGCAGCAGCACGACGGGCGGGGAGCAGCATCTGGTCTTCCGCCCCGAGCCGCCGTTCTTCGACGAGACCGTGCACCTGAGGATAACCGTCCGAGATCGGAAGATTCGCGGAACGGAATTCAGCAGGGACGGAGTGGAATTCACCCCCATTAGGTTGCGCCTGATTCATAGCAACAGGCCACAGCCAGAGAAAAAGCTGGTCCTCTTCGCGTTTTCGGGAGACGACACGTCGTTCACCGCCAGTTTCTCCGAACCGAAGATCGTGGATCTGGCAGCCCCGCCAGGGTAGGTGGGGAAACCCGCAGGCCATCCGAGTCGGGGCCTGGTTGCCTGGAGAGCTCTGGCGTTCATCGCGGAACGCCTATGCGATCGGTAATGGCATATATAGGGACGTCATGGTAGATCCGTAATCTCTGGCTGCCGCCCTCGCACGCAGGGGGCACAGGTCACTCTTCGAGTCGCAAAGTGTGATCAGCGGGAGTCGGGTCATCTGCGGCTTCCCCCCGGTGAGCAAGGAGGTCGGCATGGCCATCAGGCCCAAGGTCACGCCGCTGGTATCGGCACCGGTGACCGGCCTCAGCGAGGCCAACGGGATCAACAACGCCGGGGTTGTGGTCGGCCAAGACGATACGGTCTTCCCGTTCGTGTGGCGCCCCGCCCAACCTAACGGCCCAACGGGCACGCCGACCCGCCTGCCGATCCTGCCCACGGGCAGTGGTCCCAGTACCGCCACTGCCTTCGCGATCAATAACAACGACCAGATCGTGGGTTTCTCCGACGCCCTCGACGCCAACGGAACGCCCGTCGAGCGCGCCGTGTTGTGGACCGCAGGCGCCGTGCAGGACTTGGGCACGCTCATCCCCGACCCGGCTAATCCGGGCAGCTTCCTGGGCAGCAGTCGCGCGATCGACATCAACGACGTCGGCCAGATCGTCGGCAAATCCGACACGGCCCTCGGCGTCGAGCACGCCTTCCTGCCGGCACAGACCCCAGCGGCAATCCGCTGACCGGCGCGGCCCAATTCGTCAACGGATCGCCGCCCAGCGCTTTGCTGCCGCTGCACAGCGACGGTTTCGATGTGGGATCCAGCGGCCACGTCGTGGGCAGCTTCGGCCTCCCGGCCAAGGGCTTCGTGCTCCACAGCACGACCGGCCTGGTCGACCTGACCGCGTTCGCCGCCACGCCGGGCATGACGATCATCGGGGGCACCGGAGTGAACGCCTCGCGCCAGGTCACCGCTCTAGCGGAGGTCAGCGGCGCCACCGTAGGGGTGTTGATCACACCGTGACGGCGGCCGTGGTCCTCAAACCAGCACACCACCGAGATTGCCGAACCACCTACCCCGCCCATCCCGAAAGAGGCCACACGCCCCCGGCTAACACCGCCTGCCACGAATCCACACGCCGACGGACCTGACCCGAACCAGGAGGGATGGACGATGCCGCCAGCACTCCAGGCACGCCGGATCATCGTCAACGACGACGGTCGTACCCGGCAGCTCGCCTGCGCCATCGTTCACCCGCAGTGAGGAGACGACCATGTCCCTGCTGGTCCTTGAGGGAACATTCCGCGTGCCCGGTGCCATCGCCGACGGGGGCACAGTCCGCTTCGCCCCAGACTCCCTAGACGCCTGGCATGCCCTCGAAGGCACACATCAGGTCGCTCTTGATGCCGACGGGCACGCCAACGTGCGCCTGTATGGCGCCGACACCTTGGAGACGGACTTTCCGACGCGCACCGGAAAAGTGCATCAGCCTCTAGAATTTGCCAATTTGGCCGGAACTGCGCTGATGCGCCTGGTGCTTCAGCGCAGCGCCAAACTCGTACGACCGCTTGGGGTGCGTGGGTACGTGCTGGCCCGCGGGGCCGATCGTCACGGACGGTGCGTGGCGTTCGCAGGCGGCGGCCCGACGCCGGCGCCGAGCGGCACCCGCATTCAAAACACAGACGCAGCGCTACAGCAGTCGGCCAACCTGACCTTGTTTCAGCTGGGCCTGGCCTACCCCGCCTTCGACCGGGAACTCGACCCCGACCTACGTACCAAGATGGCCCACGCCTCAACAAGCGCCCGCCACGAGAAATTGGGACTGTGGCGCAAGGATCGGACGGGTACCGGAGCGCAGATCGCCGGTATGGACTCACTGGCCGACATCGTCGTCATGCCGGCGCTGTTTCGGCGGTTGGTGGACTTCCTGGTGCGCAACGGCCCCGAGACGTCGTTGGCCGGATTCCGCGAGGATCTGCGGCAACGCCACGATCAGGTCACCGTGATATCCACCGGTGAGCAGACTGGCCTCGACACGCTGGTGGACGTCTTCGGCCAGACCGTGAAGCTGGTGCATCGTCCGGAGGACCTCGTCTTCGACCAGCCCTGAGACCGCAGGAGGCTGATGACCCGGTCCGCCTAGGAGCAACCTGAGTGAGCAGGTCCAGCCGGCGCATCACTCGCAGTGAGACTGATCGTGTGGTCGCGGCTGGGTGCTCATCGGCTTCAGGGCCCCCGGTCTTCTCTTCTCTCCAGGGAGTTGCTATGCCAATGCTGCTGTTGCTGATCAGAGGCTCGTACCAGGTCGTTGGTACTCGGCCGGAGGGGGACACCGTCCACTTCACCCCTGCCAATCCGGCTGAGTGGAATTTCGTCGGCGTCGGCGGCTTCCACAGCGTCGAACGCAATGCGTCCGGCCAGGGCAAGCTGCGACTGGATGCCGTCGACACGCTGGAAACCCACTACTCCCGGTCTGGCCCCGAGGTCAGTCAGCCACCGTTCTTTGCTCACGCCGCCAGGGACGAACTGTTGAGTTGGCTGGGCTTCACCGACGTGCAACGCGCGCCGGACGAGACAGTCACTGCTGCCACGCCCGAGAGCACACCCGGGTGGATCCTCGCCCGTAGTGCGGACATCGGCGGCCGCTGCATCGCCATGGCCGGCCGCGGCACGCCCCCTGGCAATAGCGGGACAGACACCATGCTCGACGTAACCCGACTCCGCACCACCGTCAACCACCATCTGCTCAAGACAGGGCTGGCCTATCCGACCTACTACAGCAATCTCTTCCACGACGATCCCTTCCAGGACCTGCGCGCTGAGCTGACTGCCGCGGTCCATCAGGCGCAGGCCGCCCCCGTCAAGGGGCTGTGGACCAAGGACGTCACCCTCAGCGGGGCGACCGTCACCGGCATGTCCTCGCTCACCAACGACGTGGTAATCCTGCCGAAGCTCTTCCGACGGCTGGTGGACTTCCTCAACCTTGGCAATACCGATCTCTCCGGCTTCCCCGCCTTCCTAGCACAGACACAGGACCGCTTTCTCATCCTGTCCACTGGCCAGTTCACAACCGGTCTCGACGCAGTGGTCGAAGTCACCAACAGCAACGTACGGATGACCCACCCCGCCGAAGACCTCGTCTTCGAAGAACGCGTCTTCGAAGAGTCCTGATCCTTCGGAAAGGAATCCCGGCGGCGCCGGTCGCCGCGAGGTGCGGACAGCGATCGCGGCATGGCTCAGGCCTGGCTTCGACGCCGACGACCGGGCTCTGGCACAGATCTTGGGGAGCGGTCGCGGAGGGTCACCGTGGTGTTCGATTGCGAGGGTTGGTCTCGTGTGAGACCGCGTACGCCTCGCCGTCGGACAGGCGACAGTGACGCTCCATCAGGTCTCTGCGGGCCTTGGCGGTCGTCGGCTGTGGCCGGTGACGGTGCTGGTCATGCAGGCCGACTCAGTGTTCTGGGACTCGCTGGTGTTCGACGGGATCGACGACGTGGACGTCGCGGCGGTGACCGCTGTCTTCGGCACCGTCGACATCGTGGCGAGAGGCCGGGCGGCGGGCGCAGCCTGTCCGGACTGCGGTCGGTTCTCGGAACGGGTGCACGACTCCTACCAGTGCAGGCTGAAGGATCTCCCGCTCGGTGGGCAGGGCGTCGTCATCCTGCTGCGGGTCCGGCGCTTCATCTGCGGCGACACCACCTGTTCGCGCCGCACCTTTGCCGAGCCGTTCGCGCAGCTGACCGCCCCGTACGCGCGCTTCACCACCCGGTTGAACCGCATGCTGGAGCGCATCGGGCTCGCGCTGGCCGGACGGGCCGGCGCCCGGCTGGCTGCCCAACTGGGCCTCGGCGCTGGGCGGATGACGCTGCTGCGCAGGGTCGTGGCGTTGCCGGATCCGCAGTTCGCCACGCCGCGGGTACTCGGGGTGGACGACTTCGCCACCCGGCGTGGCCACTCGTACGCCACCGTGATCACAGACGGCGAACGCCACCGGCCCATCGACGTCCTGCCGGGACGCGAAGCGGCACCCCTGGCGGCGTGGCTGGCGGCCCACCCGGGAGTTGAGGTGATCTGCCGGGATCGCGCCGGCGCCTACGCCGAGGGCGCCGCGCTCGGCGCCCCGCGCGCGCTCCAGGTCGCCGACAGGTATCACTTGCTGCAGAACCTCGGCCAGGCCGTCGAGAAGTGCGTCGCCGCGCACCGCGACTGCCTGCGCTCCAGCGCCCCGCAGCCGGACCAGGCAGTCACCGGGGAAAACGCCGACGGGGCCTGCGCCGTCGAGCCGCACTCACTCCCTTTGCCCACCGGTCGGCGGGCCGAGCGGATGCGCGCCCATCATGCCCTGGTCCACGGCCTGTTGAGCGAGGGGATGGGGCTGCGTGCCATCGCCCGTCACCTGGGCTGGGGGCGGCACACCGTCCAGCGGTATGCGCGCGCCGCCCGCTGGCAGGACATGGTTACCGGACGCAGTTCCCGCACCAGCCGCCTCGATACTCATCAGCCCTACCTGCAACGGCGCATCGACGAGACCGACGGCACGATCACCATCACGAGGTACGCGAGGAGCTCGCCGGCCGCGGTCATCCGGTGCCCTACAGCAGCCTGCGGGATTGGGCCCGCAGCCGCCTGCAGTGGCCCGACGCGCCCGTCCCGGCCGCCGCGGCGCCCTCGGTCCGCACCGTTGTCGGCTGGATGACCCGGCACCCCGACACCCTCACCGAGGACGAGAAGCGGCTGCTCAAGGCGGTGCTGGCCGTCTGCCCGGAGCTGGAGCAAACCCATGGACTCGTACGGGATTTCGCCCAGACGCTCACCCAGCGGACCGGCGCTGACCTGCCGGACTGGATCAGCACCGCCCGTGCCGCGCAGCTGTCCGGGATCACCGGCTTCGCCCGCGGACTGACCTCCGACCTCGAAGCCGTGATCGCCGGGCTGACCCTGCACTGGAGCTCGGGCGGCACCGAGGGCGCCGTGACACGCGTGAAAAAGATCAAGAGGCAGCTCTACGGCCGGGCCGGATTCGAACTGCTCCGCAAGATGATCCTGCTCCAGTGACCCTCCGCGACCGCTCCCCAAGATCTGTGCCAGAGCCCGTGAACGACGTCACAGCCAGCTCAGGCCGGATGCGCCGACCGCCCGGCCACCGGGGACGGGCGATGCTATCGGTGGCGCTCAGGCTGTCAGTAGGTATAGGCGGCGTGAGACACCTTGTCGGTGAGACAGGTTGACAGACCGCATAACGGCTTCGGACACCCAGGCGCACCAGGCGGGCCGGTCGGTGCCGGCGTCGCCCAGGTGTTTCTCGGCCGCGGCGAGGGCACGCAGCACAGCGCGTCGTTCGCTTCGGTCGCCTCGTGCGGCGAGGGTGCGGGCGAGGCGCAGCTGGAGCAGGCAGCGGGCGGCGGGGTTCTGGGCGCGGGTCAGGGCGTAGTTGAGGATGTTTGCCGCGGTGGTGTGGTCGCCTCGCCAGGCGGCCTGGTAGGCGAGGTTGTGGCCGTAGTTGCCCACTGACCGCTGACCGCGCGCCCCTGCCCCTGCCCCTGCGGACCGAGGTTGGCCTACTTGTGGATGAGGTCGTTCCGAGTTCGAAGTGAGTTCGCAGTGAGTTCAAAAGCGGCCCGCCATGCACGGTCATCGACCACGGCACCATGGTCTCGTGCATGGCGGGCCGTATCTCGCAGTCGGGCTGCTCGGTGATCAGCCCGCGAACTCGTCCGCGGAGCGGGCGTCGTGGGCCTTGCGCAGGGACAGGACCTCGTCGACGTGCTCCTCGGCCCAGGTGGTGATCGGCTCCACGACGGGCCGCAGGGAGTGGCCCAGCGGGGTCAGTTCGTACTCCACACGGGGCGGGACCTCGGCGAAGACCGTGCGGGTGAGCAGGCCGTCGCGTTCCATCCCCCGCAGTGTGTAGGTGAGGACCTTGGGCGTCACGTGATGAAGCGTCCCGCGTAGTTCGCTGAACCGCTTGGGGCCGTCGCCCAGGTTCAGCACGATCAGCACCGACCATTTGTCACCGATGCGGTCGAGCACCAGCCGGGACGGGCAGCAGATCTCGGATTCGTCGGCAGCTTCTACTTTCTCGGTGACGGCGTGTGCGCGGCACACGCGATGACTACAGGGAGGTCGTGGGATGCGCATCTTGCTGTTCGGAGCCACCGGGATGATCGGCAGCCGGATCGCTGCCGAGGCGGGCGAGCGGGGCCATGAGGTGACCGGTGCCACGCGCAGCGGGAAGGACGGCACCCTCGCGGCGGACGCGAGCGACGCCGACACCGTCGCGCGCCTGGCGGCCGGCCACGACGCGGTGGTCCTGGCAGTGGCACCGCCGCGAGGCGGCATCGAGGCCTCCGAGTCGCTGCTGGAGGTGGGCCGCGGCGTACTGGACGGCGTACGCAAGGCCGGGGTGCGTCGCCTGGTGGTGGTGGGCGGCGCGGGCATCCTGGAGGTCTCCCCCGGTGTACGGGTCGTCGACACCCCCGGGTTCCCCGAGGACGCCCTGCCGCCGGTTCGCGCCCAGGTGGCGCTGTTCGAGCTTGTCCGGGACAACGCCGACGACCTGGAATGGACCTACCTCTCCCCGCCCGCGGTGATCACGCCTGGCGAGCGCACGGGCGCGTACCGGATAGGCGATCACCAACTGCTCAGTGACGGCGAGGGCAACAGCCACATCAGCACCGAGGACTACGCCGTCGCTCTCGTCGACGAGTTGCAGCGGGGCGAGCTCACCCGCCGCCTCGTCCACGTCGCGTACTGACCGGCTCACACAAACGGAAAAGTTGGCACGTCACCGGCACGTGTTGTGTTGGTTGCCAACCAATATCAGAGGAGCACCACGTGACGAACAACAACAGCACCGCCGACGCGGTCGGCGTAGTCGAGGCGTACATGCAAGCGCTGCAGATCAAGGACACTGACACGATCTTGCGGCTCTACGCCGACGAGGCCGAGAGGGGTATCGCCGAGGTGAGCCTAGAAGCCGCCAATAGTTGATCTTGGAGGCGTCAGCGCTTCCGCCGGGCGGCGGGGTCGCGTTCGGCGACGTGTCGGGCGACGGCGTCGACGCCAGGGCGGGCGTACCGCTCCAGGGAGCGGACGGAGGCATGGCGGGACCGGGCCAGCAGCATCGGGGTGGAGGTGCCGCCCTCCGCGTCGTGCGTGAGCGCGGAGTGCCGAAGCCGGTGCAGGGTCCAGCCGTCCAGGTCCTCGATGTCCTCGGGTGAGGCGAGCGGGTTGGCCAGCAGCCGGGTGTCCTCCTCGAAGATCTCCTCGGCCCGGCGGTAGGAGAGCCGGGCCCGGCCGGTCTCCGGGCACACGTCGAGCGTCGGCGTCCCGGCCGGGGCCTTGCGGTCGGTGAGGAACAGCGGGCCGCGGGCGCGGCGGGCGATCAGTCGGGGCAGGAGCTGGGCGGTGCCAGACTGCCAGTGAATCCACTCCGTCGCCCCGCCCTTGGCGGTGATCCTGCCGCGCTTGTCCTGCGGGTACACGTCTTCCACGTTCAGGCACAGCACCTCATCGGCCCGCGCGGCACTTTCGTAGAGGAGCTTCCAGAAAGTCTTCTCCCTGAGCCCGACGTCCAGGCGCCACAGGGCGGCGATCTGGTTCTCGGAGAGGGCCTTGGTGCGGTCCGGCGGTGCCGGCCGCCGCTCGATGCCGATCGTCGGATCGCCGTCGATCCAGCCCTGGCGCTGCCACCAGCCGATCGCCTTGCGGGCGATGGACAGCTCTCGGTTGACGGTGTCGGCGTCCATCTCGTCCGCCCGCGCTGCCGCCAGCTCGGCCAGGAGCTCCGGCAGCGCCGGGTCGCCGATCGCGGTGACGGGCAAGACGGGCGGCTTCGCGCCCCGGCGGGCTGGCCCGGTCGGCGCGGGTTCGCTGGCGAACATCCACCCCCACGTCGTCAGCGAGATCCGGTAGATCCGCGCGGAGGACTTCGCGATGCCCGAGCCGGTGAGGTACCGCTCGACCGCCGCGGTGTACGACGAGGGCGGGGCGGACAGGGGCACGATCCGAGCGCGCCGCAGCCGGAGCGCGCCCCCGGCCCCGAGTTCGGTCACTGGTTCGATCGTCACGCCCGCCCCGCCCCCTACGTGCTGCCGCAGTAAATGCGTACACCTCGCCCCGGCGGCCGGAATCGTCCGCCGCAGGTCGCGATGATCAGGGTAGGGACTCCGCCGCAGTAAATCCGGTATTTACTGCGGCATCACCCTGGCGAGCCGTCAGGCGCGCCGGAAGTCCGATAAGCGGACCTCGAAGCGGAATCGCTGCTACCGCGGACGCTTTACCACCGACTCTTGCGCCCGGTCCAGCCCGGAGCGTCACCCTGCGCTCCATGTCCCTTCGCCGTAGCTATGCGAGAACAGGGCCGTCCCGGCCGACAGGGCCCGTCGTCCCGTCTCGCGGCTGCGAGGTGCGGGGCCGCGCGGTAGATTGGAAACCGGGACGTGGTGTCGGATTTCCACCGGGTACAGGCGCGTCGGCCCTCCCGACAAGGAGCCGAACATCATGGCCAAGTCTGTCCGCCTCGGCATCATTCGGGCCCGGCACGACACCACCTTGCCCGTCATCTCCGATCCCGCCTGTATCGCAATGCTCATGACCGGCGACCACGCCCTGCTGCGGTTCTGGGAGAACACCACCCGGGGTTACCTCGACTTCGTCGACTCGTCGATGTTCCCGTGGGTCGACATGATGATCGGGACCGACACCTCCCGAGCGGCCCAGGCCCGCGCTGCCGTCGACGCGCTGCGCGCCCGGTTCCCCAACCCCCCGGAGTGGCCCGGCCTCGACGGTCTGATCGTCATCACCTACCCGGGACAGCGAATCGTGCCGAATCCCCGGGCGGGGCAGCCGGGCCAGCCTGTCACGATCACGCAGAGCTTCGACGGCGGCGCGAACGGTGTCGATGGGTTGCCGGTCGCCGTGCTTCCGGTGATGTCGAGCGACCTCACCTTCATGTGTCACGAGGTCGGCCACATCCTCGGCCTAGACCACACCTTCGGGCTCGACAACAACGGCACCGACTGGGATCCGACCGACGCCACCATCATCGTCGGCCAGGAGTACGGCTCCCCCTACGACCTCATGTCGTCGGCGACCTTCGCCGGCCGCTTCCTCGGCGCGGGGCCGTTCTACTCCGGCCAGCCGACCTTCACCGGGCCGACGGTAACCAACTGGCCGTACTCTCGCGCCTTCGCCATGGGCCCGCACCTCGCGCGCGCGAACCTGCACCTATTCATGCCGGACGCGCTGGCCGGCCGGGTGGTCGAGGCGCCCTTCCCGCAGCCGGGCGCACCGGTCACCGCACGCATCGTCCCGGCGTCCGCGTCGAACGGCAGGTGCCTGCTCGTGCTGCACCCGCCCGGCGAGCCAGCCAACGGGGTGGGCCGGGTCTACGTCGAGTACCGCATCCCGGCGGGCTGGGACGCCGGCATAGACCCACTGGGGCCAAGCCTCTCGCGGGAAGGGGTGGTCGTTCACTCGATCGTCGACATCGCCAACAAGGGGCCGCGCGCGTGGTACCGGGGATCGGTACCGACGGCGTCGCCGGATACCGATGTCGCCGTCGCGACGACACCGCTCGTCGTGCGCACCATAGCTGTCGATCCCGAGCGGCAGTGGGTGGACCTGTCGGTCACTGCGGGCGCGGCGAAGGCAGTCGAGATCGTCCGGGGACTCCAGACCGACGACGTGGTCGGCCCCGTCGGTGAGATCCAGGAGACCACGACGCCGTGCGGCGACCCCCTGCGCCGGGGGACCTTCGCCACCTCGACGACCGCCCGCTTCGGTCTGCGCAGCACCGGCTTCGGCGGCAGCGGCGAGCCCGTCAACCCGCAGCTCACGATCGCCTGGACCGTCGGTGGAGTGCCGCTGAGCGCGCCGGGCGGGAATGTCAGCGTTCCCGTGGACGGGACGGCGTTCACGCTCGACTACACGATTGAGCCGGTCATGTTCGAGCTAGCGCTCACCTCCCGGGGCGGTGAGCGCTATGAGACGCCCGCGGTGGTGACGGTCAGCGGGGATGGGACGACGACGTCCGCCACCGCCGTGTTCACGGCCCAGGGGTGGGTCGAGGGAATCCACCCCGACGACGTGGAGAAGTTCGGTGACTGCCTGCGCCGGATCACGGAGCGGTACCGGCGAATGCCCGCGCCGTTCCGCAGGCCGACGCCCGAGCCGCCGTGGAGCGACCTGGCGACGCGTCGGCTGGCCGAACAGGCCTGGCTGAGGCAGGCGTTCCGGCTGATCACCCAGCCGCCGGACCTCGACGCCACCGGCCGCGGCGAGCTGAGCCGGCTCCTCCAGGTGCAGGCGCCGCCCACCGCGTTCATCGACGCGCTGGGGGAGGCGGCCGTCGACTACAGCGTGCCGGAGGCAGACCTCACCGACTGGCTCCGGAACCCGGAGTTCACCCCTTACCCGGCGCTCGCCCAGTCGCTGCTGCTGAGGCTGGACAGCACGCGGTTGAAGCGTCCTGTGTTCCTGGACGTCATCGCGTTCAACTACGAGAACTCGCCGGGGAAGCCGTCGCCGCGTCTACTGGAGGACGTGGACACGGCCGTCCTGGAGGCGGCCGTGGTTGAGGGCTGGAACGTCCGGTATGGGGAGGCGGCGTCGGAGTTCGGCGAGCTGTTGGCGTGATGGTGCTGCTGATGCACAGGAAGTCGGACGGGCCGACTTCCTGTGCCACCCGACCGGCCCAGAACACCGGTCCCGGACCCGAACCATCCGAATTGACGACCGGCGCAGTACGGGTTAGGCGGCCTGGCCGAAGCCGACTGCGGTGGGGTCCCGCTCGCGCAGCGGGGTGAAGTCGACGTCGAGCTTCGGGTCGTACGCCTCGGGCTCTATGCCGAGTTCGTGCGTGCTGTACTCGCCGAACCGTTTGATGTGCTCGGTCAGGTACGGCGAGATGTGGGCCAGGTCCTCGGAATCGATCTCCCACCCCTCTTCCAGGAGCTGGCGGACGATCTCGGCGATGTCCAGGGCGTTGTGGAAGATGACCGCGTTCGTGAGCAGCGAGTTGAATTTCATCGCCTTCTCCTGCTCGACGGGGTCGTTGTCGGCGATGACGCCCTGGTTGCCGAAGCCGACCCACTGGGAGAAGCGGTTGAACGACTCAACCTTGTTCGTCGCCGCGGTCACCCGCCGGCGCAGCGGTGCGTCCGTCAGGTACCGCAGCAGTTGCACGGTACGGATGACGCGGCCGACCTCGCGGAAGGCCACATACGTGGCATTCTTGTGCGACCCGGAACGCAGCCTCTTCAGCAGCGTCGCCGAGGAGATCGCGCCCTCGCGTACGGAGACGGCCACCCGCATCAGGTGCCGGAACTGGGACTCGATCAGGTCGAAGTCGATGACGTTCTTGCCCGCCTCGCCGAACAGGGCGTCGATGTGCACGTACTCGCTCTGCTTGCTGGGCCGGTAGAAGGTCAGGCCCTTCCAGTTCCTGATCCTGGGCATCAGGTCGAAGCCCAGCAGGTGCGCCAAGGTGAAGACAGGCAGCGACTGGCCCTGGGTGTCCGCGTGCACGGTGGTGGGCTTGACCTCGGAGGAGTTCTTGAGCAAGCCCTCGATGATGTAGACGGCCTCCCACACCCCGCACGGGATGAAGTGCGTGAACAGCGCGATGTAGGTGTCCGAGATGTGGTGGTAGGCGATGCCTCCCGGCTTCCCGTACCGCACGCTGGTCTCGGCGAGCAGGTTGTCGAGGTAGGTGTCCATGTGGGTGCCGTCCGCGGCCACGGCGGTCCCGTCGCCCCACGCCTGCGAGATGTCCAGGCGCGCGTGCGCGTTGACCAGGTCGGCGATGGCCTCGTTTAGCAGTACGAGAGAGAAGTGCCGGTTCGCCGTGTACGCCAGCTCATGCCCGCTCACGCCGGGGATGTGGCGGGCCGCCTCGTACGGGCCCATGTTGGTGCCCTTGACGAACGTGGTGAGCACGTACCGGCCGAACGGGTCGGCAAGTTTCGGATCGTTGCCCGAGGGCGGGCCGAAGCGGCGCCACCACTCCACCCAGTACGCGGTCCGGGCACAAATCCCGATCAGCGTGCGCTCCGGCATCCGCGCCTTGATCTCCTGCTCCAGCCGCTTCGCCGACGGGCGCTGTCCCTCCGAGCGGTGCGCCTTGAGCGAGGGGATGCCGGTGGCCGGGTCGATCACCAGGCTCTCGTTGTCCGGATACCCGGCGTCCGCCGCCGCGGCGGCAGCCCGCAGCCGGTCCTCCAGCTGCCGGCGGAAGGACCCGGCGTCAAACCCGTCGGCCTCACCCTCCTCGGCGAGCCCGACCTCCACCAGGTAGGCGGGCAGCTTTTCCTCCACGACCTCCCACGTAAGCAGCTGCCCCGACCAATCGGCGTACTCCTCCGAGCCGACCACCGCCACATCGCCCGTGCGCAGTTCCTCGGCGAGGCAGGTGAACACCATCGCCTCGAAGTGCTTGCGAACGAACTGCCCCGGCCGCGTCTTGTCGACCACGGCCTTCTGCCAGTTCTGCGTGGCGAAGGAGATGTCGATGCGCCTGCCGTCCTCGCCGATCGCGCTGATGTACTCGCCACGAGCGGCCTCGTTGCGCTGCGCGTGCGCGAGCGCGTCCAGCACCCGCCCGTCCTCCGAGGTGGCGGTGAACTGAAGTTTCTCGGCCAGGTCGAACATCAGCGCCCGGTCCCGGCCGATCTGCCCGTACAGCAACACCTCCCAAAAGTTGCCGTGGTGGGCGGAGACCTTCTCGATCTGCTCGTACTGCTTCGCGAACCCGCCGAAGCTCTCCACGGTCTTCGTGACCGCGCCGAGCCCGCCGGCCTGCACCACCACGGCCTTCATCAGGGCGAGGACGGCCGGGGAGACCTCTCCGCCCAGGCGACGGGCGACCTCCTCGAGCGACGCCTGTTCGTCCAGCCCCTGAAGGGCGTCCACGGCCCCGGCGGTCATCTCGGCGGCCTTCGCCAGCGCGGCCTGGGCCGGGCCGCCGTCGTCGATGTCCTTCAGCACACTGCGGTAGTTGCCGATCAGCGCCTCGGTCATCTCCCGCTCGGCGAGCCGGATCTCCTCCAGCTCCTCCTTCGCCCTCTTGACCTTCGTGCCCATGCGCTTGCAGAACATCAGCGCCAGCTCGTCACGGACCCGCATCCTCGCCTTGTGCGCCAGACACGCCATCAGCGCGACCCGCCTGACCGGCACGTACGCCTTGAGCTCGGAGGCTTCCGCCGCGTCCGCCTCCCCGGCGAAGTCCGTGACCTTCCGCGAGGCGACACCGTCCATCCACACCCCGGTGTCGCCCAGGGCATCCACCCAGTCCAGATGGGTGATCAGCCGCTTGAAGTGCGACCAGGTCGGGCTCTGCGCGGACTTCTTCAGCCGGTTGTACTGCGTGGTGCCATCCGAGTCGCGTTCCTCCAACAGCCGCAGCAGCCCCGCCCGCTCCACCGCGCTCATCCGGTCGTAGATCCCCGTGCAGATCGACGCGTTCACCTCCTTGCGGACCGTCGAGGCCATCGCGTCGAGCGTGGAGAACGCCGGCAGCTCCAGCCCGGCCCCCACGACCCTCTCCAGCGCAATGTTGATCAGATCAGCCGGGCGGTTCTTCGCCGCGGCCTCCTTCCGGATCGACGCCTCAGCGATCCGGCGGGCCTCGGCCTGGTCGTACGTCGCCCCCACCTGGCGGCGCACCTCCGTACGCTGCCGCTCCGCCGTCCGGCCCGTCGCCCACAACGGCACGGTCCCCTCCGGCAGCTCCACCGCGCGGCGGACGAAGTCGACCACCATCTCCGGGTACTCGTCCGGCTTCGGGAACCGACCCATCCGCTGATAGGACTTCAACGCCAGCAGCAGCGCGAGCTGATGGCCGTCGGAATCCATCCGCTCAGCCGCCCACGCCGCCTCCTCCCGGGTCGGCGCGAAGAACAGATGCAGCTCATGCGCGGTGATCAGCCGCTTGAACCGCGGATACGCGGTCCGTTCGATCGAGGTCACAACCCACCCCGGCCCAGACGACGGTCAACATCACACCAACGACACTGAGCTGAATGGGTGACGGCCGACGATCGCCGAACCTCAAGATCAACTATTGGCGGCTTCTGCGCTTATCTCGGCGATCCCCCCGAGATCATCCCCGAGAACTTGCCCAGCCTGCGCGGCCGCGACGCCGTTGACTCCTTCTACGCCAGCACCTTCGCCGCCATCGGGATGGAGGTCAACGTGGAGGTGGTCTCGACCGAGGTCTACGACGAGATCGCGATCGTCCGATCCGAGCAGCCCGTCACGGTGATTGCCGTGGCCGACGGCACTCGCACCCAGGCCTACTTCCGCGAGCTGTTCGTGCTGCGTCGCACCCCGGACGGGTGGCGCATCCACAAGTACATGTTCTCCCAGAACCCGGCGCAGGCCTAGAAGCCGGCGGTCACCGAAGACGGTCGCGAAAAGGCGCACAAGCCCGAGGATCTGGGCCGGCTGTGGCTCGAGCGTGCCGAGGCCGGGGACATCGACGGCGTGCTCGCGCTGTACGAGCCCATCGGTGCCCTGTACTTCCAGGGTTCGGCCAGCACCGGCTACAGCGGACTGCGCAAAGCCTACGAGGCGCCCCGTCTTCTGCGGGTTGCCCCTCTCATCGACATCCTCTCTTGGAGTGGATCCTCGTGACCGCGGAAGCACCCTCAAGCGCCTCGCGTAGCTGTTCGTTGGTCAGTGCAAGCTGCTGGAGCTGGGCAACGGCGAGAGCGAGGTCTGAGGTCAGCTCCTGGTTCCGGCGGCGGAGTTTCGCGTTCCGGGCGATGAGCCTGTCGTGCATGGTGGGCCCGTCGGCGGGATCGGCAGGGGTGGACCGGAGGGTGCCGAGCTCTTGGGCGATGTCGGGGAAGCGGCGGCGGAACGTGGTGTTGCTCAAGCCGAGTTGTTGGGCCAGCTTCAGGACGCTGGGTTTGGTGTTGGTCTGCCGGCAGGTCTCGATCATCTCCGCCATCCGCTTGCGGACCAGGGCTTCAGGCAGGTCAGAGACGCGGGCGGTCATGCGAGGGGCTCCGCGCCGGTGTTGGCGGCCAGGAACTCGGTGATCTCGGCGTGACGCTGCTGGAGACGGTGCCGCAGGAGGGGAGGCATGGTCGGCCGGGCCGCCATCCTCTTCTCCAGGCCAGCCAGTTCCCGCATCCAGGCAGCGACGTTCTCCGGGGTGAGGGCAACATTTCTGCAGGCCAGGGGCTTGCAGCCGCCGTGGTCGGGAAGTCCATCGCTTCCGCCGCGCTTCGCCTTGTCACAGAGGGCCTTGGCGGGGTCGCGGACGCAGGTGATGTATTCGCCGGGATAGATCGCTGGGTCATGCCGTTTCATGATCCGCTTCAGGCGATGCTTGTCGAGCGCGATCTGTCCCTGGAACTGGGCTCGTTCGCCGAACTCGCCGAGTCGCCGGGCGACCTCTTCGGCCGATGGGCCGGTCAGGTCGGTGTGTTCGTGGGCGTCGATCATCGCGATGTAGGTCTCGCCGCGGGCGAGGGCCTGTTCGCTCTCGACTTCTGCCCGGAATCCGGAGGCGCTGGTGCCCGCGTATCCTTCGAACATTTGGATTGATTGATGCCGATATTGCAGGGCTCCGGCGACGACTCCGCCGGGCCGTCGTGCGATGAACCACGCGAGCGTGCGCCGGAAGACGCTGGTCTTAAACCCGGTGCGGCTGCGACCGGCTGCAGGGATGCTGTCGGACCGGCCGGAGGTGTCGCAGAGCTGATTGACGTAGGTGATGAATCTATTGATCTGTGTGCCCGTCGCCTTGGTGGTGAGAGCGTCGGCCGATCCCTTCTTGGCGTCGGATCCGTGACGGAGGCGGGCGAAGAGGAAGTCGGTCTCGGTTGGTTGGAGGCGTTCGAGGACGTCGATGGCCCGGGCGACGGGCTCGCCGACGACCCAGGTCGCCTCGACGCCGGCGGAGCGTGTCGGTGCGGACGGCCCGCCAGTTGGCGTCGGCGGCCAGGATGTCCGAGGCGAACTCGTCGACGAACCGCAGGGCCCAGCCCAGCAGCGGTCCCATCGTCTCCTCGGGGAGCCGGTCGGTGGCGTTCTCGCCACGGCGGGGCGCCTTCGACTCACCCCACTCCGGGATGTGGAGCGGGTCGAAGGAGAGTGCATGCTCGTCGAGGTGGAACCGCCAGCGCCAGAGGAGCCGGATGACGCCTCTCGCGATCGTCCGGCGGTCAGAAGACCAGGGATAGAGCACGTTGAGCTGCTTGCGGTAGGCGGCCAGGTCGTCCGGGGTGAGGGTGGACAGGTCAGTGCGGTGCAGTTCCCAACGTTTGTCCAGCCAGGTCAGGAATGCCTTCATGTGGGTGAAGGTGATCCTGATGGAGGTGATGCCCGGCGAGGACTCGCCGTCCGGCGGTTCGACGGACAGCAAGTGGTAGAAGAGCTTCTTCGCCGCCGACCGGAACCGCTGCGGAAGGCTCGGGAAGTTCAGGATGAGTGCGGCGTCGTGCGCTTTGAGCTGGGCGGGCCAGAGCCGCCAGATGTCTTCGCCGTAGCGGGAGGTGTCTTCCAGCCGGAACCCGGGCCGCAGCTGGCGGCCGTGCAGGACGTGGATGTTCTGCAGGGCGAGATCGGCAGGCGGGGAAGCGGCGAACGTGGCAAGGCTCATGGCTGTTCCCAGGGGGCTTCGACGAGGTCGAGGAGAGCGTCGGGCAGGGGGTTCTTGCGTTCCTTGGCGACCTCGGCCGGCGAGAACTTGGTGAGGATGTCGCGCCGGATCGCGATCCAGGCCGGGCCGTAGCGCTTCCACCAGTCGATCTCGTTCATCCGCTGTCGCAGGGCGCCGAGGCTGTCGAGGAGGCCGAGAAGTTTGGGCAGGTGGGTGCGGGTGACCAGGCAGTTCCCGCAGTGGAAGCAGTCCAGGAATGAGTCGCCGCATGGCGCCTGGGTCTCCGGGTTGTGATCATGGTCCTCGCAGGCGGTCCAGGCCGTGTCCAGTTCGCCGCCCGCCAGTTTGCGGGCGGTGTCCGGGGTCATGCCGGCCTCCTCCAGGTCGTGCGCGGTGCCAGCCTCGGGCAGGACCTTCGGGCCGCCGCCGCGGCGTTCGGCGGCTCGCCTGTGGGCGTCGGCGGCGGCACGTTCGGCGTCCACGAGCGCTTCGGAGACGACCTCCGCGGCCCACTCCCGGGTCGGTTCGGCCGGCTTGAGATAGTTGGCGTAGAGGACCTGGGCGGTGTTGCTCTTTGCGGAGGACGGCAGGTGGCCGCCCATCTGCCGGGTGCGGCGGGCATCCACGCTGGTCTTGATCTGGTTGAAAGTGATCCGCAGTGGCGGTGCCGGTGGCTGCTTGCCGTTCTTCCTCGGCGGTGGGTCCGCCAACACCGGCTTGGGACGCTCCGCTGCCCAGGCGGAGATCTTCATCGCGGATCCGTGGCCGAGGTCTGCCTCGAACGGAGCCCAGTGCTCCGCGATACCCGTGTTGCCGTCGCGGTGATTGTTGCGCCAGAGCGCGAACGCGGTGGTGGCGCCGCAGAAGGCCCGGCCGCGGGCGGTCAGCTCCAGCAGCAGGAGATAGAGGCCGCCGGGCGTGTGCAGTTCACGGTTCTTCGGTCCGATCTCCCAGGTCACCGTCTCGAACCAGCGCTTGGCGCCCCGGCGGCGTTTGACCACGGTCAACTCGACGGCGCGGTCTTCCAGCAGCCGGTGGTTGACCGGCAACTCCTTGACCGACTCTCCGTTCCGCTCGGTGACGATCATCAGGAGGACCACCAGGGGTGCCAGGTCCTTCCAGGTCAGGAACAGCTCGGAGGCGAAGGCGACTCTCTGGGCCTGCCGTTCCTGGCGGCGTCGGGCGGGCTCTGGGACGACGCCGCTGTCGGCCATCAAGGCCAGCATCTCGCCCCGCTGAAGGTCGTCCTCGCCGAGCTTGCCGGGGTCCTCGCGATAGCGTCGCAGCAGGTCCTCGCTGGCCCGCAGGCGCCGGGCGATCCGCGCGGTGTCAGCCCTTGCCGCGGCCGTCAGCCGGTCCAGTTCCCCGATCGAGTAGCCCCCGACCGGCTGTGCCGGTGGCTTCGGCAGGCGCCGGTTGAACGCGTCCAGTGCCTCGGCCGGGAAGTCGTCCTTCAGCTGTGGGTCGGTGAACTGCGTGCGCAGCTCCAGCAGCATCGAGTACTTCGTTCGCGGGGAAATGTCCGTGCGGCCCCGGTAGGCGTCGACGTGTGCGCGGGTCAACTGCTGCGAAGACCCGGGCGGCGGGTCGAGGGACGGCAGGAACTCGGCCCAGTTCTGGACCGCGTTCCAGGCATGCCGCGAGCTCTCCAGGGTCCTGGCGCCGCCGCTGTAGCCGGTCCGCAGGGCGACCGACCGGGCCAGGAACAGACGCCAGCCCGGCATCGGCAGCGTACTGAAGTCGAAGGTGCGGCTGCGGCCGTCCTCGCCGTGGAAGTCGACGGCCAGGGAGTCCGCCGCGTCCGTCCTGACCAGCGGCGGGGCCTCGTAGGCTCCGGAAGGTGTCGCGGCCGGGCGGCCTGGTCCGGTGCTGCCCCGGCCGTGGCGCCGACTCACCGCGTCACCGCTCCTTCGGGCAGGTCGGCGGGTGGCGTCCCGTCGCCGAGCTCGACGACCGGGGTGTCCCGCGGGTCCTCCCAGGTGTCCGGGACAAGGGCCATGCGCGTCTCCATCTCCAGTTCCTGTAGCGCATGCAGATAGATCAGGGTCGACAATTGCGAGGCGTGACCGAGCCTGCGGCGGATCCAGTCCACCGGGTCTCCGAAGATCTTCTGGTAGTGCTGGCGCTGGGCCGGATTCATCTCGCCGAGCGCCGCGAGGTGGCCGCGCTGGAGCTGTTCCAGAGTGATCACGGCGAAGGTGTGCCTGCAGAGGTGGGCGTGCGCCCTCTCCTCCAGCCCGGCCTCCTCGCAGCGCTGGTTGGCCGCGGTGAACATGTCCTTCCAGGTCGACAAGGCCAGCGGCATCCCGTCTTCGCCGAGCCAGAACATCGCCGGCTCGAGGCCCTGCTCGGTGTCCACCAGCAGCCGGCGACGTTCCAGCGGGCCGAGCAGACGCACGTCCACCCGCTGCCCGGCCATCGCCCCCGAGGTGTACTGGGCAAGGCGCGGAAATTCCGGGTCCGAGATCACCAACGGTCGGCGGATCCGCCGGTAGCGGCCTGCGGCCTGGGCCTCCTCCACCACCAGGGCCCGGTCCTCGAGGGCGTAGGCCGTCAGGTCCCGACGCGAGGAGGCCGGCGCATAGAGCCCCCGGGCGGACTCCCGCTTCGCGATCGACTTCGGAAGCCAGAACTTGCTGTATCCGGGCGGCCCCTCACCCAGCGGGATCTCGGACTTCAGCAGGGTGGACTGTTCCTCGAGCCGCATGCCGCCGCGGACCAGCATGTCCGTGAACGTCGCGTTGCGCGAAGCCCATCGGCCCCGGAAGTTGTCCCTCGGCAGCCCGTCGCGGTCGTATCCCCGTACCCCCACGTCCCGCCAGCGCCGGTAGGCCGCAGCCGGTAGCCACTCGATCCTCTCGCCACCCTCATCGTGCGCGTAGGACGCCGGGACCTTCTTCCTCTCCGTGACGACGGGCCGGCCGCCTGACGAGGTCGCCCTCTCTTTGGCCTCTCGCAGGGGGATCGGGATCTCGGCGACCCACTTCTGCCGCTTCGCGTGCTTGTAGAACTGGAACACGTGCGAGATGTCCTGGCTCCAGGTCGCGCCGCCGATGCGAGGCCCTTTCGCGTCCTGACGCCGCCAGTGGCGGTAGGCCCGGTGGTCATCCTCCGTCGCATCACGCCAGTCCTTGGCCCAGCGGGCCTGGTGCAGGAACGTAAAGTAGCCAGCCAGGGCCCTCGCCCGGTTCCTCTGGCTGTTCAGCGGACCCTCGAGATAGTCCACCCGATGGAGGTACGAGTTCAGGTCAACGTCGTAGACGTACCGGGGTGACAGCAAGTACGGCGTTCCGTCAGGAATGCCCTGGTCATCGAGCCAGCACTCCCACTCCTCAGGACGAATCTGCAGGTACCAGAGCTCATCACGCGGCTGCGGTAAGTCCCGCGAGGTGAAGTGGACGGACCAGCGATTTCGACTCAACACCCGCGGACCGTACAGGTACGAGGTCACTGACCGGTCGTGCACAAGCGAGGTCGCCCAGAAGACCGGCGCCCATGTCGTGGTCCCCTGCCTCGTGGGCGTTGTGCAGGCCGGCGATCCAGTACTGGCTGGCGTGGGTGTGGCGGCCCAGGTCGAAGCGGTCCCAGGCGACGGTCTGGGACAGGGACGCCGCCAGGGTCGGCCAGTCGGCGGCACGAACGATGTCCGCGGGCCAGCCGAGCGCTTCGGCGATGTAGATCTGGGATTCCTCGCTGGGCTCGACGCCACGTTGCCATTTACGCACCCGCGCCTCGTCCGTGCCTGAGCGCAGACCACGCCGGGCGGCAGCGGCACGAATACCGGAGACGAGCTCGTCCATCGTCATGCCGAGCGCGAGCCGCGCCAGGGCCAGCGGGTGACGGGTGGTCTCTTCCACACCTTCATCCAATCACCCAGCGCACAGGACCGGTTACTCCTGCGCGGTGGCGGGACCCCTGCGGGACCCCCTCCAACTGCTCGACCCAGTCGAACAGTTGAGCCCATTCTCGTCTTCTCGTGCCGCAGCGCGCGGCAACGGGATCCCACTGGAGCTTGGGAAGAGAGGAGCACCGATGGCAGCACAGTCGGATACGCCGCTGGTGTCCGTGGTCGTCAGCGCCCGCGGAAACACCGCGAACGTGCGAAGTCTGCTGAATAGGCTGGCAGCGCAGACGCTGCCCGGCGGACAGATGGAAGCGGTCGTCGTCGACAACGACCCGCCCGGCCCCGTCCGGCCGATCGCTGACGCCGTACGCGACGGCGACTGGCCGTTTCCCGTGCGGGTGCTGTACGAGCCGACCCCAGGGTTGAGCGCGGGCCGCAACCGCGGAATCTGCGCGGCCCGCGGACAGTACGTCGCCATCACCGACCCCGACATCACCCCCGAACCCGGCTGGCTGCAGGCCCTCGTCACCGCGATCGAGGAAGAGAAGGTGTTCGCCGTCGGCGGCCGCACCCACGTCACCTACCCGGGCGGCCAGATCACGGCGTTGACGAAGGCACTGCGCGAGTGCCACGGCGCGGTGGACTGGCCCGAGGACCGGGCGCCGGCCGTGTGGCCGTACTGGGTCACCGGCTGCAACCTGCTCTTCCACCGCCAGACCGCGCTCGACATCGGCCTGTTCCGTACCGATCTCGGGCGCCGCGGGCGGTGGATGGGCGACTGCGAGGACCTCGAGTTCATCGACCGGGCCCGCCAGGCCGGCCACCAGACCCTCATCGAGCCGGCCGCCGTCGCCTCCCACCCCATCTACCGCCAGGAGACCACCCTGCGGTACTTCGTGCGCCAGGGCGCCGGGCACGGCGTGTGCGTCGCCCGGATGCACCTGAGCGTGATCGTGGAGCCCGCCGCGATCCAGGCCGGCAGCGACGCGGTGCACGCCGCCGTCATCAACCTCGCCGCCGGGTGGACCTTCCTGGACCGTGCCCGCGCCGTCGAAGGCGCCCGCGACCTCGCCCGGATCAGCGCCTATCACCTCGAACGTGGCCGCCTGTGCTTACTCGGCCGCCGCCCCATCGCCCTCGCCCAGCACGCCCCCGAGAAGGAGATTCCCGCATGGACGTGACCACGACGGCCGGACTGACCGCCGCTTCGGCCCTGTTGGGCGTCGAAGTCGTCGAACGCAAGGGGGCCGGTCACCCCGACACCCTCGCCGACGGAGTGGCAGAGGCGATCTCCCGCGCCTACAGCCGCTACTGCCTCGAGGAGTTCGGCGCGATCCTGCACCACAACACCGACAAGACTTCCCTGCTGGGCGGGGCCGCCGACGTGCGCTTCGGGCACGGCGAGCTCACCGTGCCCGTCCAGGTCCTGGTCAACGGGCGCATCACCGCCGCCCTCGGCGACCACGCCATTCCGGTCGCCGCCATCGTCACCACCGCCGCGCGCGACTACCTCGCCCAGGCCCTGCCGCTACTCGACGTCGACCGGTGGGTCGATGTACGGCCGCGACTAACCCAGGCCTCCAGCCCCGGCGCCGTCAGTGCCCCGGATGCCGCCCCGCGCGAGGCCTCCCGCCAGCGGTGGTTCGCCCCGCGCACACTGGACGACCTCGCCGAACGGCACCGCATGTTCTCCAACGACACCAGCGCCGGCGTCGCCTACTGGCCGCTCGGGGTCGGCGAGCAGCTCGCCCTCGGCATCGCGGAACACCTGACGAGCGAGGCGTTCCGCGCCGAACACCCCTACTACGGCACCGACATCAAGGTCATGGTCGTCCGCCACGGCCCGCGCGTGCAGCTGACCGCATGCGTGCCGCAGATCGCCTCCGAGACCCCGGACCTGGACACCTACATCGCCCACCGGACCCGCGCCCGAGACCTGATCACCGAACTCGCCGGCAGGATCGCGCCCGAACACCACGTCACGGTCTCCGTCAACACCCGCGACGACGACACCCGGCCCGAGCTGTACCTGACGGCCACCGGCTCCAGCATCGAGTCCGGTGACGAAGGCGTCGTCGGCCGCGGCAACCGCGCCAACGGCCTGATCAGCATGCTGAGGCCCTGGTCCGCCGAAGGCGTCTCCGGCAAGAACCCCGTCTACCACGTCGGCAAGCTCTACAACCTGGCCGCCGCCGAAGCCGCGCGCCGACTGCACGAGGAAACCGGGCTGGACTGCGCGGTCGCGCTCGTCTCCCAGTCCGGCCGGGACCTGACCGACCCCTGGCAGGCGATCGTGCAGAGCTCCGGGCCCAACCCCCTCGGCGCCGCCCGCGTCCGGCGGGTCATCGCCGACGTCATGGCAGACCTGGGCACGCTGCGCGAGCAGCTGCTCGAGGGAAAGCTGGCCACGGCATGACCGCGCCCGTCACCGACGACGTCACCGGGCGGTTCGTGCCCTGCCTCAACCCGGCCACCCTCTCCGGCATCCCGCTGCCGACGTTCCTCGCCCTGGCCGCGGGCGCCGGATTTCCCACGGCCGAAGTCTCCATCCAGCAGGCCCAGGCCCACGGCCCCGCCCGGTTACGCGACCTGCTCCAGGAGCTCGGCGTGAAGGTGACCGCCGCGAGCGGCATCCTGCCCGCCGGACCCGTCCTGCCCGCCCCGCTGCTGACCGCCCCGGACACCTACCGCGCCTGCCTGGACGATCTGGACGGCCGACTCAAGGCCATGACCGCGCTGGGCTGCACCATCGCCACGACCGTCCTCAACCCCCGCTCCCCGCTCCACACCACCAAGGCGCGGGCCGTCGCGCGCAAGCGGATCGCCCAGCTCGCCACCGCGGCCGCCGTGCACGGAGTGCGGCTCGCCATCGAAGCCGTCAGCGTCCGCGCCGGGCTGCCGCCCGAGCTGGACGGCCCGCACCCAGTTGCCGACACCCTGCCGCAGCTGGCCGAACTGCTCGACGACACCGACACCGACCACGCCGGGCTGCTGGTGGACTCCTTCCACTGGGCGGCCGCCGGAGCCGACCCGGCCCACATCACCGGCCTCCCCCCGGGCACCGTCGCGCACGTACAGATCGCCGACACCCCGGCCAGCCCCACCGCCGGTGAACTCACCGACAGCCAACGCCTGTTCCCCGGAGACGGGACCGTGCCCTGGCCGGCCTTCGCCGACGCCCTGGCCCGGGCCGGCTATGCCGGGCCGGTGTCGGTGGAGCTGTTCAACCCCGCCTTGCGGGCGCTGCCCGCAGGCGAGATCGCCCGCCTGTCCCACCACGCGGCCACCCGCTGCTGGACCCTCGCGAAGGCAGGACCCCGATGACCCCCACCCCCACCACCGTGCGGCCGTGGCGGCTGAACGTCAGCCCGGACGCGGTAAAGGCCAGCAGGTTGGTCAGGTTGGAGACCGGAAGCAGCAGGGAGGCCGTGTTCGACAGGTGCGCGCTGGCATAGACGTGGGGCTTGGGCCGGGCACCCATGCGCGCGGCCGTGGCGAACACGACGGGGGTCAGCAGGACGACGGTGGCATCCAGACTCAGCGCCGCTGTGATCACCGACGCGAGGGCGAACACCACCCCGAGCAGCCGTCGTGGACGGCGGTGGGCCCAGCGGGCCATCCAGGTACCGCAGGCATGGAAGAGTCCCTCGTCGTCGCAGAGCTTGGCCAGCACCAAAACAGCGGCCAGGAAACCAATGACGGGGCCCAGCCGCTCAGCCTCCTGCCGTACGTGGTCGAACGGGGTGGCGCCGCAGACGGCCACGAGGACGGCGCAGGGCACCGCGAAGACCGCCTCGGGCCACCGGAACGGACGGATGACGGCGCACACCAGCACCACGATCAGCGCGGCGACGGACACGGACTCAACCAGCATGCGCCCGATCATCCACACCAGGTGTCAGCACCTGAGCGCGGGGTCCCAGCGCCTGGGAAGGCCACCCAGGCGCTGGGGACGAGCCACGGTCCGGCAGTGCCACTACTCGGTGTCGGCCCGCTTCATCGGCCAGAAAGTGCGGGTGCCGCGCCTGGCTGTCCGCCCCTGCATGCGCCATCCGCTGGACACCGGTCCCTTCGGGGAAGGCCGGCCTGCGCTCTAGCTGGCAATCCGTTTGGGGATCCTTGGCCCAAACATTGCGGATTTATCAGACATATTGGGCCTGGATGTTGGCAGGGTGGGAATGCGCCCGTCGCTCGCCACCCTGCTGGGAGGCTCCACCGCATGGATCACATAGCCCGTCCCGACTCTCACAGCCTGGCCCCCCGCCCAGACCTCGCCCTGGCCCGGGACTGCGTGACCTGCAACGGATGGGGCACTGTCGTCAAACCCGGGGGCCGCCTCCAGCTGTGCGCGGCTTGCCAGCAACCCACCAGTGCATCCGCGGTCACCTCGCCGAAGTCGTGAGCGGCGGGCGCGCGACCGGGCGGGGACGGGGACGGGTCAGGTGAGTGGTCCGAAGGCGATGTCCGCCTGGCATTCCGGGCAGGCCACGGCGCCGGGACGGCGCAGGACATCGAGCGCATCGAGCACTGTCAGCTCCGCACCGTCGGCGGGCGCTTCCTCGCAGTCCCACACGTGCACGACGAACGCGCCGGGGCGGCCGCCGACGGCCGGTTCCCGGTGGATTTTCCAGGCCCATCGGTCGGCCGCCTGTGCGGTCGCTCCTCTCGGTGCAACGGATAGGTGGGGACTCGGTCGTAGCGGACGCCGTCGATCGGCCGTGCCTGGGCAGGGGTCAGCCAGACCCGGTACTCGCATGGCTCGACGGTCTCAGAGGCGAACTGGTGGGTAGGCAGTATTCCGCGGATGCTTAACTCGGGACTTGAGGAGTACCGAGGGCGCCGGTAGCCGTCATAGCCAGGGGTGTGGAACGTCGGGACGAACGTCGTCATGCCAGGACTGACGGCCCTCAGCGGCCGAGGCACCATAGCCGCAGCGGCCCGGGGCATCTGAAAAAGTTCGCGTACGGTCTGTCGAATTCGCGTCGCCCGTCCGACGTAGAGGCGTACCGACCAGACACACAGCCAGGGAGACCCGTTATGGCCCAGTACGCGATCCTCATCTTCGACAACCCCGCGGCCGGCGACTACACGCCCGAGCAGCAGGCGGCGAGCAAGCGGCACGCCGACGACCTCATCGACTCCGGCGCCATGATCACGGCATACGCGCTGCAGTCCACCGACACCGCCACCTCGCTGCGCGGTGACGTGATCACCGACGGCCCCTTCATCGACTCCAAGGAAGTCATCGCCGGTGTCTGCATCGTCGAGGCTCCCGACTTGGACGCCGCCCTGGAGCTGGCCCGTCGGAACCCGGCCGTCCAGTGGGGCCGCGGCGGTGTCGAGGTGCGGCCCATCGCGGGCGGCATCGCGCCCCTCGCCCGATGACGGCTGCGACGGACGCGAGGCAGGCGGTCGCCGACGCGCACCGGCGCGAGTGGGCCCTCGTGCTCGCCGCGACAGTGCGCGTCGCCCGCGACCTGGACCTGGCCGAGGAATGCGTACAGGAGGCCTACGCCGCGGCGCTGTCGGCCTGGGAACGCGACGGGATCCCGGGCAACCCCGAGGCGTGGTTGACCACCGCGGCAAAGCGCCGGGCGATGGACGCGATCCGCCGGGAGCGGACGTTCCGCTCGAAAATGCCGCTGCTGGTGGAGCCCGAAGGGGCCGTCGACGAGCTCGCCCTGGACGAGGCGGACGAACAGACGGAGGGGGAGGCCGTGGACCCGGAGGATGTCGTCCCCGACGAACGGCTGCGACTCATCTTCACCTGCTGCCACCCCGCGCTCGCGCAGGAGGCGCAACTCGCGCTCACGCTGCGGCTGGTGTGCGGGCTCCCGACACCGGACGTCGCCCGGGCGCTACTGGTATCGGAACAGACGATGGCCGCCCCCATCACCCGGGCGAAGAAGAGGATCTCCGCCGCCCGCATCCCCTACCGGGTGCCACGCCCGGCGGAACTTCCGGACCGACTGACAGCCGTGCTCGGCGTGCTCCACCTGCCGTTCACCGCCGGGCACACCGCCCCATCAGGCCCCGCGCTCATGCGCACCGACCTGGCCGACCGCGCTCTGCACCTGGCCCGCACACTTCGGGACCTCATGCCCGACGAGCCCGAGGTCCGCGGGCTGCTCGCACTGATCCTGGTCACCGACGCCCGGCGCGCCACCCGGACCAGCGCCGACGGCCGGCTGCTGCAACTTGCCGAGCAGGACCGCTCACTGTGGGACCGCACCGCCCTGGACGAGGCGCACGAGTTGATCGTGGCCGGGCTGCACGGCGGCCGCGCGGGGCGCTACCTGCTGCAGGCGGCGATCGCCTCGCTGTACGCCGAGGCACCGACGTACGAGGAGACGGACTGGCCACAGATCGTGACCATCTACGACAGGCTGCTGTCGCTCTGGCCCTCACCGGTCGTCGCACTGAACCGGACCGTTCCGGTGTCGATGGCCCACGGGCCGGCGGTCGCGCTGGCGCAGGTCGAGGCGCTGGAGCTGGACAGCCGGCTCGCCCGGTACCAATACCTGCCGGCTATCAAGGCGGACCTGCTACGGCGCCTCGGCCGTACGGACGAGGCGGCGGCCGCCTACCGGCAAGCCCTGGAGCTGACCGGCAACGAGGCTGAGCGGGCGTTCCTCACCGCGCGCCTCACCCACCAGGAGACCAGCCCCGCGTAAGGGAAGTCCGTTGACGTCAGCGGAGCGCACTCACCTCACCCTTTTCAAGATCACCAGGTTGGCGCGGAAGTACACCGTAGTGGTCCGCCAAACTCATCGGTCATGGCCAGGTGAGACCGGGAGACAGGCTCTAATTCGCCCACTTCTGGGCGGTGCTGGGGTGCATGCCTCAAGTAGGTACCGACCTGCCAGCCTTCCCCGCTCAGTCACTGAACGTCACAGATCACCGGTTCTGAAACAGCTTCTGACTTGACTTTTAATCTCAGTAACTATCGCCCGGTGCCAACAGGCCCTCTTGACGTGAATACTGCAGTTCGCATGGCATGCACTCCATCCGCTCGGACTCGGGAAGCCCGCGTCTCTGGCATCTCCGGATGGGCCCAGACGGCGCTAAACCCAACGCTCGGCCCGTCGCTGAGCAAGGCGGCTAAGATCGCGGACAAGGAGCGCCAATAGGCCGGTTGACACCTTGGGGGGCACAAACATGCCTACGCCTGAGCGAATTTGGGCGGACGCTGATCTCCCCACACGTCGGCTCGCCGGGCTGGCTCTCAACCCGTCCGCGCCGGAGAGCATCCTGCTGCGGCTGCTCGCCGACGCTCCGCTCGCAGTACGGATGGTGCTGTGCCGGGACCGCATCCTGCCCGACGCCGTCGTCGACGCGGTGATCGAGCACCCCGACGCCTACACCCGCAGCTTCTTCGCGCGTAACCCCTATGTTGATCCGGCCCAGCGAGTTCGACTGCTGGACGATCCCGACTGGTTCGTCCGCGCCCACCTCGCCGACGGACCCCGAGTGGCCAACCCCGCCTCGCCCAGACCCCTGCCCGACGAGGCCGTCGTCCATATGATCAGCACGTATGACGACGAACTCCTGGGCGGTTTCTTTCACCGGCAGATCTCCACCGGGCTGCGCCGATCCATGCCCACGCATCCGATCGCGAAGGTCCGCCGTTGGGGGGTCGGCATGTGGGCGCTGCTGTCCGCTGAGACACGTGCCGCACTGCTAAGAGACCCCGACGACACGGTCCGGGAGACAGCGCAGCGGCATGCGCGGTACCAGGATCCGGCGTGGGTGGAGAGCGCGCTCCCTGACCGACCGTGCCACGCCCGCACGGACATGCTGCTCCACCACGCCCTCAGCACAGGCGTAGTGCACGGCGTCCTCGCTAGTCCGGCCGGCAAGGAGGACAAGGCGATGATCGCCGTCAACCCCACCCTCCCTCCCGACGCAGTGGTTCTCCTGGCCGCCGATCCGATTCCGGAGATACGGGGCCTGATCGCGCAGCGCGCAGACCTCAGACCCGCCGAGCGCCGCGCACTCGTCGGCGATCCAGACCCGGACGTGCGCACGAGGGTCGCGTACCGCGCGGACTTGGGACCGGCCGAGCGCCACGCGCTCGCGACGGACCCCGACCCCAACGTCCGGCTGGCCGTGTCCGTCCACCCAGCACTGAACGAGGAGGAACGGGCCCAGATCGACTACCAGGTCCCCATGGACCACCCCTTCGTCTTCCACCCTGCGCCCGAGGTGCCGCGGGATCCCGGGACCATCCGTCGGAACGCGCTCTCCAGCCACCCACTGCTGCGCCGGCAAGCAGCCAGGGACCACCTGCTGTCGCCGGACCTTGTGGTGCGCCTGGCCGCCGACGACGACCTTGGCGTGCGCGTCCTGCTGGCCCAGAACCATCCAGACGCTCCCGCGCCGCTTCTGCTGCGCAGCTTCCTCGAGTACACCGGCCCCGAGCGCAGCCACCTCACTACCCGGCCTAACTTTCCGACCGACGGACTGGCGGCCTTCGCCGACCACGAGGACTCTGAGGGCCGGGCCTTGGCCGCACGCGACCCCGAAACTGAGCCGGAAGCCATGGAGCGGCTCACCCAGGATCCGGACCCTGCCGTGAGGTCTGCGGCGACGCGCCACCCGAATCTTCCGCAGTCCCGGCTGGCAGTACTCCTCGACGACGAGGAGTTGGCCCACGCCGCGGCTGCGAATCCGGCTCTGGACTTGGACACGATCCGCCGGCTAGTGGAGACGGACGGCCAACAGGCACGGCCGCCGGCGTAGTGGGGACTCCTGGTTGATCGCTGCGCTCCGCGAAGAACGAGTTGTGAAACACCGACAGAACGAGGCTTCACTCCACCGGTGTTCCGAAACCATATGCCGCTCAGAGAGAGGGGCGATCACAGGCGCCGCCTACGTGACGGTCTCGATCATCCATTGGCAGACAACGCAGCGAAGAACGTTAAAACTCAAGCTGAGCTTGTTTTTTTAACCTCTGATGCTGTCGCGCTCGATGACGCTCTCGGGTCGTCTGGTCGTCTGGTCGTCTTCCCGACGTCATAGCGGGGCGCAGGGCGGCGATTCTTGGAGCCTAGCGGCCTTCCTGGTCCGGGTGTTGATGGTTTAGGTGCACGGGCCGGACAGGCCAGGTGCGGGCGGAGGTGCCGAAACCCCCGGCGGACACGGGCCGGGGTGAGTCGTGCGGGCTCGGCCGGCCTCTCCCAGGGCCGGCGGAGATCCGCCGCGGCTTCGCGGGTGAGCCGGAGTTGGGTGTTGGCGGCGATCACGAGCCACGTCCAGCGGTCGCCGGCCCCGGGGGTGCGGAGCTTCGGCCGGGTCCATCCGAGGGTCTGCTTCATCAGCCGGAAGGTGTGCTCCAGGTCGAATCTCCTCAGGAACGCCTGCCAGCGCATATCGATGCCCTCGCCGGTCAGGCCGGTGGCAGAGGACCACAACCAGACAGGCAGTGGGTCCCCACCACCGGGCAGGCAGTTGACCTGGAGGCGGATCAAGGTGCCCTCGATGATGGGAAGTTCACCGGTGTGGTCGATCCAGGCGGAGCGAGTGGTCAGCCGGGGGTGGATGCGGTCCCAGGCCATTGCTCGGGCGGTGCCGTACCGGTCGGTGACTTGTGTCGTTGCAGCGTCGGGTTCGCCCCAGGTCTCTGGCTTGGTGAAGCGGAACTCCTTGCCGTGTTTCCGCGGCCGTCCGCCCTGCGGCGGGGAGATCCAGGGCACCGGGACCGGCTTGCGCATCACCCGGTCCGTGCGCATTAGTCCAAGGACCTCCACCGGCAGCCCGGCCAGGAGGTGCGCCATGCGTGGGGCGTCGTAGCCGGCGTCGAAGACGACCAGGATGTCGCGGTCGCCGACGTGCCACCGGCCCATCTCGATCAGATCCACGACCACCCGGTGGACCTGGGCGGCCGTGACCTCGGCGACGTCGTCGTCCGGCCCGAGACGCACGGCGTCCAGGAGCTGGCACCAGGACGTCCGGCCCGATTCCAGGGCGGCGACGAAGGAGTACGGCCAGCCGGGTATGAACTGGTCCGAGGACCGGCCGCTGCGGCCGTAGACGTGGCAGAACAGACGGTCGGCGCTGGTGGGGGCATCTGGGCGGAGCCAGTGGCTGATGTCGACCGCGAGGACCAGGCGCCCGTCGGCTGCCTGCGGCATGGGCAGGCCGGCCAGCACCTGGCGCAGCCGGGGCACGCCGACGTTCCCGCGGTTCAGCGCGTCGTACATGGCACCGTGCCCGCGCCGGTGTTCAGCCACCAGCGTCAGGTCCACCGGCGCCGTCACCGGCCCGTCCGCGCACAGCAACGCGTCCACCAGGTCGAACAGTTCGTCACTACTCGGTCCGCCACCAGCCCTGTCCGACATGCCAGTCCCTCACCCAGTGCAGGAAATCGCCCCCCGGCTGATCGGACGGGCGGTCGGCATAGGGTGCGGCGCATCCGTCTCTGAGCCACCACACCCGGCCGCGTTGCGGCCCGGTCACCACCAGCGTCCAGTACTCACCGGGTCTGTCGCTGCCCAGCAGCACCGAGCCGTGCTGGTAGGTCCGGTGCAACAGAGACGAGTGGCGGGTGTGGTCGTAGTAGTCGTACTCCCACTGCCATTCCTCCTCAAGAGGGAAGGGCTGGCCGGGCACGCGTACGGCGGCGCCATCGAACGGTTCCGGGCTCATCCAGCAGTCCGCTTCCCAGACGGCCCAGCTGTCCGGTTTCTCTCCCAGGGGCAGCAGACCACATTCGTCAGGCGGACCATCGTCGGTACCGTTCGCGATCTCGGTCACGAAAGTGCGATACGGCTCAGGCAACATCACCCCGTGCCCTCGCTCCCACACCCGAAGCTCTTCCCTGTCCAAAGGGCGGTGACGGACCTCTGCCGGAAAGGCTTCACGCAGGACGGCTATCGCACCCGAAATCGCATCTTCCACGCCCTACAGGTATCACCGGTCACCGACACTCTGGCCTCGGACCACTGCACGCAGCGGGTTAAAAGAGCTCAACTTGAGTTCTAACCTCCGGGGTTCGGAAGCGTGGCGGCATTGCTCTCGAAGGGCGGCCACGTCGGGCGTCGTGCACGGCGGCAGGCCTGGACCATGTGGCACCCGACTTGGGGAGACAGATCAGCGCTCAGGCGTAGGTGCAGGCACGCTGTCGCTGTGAGGGGCCGGCGAGCATGCGGCACCTGGTGACCCTTCTGCAGCTGCGGCGAGACCCTGCCGCAGGTGTGTGAGGCGTGTGATCTCTGCGTCCAGGGCCGCAAGGCGATCGGCCACGACGTCACTGAACTCGCCGGGGCGGCCGGCGCAGGAGGCCGACGGCTGTTCCTGGACGAGGAGGTCCAGTCGGTGGGCGCGGCGGCGGATGTCCTCCAGGGTGAGGCCCAGCCCCAGGAGGCTGCGGATGACGCGGACGCGGGCCACCTCGGCGAAGCCGTATTCGCGTTGGCCGGACGAGGTGCGTGGCGGAGGCGGAAGCAGGCCGCGTGCCTCGTACAGGCGCATAGCGCGCGGGGTGGTTCCAGCGGCAGCCGCTGCCTCGCCGATCCGCATGTCCGCTCCCGTCCCGTCCTGTCTTACAACTCCACGATGGACGCCCCGAAGGAGCGGCCGGCAATCAGTTCGGGCAACGCGCCCGGGGCGCGCTCCATTCCGCGGACCGGGGTGTACGGGAAGTGGATGTCTCCGGCCTGCAGCCAGTCCTCGAAGCGGGTCTCCCACTCGGCCTCGACGTCCGGGTGGTCCACGCCGTTGTAGCCGGCGATCGTGATGCCCCTGGTCAGCAGACGGTAGGTGTCGAGCACGGCAGGTGCACTCCCACCCGCTCGGTCTGGGGACAGCTGGCCGTCCAACGCACCTACCAGGGCGATCCGGGCGCCGCGGTTCGCTGCGTGGACGGCGGCCGTCAGCAATTCGCCGCCCACGGTGTCCAGGACGACGTCGATGCCGTCCGGCGTCGCCTGGGCGAGTTGCCTGCCGACGGAACCCGCTCCGCGCAGCACGGTGGCGTCATAGCCGAGCTCCCGCTCCAGTCGCTGAGCCTTCTCCGGTGAGCCGGTGCTGCCGATCACCCGGGTGGCGCCCAGTAGCCGGGCGATCTGGCCCGCCATGGTGCCCACGGCTCCGGCGGCGCCGGTCACGAACACGGTGTCTCCCTCCTGAACCTCGGCCAGCCGGGTCAGCGCGCCGTACGCCGCGGAACCCTGGGCGAGATGGTCCACCGGGTCGGGCAGGGTGCCGTCCAGCAGCCGGCACTCGGTGGCGGCAGGCGCCGCGTACTCCCGCCACCCCTGAAGGTGCAGCACCAGCCGCCCCTTCTCCAGCGGTCCGTCGACCACCTCGCCGATCGCGGGGCCGAACAGGGTGTCGCCAGGGTGCAGGGGCGGCAGCGGGACATCGCGTGTCTCGCCCCCGATGAGGGTGCGCAAGCCCGGGAAGACGAGAAAATGGGTGTTACGGACGAGCACCTGGCCGGCCTCAGGACGGGGTATGGGCGCTTGTACCAGGGTGAAGTCGTCCGGAGTCGGCAATCCATCGGGGCGGCGGACCAGGCGTACGAGACGGTGAGTCGCATTCATGGTCGGACGCTAAGCCCTGCCCCATGGGGCAGGGGCAAGCCTCAGCTCCGAGAGGTTTCCGTACACCGGCCAAGCGGCTCTTCTGTCGGTGCGTGTCCCAAAACCCCTGTGCACCGGCGAAAGCAACACTCAACGGCGGCGTGTCCACAGTTCCGGGTCGCGGTCGGCTCGAACGGGTCGCGTTCCAGGGCCGATTGGCGTGATGAGGGTCGGCTGACGGGTCTGGGCTGCGGTGGCAGCTCCGGCAGTGAGGGCGGACTTGCGGCCTCGCCGAGCCGGCGGGCCCGGTCTTCGTCGCGAGCCTGGTCGCGTCTGCGTTCGGCATCCTTGCGGCAGGTCGGCGAACAGTAGATCTGGCGGGTGGTCTTCAGGGTTTCGAAGGGGTCGTCGCAGACGGGGCAGGTGCGCTTTTCCCGGATGTCTTCGCTGGTACGGGCGGCGATGCGGCACTCTTCGGTGCAGTAGATGCGCTTGCGGCCCGCGGTGGTGGTGAACTCGTTTTCGCAGACGGGGCAGGTCTGCTGGACGGGTTTGCTCTGGCGGTTGGTCTCCTTGCAGGTGGGTGAGCAGAAGACCTGGCGGCTGGTGGCGGTGGCGACGGTGAAAACGGTCTCGCAGACCGGGCAGCGGCGGGCCATCTCGGACGTGACCTCGGTGGTGTCGGGGGTGTTGTCAGGAGACACGCGCGTTCACCCCGGCTCGGATGGCTTCGGCCTGGTTCTGGTGGCCGCGCAGCCGGTAGGAGGGGCCGTCGATGCCGGCGACTGCGGCCCGGTGCAGGAGCCGGTCGAGCATCGCGGCGGCGACCGTGGCGTCGCCGAAGGCGCCGGCCCAGTCGGCGATCCCGACGTTCGTCGTCAAGATCGTCGAGGATTTCAGATACCTCTGGTTGATCACTTGGAACAGGGCGGATGCTCCGTCCTCGGGCAGGGGGAGGTAGCCGAGTTCGTCGATGACCGGGAGTTTCGGTCCGGCGAAGAAGTTCATGCAGGTCTTCCAGCGGCCTTCGAGGGCCGCTTTGTGGCATTTCGCGGCCAGTTCGGCGGCGGTGGTGAAGTAGACGCGGTGTCCTGCCTCGACCGCGGCCCGGGCCAGGGCGACCGCGAGCATGGTCTTGCCGACGCCGGGCGGGCCGACGAACAGCACGTTGGAGGCGTCGTCGAGGAAGCGCAGGGTGGCCAGGTCGCGGATGAGTTTCTCGTCGACGCCGGGCTGGGCGGCGAAGTCGAGGTCGTTGAGGGTCCACGGTTCGGGCAGGCAGGCGAAGCGGAGTCTGGCGGCGAGCCGGCGGGCTTCGGTGGCCTCGACCTCGATCTCGAGCAGGCGTTCCAGGGCCGCGGTCAGCGACATTCGTTCGGTGCGGGCCTGGTCCAGGACCCGGTTCAACGCCTCGGCGGCGTCGTTGAGTTTGAGGTAGGACAGGTGGCCTCGCAGCTGCTGGAAGCGGCGTGCTTCGCTCATCTGCATGGGCGACGTACTCACTCCGGGTTCTCCTCCTTCGTCGGTGGGGGAACACTCCGCAGCCGGTCGGCCACGGCGGCATAGTGGGACAGGTCGATCACGACCCGCTCGGCCGGAGTGCCGGCCACGGTCTGCCCGCGCAGACGCTCGGCTTCCGCGAGAGCGGCCTCCGAGGGCGGCTTGCGGACCTTGTTCTTGCACGGGGCCCGGTCGGAGAACGACGCCAGCACCGCCCGCTCCAGCGCGATGACGTGGCCGTCGTCGCGGACGGTCTGCCCGGCGCCGCGCGGGGCCCGGCGGTGCTGGGCGATCACTGCCCGGCCCGCCGTCGCGATCCGGAGGTCGTCCTTGCCCAAACGGTGCAACACCTTGACCTGGACTCCGGGCAGCCCCGGCGGCATGGAGTAGAAGTTGCCGTCGAACTGCACCAGACTCTGCGGGCTGACCGTGCGCTCGACCTCCAGCTCGGCCGGGAAGGGTCAAACGGGGATGTCCAACAACGGCTCGGCAGCGGCGAGTTCACCGACCGTGGTCACCACGCCGTCGATCCGGCGGCGCCGCTCGTCCATCCTGACGGCGAGTTTGTCGACGCCGGACTGGGCCTGGACGACGGTCAACCCGTCGGGAACCGTGCGCCACCAGCGTTGCGCGGCCGAGTGGTTGGCCTTCTCCACCACGCCCTTGCGGTTGCCGCGGCGGGGCGGGCAGATGTCCACCCCGGCCCCGTAGTACTTCGCGACCGCGGCGAACGCCGCGGTCATCTGCCCGCTGGAGGGGTAACAGACCGTCGCCATCCGGTCGAACCGCCACCTGCGCGTGGTCCCGCCGAGCTTGCGCATCACCTCGTCCAGGGCCTGGACCAGATGCGGGAAGTCCTCCGACTCCGACAGAACCGCCCGCCACCGGCCCGAGTGCGCGAGCGCCCCGACCAGAAGATGGGCATGCTCACCCACTCCCCACCCCTCCGGCGCATCGGGCAACTCCAGCCAGTCGAACTGGATCTCCTCACCCGGCGGGTGCGCGATCACCGCGACATTGCGGCCGGTGGAGGCGTGACAGGGCTCGCAGTGCGGCCGGACCTGATAACGGCGAAGCGCCCGCGTGAACGTCGAGTACGCACTCTGATAGCCGAGCGCGGTCACCTCGTCGAACAGCGTCGAGGCCCACACGTGGGGATCGTCCGCGAGCCGTTGTCGGCAATACGGCAGGAAAGGCACGAACGCATCCGGCGCCTGACGCCGCTGACCGGGGACCCGCTCACCATTCAGATAGGCGCGGATCGTCTTGCGATCCCGGCCCAGGTGCCGTGCGATCGCCGAGATCGTCCATCCCTGGCGACGCAGAGCGTGAGCATCCACGTCTTCCTCCCGCGTGAGCATTCAGGCCCCCGACCAGGCCGAACTCATGGCTCACGCAGGCTCTCCACGACACACCCAGGCACATTCGACACGCCGGGCAACATCACGCGAAAAGACCGAACCAGGTCACACGAAGGGTGGGGAGATCAACAGAGCAGGTTTGCCCCACGGCTGAGCAGCAGGTGGGGAGATTCAAATAGCCCCATCATGGTCGGGCTCGGTGTACCGCAGCACCTCCTGGCAGTTCTGCACGCCCTCGGAGACCAGGTGATGGATCGCCCGGCGCAGCGGCTCGGGCATCGGGTGGAGTCCATGGCCGCACGGTAGAGGGGCCGCGCCTGTCACCACCGCAGTTGCGGCTCCTGGTCACCCGTACAGCCCAGACACCGTCACGGCCGCCGCCGGTCGGTACAGCGGCGACGTCCGCCAGACGCAGGTGCTGAACCTGACCGACACCGAAGCCGCCGCGTAGACCACCCGCGCGCCCTACTAGGGAAACCCCTCGACCTGCGGGCACGGCCTTGCCACGGATCTTGCCGCAGGGTTCACTGGCGCTGCTCACCCCCCACAGGAGAACATCCGTCCCGTCCACCGAAGGGCCCCGTTCTCTTGACTCCTGTACGCGCCACCGCCGTCCTCGCGGCCGCCTGCGCCGCGGTACTCGCCACCGCGGTACCGTCCTCGGCCATCAACTCCTACAACGCCACGCCCGCCCCGGAACGCACCGAGGTCGGCGCGCTCGTGGCCACCTGGGACAACGACGACAACCCCGCGACCCCGGACCGGGTCGACTGGGTCTGCTCCGGCACCATGATTGACGCGGACACCTTCCTGACCGCCGCGCACTGCACCACCGACTGGCCCGACAACGTCAAGTTCTACGTGTCACTGGACCAGGACGTGCAGTCCGGCCTCGACGCCGCCGCGAAGAAGTACCCGGGCGACCCGGCCGCGCAGGCGAACGCCGTCGCCGTCCAGGGCACCGCCCACAGCCACCCCGACTACCCCGGGCCCGCGTCCGACACGCACGACATCTCGGTGATCGAGCTGCCCGCAGCGCAGGTCAAGGCCCGCTGGACCTTCACGCCGGCCACGCTGCCCACGGCCGACCAGCTCGGCAAGCTCGGCCCCCAGGGCCTGAACTCCACCGACTGGTTCGTCGCCGGATACGGCACCCAGGAGGCCGTCAACGGCCCCGGCGGCCAGACCCACCCCGGCGGCGGCGTCCGTATGAAGGCGCCGGTCACCTTCGACGCCCTCAACAACTCCTGGGTCCGCCTTGCGATGACCGCCCCACAGGGCAACGGCGGTGCCTGCTACGGAGATTCGGGTGGCCCCAACTTCGCGATGCTCGGCGGCCGGACCGTGCTGGCCGCCACCACCATCACGGGCGACACGCCCTGCTACGCGACCAACGTGACGTACCGCCTGGACACCCCGGGCGCCCGTGCCTTCCTGTCGCCGTTCGTGAAGCTGCCGTAGTCCGTTCCTGAACCGCCGCGGCTGCTCCTGGGACTGCCGTACGGATTCCCGAACCGCACCCTTCGGCCCCACCGCCGCACGGCCGACCACCCCGCCGCCTCGCGCACCGCCCGAGCGGCGGGGCTCCGCCGTTCTTCCCCACCCCGCGCCCTCCCCCACCGTTTCCCGGCGAGGCTGCGGCGATGAGCGGCACCGGGCCCGCCGAACCCGTGTCCGCCGGTGCGAGTCGCGACATCACCATGGAAACAACCGTCTAGGCTCGACTCGGCGCTGCCACTGAGGAGTTCACGTGTCCTAAACCGCCCGCCGCGCCCCCGACACCACGGCAGCCCGCGAGGCCCTGCACCGCGCGCTGCGGCTCCTGGACGACCAGGACAGCCCGAACGCGCTCGCCGAGGCCCGGGCGGCTGCCCAGACGGCGGTAGACGCAGTGCCCTACCCATGGCGGCAGCCGCACTGTGCCGAGTACCGGCGCAACGCGAGGGAAGACACCTGTCACAGCCGCACCTGCACTCGTTGTGCTGCGCTCAGGGCTGGCGACCCCATGCCGGACGACGACTACTGATCAGCAGGCCCTCAAGCGAGGCACACGGGCGAGATCAAAGGAGAAGCCCCCGGCGGCCGCTGATTCGCAGCGGTCGCCGGGGGCTTCGTGGGGGTCGCCCGGAGCCGACGGGGGAGGCGGCGCCGGGCGACGATCAGGGGGAGGCCGTGGTGATCGCCTCCGCAGCAGGAGCGGTGCCTTGGAGCCGGTCCAGCCGCTCGTACAGTGCCCGCAGCGTACGGGCCCGGTCCCTGACGCGGAGCAGGTTCCGCGAGGGCCGCGCCAGGCAGTCGTCGGCCTGGCCCATCACGAATTCGGCGAACAGCCGCCGGCCGTCGTCCTCGGGCAGGCTGACCGCGAGCGCGCGGACGTCGTCGGCGACCGCGCGGGCGGCTCCGGCGAGCAGCAGCCCGACCTGTTCGTAGTCATCGGGCCGGCGCGTCGGGATCGGACCACGCAAGCACGGCACGGGCGACACGCTCGTGCGTGGTGCGATCGAGCGGCAGCTCCGCGTCGATGCGTCCTTCGGGGTCGTACAGCACGGTGTAGCGACACGGGCGCCTCTTCGGGTGTGTCGACAGGAAGACCTCGCAGACCCCGCGCGAGCCGGTCGGCGGGGATCAGGGCGGGCGGCTCGCCGCCGCGCGGGTAGCTGATGAGGTCGGCGGCCGCCGTGCTGTCGTCGTAGGTGGCGGGCATGAGCACCCCGGAAGAACCCAGCCTCGAGGACGTCCTCGCTCGCGCCCGCGAAGCCTCCAAGGAGCTGGCCGCCGTGCTCGATGAGCCGCCGCCGTGGGAGCCGATCTGGAAGCGGCCCCGGAAGCCGAAGTCGAAGGCGGAGAAGAAGCAGGAGCTGCGCAAGCAGCGCAGGCGACTCCAGGACGCCGGACGCCGCCGCTTCGCCGCCGGACAGTCGCGCCGGCCCCGGTCCCGGCAGAACCGCGTCGGCAACGCGGCCGCGCGCCGTGACGCTCGTGCCCTGTCCCGGGTGCGGCACTCCACCGCCTGGCTGTGGTGACCATGTCGCGCATCGTCCACTCAGTGCACCGCACGATGTTCTGCATCCAGTGCGCGATGCACGACATCGGGTGCGGAACATCCGATGCGCGACATCCAGTCGACTCCACTCTGGTGCGCACCGGATGACGATGCCCGGCGTTCCAGCGCGCTCCACGATGCGCCGCACTCGATGTTCTGCACCGCACCGGTGCGCATGCCGCCCGGCCGAACCTTGGCCAGGTTCGGCCGGGCGCGCGTCGTTCCTGGACCAGCCTCGCTACCCGGCACGTTTCCCCTTGTCAGCCTCCGTCCCGGCCGCCGATCAGGTCGCGGACAAGGGGGTGTGTGATATAGGCACCCGGCCGGGTTCCGGTGCGCACCAGGTGCGGTGCGCGGTGTGGGTGGTGCGCGGTGCGGTGCGCGCCAGCCGGCCGTGGTGCGCGCACCACCCGCACCGCAACCGGGCGGTGCGGCGCGCTACATGTCGGCGGTGCGCGCCGACTCTGCATCGACGGCCTGGCGCAGGGCGGCGGCCGCCAGCTGCTCCAGGATGTCCGCGACGTCCTCGTGGTCCTCGGTACGGGGACGGGGCGACCACATCGTCGACGGATGCGCCGGCCGTCCGGCCACAGGTCTGCTGAGGCGGCGGCCCTCGATCCCCGCGGCCGCCGCCTTCGCCGCATGAAGATTGTCACCGGACACTGCCGGTAGCGCTTCTGTCCCGCGAAGTACCCATGCTGACGCGGTACTCACTGGGAGACATCCCGGTGAAGGAACGGAAAGCGCGCGAAAATGTATCGGCCTGGGGATAGCCCCACCTGCAGGCGATGGCATGAACGGACAGGTGCCGCAGTGCGGGATCGGCCAGGTCCCGGCGGCAGTTCTCCAGCCGCTGCTGCCGTATGAAGGCTCTGGGCGTCGTGCCGTTCTGCTGGAAGATCCGGTGCAGATAACGCACCGATATGCACTGGGCGGAGGCGATGGCTTCGGGCCCGAGATCGGGGTCCGCGAGATGGTTGTCGATGTAGGAGGTGATACGGAGGAACAACGTGTTCCTGCCCGACTCGTCCCACAGGGGCGAGTCGCCGTCGAGATGGTGCCGCAATGCCGCCGTCAGCAGACCGAGGAGCGTGTCCTGCAGGGTGGCCGCGTCCCGGGGCGTACAGGCGCCGTATTGTTCGGCGACCCCCGCCATGAACTGGGCGAAGAGGCGGCCGACGCCCTCCGTCGTCGACAGCGACAGCCCGCACAGGCTGGTGAATCGCCGCTCCGGAATGGGCAGGAGCTTCTTCGGGAACTGGAAAACGATCGTCCTGGTCGCAGTGTCTCCGGTGAAGCTCTCGAACGGCTGGGAACTGTCGAAGAACCCTATGTCCCCGCGCTGGAGAAGGGAATTCTGCCGGTATTGTTCGATACCCACCTCCCCGGCCGTGACGAGCGCCGCGTGATACAACTCCGGGTCCGACTGCCTGACGAGTCGGGGCGTCCTCTGCGCCACTACTGAGGCATGAGAGAGGTCGGTTATCTGGCCGGTCCCCAAAGGCATCACTGTTATACGTCCCTTGAAGCCCGCTCCGTCGAGAAACCGGGTGCGCTGCGTCACCTGCGCCATGGCCATGACCTCGACCCAGGCATCGGCGCGTTCCCCCACCACGAGTTCACCGGTGTCGATGACCGTCGCCTCCAACCTCGTTCCCCCCAATTCGCAGCGATCGAATCCCCGCACACAGTCAAGTGGAGGAGCCACGCACACGACAGTGCGTTCCACGCCAACAACTGTGCGCTCGAGGACAACGACGGCCACGCGTGAGGCGGACAACCTATGTCCCGTCCACCGCGGACGAAGCCTCCGCATCAGCTGTACGGAAGGGAACCCCCGTGAGACGGAAACTCGCTGCCCTATTGGGAGCTGCCGCACTGCTGGCGTCCGCCCCCGTCGCCTCCGCCGCCACTCCCAGCGCCGCGTCCGGCGAGGTCGGAATCAACGCTCTGGGCGACTGTCCCTCGACCTACGCCTGCTTCTGGGTGCACAGCGGCTACCGCGGCACCATGGGCAAGGTCGCCGGGAACAACACCAACTTCATGAACCTGAGCAACAGCTCCGGATGTACCGCGTACCCGGGAACGTGGAACGACTGCGTCAGCTCGATCGCCAACCGCGGTACGCAGTGCACCGTCTACTTCTTCACCAACGCCGGCTACGGCGGCCGGTGGCACAGCCTCAGCAGGGGCGACGAGGTCGCCGACTTCGCTACCGGCTACAACGACCCGGCGTTCAACGACGCCATCAGCTCGAACCGGTGGTGCAGTTTGCCATGAAGCATCTGGCGCGAAGCCTGTGCCTCGCGCTGGTGGTCGCCGCCGGGGCAGCTGGTTGCGCACCGTCGCAGTCAGCCGCCCCGGCGGTCACACCACTGCCCAGACCCTCCGGCCTGCCGGAGAACGGGCAGCTCAGCGCATCCGCGGTCGATATGGCCACCCGATCGGGCACCTGGCCCAAGACCGAGCGAGTCATCCAGTCGGCGCTCAACCAACTGACCCGCCAGTGCATGGAGGAGCGCGGGTTCTCCTACCCGGCCGGTTCCGCCGAGCCACCGCCCGACCCGGCGGACGACGCGGCGGTCGTGGAACTGGCGCGCCGGAAGGAGATCGGGTACGGCATCGCGTCGGACCCCGCCAACGCGAACAAGCCGTCCTCGGCCGTCGACCGGTACTACTCGACGCTGCCACCCAAGGACCAACGCCGCTTCGATCTGGCCCTCTTCGGTCCCGACAACCGCAAGGCAACCGTGGAGGTTCCGGGCAGAGGACGCTTCCGCGTTCCCCAGGAGGGCTGCGAGGCCGACAGCAGACGCCGTCTGGCGGGAGACGCCACTCTGTGGGTCCGCATCGCCTACACGCCCGAGGCCGTCGACATCCAGTTGTCCGACCGCTCCCTGACCGCACCGGCCTACCGCTCGGCCCTGAAGCGGTGGCGCACCTGCATGTCCGCCCGAGGCCACGCGCACGCCGGCCCGGAGGCCGCATACCGTTCTCTGCAGGACGAGTTTCGCAGGACCGGTGGCACTCCCGCCTTCCGCAAACGGGAAACGGCGGTCGCCGTAGCCGACGGCGAATGCGCCCTGCGGACCCGGCTGCCCTCCACCGCACTGCAGGCGCGCCGGGACCTCACGGCCTCAGTGGGCGAGGACGTCCGCAGATCCCTGAACGAACTGGCGGCCTACCGTATGGCCGTCGTCAAACGCGCAGAGGACATGGGCACCGCCGGTTGAGGCCGAGTCAGGTGCGGCTTGGTGCCGGTCCCGGCTCGGAGAGATGTGCTGCCGCAGCGCGACATCAGGCCGTGCTGAGCGGCGCAGTCGAACGCAACCGCCCCGCCACCGTGGGGCCACCGAGGTGTGATGACCCAGGAGTCAGGCGCTGTCGTCTGCGCGGGGTGCGAGAAGGGTGACGACGTCGGCGTCCGAATCGGCAGTCAGCCGCTTGGCTTCGTAGGTGAGAGTGGGTTCTGGTTCATCGGCCTCCTGCTCAGATCAGGGGAGTTGGCCGTCGGGAGGCGGGACTGCCCGCAGGAGCTCCCATAGTGGGCGTGAGCCCGATGCCCATACCGCCAGCGTCTGGCGGTCCACCACATGGAGCCGCTGCTGGTTGGCGAAGGCGACGGCCGGTGCGGTCACGCGCCCGTTCGTCACGATGACGGCGACGTCCGCTCCGTGGACCTGCCTGGCGGTGCCGTTGAGGACCTGCAGATCCGGCGTGCCCACCGCTGAACCGCGGGCGCCGTTGCGGCGGTGTTTGCACTGGATCACCCAATGCCGCCCGAACGGGTCGGTTGCCTTCACGTCGCCCAGGTCGCCGCGGCCGCCGACGCGCTGAGCGTCCTGGCAGCCGTCCCGGTGCATCAGGTCCCGTACCGCGTCCTCGAACCGGGCGTGGTGCAGGGCGTCCAGCTGCGGCAGCCCGTAGCGCGGGGCTTGCGTGCGAACGGCCTCCCACCGGGCCTGCTGCTGCCGGTTGTGGAACCAGCCGATGCCCGCCAGCACGGCGAGCACCCCGGCGATGACGAGCAGCCACCAGTGCGCCAGCAGCCAGTTGACCACCCCTACGACCAGGCTGAACATCACGACCGCGCCGACCGCCAGGCCGGTCAGCTGCGCCTGTGCCTGCTGCTGCCGCTTGTTCCGTCGGCCAGGGCGCCGCCGTGTCGGCGGCGTCGAGCGTCGCCGCGTCACCGGGCACCGTCCTCGCGCACCCACGGAATCGGGTACGACACCGTGGGCTGCGGTCGCGGCGCCTTCATGGCCGGCGCATCGAACGTGATCGGATACTGCACCGTCGACTGCGGCCGCGGGCTGCTCCCGCCCCCCGAGGCCACGCCACCGTTGCCGAGCACGACGGCCGCTAACGCGACCCCGGCTAAGATCCCCATCTCCCGGCGCGCGCCTGGAGCCCACCGAAAATAGCTGCGTACCGGCGTGTCAGACGCCTGTGGCGGGCAAGGTACGAGGTCTGCTCGCCCTGCCGCAGTGGTTCGACGCCGCCGACCACGATCAGAGGTGGGAACGCTGGCTGGGCACGCTGCAGAGTGCGGATGCTGCGTTCCCTGAACTGCTGGCCGTCGCGCGCCACCGACCCGAGCGTGTTGCGGAGCTGGTGCGACCGTATGTGGGCACCACGCCACAGTGGGGACAGCGGCTTCTGCGGCTGATTGAGTGGGCGCTCACGCCCGACCTTATCGACCTCGCCGTCGACCTGGTCGAGAGCGGACATGCGGACGAGGCGCGTGGACCCATCGCGGTGAACAGTGACTTCTGGTCACTCCTCTACGGCTTGGCCGAGACCGCTCCCGCTCCCGCTGCGCGTCTTGTAGGTGCCTATCTGCGGCGTCACCTTGTCCGAGCGCGCGCCGATGGCTCCGATGACCCCTTCGAATCCGGGCACTTGTCAACGCATTCGCAGGTTGCCGACACGGTCCTCTCCCGCATCGCGGAGGCCGAGCCGGAAGCCTACGTGAGCCAGGTCCTGCCCTTTGTCATCGACGTGGCTACGGCAGGCTGCACGGGGCGCACCGACGCCTACGCCCCCAGCGGCCGTTGGGCTCACCGCCTTGTGGGCGGCCACGGCGTCGACGCTGCACTGCTGACCGCCCTCGACACAGCACTGCGCTCCCTGGCTGCCAACTCCCCGGCTGCCGCTGCGGACGCCTTGCGGCAACTGACTCCCTCACCGGTTCAAGAGCTGCGCTTCCTCGCTTGCCGTGTCTACGCCGTCATGAATCAGGCAGACGAGGCGATCGCCTGGCTCCTGAACGATGAACACAACCTGCGCCTGGGCTGGCTGGGCAGCGCGCGCTGGGCCTCGCGTGAACTCATCGAGGCAACCACGCCTCACTGCAGTGACGAGACGTTGGAACGTCTGACCGCGATGCTGCTCGACTTCTACCCGGCGTGGGAGCGCCGACGGCAGAAGGGGCAGCACAGCGCCTGGGGCTGGAGCCAGTACGAGCTGCTGTCGGCAATCTGCCCCTCGCGCCGTAGTGACGCGGGATGCCGCCGACTCGCCGAATGGGAACGCAAGTTCCCTGGCCAGGTCCCGTCGCCACCGACACCAATCCAGACTGGGTTCGTCGGCTCGCCGATCAGTGACGATGCGGCCCGGCACATGACCAATGAACAGTGGCACCGAGCCCTGAACAAGTACGCCAAGCCCCAGGCCGAGCGGTTCTGGCCGCCTCAGGGGGGCGTTCACGAACTCGCTCAGACCCTGGGCAGCCGCGCGGAGCAGGAACCCGAGCGCTTTACCGACTTCGCCTTCACGCTTGGCCTGGACGCACCAGCCGCCTACCTGTGCGCGATCGTGGGAGCGGTCACGCCTCATCTGGACGCCGACCGTTGGGAGCAGTTGGCTCTCCACACCCACCAGATCCTCGGCCCCGCCGCCGCGCCCACGATCTGCCGCGCCCTGCAGTCGGCGCCGCAGAACTTCACTGCTGCTTCGCTGCCAGCCCTCGACAGCTACACCACGGATCCCCACCCCGAGCAGGACATCCGCGACGCCGATGAAGAGGGAACCCGAACGGATCTGCTGACCGCCGGCATGAACGCCACCCGCGGCCAGGCAGCGCTCACCGTTGCCGCCCTGCTCTTCCACGGCAGTGAGCACCTGCACGCCTTGACGCCCTTGGTCACCCGCCTCGCCAACGACCCTGTGCTCGCTGTCCGAGTCTGTGCCGCCCAGGCCGTGCTGGCCCTGATGAAGCATGACCCTCAGATTGCGCTGGACACCACTGAGCAACTCCTGAACCACCAGGACGCCAACGTCTACAACGCCTCCACCACCCAACGGCTGCTCATCAACACACTGGTCCGTGAATCCTCACGTTTCGCTGCCCACCTCGCCCGGGCCCTCCAAGGGCCGGGCGATACGGCCGAACTCGCCGGCCAGTCCTGGGCTGTTGCCACCATCCAGGGATGCCTCACCCCAGACCTCCCGAACAGCACGCACGAACTCAACGCCCTCGCCCGTCGTGGGGCGGCAACAGTCTTCGCCAACAACATCGACCACTACCCGCACCTTGTCCCGCTGTTCAATGACGACGACACCGACGTGCGAAAGAACGCCTCCCAGGGCATGCGGCAGGTATTCGACCTGCTTCCTGCGCAAGCCGACGAACTCGTCAGTGCTTTCCTCGACAGCGACGCGTTCCCGGACCACCTCGAACATCTGGCCTTCGCTCTCTACGACCACACCGGCCCCCTTCCCGCCGTGGCTATTGATGCCTGCGAGCGCATCGTCCAGCACGCGGGCAAAGACCTCGGCGACCTGAGAACCCACCGAGCAGCGGACGGCCACTACCTGGTCTCGGCGGTCCTCCGCCTCTACCGCCAAAGCCCGCGGCCCCAACGGATCCGATGCCTGGACATCATCGACAGGCTGTCGCAAGCAGGCGCCTACGGGTTGAACGCGGCTTTGGAGAATGAGCGCTGAACCGACGAATCCCTGTCTCTGGCCTTGCCGAGAATTATCTCGGGGAGGGCCAGGGGTGAGGGATGTTTGTTCTGGCTCTCACCTGGGGGGATGGTGTTAGCCGGAGTGCGGTACTCCGTTCTGCGGGCGGTGGTTGTGTTTTTCACGTGGATGCCGACTTTGTGGCGGAGCGTCCTGTTTCTCCGGTGACCGGTGTGGTGCGATGGGTGGTGGTGGACGCCGGCTCGTTCGACCTGCACACCGAGGCGGTGGCGTTCCTGGCGTCGTTGAGGGCGCGGGGGTGTTCGCCGAACACCGAGCGTGCCTATGCGGGGCGGGTCGCTTTGTACTTGAGCTACTGCAGGATGCGGCGGCTGGACTGGCGGACTCCCGGCTTCCTGGATCTGGCCAGACTGCAGCAGTGGCTGATCGAGACCCCTGTCCAGCACCGGGCCGGCCAGGCGCGGCCGGATCCGGCCCGCTACCGGTCGCGGGGGACGGCGAACGCGATCATGACGGTGGTGGGGGAGTTCCTGCGGTTCGGCGCCGTGCACAGCTGGGTGTCGGCCGATACGACGGCGATGCTGTCCCAGCCGAAGTTGCTGCGCTTCACCCCACCCGGCTTCGATACCGGCGAATCAGGCCAGCGGCGCCAGGTGGAGGCGGCCGCGTTCCGCTTCAAGGTCACCGAGCCGGGCTATGAGGACCTCGGCGATGAGCAGATCCGCCGGATGATCGCTGCGGCGCCGAGTGGCCCGGGACCGTTTCCTGATCGCGTTGCTGGCGTGTACGGGGCTGCGGATCGGTGAGGCGCTGGGCCTGCACCGAGGCGACATGCATCTGTTGGCCTCCTCCCGCGTGGTGGGCTGCGGCGTGGAGGGTCCGCACGTGCATGTCCTCCACCGTATGGACAACCCCAACCGCGCCCTGGCGAAGTCCCGGCATCACCGCTTCGTGCCGGTCACCGCCGATCTGGTCGCGCTGTATACCGACTACCAGTACGAACGCGACGATGTCGCCGAGGCGGCGGAGTCGGAGATGGTGTTCGTGAATCTGTTCCGTGCGCCGCTGGGCCGGGCGATGTCGTACCCGAACGCCAAGGGGATGTTCGATCGGCTGGCGCGCACCGCCGATCATGCGTGCCGTCCGCACATGCTGCGTCACTCGGCGGCGACCCGCTGGCTGCGTGACGGCGTCGACCGCGATGTGGTGCAGCGGCTCCTGGGCCACACATCTCCATTGTCGATGGAGCGCTACCGGCACGTCGACGACGCCGAGGCACGGGCAGCGGTCGAACGCGTCGGCTCCTTGAAGGAGCGCCCATGAGTGTCCCGTCCGCTCTCTCACGGCTGCCCGCACCGCACACCGACAGCGCGCGGGACCTGGACGGCGGGGGATGGGCTGTGTGGCTGCGAGGTCATCTCGATCCCGCCTGGCGGACGAGTGAATGGCGGCAGGACTGCTGGCTGTTCACCGGCAGCGTCCACGAGCCGCGCAGCTCGGTTGCGCTGTGTCGTACGGAGGCGTGCGACACCGTGGTCTCGCCAGCCAACATCTTCTGCCCTTTCTGCAAGGAGGAGCAGAAACGGTCGCCGCTGCCCGACGCGGAGTTCGCGCGGGCCTTCGTGCCGGTGCGTAACCGGGTTGCCTTCGGCGGTGTTCCGGAGCCGTGCAGTTTCACGAAGGACGGGCAGCGCTGTGTCCGGCCCCGCCACTGCAAAGAACTGTGCGCCACCCACTACACGAAGTGGAAAACCCACACCACCCGCAACGCCGCCGGCCGGTGGGAGGACACCGCCGTCCCCTACACGGATGTTCCTGTCTGCCCGGCTCCCGCCTGCCCGCTGCCGGGCCTGTACGGCCGGGGCCTTTGCCGGCATCACGCGCAGCGTTTCCGTGAGCGCCGACGCACTCACCCGGATGCGGCCGTGGCGCCGTGGGCGGCGCAGCAGCCCCCGTATCTTGCCCCGCATCAGTTCAGTCTCCTGCCGCTGCCCGAACCGCTGCGCTGGGAGGTCCTCTACGGTCTGCAGCAGGTGGACCCGTGGCTGCGGATCTTCGAACCTCCGCAGGTCCGCCGCATGGTGCGGGACCTGGCTGAGACCGGCACGCTCATCGGCGACATCACGGACCAGCAGATGTGCCCTCGCTCCACTGTCGCGGTCCTGCGGATGCTCGGCCGCGTGCGTACGGCGGTCCGGGCGGGTCACGCGGAGTACACCGGCACCGCGCCGGCACAGGGCGACGTCCTGGACCTGCGTGCGCTGGGCCAGCGCTCCCGCACCCCGGCCGGTATCCGGCAGCCCAAGACCGTCGACCTGCGCACCATCCGGCAGCCGTGGCTGCGCGGCCTGCTGCGCACCTGGACCGTCCAGCAGCGCCCGGGAGCGGACGAGTTCGCCCGCACGCTGCGCGGCGTCGAACTCGCCTCCCGGGCTCTCGCGCAGCGCCCGGGAAACGACGACCCCGCAGGCTTGCGCTACGACGACGTCACCGCCGTGGTCGACGCGATCCGCACCGCACTGAAACGGGACGGCGAACCGGCCGGCTGGAACTACCGCATGTCCATCGCCAGCCACTTCTTCGCCCTGATCGACTACGGCCGACGCTCCGGCACCGCCGACACCCTCTCGGCCGCCTTCGTCCGTGACCCCGCCCTCCACCGCATCCCTGAGCAGGAGGCCAACGAGGACGAGATCGGCAAGGCGATCCCCGAACCGGTGATCCGCCAGCTCGACGCCCACCTCCACCTCCTCGGCCTGGGGCGGGCCCGCGGCCAGCGCACTCTCGCCCCCGAAGACCTGCAGCTGATGTACCGCACGCTGTACATCCTGCTCAGAGACACCGGGCGGCGGCCCCTGGAAGTCCTTTCCCTGCCCCGTGACTGCCTGGAGACCCGCAACGACCAGATTTCCCTGGTCTGGAACAACCACAAGGGCCGCCGCCACCGCAGGCGCCTGCCCATCACCACGTCCACCGCTCAGGCCATCCGTACCTGGCATGAACGCCGAGAGCAGCTCCACACCAGCCTTCCACCCACCGGCGCCGATTACCTCTTCCCTGCCCTCACGCACCTCGCCACCCGCCCCTACCTGCACACCAGCTACCTCGGCGAGACCCAGCGCGGCTGGGTCGACTCCATTCCCCACCTGCACGGCGAAGGCACCGATACCCAGGGCAACCCGCTGCCTTTCGACCGCTCCCTCATCTACGCCTACGCCTTCCGCCACTCCTACGCACAACGCCAAGCCGACGCCGGAACCCCTCTCGACGTCCTGCGCGAACTGATGGACCACAAGTCCGTCAGCACCACCCAGCGCTACTACACCGTCTCCCTGAAACGAAAACGCGACGCCGTCACCAAGCTCGCCGCCCACGTCGTCGACAACCACGGCCGCCCCAGCCCCAGCTCCGACACCGCCTACGAACTGCGCTCCGTCGCCGTCCCCTACGGCGGATGCACCGAACCCAGCAACGTCAAAGCCGCAGGCGGCTCGTGCCCCATCCGCTTCCAGTGCGCCGGCTGCGGGTTCTACCGCCCCGACCCCTCCTACCTCCCGGCGATCGAACAGCACATCAACGAACTGCGCGCCGACCGTGAAACAGCCCAGGCCATGGACGCCGCCGAATTCGTCATCACCGCCTTCACCGCCCAGATCTCCGCCTACGAGCAGGTAACCGACCGCATGCGACGCCGCCTCGCCGCCCTCCCCGCCGCAGAACGCCAGGAGATCGAGGAGGCCAGCGCAATTCTGCGCAAAGCCCGCGCCGGCACCCACACCCTCCTGCCGCTCACCGTCGTCTCCAGGACCGACCCGGCATGAACCCCCGCGGCAACCCGCACACCCTCGCCCAGGCCCGCCGCCGCGCCAGCCTCGACAAACGCCAGAGAGCCCTGACCGCACTCACCACCCTGGAACAACAGGGCAAGAAGATCACCCACGCCGCGGTCGCCCGCACCGCCGGCGTCTCCACATGGCTCACCTACACCGAAGGCATCCGCGAGCACATCGAAGCCGCACAACAACGCCAGCACCCCACCACCCCCTCGCCCGACCGCACCTGCAGCCCCACCGCCACGCTGCGCACAGAACTCGAGCTCGCCAGGCAGGAGATCCGGACCCTGAGGGAAGACAGAGACCGGATAGGGCAGGCCATCCAGCACCAGCTGGGACAGCAACTCGACGCTCTCGATACCAGGCACCTGACCGCACGCGTCGACGAACTCACCCGGACTAACCAACGACTCGAGGACAGCCTCCAGCAGACAACCGACGACAACCACCAACTCCACGCCCGCGTGAGAAGCCTGGAAACAGATCTGGCGGCAGCACGCACGAGCCTCCGACGGATGATCCGAGAGGAGAACACAGACCGCTGAGGGCGCGTTCAGGCGCCCCGCAGGACACGCCACGCTTCAGCGACCCCACAGACCCCCTGCTAGGCCCACTCGACTCCGAGTTCGGCGAGGGCGGCGCGTTGGTCGTGGGTGAGCCTGTCGCGTCTTGATTTGGTGTTGGAGATCCATACGCCGAGCTTGTGCTGGTGTTCCTGGCCGTCGATGACCACGCGTTCGACGTGTCCCCTCGGCACTGCCTTGTGAACGCCCTCGCGCTGGATGTACTGGGTGAGGGCCGCCAGACCGCGTTGGAAGGCTGATGCCTTCGCCCCGTCCTTCGCGGACGGGGTCGGTGCGGGCGGTTCGGCGGGTTTCACGCCCAGCGCTGTCAGCCGTTGCTGCTGTTCCTCGGAGAGTTCCGCCCAGTTGCGTCGTTGCCGCTGGAGCCATTTGCCGAGGTCGTCGCCTTCGTAGAGGACGCCGGGGGCGATGTCGGGCAGGACGCCGCCTGGTTCGTCGGCGGCGAGTTCGGTGAGGATGCGGTAGTAGCGTTGCCAGTCCAGTGGCCAGGGGCAGTTCCAGTCCGGGTCGATCTGGGCGAGCTGTGCGGCGCGGGCTGCGGCGCGCTGCGGGTTCTTGCCGAGGCCGTCCTTGCGGCGGAGGTTGGCCATGTGTTCCCCGACCGGGACCAGCTCGCTGTCGGCGTCGCCCCATACGGCGTCGCGTCTGGGGGCGAGGTGGCCGTGGGCGCGGTGGAAGGAGCGGAGTGCGGCGAGTTTGTTCTCCCAGGCTTCGTCGCCGGGCTCCCACACCATCCCGGCTTCGTCGAGCAGCATCTTGCGGTGGGGATCGAGTTCGCCCACACGGTACACGCGCCGCTGTTGGTGGACCCACCGCCCCAGCGGGAACGCCTTGGTGACGCCGGCCTCGGTCTCGGTGTCGTACGGCACTGGGTACAGGCCGGTGATGTGGTTGTCCTTCCGCCAGCGCAGCAGGGCTTGGTAGCCCTCCAGCCACACCAACGACTCGGGCCGGTACACCCGGGTGCGCAAGAACGCCGCGATCGTCGCCGCGTCCCTCGAGGTGGAGAAGTGCAGCAGCGCTGACTCGACTGCGCCCTCGCTCTTGTGCTGCCCGCCGTCGCCTTCGGTGGTGGTGCCGATGATCCGCCCGTCCTCGTCCCGCTTCACGTGCACGTGCCGCCGCCCGCTGGTCAGCGCCCGGCTGGCGAGCTGTTCGACGAGGCGTTCCGAGTGTGAGCGCAGGCCTTGGAGGACCGCTACCAGGGGTGCGAACGAGGCGGAGGCGACCATGTCGGTCGGGTTCTCACCGGACTGCAGGAAGACGGGCACGATGATCCTGGCCACCTTGGTCGTGCCGTCGGGGTTCGGGCGCAGGGCCCGGCCGATGTTCTGCACGATCTCCACCTGGGAGCCGCGGGTGTCGGCGAAACACACCGCCTCCACGCCCCGCTCACCGACGATGTCGACGCCTTCGCCGAGCACCCGGACGGAGGCGAGGAAAGCGCGGTGTACGCGGCGGCCCGCGGCGTCGATGCCGCCTGCGAACTGCCGTAGGGCTTCGCGCCGCTCAGCGACGAGGTGGTCGCCGCACAGCCATGCCGACCACACCCTCTCCGGCGGTACGTGGCGGCCGGCCTCCAGCTGGTAGAACTCCGCGTCGATCGACGACTTCGGCAGGGAATCCGCGCTGGCCAGAGCTTCGTCGGAGACCTTGGCCGCGTACAGCTCGGCGGCCGTCTGCGGCATCTTCTCTGCGAACGCCATCGCCTCCTCCACCCGTTGGTGGAAGGTCATGACCGTGCGCAGGTTCCGCGCGGCGGCGTGCTCCAGGAGCGCGGTCTGCAGCAGCGCCAGCCGCCGGCCCCGCTGCGCCTCCTCTGATACTTCCTGGACGGGGGAGGGGTCGTGGATCTCCAGCACGTCGATCTCGAACCCGGCGAGGATGCCGCGTTCGATCGCCTCGGACAGTTCGAGCTCGTAGATCCACTCGCCGTACGGGCCGTCCGGGTCGGACGCCATGGTGGCGATCTGCAGCTCCTGGCCGTCCTTGCCTCTCCGCGGCCGGGGGGAGGCGAGGATGCGTGGGGTGGCGGTCAGGTAGAGCCGGAAGTCCGCCGGGATGCGGGTGTTGTCGTGGATCGCCGCCCACGGCCGCCCAAGATCACCGGTGGTTGAGTGGGCTTCGTCGACGACGGCGAGGTCGAACGGGGCCATCGTCTGTCCGTACAGCCGCTCTCCGCCCGCCAGAGCCGCCTCCAGCGGCCCGCGAACGCGTCCCTGACCCAGCGGGTCCTCCGGATCGTCGCGGTCCACGAGGGAGGCGTACGTGGCGAACACGACCACCGGCCCATGCCCCGCCCACAGCGCCAACTGGATCGCGTTCGTGGTGGTCCGTACGCCCAGCTGCTCCAGGACGTCGTCCTTCTCCAGCGAGCACACCCCGACCATCGGCCCGTTGTGACCGACCCTCCGCCACGCCTGAACGGTCTGCACGAGCAGATCGAGGGTGGGGACCATGACGAGGATCCGCCCGCCACGGAAACACTCCAGCGCAGCCCACGCAGCAGTGATCGTCTTGCCGGACCCCGTGGCGGACACCACCGTGGCGCGCGCCCCTTCCGCGGGCACAGAGGACCTTGCAGGGAATCCGACCCACTTACGGATACGCGCGGTCGCATCCACCTGGTGCTCTCTGAGCACGATTCTCTGCATTCCAAACTGTCCTGTCATCAGTTCCTCTTGCCGAAAGCGGCGTTGCAACCCGATGTCTCATCGATGGCAGGTGAGCTTTTAAGCGCCGAGCCCTTTGAGACCCCATTCATCGAGCCCGGAGTAGACCGTTGCCGTTCGGCACTGCGGTGCCAGCATGCACTCAGCTTCCCCGCGGTAGACGGCCACAAGAGAGTCAGCTCCTCGCCACCACGTGTCTGCACGTCCGGCAACCTCCAAGACCGGTTCCAAGCCGTCGAGTTGCAGCGCCTCCACGGCTTCACCGGTCACCGTGGTGATAGTGCGGGCGCACCGGCGGGCATGATCTGCGAGGGCCACCGACTCCACCCACCCCGCGATGCTCCCATGCAGAGGCACCCAAGTGCCGGCATGGATACCGAACTCCCCCTCGGGACCAAGCATGAAAGCGTAGGGAAGCGCGGTGCGCTGCAGCCCGGCCCCGAACCACCAGCCCTCCGCCTCCGCCCCCTCAGGGACGTCCGCACTCAGCGAACTGGGACCGCCGTCGTAGTGCGGAGACGGAGGGAGAGCTATCCCGCCCCAGATTTCCTGATACGCCACAGCACGGTCAATCTCTGCTGCCGGGATTCCATGCTCCAGCCACCGGACCCGGTGCTGCTCCACACCAGGATCAGGAATCCGGTAACCGTGGATTCGGACGAAATATTGAGCCCTGCGCGTAAGCCCATCAGGAATCTTTTCCCTGATCGTCACTCGATCCACCTCATCGAATCTGATCACCCTGTCGAGCTCACATAGCCTTGAGGGTGTGACTGATTTTTCCCAACTCTACATGCTGCATCAAACGGAGGCACGTACTACGCTGAAATTCGACACGAACGAGCAGCCCCCTCCTCGCAGCCAGCCAGGCCCGCGTCAGCGGGCCTGAAGGGACTGGAGGCGCAGCCGGAAGGACCGTTGAGGGCGGGGGAGCACAGCGGACCCGCCCGGCTGGCCTGGAGCGTCAGCGGAGGGCCGGATCCAGGACGAAGTCCTGCTGCTCCCGGGAGCGCAGCGGACGGAGCGTCAACCTGACTGCGTAGCAGTCAGGTTGAGCGGGACGCGCAGCGTCCCGCCAGCGCTCCCGCGGAGCGGGAGCGCAACAACCGCGCGCAGCGCGGTTGTTCGCTTGCACATCGCGCAGCGATGTGGTACCCGCTC
>NZ_NTGE01000044.1 GCF_002291145.1 Streptomyces sp. SA15
CGGTGTGGACGGCGACCGGCGCCGCGGGGGGTGCCTTCGGGCCACGCGCGCGGATGGACGCCCTGCTCGCGCTCCGCCGGGCGGCCCGGGCCTGGCCGCCGCTCACGCCGCTGCTGTCGGCGACCGTGCCGGACGCCGTCGAGCTCGCCGACGAGGAGGTCACCGAACTCCTCCGAGAGGGCGCCCGAACGCTCGCCGGCGTCGGAGTCGAAGTGCACTGGCCGAAGGAACTGGCCCGTACCCTCACCACCCGCGCGGTGGTCGGTCCGCCGGACGACGCGCCGGGTCCGAACCGCCTCTCCTCGGACACGCCGTCGTTCTTGTCCGCCGACGCGCTGCTGTCCTTCAACTGGTGGTTCGCACTGGGCGACCAGCGGCTCACGCGGGAGGAACTGGACCGGCTCGCCGAGGCCAACCGCCCGGTCGTGCGGTTGCGCGATCAGTGGGTCCTGGTCGATCCGCACGAGGTACGCCGGGCCCACGCCCAGCAGGACCAGAAGGTGACACCCGTCGACGCGCTCGGTGCCGCTCTGACGGGCTCCACGGAGATCGACGGCCGCCGGGTCGACGTGCACCCCACGGGATGGCTGGCGGCCCTGCGGGAGCGGCTCGCGGACCCCGAGGAGCAGGAGCCGGTGGAGCAGCCCGCCGCGCTCGCGGCCACACTGCGGGACTATCAGCGGCGGGGACTGAACTGGCTCGCCCGGATGACGTCCCTGGGACTTGGCTGCTGTCTCGCCGACGACATGGGACTCGGCAAGACGATCACACTCATCGCCCTGCACCTGCACCGGCAGACCGACGCGGCGTCCGCCGGTCCCACGCTCGTGGTGTGCCCCACGTCCTTGATGGGCAATTGGCAGCGGGAGATCGAGAGGTTCGCGCCTGGTATTGCCGTACGTCGTTTCCACGGCGCGCACCGCGGCCTGGAGGACCTGGCCGACGGGGAGTTCGTGCTCACCACGTACGGCACCATGCGCCTGGACGCGCGCCGACTGGCCGAGGTGCCGTGGGGCATGGTCGTGGCGGACGAGGCCCAGCACGTGAAGAACCCGTACTCGGCGACCGCCCGCGAGCTGCGCTCGATCGGCGCACGCGCGCGCGTGGCGCTCACCGGCACCCCGGTGGAGAACAACCTGTCCGAGCTGTGGGCGATCCTCGACTGGACCACCCCGGGGCTGCTGGGCCGGCTCGGTACTTTCCGCACTCGCTACGCGCAGGCCGTCGAGGGCGGTCAGGATCCGGCCGCCGCGGAACGGCTCGCCCGGCTCGTGCGCCCCTTCCTGCTGCGGCGTCGCAAGTCGGATCCGGGGATCGCACCGGAGCTGCCGCCGAAGACCGAGACCGACCGTGCCGTGTCGCTCACCAAAGAGCAGACGGGTCTGTACGAGGCCGTGGTGCGCGAGACGCTCGCGGAGATCTCCGGCGCCGACAGCATGGCGCGGCGCGGGCTGATCGTGAAGCTCCTGACGGGCCTGAAGCAGATCTGCAACCATCCGGCGCAGTACCTCAAGGAGGAGGAGCCCAGGATCGCCGGCCGGTCCGGGAAGTTGGAGCTCCTGGACGAACTCCTGGACACCATCCTCTCCGAGGGCGCGGGCGTCCTGGTCTTCACGCAGTACGTGCGCATGGCCAAGCTCATCGAGCGGCACCTGTCGGATCGCGGTGTGCCCTCGCAGTTCCTGCACGGCGGGACGCCCGTCGCCGGGCGCGAGGCGATGGTGGCGCGTTTCCAGGCAGGTGAAGTCCCGGTCTTCCTGCTGTCGTTGAAGGCGGCGGGCACCGGGCTGAACCTCACGCGGGCCGAGCACGTCGTGCACTACGACCGCTGGTGGAACCCCGCCGTCGAGGCCCAGGCCACCGACCGCGCGTACCGCATCGGGCAGACCCGGCCCGTGCAGGTACACCGGCTGATCACCGAGGGAACGATCGAGGACCGCATCGCCGACATGCTGAGCCGCAAGCGACAGCTGGCGGACGCGGTGCTGGGCTCCGGCGAGGCGGCGCTCACGGAACTGACGGACGCCGAGCTGGCCGATCTGGTCGAACTGCGAGGGGGCGGACGATGACCGCGTACGACGATGCCACGGAACGCACGTTCGAGGCGTTGCCGCCCGCGCACGGGCGGGGCTTCGCGGACTCGTGGTGGGGCCGGGCCTGGCTGAAGGCACTGGAGGACACCGCGCTGGACGGGAAGCAGGTGAAGACGGGCCGCAGTCTCGCGCGCGCGGGAGCGGTGGGCGCGGTGTCCGTGCGCCCGGGGCGCATCACGGCCGTCGTCCGGGACCGCGACGGCACGGCGCACAGGGCCGATGTCCTGCTGGCGGAGCTGTCCGGTGAGCAGTGGAACCGCTTTGTCGACATGGCCGTCGAGCGGGCCGGACACGTCGCGGCGCTGCTGGACCGCGAGATGCCGCCGCACCTGGTCGAGGACGCGGCGACCGCGGGGATCGAACTGCTGCCCGGTGTGGGCGATCTGGAGCCGGAGTGCGGCTGCGGCGCCTGGGACCACTGCGGTCACACGGCGGCCCTCTGCCACCAGGTGGCGCGGCTGCTGGACCAGGATCCTTTCGTGCTGCTCCTGATGCGCGGACGCGCCGAACGCGCCCTGCTGGACGCCCTTCAGTACCGCAGCGCCCCGCCCGCCGAGGAAGAGGAAGCAGCCGAGCCGACGTCGGGCGTGGATGCCGCGGAGGCGTACGCGGCCGGGGATGTCCTGCCGTCGCTGCCCGCCCTCCCCGGGCTCCCCGGGGAGCCCGGCGTGCCGCCGTCTCTGGACGCCGAGGCCCCGCCCGCCCCCGGGGTCGACCCGGCCGCCCTGGAGTTCCTGGCCGCCCGGACCGCCGTAGAAGCGCACCGCATGCTGGCGGCAGCTCTTTCTGCCGGGCCGGAACCGCACGCGCCCGAGCCGGAGTTGACGGCTGCCCAGGACGCCGTACGCCTTGCCGTCGGCGGTCCCGGGAGCGACGTGGTGGACCGGCTCGCCGACGGCTCCGGGCGCGGCCGGGAGCAGTTGGCGCTGGCCGTGCGCGCCTGGCGCCACGGGGGTGTGGCCGCCCTGTCGGTGCTGGAGGAGGAGTGGGCCATCGAGGGCGAAGCGCTCGCACGCGCGCGTGCCGCCCTGGACTCCGCCTGGGACGAGGACGAACGGCCCACTCTGCGGGCGAACGGCAACCGGTGGACGGTCGTCGGCGCGCCGAGCCAGCTGCGCCTGGGTCAGGACGGCCGTTGGTGGCCGTACCGCAAAGAAGGCGGCCGCTGGGTGCCTGCGGGCGACGCGGCACAGGACCCCGCGACGGCACTGGCCTCCACAGCGCCCACTCCCGAGGAGGAGGCCTACTGAGGGCAGCCTTCAAAAGGCCTTAAGAGGCCGGCTTCCTGGTGTGCGGCATCCGCTCGACGAGCGGATGCCGCACCGCGTTCACCCCACAGTCGTACGGCGTTCCGCGCGGAGCCCAAATCTGGCCACTGTCACCGAACTTGCCCCTCAGGAGGCCCGATGTCCGCGCGCGCCACCGGCCGCCACCGCGTCCACCGTTCCGTCGCAGTGGGCGTCCCTCTCGCCGTGATGGCCGCCCTGGTGGCGGCCGGCCCGGCCGTGGGCGCACCGTCCGGTCAGGCGCACGTCGTGCGCGCCGCGACGCTCGGCGACATCCCACTCGACGCGTTCAGCAACGCGCTGCTGCCCGGGACAGTGGACGACGACCGGGGCGTGGACCTCGGCGGCATCGGCAGCGACATCTGTCCGGCGGGCCGCAAGGGCGAGTTCTGGACGGTCACCGACCGCGGACCCAACGGGCAGATCAAGGTGGGCGGCAAGAAGCGCCGCACGTTCCCGGTGCCGGGCTTCGACCCGGCGATCGTGAAGATCCGCGTGTCCGGCGACACCGTGAAGGTGCTGGACGCGATCCCGATCACCACCTCCTCCGGCAAGCCCGTCACGGGCCTGCCGAACCAGGAGGGACGCGACGAGGCGCCGTACTCCTATGACGCGCAGGAGCCTCTGCCGTACAACCCGAACGGATTGGACACGGAGGGCATCGTCCGGGCCGCGGACGGGAGTTTCTGGCTCGTGGACGAGTACGGGCCGTCCCTCGTCCACGTCTCCGCGCGCGGGAAGGTGCTCACGCGGTATGTGCCCAAGGGGCTGCGTCTCACCGGGGCGGACTATCCGGTGGTGGAGGCGCTGCCGTCCGTCCTGCTGCACCGCAAGGTCAATCGCGGTTTCGAAGGGCTCGCCCTGCTGCCGGGCGGAGACCTGGTGATGGCCGTGCAGAGCCCGCTGTCCCTGCCCGACGCGGACGCATCGGACGCCTCCCGTACCACCCGCCTGCTGCGCTTCTCGCCGCAGAGGAAGGCCGTCACCGCCGAGTACGCGTACCGCTTCGACCCCGTGAACGTGGTCGATCCGAGCGAGGACGACATCTCCGAGCTCAAGATCTCCTCGGTGGTCGCCGTGGGCCATGACCGGCTGCTGGTCGAGGAGCGCACCGACAAGGCCGCGCGGCTGCACCTCGTACGCCTGGACCGCCGCGCGAACATACTGGGCGGTCCCTGGGACGACGACACGACGTCTCCGTCGCTGGAGCAGCTCGACGATCCGGCAGCCTCGGGGGTCCCGGTGCTCGCCAAGCGACTGGTCGTCGACCTCGGCACGGTCGCCGGCGTGCCCGGGAAGATCGAGGGCGTCGCGCGCGTGGACCACGACACGCTCGCCCTGATCAACGACAACGACTTCGGGATGACGGACGGCACCGGCGCGTTCGACGCGCAGGGCCGCCTGGTCGACAGCGGGGTGGAGACGACGGTGACCTACGTGCGGCTGCACCACCGTGTGTGAACCTACGTGCGGCTGCCCCACCGTATGTGAGTGGGACAGCCGCCTCGCCGCGAGTCCCTAGAGGGACGGGATCAGCGATTCGAGGTCGCTCGGGAAAGCCGCTCGGCAGCTCGCTCGGGAACCGCGAGGGCAGCTCGCTCGGGAACCGCGAGGGCAGTTCGCTGGGCAACTCCGTCGGCAGGCCGAAGGGCGGCGAGGAAGAGCGGCCTGCGCTCCCGCTGCTCTCCGGGGACGGCTTCTCATCCGGTGAGTCGTCGCTCCCCGACGCCATCAGGACCACGGCGACGACCGCCGCGGCGGCCACGAGCACGACCAGAAGGACGAAGAGCGGGCTGCGCCGGCGCCCCGGGCCTCGGTTCCCGCCCGGGCCGTCAGGCGGCTCGGGCGGGTCCGGCGGCTGGGTCGGCGGCCACCCGCTGTACGAGGGAGGCGGTCCGAAGCCGCCACCCGCAGGCGGCGTGTGACCCGGTGGCCCGGGCGGCTGAGGCGGTACGGGCGGCATGGCCATACCGCCCAGAGTCGCCTCGAACCGGTCATGTCGCGACCCCCGTACGGAAGTTGATACGGGCTCACGCCATGGACGGCATGATTCCGGGACATTCCGTGCGGGGGTCACTCAAGGAGACCGCTCAAAGAGACCGCTCAACGAGGTCACTCGAAGTGATCGCTCAAGGGTGATCGCTCACAGACCGGTGCCACGCGCGCGTGCGTGCGCTCAGTCGCGCGCCCCCAGCAGGTGGTCCATCGCCAGCTGGTCGAGGCGCTCGAAGGCCATCCCGCGCGCGGCGACCGCCTCCACGTCGAACTCCTCGAAGGCGGTGCGGTCCGCGAGGAGCGCCTTCAGGCCGTCGGCAGCGGTCGGCTGCGCCAGTTCGTCCAGACGCGAGGCGCGCAGGGCCTCCTGGACCTCCGGGTCGGCGCGGAAGGCGGCCGAACGCTCCTTCAGGATGAGGTAGTTGCGCATACAGCCGGCGGCCGACGCCCACACGCCGTCGAGGTCCTCGGTCCGCGGCGGCTTGAAGTCGAAGTGGCGGGGCCCGTCGTAACCGGCGCTCTCCAGGAGGTCGACCAGCCAGAAGGCGGCGCGCAGGTCACCGGCCCCGAAGCGCAGGTCCTGGTCGTACTTGATGCCGGACTGGCCGTTGAGGTCGATGTGGAAGAGCTTGCCCGCCCACAGGGCCTGCGCGATGCCGTGCGGGAAGTTCAGGCCTGCCATCTGCTCGTGGCCTACCTCGGGGTTGACGCCGTAGAGCTCCGGACGCTCCAGGCGCTCGATGAACGCCAGCGCGTGGCCGACGGTGGGGAGCAGGATGTCGCCGCGCGGCTCGTTGGGCTTGGGCTCGATGGCGAAGCGCAGGTCGTAGCCCTGGGAGGTCACGTACTCGCCGAGGAGGTCGAAGGCCTCCTTCATGCGGTCCAGAGCGACGCGTACGTCCTTGGCGGCGCCGGACTCGGCGCCCTCGCGGCCGCCCCAGGCGACGTACGTCTGGGCGCCCAGCTCGACGGCCAGGTCGATGTTGCGGATCGTCTTGCGCAGGGCGTAGCGGCGCACGTCGCGGTCGTTGGCGGTGAACGCGCCGTCCTTGAAGACCGGATGTGTGAAGAGGTTGGTGGTGGCCATCGGCACCTTCATGCCAGTGGCGTCGAGAGCCTCCCTGAAGCGCTTGATGTGGGCCTCGCGCTCGGTGTCCGAGGATCCGAAGGGGATCAGGTCGTCGTCATGGAAGGTCACGCCGTGGGCGCCGAGCTCGGCCAGGCGCCGCACCGTCTCGACCGGGTCGAGGGCACGGCGGGTGGCGTCACCGAAGGGGTCCCGTCCCTGCCAGCCGACGGTCCACAGTCCGAAGGTGAACTTGTCCTCGGGGGTGGGCTGGTAGTTCATGCCGCGGCTCCTTGCTCGCTTACGACTGCTTGGTTGCGACTGCTTGCTTACGACTATTTCGTCATGGCAATTTACAAATTAGTATGCGGAGGCATCTCTGGGAAGAGACAAGATGTCTCCGGGCAGACATGTCTCAGCGCAGAGATGTCTCCGGGCAGGGACGAGAGCCGCACAAGAGGGAGAGCCCGATGTCAGCAGCCGAGGGTCCGCTCGTCGTCGGTGTGGACACATCCACACAGTCCACCAAGGCCCTGGTCGTCGACGCGTCGACCGGACGGGTGGTGGCCAGCGGGCAGGCCCCGCACACCGTGTCCTCCGGGGCCGGTCGTGAGAGCGACCCGCGTCAGTGGTGGGACGCCCTGTGCGAGGCACTGCTCCACTGCGGGGACGCGGCGCGCGAGGCCGCCGCGGTGTCGATCGGCGGACAGCAGCACGGTCTCGTCACGCTGGACGCCCAGGGCGAGCCGGTGCGCCCGGCCCTGCTGTGGAACGACGTGCGTTCGGCGCCGCAGGCCCGTCGACTGACCGATGAGCTGGGCGGCGCGAAGTTCTGGGCCGAACGCACCGGCTCCGTCCCGGCCGCCTCCTTCACGGTCACGAAGTGGGCGTGGCTGGCCGAGAACGAACCGGAGGCAGTCCGCGCGACCAAGGCCGTACGCCTCCCCCACGACTACCTCACCGAGCGCCTCACCGGGCAGGGCACGACCGACCGCGGTGATGCCTCCGGGACCGGCTGGTGGGCGTCCGGGACGGAGTCGTACGACGCGGAGATCCTCGCGCACGTGGGGCTCGACCCCGCCCTGCTGCCCCGCGTGGTCCGGCCCGGCGAGGTGGCCGGTACGGTGCGCGACGGCCACGATCTGCCGTTCTCCAAGGGCACCCTGGTCGCCCCCGGCACCGGAGACAACGCCGCCGCCGCGCTGGGCCTGGGGCTGCGCCCCGGCACGCCGGTGATGAGCCTCGGCACCTCGGGCACGGTGTACGCAGTGTCGAAACGGCGCCCCACCGACCCGACCGGCACTGTGGCGGGCTTCGCCGACGCCCACGGCGACTGGCTGCCGCTGGCCTGCACCCTGAACTGCACGCTCGCCGTCGACCGCGTCGCGACGCTGCTGGGACTGGACCGCGAGGCGGTGGAGCCCACCACCGACGTCACCCTCCTCCCCTACCTCGACGGCGAGCGCACCCCGAACCTGCCGAACGCGTCGGGACTGCTGCACGGGCTGCGCCACGACACGACCGGCGGCCAGCTCCTGCAGGCCGCGTACGACGGTGCCGTGCAGTCACTGCTCGGCGCGCTCGACCTGGTCCTCGACGAGGACGCCGACCGCTCGACGCCACTGCTGCTGATCGGCGGCGGCGCCCGGGGCACGGCCTGGCAGCAGACCGTACGGCGGCTGTCGGGACGTCCCGTCCAGGTGCCCGAGGCCAAGGAACTGGTCGCACTCGGCGCCGCGGCCCAGGCGGCCGGCCTGCTGACCGGCGAGGACCCGGGCGCGGTCGCCCGGCGCTGGAACACGGCCGCCGGACCGGTGCTGGAGGCGGTGGAGCGGGACGAGGCGACGCTGGCCAGGATCGCCGGGGTACTCTCCGACGCGGCCCCGCTGCTGGAGCGAGGGCCGCAAGCCCACTGACGGGCGTCTTCTCGCACAGGCCCACCGGCCGACACCGACCGAGGACGGACGGAGGCATGACCGCACCGCTGCACGAGGCTCACCCGGCCGGGCCGGGGCGTGCGCTGCCCGACACCCAGCAGGGCATGCGCCGCCGCAACCTGGCCCGGGTGATGCACACCGTCAGCGCCGAGGGCCCGCTGTCCCGAGCCGCCGTCGCCTCGCGGATCGGGCTGACCCGTGCGGCGGTGTCGACCCTCGTCGACGAGCTCATCCGCTCAGGGCTCCTGGAGGAGTTGGGCCCGGAGCGGCCCGGCCGGGTGGGCCGGCCCGGGTCGGCGCTCGCCGTCAGCCGGCGCGGTCCCGCAGGGATCGGCGCCGAGATCGGCGTCGACCACCTCGCGGTCTGTGCGGTCGATCTGCGCGGGGAGGTGCGGTTCAGAGCCGTGCGGCACGGCGCGAACCGGGGCCGTACGCCCGGGCCGGTGATCGCGGAGCTCACCGCGCTGGTGCGCCGGGTCGTCGCCGAGGCGGACGGCGAGGGCCTGTGGCCCGCGGGCCTGGCCGTGGCCGTCCCCGGGCTGGTGGCGCGCGACGCCCGTACCGTCGTACGGGCCCCGAACCTCCATTGGAACGACACGGACCTCGGCGCCCTGCTGCCCGCCGACTTCCCGCTGACCGTGGGCAACGAGGCCAACTTCGGCGCTCTCGCGGAACTCTGGCTCGGGGAGGGCACCCCCCGCGACTTCCTGCATGTGTCGGCGGAGATCGGCATCGGCGCGGCGGTCGTGGTGGACGGGCGGGTGCTGCGCGGGACGCGTGGTTTCGCGGGCGAGTTGGGGCATGTGCCGGTCCGCCCCGACGGGCCCGAGTGCCCGTGCGGCGGGCGCGGGTGTCTGGAGCAGTACGCCGGTGAGGAAGCGGTGCTGCGCGCGGCCGGTCTCGAGCCGGGCGAGGACCGCGTCGGACTGCTCGCGGGGCGCGCCGCGAACGACGACGCGGCCGTACGACGGGCCCTGCACGACGCGGGAGAGGCGCTCGGCATCGCGCTGACGGGTGCGGTCAACCTGCTGGATCCGGAAGGCGTCGTGCTCGGCGGTGCGCTGGCCGGGCTCGCGCCCTGGCTGCTGCCGTCCCTGCGCGACGAGTTGGCCCGGCGCACGGCAGGGCCGGCCTGTCCCGTGTCCGTGTCACGGCTCGGCCCCGAGGGGCCGCTGCTGGGGGCCGCGCACTCGGTGGTGCGGGCTGTCCTGGACGATCCGGCGGGTGTGGCCGAACGGACCTGATCCCGGGCCGCGTTCACCGCCGCCTTCACCCGTCCGGGTGAGCGAGTTTTCCACAGTTCCGCCGTCGTCCACCGAAGTACAGCCTGCTCTTCGCCCAACCAGCAAGCGCCGTACCGTGATTCACGCGAGGCGCACCCGCCGTAGTGGCGATGGTGCGTGTAGGCGTGGACAAGGGGGGTTCACATGTCGGGGAGGCACTCGTCCATGGACCGCGCAAGACCGATCCCCAGCAGGCGACGGCTGCTGCGGGGCGCCGCCCTGGCCGCCGTCCCGTACGCGCTGCTCCCGCGGGCACGCACCGGAGCCGAACCCCGAGCGATCGACTACCCCTTGGCCGAGTGGCAACCGGCGACCCCGTCCAACTACACGGCGTCCGACCGCCCCACGACGTATCCGCTCGACCACGTGATCATCCATGTCACGCAGGAGACGTACGCCGGCACGCTGTCCATCTTCCAGAACCCGAAGAAGAAGGTGTCCGCGCACTACCTCGTCCGGTCGGCCGACGGGCACGTGGCGCAGTGCGTCCGCGAGGCCGACGTCGCCTGGCACGCGGGGAACTGGGACCACAACACCCGCAGCATCGGCGTCGAGCACGAAGGGTGGGTGGACCAGCCGGCCTATTTCACCGATGCCCTGTACGAGCGGTCGGCCAGACTGACGGCGGCGATCTGTACGAAGTACGGCATCCCGAAGGACCGTGCGCACATCATCGGGCATCACGAGGTGCCGGGCACGGATCACACCGATCCCGGCCCGAACTGGGACTGGACGCGCTATATACGGCTGGTCAACTTCGTCTGACCGCGGCGGCAGGATCGTCGTTCGGGTGAGCGTGGTCGAAACGGTTGTCGGCGCGCGTAACCGGCGTGACGATGGGCCCAAGCGCACCGCCGTTCAGGGAGGCCGAGTTGACCGATCCATGGGTGGCCCTGGAGCCGGGGGCCGACCCTGCCGAGCGTGTGCGGATGCTGCGTCGCGCGCACGAGACGTTCACCGAGGCGGGCACCGTGCCGCGTCCGGTCCGTTCGGTGGTGGCCGACTCGTGGCGGCGTTCCGCTCGGGCCGGTGTCGGACCCGACGGCACCGCGAACGTGGAGCTCGTGGACGGTGACCTCGGCGCCTACCGGGCCGAGCATCCGCTGGCGAGGGTGATGCCGCTGTTCCGGGAACTGCTGGGCACGTTCGCGGCCGACGGCGAGCATCTCCTGGCGGTGTGCGACGAGCACGGCAGGCTGCTGTGGGTCGAGGGGCATGCGACCACCCGCCGGAGGGCGGGGCGGATGAACTTCGTGCCGGGTGCGCGGTGGGCGGAGTCCGCGGTCGGGACGAACGCGCCGGGCACGGCCGTCGCCGTCGACCGGCCCGTGCAGGTGTTCGCGGCCGAGCACTTCATACGGCGCGTGCAGCCCTGGACGTGTGCGGCGGCCCCGGTGCACGATCCGCGCTCCGGGCGGGTGCTCGGCGCCGTGGACATCACCGGCGGGGACGGGCTCGCGCATCCGCACAGCCTGGGTTTCGTGCAGGCCGTGGCGCGCGCCGCCGAGTCACAGCTGGCGTTGCTCCCGCCCGTCGGCCCGGCCGCGGACACGCCCGAGCTGATAGCGCTGGGCCGTGACGAGGCGCAACTGCTGAGCGGCGGTCGGCGGATCAGGCTCAGCCGCCGGCACAGCGAGCTGCTGGTGCTGCTGGCCCGCCACCCGGAGGGGCTGACCGGCGACGAGCTGCTGTGCGCGCTGTACGAGGACGAGTCGGTGACGCCGGTGACGCTGCGCGCCGAACTGGCCCGGCTGCGCAGGATTCTCGGCCCCGGCCTGCTGGCCTCACGTCCCTACCGGCTCACCGTCCCGGTCGAGTCCGACGTCTCCGTCGTCGAGCGGCGGCTGGAGACCGGCGCGGTCACGGCGGCCGCTTCGGCGTACGCCGGTCCGCTGTTGCCGGGCTCCCAGGCCCCGGCGGTGGTGCGCCTGCGGCGCCGTCTCGCCGACGGTCTGCGTACGGCGTTGATCGCCCGTCGCGATCCCGACCTGCTGGCGGACTGGGCGCACGCGCCGTGGGGCGAGGACGACCTCGACGTATGGCGGGCGCTCGCCGCGGTACGACCGACCCCGGCGGTCCGGTCCCGCCTCGCCGCGCTGGAGTCCGAGCTGGCGGCACCGGCCGCGTGGCCACGTCAGACGGCCCGCTGACCAAAGGCTCGCGCCACGCAACGTACGTGCAACGTGCCGCCGCCTAGCCTCGCGCCGAGAGCTGCCCAACGGCGGGCAGCGCTTCTGAAGGAGGCAGTGCAGCATGACTCGTTACGCGGCGCCCGGCACCGAGGGCGCGATCGTCTCCTACCAGGCGCGCTACGACCACTTCATCGGTGGCGAGTACGTGCCGCCGGCCCGCGGACAGTACTTCGAGAACCCGTCCCCGGTGAACGGGCAGCCGTTCGCGGAGATCGCGCGCGGCACGGCGCAGGACGTGGAGCGGGCGCTCGACGCGGCGCACGCGGCCGCCCCGACCTGGGGCCGCACGTCGGTGACCGAGCGCTCCGACATCCTGCTCAAGATCGCCGACCGCATGGAGGCGCACCTGGAGCCGCTGGCCGTCGCCGAGAGCTGGGAGAACGGCAAGCCGGTGCGTGAGACGCTGGCGGCCGACATCCCGCTCGCCATCGACCACTTCCGCTACTTCGCGGGCGCGATCCGCGCCCAGGAAGGCTCGCTCGGCGAACTCGACGACGACACCGTGGCATACCACTTCCACGAGCCGCTCGGCGTCGTCGCGCAGATCATCCCCTGGAACTTCCCCATCCTCATGGCGACTTGGAAGCTGGCGCCCGCCCTCGCCGCGGGCAACGCCGTCGTCATCAAGCCGGCCGAGCAGACGCCGGCCTCCATCCACTACTGGATGAGCCTGGTCGCCGATCTGCTCCCGCCGGGTGTGGTGAACATCGTCAACGGCTTCGGCGCGGAGGCGGGCAAGCCGCTGGCGTCCAGCCCGCGGGTGGCGAAGGTGGCGTTCACGGGTGAGACCACGACGGGGCGGCTGATCATGCAGTACGCCTCGGAGAACATCAAGCCGGTCACGCTGGAGCTCGGCGGCAAGTCGCCCAACATCTTCTTCGACGACGTATGGGCGCAGAACGACGACTTCCGTGACAAGGCGCTGGAAGGCTTCACCATGTTCGCGCTCAACCAGGGCGAGGTGTGCACCTGCCCGTCCCGGGCGCTGGTCCAACGCGGCCACTACGCCGAATTCTTGGAGGCGGCCGTCGCCCGCACCGAGCTGATCAAGCCGGGCCATCCCCTCGACACCGACACGATGATCGGCGCGCAGGCATCCAACGACCAGCTGGAGAAGATCCTCTCCTACCTGGACATCGGCCGGCAGGAGGGCGCGAGGGTTCTCACCGGCGGTGAACGCGTCGACTACGACGGTGAGTTGAAGGGCGGCTACTACGTCCAGCCGACGATCTTCGAGGGCGACAACCGCATGCGGATCTTCCAGGAGGAGATCTTCGGTCCGGTGGTCTCGGTGACCTCCTTCGACGACTTCGACGACGCCATCAAGATCGCCAACGACACGCTGTACGGCCTCGGCGCGGGCGTCTGGACCCGCGACATGAACACGGCGTACCGGGCCGGCCGGTCGATCCAGGCGGGCCGGGTCTGGACGAACTGCTACCACGCCTACCCGGCGCATGCGGCGTTCGGCGGCTACAAGCAGTCCGGAATCGGCCGCGAGACGCACAAAATGATGCTGGAGCATTATCAGCAGACGAAGAACCTTCTGGTGTCGTATTCACCGAGGAAGCTGGGCTTCTTCTAGAGGCACGAAAAAAGGCGCCTGACCTGGGCTTTTGCCCGCCAGGCGCCTTCTTCTCGGCCCGCCCGGAGCAAGGACCGACTTACGTCATAACTCCCAGTTCCTCCCACCGCTGTCCCGCTCGGAAGAGGACCTCAATGCTCTGGCCCGCGCGACGAGCGCACTCGGCGGGGTCCACACCGGAGTACAGCCAGAACGAGATCCCGGCGTGGCGGAGATGGTAGGGCCGCTTGGCCAGCTTGGAGGCGAGTTCCGTACGGGTCAGGACGTACTTCCGTGCCCGCGCCCACGTTGTGCCATATGCAGCTGCGTTCACGTAGTTGCCGGCCTGGTTCCGGAACAGTCGGCGGTCCGGCGCCACGCCGAAGCGCTCGATGTGTGCGCGGAGCATGCGTAAGAACTGCGGCCGTATGGGCACAGGCCGGGTCGCGGTAGCCGCGCGGCGCTTGAGGGAGTGCACCTCGTGCACCGAGCCGCCGTCCGTCCACTCTTTGCCTGCGGTTACGACGCCGCCCGAAAGGTTGAGCATCCCCCATCCGGAGTCGGGCAGATGGCACTGTTCGAGCCGGAATCGCCAACTCCAACCACCGCAGCCACACCGCGCAGACCCGTGCCCTGCACGCCTATCTGCGCCGGCGGAACGACAACGCCCGTCATCCCGATGTTCTCGCGGCCCAGCGCAAGGAACGTGCCCGCATCCGCAGCGAGAAGGGCCTCCGCTGGGGCGGCAGACCACTACTGACCGCGGCCTGACCACCCAACCTGGCACCGCTAGGAGTTGGCGGCCTTTGCCAGGACGCGGGCGAGTTCGCGGGGACGGGTGGCCATCGGCCAGTGGCCCGAATCGAGGTCCACGTACTCAAGGTGGGTAGCGCGGGCGAGCTCAGGACTCTCACCGGCGGCGACCCACTCCTCGGCCTGGGCGGGGGTGAACTCGGGGCAGATAACCACAACCGGAACGTCGAAGCGGCGCTCGTTGGTCAAGCGTACGACTCCCCTGGCGACCGCCTCGGGGACGGGAACGGCGGCGGAGGCGAAGCGGTCCCGGGTCTGCTGGTCCAGATCGGCGGCGTCAGCGCCCTCAAAGGGATCCCAGCCCGGGAAGGGCATGGCGCCGCCCTCGATCGCGAAGTGATCGGCGTAGGCCCGCCCATCGGCGGCGGGGAAGCCACCGATCAGGGCGACCTTGGCCACCTTCTCCGGTCGCGCATCGGCGGCCAGCCAGGCCAAGGTCGATGCTGCGGAGTGCCCTACCACCAGGGGCATTCCGGGCGCCGCGTCAACTGCGGCAAGCACTGCTTCCAACTGGTCGTCCAGCGTCGCGGAGGCGGTACCGTCGCCCTGTCCCGGGAGGGTGAGAGGCACGGGACGGTGGCCGAGCGCGGTGAGTTCGGGCGCGACGTCGTCCCAGGCGGATCCGTCGAGCCACAAGCCGGCGATGAGCAGAATGTCCACGGTAGTTCTCCCGAATAGGAGTCGGATCTGGTTGCCGGCACGCTACCGGGAGGCTCTGACACCGGGCTCTGGTCGGAATGCGATCTCTGAAAACGACGGCTCTGCCCAACCCAACCCGGCGAACCTACGCGGTCACAGCACCAGCGGGTGCACGCGGCGACGGTCGCAGGTGGTTTCGCCCGACCGAGGCCGCTCCGGCCGGAGGGGAATCGCGCGCGGATCAGCTCGAACGGCGTCGGCCGCATGTCGGCCGCATTCTGCGTCCCTGCCACCGAGGTCCGGGGCCGCCTCGACGACGCCAGTTCCGCGTGACGAAGCTGGATCGATGACACGGGACAGAGGCCGGGATCTCCAAGGGCACGCTCACCGGGGTTGCCCGGACGCTGGAAAGGTGTGGGCTTGTACAGAGAGCCGATCACCCCACCGACGGCAGGCTGGTGCTTCTGAGCCTGACAGATCAAGGTGAGGAGCTGAAGCGGCGCGTCTTTCCGGCGTTCAACGAGGAGGAAGCTTCGTCACGGGGCAGCTTAGCGATGAGCAGTGCGGCATCGTCGCTGCCGGGCTGCGTCAGGTGGTGCTGCAAGAAGGTCAAGTGCATCGCGCTGACCTTCGACGACGGACCGGCGGCGCCGGAGACCGCGGCCTGCTGACCACCTCGCGGAGTACAAGGCGCGCGCCACCTTCTTCACCACCGGCCAGAACGTCGCCGCCCACCCCGAGCTGGTGCGCGCCGAAGCGAAAGCCGGACACGAGGTCGGCAACCACTCCTGGAACCACCCCGATCTCACCAACCTCACCCCCGAGCAGGTCGCCTCCCATCTCAACCGCACCAGCGCGGCCATCAAGGCCGAGGTCTTCGGCCTGTTCCGGCTCGCGGTGATCGCCCAGCAGATCTATCACCGCTCCCCCCACACACAAGAAGACCCGCAACCTGGCCTTCCGGCACCTGCGGCTTGCCGTCCACTACCTTGACCGACGCTGCCGTTCGGTCATTCGCCGCACCGGTCGCTGAGAAGCCGCCGGAACCGCGTTCATCTGCCTCGACTGGCCGGCCTCAGACGCTGAGTGCGGTGCGCAAGGTGGAGGCCATCACGTCGATGGCTGCTTTTCCCGCCGGTACCGGACCGATATGGGTGAAGTAGTGATCGACTCCCTCAAAGACACGGTGGATGACCGGAACGCCTGCGGCCTCCAGAGCCTTGGCGTAGGCGTCGCCCTCGTCACGCAGGCGGTCGTTCTCCGCGGTGATGACCAGGGCGGGAGGGAGCCCGGCGAGGTCATCGGCCAGTGCGGGCGAGACGAGGGAGTCGGCACGGTCGGCGGGGTCGGGGACGTAGGCGGCGGTGAAGACCCGCATGAGCTGGGGGCTGAGCAGCGGCTTGGCGATGAGGGACTGCTTGGTGGCCGGGTCGGCGAGTTGGTCGAGCGGTGCGGAGTCGATGATCTGGAGCCGGGGCGAGAAGGTGCCGCGGTCCCGGGCCATGCGGCAGACCGCGGCCGTCAGGTTGGCCCCGGCGCTGTGTCCGCCCACGGCGAGGCGCGAGCCGTCCCAGTCGTGGGCGGGGCCGTTCTCGGCGACCCACGCGGTGACGTCGTACGCCTGGGTGACGGGCACCGGAAACTGCCGCTGCGGGGCGACGGCGTAGTCCACGTTGATCACGACACAGCCGGCCGTGGCGGCTATGTAACGGCAGATGTGGTCGTCCTGCTCCGGGCGGCCGACCACGAAACCACCGCCGTGGAAGTTGACATACACGGGGGCAGGAGTTCTGGTGTCGGCCGGCGGGCGGTAGACCGTGCAAGGCACCGGGCCGGCGCCGGTCTCCACCCGGAGGGCTTCGGCGCGCTTCGGGATGTCCGTAAAGCGCAGGTCCTTGTGGACGCGCGCCATCATGCGACCGAGCAGCAGTTGGATCCCTCTGGCCTGGATTCTGGGGCTCAATGGCATGGCTTGATCACCATTCTTACAATGTTGAAGTAACAGGATTCCTGATAATGGATGCTCGCCACTCTTCGCGCAATGGGCAGACACGAGCCGACCTCCACCAGCCGGATGGCACGCTCATCCGGCGCCGTGTGAAAGCTCCACGTCCGTCCGGCTGCACCGGACGGCTGCGCCATCCGCTCATCGACCACGCGGTGGGACGTGCGGCGGCCGGGCACGCAGGAGTCCGGCGCGTTTGGCGGTGTTCAGGATCGGTGTGGTCTCCACGGCAACGATGTCCTGTAGGGCGCCGAGGGAGTCGGTGAGCAGGTCTTGGAGGGCGTGGAGGTCGATCGCGGCCACGGTGGCCGGCAGGTTGGCGGGTCCGGTGGTGGCGGCGGTGAACCGGATCTGGGTGTTGTGGCTGAGGGCCTGTGCGGTCCGGTCGAGGGCGTGGAGGGCCAGGGTGATCCACAGCTGGGCTTCGGCATGGACGCCGAGGAGGGCCAGGTCCACCTCGGCAGCCAGCCGTACGGCGCGGCCCGCGAGGCGCTCGGTGCGACGGCGGATGGTGAGCGCGGTGCTGTCGACCTGCCGGGCCAGTTCGGTGTAGGGGGCCCGCCCGTCGGACTCCAGGGCGGCCGCCGGAGCCCAACTCCTGCGCCGCCCCGCCATGCTCGCCCCTGGCACGCCCGCCGACCTGGTCGCCTACCCCGCCGACCCGCTCACCTGTCCCGCCGCCGACCTCCTCGACCTCTCCCCCACCCTCACCGTGATCGGCAGCGACATCGTTCACTGCGGCCTCTAAGGCACGAGCCCGGACTGGACAGCCGCCCCCGTAGGTGTCAACTTGCCGGGACTCCAGGCAATTTTGTTCTTCCAGGCGCTGACCCGGTCGACGTCAGGTCAGAGGTCTCCGCACGGTTCGGCCCAGATGTCCGGAGGGACGGTTCCGATGGAGCGGCCGTGGTGGTCGAGGAGATGGCCCAACAGCTTCTCGTACCGCATGGTGATCACCCGTTCGACGATGTCGAGGTCGGGGTGCGCGGCGGCCAGGTGAGTTTCGAAGCGGAGGACGTCGGCCACCGAATGCAGGTTGGCCTGCAGAATGAGGTTGTTGGGGCCGCTGATCGCGGCGCAGTTGCGCGTCTCCGGCAGCCGGATCAGGGCGTGTCCGAGGTCTGGCAGGTCCGCCGGTGCGGCTCTGGCCCAGAAGGTGGCCGACACGGGCCGCCCGTCACCGCGTCGTCGTCAGCGGGACCGTCGGACGGGGAATCCGCGCTTGCGAAGGGGGCGGAGGTTACGGGTCGAGTGGCCCGCAATAGTGATCGGAGAGACACGGCTTGGACCAGCTGATACTTCCCAGGTGGACCTGCTCCGCTCCCCGTTCCCCGTTGGTCGAGACAGTCAGGACGGGTGCGCAGCCTTCGCCACTCGTGCCGGACACCACGGTGTTGAAGCCGGAGTGCCGGGTGCCCGGCACTCCGGTTTCAGCCGTCCTCAGGTACCGGCTCCGGCCTGCTTCACCGGAGGGCCCACTGCTGGTTGGACCCGCCGTTGCAGGTCCACAGGACCACTGGGGTGCCGTTGGCCGTGCCGGCGTTGTACGCGTCCAGGCACAGGCCGCACCCTACGCTGGTGATGGTGCCGTTGGCGTTGACGTTCCAGCGTTGGTTGGTTCCTCCGTGGCAGTCCCAGATGATGGCTCGTGTGCCGGGGGAGGTGCCGGAGCCCTCGGCGTCCAGGCACTTGCCGCCGTACACGCGCAGTTCCGCGGTGTCGGTGCGTGCCCACTTCTGGTTGGCGCTGTCCGAGCAGTCCGACAGCTGGACCTGGGTGCCGTTGGTCTGCGACGAATTGGGTATGTCCAGGCAGCGGCCGGACCCGGCGCCGACGACCTGTCCGCCGCTCGGCGGCGGGGTCGTCCCGCCCGGCGGCACGTACGGACACTTGGTCCGGGACCGGGAGATGTTGCTGGAGTCCGCCGGCGACGGGCACAGGAACTGGGTGTAGCGGGTGTCGTTGTCGAGGAAGATCTTCAGCCAGGGGATCATACGGCGCGTCACGTTCGAGTTCCCCCAGGTGGGGAAGCCGTGGCCGCCGCTGGTGAGCTCGATGAAGGCACTCTGCGTGGCCGCCGGTATGCCGGCGTAGAGGCCGTCGAGGTAGGACGGGGTGACGGTGCCGTCGTCCCGAGCGCCCATGATCATCGTCGGGACCCGCAGAGTGGACAGGTTCTGTGAGGGAGAGAACGGCGCGAGCGGCACGGCGGCCTTCAGCGACGGCCGCCGCTCGGCCGCGCTGATGGCGCCGCCACCCCCCATGGAGTGCCCGATCACACCCAGTCGGCCGGCGTCGACGCGGTCGCGCACCGGGCTCTTCTGGGTGAGGTAGTCCAGCGCGGCGAGCAGTTGGGTTCCGCGGGCGGTGTCGTAGTCGTTGGGGCTGTTGGTGTCGATGCCGATGACGACGAACCCGAAGGAGGCGAGCCAGTGCCCCATCCAGGCACCTTCGGCGTCCCACCGGGCGGTGTAGCCGGGCACGGCCGCGACCGCGCCCCAGGTGCCCAGGCTGGTGTCTGTCGGGTAGTAGATCCGCCCGCCGTTGAACCCGTTGCCCGGCGCCACACTCATCTCTGCGGTGGCGAACGTGCCCCGCTGGGCCGCGACACTGCTCACCGTGGGGTCCGGACCCCGCTGGTAGGAGCTCTCCCGAGCCGACGCCGGCTGCATCGAGACCAGCGCGGCGACCAGCCCGATCACGGCCGCGACCGCTGCCGCCCGCAGTCCGACCAGCCCGCTCCTCGGCCGGAGTCTCGCCCGCCTCGTTCCGGTGCCCTCGGGCACCGGGATATCAGTGGTGTGCATATGCATTGTCCGTTCCTCCAAGTCCTTGACGTGTTCGCAGACGTCGTATCGGCAGGGGCGGCGAATCACCTGATGGCACACTCATGACAGGCCACAGGCCACAGGCCACAGTGCGAAGAGGGTGACCTCTGGAAGCCGCCGGTCCGCTCGTTCGTCACCTGCAGCCGACGCCGCAGACCGCCTACGGCCGAGGTGTACGACACCCTCGGCGCGAGGCCGGCGAGGGCATGCCGGAGGTGCCGATCGTGCGGACGGCAGCGGCTGAGGTCAGCTCGGCCCCATGCCCCATGCCGAGACCGCCTCCCGTACGGCGGTCTCCCGGGAGTGGTGTCATCGCCCGGAGTAGACCGCGGCCTCCTTCGACGTGGCGGCTATGCCGTTCGCGCCGTTGAAGATCCGCTGTCCCCAGGAGGTGAGACGGCTCGGGTCGAAGCTCGTCACCATGTCCAGGTACCCGACGTCGCTGCTGTTGCCGCTCCAGGACCAGCCGAGGTAGCCGAGGCCGAGCCGCTGGGTGGTGGCCAGGATGGCGTCCTCGTCGGGGTTGCCGTCGGAGTGGTTGTGGCCGAACTCGCCTACGACGATGGGGAGTTTGGCGGCGACGAAGCGGTTCAGGTAGTCATTCACCTTGGCGGCCGTGTTGAAGACGCCGTACATGTGGACGGAGAAGACCGTGTTGCGGTCGGGGTCGGCAGCGAAGACCGAGGCCGCGTTGTCCCGCATGGTGAAGGCCCAGTCCTGGCCCCAGTTGGGCGCGTCCACCATGAGCGTGTGGTTGAACCCGGCGTTCCGCAGCTTCTGGATGGCCGCTTTGGTGTCGGCCGTCCAGCGCGCGGAATTGTTGTTGCCGTATGGCTCGTTGCCGATGTTGACGATGACGTACTTCTCCTGACCGGCCAGGGCACTCTTCACGCTGATCCAGTAGTCGGCCGCGCGGGAGAGGGTGATCGCTCCGCTCTGGTCGCCGTACCCCGTGGTGTCGTGAACCTCCAGGACGCAGATGAGCCGGTTCTGCTTGCACCGGGAGACGATGCTCGCCACGTCGGCGGTGTCGTTGCGGGTCCAGCGGTCACCGCTGGCGAGGACCACGCGCACGGTGTTGGCACGCTTGGCCTTGATGTGGGCGAAGGAGTTGGTCTGATTCCGGTACCAGGTGTGGGCGTGGTTGACGCCACGCATCACGAAGTCGTTCCCGGACGCCTCCAGTAACCGGCCGTTCTGGACGCGGAAGCCGGTGGGTGCGGCCTGGGCCGGGGCGCCGAAGGCAAGCAAGGGGACGAGGAGGCCCAGGAGAGCGGCCACAACGGCGGCCACTCGTGGGACGGTGCGGGTGCGGGATTTCATGGCGACTCCGAATGGGGGGTGATGGTGCGTCAGGAGGTGGTGGCTCATGCGGTGCAGTTGGCGGCGGGCCCGGGGGTGCCGGCCGTCGCCGGAGTGGCCGCAAGGAAGCCGAGGGTGGCGCTCGCACCCGGGGCCAGGGTGCCGTTCCACGCCGCATTGGCGGCCGTCGTCCCGCCCCGGTAGCCGCCTTTCCAGGAGGAGGCGGCCCGGAGAACGGCCGTACGGGCGGACTTCTCACCGCCCGGGGTTGCCGGGGTTGCGCGGCATGCTCCTGCCGAGGAGAGCACTGAGGGCCGGATACCAGCGGGCAGCGATCTTCTCGTTACCGGAGGCGGAGGGATGCACCCCGTCGTAGGTGTCGGTCGCGGTGCTGAAGCCCGTCCACTGGTCGACGACCGTCACGGGAGAACGGCTGGTGCTCGTCGCCCGCGCCCAGGCGGGAATCCGCGCGTTGAGGTCGACGACACGCTGTGCGCAGCCGGTGCAGTTGGCGGGGTTCATCGGGATCAACTGCGCGACAAGGACCTTCATGTCCGGGTTGGACGCCCGCATCTGCCGCACCAGCTTGGTGTAGGCGGCCAGGATGCGGTCGGGGGCGATACTGCTCCACACGTCGTTCGTACCGAAGTGCATGACAACGATGTCTGGCCGCGTCGCCGACAGCCGGGCGGGAAGCAGGTTCCGATCCGCCACATTGGTCACCAACTCACCGCCGTGACCTTCGTTGTCACCGTCGAATGCCTGGCCGCAGCCCTGCTGGTTGCGGGTACCGACGAAGTCGATGTCCGTGTATCCATAGCTCCGCAGACGGTTCCACAGCAGTGCCCGCCAGCAGCCTGGTGAGCCGGTGATCGAGTCGCCCAGCGGCATGATGCGCGCGGGGGCCGCGGCACGGCCGGCCGCGGCCGACGATGGGGCCGACGACGCGAGTGTCACGCCGAGCGACAGCAGAAGCGTGGCCAGAAGGATCCACAGGAACGACAACTGCCGAGTGCTGCGCATGATGGTCCCTTCCCTGAGTAGGTGGGAGCGCTCCCAGACATCAAGCCATCGTTGTCATTGCCGCGTCAAGAAAAAGTACGGAGTCCGAGAACTGCTTGTCCGGCCGCCTGCCCTGACGGACCGCCAGGCGTACTCCTGACCATCGCCCGGGAGGAGCACCACGTGCCGGACGTGCGGTTCGATCTGGGGACTGGTCCGGCTGAACGGACTGACGGGCCACATCTCCACGGAAGTACCGCGACGCCGCCAAGGCCGCCCAGACCGTCATCATCGAGGCCCAGCCCAACGATGTCGTCTTCCTGCACGACATCCACTCCACCTCGGTCGCGGGCGTCCCCGAGATCCTGCGCACCCTCACCGCCCGCCTACCACTGCGTCACCGTCAGCCACCTGCGCGCCATGCTGTGACGCAGAGGGACGCAGAGGGTTGGGCCAGGGCGGGCCGACCGGGTCGAGGGGCTCAGGCGGGAGCGCCTCGGTGACGAGCGGTCTCCTGGTCGTCCGGTGCGGCGAGTGGTGTCCTGGGCAGGAGCGCCGCGAGGACCAGGGCCAGCAGCAGCGAGGCCATGGTGATGAGGAAGGAGGTACGGAAGCCGCTCAGGTCCGGTACGGGTGTTCCGTGGAAGTCCATGACCTGGTGGGCGAGCACCGCGGCGACCACCGCGCTGCACACCGATGATCCGATGGAGCGCATGAGGGCGTTCAGCGCGTTGGCCGCACCGGTCCGGGTCGGGTCGACCGCGCTCATGATCAGGGTGGGCAGCGTCGCGGAGGCCAGTCCGACGCCGGCGCCGATCACCGTGCCCGCGACGATCACCTGCCAGACGGCGTCCATCAGGACGAGTCCGGCGCCGCATCCGGCCTGAAGCCGCGTACGAGGGCGCGGAGCCCCGCGCGCCACAGTCGCTCGCCGTCGTCGGCGGGGATGGCCGATGTGCCGCCGAGTTCGAGTCCGGCCAGGCCGTCGCACAATGCGCGGAAGTGCACGGTCGCCTCGCCGGCGCCGGTGGTGCCCAGCAGTCCCGCGGCGGCCAGCCGCGCCACCTTCGCCTTGAGGACGTCAAGGGCGCGGGCGGATGCGGAGCGGACGGTGGGCTGGCTGTGCATGAAGGGGTCCGCCGTGTTCCGGAAGACGATGCGGAACAGGGAAGGGTGCTCGAGGGCGAACCGGCGGATCACCAGGCCCGCCTCGATGAGGTCGTCGTCGGGCGCCGGTGTTTCGGGTAGTTGCTCCATCACCGTGCGCAGCAGGTCGAAGGCGTGGGCCGCCAGCGCGGCGATGAGGCCCTGCTTGGAGCCGAACAGGCTGTAGACGGCGCGGGTGGTCGTGCCGACCTCCGATGCCACCCCCCGGATGGAGATCCCCTCCGGCCCGTCCCGCTGGATGGCGCGCTCCGCCGCCTCGAGGAGGGCTCGGGCGGTGTGTTCGTCGTGCTCTCGTGGGCGTCCCATGTTTGACAGCCTAACGCGACAACGTTACGTTACATCGTATCGAAATGGCTTTGCGGGGCCGTACCACCCCCTGCGGCGCACAGGCGGGCGCGCCCCGTCACGTACGAGAACGGAAACCGAAGTGACACTCTCCACGGTTGACGCCAAGCCCGCCCTGGTCGTGATCGACCTGCAAAAGGGCATCCTCGCCATGCCGGGCGGGGACGACGGCCTGAAGCAGGTCATCCAGCACGCCGCCGAACTGGCCGCCGCCTTCCGCTCCCGCGGTCTGCCGGTGGCGCTGGTGAGCATCCTGGGCGACGCCCCCGGACGCACCGACGTGAGCGGGCCCGCGGACTTCACCCCGCAGCCGGACTTTGCCGACCCGGTCGATGAACTCGCCCCGCAACAGGGTGACATCCGCGTCCTGCGACAGCGGTGGAGCGCCTTCGGCGGCACCACCCTCCACGACGACCTACAGCAGGCCGGCGTCACCCAGGTCGTTCTGGCGGGCGTCGCCACCAGCATCGGCGTGGAATCCTCCGCCCGGACCGCACACGAACACGGCTACAACGTCGTCCTCGCCACCGACGCGATGACCGACATGAACCCCGGCGCCCACCACAACAGCATCCACAACATCTTCCCCCGCCTCGGCGAGACCGCCACCACCACCGAAATCCTGGCCAAGCTCCAGCACACCCGCTGACACAGAAACTCCCCGCTGGTCAACAGCCACTGTCCGGGCGTGGATTATGCCGGGAGAACGCCAACGCAGCCCGAATCACATGACCAACCGCCTAGGCCTTGTGGCGGCGCATTCGCCGACAGCGACCAGCCTTTTCAGGTTCCGCGGACTAGGGATGTCGGAGGTATTGACGCATCCGCTTCCCACATCTAGCGTCTGGCCGATCACACGAACGTTGTTCGATTTATCGGTCAGCGCCGTTACGCCGAAGACCCTTTGACACAAGCGACAACGGGAGTCACATAACAAGACGCCGAAGCAGCACACAGTTTGAAGCACTTCACAGGAGCCGGAAAACCACAGACCGCCTCGCCGCACCTCGTGCACGGCGCTCGGATCAAACGACCGTCCAGGTCGGCCCCGAACCACGACCGCCCCATCCGGGCGACAACCGTGACCTCACCCCACGAGCCGTCACACCACGCACCCGCATTGTGTGCCCCGTGACGCCGTCACCACAGCGAAAAGCACCGCACCAGGAAACCTGCCGCTGGCCGGATCCGGCCCCTTCCGCATCGTGCGGTAGCCGGTCACGTCCCGCCGGCACCGGAACCGGCTTCCCCGCCACCGCGCTTCCCTCTTCACCCGCTGCGGCACTCGCAGAACGACAGGAGATGTAGATGTCTGCGCTTCGCGCCCGACTGTCGGCGATATTGCTCGCCGCCTGCCTCCTCTTCACCGGCCAAGCCCTGACCACACCGCAACCGGCGGCCGCGGCCGATCCGGGCTACCTGATGACGCACTTCATCGGGGAGGGAGCGACCGGTCAGCAGATCTACTTCTCGCACAGCACGGACGGCGTGCGCTGGAACGACCTCAACGGCGGAGGCATGGCCCTGCGCTCCACGGTCGGCACGAAGGGGGTGCGCGACCCGGCCTTGGTCCGCGCCCCGGGCGGCGACAAGTACTGGATCATCGCCACCGACCTGTGCATCGGCTGCGGGCAGACGTGGAACCAGTCCATCAACGACGGCAGCCGCAATCTTGTGGTGTGGGAGTCGGCGGACCTGGTCACCTGGTCGCAGCCGTGGCTGCTCAACGTCGCCGGCGCGATCCCCGACGGCCGCAACGCATGGGCACCGGAAGCGATCTGGAACCCGGCCACCAACGACTACGTCCTGTACTGGGCGACGAACAAGCCCTTCAACGGCGCGACGAAGCACCGCATCTACTACGCGCACACCAGCGACTTCCGCTCCATCACCACCCCGCAGATCTACATCGAGCGACCCGGCAGCCAGGAGATCATCGACACCCAGATCATCGAAGTGCCGACAGGCGTCGGCGACTACCGCTACGTGCGCGCCTCCGGCGACGGCCAGATCACGCTCGAAGGCAGCAACTCGATCCTCGGGGCGTGGACCAGCCTCGGCAACCTCTCGGGCATCGGCCTCACCGGCTCACAGGTCGAAGGCCCGATGTGGATGAAGTTCAACGGCAGCAACACGTGGGCCCTCTACCTCGACCAATATGCCTCCAGCGGCGGTTACATGCCGGTCATGACGACCGACCCGTCCCATCCCGCCACCTACCAGAAGCAGGCGTCGGGAAGCTACAACATGGGCGGGACGAAGAAGCGCCACGGTTCCATCCTGAACCTGACAGCCGCCGAGGAGAGCCGCGTGCAGGCACGCTGGGCCAACACCGCGGCCAGCCGGCTCCAGTCGTACAACTTCCAGGACCGGTACGTGCGCCACACCAACATGGACGTGCGCATCGACCCCAGCGTCAGCCCCGCCGACGACTCCAGGTTCCGGCTGAGGCCCGGCCTCGCGGGCACCGGGACCGTCTCCTTCGAGTCGGTGAACTTCCCCGGGTACTTCCTGCGGCACTCCGGCTTCGACTTCCAACTGGCCTACAACGACGGCACGAGCCGGTTCGCGGCAGACGCCACCTTCCGCCAGGTCGCCGGCCTCGCCGACTCATCCTGGTCCTCGTTCCAGTCGTACAACTTCCCCGACCGGTACATCCGCCACTACGCCTACGAACTCCGCCTCGACCCGATCACCACCACGACGGCCCGCAGCGACGCCACCTTCCGCGTGACGAACTGAGCCGACCGGGATGCCGGCGCCTCCAGGGAGAGCGCCGGCATCTCCTGGCATCCGCCGCCGAACGCCTCACCTGACCGCGTTCCACGCCCGACGACGGCGATGAGGCGCAGGCGCCAGACCGGCCCGGCCCGGCCAGCACCATGACGGCGATGACCAGCCCGAGATTGTCCACGACCAGCCCCCGCTGACGGCCCTGCACCAACTTCACCGGACCGCGGCCGGTCGTGGTAGCGGAGCCCCGGCAGCCACGTGGGCACTCTGCGTATCCGGCGCCTCCAGCGTGGGGTCCGCTAATCGTGCCCGGGGTAGTTGTACGAAGCGCAACGAGCTGATCCACAGGCTCCTCGCCGAGAGCTGTGAGATCTGCGAGACGCGGACGAACCTTGAGGTTCACCACGTCCGCAAGCTCGCCGATCTCAACCGGCCCGGACGCCGCTTGTTCTACTCCGGACCGCTCGGCGGCTCAGGCGGATGCCAGCTTCCGGATGAGCGGGTGGTTCTCCAGTGCCCAGCGCACGGTCTTCGGCGGGCGTCCGAGCAGGGTTTCCAGCTGGTCGGTGACGCCGCGGTAGCCTCCGCCGCCCATCAGCCGGGTCAGGGTCTTCAGGTGCTCGATGGTGTGCGGGAACGCGGCCAGGGGGCCGGCGCTGTCGATGTAGGTCTCGTTCCAGGTCTCGACCTCTACGGGGACGTACGTGACCGGGCGTCCCAGCACGGCCGAGAAGTCTTCCGCGAAGCCGTGCATGTCCTTCAGTTCCGGGCCGTTGAGCTCGTAGGACTTCGAGAGGTGCGGTTCCGGGTCGGCCAGGATCTTCACGCACAGCTCCGCCACGTCGTAACCGGCGATGGGTGCGAGCCGGTGGTCACCGAAGGGCAGGCGCAGTTCACCCTCGCTCAGCGGGCCCAGGGCCAGCCAGGTCATCAGGGGGTTCTCGACGAACATGGCCGCCCGGATGTTCACGGTCGGCAGGCCCGACCACTCCAGCATCCGCTCGGCGACCCAGTGCGCCCGCTGCTGCGGCGACCACTGCGTGATCAGTCCGCCGAGCCAGGCCCGCCGCTCTGGCTCCGGCGCGGTCATCTTCTCGTACGTCATGAACGACTGTTCGTACTCGGAGATGTTGACGAAGACCTCGAGGTCGCCTTGGGCGCGCGCCGCCGCGGCCATCAGGCCGACGGCGTCGGTGTAGTACGGCGACAGGCTCATGCTGAAGTAGATGCGCCGGACGTCCTTCAGCGCGGCGGTCACGTCGGCGATGTTGAGCAGGTCACCGACGAAGACCTCGGCCCCGGCCTGGCGGAGCGCATCGGCGCGTTCGTCGTCCCGGCGCACGAACGCGCGCACCGGGTACCCTTGTTCGAGCAGCATGTCGACCATCGTCCGGCTCACGCCACCGATTTCGCCGGCGGCACCGGTGATCAGGATGGGGTTGCGCTCAGGCATCAAGGTGTCCTCTGTCTGGTTGGGGTGGGTCAGCTGTTCAGAAGGGCCAGGGGAAGTCGTTGATCTGAGTGGCCGCCTCCGGGTGAGCCGGCGCGTCAGCCGGCAAGGCGGTTGATCTTGCGGATCTGCTTGTCGAAGGCCCCGGCCGGTACGAGGCGGCGCAGTGTGCTGACGCGGCCGGCCATGGAGCCGGCGGTGTAGCGCAGCTTCGGCTTGGCGTCGGTCGCTGCCGCGACGATCGTCTTGGCGACGGTGGCGGGAGCGTCGCCGCCCCTGATCGCCTCCGCCATCACGCGGTCGACGGTCTGCCGCTGCCTCGCGTAGGCGTGCAGGGGTGTGTCGGGCTTCGCGCTGTTGGCCTCGAATCCGGTCCGGGTATAGGCGGGTTCGACGAGAAGCGCCCGGACGCCGTGGTCACGGACCTCGTGGTCCAGGGACTCGGTGTAGCCCTCGATCGCGTGCTTGGAGGCGGCGTAGACGGCCATGTACGGCTGGGGCAGGAACCCGAGTACGGACGAGATGTTGATGATGCGTCCACGCCTCTGGGCGCGCATGTGCGGCAGAACCTCGTTCACCATGCGCATGACCCCGAACACGTTGGTGTCGAAGACGGCCTGAGCCTGCTCGACGGAGGTTTCCTCCGCCGCACCCATCGAGCCGACGCCGGCGTTGTTGACCAGGACATCGATCCGCCCGAACCGCTCGCTCACCTCCTGGACCGCGGCGGCGACCGACTGGTCGCTGACCACGTCGAGGCCGACGAACGTCACACCGTCGAGCGCGGTGACGCGTGAGGTGTCACGGCTTGTGCCGACCACGTGGAATCCGGCTGCGACCAGGGCGAGCGCGGTTTCCTTCCCGATGCCGGATGACGCACCCGTCACGATTGCCACCGGCCGATCTGTCGCCATCATGGACTCCCGCACTCGCTCGAAACCGATCGGTTTCCACCACAGTAAACCGATCGGTTTTCGGATGCAAGCTCAAGCGGGGAGAATGACGTCATGGGCAGGATCAGTGCGCAGGAGAGGCGCGAGAGCGTCACCCGCGCGGCGATCGCCGAGTTCGCGATCGCCGGCCACTACGGCACCTCCACCGCTGCGATCGCCAAGCGGGTCGGCGTCACGCAGCCGTATCTCTACCGGCTCTTCCCGGACAAGAAGGCGATCTTCGTCGCCGCTTTGATGCGGAGCGTGAAGGACACCCGCCTGGCATTCGAGACGGCGGCCGACAGGCTGGAGGGCGGCGGACAGGCCCTCCAGACGATGGCGAATGCTTACGCACAACTGATCTCGACGCGCCCCGAAACGCTGCTGATGCAGATGCAGGGATACGTCGCCGTGGCGGCCGCCGAGGCACAGGGTGATGACCTGATCGGCGAGGTCGCCCGGGCCGGCTGGATGAGGATCTGGGAAACCGTGCACCTGTCACTGGGCGCCGATGCCAACAAGGCCACGAGCTTCTTCGCTTGTGGCATGCTCCGCAACGCCCTTACGGCCATCAGGCTTCCCCCGGATGCCGGGCGGTGAGGGGGCGCTCCGAAAATGCGATGCGTCAGCGCACGCCTGCCGCGTCGAGCAGGGTGGTCACCGTGGGCGCGACGAGCCCGGTCAGGTTGTCGGCCTGGATACCCGCGCGGGCACTGGCGCCGTCGAAGACCATGCTGAGCTGCCGGGCCAGCAGGTCGGGATCGCTCGCCCCGCCGCGTTCGGCCTCGGCACGGAAGAAGGCCGTCAGGTTCTCCTTGACCCGATGGGCCACCTGGCTCGCGGGGTGACTCTGGTCCTTGACTTCGATCTGCACGGCCAGGTATCGGCAGCCTCCGAACTCGGGTGCCCCTGCCTGCGATTCCACCTGCTCGAAGACGTGCAGGATCCGCTCGCGGGGTGACCGGCCGTCGTCCGCCGCGGGCAGAAGAGTGGCCACGTAGGCGGAGGCGCGCTCCTTCAGGCTTACTGCCAGGAGTTCGTCCTTGCTCTCGAACAGCTGGTACATGGAGCGCTTCGACACGCCCGCCGCCTTGCACAGCGCCTCGACGCCGATGCTGACGCCGTCTCGGTAGGTGAGCGTGGCCGCCGCCTCCAGCAGCCGCTCCCTGGGGCTTGGTTTCACTTCGGTGGTCATACCGGGAGGTTAACCCGAAGCGGACGAAATGAAAACCGATCGGTTTCCAGGGGGGTTCCGGGCAGAGGCTCGGCGACGACCTGGGGGAAAGACCGTCACCGAGCCATGACAGTGTGCGCGCCTGCCGTCCCCGGCAGGTGACACACACCGGGGCCCGTTAGACAGCGCCGAATACCCAGGCCGCATGGGTAGCTGTTGCGCAAGCGGCGTGTTGGTGAGCACGGGCGGGAGGGCGAGCGCGCGGGTTTCGCGCCAGTCCCGGTGGTAGCTGGTGCGACTGACGATCTGGCCGCCTCCGGTGAAGAACAGCCGCGTCGTGCGCATGGTGAGACGGCATTGCCCTCGAAGGTGACCGACACCCGGGCCGTGGTGCCCTCGACTCCGGTGATCCTGGCGCTCGTGGCGCCCTCGGTGGCGTCGAGCCGCTCGGCGTACGCCTTCAGTGCCGCGCCCTGATCCTTCGAGGTCCCGTCGAACTTCAGTACGAGCAACGAGTCGATGGACTTCACCACGTCGCCGTCGAAGTCGTGCTCCATGGCGTTGAAGGCCTGGCGGCCCTCGGAACTGCTCGGCAGCTGCTGCGCGTTGATGGAGCCGAACTTGATCCGCATGACCGGCGCGCCAAGCGTCAGCAACTGGCCCACCGAGCCCACCACCACGACGGCCCGGCGCCACATCAGGCCGTGCCCGAGCCGGTACCAGGCACACTCGCCCGCCACCGTCGACCGCACGGCCTTCTTGCGGCGGCGCAGCGGCAAGGCATTGGCCTTCCGGCAGAGAACGACGGGCATCGCGGGCAGCGCGACAGTCGAACAGCTGATACACCGAACGCTTCGATACCCCGGCAGCGCGGCGACGTCGGGCAACCGGTTACGCGTCCAGACAGCACTGGCGGTCGGCGCGGGCGTCCGCGTTGTCGGATCGGTCACAGGTCAGAGGCTCCCCCGTTCACTTGCGTTGCGGAAACCGATCTGTTTCCCTGGTGGAAACAGATCGGTTTCCGATCGGTGTTCAGTCCATGACCGGCAGCAAAGGGAAGACATGACTACCACCTTCGACCGTGGGGCGCCCGCCTCCGGGAAAACCGACTCGGGCCGCCGCGGCTCACATGCCGTGCGCTGGTGGGTGCTCGTCGTGCTGGGCGTGGCACAGCTCATGGTCACGCTCGATGCGACCGTCGTGAACATCGCGCTGCCCGAAGCGCAACATGACCTCGGTTTCAGTGACGGCAGCCGGCAGTGGGTCATCACGGGGTACGCCCTGGCGTTCGGCAGCCTGCTGCTGCTCGGGGGCCGACTCGGTGACATGTTCGGCCGGCGTACGACCTTCGTGGCCGGTCTGATCGGTTTCGCGGGCGCGTCTGTCGTCGGCGGCGCGGCCACCAGCTTCGAACTGCTCGTCGCGGCACGTGTGGCCCAGGGTCTCTTCGCCGCGCTGCTCGCGCCCGCGGCGCTCTCGCTGCTCAGTGTGACCTTCACTCAGTCGGCCGAAAGGGCGAAGGCCTTCGGTATCTTCAGTGCGTTGTCCGGTGCGGGCGCCGCGGTCGGACTGCTGCTCGGCGGCATGCTGACCGAATGGGCGTCGTGGCGCTGGGTGATGTACGTGAACGTCATTTTCGCGGGCGTCGCGCTGGTCGGCGCGCTGCTGTGGCTGGCCAAGCCCGTGGTCACCGAGCGGCCCAAACTTGATATTCCGGGCACCGTCATGGTGAGCGCCGCACTGTTCGGCATCGTCTACGGGTTCGCGCACGTCGAATCCACCAGTTGGACCGACCCGGTCGCCCTCGGCTCCATGATCGGCGGCGTGGTGCTGCTCGCGGTCTTCGCATGGCTGGAGCTCAGGGTCGCGCATCCGCTGCTGCCGCTGCGGGTCGTGCTGGACCGGACCCGAGGTGGTTCGTTCCTGGCCGTGTTCGTCATGGGCATGGGGATGTTCTCGATCTTCCTGTTCCTGACCTATTACCTGGAGGCCAGCATCGGCTACTCGCCGATCGAGGCCGGTCTGGCGTTCCTGCCGATGGTCGGGGGCATCGTTGCCTCGTCGACCACGGTGCCTTCGCTGCTGCTGCCCAGGGTCGGTCCGAAGGTCGTGGTCAGCGTCAGCTTCCTGGTCGCCGCATCCGGTATGGCCTTGCTGACCCAACTCACGTTGAACAGCGGCTACGTCGCCGACATCATGCCGGGCATGATCCTGCTGGGCCTCGGTATCGGCGGGGTGATGACCACCGCGTTCCAGGGTGCGACCGCAGGCGTGCACCACGAGGACGCCGGCGTCGCCTCGGCGCTGATCAACACCAGCCAGCAGGTGGGTGGCTCGATCAGCACGGCGCTGCTGACCACCGTCGCCTCGTCGGCCGCGACCGACTACCTGTCCTCGCACAAGCCCGGCGCACTGACCGTGGCACAGGCCGGGGTCGAGAGCTACACGGCCACCCTGGCGTGGGGCGCCGGGATCTTCGTGGTCGGCGCGGTGCTCGCGGCGTTCCTGCTGCCGAATGCGGCCCTGGCGCCGTCGGAGGGCGAGCCCGTGATCGCCCACTGAGCCTGAATCCACCGAGGATACGCGCTTGTCACGACGAGTGAACTGTGGGAAGTGCCCTGCTACCTGCGCTGATTGGCTCCCTCAAGGCACAGATCAGCGCAGGAAGGCAGGGCAGTCTCCGCGGCAGATCACCGGCGGTATCGGCTCGATCCTCAACAACGGCGCCCAGGGGACACTGGCCTGGCCCGGGGCTGGGTGAGGATGGCCGCCGGCCTCATCGTGGCCACACGCTTCGGCTTCGGGAGTGGGCTGGTCCCGGCAGCCAGGGGCTGCACCGCGTCCCCGCCCAGACAAAGCCCGAGAAGACCGCCGCCCCGGCGTAGCGGAATTTACTCACATGCCCGCTCGGCAGTGAGCAGCGCGAAGATCGCCGGCAAAGCGCCGTAAACTGATCGGTTTCCATTTCGTCGTAAGCGAGTTAACCTCGCCGTATGACCACCGAAGTGAAGCCAAGTACCAGAGAGCGGCTGCTGGAGGCGGCGGCCACGCTCACCTACCGAGACGGTGTCAGCATCGGAGTCGACACGCTGTGCAGGGAGGCGGGGGTGTCGAAGCGCTCTCTGTACCAGCTGTTCGAGAGCAAGGACGAACTGCTCGCGGCGAGTCTGGAGGAGCGATCCTCCGCCTTCGTGGCGACCCTCCTGCCCGCGGCGGACGATGGCCGGTCACCCCACGAGCGGATCTTGCACGTCTTCGACCAGTTGGAGGAGCAGGCGGGTGCGCCCGACTTCCAAGGCTGCCGGTACCTCGCTGCTCAGATCGAGCTCAAAGACCAGAACCACCCCGCGAGCCGGGTGGCCCACCGGATCAAGGCGAACCTGACCGCCTTCTTCCGCGCCGAGGCCGAACAGGGCGGGGCGAGCGATCCCGACCTGCTGGCCCGGCAGCTCATCCTGGTCTTCGACGGCGCCAGCGCCCGCGCCGGGATCGGAGCCGACAAACTGACCGGGCTCGTCGCGCCCACGGTGGCCACCCTCCTCGACACGGCAGGCATGCGCTGACGCATCCCTTTTCGAGCAGGTGCCGTGACCGTGCGCTCCCCGGGTCGATGGCTTCATGTCCCTGACTCCCGGCAAGCGGAGGGGAGCCCCATGGCCGTAAGGGTGTTGACGAGCATGCCGTTCGCCAGGAAGGCCGTCGTCACGTCGACATCGGCACAACGGCGGGTGCACGGTCCCCCAAGGCGTCATCCAGCCGGCTCGGACCACTTCGCCCATCCGGTCATCGCCCTGGGCCTCGGCGGCTGTCACGACGGCGTAGCCCTGCATCTGCATCTGGAGCGTTTCGGGGTGCGCCAAGATCAGCCGCACATAGCTGTTTGCCACGGCCCCGGAGAGCCTGATCGCCGCCCTCCACCCCCTTGGTCGCCCTCTCGAAGGCCAGGTGGGTGTTACTCCGCGCCAGGGCGGCGATGAAGATCGCCTTCCTATCCGGAAAGGAACTCAACCGCTTCACCCGCGACCGGCTCAGCGCCTACAAACGCGGGTCATGGGCTGGGACCAGAAGGGTTTCGGGGCGGAGGAGTACTTCACAGACGTCCTGGTCGAACTTCGGCGTGCCGGGCTGGACTCCCACTTTGTTCTGCCTGAAGATCTGTCGTTCCGGTCCGGTCGGCTCCACTCGCAGCGCGGGGCGGTGGACACGGTGCTGCGCATGTTCGTCACCGCCGACGCCGAGGAAGCCAAGCTGGATCTGTCACCCGTGCGCCAGGCACTCAGCGGTGACAAGGCCCTCGTGCTCGCACCGGAGGCCGGTGCACTGCTCGCCTCCAAGCTCGCGTTGGCCTGGCTCAGCTCAGATGCTGACGCACAGGGAATGGATCCTGCGGACGCCGCCTTCGTGGCACGCCATCTGCCGTGGACCCGGCACGTGAGCGACTCACGCGTGCGCTGGGAAGGTCACAGCGGCGAGCTTCTTCCGCTGCTCCGACGCGAGCAGCACCGCTTCATCCAAGGCCCGCCGAGGTCCTGCCCCACCGGGCGGCTCACAGCGCACCCAGATGCCACCATTCTCCCCCCGCTCACCGGCCTGTCGCGGCCTGAAGGCGATCACCGCCCGGTCCGGGATCAGGGTTTCCAGGTGCGCAGGAAGGAGGCGATCCGGTCGGCGGTGCAGCGGGGGTTGTTCAGCTCGTGGGCGAGTGCGGTGAGCTGTTCGCGGGTGGGGTTGACGGGGATGTTGCTGGCCTCGAGATACATGACGGCGACGGCGCAGGCGACGGTGAGGTTGGAGCGCTCCAGCCACCGGCAGCGGCCCAGGGTGTGTACCAGGGCGGCGGCGCGGGCGAAGGGCCCGCCGTAGACAGGGGTGTCGAGGAGTTCGCCGCCGTGGCGGGCGACGGCGGCGATGGGGATGCCGTAGTCGTCGGCGGCCGGGTCGCGGTGCCCGGCCCGTTCCGCTACTTCGAGGATCCAGGATTCGTCGACGTGCAGGATCACGCGGCGGCGCCCGGCTGCTGCTGGGCGTACGGAGCGTCGAGCTGCTGCTCTAGGTCGTCGAGGAATGTGCCGTGCTCATCGATGAGCCGCTGGGCGGCCGTCATGCCGGCGGCGCGGGCGCCGGTAGTGTCCTCGATGATGAGCCGTTCCACGTACTTGTTGAAGTCCAGGGAACGGGAGCGCGCGGCGGCTTTGCCAGCCTCCAGCACGTCCTCGTTGAGCCGGACCTGCGTCTGCTTCTTCGTGGTCACACCTCATGGTAGCAGGGTGGTAGCAGGCGATGGCTATGTCCGGGAGTGGCCGCTGCCGGTGCCGCGTCACTCGTGGCGGAAACCGCGGGAGGGGTTTCGGGCCTGCTCGGCGTCGAAGAACTCGAACCAGTCCTGCGGCGCGAGGTTGACCATGCCGAGCGCCTGGTTGACCTGACTGTCACTGTCTTCGACGCCGTCGAGGGAGTTGTCGAACAGCATCAGGACGTCGTGGTCCTGGAACAGGATGTCGGAGCAGGCGTGCCAGTCGAAGTCGCGGCGGTCCTCGGGCAGGCCCTCCACGGTCTCGCGTACGCGGGCGGCCGGTTACGCGTCAGGGCCCGGGCTCGGGCGATGCCCAGGTGGAGCGCCATCTCCTCTCCGGTGCAGCGCGGCTCGCCCTCTGCCTCGGACGAGAGGTCTGCGACCAGGTCATCGAAGGCCCTGGCCATGTGCCGACGCCAGGTGCCGTCCTGGCGCAGCGTCACCGGCGGCAGCGAGCCGAACAGACCACCGGCGCCGCGCGGCAGCGGTTCGTCACCGAGCGCGGCAGCCTCTTCCCAGGCCTGGTCGGACAGGTCTTGCAGGGCCAGGCGCAGGACGGCCCTCGTGCGCGGTGTGAGTACGTCTCCGCCTTCTTCGTCCTCGTCCCAGTCCTCGCTGACCGGATCGGAGCCCTCGTAGCGGGCGCGGTCCCGCAGGCGCTCCCGCACACGGTGGGCGGCTTCCTCGGGGGCGGCGAGGGCGGGGTCGATGATCAGCAGGTCTTCGGAGAACCACGTCCGGCCGCGGCCCCGGCGCCCGCCCCGGTAGTGGCCGACGCTGGCATGCTCGGCCGCATCGACCGCGTACGCGGAGCCCTCGTCGCCGCCGGCGTCAATCTTGAGGACCTCGGCGCCGCTCCGGAACCCTCGTGGTTCGCTCACGTGCGCAGTGGCCAGCGCCTGCTGCTCGGCCCGGCGGAGCTGAAGGAGACAGCCAAGCACCTCGCGGGGATCGCAGTGGTGGCCGTGCTCTCTGAGGAGGCCTGTACGAGGCTGCTCAGCCACATCGAGGTACTCGCCACGCTGCGTGAACTCAAAGACGACGGGATGGACGTGCGTTTCTGCCACGGCGGACTCCCCGCCGACGCGGCAACGGTGCGGTCCCTGGCCGACTACGTCCGCGATCAGATCGCAGCCGCGGCCGCTGTCAGTGCCGACACTGTTTTGAAGCCCGGACGCATGGCCTGACCACCCCAGGAGACAGCCGCGGTGGGTGCTCTCGCGGCTGGCGCTGGTGGCCGACAGTCTCCCTGTCGATCACACCCCTGCCGATCTATCGTGACCAGGGACGATTGGGGGCGTCGTGGCGCGGGACACGCGGCTGGTACAGACAGCGGTGATCGGGGATGAGCACTCGGACGTGCCGATCATGCTGCCGACCGAGGCGATCGAACTGGATGGATTCCGCCGAGGCCATGTGCACGACACGTTCTGGTGCGGAGTGCTGCTGGGCGGTTGCGGGGCGCGGCTCGCGCACAAGCTGTACGTCGACCTTCTCTGAACTAGCAGTCGAGCCGTACATCTGACGGTGCACAAGGTCCGGTTCTGTGTCCGTTGGGCGGGCGACGCTGCTCACCACCGCCTGATCACGGTGGAAGACGCAATGCTGTCGCCGTTACGATCCGCCGCTGGTTTCGGGTACTGGTTTGCCCGGGGGTGTGAAGGCGGCGAGAACTGTGGCCGTGATGTGGTCGGCGGCGCGGTCGGAGGTGAGTCGGCCGGCGCGGATCTCTTCTGCTGCGCTATGCATGACCGCGTGCAAGACGTTGACCATCCAGGCGACCGGCAGGTCCGTACGGAAGACCCCCTCGGCGCGGCCGCGGGCGACCAGTGCCTCGACGCGGGCGGCGGGCCCGGCATGCAGTTCGCGGATGCGTCCAGCGGACAGCTCCCGTTGCGCGGCGGTGAGCAGCGCCCGTGCCTGGTCCACCAGGTGCCAGCCGGCGGCGATGTACCGGGACAGGGCGAGCCGCGGGTCACCGGTCATATCAACCGTGTCCAGGACCTCGTTGCCCCGGTCGAGAGCGCGGCTCATCGCCGCGTCGACGACCTCTGCCCGTGAGGTGAAGTGGCCATACAGCGTCACCCGGCCCACGCCTGCGGCCCGCGCGATCTCGCTGAGGCTCGCCTCCGGGTTGCGCCCGAGGCATTCGGCGGCGGCCTGCACGATCGCCTCGATGCTGCGCAGCGCGTCGGCGCGCTTGGCGGTCGTGGAGTTCTTGCTGCCCATGGCGCCCACCCTACCCCGGTAAGTCATACAGCACTGTTTGGGTTATACCCCCAGGGCGTATAACGTGAACACCTCTGTACGACTTAGAGATGAGGGGTGCGCGTTCATGAGCGACACGGAAACCACCACCAGCCGCACGCCGGATGCGCCGCATCCGCTGCGCTGGACGGCCCTGGGACTGCTGGGACTGGCCCAGCTGATGCTGATCCTCGACATCACCGTCGTCGCGATCGCCCTGCCGGACATGGGCGCCGAACTGGACCTGGACCGCGCGGCCTTGACCTGGGTGGTCAGCGGCTACGCCCTCACGTTCGGGAGCCTGATGCTGCTCGGCGGCCGGGCCGCGGACCTCTTCGGCCCCAAGCGGGTCGTCCTGGCCGGGCTCGCCGTGTTCACCGCCGCCTCCCTGGCCGCCGGACTGGCCACCGGCGCCCCGCTGCTGCTTGCCGCACGGATCGCCCAGGGCGCGGGCGCCGCGATGCTCTCGCCCGCTGCGCTGTCGGTGGTGGTGCGGCTGTTCGACGGCGACGAGCGCAACCGCGCGCTCGGTATCTGGTCGGCGCTTGGCGGCGGGGGAGCCGCCCTCGGTGTGCTGCTGGGCGGGTTGATCACGGCGGGTCCGGGCTGGGCCTGGGTCTTCTTCGTCAACGTTCCCGTCGGCCTGGTCGTCCTTGTCTCACTCGCCCGGATCCTGCCCCGCCTGCCCCGCGCGGCTACCGGCTCCCTGGACATACCCGGCGCCGTCCTGGTCGCCGCCGCGACCGGCGCGCTCATCTACGCCCTGATCCATGCCGGTGACCACGGCTGGCTCGATCTCGTCACCGTGGCCCTGGCCTTCGCCGCAGCAGTCGGCTACGCGGCCTTCGCCCTCTGGCAGCGCCGGGCGGCGGCGCCGCTGATGGACCTGCGGCTGCTCACCCGGCGGCCGGTGGTGGCGGGCACCTTCGTCATCGCCGTCACGACGGCGCTGATGGTGGGGGCCTTCTTCCTCGGCTCCTTCTACCTGCAGAACCTTCAGGACCACGGGGCACTGACGACCGGTGTGCTGTTCCTGCCGGTGGCGCTGCTGACCATGGCCGCCGCCGCAGCCGCCGGCCGTGTGATCGGCGTTCTTGGACCCCGGCTGCTGGCGGTGCTCTCTTTGGCTGTGGCGGGCGCCGGGTTCCTCGTGCCGGTGCTGTGGTCCGGAACGGCCGCGATGGTCGCCGGCGTGAGCGTGGCCGCGGCGGGACTGGGCGGCCTGTTCGTGGTCGCCTCCGCCACCGCACTCGCCAGCGTCGCTCCCCACGAGGCCGGGGTCGCGTCGGGCATCGTCAGCACCTTCCACGAGTTCGGCGCCTCCGCCGGCGCGGCGGCCGTCTCCAGCGCCGCCGCTACGAGCATCGCCGCCCGCACCGGTGCCCAGAGCGCCTCCGGATTCGACGACGCGTTCCTCGTCGCCACCGGCCTGGCCGCAGTCTCCGCCGTCATCGTCTGGTGGCTGATCCCCGCCAAGCAGCAGTAAGCCCAGGCCACATACCTCAGGGGGCGAAAGGGGCGGGCCGCGCAGGCGAAGCCGAAGGACTGCGCTATGCCCCCGCCACCGCATCGCAGCGATCCCACCCCCAACGGAACGGGCGTACCGCACGCCCTCGAAATGCTCACGGAGGCACAGGATGAACATCGGAAAGCGCCGGCTGCTGACGGCCGGCATCACCACGGCCTGCATTGGCGCGGCAGTGAGCGCAGCCTTCTGGATCGGCGGCCCCCAAAAGGACAGCAGCGAGGGGCGGACCGACCGGCAGGAAGCGGTCGCCGAACGCGGCCGGACCGTGATGCCCTTCGACCTCGAAGAGACCACCCACCACTTCACCCCGACCGACACAGGCGGCATCCAGGACGTCGTCGCCGACCAGCCCGACGACGCCAAGCAGATCGCCCTCATCCGCACCCACCTGAAGCAGGAGGCCAAGGCCTTCGGCCAGGGCGACTTCGGCGACCCCGCCCAGATCCACGGCGACAGCATGCCGGGACTGGCCGCACTGGAGGAGGGCTACGACCGCATCGAAGTCCGCTACAAGGAGCGGACCGACGGAGCCACCCTGACGTACACCACCGACGAGCCCGCCTTGGTCGACGCTCTGCACGACTGGTTCGAAGCACAGCTCAGCGACCACGGCGACCACGCCGAAACCGGCCACTGACTCACCGGCCGAGCACCACGGCAGACCGCCACCGCAACGACGCACGATCGGAAGTGGACAGGTTGAACGACCCGTACGAGTTGAGCGTCGGTGTGCCCTCCGTCGAGGTCTTCCGCCGCCTGCGCACCGACGCCGGCCTCTCCGACAAGGACCCCGAAGCGGTCGCGCTCGCCCTGCCGAACACGTGGCACGGGGTGGTCCTCAGCCACGAGGGGCAGCCCATCGGCATGGGACGGATCATCGGGGACGGCGGCACCGCCTTCCAGATCGTCGACATGTGCGTTAACCCCGCCCACCAAGGACGTGGCCTCGGCAGGCGCATCATGGCCGCACTCACCGAGGAACTGGAACGCCGGGCGCCCGCCACCGCCTACGTCTCACTGATCGCCGACGGCCCGGCCCGCTTCCTCTACGAGAAGTTCGGCTTCGCCGACACCGCCACCCACGACTCGATCGGCATGTACCGCATCATCGGCAAACGCCCTGGGGCCAGCCGACCACAGGCGCAGCCCTAGACGTTGCCGGCCCCGTGACCGCGGCCCCCACCGGGCCTACCTGTCCGGTACCAGCGGCGGACGGGTGGAGGCACCGCAGCCCCGCCCGGCCGATCGTGAACATCTCGTTGCAGGTCACCTCACCGACCTTCGAGGCGTTGATACTGGCCGGGCGAACAACGGGCAGGGGGCGACGGTGAACTGGACGGTGCCAGGAGGACTGGTTGCCGGCTGCTGATCGCGACCGTGACCGCACCGGTCGGCGTCTCCTGTGCGGTGTTCCTCCTCCCCATCCAGCCGAGCGTCTTCGGCGTGCCCAACCCCGCAGTCACCCCAACCAACCTGCTGTTCAACGTCGCCGCAGGACCCGGCGCCCGAAGGGCTGCTGCGCACCCAGGGCTTGGCGGGCGACCGCAGCTCCTGCATGCCCTCCAGGACGGATGCCTGCCCATCTCAGGCCGGTTCCGCACCATGCCAGCGGGCGACCTGGATCGCTGCTCCGTTATGTCGGGCACCTGGGCAGTACGGTGCTCAACTGGGCCAGCCTGTCGGGCTCGACGCGGATCCCGGGGAGCCATAGGTGCTGCCCTTTCCGCGCGACCTGGATCCAGATGCTGCTGTGTTTTTCTTCCTCGTCGGTGACGGTGACGCCGTCGGCGATCCGGCAACGCGCGTGCAGCAGGTCATGGTGCCAGACACGGTCGGCGGAGTTGGCCGTCGTGTAGGGACGGTAGGGGTCCCAGGCCAGATGCAGCGCGCATTCGTGCGTACGGGGTTTCTGGCATTTCTCTTCGACGTTGTGGACGAGCACTCCGGCATCGCCGTAGCCGGTCTTCGCGTCCTTCGCTTCGGTGCCGCCCTGGGCAGGGGGCGCGGTGGGTGAGTGCTGGAGGCCGAACAGCGTCAGCCCGGCCGCAAGGCCGATGGCGGTGCCGGCTGCGGCGAAGCCCCATGGACCGGACAGGTGCTTGCGCAGACGGCGTCGCCAGGTGAGGGAGGGTTTTGGTGGCGGGGCGGCAGGGGCTGGTTCCTCGGACCGACTGCGGTCGGCGGCCTCCCACAAAGCCCGGTACACGCTGGGGTCTGCTCCCAGCGCCCGGCACAGGTCCCGGACGACGGGCCACGGAGGCACGGTTTCGCCGCGGAAGTAGCGGGAGAGCGACGAGTCGCTGATGCGGACCTGGGTTTCCAGGGCGCGAAGCGTGCGGCCCGAGCTTCGCTGCAGTCCCCGCAGCGCCTCGCCCAGCCTCCGTGCTGCCGCTGCGTCCTGCGGACGTTGGCCACTCATCGACAAGGGTCTCCCCGCAGGTGCCGCAACCGTGTCCCGTCGGCTGCTTCATGTCCCGGGACGGATACGTCCCAGCAGGTCAGGAATGTATTGATCCCGACATCGGTGAAGCAAACGGGACCCGCTGGCGAAGAGCGATCTACCACCGCAAACTCGGCGTACCGGCTGCGCAGATCACCCCCGAGGGTGAGCGGGCCGGTGGCCATGGCCGTGCCGGCACAAGCCGCATGAGCCGACTGTGAACCCTCCACCGAAAGGCTTCACCATGCGTGTACGCACCATGTTCTGCGCCCTCGCAGCGATCGCCGTGACTGGGCTCGGCCTGAGCGCAGCGGCGCCCGCAGTCGCGGCGCCTGCCGCAGCCTCCTCGCACGTGACCGCCGTCCAGGCGGCCGACGGCCTCAACGTCCACCGGGGCAAGTACTTCACCCTGAGCGGCTGCCAGACGGCCGGTCAGCAGGGCATCGATCGCGGACACTGGGACGCCTACCAGTGCGCCGATGGCACGTGGCCCTTGCGGTGGAACCTGTGGACCAACCGCTGAGAAGGTAGCGCCGCTGGCGGCCCCTGAACACAGGGAGGCCGCCAGCGGCCGCGGACCGCCCGACTGCTGACGGCCCGGCAACACCCGTCCGCTGCGTCCTCCTCTCCCTCCATGCCCGACGTCAGCTGCCTCCTCCGGTGCGGCAGGGATCCAGGGAGGACAAGCGCGATGTCGCCGATGACGACATGGCTGTGACGGCGCAGGTGCACCATGTTCAGGAGGTCGTCCAAGTCCACCGGGACGGCGGAGCCGGCGGAGAGCTCCGTGAAGGAGGTGTGGGCGAGCTTGGGCCTGATCTGGGCCACGGCCGGATGGTGACAGCGAGGTCTGACAACACCCGCCCTGCATCAGAACGCGCGCACGGTTTCCCTTGCGGCCGTCCGAGATCGGGCCTACACGCCGTCGGCGAGTCCGTGGTCGAACCCCCGGATCACGGGATCAAGTTCGGCGGCCGCGCCACACAGAGAACAAGTCGGGTCCCCGGATGCTCCGCGGCGTCCAGTGCCTCGTCCAAGGTCAGCAGCGGCGCCCCGGCGGGGGCTTCGTCGCAGTCGAAGGCGTGGATGACGCCCCGGCCGGGACCGCGGCCGCCGTCCAGCTTCTGCAGGACCCAGCCGAACGGCCGGCGCGGTCCCAGGATCTCGCGCACCGTCCACGGCTTCTCCAGGCGCTCGGTGGGCACGGCGTCGTACGAGACCCCGCCGACCGGCCTCACGCGGGAGCCTGCGCCCACACCTCGTACCAGGCGGGCTCCACACCGCCTGAAAACTGGTGGAGAGGCAGTATTGCCAGAGCGCGGTATTCGTGTGCCAAGTGTTCCAAAAGTCTGGTGCTCGCCCTTTCGGGTGCGTGTCATGATCGCGATATGAGGAAGATCATTCAGTTATCGGCCACTGCCCTGACTACCGCGGTCCTTCTGTCCCGCATCCCCGACCGCGCAGGCCAGGCCCGGTCCGGTCGTACCAAACCCGTTCGACATGAGGGTTCGCTGCGCGTCGAACGATGACGACGGGCGCAAGATCGTTACCCGGTACGGCAACTCCGAGCTCGGCTGGAACCACTTCACCCACCGGCACAACATCAAAAAATGCGCCATCCTCAACGCAGCCCTCAAGGACAAGGTCGACCGCAATGACGGCCACGGGCGGTTGGAGTATGACGGCGTCGCGATCAGGACCGGCGGCAGCCCCGCGCAGGTCAAGTTCGTCGTGATCGTTCAGTACACGCGCAAGACTAAGGATGGACGGTACGACGCCGGCCGGGGACAGAAGATCGGCGTCATCAACGCCTTCTGCCGCAACCAGCCGAACAACAAGTGCCCCGCATGGATGAACCAGTGATCGATTCCGAAGACCGAGAGCAGCAGGCGGCTGTCAGCCGCCTGCTGCTGTACTACCTCAACGCCCCCATCGCCGAGGGCTGCCGCCTGCGCGGAGTCGTGCCCGCCCCAGGCGCCGTCCGGATCGCCGTCCATGCTGGAGACGACGAGGACGGCGCTACGTTCCTGTACGAGATCCCCCACGACACCGTCGCCCCGTACTACATCCCCGGCATCCTGCGCACTGTCCTGGCCGGCACCCAGCTCTACGGCAGCAGCGACATCAGCGAAGCCATGGGGATGACCGTCATCCGCCTCCGTCCCGAGGAGATCACCCCGGACCCAGAACCCGAACAGGGCCAGGCACTCACCGTCCTGCGCGCCTTGTCGGACCCCGGCGACGAGGAGAACCCCTTCCTGATCGGTTTCCTGCTGCTGGGGCACAGCCTGTTGCGCCTGTACGTGCAGCGCCCTGACCACCCAGGCACCATCGGCGTAGACATTCGCCTCACCGGTACGCCTACCGCTCTGATCGCCTCCCTTCCCAGCCTCATCGAAGAAGAGCAGCACCAGACCGGCCCTCGCAGAGCCCTTGGTGCCCTGGGTCATATTCCGACCGTTCCATACCGGTCCGGTGGACGGCGGCCGAGGGTGCGCGGCGTTGACGCGGGAAAACCGGCCAACCTCTCCGAACAGCACAGCTAGGGCGTGATTCAGATGTTCTACCAGTCGGTCAGGTCCACGATGAGATCGCAGTGCGGGTCATCGAGAGACGGCTTACGACCAGAAAGCCGCTCAGGTCGGCGGACCTGCCGATCCGCGTCCCGCTGATCCATGGGGAGACGACCGCCTCCTACCTCGCCCGGACCGCGGCCGCCAACGGCATCGAGGCCGGCCGACTCCTCAAGGCGCTGCACCAGGGCCGTCTGCCCAGCGGGGCCCTCGCACCGCTCCGTCCGCACCTGAAGGAGGTCCGGCTCAGCCCGGAGTCCGTCACCCGCCTGGCGGCACTCGTGGAGCGAGACGAAGACCAGCTGCGCCGCGCCCTCCCCGGCCTCCGCCCGGGCGGGCTGCTGGTCGTCTCCGGAGCCGAGGTACGCCTCACCGTCTGGCCGGACGGGCCGGGCGAGGGCCCGCTCAAGGCGTGCCCGCTCTGCCTGGAGGACGGGGCCTGGCTGATCGCGGCCGGCCACCGGTGGCGGCCGTGCGCCTGCGGACGACGCTGGCAGTGCGGGGACGACGCCGGCTATCTGATCGACACCACGCCCCTGCCGGAAATCGGCCGTGCCCTTCAGCAGCACCGCGCCTTCGACCACCGGTGGGGCCCGGCCGGCGACGCCCTGGTCGCCGATGCCCACCAGGTGACGCTGTGGTGGTGGGTGTCCAAGCAGTTCGCCCGCGACCTGTGGCACCAGCGCGAGGAAGCGCTGGGAGTGGGGCCCCGGCTGCGACGCCGGCAGGCGGCCCCGGCCGTCGTCTACCCCGAGGCCGTGCGCCTGGCCGCCGCCATGGCCGACTGGGAGACCCGCCGCGCCGCCTCCGCCGACGCCTCCGCCCGCGACTGGCTGGCCGACGTCGCCGACCGCTTCAAAGCGCCGGGCATCGTCGACGGCCGCGAGAGCCAGCCGCTGCGGTACTGGCTGGAGCTCCACCACTCGCAGCCCGCCCGGCCCGCACCACGCGGCACGAAGCGGGCAGAGCGCCGCTGGAACCTGCTCCCCGGCCTCCACCACCGCCCCGCCGAACGCGGGCCCTTCCAGGCCAACTCATGCCTGCGATGGGTGTACGGCCTGCCGCTCACCTCCGTCACCGAGATCTGCCCGTACTGCGGCGCCAGCGCCCCGACCTGCCGGTGGGTCCCCTTCCCCGACTGCCCCGAACGCCCGACAGAAGATCAACACCGATAGGGCCGAAAAGGTTCGGCACCGTCAGGGAGTCGCCAACCACGTATAGACGGCACCACCAAGTGACACGAGCGCACCTACGGACACCAGCGCCCTTGATACTGGGTGCACCCAGGGCAGCCTCGGCGACTGGTGGAGAGCTAGTTCCAAGTTCGGCGGTCAGCCCGCCCCCTTGTGGATACCGCGTGCCTCCGGTGATACTGCGGCCGACGGCCAGCCGTCAGCCCCTACGACACCACGAGTTCAACCTCAGTAGTGGTCGTAGGCGGTCAGGGAGCGCGGAGAACCTTTGGTCGGCAACCCGGCACGCTGGCAAGTGAGTACGGCGACGGATCCTATAGCGCACCTTGACCGGGTCAACGTGCGCTTCAGCCCAGTCAAGTGCGCTGGTCCCCAAGTTGTCCCAAGAATGATCAATGGGCCGATTCAGATCTCCTCTGAAACGGCCCCTGACCTGCGACTTCGTAAAGTCGGGACGACAGGATTTGAACCTGCGACCCCTTGACCCCCAGTCAAGTGCGCTACCAAGCTGCGCCACGTCCCGGTGCCCGTCTGACCTGGGGTTTCCCTGGCCGGACGTGCATGGAAACAATACCGCACTCGGGTCGGTGGTCGCGCACCGCTTTATTCGGGGAAGTGATTTCAGTCCGCGGCCGGCAGGCCCAACTCGGGGTGGGCGTCGAGCAGTCGGGGCGGGGCCGCCTGGCGCCAGGAGTCGGCGAGGATGTCCCTCAGTTCACCCTCGTCCTCCAGCGCGGCCAGGCGGGCCCGCACCCAGGCGAACTGCGCCTCGTGGTCGGCGATCCAGAACTTGTCCGGCTCGGCCATCACCAGTTCGTCGCGCTCCTCCTTGGGGCAGCGCACGGCGATGGAGGTCTCGTCCTCGGGCAGCGTGACGAACATCTTCCCCGCCACCCTGAACGTGGGCATGCTCCAGGCGATCTTCTCCGTCGTGTCCGGCAGCGACAGGGCGATTCGGCGTACGTCTTCGGCATCCGGCATGACAGGCACCGTAGCCGCTCGCACTGACAATCACCTGGTGAGAGCGCCCGCCGCCGCCTCCTCCACTGCCTCCGCCGGGTCCCGCGCGTGCGCCACGCCCGCACCCTCGCCCACGTGCTTGTAGTAGAGCGTCGTCGGCCGCAGCACCCCGGCAGGGCTCGCCGCGTAGTCGGGGATCACGCCGGCCCGGATCCAGCCCGACGAGCGGTACAGGTGCTCGGCGGGGCTGTCGGTCTCGGTGTCCAGGTGGAGGAGGGTGACGCCGGCGCCCACCGCCGCTTCCTCGGCGGTGGTCACAAGCGTGCGGCCGAGGCCCTGTCCGCGGGCGTCCCGGTGCACCATCAGCTTGACCAACTCGGCGCGGTGGCGGCTGTTGGGCTTGTCGGGGAAGGCCAGACCGACCGTGCCGACGATCCGGTCCCCGTCGTGTGCCGTCCACACGGCGAGTTGCCCGGCGTCCGCCGCGGCGACGCGCTCCTGCCACCAGGCGACGGCCGCCGCCCGGTCGAGCGGCGCGAGGAATCCGACCGAGGCGCCCCCGTCGACCGTGTCGACCAGCAGGTCGGCCAACCCCTCCACACTCGCCGCCAGTCGGGCTCCTTCCACCCGGCTCACGATCACGGCAGCACCACCGCCAGCGCATACCGCACCTCGTCCCGCCCCGCGCACCGGAAGCGCGTCGGCCCCCACACCCTCAGCCGCAGGCAGTCCCCGGTCTCCAGGTGGTGCTCGATGTCCCGCGCCGTGACCTCCAGCGCCCCCGCCAGCACCCAGATGTGCTGCTCCAGGCCGGGCACGGGCGGCCGGTCGTAGGCGATGTCGGCGCCCGCGGCGAGCCGCCCCTCGACGAGTTCGCCGCGCAGCCCCGGGGCCGGCGGGGACACGGACCGTCGTACGAACCCGGAGGTGCGGTCCTCCCACACCGGCTGCTCGGCGACCCGCACCAGCGGCGCAGGCTCGGCCTCGACCTCACTGAGGAGCTGGGACATGGTCCGTTCGTAGACGTGACAGAGCCGGTTCAGGAGGGAGGCGGTCGGGCTGATCTCCGCCCGTTCGGCCCGGGACAAGGTCGAACGGCTGATTCCACTGCGCTCCGCCAGCTCCCCCAACGACCAACCGCGCTCGGCCCGCAGCCCGGCGAGGCGGGCGCCGAGCCGGGCATCGACGGGGTCGGGCTCCGGAGCGGCCTCCACAGAAACGTTTCTCATATCCGGGACGATATCCCAGAAATGAAACGGCCGGGTTACATGCGAGCCGCTTCTTCCAGCGCCTCCAGCACCGGCCGGATCAACGGGTGCTCCTCCGCGCCCCGCCGTACGGCCGCGAAGACCCGGCGCGTGGGCGCGACACCGTCGACGGGGCGGACCACCACACCCACGAGTTCCATGCCGCGCAGCGCCGAGCGCGGCACAAGCGCGACGCCCGCGTCGGCGGACGCCAGCGCCACCACGGCACGGAAGTCGTCGGATGAGTGCTCGAGGCGGGGCTGGAATCCGGCACTCTCGCAGGCGAGGACGACCACGTCGTGGCAGGGGTTGCCGGGGTAGGGGCCGATCCACGGGTCCTTGGCCAGTTCGGCGAGCGGGATCTCGTCGGCGTCGGCGAGGCGGTGGCTGACCGGGACGACCGCGTCGAAGGGCTCGGCGTACAGCGGGACATGGGCCAGGCGCGGGTCGTCGGCGGGCGGGGCTCCGCGGTACTCGACGGCGACCGCCACGTCGACCTGGCGGTCGAGCACCATCGGCAGACTGGCGTCGCCCTCAGCGTCGTGGACGCGGATGCGGATACCCGGCGCCGACCCGGCGAGGCGGGCCACAGCGGGCGCGACGACCAGGGCGATGCCGGTCGCGAAGGAGGCGACCGTGACCGTGCCGGCCGCGCCCGAACCGTAGGCCGCGAGTTCGGCCTCGGCCCGCTCCAGTTGGGCGAGGACGGCGTTGGTGTGGCTGAGCAGGATCTCGCCGGCCGCTGTCAGCCGTACGCCCTTGGCGCCACGCTCGACCAGCCGGTGGCCCGTCTCCTGCTCCAGGGCCGTCAGCTGCTGCGAGACCGCCGACGGCGTGAGGTACAGCGCGGCGGCAGCCGCAGTCACCGTGCGGTGGTCGGCCACCGCACGGAGGATGTGGAGCCGTCGCGCTTCGATCATGCGAACGATTATCGCAATATGTCCGGCCGGTCAGTCTTCACCTGTCTGTCCGGCCGGACGCCAGCTCGGACTCCAGCTCGGCCCGCGCCGCCACGAACGCGTCGACCGCGCGGTTCACGTCGTCCGTGGAGTGCGCGGCGGACAGCTGCACACGGATCCGGGCCTGCCCCTGTGGCACGACGGGGTACGAGAAGCCGATCACGTACACGCCGCGCTCCAGCAGCAGCTCCGCGAGGCGTCCCGCCTTCGCCGCGTCCCCGATCATCACGGGCGCGATGGCGTGGTCGCCGGGCAGGACGTCGAAGCCCTCCTCGGTCATCCGGTGGCGGAACAGGGCGGTGTTCTCGGCCAGCCGGACCCGCAGGTCGTCCGCCGACTCCAGCAGGTCGAGCACCTTCAGGGAGGCGGCGGCGATCACCGGCGCGAGGGTGTTCGAGAAGAGGTACGGCCGTGAGCGCTGGCGCAGGAGCGCGACGATCTCGGCGCGGGCGGCGACGTAGCCGCCGGAGGCGCCGCCGAGCGCCTTGCCGAGGGTGCCGGTGATGATGTCGACGCGGTCCATCACGCCGTGCAGTTCGGGGGTGCCGCGGCCACCGGGGCCGACGAAGCCGACGGCGTGCGAGTCGTCGACCATGACCATGGCGCCGTAGCGGTCGGCGAGGTCGCAGATCTCGCGCAGGGGCGCGACATAACCGTCCATGGAGAAGACCCCGTCGGTGACGATCAGCTTCCGCCGCGCGCCCGCAGCCTCCTTCAACTGCCGCTCCAGGTCCGTCAGATCCCGGTTGGCGTACCGGAAGCGGCGGGCCTTGGACAGGCGGATGCCGTCGATGATCGAGGCGTGGTTGAGCGCGTCCGAGATCACCGCGTCCTGCTCCCCGAGCAGCGTCTCGAACACGCCGCCGTTGGCGTCGAAGCAGGAGGAGTACAGGATCGTGTCCTCCTGGCCGAGGAAGGCGGACAGCCGTGCCTCCAGTTCCTTGTGCACCTCCTGCGTACCGCAGATGAAGCGCACGGAGGCCATGCCGTAGCCCCAGCGGTCCAGGGCCGCGTGGGCGGCGGCGATGACCTCGGGGTGGTCGGCGAGGCCGAGATAGTTGTTGGCGCAGAAGTTGAGCACCTCCCCGGCGCGGCCGCCCTGGGTGACGTGCACGGTCGCGGACTGCGGGGTGTCGATCACGCGCTCGGGCTTGTGCAGGCCGGCGGCGCGGATCTCGTCGAGGGTGGTGCGCAGGTCGTCGCGCACGGAGTCGAACAATGGGAAGCTCCTAAGTGCTTACGCCGTAAGGGAGTTACGCGGCCCAGTCGAGGATGACCTTGCCGCCGCGGCCGCTCGCCGCGTCGGCGAACGCCGCCTCGAAGTCGCGGTAGCCGTACCGGCCGGTGATCACGGGGGCGAGGTCGAGGCCGCCCTCCAGCAGCACCGACATCGCGTACCAGGTTTCGAACATCTCGCGGCCGTAGATGCCCTTGACAGTGATCATCGAGGTGACGATCCGGGCCCAGTCGACCGGGAACTCCTGGGACGGCAGGCCGAGCATCGCGATCCGGCCGCCGTGCGTCATGTTGGCGATCATGTCGCGCAGCGCCTCGGGGCGGCCGGACATCTCCAGCCCGATGTCGAAGCCCTCGCGCAGACCGAGTTCTCGTTGCCCGTCGGCGATGGTCGCCCGCGACACGTTCAGCGCGAGACTCGCGCCGGTCTTGCGGGCCAGCTCCAGGCGCTCCTCGCTGACATCGGTGATCACGACATTGCGGGCGCCCGCGTGCCGGGCCACCGCTGCGGCCATCAGCCCGATCGGACCGGCGCCCGTGATCAGCACGTCCTCGCCGACCAGCGGAAACGACAGCGCGGTGTGCACCGCGTTGCCGAACGGGTCGAAGATCGCCGCCACGTCGAGGTCCACCGGGACACGGTGCACCCACACATTGGACGCGGGCAGCGCCACGTACTCGGCGAACGCCCCGTCCCGGCCGACACCGAGCCCGACGGTCGCCCGGCACAGATGCCGCCGCCCGGCCTGGCAGTTGCGGCACTTGCCGCATACCAGGTGGCCCTCGCCGCTGACCCGGTCGCCGGCCTTGACGTCGGTGACGTCCCGGCCGGTCTCGACGACCTCGCCGACGAACTCGTGCCCGACCACGAGCGGGGTGCGGATCGTCTGCCGCGCCCAGCCGTCCCAGGACCGGATGTGCAGATCGGTGCCGCAGATGCCGGTGCGCAGCACCTTGATCAGTACGTCACCGGCGCCGACCACCGGCTCCGGCACGTCCGCGAGCCACAGCCCGGGTTCCGCCTTCTCCTTGACCAGCGCCTTCAACGCCACGGCTCCTGAGCTGAGGCCCCGGACCCGGGCATGCCGAAGGATCCCGCGTTCGGGGAGAGGGGTGGTTTCGACTGGCAATCTGCCGTACGACGCAGTCCCCGGTCCATCGAGGTTTTCTTAAGCGGCGCCACAGCTTTCCTTCACGCCGGCCCCGATAGACGCTCCATGCGCGTATGTGCGGTGCTCAGCCGGATACTCGTGCGGAATGGTACGGACACTGAAACGGCATGGAAGGCACGGCGCGGCCGGCCAGAAGACCGATGACGTCGTGCGCGCACCGGAGGCCGGCCCGGATGAGCAGGTGGAGCGGCAGGCGCCGGACACTCCGACCGATCTGCCCGGGCGCTCCTGGCGGGCGGTGCTGAAAGGCACCCTGAAGGAGTTCAAGAAGGACGAGCTGGCCGACCGGGCCGCGGCGCTGACGTACTACGGGATCCTGGCGCTGTTCCCGGCACTGCTCGCGTTGATCTCGCTGCTCGGTGTAGTCGGCCGGTCGGCGACCCAGCAGGTGCTGGGCAACATCCAGAATCTCGCCCCGGGCGCGGCGCGGGACGTTCTGCGCAACGCGGTGGTGCAGTTGCAGGGCAACGCCGGGATCGGCTCGGTCATGGCGATCGTGGGTCTGGTGCTCGCGGTGTGGTCGGCGTCCGGCTATGTCGCCGCGTTCATCCGGAGCGCGAACGCCGTCTATGACGTCCCCGAGGGCCGTCCGGTGTGGAAGGTGCTGCCGGTGCGGGTCGGGGTGACCGTTGTGCTGATGCTCCTGACCGTGGTCAGTGCGCTGATCGTGGTGTTCACCGGCGGTCTCGCAAGGGAGGTGGGTACCGCGCTGGGGGTCGGTGACACAGCGCTGACGGTATGGTCGATCGCGAAGTGGCCGGTGCTGGTGGTCCTGGTCACGATCATGATCGCGATCCTGTACTGGGCGACGCCGAACGCGCGGGTCCGCGGCTTCCGCTGGATCACGCCGGGCAGTTTCCTGGCGCTGGTGATCTGGATGATCGCCTCGGCCGGGTTCGCGTTCTACGTGGCGAACTTCGCCTCGTACAACAAGACCTACGGCACGCTCGCCGGTGTGATCGTATTCCTGGTGTGGTTGTGGATCACGAATCTGGCGATCCTGCTCGGCCTGGAGTTCGACGCGGAGCTGGCCCGTCAGCGCGCTGTCGCAGGCGGCCACCCGGCTGGTAAGGAGCCGTATGTGCAGCCGCGCGACACCCGGAAGTGGGACGAGGAGGACCGCCGCCGCCTCGAATCCTGAGGTGGTGGATCACCGAGCGTCAGATCAGGAGTCCGTCGTCCTCCCGCCGCTCCAGCCGTACGACGAGCTGCGCGGCCGCCGACTTGATGGTCTCCAGGCCGGATCTGCCCCAGGGCCGCGGCTCGAAGTCGGCGGCGCACACGGTGCCCAGCACCATGCCTGTGCTGTCGACGAGGGGCGCGCCGAGATAGGAGCGGATGCCGAACTCGTCGACGATGGGGTTGCCCGCGAACCGCGGATAGTCGCTCACGTCCTCCAGCACCAACGCCTTGCGCCGGACCACCACATGGGGGCAGAAGCCGTGGTCGCGCTCCAGGTGGCGGCCCAGCTCCGGGGTGCTCTCCTCGGTGTCCGCCGACCGCGTGACGGTCGGTCTGATGTCCGGGACGCGCAGGCCCGCGAAGAACTGCCGGTGTTCGCCGATGAAGTTGACCATGGCGTACGGCGCCCCCGCGCACTCGGCGAGGCGGGCCGCGAAGGCGTCGAGGCCGGGCTCCGGGTGATCGCCCAACCCCAGTCGGCGCAGTCGCCGTACCCGGGCGGGGGCTTCCCTGTCCTCGGGGGTGAGCAACAGTCGACCGGCCGGGCGGGGCAGGTCGTAGCTCATGGGCGAACTCCGTCGCGGTGGACGTAGGTCATATGCGGCTCCGTGGCGGTGTGTGCGGGGATCACATGTGGGCGCCGTGGCTGGGCGCGACGGCCGGGCTGTGGGCGATGAGGTGTCGTACGAGGGTGAGCAGGGTCTGGACCCCGGAACTGGAGATCCGGGCGTCGCAGCGGACGATGGGGATCTCCGGGGGGAGGTCGATGGCGGCACGGACCTCCTCGGGGTCGTAGCGGTACGAGCCGTCGAACTCGTTGATCGCGACGATGAAGCCGAGGCCGCGCTGCTCGAAGAAGTCGACGGCGGCGAAGCAGTCCTCCAGGCGGCGGGTGTCGGCGAGGATGACCGCGCCCAGCGCACCCTCCGAGAGCTCGTCCCACATGAACCAGAACCGCTCCTGCCCGGGCGTGCCGAACAGGTACAGGACGTGTTCCGGGTCGAGGGTGATGCGGCCGAAGTCCATGGCCACGGTCGTCTCGACCTTGTTCTCGATGCCGTCGAGGCTGTCGGTCGCGGCGCTGACCGTGGTGAGCAGTTCCTCCGTGCTGAGCGGCGCGATCTCGCTGACCGCGCCCACGAAGGTCGTCTTGCCGACTCCGAACCCTCCCGCCACCAGGATCTTCAGCGCGGTGGGGAAGGGGTCAGAGCTGTCGTCGTAGTCCATCGAGCACTGCCTCCAGAAGGGCCCGGTCAGTCGGGTTGTGGTGGAACTCGGGTGGCTTGGTGGTCAGCGCCCCGCAGTCGACGAGGTCCGACAGCAGCACCTTGGTGACCACCGCCGGCAGCTTCAGGTGGGCGGCGACCTCGGCGACCGAGACGGGGGCGCGGCACAGGTCGAGCGCCTGCGCGTGCTCGGGGCCGAGGTAGCCGAGGGGCGTGGCTCCGGTGGCCATCACGTGCGACAACAGGTCGAACACGATGGTGGGCCGGGTGCGGCCGTTGCTGACCGTGAAGGGGCGCACCAGCCGTCCGGCCGCTTCGTCGAGCCAGGGCCCGTCGCCGGCCGTCGTCACGCTCAAGGCCTCATCGCCGTGGGTTCGACGGTGTGCTGCCGGGGTGCGGTCACCAGGTAGGGGCGGACGCTCTTGACCAGCATCGCCATCTCGTAGCCGAGCACGGCCGCGTCGGCCTCGCGGCCGGCGAGGACGGCGAGACAGGTGCCGGAGCCGGCGGTCGTGACGAACAGGAGGGTCGAGTCGAGTTCGACGACGACCTGGCGGACGTCGCCGCCGTCCGCGAAGCGGACGCCGGCGCTGCGGCCGAGGGAGTAGAGGCCGGAGGCCAGGGCGGCCATGTGATCGGCGCCGTCCGGGTCGAGGCCGTGGACCGACTTCACGAGCCCGTCGCTGGACAGCAGGACCGCGCTGATGGTGTGCGGTACGCGCTGCACGAGGCCGCTCATCAGCCAGTCGAGATCGGATACATGGCCGGTCGGCGCTTCGCTCGCCATGGTGGATCGACTCCTTGAGGTACGAAGGTCTGCGGGAGCGCTGGGGGTGGGGGTGGAAGCGGGGGTGGTCATCCGGCGGGTGCGCTCCCGTCGTGCCGGGTGGTGTGGTCGAGGTCGGGACCGGGCGCGGGGAGGCTGCCCCGCAGGCCGCGCGCCTCGGTTATGTGGGCCGCCTCCGGGTGCGCGGGCTCCATCGAGGCCGATCCCCGGTCCGAGGAGGCCGATCCCCTGTCCATGGAGGCCGAACTGACGTCCGTGTGGCCCGAACCCATGGGCGTCGGCCCCATGGGAATCGCCCAGCGGTGTGCGGTGCCCCCATGTGGCGAGGCATGTGTCGAGTCATGTGTCGAGTCGAGACGCACCGACTCCCGGTAGACCGACTCCGGTCGCGGCATCGGCTCGTCGTACGTCGGCTCGTCGTACGTCGGCTCCAGGTGCTGCTGGGCCTCGGCGAGGCCGATGCCGCGTTGGAAAGCCGCCATCAGACCCGGGTCGTGGCCGGCCAGGTACTCGGAGTCCTGACGCGGCGCCGGTCCGTCGCGCAATTGCGGCGCGATGTGTTCCTGGGCCCGGCGCCGGGGAAGTTGGGGCTTGCCCATGGTGCCGCGCACGGCACTGTTGCGGGGGGTGGGGGGGGGGGGGGGGGGGGGGGGGGGGGTGGGGGGGGGGGGGGGGGGGGGGGGGGGGGGGGGGGGGGGGGGGGGGGGGGGGGGGGGGGGGGGGGGTGGTTGCCGGGGCGTTGGCCGTGGGGGCTTGGACGCAGGTGGGAACTGTGGGGTACGTGGTGGAACGGGGGCTGTTGCCGGAGGCGGTGGCGGCCAAGTACCGGGAGCCTTGGGTGGGGTACCA
>NZ_NTGE01000207.1 GCF_002291145.1 Streptomyces sp. SA15
AGGCTCGCCGCCGCGCGCTCGGCCGGCGCCACGGAGGCCGAGGCCCGGCTGGACGCCCTGCTCACCGTGATGTCCACGCTCCAGGACACCGAACTCCTGCACACCGCGGGCCCGATCGGCCTGCGCCACGTCCAGGCGGGCGCCCGCGAGGTCCTGGAGGCGGGCGGTACGGCGACGGAGGCGGGCCGGGAGGCCCTGGCCGCCCTCGATGCCGACCTGCACGCGCGCGCGTGGAGCCCACGGGGGAGTGCGGGGCTGCTCGCAGGGGCGCTGTTCCTGGACTCGCTGCCGGTGCCGGTCAGTTCGCGAGGACAGGCTGCCGCCTGACGTCCGTCCGCCGGTGGGCCCGGCGCGTCGCGGGCAACCGCGCCCCGGGGGCCGGCCGCCCCTTCCGAACGGCGTCGCGCAGGGCCCGCTCAAGCCCCGCACGACGCCCGTCGGCAGCGGTGAGCTCTAGGTGCAGGTCCACACCAACGCCTTCAGGGGCGCGGGGCTGTGACATATGCGGCTCCGCCGCGTGGGCGCGATCAGACACAGCGAACCCGCAGACGAAAGATCAGCTCTCCTTGAGGCCCGCCATCCATGCCTCGACCTCGTCAGACCGGCGCGGCAGCCCCGCCGACAGATTCCGGTTCCCGTCCTCCGTCACCAGAATGTCGTCCTCGATCCGCACACCAATCCCCCGGTACTCCTCCGGCACCGTCAGATCATCGGCCTGGAAGTACAACCCCGGCTCAACCGTCAGGCACATACCGGGCTCCAGCGTGCCGTCGACATACGACTCCACCCGCGCGGCCGCACAGTCATGAACATCCATCCCGAGCATGTGCCCAGTGCCATGCAGCGTCCACCGCCGCTGCAACCCCAGCTCCAGCACCCGCTCGACCGGCCCCTCGACCAGCCCCCACTCGACCAGCCGCTCGGCCAGCACCCGCTGCGCGGCGTCATGGAAGTCCCGGTACTTCGCGCCCGGCTTCACCGCCGCGATACCGGCCTCCTGGGCGTCGTACACGGCGTCGTAGATCTTCTTCTGGATCTCGCTGTAGCGGCCGTTGATCGGCAGCGTGCGCGTGACGTCGGCGGTGTAGTACGTGTGCGTCTCCACACCCGCGTCGAGCAGCAGCAGCTCGCCCGACCGCACCGGCCCGTCGTTGCGCACCCAGTGCAGCGTGCAGGCGTGCGGACCGGCCGCGCAGATGGAGCCGTAGCCGACGTCGTTGCCCTCCACGCGCGCGCGGAGGAAGAACGTGCCCTCGATGTACCGCTCGGAGGTGGCCTCGGCCTTGTCCAGAACGCGTACGACGTCCTCGAAGCCGCGGACCGTCGAGTCGACCGCCTTCTGCAGCTCGCCGATCTCGAACTCGTCCTTGACCAGCCGTGCCTCGGACAGGAAGACGCGCAGCTCCTCGTCGCGCTCGGCGGTGACCTTGTCGGTCAGCGCGGCCTCGATGCCGGCGTCGTACCCGCGCACGACCCGGACCGGGCCGGTGGCCTCGCGCAGCTTGTCGGCCAGCTCCCGTACGTCGGCGGCGGGGATGCCGTACAGCGCCTCGGACTCGGTGAGCGAATGCCGGCGGCCGACCCACAGCTCGCCCTGGCCGGACAGCCAGAACTCGCCGTTCTCGCGGTCGGAGCGCGGCAGGAGGTAGATCGTCGCGTCATGCCCCTCGTTCTTGGGCTCCAGGACCAGCACGCCGTCCTCGGTCTGGTTGCCGGTGAGGTACGCGTACTCGACCGAGGCCCGGAAGGGGTACTCGGTGTCGTTCGAGCGGGTCTTCAGGTTGCCCGCGGGGATGACCAGGCGCTCGCCCGGGAAGCGCGCGGACAGCGCGGCCCGGCGCGCGGCGGTCTCGGCGGCCTGCGGGATCGGCTTCAGGTCGCGCAGTGCCGTGTCGGCCCAGCCGGACTTCATGTTCTCGGCCAGCTCGTCGGACACGCCCGGGTACAGGCCGTTCTTGCGCTTCTTGATCGGCTCCTCAGACTCAGGCTCCGGGCCCGCTGCGTCAGCAACAGAATCAGATGCTGCCGGGGTGAGCTCTTCGGCCACGGTCATCCTCCTCGATACGGCACTGGACCCCTCCATCGTACGGTCGTACGTAAAGGGGCCCAGGGAAGAACGACCCGTTCCCGGGGAACCTGTCACCGGGCACTCACTCCGCGCACTCACTCGAAGTACGCCGCCAGCAGGACGACATCCTCCTCGCTGTCCGCATCGTCCAGCCCGCCCGGCAGCACGGTCCGCAGGACGTGGTCGACGATGGCCTCAGGGTCGCGCCGCAGCGCCTTCGGTACGCCGGCCGCCGCCGCGTGCAGCCGGGCGAAGGCGCGGTCCGTGGGGTCGCCGGTGCGGTGCAGCAGCCCGTCGGTATAGAGCAGAACCGTCTCGCCCGGCTCCGCCTGGAGCTCCACGCTCGGCGCCTCCCAGCAGGCGAGCATCCCCAGGGGCGCCGACACGGAGGTCTCCACGAACTCCGTGCGCCGCTCGCCGATCAGCAGCGGGGGACTGTGCCCGGCCCCGGCGAGCGTGATCTTGCGCAGGGCGGGTTCGCAGTAGGCGAACAGGGCGGTGGCCGAGCGGGCGGGCTCGGTGAGCCTGAGCAGCAGCTCCAGGTCGGACAGGACGGCGACCGGGTCCTCGCCCTCCATCACGGTGTACGCCCGCAGGGACGCCCTCAGCCGTCCCATCGCCGCGATCGCGCTGGGCCCGGAGCCCGTCACCGACCCCACCGCGAGGCCCAGCGCCGCGTCCGGCAGGGGCAGCGCGTCGTACCAGTCGCCGCCGCCGTGAGGCCCCGTGCGGTGCCGGGCGGCGAGCCGTACTCCGCCCACGCGGGGGAGCCGGGACGGCAGCAGTTCCTCGGCGATCGTCGCCATGCACGCGCGCGTGCGCTCCACCTCGACCAGCCGGGCCAGATGCTCCCCGGCGTAACGGGCGTACAGCCCCACGAGGTGGCGCTGGCGCTCGGCGGGCTCGGCGGGCTCGTCGTAGAGCCATACGGCCGCGCCCAGACGGGCGGCGGCCTCGGTGGCCGCCTCGGCGGACAGGGGGAGCGTGTAGCTGGCGGCGTAGCCGAGGCGGGCGGCCACCGCGCGGTGGCGGGGGTCGAGCCCGTCCTCGGCGAAGAGATCGGGCTGCGCGATCCCGCCGTCGCCGCCCGGCAGACCGTCCAGGATGCGGCCGTACGACATGGAGCTGCGCGGCACGGTCTCGATGTGCCCGAGGTCGGCGCGGGCCAGGCCCAGGCCGATGGTGGTGTCGGGGCCGAGTCCGTCGCCCGGCTCCAGCACGACGAGTCCGCGGCGGGCGCCCACCAGGGCGGCTCCGGCGCTCAGGACTTCGTGGAGGGCGTCGGGGAGCGCATCCGTGCGGGCCAGGCGTTCGGTGAGTTCGTGGAGGGTCGTGAGGTCCGAGACCCAACCGGCGAGACGGTCCTGAAGCAGTGCGCCCGGTGCGTTCGGTGAGAGGACGGCAGAGGCGCCCGAGGCGGCCGGCGCGGGCGCGACAGTGTGTGCGGGCGAGGGAACCGTTGAATCGATTCCAGCCACTTTCGGAGGGTGAGGGGCGTTCATGGTGTCCGGCTTTCCGACCGGTGCGTACTGCTCAAAAGCATCGCAAACCCCCATGTCATTCTGCGCCGCTAGCAGTGTCTCCACATGTACACGCACTCGAGAGGGGATGTCCAGTATTGTCCTGCTGGGATTCCTGGTGTCTGTGGGGCATTCGTGAACGAAGTGTCATATGGCAAACTTGGCTTAAAACTGCCCCGGGGAACGGCATATTGCGGTCGACTGGGCTTGCTCCACAGAGCGTCACAGCGGTCGTGATGGGTACGTACTCGGAGAAGGCCAGGGGTGGTCGAGAACCACCCGGAACCTGGCGACGGACCCGGGCGTCTTAACCACCGACGACCGAGCCCCATCCTCCCGTGGCGGAGGCGAAGAGAAATACGCGCGACGGCAAACGCCAGACTTCGCCACCCCCACGCCACGCTCATGCTTTTGACAGACGCAGTATGGGCGAGGCTGCCGCGGACGCAGCCAACGTTCGGCCCATAGGGGTTCCCCTTGTCTCCGACAGGGGTGTGATGCGCCAACAGGTACGCACAGTGAAGTGATCGACACATGGTGTGATGTGGTCCACGGTGTTGCCAGCGGTGCAACGGAAAGGAACGAGCGCTCATGCGCGAGATCCTCGGAAGGCGACGCAGGCTCCTGTCCCAGCGCAGCGACGGGAGGCCTGAGTTGATCAGCGCGGCCCTGACCTTCGCGACGGAATGGCAGTGGCCCGTACTCCCGGGTGTGGCGGCGGACCCGCAGGGGCGGGACCGTTGCGGGTGCCCGGACCCCGAGTGCACGGTGCCCGGTGCCCACCCCTTCGACCCCGGCCTCCTCGCGGCCACCACCGACGAGCGCATGGTGCGCTGGTGGTGGGCCAACCGGCCCGCCGCGCCGATCATCCTGGCCACCGGCGGCAAGGCTCCCTGTGCGGTCAGCCTGCCCGCCCTGCCGGCCGCCCGCGCCCTCGACGCGCTCGACCGCAAGGGCATGCGCCTCGGCCCGGTCGTCGCCTCGCCCACGCGCTGGGCGTTGCTCGTGAAGCCGTACTCCATGGAACAGCTGGGCGAACTGCTGTACGCCCAGGACTTCGTCCCCGGCTCCCTCCGCTTCCACGGCGAGGGCGGCTATCTGGCCCTGCCCCCGTCCGACACTCCCCAGGGCGAGATCCGCTGGGAGCGCGCACCACTGCCCGGCTCGGCCTCGCCGTGGGTGCCGGACGTGGAGGCCGTGGTGGACGCCGTGGTCAAGGCACTCACTCGTACGGGTGTGAGCGCGCCCGAGTTGTAGGGGTGTCGGGCGCGGGCGGAACCGGGCGCCCGTTCCCGCTCGTTATCTTCCGTCCATGAACCTTCGTCTGCTCGCCCTTGCGGGCGTCGCGGTGTGCGCGGTCGCGCTGCCGCTGGCCGTGGCGTCCGCGGGACAGGTGGGCGACGCGGAGCGCACGGCCGCACGTACCACTGTGCGCGACGCGGCGGGTGATTCCGTGCGTCCGTCCGTACGTCCCTCGCCTCACGGAGACCCCAAGGCGCCCTCCGCCGAACCCACCCGCTCCCCGCTGCTCCTCGGCCTGGGCCTGGCCACCGCGGCCCGCTGCGGACCCGACCTCACTTCCCCCGACGGCATCGAGGCGCAGACCTGTGTGCTGACGCAGGGTGAGGAAACCTGGGCGCGCACCTACTACCGCAATGCCACCGGCGACGCCCTGGACTCCGTACTGAGCCTCATGGGGCCCGGCGGCCGCACCGTCCAGATGCACTGCGCGGTGGGCGCCGAGGACGAGCCGGGGAGCTGCGAGACACCTCGGGAACGCACCCGCGGGAATCTCGACGGGTACACCGCGGTCGCGGAGTTCGCGCGGGCCGGGGACGGGCCACTGCTGCTGCGGTCCGGGAGCAACTCCGGGAGCAACTCCGGGGCGCCTACAAGGAGTTGACGGGCGACATCGTTCCGTAAAGGCGCCCGCACATGAAAAAGACCCGGTTGCTGGCGACGGGGGATGCACCAGCAACCGGGCTAATGGAACGGTAACAAGAGATCGGCCGTTCGCAAATTCCGTCTCGCTTCATCCTTGGCTATTCGGACACCGATCTGGCTTGTCCCGAACGGGAGTTGCGGGGCGGAGTCGGCCGTTCCGCGAGACGCCGTGCGGCTGACCGACGGGTCAGCCGCACGGACTTCGTCAACTGAGCGTGACCTGCCGGTTGGTCAGGCCGCCGCGCGCGCGGCGCTCGTCGGCGGTCAGCGGCGCGTCCACGGCCAGCGCCCCGGCGAGGCGCTCGGCGAACTCGGCGGCCGGCTTCTCCACGTCCTGCGCGCCGACCCCGCTCGGCAGGTCCCAGACCGGCACGGTGAGCCCGTGAGCGCGGAAGGAGCCCACCAGACGGGTGCCCTCGCCGAGGCTGGAGCCGCCCGCCGCGTGCAGCCGCGCGAGAGCGTCCAGAAGCTGCTCCTCCGGGTGCGGCATGACCCAGCGCAGGTGGTTCTTCTCCGGGGTCTCGCACCAGTACGCGGCGTCCACACCGGTCAGCCGCACGGTCGGGATGGCCGCGGCGTTGGCTCGCTCCAGGGATGCGGTGACCTCGGGTGTGGCGTTCTCCGGGTCCGGGACCCAGAACTCGAAGCCCGGGTGCACAACTGGCTCGAACGCGCCTTCGGGGTCGAGCAGTTCCTGCAGCCGTGGACCGTCGGCCGGGGCGCGCCGACTCTGCACCGGCGTGCCGGGCTTCGCTTCCAGCGCGCGCAGGAGGGTGTCGGCGAGGTCGCGGCTGATGTCGCCCGACGCCGTGTCGTTCTGCAGGCCGAGCAGGACAGAGCCGTCGTCGCGACGCAGGGCCGGCCAGGCCATCGGCAGGACTGTGGCCAGCGTGACCGACGGGACGCCTTCAGGGAGGCCCTTCTTCAGGGTCAGCTCGACCGTGGCGGCCGGCACCAGTTCGCGCAGCGCCACCCAGTCGCACTCGCCGGGCAGTCCCTCGAAGGGGCGGTGCACCAGCTCGGTGGCGGCCTGCGCGGCGGCCCGCCCGTGGCAGGCCTTGTAACGGCGGCCGCTGCCGCAGGGGCAGGGCTCGCGGGCGCCGACGACCGGGATCTCGCTGTCGCTGAGCTGCGGGCGCTTGGCCTTGGTCTGGGGTCGCTTCTTGGCCATCGTGGGTGTCTCCCGGTTACGGCTCGTCTCGTACGGCGCGAGCCTAGCCGTTTGCGCCGGGAACGACCGGGCCTGTGGATAACGGCGGGTCTGCGTGGCGAGCTGTGGACGACCCGGCGGAGCGGGAAACGGGCGGCGGTGCCGAGCCCTGGGCCATGTGTCGGATCGGGGAAGCGGGCCGCCGTGGCGAGCGGCGCGTCAGTCCGGGCCGTGTCAGTCCAGGCGGCTGCGAGTCGGGGCGGCTTCAGCCCGGCCGGGCTTCAGTCGGGACGGCCTCTGCCCGGGCGGCCTCAGCCTGGATGGCCTCTGCCTGGACGGCCTCAGCCCGGGCCGTCTCAGTCCATGTCGTCGAAGGCGTCCGCGAAGTCCAGCTGGTGGGGTATCGCCGAGACCGACGGGGCCGTGATGCGCGTAGCGAAGTCGTCGCGGCGGTGACCGGCGTCGGGATCGTGTACGTCGGAGTGGACGACGACCCACACCGTGACCTCGCCGCGGGCGTCGTCGCGTACGCCCCAGTCGTCGGCCAGCGCGGTGATGATGTTCAGCCCACGGCCGCCGTGTGCGGTGACCGAGGGCGTGGCCGGAGCCGGGCGGGTGGGCCCACCGCCGTCCGTCACCTCGACCGTGAGTCTGCCGCGGGCGTCCACGCGCCATGCGGCCCGGACATCGCCGTCCCCGGCCAGGGCGTCGCCCAGCGGCCGGCCGTGCTTGCACGCATTGCTCAAGAGTTCGGAAAGAATCAATACGGCGTCGTCGATGACCGATTCCGACACTCCGCCGCTGCGCAACTGATCGCGCATACGGCGTCTCGCATCCCCCACGCCCGCAGGGCCATGGGGTACGGCCATGCTCGACGACGTGGGCACCTCCTGTGCCACCACCAACGCCACCCCCGAGACCTCCTTTGCCCCACGCCACGGTGTGGATGCCCCATTGGCCTGTACCGGAAACCGGCCAATCCCCTTACGGTGACGCATTCGCAACGATCGAATACGGACCGAACGCGCCGGAGCACTCCCTGTAGCCGTATGGCTGGATTTCGACGGTGGGCCGAGACCGGAGGATGGCGTCAGTCCGGCCGCCGGGTCAAGGGGGCGGACGCGCTCAGCGACCGAGACGGTCCAGCACCGCGCGCGGGCGGTTGGTGATGATGGCGTCGATGCCCAGGTCGACGCAGAGGTCGATGTCCTCCGGCTCGTTCACCGTCCACACGTGCACCTGGTGGCCGGCCAGCTTCAGGCGCTCGATGAACGCGGGGTGGTTGCGCACGATACGGATCGAGGGGCCCGCGATCCGGACACCCGCGGGCAGCCGCCCGTCGCGCAGCCGGGGCGAGACGAACTGCATCAGATAGACCGTGGGCAGCGTCGGCGAGGCCGCCCGCACCCGGTGCAGCGAGCGTGCTGAGAAACTCATCACACGCACCGGGGAGTCGGCGGCCGCGGCAGGGGCGTCGAGCCCGAACCGCTTCAGCAGCATCAGCAGCCGCTCCTCGACCTGTCCGGCCCAGCGCGTGGGGTGCTTGGTCTCGATGGCCAGCTCCACCCGGCGCCCCGCGTCGGCGACGAGTTCGAGCAGCCGCTCCAGGGTGAGCACGGAGGTGTCCTCGCGGTCCTCGGGGCGGTGCTCCCAGTCGGGCTCCTCGTCGCGCGTGCGCCAGATGTCCCGCGTCTTCCGGGAGCCGAAGTCCAGGGCGGCGAGGTCGGCGAGCTCCAGGGCCGAGACCGCGCCGCGGCCGTTGGACGTCCGGTTGACGCGTCGGTCGTGGACGCAGACGAGATGGCCGTCCGCGGTCAGCCGTACATCGCACTCGAGTGCGTCGGCGCCGTCCTCGATCGCCTTCTTGTACGCGGCCAGGGTGTGCTCGGGGGCCTCTTCCGAGGCTCCGCGGTGGGCGACGACTTGAATCCGGGGCTGCCGTGCGTGGGTCACCGCGTCATGGTGCCACCGCGCGCGGGTACGCGTGCGAACGGAGGCTTCTGGATTGCGCCCTGTTTGTCATACATGCCCTATATAAAGAATGGCCGTGGACCCACAGGCACCGCTTATGGTGCTCTGACGGCCCGTGGGAAAAGCTGACGGCATACAAACAGACATGCACAGCTGACTCACGCAGGACCGTCGACGACCGTCGACCAGCGTGAACGGGCGTGACCGAGTGCGACCGACAACAACAGCCGTGGATCGAGGAGAAAAGCTGTGAGCACCGAGAACGAGGGCACCGCGGTACCCCCGGCCCCGTCCGCACCCCCCGTGCCGGTGGATGCTCCCGCTGCTTCGGCGCCCCAGGAGCACCCCGCTCCCGACCAGGGTGCCCCGACGACCCCGATCCCGCCGACGCCGCCGAGCGCCCCCGGCGCCCAGCAGCAGGATCTGGTGCACGCGGGCCAGGCCCCCGCCTACGCCTCGACGGACCACGGCGGTGCCGCTCAGGGTCAAGGGTCCCCTCAGGGACACGGCGGACCTCAGGGGCACGAGGCTCCTCAGGGCAGCGGCGCCCCTCAGAGCCACAACGCACCTCAGGGCTTCGGCCCCCCGCAAGGCAGCGGTCCCGAAGGCTCCGGTCCGGAAGGCGGCTGGCCGCCCCCGGCGCCGCCCACCCATGCGTACGGCGACGGCGGCGCGGGCGCGGGCTCCGGCTGGGGCGCCTTCTACCAGCCCCCGGCCCCCAAGCCCGGCCGCGGACGCGGCGGCCTGGTCGCCGGGCTCCTGGTGGCCGCGCTGGTCGCGGGCGGCCTGGGCGGCGGGCTCGGCTACACCCTGGCCAAGAACGAGGACAACACCTCCTCGACCACCGTCTCCGCCTCCGACAGCGGCGGCTCCGTCAAGCGCGACGCGGGCACGGTCGCGGGCGTGGCCGCCAAGGCGCTGCCGAGCACCGTCACCATCGAGGCCGAGAGCAGCGCCGGCGAGGGCGGCACCGGCACCGGCTTCGTCTTCGACACCCAAGGCCACATCGTCACCAACAACCACGTGGTGGCCGACGCCGTCGACGGCGGCAAGCTCACGGCGACGTTCCCGAACGGCAAGAAGTACGACGCGGAGGTCGTCGGCAACGCGCAGGGCTACGACGTCGCGGTCATCAAGCTCAAGAACGCCCCGAACGACCTCAAGCCGCTGACACTCGGCGACTCGGACAAGGTGGCGGTCGGCGACTCCACGATCGCGATCGGCGCCCCCTTCGGCCTGTCCAACACGGTCACGACGGGCATCATCAGCGCCAAGAACCGCCCGGTGGCCTCCAGCGACGCCACCGGCAGCAGCGCGTCGTACATGAGCGCCCTGCAGACCGACGCGTCGATCAACCCGGGCAACTCCGGCGGCCCGCTCCTGGACGCCCAGGGCAACGTCATCGGCATCAACTCCGCGATCCAGTCCACCAGCAACGGCGGGCTGGGCGGAACCAGCCAGTCCGGCTCGATCGGCCTGGGTTTCGCCATCCCGATCAACCAGGCCAAGTACGTCGCCCAGCAACTGATCAAGACCGGCAAGCCGGTCTACGCCAAGATCGGCGCGTCCGTCTCCCTGGACGACTCCACGGACGGCGCGCAGATCACCGAGCAGGGTGCGAGCGGCTCCGAGCCGGTCGAGGCCGGAGGCCCCGCCGCGAAGGCCGGCCTCAAGCCCGGCGACGTCATCACCAAGCTGGACGACAGGGTGATCGACTCCGGCCCCACCCTGATCGGCGAGATCTGGACCCACAAGCCCGGCGACAAGGTCACGGTCACCTACGAGCGCGACGGCAAGACCCGCACGGTCGAACTCACCCTGGGGTCCCGAGTCGGCGACAGCTGACCCCACGCACCCCCGACCGAACTCCCCGAGATCCCAACCCCGCGCGCCCGTCCCAACCCGTTACTCTTGTCCCCGCGCCGCCGGTGCCGACGGCGCGGGGAGGCGTGCCCGAGCGGCCTAAGGGAACGGTCTTGAAAACCGTCGTGGCAGCGATGTCACCGTGAGTTCGAATCTCACCGCCTCCGCACGATGAGCACTGAGAACGGCCTCTGACCAGGACATACGGTCAGGGGCCGTTGTGCTGTCCGCTGCCCGCTCATCGCCGTGTCTCCCCGTGGTTTCCCGCTCGATCGGGCACGGAAGGGGCACGGCCGGGGCACGCGCAAACCACTGCTTGAGGACATCGGCAACGGACACCGGGGCGGCTGACTACCGAGTGATCGGAATCTCGTAGACGATCTCGCAGAGAGCGGCGGGCACCACGATGTCCGCGGTCTCCACAGGCCGTCCCTGGTCGCTGTAGTACGTCCGCCGGATGTGGGTGACCAGCGAGCCCTTTTGGATGCCCAGGAGTGACGCCTCCTCGGCGGTCGCCTGGCGCGGCTCGGGCTGCTCCACGGCGTGGCTGACGGTGATGCCGATCTCCGCCATGCGGTTCACGACACCCGCCCCGGCGTACGGCCCTCCCTCGGGGAGCACGACGAGCGTGCCGGCGGTGAGGTCGTACGGCTCCCAACTCGTCGACAGCTGCACCGGCCTGCCGTCGGCGAGGAACTCGTATGCGGTGCGGACGCACGGATCACCCTCGGCGATGCCGAGACGTGCAGCGATCTCCGCTGGTGCCGGGACCTTCGCCTCGCTGCGGCTCTCCCAGTCGCCTTGCCTGCCCACGGCCCTCATGTCCGCACGGAACGGGGAGCCCTCGGGCTGTTCGCGCGCCGACGAACGGACGACCCGGACCCGCTGCCGGGGCTCGGCGACGTAGGTACCGGAACCGGCGCGGCCTTCCAGCACACCCTGGGAGATCAGCAGTTCCTGGGCTCGGCGGACCACGTTCTCGCCCACTTGGCACTCATGGGCGATCTGGGCCCGGGAAGGAAGTCGGTCCCCCGGCGTCCACTCGTGCTCCGCGATCCGCCGCCGGAGTTCGTCGGCGATGCGGAGATAGGGCGGCTGCTCAGGCATATGGAAAATCTAGTCCACTAGCTCTAATCTAGTTAACTAGCTTCACTCAAAGTGATCGCCGGTGACCGGAGGATGCCCTGTGCCTGCTTACGAAGTGAGCGCGGAGGCCATCGCAGCCCGGTTATCGGCCGTCGGGCTCACCACACGTGTGGAGGAGCGCGACGACTGCACGGCCATCGAAGCGGAGGTACCGGAACCACTCTCCGCCGAGTCATGGCGGGAGGTCCTGGAAGCGGTGGCCGAGGCCGACCGATTCGGGCTTCTCGCCACCAGCTCGAACGACCGCACCCTCTGGGCGGTCGTAGGCAAAGCGGTCCCCGCGACGGGCGATGTCGGGGGACCGGGCCATCAGCGATAGGAGCTGAGCAGCGTGTTCAATCGCATCCGCCGTACCGTCTCGTGCGTCAGTGCACGGTACCGCCCCAAGGGCCGGCACCGCCGCGCCACAACGCCCGCACGGCCGTTGGCCGCGTCCCCCGCATTCGCCTACGGGCCACCGCTGTTCATGCGTCGGCATCGAGAACACACGAGCGTTCTCAGGGGCGAGGAGAACGTGCTCATCCGCCCGTACGTGCTGACCAGCGAGGAGAGTGCGCGGCACCGCTCAACGGCCGCCCTCTGCCCTCCTTTTGCCGGTCCCTGGCTCGCCTCGGTGGGGGACCGCTGATGCCTCGCCAACCGCCCCACACCAGACGGGCGGAAGCCGACTCCTACCGCTCGATCTCGTGCCGGATCGGTACGCACTACGCCTGCGCGGAGTCCTCCCCGAGTGCAGCACCGGTCGACGTACCGGTGATCTACGAAGCCTGTGAGTGCCAATGTCACACGTTCGCCCCTCAGGAAGTGCCGGCGGAGGTGGCGAGATGAGGGGACACGCACCCGGTGCCGTCGTGCTCTCCCCCGTCGAGATCACCTCGGCCAGCGTGCAGCGCGGCGACGTCATCCAAGTCGGAGGCCAGCACTGCCGAGTGATCGACCTCTTTCAACTGCCCGGTGGAGCCAAGCGACTTGTGTTCGACTCGGGCGAGTTGCTGACCATGCACATGGGCACTCGGCTCGACGCCCTGCGGCTCCGGAGAGTGCGAGGCGGTGATCCAGCCCGTGCCCTCTCGCCGCGACACCATCGCCGATGACCTCCGGGACCGGATCGCCACCGGCCGGATCAAACCCGGCGAGCGTCTACCTGCTGAGGCCCACCTCGCCTCCGAGTACAGGGTCAGCACACCGACGCTGCGGAGCGCTCTCGCCGTACTCCAAGCGGAAGGCCTCGTCGAAAAGGTCCACGGCAAGGGGAACTTCGTTCGCCGCCCCCTCCAAAGGATCACGTACGTCGGAGGGGGCCGCACCACTCGCGACGGACAGCACGCTGCTCACGCCGCTCTCAGCGTCACCGTCCACACCACCAGGATTCAGGCCCGCGGGCATCTGGCGACCTTGCTGAAAGTGTCGCCCACTAGCCCTCTGACCGAGTTCCTCTGTCTCAGCCATGAGGGCGAGAGACCGCACAGCTTGACGCGCATCTACGTTCCTTGCGACCTGGTGCCGGCCGCCGCGCTCCGCGAGTCGCTCCCGTACGAGGGGGTGATGACGTGCCTGCTGCGGCTCCGCCCGCCGCTGGCTGAAGTCCGGGAGAAGGTCAGCGTTCGACTCCCGACACGGGAGGAGGCATCCACCCTTCGGATCAGCTCTGCCTTGGGGGTCCTCGCCATCACACGCCAGATGACTGACACCGGTGGACGCGTGGTCGAGGCTGCGCTCCTGGTGCTGCCGGGGGACCGCGCCGAAGCGGTGTTCACCACTCACTACGTGACCGACGAGAGGACGGCGGAAGAATGACCACGTCAAACGAACTGCGGCTCCTCCCATGGACGGGGCCCGACGGCAAGCCCTGCTTTCTCAGCACCGATGACAGTGACGGTCCCATGTCCCGCCTGGCCGACAACATGGAATCGGTACAACTCGGCAGAGCAACCGAACTTCTGGAGCAGGCGTTAGACATGCTCGCTGACGTCGATACGGAGCCAGACGATGTACGACTTCTGGCGAAGGACCTGACGGGAGCTCTGAGGGACACGCTCCGCGTCGCGGTCAGCCGTGGTCACCGCCTGGCAGTGCCTGAGTAGCTCTGCTCCTGCAAGAAGGGCGGCTCAAGAGGAAAGAACCTCTTGAGCCGCCCTTTTTTCGATGTCTGTGGCCAGAAACGCAGCATCGTGCCTAAGGCCCAGTCTTGGGTGGCAACCGGCGGGGCCGGGGCAGACCGTCAGATCCGGCTCCAGCCAGGTTCATCACGACGTGTGAGTGTCCGACTCCCAGGTTCCGATAACGCACTCGCCCCTATCTACGTCTGCGTGGTCGGCGGAGAAGTGCCAGCTGACGACGAAGGAGAAGGTCCCAAAGACGACTGTGTCCCCCTGGAGCTCCAACAGCTCACCGCCGTCGGGGCCGCATTGTGAAAGGGACGCTGACATGCTCGCTTCGAAGTTGCCGTGGAAGGTGAACTCAAGAGCGGGTCCTGTGTTTTGGTAGTCGAGTAAGTCGATGTCAATGCGAATGAAGGTTGTTACGGGCGGGCCTGCAGTCGGAGGTCCGGCAGGCGCTTCGATCGTTTCCAGGTCGGCGTGTACGTACTTTCGGATCTGGCGCTCCAGCTCGGCGACGCGTTCCTGTAGCACGTCTTCGAGGCTGATCCTGCACATGCCCTCGAGGATCTCCGCAGTTGCCCGGCCTCGGGCGTTGAGGGAGAGGCCGACCGATAGCGGCTTGTCGTCCTCGATCGTGGTGTCGACGTACCACATGGTCAGGAAGTCGACTTTCTTCTCGTCCAAGAGCGCGAGCCGTTGGACGATGGCGGGCGCATGCTCTTCGAACGCTTCCCTGATCCGCGCGTCGTGGAGGTTGGCCGTGCTTGCAGCGAGCAGGTGCTCGGTGATCTTTGTTGAGAGACCTATGTTCTTTACCTGCTTGATTACCGTGTCCCGGCGCTGGCGGGCCTTGTCCAGCTGGGACAGGAAGGCGGGCACGGGCCCGTACTCGTCGTTGCTTTTTCCTCGTCGCCCGTTGCAGTCGATACAGATCGGTGCGAGATTGGCGGGATCGTGGATGTCGAAGTCATCCGGCAGGCCGTAGGTAGTCTTAAGCTCCTCCAGGCGGTCCCGGCCAGCCTGTTGAGGCAAGAGATGGTCGATCTGGATCGCGTTGAAGTCCGTCGGCCTATGGCACCAGTAACAGCGCTTTCCCCATACGTCGTACAAGACAAATCGCAGCACTGCGTCGTTCCCGCTGCCGTATCTGACAATGTCGCCCACTGATCCCCCTTGCTTCGCACCGTAGTTTGTACCTCAGCGAACTGCTGCTGACGAGGCCAGAGGCCTTCGCAGTTCAGGTGAGTCTGATATCCAAGCCCTCAGCTTGGGAAGCTGCGTCATTTGGGATCGGTTCGGTCGCTGACCTGGTCGGACAGCCGGTGAGCGGCCTCGTCAGGCCTGGCCGCTTTCACCGTGATTCCCCGCTGTTCCCCGCTCGATCTGGTGCGCTTGTGGTGCGGAGTCGTGCGATGCCCGGCGGATCGCGTTCCTGAGCAGCCTTACCACTTCCGCCACTTGTTCGTGAGCTGGTACGGACCGAGGCCGTGACGTGCGGTCAAGGCGACCACATTGACGCCGTGCTCGGTGAGTGACTCGTCGATGTAGTCGCACAAGGCTTCGCGTTCGTCGGTTTCGAAGGCGCCGCCGTTGTCGGCGTCGTCCACCGCGTTGAGGGCTAGGACGACGCGTTCCAACACAGCAAAGACCTGTTCGTCGCTGGCCTCGCCAAGTCCAGGGAGCTCGCCCTCAAAGGCGTCGAGGACTGCGTCGGTCGCCGTCAGCAGCTCCTCGGGATATAGCACTGCCATGCAGGCGCACTGGGGGTCCAGGGTGCCTGCGGCGAGCTCCTCGGCTTCCTCAGCTATGCCGTGCCGCCAGCTCGTAGTCGGTCTCTCAGCCATGAGCGGGACCGTACAGGCCAGGACTGACAGCGGTACTGAGGCCCCGCGCCACCGGCGCGCTCTCGGCGCTGCGCGCACGCTTTCCAACTGTGGTGGTGCAGAGGTGAGCTGCGTACAGGGGCGTTCACCTGCGTTCGTGAGCGGACGGGCCCCATGGCAAGCCCAGGCTGCGGTCCCGGCTGAACGCGATGAACGAGCCTGAATGAGACGGAAACTGAGATGGTGCCGCAGATCTTCGGAGACCGTCCGGCTACTGGTGGAGAGAGCGCTAGCATCACTTCTGGCGCCAGTCATAGCGACTTGGGGCCGTCCAGTCGCGGTTGCGCGGAAAACTCCGGGCAGCACGCCGTTGGTAGGGCGGTGTCGACGCACGTCCCCGACGCGGCACGCGGACCGCTTGGCGAGCGGAACTGGTTCCACACGCTCCCGAAACCCGACCAGAGATAACAACTGAATCGACCTGAGTCGTTGCGTCGGCACGAACTCAGTCCTTGTCCACGTGTAGCACGGTGGTCGGACTGAGCGTGCCTGCTGTCCGACCCTCATTGGAGAGGTATCGGACGTTGGACCAGCTCACCCTGTGGATCCTCGCGGCTTTCGGCCTGAGCAGCCTGTTGCTAGGCATGGGAGAGAAGCTTGCCGGCGAACTTGAAGCGTTCCTAGACGCTTGGAGCAGGCCGCTGCGACGCCTACGTCGCTGGTGCGCCCGCGCTCGCCGCAACCGTGAATAGGCGATGGAAGTGGGACGGCCTCCGACCTCAGCTTGGGAAGCTTGGGTTTCTTGGTGACGGCTGCTGCGCTGACCTGCGGCGAAGTGGCAAGGAGGGCCTGCCTGACCGTCGACCTGGTACCCGCCATTCCCCGCGGTTCCCCGCACGATCTGGCACGCACGCGGCACGTGGGCCTCGGTCGGTTGCGGCCAGTCGTTGACCATGTGCTTAGAAGATGCGGGCAACCCTTGGCAGGTCGACCCGATCGGCCTACGTCGGCACCGTGTTGGATTGCTGAATGCCGCTGTCGTCTGCCGTCGTTGCCGTCAGCGCTGCCGTCACTGCCGTCGGATGCGTCGTCGTGGACAGCCTGACATGCCCGTCTACTGATCACCGGTTCTGCTGACCAGCGGGACTGAAGCGGCCCGTGGCTCTGACCAGTTCAAATGCCGTGGGCCTCTGTCGTTGTTGGTCAGCGTCGGCTGGCCTTGGACGGCCCAGGGGTGACCCAAGCGGCCGGGCCGCAGGCGGGGGCGCGACTACGGATCAGGCTTCGACTGCCCGTAACGGCATGTCCGACTGGATGCCTCGCTGACCTCAGCTGTGGCAGTCTGCCTCGTGCGCCAGAGTGAGGGGGTAGCCCATGGCATACCAGGCCACGACGCTGCATTTGCTGATCTCCTGCCCGGGGGATATCACCAAGGAGGATCGGGAAGTGATCCATCGATCAGTGAATCGATGGAATTTCAACTACGGACAGCAATTCCAGCTAACAGTCTTGCCTATTTGGTGGGGGGAGCATGCTTCTGGAGAATTCGGCGAGCACCCTCAAGACATCATCAACAGGCAACTTGTTGACGGTGCTGATATGGCCCTTGCCATCTTCTGGGCCCGTCTGGGAACGAGTTCAGATCGGGCAGTCTCCGGAACATCTGAAGAGATTGAACGTATGGCACGCGCTGGCAAAACCGTGACCATTTTGCATTGCACTCGACCGGTTTCCAACGGCGACCTTGAGCAGCAAATCGCATTGCGCAACTACCTTAGAAGTCTCGAACCGAACGCCTTGGTGATGACTTACGCCAACGAGGCTGAACTGGTGAGCAGGGTCGACAATCTGCTGAGCAGACAGGCAACATTGTTCATGGCGAAAGCCTCTGGCGCGAAAACGCATACACCAGAGGAAGACCCCGGAGTTTGGCCGAGTGTGGACTTCAGAGAGAGGGTAGAAACGGATTCCAAGGGGAGGGTGCGTACTCGCCGATCTCACTACATCGTCCTCACGAACAAAGGGCGCACCCCAGCAATGAATGTGACTTTTTCCATCGAGCCAGACGATGGCATGATCCTACGTGACGACGACCAGGTGATCGATGTGATTGCTCCCGATTCGGAAATTCGGTTCCCGCTTGCGCTAACCATGGGTAGCCCGAGCCGATTCAACTGCACAGTCAAGTGGAAAGGGCTGGACGGAGAGGAAAGGGAAAACGTGGCTACCTTGCGCCCTGTCTAGCGCTAGAATCCTCCCGCTGGCTCCCCCGTGCCCATATTTGCACTGAGTGTTACGATACCTGCCGCTAGGAGAGGCGAGGTATGGACATGGAGCGCCCGAGGGCCTTTATCAGTTTCCGCATGGAAGATCGCTGGGCTCGGGACTTTCTGAAGGAACACGCGCGGAACGCAAAAGATGAGGTGGAGTTCATCGACTACTCCATTCAGGATCCTTTCGACTCATCATGGAAGAATCAGTGCAAGCTCAGGATTGCCGAGACGAAGGGAACCATCGTTCTGATTGGGGCGACTACATACCAGTCAGAGCCGGTAGAGTGGGAGATCAAAGAAACTCTTGAGCAAGGTCATAAAATTTTTGGGATTCAGGTGAATGATGGAGAAACTCATCCACTCCCGAAGGGTATCCCCCCGGAGAGTGTAATTCGATGGGACTTCACTCAAATTTCTTCACGGCTCTCGACCTGGGTGTGATGGATGAACTATCTTGAGCAGGTGGCCGCTGATATTCGGGCTGAGATTCCAGCCTCCGTCTTACCTCACGGCAACGTGGATGACTTGCTCAACATGTATGCGGCTCTCGCTTTTGCGAAAGGCGTTGATGTAACAGCTTCAGACGTACATGATGTTTGGAGCGCATGGCAGATGAAGCATGACCCTTCCCATGTCCATCTGCTTCCGTACGACCAGCTTCCCTCATCAGTGCAACAGCAGGACGCTGTTTATGTACTGGCCATTCGTAAAGTGGCCGAGCGGTTGACGAGCCAGGATCGGGTCACTCAGGCGTTGGTTCCGTATGGCCCTCCAACGACGGAAGAGGACAAGGAGCGACTTTTTGAACTGTACAAACTCATGGTGCAAAGCTCAGAAGGGCTAGTAGGTCGCCGTCAAGGCGTAAATACCTTCTTCATCACCGCAAATGGTGTGATGCTGACAGGGCTAGGATTCTTCATTAAGGCGGGTGGAAGCCAGATACTCAAGTCCGTTGGAGTTCTCGTGATCGCCCTGACGGGGCTGATCCTCGCCCACGCCTGGAAGAGCCTTATCGTCTCATTTGGGCAACTCAATACAGGGAAATTCGCGGTAATCAACCGACTTGAGCGGTTTCTGCCTGCGGCAATCTTCTACTCCGAGTGGGAGGCTCTAGAGCGGGGCCAGAACCCTAAGGTGTATCGCTCTTCCACGTCGCGTGAAATCTGGGCACCTCATCTGCTTACCGCTCTGTATGCGCTTGCGGCCGCAGGTGCCTCCCTAGTTGCTGTTGGTGTGTGGAAACCTTGAAGTGAAGGTCGGCGTAGCGGCTTTGGGCTGGAGCTGCTTTGGGGCGAGTGATCTTGGCCCCGTAAGCTGATGGCGAGTCGGGCAGTCTGTGGACCTGCCCGTTAAAGCACGACGTTGGGGCCAAGATCTTAGAGGCTCGCCCCAAAGTGGCTGCCTAAAGCCGTGGAGCCGACCGCCCCAGCCATAGAGGGTGTCTCCCACTTCATGCCCGCAGCCGCCGGGCGCGCCGCCGGGCGCGGCCAGCCGGGGCGCAGACAGGAGGCAGGCCGCGCCGCAGAGGCGGCGCGCGCCCGCGCCGTGCGCGGGCCTTGATGAAGTAGGGAAAGTTCTATCCCGCTGGGATGAGGCGCTTGCCGTCGTGGCTCCGAACGTGCGGGCCGTTGCCGTCCAGGGCATCCAAGAGCCTGATCGCGTAGACCTCGGACATACGCTCCGCGACCTCGTCGGGCGTAAGCCACGCGACGGCTGTCGACTCACTCGACGTGCGCTCGGTGCCGCCGCTGGGCTTGCAGCGGAAGACCAGGGCCACGATGCCCCGGGTCGTGTTCTTGTAGACGCCGGTGAGTTCGTCCACCTCGACGTGGATGCCTGTCTCCTCCAGGACCTCCCGGGCGACGCCCGCCTCGGGGGCTTCGTCGAGTTCGAGTACGCCGCCGGGAAGCTCCCAGGTGCCGTTGTCCGCGCGGCGGATCGCCAGGAGGCGGCCATCGTCACGCACCACTACTCCGGCCACAGAGACCGAGTGCAGTGGCATCGACGACCTTGCTTCCCGTGATGTACTCATGTACAGGAGCATAGGAGGCAGAGAAGGACTATGGGAACCGCAGTAGGAGGAGAGAGGTCCGTACCTCGGTACGTACAGATCGCCGACGAGATCGTGCAGCAGATCCGGGCCGGGGTTCTCAAGCCTGGTGACATGGTGCCAAGTGAGTCGGAGCTGGTCGACCGCTACGGCGTCTCGGGCGGCACGATCCGCAAGGCCATGGTCGAGGTACGCGCGAGCGGGCTCGTCGAGACCCGGCACGGCAAGGGCTCGATCGTGAAGGATCGGCCGCCGGTACGGCACCGCTCCTCCGACCGCTTCCGGCGCTCGCTCCGCCAGGGCGGCAAGGCCGCGTACCTCGCCGAGTCCGCGCAGTCTGGCGCCACCGCCAAGGTGAGCGTCCTCTACATCGGGCCGATGGAGGCCCCCGCGGATGCCGCCCAGCGGTTGGGCGTCCCCGCCGGCACTCAGGTGCTCGCCCGGCGACGCCTCTACTTCCGCAACGGCACGCCTGTCGAGACGGCGACGTCGTACCTCCCCTGGGACGTCGTGAAGGAGATCCCGGAGCTGTTCGCTGAGAACCCCGGCGGCGGTGGCATCTACGCCCGACTCGAAGACCACGGGCACGAGTTCGCCGAGTTCGTCGAGACGCTGCAAGCGCGTCCGGCCTCCAAGGCGGAGGCGTCCGAGCTGGCGCTCAGCCCGGGTGCGCCGGTGGTTCACCTGATCCGTGAGGCCCGTACGACCGAGGGTCTCGTCGTCGAGGTCTGCGACACCCTCATGGCCGCTGACCAGTTCGTTTTTGAGTACCGGATCCCCGCCGCCGACTGACGCACACTCAACTTCCCTCAGCCCGTCGCAAGTTCTTCATCGCGGCGGGTTGACTCATGTATAGGAGTCAGGCACTCTTCTTCATGTAACTCATATACATGAGTGACAGAGTCCAGCCTCTATAGAGGAGTGATCCGCTGTGCGTCAGATTCCCGTCGACACCTCCGCCGCGACCGTGATGGTCGCCAAGACCCCGCAGCCCAAGGTCAAGGACCGCCGTACCGGCGAGATCGCCACCGACGCCGAGACCGGCGCGAAGCTGATGACCGTCGACGTGATGTTCGCGGCGAACGACGAGGTCGAGATCCTGTCCATCACCGTCCCGGAGACCGGCATCTCCGGCGAGCTGACCATGGGCACGCCCGCCGCCCTCACCGGCCTGATCGCCCGGCCGTGGGAGAACGAGTTCAACGGGCAGAAGCGGCACGGCATCGCGTTCCGCGCGGTCGCCGTCACCTCGCTCGCCGACGCCGCACCGAAGTCCAAGGCGGCCTGATCATGACCTGGTTCATGGTCGCGCTGGTGCTGGTCGTCGCCACTGCGGGTCTCCTGCGGTGGCGGCGCCCCGCCTGGTACTGGATGACCTTCGGGGTCACCCTCGCCACGCTGCGCGTCCTGGTCCGCTACGGCTCGGTCATGGACGCCTGCGGGCTGACCGTCCCGCCCTCGCGCTGGCGCCTCACCCTCGCCCGGATCACCAACCGGCCCGCGCCGGAGTCCCGCCCGCCGCGCATCCTGCGGCTCCGGCCGACCCGAACCGGCCTGGTCCTGCGGCTGGGACTGCGGCCCGGACAGGACGCCTTCGACATCGCCGCCGCCTCGGACCGGCTGCGCCACTCGTTCTTGATGTACGGCGTCACCTCGCGTGAGGTGCGCTCCGGCGTCGTCGAGGTGCGGATGACCGGCTACGACGTGCTGAAGCGGGTGCAGATGCCGGCCAAGACCGACGCCCGCCCGATGCGGGTACCGGTCGCCCTGCGCGAGGATGGCTCAGTCCACTACCGCGACTACCGGGCGATACCTCACGCGCTCACCGTCGGCGCCACCGAGTCCGGCAAGTCCGTCTACCAGCGCAACCTGGTGGCCGGTCTCGCCGCTCAGGATGTCGCCCTGGTCGGCATCGACTGCAAGCAGGGTGTCGAACTGTTCCCGCTGGCCCGCCGCTTCTCCGCGCTCGCCGACAACCCCGACACCGCCGCCGACCTGCTGGACGCGCTGGTGTCCCACATGGAAGGCGTCTACCAGCTCATCCGCGCCGAACAGCGCATCACCTCCGACGTCCCAGACGCGAAGATCGCCGCCGACATCTGGGACCTGCCCGAACACCTGCGGCCGGTGCCGATCGTGGTCCTGGTCGCCGAGGTCGCCGAACTCGCCCTGTTCGCCAGCAAGGAGCAGGAGAAGCGGCGGGACCGCATCATCACCGCGCTCGCCCGCCTCGCCCAGCTCGGCCGTGCCGCTGGGATCTACCTGGAGATCTGCGGCCAGCGCTTCGGCTCCGAACTCGGCAAGAGCATCACCATGCTCCGCGCCCAGCTCACCGGCCGCACCGCGCACCGCGTCAATGACGAGACATCCGCCAACATGGCCTTCGGCGACATCTCCCCGGACGCCGTCCTGGCCGCCGTCCAGATCCCGGCCGACATGCGCGGCGTCGCCATCGCGGGCGACTCCACCGGCGGCTGGCACCGCATCCGCGCCCCGCACACCTCGCTCCGGCAGGCCGTGAACGTCTGCAACCGGCACGCCGACCGCACTCCGGACCTGCCCGAACTGGCGCCCTTCCGGCCCGCGTTGACCAGCATTTCCGAGGCCCCGGTGCCGCTGTCCAAGACGGCTCCCGCCACGGCCTGACCTTCCCCGCTCCACGGTCGGCGCGACCGCTTTTCGCCAGGTCCCTACCTCCGCCATGCCCGATGAAGGGAGAGCACCCGCCATGTGCCCCGACTGCGAGGACTTCGCCCGCACCGTGCTGCTGCTCGGTCAACTCGCCCTGTACGCCGACATGACCGGCGCAGACCTCGACTTCGTCGAAGCCGTCAGCACGTCCCTGGCCGTCTCGCTGCCCGAGCCGCCGCCCGGCACCTTCCCGCCCGGCTACGACCCCAACGACGGCCCCGGCTACCCGGGCGAGGGCTCCTGATGGCCGCCCGTCATGGTCTGCGCGTGGATGCCGTCCTGGTCCAGGCGGTCATCGCCGGGGCCCTGTCCTTCGCCCACCTGCACGACCTGGCCGCCGCTGCCGGACAGGACGGCTGGAAAGCCTGGGCCTACCCGGTCTCGGTCGACCTGCTCCTGGTCGCCGCCTGGCGACGGCTGCGCTCGGAGGGGCCGTCCCGGCTGGCCTGGTGCTGGTTCCTGATCGCCCTGTTCGCCTCACTCGGTGCCAACGTCGCCACCGCCGGATTCCTCGACCTGGCCGACCCGCCTGCCCTGCTGCGCCTCGGCGTCGCCGGATGGCCCGCCCTGGCCTTCCTGGGCGGAACGCTCCTGGCCCACTCCGCCGAACACCGGGTGCCGGATCCGCCGGCATCTGCCCCGGCCCCGGAACCCGACGCCATCGCGGACCCCGAGCCGAACCCTGAGCCGGAGCCCGCACCCGCTCCGTCCGAGGAAGCCCCGGCCCTCCCGGCCGCCGCACGGGCGCCTGCCCCCGCGGTTCCCCCTGTCCTCGTCGAGCACGCCCGCAAGGTCGCCGCCGAGTACCGCGACCGCACCGGCGCCCCGATCGACACCGACACCCTGCGTGCCCGCCTCGGCGTCCCGCCACAGCTCGCCGACGCCATCGCCGCCCAACTCACCTGACAGGAAGGAGAACCACCCGCCATGCCTGCCCGCGACCACTTCCACTCGCTGATGCAGATCGGCCCCGTGCAGATCGGCACCCACCGCGACCGCAACGGCCAGACCAAGCACGCCGCCGTGTGCACCGCCGACCGCTGCGGCTGGTCCGCCGACTACACCAGCCAGACCGCCGCCCAGCTCGCTGCCCGCACCCACCGCTGCCGCGTCCGCTAGGAGACCACCGTCATGGACGTCCCGCTCTGGCTCGCCCTGCTCGTCATCGGCTACCTCGGCGTCAAGCTCATCCGCCCGCCCGCGTGGCTTATCGCGGTGCTTCTCCTCGGCGGCTTCCTGCTCGCCGACAGCATCCTTGCCCCCGCCATCAACAGCCTCGTCAAGTAGCCCGCCTCAGAAGGGAGTTCAACCATGCTCCGCCCCAAGATCCCGACCATGCCTGAACCGACCGGCCTCGTCACACCGCCCGCACCGGTCACCGATCAGTCCGCCCCGGTGGCGCCGACACCGGCCCCCGCTCCGGCCGTGCCCGCGTCGCCCCGTCCCACGGTGCAGCTCACCCCCGGAGCCGTGATCGCCCTCGTCGGCAGCGGCACCGCCGTCGTCCTGGTCGTCGGCGCCGTACTCGTCTCCATGCTCCTCGCGGTCGCCATCACCGGCGCCTCGGTCGCCGTATGCGCCGTCGTCCTCCGCTCGATGCTCGCGACCGAGAACAAGCACCGCTGACCGGCCCCCGGGCGGCCTCGATACCGCCAAGCATCCACCGCCCGGGAGCCGTGCCCACTCCGATCCCGTGGAACCGAAGGAACCCCCAGCATGACCGACCGCACCACACCGCTGCCCCTCATCTGCCCCCACTGCGACGGTTTCGCCTCCGCCGCCGTCACCCTCGGCGGCCGCGACCGGCACGGCCACGTGCGCACCATCGCCGCGCACTGCCCGGCCTGCCACGGCACCGGCATCACCCGCACCCGCCGCACGTGGGAGGGCGCCCGTGCCTGACACGCTGCTCGACCCGACCACCCTCGGCGACCTGCTGAGGGTAGCTTCGGCCGACGACTACGCCCGCTGGGAAGACCAGATCCGCCGCACCGGCGGCTGCTCCGACCCGATCCACCTGACCGGCTGGACCCTGCACAAGGACAAGACCACCGGCGAGACCCTGCACCACTACTCCACCGAGAACGAGCCGGGCGGCCGTCTCCGCGTCGCCTGCGGCAACCGCCGGGCCTCCCGCTGCCCGGCTTGCGCCTGGACGTACGCGGGCGATACCTACCACCTGATCCGCGCAGGCCTGGGCGGAGACGACCGCCGCGACATTCCCGCCACGGTCCGCGATCACCCCCGCGTCTTCGCCACCCTTACCGCCCCCTCCTTCGGCCCGGTCCACAATCGCCCCGACCATGGCACCTGCCGCTGCGGCACCCACCACCCCGCCGACGACCCCGCACTCGGCACCGCCCTGGACCCGGCGTCGTACGACTACGCGGGCGCGGTCCTCTTCAACAACCACGCGGGCGATCTGTGGCAGCGCTTCACCACCCGCCTGCGTCGCGAGATCGCCGCCCGCGCCGGACTCACCCGCCGCGAACTCGCCGACCACGCCCGCGTCTCGTACGGCAAGGTCGCCGAGTTCCAGAAGCGCGGCGCCCTGCACTTCCACGCCGTCATTCGCCTCGACGGCCCGGAAGGCCCCGACACCCCTCCGCCCGCCTGGGCAACGGTCGACCTCCTCGCCGACGCGATCCGGGCAGCCGCAACGCACTCGTACACATCGGTCTCCACTCCGGCCGCCGACGACCAGCCCACCCGCACCTTCCGCTGGGGTGCGCAGCTGGACGTTCGACCGGTCAAGGCCTTCGGTGACGGCTCCGACATCACCGAACAAGCCGTGGCCTCCTACGTCGCCAAGTACGCCACCAAGGCGGCCGAGAACACCGGCACCCTCGACCGCCGCATCGGCGAACTCTCCGAACTCGACCGCCACCAGGTCCCCGACCACACCCGCCGCCTGATCGAAGCCTGCAAGGCGCTCGATGCGCTCTATCCAGACCGCCGCCTCTGGGCCTGGGCCCACATGCTTGGCTTCCGGGGCCACTTCAGCTCCAAATCCCGCCGCTACTCGACCACCCTCGGCGAACTCCGCCAGGCCCGCGCCGACTTCCGCGCCGCCCAGGAGCGTGAAGCCCTCGGCCTGGAGGACCGCGAACCGGACACCGTGCTCGTCCTCGCCGACTGGCAGTACGTCGGCCACGGCCACACCCCCGGTGAATCCGCCCTCGCCGCGACCATCGCCCGGAATCTGCAGACCAACCGCGAAACCGCCCGCGAAGCACTCGCGGCCCTACCTGTCGAGGGGGAGTGGTGACCATGGACCGTTTGCTCACCGTGCAGCAGGTTGCCGAACGGCTTGGCACGGGCGTCCGTTTCCCGCGGCGTCTCATCGAGGAACGACGGATCACCTTCGTGAAGGTCGGCCGACACGTCCGCATCCCTGAGCAGGCTGTAGACGCGTTCGTGGACGCCAACACGGTGGAACCGGTCGTACTGCGGCCGACGGGGCTCAGGAGGGTCGCCTGATGGCTGGCAAGCGCAAGTCCCGTCGGAACTTCGGCAGGATTCGCAAGCTCCCCTCTGGTCGCTTCCAGGCTCGCTATCCGGGGCCTGACGGCGTGCTCCGTCCCGCCGACCGGACGTTTGCCACGTCGACGGACGCTGATCGCTGGCTCGCGAAGAAGCGGATGGAGATCGAGGAAGGCCGCTGGCTGGACCCCCTTGAAGGTCAGACGACCGTACGAGACTGGGCGGCTCGCTGGCTGGCTGCGGTCTCTCCTCAGCTCAAGCACAAGACGCAAGCGTCATATCGGTCGCTGATCAACTCGCTGGTCAATCCCGCACTGGGTGACCGTGAGCTGTCGAGCCTCCGGCCGATCACTGTGACTGAGTGGGTCGCCGGCATGCGGACCAAGGGACTCAGCCCGTCGCGTATCCGGCAGGCGTACCGAGTCCTGTCCCAGATCATGCAGTCCGCAGCCGACAACGACATGATCGCGCAGACCCCTTGCCGGGGTGTGAAGCTGCCCCGGATGCCGCAGACAGAGCCGCACATCCTCACGCCGCTCGAAGCCTCTCGGCTCGTACGGAGCGCCGAGAAACCGCATGACCTGCTGATCGCTCTTCTTGCCTTCGCGGGCCTGCGCGTAGGTGAGGCCTTCGCCCTGCGGCGCACGGACATCGACGTGCCGGGCGGCCTCGTTCTCGTGGATGAGAACCTTGCCGAGGCGAACGGCGCCCTGGTCTTCGACACCCCCAAGTCTCATCAGAAGCGGCTCTTGCGCATCGCACCGTCGCTCGCGAAGCGGTTGGGGAAGCACGTGGAGACATTGCCCGGCGGGGGTGACGCGCTGCTGTTCACCACGCCTGCGGGCAAGCCCCTGCGCTACAACCAGTGGCGCAAGGCGTACTTCGATCCGGCGGTGTCGGCGGCCGGTCTGTCCGACGTGACCCCGCACGATCTCCGCGCCTCGCACGGAACTTGGGTCGCCGACCGGTACGGCGTAATGACGGCCGCTCATCGGCTCGGCCACTCGAACGCGAGCGTGACCACGCGCCACTACGCCCGGCCGGTCGCCGGTCGTGATGATCAGGTGGCCGCAGCGTCGGACTCCTGGTTCAACGGGCACGATCTCGACCGGAGGGACCATGGGGCACGTAGCGGGCACGACGACGATGACGACGGCCCGGCGGGGGCGCTCGTACCCGTCTGACCTGCGGTGGAGACCACGGCGCCCTTGATCGCCGAAAGGTCTTGAAAACCGTCGTGGCAGCGATGTCACCGTGAGTTCGAATCTCACCGCCTCCGCAGCAGGTCAGAAGCATGCAGGTCAGAAGGGGTGCCACTCTCCGGAGCGGCACCCCTTCTGCATGCACCCTGTCTCACCCTGATTCGGCGGTATCCCACCTCTGACCAGTGCGTGCGGCCAACCTGCGGCCAGGATTCACGGCGTCTCGGCTTCCCCCTCGTGCTCTGCCAACCCCTGCTCGATCAGCGCGTTCATCTTCGCTTCCTCGCCGTCCAGCACCTTGGCGTAGTAGCGCTGGAGAACGGCCACGCTCTGACCGGCTCGCCGGGCGGTCTCGGCGAGGCTCACCCCTGAGCGGAGCCAGAACGACACGCAGGCGTGCCGCAGGTCGTACGGGATGGCTGCCAGCGGAGAGGTCACCTGTGCGGGGGTGAGCGCCTTACGGCGGGCTTCCTTCCACACGGCGCCGTACTCCTGCGACCGGACCGGGCCGCCGCGTACGGCACTGAACAGTCGCCCCTCGGGCGTGGTCCCGAACGCTTCGAGGTGGGCCCGCAGTATGGCGACCAGGACAGGCGGAATCGGCACGGGCCGCACTGCGCGGTGGGCACGGTGCTTCAACTGCCGTTCCTCGTACGGTTTCCCGTCGTCGGTCCACGCGGAGCCCACCTGCGGACGGGCGCCGGCGAGCATGAGCCGCCCCCACCCTTCGTTGGGTAGTTCGCACTGGTCAGCGCTCAGCATGGACACCTCTTCCGGGCGCATCGCCGCGTAGTAGATGCACCCGAAGAACGCGACCAGGTGAGCACCGCGCGGTCCCTGCGCACGGACCGCGTCCAGCAGCGCCCGTGCCTGTGCAGGCGTGGCGACGCTGCGCACGTCCAGTTCCTCCACCGCCTTGGGCGTCTCCCAATGCACGCGGAGCAGGGGGTTCCCGGGCAACAACTCGTGCTCGACGGCCAGGCGCAGGCAGTTGCTGAACACCGCGCGGCGACGCCGGAACGTGTTCGCGGCGGCTGGCTTCCCGTCCTGCCGCTTGGCCAGGTGTTCCAGCACCGTGCGCACGCGCTTGGCGTTGTCCAGGTCGACCACGGCCGGCGCGTTCCGTTCCACCCACGCCAGGGCCTTGGCCTCCGCTCCCGGCACCTCCTGATCGTGGCGGCCAGCGTTGAAAGCCCACTGGTAGAGGGAGCGGCGCAAGAGATCGTCTGCCGGGCGCCCTTTTCCTGCCGGACACAGAGCCATCGTTGCGATGGTCAGGCTCTCCGCGATGCTCGCCCGGTGCTTGGCCGCCGCAGTCGGCCACTTGCGTGCGGCGTGCGCGCGAGCGTGGGCGTACCAGCTCGTACGGTTCCGCTCGCGCACCTCCGAGACCGGGAGACCTGTCTCCGTGTCGAACGGCTCGCCCTTACGGGTCGCCGTCAGCAGCTCTGCCCGCCGGGCGTCCGCGAGGGTCTTGGTTGCGAACTTCTCCTGGTGCTCTGTCCCGTCCACCTGCCAGCGAAGTTGGAACGGAGCGGCCTTGCTGGGACGCTTGCGGATGCTCCAGACGCGCACGTCGTAGCTGTGCATTGGTCTCCTCATGAGAGAGGGACCCCGCAGTACAGCGGGGTCCCTCGGGGTCGGGCAACGTTCAGGCGCTCATCTCGTGCTTCGCCCACCACGCATCCAGGTCACTGCGTCGACAACGGAGCTGCCCGTTCGGCAGTTTGATGAGCTTGGGAGCCTCACCACGGGCGCGCATGCGGTAGAACGCGGCTCGGCTCATCTTGATCTCCTTGAGGACTTCGCGGAGTTCGAGCTTCTCGGTGCTCGGCAAGGTCGTGACTCCTTCTCAGGGGGAGCTGTCCCGGGGGCCTCTCTCAGGGGCCGCTACGTCCGCTACCGCCGCTACCGTGCAGGTCAGGGGCCTGTTTGAGGTAGCGGGAAGGGGTAGCGGTAGCGGATGGGTAGCGGCGGGGTAGCGGCTGGCGATGCCGGTTGCCGCTACCCCCCCGTTGCTGGTCAGGCCATGTTTTCCGTGCCGGGTAGCGGAGGTAGCGGACTTTCCGGGGGTGGGGGGCAGTAGCGGGCCCACGCGTCCCAGAGATCGGCGGCGTAGTAGCCCTTGAGGACGCTTCCGGCGGTCTTGATGTTGCGGGAGGTGATGGGCTCGTTGTCGGCCGTCATGTACTCCGCGAGCATCTTCGACAGGCGCCGGTTGTCGAGCGGCTTGCCGTGGAGGTCGGCCCATGGGGCGTCGTCCAGGGCGTTGAGCCTGTCCAGGATGGCGACGGTGGGCAGGCGGTCGATGCCGACCATGACGTGATCGCGCAGGTCGGTCAGCAGCCGGACACCCAGGCTGCCCTTGTCGTTGACCTTGGATGCGGTCACCAGGGCCACGCATGCTGCGCGCGCCCGCTCGGGCCACTGGCCGCCAGCGGCGTCGGCGACGGCGAGCAGGGGTTCCCACACGTCCGCTGGCCGGTCGGTCACCCCGTCGGGCATGTCCGGCCATGCGCCCATGACGAACCCGCGTGCCTGCTCCGCCCATTCGGCGAGTCGGTCACGGAGCTTGTGCCCCTCGGCTTCGTGGATGCGGGCCCGGAAGGGCTCTACCTTCTCGTTCCGTGCCCGGCGTCGCATGCGGATGATGACGGAGCGGCTCAGAATCGTGTCGGGCAGCGATCCGAGACCGGCGACGGCCACGCCGCAGTAGGAGGGGAAGGCTTGCACGGTCTGCTGTCCGCCGTCTCCGATGCACCGGTAGGTGACCCCGGTACGGCGGTGTCCGGCGTTGAGGAACCCGCGCAGTTCCTCGTTGTCCCCCGCCTTCGGGCCGAAGACGGTGTCAATCTCATCGAACAGGATCGTCGGCTTGCCGTTGCCCCCGGAGACGGACCGGAACAGCGCGGCGGCGGAGGCGTTGACGGCGGTCATGGGCTGTGGCACGAGGGTTTCCACGATCTCCAGCGCCCGCGTCTTGCCCGACCCCGGCTCGGGGGAGAGGAAGGCGATCCGGGGGGTGGAGTCGAAGCAGTCGAGCAGGTGGGCGTGCGCGTCCCACAACGCCACGGCCACGTAGGCGGCCTCGGTGGGGAAGACGTTGAAGCGGCGATGGAAGGCTTCCACCTCGTTGAGCAGCGCGGCGCCGTCGATGGGGGCGGTCATGCGGCGGCCCTCCCTTCGGTGGGTGCGGCGAGAACTCCCGTGCAGGCGGATCGGTGGGCGTCGTACTCGGCGACCAGCGCGGCCACAGAGTCAGGGCCGGTGGCGGTGCCGGTCTGCCCGCAGGCGCAGGCGTAGGCGGCGGTGGGCAGGGCGCCGGGGCGGGTGGACCAGCGGGCGCCGTCGTAGTGGTGCCGGTAGACCGGCGGGGCGAAGATCCGGATACCGGGGGTGTCCGGTGTCGGGTCGGCGGCCGGTCGCACCGGGGACCGGTTCGAACGAAGTGCAGTGACGACGCCCTTGCGGGCGGCGCCTTTCGGCTCGCCCACGGCCGATGCGTCCACAGGCTGTGGAGCGACCGGCGGCCGGTGGGTGGTGTCGGTGGGGCAATCCAGGCGGGGGGAGTCGGGGGCGGTCATGAGGCTGCCTGCCGTGGTGTGGCGTGGGAGATGACCCAGTCCATGGCGCTGCGGATGGTCGTGCGGCACTCGGCCGGCGGCAGTCCGCTCGCCTCCCCCGCCCCCTGGATTGCCTGCTCTGCCACATCGCGCGGGAGGTCGCCCCACGCGACGAAGCGGGCCACCTTGCAGGCGCTGCGGTGCAGGGTGTTGTTGCGGCCGTTCGGCCCGCCCTCGGTCGTCGCGGCGATGACCGCGCATTCCCGTTCCAGCGCCACGCGAGCGGCTCGCGTGCCGTCCCGCAGAGGGGCCAGGTCCACGACGGTGGGCTTGGGTGGCTCGGTGAGCAGCGCGGCCAGCCACGCCGGGAGCGGTGCGACCGGAGCGTCGTCGGTGACCTCGTACGTCCCGTCGGGGGTGGTGCTGCCGGGGGCGACGACGTAGCCGCCCCAGGCGCGGGTGTCGATGTGCGGCCCGAGCCGGTTCGCGCTGTTCTTCAGCCGCACCCCGGTGGGGGCGGTGAAGTACAGGTGCGATCCTCCGCGTGCGGTCCGCACCCGGTAGGTGGTGGGGACGGTCTGCCCGGTGCGCTCGCAGAGCGCCGCAAGGGAAGTTGCGCCGTCAGGCGCTCCTTTTGGCTCTTCGGGCTTGAGTACGTCCAGGTCGATGACGAGCAGTCCGGCCGGTCCCGTGGCGATGCCCACGTTGTAGGGGCGGGCGCCCCATGTGGCGTGGATCAACTCAGGGTTGGTCGTGGCGCGCTGCTCGGGCTTGCGGTGCCCGTTCGCACAACGCCCGGTGCGCGGGCATGCGCGCTCGGGGTGTCCGGCCGGACGCTTCGCCCACGGGTGCAGGGGGATGACGGGCCAGTCGCGCTCAGCGGCGGTCAGCGCGGAGGCGAGTAAGGGCAGACGGGCCGGATCTGCGGTCATGAAGGTGCCGGGTTGGGGCATGCTGGATGTCTCCAGTTCGATTGAGCGTGCTGGATTGGCGGCGGCCCCGGTTCTTGGCGGAAGGGGGCCGCCGTTGTCGTGCGTCGGGGAGTTCAGGCGGCGGCGGTGTCGTCGCCGCGCGTGGTGGTCAGTCGGCCGTCCTGGGCGCGGACGGCCATGCCGCCGGTGGTGAGGGTTTTGACGGCCTTGGACACGGAGCCCTTGGACAGGCCCGTGATCGTGGCCAGGTCCTTCTGGAGGACCGGTTCGTTGGCGGTCTCGATGGCCTTGAGGACGCGGGCGACGGCGCTGTCCGTGGCGGGCTCATCCGGCGCCGTGGTCTTGACGAGGGTGAGCGTCGGGGCGCCCGCGGCTTTCACTGTGGGAGCGACCGTGCGGGACCAGGGGGTGCGGTCGGGCAGGGCGATGACGACGGCCTTGTCCATGTAGCGGACCTTGACCGGGTCGGGCTTGCGCTTGCCGTCCCGGATCAACGCCACACCCGGCACTGGGAGTTCGTCGGCGTTCCAGCCCTTGGCCTGTGCGTCCTCCCCGAGCACCACGCGGGCTTCGGCCGGCGTGCGCACCGAGAGGCAGATGGCAATGCCGATCTGCGGGGCGATCTGCTTGGGGATGCCGTCACCGATGGTCGGCTTCTGCGTCATCCACCACAGATCGATGCACGCCGCGCGGCCCATCCGCGCGATGGACTCCAGCCCCGGCAGAGCCGACCGGTTCACGGTGCGGGTCTTGCCGTCACTGGTCTCGGTCTCGTACGGGACCTTGTCGGCGGCCGTCATGACCTCGGCACCCTCGTCGACGACGACCGTGATGCGCGGCCGGTCCGCCGTGGGGGTCCACGTGTCCTGGCCCTTGGGCAGGATGCTGAGCCGTTCCAGCATCTCCGTCTCCAGCTCGTCAACCAGGTCGACGACGTCACGGGGCGTGGAGGCGACGCGGGCACGGTGGTCCCACAACCGGCCCTCCACCCGCTTGAGGTCGATGATGGCCAGCGCGTTCGCCTCCCCCTCGGAAGCGTCGAACAGCAGGGGCCGGGAGGCGACCGACTTACCGGCGCCGGAGCGTCCGGCGATCAGCAGTCGTTCCCCGAGCGGCACCGTGACCGCGTCGCCGGTGACGGTGTCGACTCCGAGGGAGCGTCGTTCGGGCGTCCACGCCAGGTCGTCGCCGTCGGCCGCGCTGCGGGTGCGCAGGATCAGTTCCGCCCACCCGCCGCGCTTGCCTGCCTTGATCTGCATGCGCAGGGTGGTGCGGGCCCCGAGCAGCGCCCGCACGTGCTCCTCGGCACTGCGGAGCTTGCTGGGGGTCCACTGGCCTTCGAGGCGGACGGCGCACACGATGCCCGACTCGGTCAGTGTCGGCCGTCCGGTCAGCGTGCCGGTGAGGCCGCGCTGTTCGGCGTGCTCCTTCCAGTGCTGCGGCTGGAGTCGCTTGAGCAGCGCGGCCTCTTCCGCGTTGGGCTTGAGCCCGTCGTCGTCGCGGTCGCGCACGATGGCCCACACGATCGCGGCCGTGATGGCGGCGGCCACGGCGACGGCTGACCACAGCCACACCCGAGCCGGTACGGACGGCAGCCAGATGTATCCGGCGACGGCCGCACCGATCGCGGTCTTGGACGCGAACAGCCACAGCGGGTCGGGCACCCGCCGCTTGGCGCTGCGCAGCTCCCGTTCCGCGCGGTGGCGGATGGGGGTGACGCCCTCGGGGTCGATGGCGCGTGCGGTGGCGAGCGCGCGCTTGGCGTCGCGCACCAGGGGCTTGCGGTCGGCGCGCAGGGCGCGGCGGCGCTCGGCTTCCTTGCGCCAGTGATCGGCCGTCCAGCGGGCGGCGGTTGCTGCGTACTGGCGGTGGGTCCGCCAGACTTGGGAGTGGCTCACGGGTTCCTCATTTCCGGGATGGTGGGTCGGTGGTGACGGGCCCTGCGACGGCCCGTCACCACACGCGCGCGTTACGCGGAGTGAGCGTGTTTCCGGTTTCCTCGGTTTCCGAGGCGGCCCCTAAGCGCGTGCGCGCGAGGACGGAAACTTCCGTCACGCAGCGTCGCTACGGGGTCTCTCGCGGCCCGGCACGCTTCGGGGGGTGTCAACCCATACGGAAGGGGTGTCAGGCGCTCTACGCGCCGCCTACGGCTCCCGCCCCCGTTCCAGGGCGGGCGGAAGCCGTAGGCGGACGCTCGGGCATGGATCAGTTGCTCTTCGAGCGGGCGAGTTTGAGGGTGATGCCGCCGATGCCGATCGGCCCGGCGGTCTGGGCGATGACGGTGACCGTGTGTGCGGCGGCGTCGAGCAGCGCACACAGCGCGGCGACCAGTCCCCAGCCGCCCATGGCGGCTGCCCCGGCGACGACGACCGGGAACAGGTAGTGGCGCAGCGCGCGTCCGGTCGGGTCGGTGGCGTGAACGACGATGACGACGGGTTGTCCGGTGGCCTCGGCGCGGCGGTAGGCGTCGGCGGGTATGTGCGGGGCGACGATCCCCGGCGGGTCACGGTGGGCCATCAGGGCTCTCCCTCGGGATCAGTTGGAGTCGGCGCAGGGGACACAGGCACCGAGCGAGGTGGGGATGACGTATCCGGCATCGCGCCGACAGGAAGGGCAGATCCGCCGCGCACGGTTGGCGCGGGCGAGCGCGGCCCACCGTCCCGGCGTCATCGGCCGGACGGGCTTGGCCGCGTCGATGCGGTAGAGGTAGGCGACCAGCGGGCCCCGCCGTCGGCGGGGACGCTGGAGTTCGGCGGCCACGTCCTGACCACCCGGACGCAGCCCCATCGCGCGGAGCTGCCGACGGGTAGCCAGACCGTCAGGGGCGAGCCGCCACCGGTACACAGGAAGAGACCCACTGGCCGATGCCGTGGTCATCAGCGACCCGTGCCGGCCAGATCAACCGGAACGCCGTTGACGGGCCCACGGAGTTCGGCGTACCGGGAAGAGACCCACCCGACCGACCAGCCGCACAGCTCGGCAGCGGTCCGCACCGACAGGCCCTCGGCATGGGCGGCGGCCACGATGGCGCGCGCGTCGTCCTCGGGCAGCTTCTCCGTGGCGGGGCCGCCGGACAGCAGCGCGGCCCGTTCACGCGCGGCCCGCTGCTCCCGCTCAGCCTGCTCACGACGCTCCCGCTCCAGACGCTCGGCCCGCTCCCGCTCAGCGCGTTCGGCGGCCTCCCGCTCACGGCGTTCACGCTCCCGCTCACGCTGTTCACGCTCGCGCTCCAGGCGTTCACGCTCCTCGCGCTCGGCACGCTCGCGAGCCTGCTCGCGCTCGCGTTCCTCGCGCCGTGCGGCAGCTTCCCGCTCGGCCTGTTCACGGGCCATGAGCGCTTCGTGCTCACGCTGTTCACGCGCCAGCGCCGCAGTGTGCTCGCGTTCCTCGCGGGCCCGCCGCGCGGCCTCGTCACGCCGCTCGGCAGCCGCGCGTTCGCGGGCTTCCCGCTCGGCTTGCTGCTTGGCCTCCAGCGCCACCACGGCGGCGGTGATCGCGCGCCGGTAGGCGAGTCCGGTCTCTGCCGTGACGATCAGCAGCAGCGGCGCGACCGCGTGCACAGCCACGCCCACCAGGTCGTTTTTCAGTGCGGAGTCGGCGACGTTGAGGGCGAGCGTCATGCAGCCGGTCATCCACCGCAGGGCGATGGGCCACCGTCCGCCGTTGCCCCCCAGCCGGGCGAGCACCGCATCCAGCCGGACCACGATGACCACGGCGGCATCCACCACGAGGGGAAGGATGGGCGCGGTCCAGTCCCACTTGTCGGGGGTGTGCTCGGCCGCGAGGGGAGTGACGGTGAGGATCGAGTAGAGCATCGCGCCCGCCACGATCAGCCACGTGCCAGCCGACAGCGCCCGCTCCGCTGAACGGATCTGAACGGCGTTCATGCGCTCACCTCCGACCATGAACGGACCCGGATCGCGGCGATCAGCACGACCGGGGAGGCGGGGTCGTCGGGGTTCTCGCTGTCCTCGGTCCACGTCCACTCAGCGCCCGGTACCGGCTCGAACCCGAGCACGCTGAGCGCGTCCGTGCGGTCCGTGAACGTCGGCACCGTGCGCCCGAACCGGTGCTCCGGCCACCTCTCGGTGGTGTTCATCAGCACCACGTACAGACGCCAGCGGCCCTCACGAACGGACATCTGCGCGGTGAACTCCCGCGCGCTCTTCTGTCCGCTCACGCCGCGCCGCCCCGGTGCGCCTCGGTGGCCTGGTTCGCCAGCGCGGTGAGGAGCCGACGGCGGGCCCGGCGGATACGCCGGATGTCCAGCTCCGTGGGGGTGCGGTCAAGCGTGATGATCTGCGCGTCCAGCAGGTCAACGTCCGCAAGGATCACGGGCATCTCCCGCTCGATCGCGTCCAGCTCCGCATTCGTCGGCTCCATGAAGTCGGCGAACGCGGTAACAGCGTCCTGAACAGTGACGATGTGGCTCATTGGGTCGTGTTCCTCTCAGGTGGAACGGCCCGAACAGCACCCCCCCGGAGTTGCCCCTCCGGGGGGTGCGCGCCGTTCTTGGAGAAAGCCGCGTGTCACACGCGGTGCGGCCACTGAGCAGCGGCCGAAGTGCCCCGGACCGGACTCGAACCGATCGGGTTGCCGTACGGGGCACGCCGGTCTTCTCCGCCTTGTTTCCGACCCCTTCGGGCAGGCGGACCACGGGTTACCGGCAGTTCCCTGTGTGAAGTTCTCAAGGCGCTTGCGCTTCCTTCGAGCCCGTTTCACGGAGCCCTCCGGTCGACATAGGAGCAGCCCAATAGGGACGCTCCGGGCTCGCTGTCCTAGGACTGCGGGCTGTTGAGTAAGACCATGCCGCACAGTCCCAGGACTGTCAACAGTCCTGGGACTGTGCTTCACTGGTCGAAGTCGAGAGGAGTGCTGCATGGCGCCTAAGTGGCGAGAGCTTGCGGACCGACTGGCCGAACAGATCAGGAATGGCGAGTACGCGCCCGGTGCCCAGTTGCCGCAGATCAGGGACCTAGTGGAAGCGGGCGAAGGCTCGAAGTCCACGGTCCATGCGGCCTACAAGGCGTTGGAAGCCGAAGGGCTGGTCACGTCGTCGCGTGGACACGGCACGGTCGTCCGTGAGCGGGCCCCGCTCAAGCGGCTCGGTATCGCGCGATACGACAAGGCCAAGTGGCGGGACGGCGATGAAGTGGCGTTCATCGCGGACCGCGTGGCGTCCGGACGTACATACAAGCGGAACGAACAGACTCAGACCGTCAGCCGTGTGCCGGCGTCGGCCGCCGTCGCTCAGGCGCACGGTCTGCCGGAAGGTGCGGAGGTCTACGCACGTGCGCGCGTGGTCAAGGAAGGCTCGCAGCCGACGCACACGCTGACCAGCTACTACCGTCTTGAGCACGTGGAAGGGACGCGCATCGTCGACCCGACACCGGGGCCCGCCGGCCGGGGCGGTGGCTTCCGTGTCCTGTACGACGCCGGATACGAGATCGACCACATGCAGGAAACGCTGTTCGCGCGGATCCCCACGGCGGATGAAGCCCAGCTCCTTCAGCTCGCGCCGGGCGAATGGGTGGTGGAGCTCCACCGGACGACCTACACGGCCGACGGCACCGTGGTGGAATTCGCGATCGGCGTTCACGCGGCGACACGCTTCGCATGGACGTACGACTTCAAGGTTCCCGACTCAGCGAAAGTGGAGGACGAGAGCAAGTGATCTCAGCACAGGCATGGGTCGACGCTCAACGGCTCTGGGACTTCCAGCAGATGGGCCACGACGTGCGCCCATGCTCTGTCGCGATCGGACTCGGCAGTCATGACCTCGGAGTCGCAGACACAACCGCTGATCTCTACCACCGCGGCATGGTGCCGCTGATCGTCTTCACCGGGGCGACCAGCCGCACCACGCGCGAGCGCATGCCTCGTGGAGAGGCCGAGCACTACCGCAAGCGTGCAATGGAGCTGGGGGTGCCGGCCGATGCGATCCTCGTTGAGCCGCGGGCCCGGAACACGGGGGAGAACATCCGCTTCTCCCGCGCGCTACTCGAAGAGCGCCAGGCCCCTGTGTCATCCGTCCTGCTGATCAGCAAGCCGTACGAGGAACGACGGGCTTATGCGACCGCGCGCAAGCTGTGGCCTGGAGTCGAGTGGCTCAGCGCGTCCACCCGCATGACCCTGACTGAGTACGTCGATTCCATCGGGGACGCGCGTCTAGTGATCGACATGTTGGTCGGCGCGCAGCAGCGGCTCATGATCTACCCGCAGCAGGGATTCATGATCGAGCAGCACATTCCCGATGACGTGGCCGCAGCGTACGAGCGCCTGCGCGACGCCGGTTTCACGAGCCGACTCGTGCCGGACACCGCAGAACGGAAATGACGGCGTCGAGTGAGCCTGTGGTGCGCGCTGTGGCCACCTCCTGGCCAGCATGGGGTGCCACGCGCGCTCTGCAGAGCGATAGGCGCAGGTCAAGCAAGGTTCTGGTGTGGAGAACCGGCTGGTCTTAGAGGCCACCCTGTCCGCGCGCGGTAAGACTCTCCCTACTTCATCAAGGCGCTCCTGCCGCGCGCGGCGCGGCGGCGCGCGGCCCGTCGTCCTGGCCGCCGCTCCTGTCTTCGCCCCGCTCCGGCCCGGCAGTCGGCCACGCGCTCAGCGGTGGGTGTGGCGGGGGTGAACCCCGCGGGGGCGCGGGCGGCGAGTTCCGTGCACGTCAGAACGATGCCTCCGGCGGGGGCGCAACGACGCCGGGATGGACGGGGGCTGCAGGCGGGTGCGGGCACGTCGTGGCGGGCGTGGGGAGCTGCTATCCCGTGTGTCGTCGACCCAGGCGAAGCCGAGCAGACACGGGTCCTGGCGTCCAGGTCGTTCGTACAGTGGCGCGCTCCACCTGGACGCCAGGACCCGCGCCCGCTCCACGTACGTGTGGGTCGACGGCACACGGGATAGCAGCTTGGGGAAGGCGGTGGGCAGGGGTACGGGGGTCAGCAGCCAGCGCGAGGGGCCAGACCTCGCGATATCAAGCATTAAAGAGCATCAGTGATCGCTTGAAGGTCCTTACTGCGCCTTCCGGGCAGGCCGAGCATATATCTCAAATTCTTTAGGTTGACCTCGGCGCATTCCCTCACTTCGGGATCTTCCCGTAGAGTCTCCCAATGGCCCGGAGGAGATAGTTCCCCTGGAAGCGAGATGAGAATCACATCTGATCTGACTGACGCTTTCGCATCAAAATGCAGCTCAAGCGTGAACCGAAAGATGACTCCGTCGGCGTATGGGTTTTCAGTGTCCAATCCGGCTTCAATCCTGACGCGGGTCGCTTCGTTCGGCTTCAGATAGTCGTGCATTTCCGTCGATATTTCAAATCTCGACTTCTTGGGAGATGTTGGAAAGGTCATCTTGTACGTGCTCGATACCGGAAGGGGGGCTCCCTCGAGGCAGGGGTCGATTTTTCGCCAGTCACTTACCTGCGCGATCACCCTCTTTAGTACGGATGTTTTTTTGCCGATGTTTCGAATCTTCACGTCCAGGAACACGGCCTCCACTCCGCGCTCTTCTGTGCTGACGTCCACAAGTTCTAGCTTCGACAATCCGCTTGTATCTGCCTCCGGGCTTGCGGTGTGAGGTGTCGGCTCCGGGGGCGGTTCCGCAGGTTCGAGAACATGCGTCAACAGGATGGCTGCTAGTGTGCCTATAAACGCGATCAACGCCGCAATGATGGTGGCTCGCTCAGGTGTAATTATGCGCCCACCTCGGCGGGGACTATGTTCGGAGTCCCGATTCGCTGAAGGGATCACGGATACCTCGCATGTCTCCGACCGTCGGCTGTGTTTCCTCATTTGCACGAAATCGCACAATTGTTAGGCCAGGTAGCAGCACCCCGCTCCCTGCGCGTGGAGGCGTTGACGGTGGCCCTAATTCGCCGACTCCAGTCTCCGCGTAGGTCCTCTCCTGAGCATTGATAGCTACGCCGGACGAGTCAGCGCTTGCACGGTGTTGCGGCGAATGATCGCGGTGGCTGCGGGGCAGGCCGCCCGGCAATGGGAGCGCCCCGCCAGCCGCGGCAGCCGCACGTAAGCCGGGAACGATCGGCCGGGATGTACAGCACCCCCGTACCGCAACCCAGCAACCGCCCCCGTCCGGTAGCGTCCCTACGGGACTCGCAGCGACCGGAATGACCGTCGGTGACCGATCCGGCTAGAGCTACGGATCAGAAGGCTTCTGACATCCAAGGCTGACATCAACGACCCCGGACGGGGGCGCACACCAGTGACTCTGTCCGGCCGTCGCTCCAGTCGACGACAGCAGCCGGAGCGGGCTCGGATCGAACTCCTAAGGCGGGGATCGCGACTGCACGTGGTGGTCACCCTTAGACGTCATCTCATTTGGCTGGGTAAGCTGCCGGTCGTGGCAGGGATCGTTGCGCGGCTGGTGCCGGACGAGTTGTGGGAACTGTTCCAGCGGGTGGTGCCGGAGGCGCCGTCGCGGCCTCAGGGCGGTGGCCGGCGTCGGCACGGCGACCGCGAAGTGCTGGCCGCGATCGTCTTCGTGGCGACATCGGGCTGCACGTGGCAGCAGTTGCCGACCGCCTCGTTCGGGCCGTCCGGTGCGACGGCCCACCGGCGATTCACTGAATGGACGAAGGCCCGTGTGTGGGCCAAACTCCACCGCCTGGTCCTCGACGAACTGGGATCCCGCGGCGAGCTGGACTGGTCCCGGTGCGCGATCGACTCGGTCAACATGCGCGCCTTGAAAAGGGGGAGCTGACAGGCCCGAATCCTGTAGACCGGGGCAAGTACGGGTCGAAAATCCACTTGATCACGGAGCGGACCGGCCTGCCCCTGTCCGTCGGCATCTCGGCCGCGAACACGCACGACAGCCAGGCACTGATCCCGCTGGTGAAGGGCATACCGCCGATCCGCTCCCGCCGGGGACGCCGGCGGCGCAGACCTCACAAACTCCACGCCGACAAGGGCTACGACTACAACCACCTGCGGCGTTGGTTAGCCGGCCGAGGCATCCGGCACCGCATCGCCCGCAAAGGCATCGAGACCTCGCAACGACTCGGCCGTCACCGCTGGACCATCGAACGCACCATGGCCTGGCTCGCCGGATGCCGACGCCTGCACCGCCGCTACGAACGCAAGGCCGACCACTTCCTCGCCTTCACCAGCATCGCCTGCACTCTGATCTGCTACCGCAGACTCACCAAATGAGATGACGTCTTAGGCCGTTGCTGCGCCGTCCTTCCGAAGCGCGCGACTACGACCGACGGTGACAGACTGGCCGCAGCCGTAACCCTAGCCTCGCCCACAGCGACATATGGTGCGCCGAAGGGCTGGCCTGTGAGGAGCGCTACCGTGATCGAAGGCATCGTTGGTTCCTTGGTTGTTGCAATGATCATCGGTGCTGGCGTGTGCCTTCGACGCTGGCTGAAACGTGGTGATCCACTAGCTGTCACGGGAGAGGTACTCGTGCCCAAGGCCTGGGAGATGGCCTTGCCGTCAGACGATGCGTTGCCCCAGCACGTACCTCAGGACAAGCGCACTTACGTGCCCATGTACAGGCTGCTGCGCCACCGGGGCGCAGCCGACTTCAAAGCGACGACAGCCAGACTGTTGGTGGAGAACCGGACAGAGCAGCAACTCACGATCACCAACATCAAAGTCCACAAGGAACAGGTAGGCGAGCCCTTCAGCGCTGTATGGGTCAGGTACCCGCCTGCCGGCGCGGCGGGAGCTGTCGTCTTGGACTTCCTTCTTGACGAGCCCATCCCCGAAGCTTGGGAAGCCGCCTACGAGGACTCGATCGGGGACCTGACGCGGTCCGGTAATCGCCCATACTTCGATGACAACGTCATCACGCTCTCCCCCGGAGAGTCACAGTCTCTGCTTATCACTGGCCGAGCGGAGAGCGTCAGGTGCTCATGGTGGTTGAAGATCGAGGTTGTCCAGGCGGGAAAGCGGCGTCTGGTCGATGTCGTGCCGGAAGGTGGCGCGTTGCTCACCTCTGGTGCTCCCGCTGGAGGGTTTGGACGCCAGTTGGAATGGAGCTGGTACGACGAGATGCGAGCTTCGTCCCACCACCACGGCTATGACGCCTGCGCTGTGGCACAACCGAACTCGTCTGAGTGTCTAACTGCGTGACAACGCCGACGTACATTGGCGGACGGCCACGTACACCTGCGGACTATCAACGCAGGTGAGAGCCGCACGAGTGCAAGGCAGCACGCCCGCCCGGGTTGCTTCGGGACGAAGAGGTCGTGCCCCATAGGGATGGCTACGGCGTGGATCCACACGCGCCAACCAGCGGCGGCACGGCCAACCTCCGGCCACCCAGGCGTAGGTGGTGCTCAGTGAGAGGAAGTATGCGCAGGTCAAGCCGCATCTGACCGCGCGGATCCGGCCGGTCTTGAAAACCGTCGTGGCAGCGATGTCACCGTGAGTTCGAATCTCACCGCCTCCGCGCATGAAACAACCCCTGACCAGGCAAGACGGTCAGGGGTTGTTGCATTGAGGATCACGTGCCGACTAGGTCTGTTGGGGGGCCGACGCCACCCGCAACAACCGCAACTGCCCAATCTCCGCAACATTCTTCATCAGCTCGGCGTTCACCCAGGCCACCATGTCGGCGACCGTGTACTCCGGATCGTCCGGCCAGGGGAACGGGGCCGTGGTGTCCAGGTCGGCGTCGGTGAGGCGGACCAGGGCTGCCAGCCAGTCCGTGCGTAAGCCGCGTAGCCACTCCACGGTGGGCTGGCCGGCGCCGGGCCAGGTGATGTCGGTGCGCTCGCGGGGTGGGCGGCCGGCCATGTGGTCGAGGGTGACGCTCCACCACCAGCCGATGTGCCAGCTCAGCCAGGCGATGGTCGGGACGGGGACGGGATCGGGCTCGGTGTCCGACCAGTCCGGTGTCCATGTGCCGTCGGCGGCCCGGCGTACCGTCCAGCAGTGGGGTGCCGGTTCCCACAGGAAGTCGTCGGGTTCGAGCCGGGCGAGGTGGTATTCGAACAGCGACCAGGTCAGGTCGAATTGCCGGCGCAGAAGATCGGATCGGGAAACGGTCACCGTGCGACCCTGGCACACCCGTCCGCGTCCCGGAAACGGGATTTCCGGGGCTGTGGTGGAAGGGGTCTCGGGGCTACAGCTCGTAGTCTCGGGCCAGTTCCTCCCAGGGAACATCACGAAGCGCGGGTTCCGTGTCGCAGCCCGAGGGCACCTGGGCCGTGGGCTGGAACCAGACGATGGTCAGGGCCGAGCGGTACAGCACCGGATCGTGGGCGGGGTCGAGTGCCGTGGAGCGGAAGACGCCGAAGCACGCCACGGCCGGCAGCACCTCGACCGGGCCGAACCCGCCAGCGTACTGGTCGGGATACTCGCGCGGGGGCGGGACGAGGTGCACCGGGGCGATGGGGAAGGCCTGTTCGGCACTCCGCAGCAGGCTCTTGATCCGCACTTCGTTGACGGGCTTGCACGGATAGCCCTCCAGCGTCCCGCCGTACGTGGACGACAGCCGAAGGTCCCTGAGGTCGAGCGAGCGGCCGGACGCGAGGACCACGCGGGTCAGGGACATGGTCGGCACTCTGGAGCGGTGGTGCATGGTCTTCCTCTGGGTCTTGCCGGCGGTGTCCCGGTGGCGCTTCGTACGGCCGATGCCGGCCAGGTCTTCAGGGCCGATGCCCTGTCATCCGCGCCGCCGACGCGATCGTCGCGCGGGCCTCGCGTTCGCTGAGCCCCGTGTTCAGGGCCGCGTCGACCAGGGCGTCGACGAGGGCGGGGCCGATGCCGTCCTCGTAGGCGCGGCAGGCCGCCCAGAACAGGCGGGTGTTGCGCTGGCCTTCGTGCGCGGCGAGGACGAACTGGACGAGGCCCTGGCCGTGTCCGCCCGTGGAAGGGGGCGTGGGGTGGTGGGAGCGGGGCGGGGGCAGCAGGAGGCGGAGCAGTGCGGGTGGGCAGGCCGCGGGCGCCAGGTGGGCGGTGCCGGGAGCCGTGGTGTAGAGGCCGTGCTCCGTACGGGAGCCGGGGCCGACGAGGTAGCCGCCGGCGCCTCGGATGTCGATGCCGGGGGCGAGGCGGCCGGCCGAGTTGGGGACGACGACGTCGGGCGGGCCGCTCAGCCAGAGGTGGCGGCCGCCGCTCGGGGTGAGCACGACGACCGTGTCGGGGATCGTGAACAGGTGGCGCAGGGCGAGTTCGCGCAGGGCGGCCGAGGAGTCCGTGCCGGACTTCGTGTCGAGGTCGATGCCGATGAGGTGGTGGGGCGGGAGGCCGCACGCGATGCCGTAGCCGGTCGCCCAGGGCGCGGCGGCGAACAGTTCGCGGATGCGCGCCGGGTCGGTGGCCGCGTCGTAGATCCCGTGGCCGAAGCGCCCGCACTCGCCGTGGCAGGGCGGGGCGGAGGGGTCGTCGCGGTGCGGGGAGCGCAGGGCCGGGAGCTTCGTCCGGGACAGGGGAATGACGGCCAGTCCGCGTTCGGCGGCTGACAGGGCGTGTGCGAGGGCCAGCGTCGTGGCCTGCCGGTCGGTGGTGGCCATACCTCCATGTTCGTACGTATGTTCGAAAAAGGGAAGGGGGGCGGGTGCGACTCGCCGGGCTGGGTGGATTGGCTGGAAATATGCCGGAACGCTTCCTCTCTTGTGCCGCTTGGGATGGAGGTGTCCGTACACGCTCTGAGCTGGGACTGGAGTAACGAAAGGGGTTTATCGACTTGTCATCACACTTCAGTGCGAATCACGGCTTCCGGGGTGGTTCGCCGGGGATTCGGTGGGCAACTCTGGATTCGCGACGTCGTGCACCAATCGCCGGGGTGGTCGGCCAACTTCCCTGGTAGCAGCCGTACTTCACGTGTATCCGGCAGTACAGCCGGTGCGTACTTCGTTCCTGGAGGAACAACATGGCAAGCATCCGTACCGCCCGTGTCATCGCCGCCGTATCCGCCCTTCCGCTGGCAGCCGCGCTGTTCACCGGTGTCGCGACGGCGGACAGCGGCGCGATCGCGGACAACGGATCGAGCGCGACGGCGACGGACGCCACCGCGGCTGTCGTCGGCAGCGGCGTCGGCGGTGACAACTACGGCAACTCGTCCACCACGCAGCAGCAGGCGACCGGCTCGGGTGCCTCGAACCAGAGCAACACCGCCCAGGTCAACGGCTCCGCGTTCACGTCCGTCCAGCAGGGGAACGACAACACGGCCGTCAACTTCACCCCGCTGTGGTGGTGATCTGAGGGGGCCGGTGCTCCGGCATCGGTCTTCCGGGTTTCTGTGCATGGGGTGCTTTGGGGTGACAACGCGCCTGCGCGGCGGTGCTACGGCATCGCCGCGCAGGCGTTTTCTCGTGCGGCTCGTCGACCTTGACACCTCGCCCTATCTGACGGACAGTCAGAAATCTTCGTGAGGACAAGTGGGAACCGGACCGGCGGCTGCGGTGTACCAGAAATGTCAAGACGATGCGGCACGGGATGACCAGGGGGACGACGGTGAGGGACGAGCTGGGGACGCGGTTGAAGGCCTTCGAGGGACGGCCCGCGACCGTCGCAGGTGTCGGCAAGGACCCCGTCAACGCACCCATGATCCGGCACTGGTGCGAGGCGATGGGCGACACGAACGAGGCGTACACCGGCCCGGACGCCATCGCCCCGCCCACCATGCTCCAGGCGTGGACCATGGGCGGCCTCTCGGGCCACCGCGGCCCTACCGACCAGACCGACCGGACTGGCTACACCGACCGGACTGGCTACACCGACCAGACCGACCGGACTGGCTACACCGACCGGACTGGCCGCTCCGGCCGGACGGAGGCGTACGACGATCTCCTCACCCTCCTCGACGAGGCGGGCTGCACCTCGGTCGTCGCCACCGACTGCGAGCAGGAGTATCTGAGACCGCTCCGGCCCGGCGACGAGATCACCTTCGACACGGTGATCGAGGCGGTGTCGGAGCGGAAGACCACCAAACTGGGCACGGGGTACTTCGTCACGACCCGCACCGACGTCCGGGTGGGCGCGGACCTCGCCGGCACCCACCGCTTCCGCATCCTCAAGTACGCCCCCGCCCGCCGACGCGAGAAACCCCCGCGCCCCAGCCCGGTCGTCAACCGGGACAACGCCGGTTTCTGGGAGGGCGTCCAGGAACACAGGCTGCTGATCCAGCGGTGCACCGGCTGCGGGACCCTGCGCTTCCCCTGGCTGCCCGGCTGCAACACCTGCGGCGGCCCTGAGTGGGACACGGTGGAGGCGAGCGGCGAGGGCACGGTTTATTCGTACGTCGTCATGCACCACCCGCCCTTCCCCGCCTTCGACCCTCCGTACGCGGTCGCCCTGATCGAGCTGGCCGAGGGCGTGCGGATGATCAGCAACGTGACCGGGGTGCCGCACGACAAGGTGCGGATCGGCCTGCCGGTCACCATCGAGTTCCAGGCGTACGACAAGGAGTTGGTGCTGCCGGTCTTCCGCGCCGGAAGGGAGGCGGCCGTATGAAGGCGGACGGAGACCGGCTGAGGGCCGACGCAGACGGGCTGAGGGCTGGTGACGTGCTGCCCCCGCTGGAGATCCCGGTCACCCGCACGCTGATCGTCGCCGGGGCGATCGCCTCACGTGACTACCAGGACGTGCACCACGACGCGGAACTGGCCCGGGAGAAGGGCTCCCCCGACATCTTCATGAACATCCTGACAACGAACGGCCTGGTCGGCCGGTATGTCACAGACCACTTCGGTCCCCGGGCCGTACTCCGCAAGGTGGCCATCAGACTGGGCGCGCCCAACTACCCCGGAGACACGATGGTGTTGACGGGCACGATCGAGGAGGTCGACGGCGACACCGTCATCGTCCGGGTGATCGGAGCCAACGCGACCGGCAGACACGTGACCGGCACGGTGACGGTCACCCTCCCGACGGGGGGCGCGGGATGAGCGTACGCACGCGGGACACCCTCGGCGGACGGGCGGCGATCGCCGGCATCGGGGCCACGGAGTTCTCCAAGGACTCCGGCCGCAGCGAGTTGCGGCTGGCCGTGGAGGCGGTGCGGGCGGCACTCGACGACGCGGGTCTGACGCCGGCGGACGTGGACGGGATGGTGACGTTCACGATGGACACCAGCCCGGAGATCACGGTGGCCCAGGCCTGCGGGATGGGAGAGCTGTCCTTCTTCTCCCGCGTCCACTACGGCGGCGGGGCGGCCTGCGCCACCGTCCAGCAGGCCGCGCTCGCCATAGCCACAGGGGTGGCCGAGGTGGTGGTCTGCTACCGCGCCTTCAACGAGCGGTCGGGGCGGAGATTCGGCTCGGGTGTGCAGCACCGGGAGCCGTCGGCCGAGGGGGTCGCGCTCGGCTGGTCCCTGCCGTTCGGGCTGCTCACCCCGGCCTCCTGGGTGGCGATGGCGGCGCAGCGGTATCTGCACACGTACGGCCTGACCCCGGAGGCGTTCGGACACGTGGCGGTGATGGACCGCGCGTACGCGGCGACCAACCCGGCGGCGTACTTCCACGGTCGGCCCGTCACCCTCGCCGAGCACGCGGCCTCGCGCTGGATCGTCGAGCCGCTGCGGCTGCTGGACTGCTGCCAGGAGACGGACGGCGGCCAGGCGATGGTCGTCACGTCCGTGGAGCGGGCCCGCGACCTGCCCCGCCCGCCCGCGGTCGTCAGGGCCGCCGCCCAAGGCGCGGGGCGGGCGCAGGAGCAGATGACCAGCTTCTACCGCGACGACCTGACCGGCCTGCCGGAAATGGGCGTCGTGGCCCGCCAGCTGTGGCGCACCTCCGGGTTCACGGCCGCCGACATCGACGTAGGGATCCTGTACGACCACTTCACGCCGTTCGTGCTGATGCAGCTGGAGGAGTTCGGGTTCTGCGGCAAGGGGGAGGCGGCGGAGTTCGTACGCCTCGCCGAGCTTCCCCTCAACACGCACGGCGGACAGCTCGGGGAGGCGTATCTGCACGGTATGAACGGCATCGCGGAGGGGGTACGGCAGCTCAGGGGCACGGCGGTGAACCAGATACCCGGGGCCGAGCGCGTCCTGGTGACGGCGGGGACGGGGGTGCCGACGTCAGGCCTGGTGCTGACGGCCGACGGATGAGCGCCATGCGCCCCGGACCGGTGAATGGACCGCTGACGGATGGGCGCCACGGCGCCCCAGACCGGTGAAAGGACAGCCGACGGATGGACGCCATGGCGCCCCGGACCGGTGAAAGGACAGCCGACGGATGAGCGCTATGGCGCCTCAGATCGGTGAAAGGACAGCCGACGGATGGGCGCCAGGGCGCCTCAGATCGGTGAAAGGACAGCCGACGGATGAGCCCCCAGGGGTAAACCCGCAGTACATGTCCTCCCCCAGTCCACCTTCAGGAGGTGCAGCAAGCCCCACCCCTACAACCTGAGGCGGATCCGTCTTCGGGACCTGCGGCCGATCCGCCGGAGATATCCCCACTCATAGCGTGGAGCCATGACCACACCCGTCTGCACCAGCGCTTCGAAGGCCGCCTCACCGGCGACGCAGACCCTCCCGTACCCGTCGTTCTCGTCGTACGTGAAGGCCCGCCAGCCGGTGCTGCTGCGTACCGCCCGGTCGCTGACCGCGAACCCGAGCGACGCGGAGGACCTGCTGCAGACCGCGCTCGCCAAGACGTACGTCGCCTGGGAGCGCATCGAGGACCACCGCGCGCTGGACGGCTATGTCCGTCGGGCGCTGTTGAACACCCGCACGTCGCAGTGGCGCAAGCGCAGGGTCGACGAGTTCGCCTGCGATGAGCTGCCCGAGCCGGAGCCCGTGACCGGCGGCGACGACCCGGCGGAGCAGCAAGCGCTCCATGACGCCATGTGGCGGGCCATCATGAGGCTGCCCGCCCGACAGCGGGCCATGGTCGTCCTCAGGTACTACGAGGACCTCAGCGAGGTACAGACGGCCGAGGTGCTCGGGGTGTCCGTCGGGACGGTCAAGTCGGCCGTCTCCCGGGCGCTGGGCAAGCTGAGGGAGGACCCGGAGCTGGAGCCGGTGCGGTAACCGTACGCGGCGTGCGGACACAGCGCGCGCCGTGCCTTTCCGAGACGGAGCCGAACCCTCCACGGGGTCTCCCCAGTACCCGTCGGTAGGCGTTCTGGTATGGCTTGTCCCTCGTTGTACTGTGCAGACCAAACACCCGGGCTCACCAAGTTCCTGTAAAACGCCTGGACTTGTGCCTTGTCGCCGACCGGCGCCTCCGATGCCGCCGCGACCGCCCCGCCCGGACCCCCCACCGCGCACGTACTGGAGAGACCGACCATGCCCAGGCACAAATTCACCGTCATGAACAAGGGCGTCCTGCTGTCCGCGGGCGTCCTCGCCGTCGCGACCGGTGCCGGTCTGATGGCGACCGCCGGAGCCGCCGAACCGCAGGAGGCGAAGGGGCCGGTGCCGAAGATCGTCGTAGGGACGGTGTTCGCCCCTGTGAGCCTTGCGCCCTACGCGCAGGCGGTGACCTACAACACCGACCTGGTGCCGGTGGCCGCCCGGGTCCAGGTCAAGGAGGAGCTGCGCCGCAGCGGCGGGACGCGGATCGAGCTGCGCGTGCGGGACCTCGATGAGAACCGTGTCTACGGCGCCCATGTCCACACCAAGCCCTGCGGCAAACTGCCCGCGGACGCCGGGCCGCACTACCAGAACGAGCTGGACCCCGTGCAGCCCTCGGTCGACCCCGACTTCGCCAACCCGCACAACGAGGTATGGCTGGACCTGACCACCAACAAGGACGGCTCGGCCCGCTCGATAGCCACGGTGGACTGGCGCTTCCGTGAGGGAGGAGCCCGTTCCGTGGTGATCCATGAGATGGCCACCTCTACACATGAAGGCCACGCCGGAACGGCTGGTGCGCGGCTCGCCTGTGTGAACGTTCCGTTCATGTAGCCCGCCCGCGCCCGGGCAGCCGCGCTGTGGGGCCGACCGAGGTCGCTGAGGCCCGGTCGGCCAGCTCGGCCCGGACGTCCGAGCCACGCCGGCTCATGTCGCGACATCGGCGAACGAATCCACCGCCGCCTAGTGACATACTGCCCGGTATGCCAGCACAATCGCGGGACACTACCCTCGCGTAGCCGCTTCAACGAGGAGGCCCCCGGTGCTGAGCACGATGCAGGACGTCCCGCTGCTTGTGTCACGGATCTTGACGCATGGCTCGACCATCCATGGCGAGTCGCAGGTGACCACCTGGACCGGTGAGGACGAGCCGCACCGCCGTTCCTTCGCCGAGGTCGGCGCCCGCGCCGCCCAGCTGGCGCACGCCCTGCGCGAGGACCTCGGGGTCGTCGACGACGACCGGGTGGCGACCCTGATGTGGAACAACGCCGAGCATGTCGAGGCCTACTTCGCGATCCCCTCCATGGGCGCGGTCCTGCACACGCTCAACCTCCGTCTCCCGCCCGAGCAGCTGGCCTGGATCGTGGGCCACGCGGCGGACAAGGTGGTGCTCGTCAACGGTTCGCTGCTCCCCCTGCTCGCCCCCCTGCTCCCGCACCTCAAGACGGTCGAGCACGTCGTCGTGTCGGGCCCGGGCGACCGCTCCCTGCTGGCGAGCGCCGACGTCTCCGTCCAGGTGCACGAGTACGAGGACCTGATCGCCGCCAAGCCGGCCACGTACGACTGGCCGGAGCTGGACGAACGCCAGGCCGCCGCCATGTGCTACACCTCCGGCACCACCGGCGACCCCAAGGGCGTGGTGTACAGCCACCGTTCGATCTACCTGCACTCGATGCAGGTCAACATGGCCCAGTCGATGGGCCTGACCGACCAGGACACCTCGCTGGTCGTAGTGCCCCAGTTCCACGTCAACGCCTGGGGCCTGCCGCACGCCACCTTCATGACCGGCGTGAACATGCTGATGCCGGACCGCTTCCTCCAACCCGCCCCGCTCGCCGAGATGATCGAGCGCGAGAAGCCGACCCACGCGGCCGCCGTGCCCACCATCTGGCAGGGCTTGCTCTCGGAGCTGAACGCCAAGCCGCGCGACGTTTCCTCCCTCACTCAGGTCACCATCGGCGGCTCGGCCTGCCCGCCCTCCCTCATGGAGGCGTTCGACAAGCTGGGCATGCGGGTCTGTCACGCCTGGGGCATGACGGAGACCTCCCCGCTCGGCACGGTCGCCCGCCCGCCGGCCCATGCGGTCGGCACGCAGGAGGAGTTCGCCTACCGCCTCACCCAGGGCCGCTTCCCGACGAGCGTCGAGGCCCGCCTCACCGGCCCCGGCGGCGAACGCCTCCCCTGGGACGGCGAGTCCGCCGGCGAGCTGGAGGTGCGCGGCCCGTGGATCGCGGGCGCCTACTACAACGGCCCCGACGCCGAACCCCTGCGCCCCGTCGACAAGTTCAGCGAGGACGGCTGGCTGAAGACCGGCGACGTGGGGACGATCTCCCCCGACGGCTACCTCACTCTCACCGACCGCGCCAAGGACGTCATCAAGTCCGGCGGCGAGTGGATCTCCTCGGTCGAGCTGGAGAACGCGCTCATGTCCCACCCCGACGTCGCCGAAGCGGCCGTGGTCGCCGTCCCCGACGAGAAGTGGGGCGAGCGCCCGCTGGCCACCGTCGTCCTCAAGGAGGGCGCCACCGCCGACTTCGAGTCCCTGCGCGCCTTCCTCGCCGACGAGGGCGGGATCGCCAAGTGGCAGCTCCCGGAGCGCTGGACGATCATCGAGGCGGTGCCGAAGACGAGCGTGGGCAAGTTCGACAAGAAGGTGCTGCGCAGGAAGTACGCGGAGGGAGAGCTGGACGTCACCCAGCTCTGACCCAGGCCCGTACAAGACGTACAAGAAGGGCGCGCCGGGCAGGACTCCCAGGATCCCGCCCGGCGCGCCCCCAGCCGGCCAGGCCGGCTAGTTCGTCCCGATCCGCGCCAGCAGATCCACGATCCGCGACTGCACCTCACTGCTCGTAGACCGCTCCGCGAGGAACAGCACCGTCTCGCCGGAGGCCAGCCGCGGCAGGTCGGCCTGGTCGACCGCGGCGGTGTAGACGACGAGCGGGGTGCGGTTGAGCTGCCCGTTCGCGCGCAGCCAGTCGACGATCCCGGCCCGGCGCCGGTGCACCTGCATCAGGTCCATCACGACCAGGTTCGGCCGGAACTGCCCCGCCAGCGTCACCGCGTCGGCATCACTCGCGGCCCGCGCCACCTGCATCCCGCGCCGCTCCAGCGTCGCGGTCAGCGCCAGCGCGATCTCGGCGTGCTCCTCGATGAGCAGCACGCGCGGCGGGTGCTGCTCGCTGTCGCGCGGCGCGAGCGCCTTCAGCAGTACGGCGGGGTCGGCGCCGTACGCCGCCTCGCGCGAGGCCTGCCCGAGCCCGGCCGTCACCATCACCGGCACCTCGGCCGCGACCGCCGCCTGCCGCAGCGACTGCAGCGCGGTACGCGTGATCGGCCCGGTCAGCGGGTCGACGAACAGCGCCGCGGGGAAGGCCGCGATCTGCGCGTCGACCTCCTCGCGCGAGTGCACGATGACCGGCCGGTAACCACGGTCGCTCAGCGCCTGCTGGGTCGTCACATCCGGCGCGGGCCACACCAGCAGCCGACGCGGGTTGTCCAGCGGCTCCGGCGGCAGCTCGTCGTCCATCGGCTGCGGCCTCGGGGAGTCCGACACCTCGACGGCACCGCCCGGCCCGTCCAACGGCTCGGGCCCCTCGGCGGCGTTCTCGTCCGGCGCCCCTATGGCGTACGACCGCCCGCTCCCCTCGGTCGCCTGCGCCAGCCGGGACTGCCCGGCCAGCGAGGGCTGCGGCTGCGCGGGGGCCTGCTCGGTCGGCGGATGCGGCCGGGCCGCCTGCTCGGCGGGCGCGGCGGCCGGATCGGGCCGCGTACCCAGCTTGCGGCGACGGCCGGAACCGCCCGGCTGATGCGGGGCGGGCGTGGCCGACGGAAGCGGGCCGTTCGCCGTCGTCGGCTGCTGCACCTGAGCCGCCTGCCGCGTGAACGGCACACCCTGTCCCAGCGTCCGCACGCTGATCGCCCGACCCTGCGTGGAGTTGGGATCGACCGGCGCGGCGGCGGCCTCGGCAGGCAACGGCTGAGCGGCCCGGGGCTGCGTGGCGGCGGCCTCCGGGGGGAGGGGGGCGCCGGGGGGCGTGGTGCTCTGCGGGGCCTGTGGGCCTTGAGAGGCTTGTGGCAGCTGCGGGGCCTGTGGTTGAGAGGCCTGTGGGGGCTGCGGTGCCTGGGCGGCATGCGGGTTCTGCGGGGTGCCCGGGTTCGGCGGTACGGGGCTGGCGACGCCGTTCGGCTGAGCGGGTGCCGCGGCCGTGTGCGGAGGTACGGGGGTTGCGGCACCGTTCGCCGATACGGCCGTACCGGCGCCGGGCGTGTCGTCGGCGGTGGGCCACGGCTGCGGGGCGGGGGTGCCCGGTGCGGGCGTGCCCTGCGGCGGGGTGCCCTGACCGGGAGCGGCCTCGGCCGGAAGCGGCTGACCGGCGCCGGTCGGGGCGGGAGCGGGCATGCCCTGGGGATTCTGGTGACCCGGGTGGGGCTGGGGGTGGCCCGGTGCGGCCTCGGCGGGCAGGCCGATCTGACCGGGCGCGTTCTGTGTGGATACGTTCTGCGCCGTCCCGTTCTGCGCAGCCGGGTTCGGCATTGCGACGACGCCCTGGCCCGGCGCCGGAACCGGCTGGCCGGGCGCGGCCTGGACGCCAGGAGCGACGGCACCGTGGGCGGGTACGGGAGCACCCGGCTGTACCGGCTGCCCGGACGGAACGGGCTGACCCGGCGCATTGCCCTGGGCTTGAGGCACGCTCGCCTGAACCGGAGCCCTCTGCGCAGGAACCTCCTGCACCGGAGTCCCCTGCGGAACCGAAGCCCTTTGAGCCGGAGCCCCTTGCGCAGGAGCCTGCTGCACCGGAGCCCCTTGCGCAGGCGCCCCACCGGCCTCCGCCTCCACACGCTGCTGCCCCACCGCCCGCCGACGGCGGCCCGTCGGCGCACTCGACGGATGCGGCTGCGGCGGAGTGTGGTCGTCGGCCTGGCTGTGCGGTACGGCGTCGTGCCGACCGTCGTCGACGAGTCCCTCACCGGGAACGCCCTGGCCGGGAACCCCCTGGCCAGGCACCGGCACCTGCCCCGCGGCAGCAGCCACAGGCCCCTGCTCGTCCGCGACCTCTTCCGAACCACCGTCACCGGACGACCGGTCCGCCTCGGCAGGCGGCAGAGCGAACACCGTACGAGGCGCCGCCTCCTGCGCGGCGGCGCGCTCCGACGCTGCGGCGAGGGCACGCCGACGCCGTCCGGTCGGCTGCTGCGGGTCGTCGCCGGAACCCTGGGCCGATGCGGCGGAAGCCGCGGGCAGCGCGGGCGGCAACGCGTGCTGTTCGCCGGAGTCC
>NZ_NTGE01000137.1 GCF_002291145.1 Streptomyces sp. SA15
GGGTATCAACATATCTGGCGTTGACTTTTGGCACGCTGTTGAGTTCTCAAGGAACGGACGCTTCCTTTGTACTCACCCGAGAGACTCTCTCGCGGCTTTCCTCCGGGCGCTTCCCTTCGGTCTTGCGTTTCCGACTCTATCAGATCCTTTCGGGCCTGATTCCCGGTCGGCGGGGCCTTTCGACATTCACTACGTTAACCGATTCCCGAGCCAACTCATAATCGAGTTCCGCGAGTCTGAATTCAGGCATGCAGGCATACCGAATTCGCCCTCGCTGGAGGGGAGTCGTAGGTAGTGGGTTGGCCGCTTCCGGCTGCTGGCTTTCGCCGTACCCGGTTCAGCGGCTCGGGCTACATTACGCACCTTCGGAGGGCGAGTCAACTTCGGCGGCGCCTGGGGGCATGGGCCCGATAAGGGCTCACCGTCGGGTCGTTGGCGATCCAGTAACGCCAGGGATGGACGCCACCGTCGCCGGCCACGCCGGTGCGCGGGCCGCTGAGTACCTGGTCGGGGGGCACGGAGCTACCGGCCAGCACCCGCAGCGGCGTATCGCCGGCCGCGCACGCGTCCGTGCCGTCCAGGGCTCTGTCGACACCCAGGGCCGTGGCCAGGCGGGCCGGGCCTTTGGCCAGTTCGTTGTCGTTTCGGGCCGAGAGTCGACGTTTGCGAGCCAGTTCGGTGCCTTCGATGATCTCTCCGGCGCGGAGGAGGACGGCGCTGGCTCGGCCCTCCGGACCGCAGACGAGGTTCATGCAGAACCACATGCCATAGGTGAAGTAGACGTACACGTGTCCGGGCGGACCGAACATCACGCCGTTGCGGGCCGTGCGGCCGCGATAGGCGTGGGAGCCGGGGTCGTTCGGGCCGTCGTAGGCCTCGACCTCCGTGAGGCGGAGCGTGATCGGACCGTCCGGGGTGGTGCGCACGAGGATGCGGCCCAGGAGGTCGGGAGCGACGTCCAGTACGGGCCGGTCGAAGAAGTCTCGGGGCAGGGGCGTACGGTCGGTCGCGATCATGCCCTCCGAGGGTAGTGCAGACGGGTGGGGGCGACGGGGTGGTCAAGGGGCGTTCGCCTTGCCAGGGTGAGGCGCGGAACCGGCCGCGGTCGGATCGCGTTTGTATGGATCAAGGACCCGCGCGCGTGAAGCGCAGGAAGCTCAAGAAGCAGGACGAGGGAGAGACATGGCGTTCAAGAAGCTGCTCGCGAGCCTGGGGGCCGGCGGGGCTTCGGTGGAGACGGTGCTGACCGAGGTCAACGTCGTTCCGGGCGGTGTCGTCCAGGGTGAGGTGCGGATCCAGGGCGGGTCCGTCGACCAGCAGATCGAGGCGCTGTCGGTCGGGTTGCAGGCCAAGGTCGAGGTCGAGAGCGGCGACCAGGAGTACAAGCAGGACATCGAATTCACCAAGCAGCAGCTCGGCGGGGCCTTCGAGCTGAAGGCGAATGCCGTGCACGCGGTGCCGTTCGGGCTGGAGATCCCGTGGGAGACGCCGATCACGATGATCGACGGACGCGCGCTGCCGTCGATGCACATCGGTGTGTCCACGGAGCTGGAGATCGCCCGCGCGGTGGACTCCGGTGACCTGGACCCGGTCAATGTGCACCCGCTGCCCGCGCAGAAGGCGATTCTGGACGCGTTCATCCAGCTGGGCTTCCGTTTCAAGAACGCGGACATGGAGCGCGGCCGCATTCGCGGGACGCGGCAGAAGCTGCCGTTCTACCAGGAGATCGAGTTCCTGCCGCCGCAGCAGTACCGGGGTCTGAACCAGGTCGAGCTGAGCTTCGTCGCGGACGAGAGCGCGATGGACGTCGTCCTGGAGATGGACAAGAAGCCGGGGCTGTTCAGCGAGGGCAGTGACACCTTCCGCTCGTTCCAGGTGGGTCTGCACGACTACCAGAACACCGACTGGGCGGCGTACCTCAACCAGTGGCTGTCCGAAGTCGGCAGCAAGCGCAATTGGTTCTAGGCTCGGAACCACTGACTCCAGAATCGATCAGGAGGTACCGAGGTGACCGAGCTCAAGAGGCGGCCGCTCCCCCACGACTTCCATCCGCCCGTGCCGTCGTTCACGGTGACGAGCGAGGACGTCGCGGAGGGTGCGACGCTCAAGGACGCTCAGGTCTACGCGGCCGGCAACACCTCGCCGCATCTGCGGTGGGAGGGCTTCCCGCCCGAGACCAAGAGCTTCGCCGTGACCTGCTACGACCCCGACGCTCCGACGGGCAGCGGGTTCTGGCACTGGGTGGTGTTCGACATTCCGGCCTCGGTGACCGAGCTGCCGGCGGGTGCGGGCAGCGGCAAGTTCGAGGGGCTGCCGGAGGGTGCCGTACAGGCGCGCAACGACTACGGGTCGAAGGACTTCGGTGGTGCCGCGCCGCCGCCCGGAGACGGACCGCACCGGTACGTGTTCACGGTGTACGCCGTGGACCAGGAGAAGCTGGGCCCCGACGCGGATGCGACGCCTGCCTTCGTGGGCTTCAACCTGCGGTTCCACACGATCGCGCGCGCCCAGTTGATCGGTGAGTACGAGGTGCCCACCGAAGCCTGACGTTCAGAGAACGTTTGCCCGCCCCTGGTCTTGGAAGTGATCAGGGGCGGGCATTTTTGTTGCCGGGGGTCGCGGGGGTCACCCCTCGCGGAGCAGCAGATATTGCGTTGTCCATCTCGGCGTGCCCGGCCAGAGTTGATCCCAGCCCGCCAGGGGGTGGGCCGGTGCACACGGGAGGTGGGCTGGTGATGCGGGACACGCTGGTACTGAACGCGAGCTTCGAGCCGCTGTCGACGGTGACGTTGAACCGAGCCGTCGTTCTGGTGCTTCAGGACAAGGCCGTCGTCGAGCAGTCCCACCCCGAACTGCGCATGCGCGGAGCCGCGGTCGACATACCGGCGCCCCGGGTGATCAGGCTGTGCAGGTACGTACGGGTGCCCTTCCGAAGACAAGCTCCGTGGTCGAGGCGCGGTGTCCTGGTGCGTGACCGGCACAGGTGCGCGTACTGCGGCCGGCGGGCGACGACCGTGGACCATGTGGTGCCGCGGTCGCAGGGTGGTCAGGACACCTGGCTGAACACGGTGGCCTCGTGCGCGGAGGACAACCACCGCAAGGCCAACCGGACTCCGGAGCAGGCGGGTATGCCGCTGCTGCGGGAGCCGTTCGAGCCGACGCCGGCGGACGCGATGCTGCTGGCTCTGGGGCAGGACGACTTCGACGCGCTGCCGGAGTGGCTGGCTCAGCCCGCCGCCTAGGCCGTACGTAGATCTGGGGCCCACCTCCCGCGGGAGGTGGGCCCCAGTCTCGTATGAGGATCTCGTCAGTCGATCGACGGCTTCTCGCGGCGTTCCGTGCCCGTGCCGCCGTTGCCCGAACCGCCCGAACCTCCGACCATCGGGCCGAAGTTGCCCATGGCACCGCTCAGTCCCTTGAGCGCGTCGCCGATCTCGCTGGGCACGATCCACAGCTTGTTGGCGTCGCCCTCGGCGATCTTCGGGAGCATCTGGAGGTACTGGTAGGCGAGGAGCTTCTGGTCCGCGTCTCCGGCGTGGATCGACTCGAAGACCGTACGGATGGCCTGGGCTTCGCCCTCGGCGCGCAGGGCGGCGGCCTTGGCCTCACCCTCGGCGCGCAGGATCTGGGACTGCTTCTCACCTTCGGCGGTGAGGATGGCGGCCTGGCGCGTACCTTCGGCGGTGAGGATCGCGGCGCGCTTGTCACGGTCGGCGCGCATCTGCTTCTCCATCGAGTCCTGGATGGAGGTGGGGGGCTCGATGGCCTTCAGTTCCACGCGGTTGACGCGGATGCCCCACTTGCCGGTGGCCTCGTCGAGGACGCCGCGCAGGGCCGCATTGATCTCCTCGCGGGAGGTCAGGGTCCGCTCGAGGTCCATGCCACCGATGATGTTGCGGAGTGTGGTGACGGTGAGCTGCTCGATCGCCTGGATGTAGCTGGCGACTTCGTAGGTCGCCGCCCGGGCGTCGGTCACCTGGTAGTAGATGACCGTGTCGATGTTCACCACCAGGTTGTCCTGGGTGATCACCGGCTGGGGCGGGAAGGGAACGACCTGTTCACGCAGGTCGATGCGGTTGCGGATGGTGTCGATGAACGGGACGACGATGTTGAGTCCCGCATTGAGTGTCCGCGTGTAGCGGCCGAAGCGCTCGACAATGGCGGCGCTCGCCTGCGGGATGACCTGGATCGTCTTGATCAGGGCGATGAAGACCAACACCACCAGAATGATCAAGACGATGATGACCGGTTCCATCGTGCTCTCCCCGTACCCTTCTCCGCCTAGGCGCCTTCGGAAAGATCTTATGCTTGTTGAAGATCTTGCTGGTCGAGTGTGACAGACCGTCGCGTACCTCGTGGTGCGTTCGGTTCAGTTACGTCTTGCCCCGATTGACGAGGTCACATGACGATCGCCGTGGCCCCCTCGATCTCCACGACGTCCACTTCCTGGCCTACTTCGTAGGCGCGGCCGGTGTCGAGGGAGCGGGCCGACCAGACTTCCCCGGCGAGCTTGATACGGCCGCCGGAGCCGTCGACGCGCTCCAGTACGACGGCCTGTTTGCCCTTCAAGGCGTCCACACCCGTGGCGAGTTGGGGTCGCTGTGCGCGGTGCCGGGTGGCGATGGGCCGTACTACGGCGATGAGGGCGACCGAGACGACGGCGAAGACAAGTACCTGGACGACGACACCGCCGCCGATTCCGGCCGTCGCCGCAGCGGCGAGGGCGCCCACGGCGAGCATGCCGAGTTCCGGCATCGCCGTCACCACGAGCGGGATTCCGAGGGCTGCCGCGCCGATGAGCCACCACACCCATGCGTCGATGTCGTTCACATGGTCATGGTAGGTCCGCGGGTCCTGCCTCCGACAGGGCGCAAGATGCGTTGAAACGGGCTTCTTACCCGGGAGTTGGGGGGTGTCAGGCCATCGGGAGACCCTGTGCGGTCCAACGGTCGCCCACCTGTTCGACGACGAGCGGGAGCCCGAAGCAGAGGGAGAGGTTGCGCGAGGTGAGCTCCAGCTCCAGCGGGCCGGCGGCGAGGACCTTGCCCTGACGGATCATCAGGACGTGGGTGAAGCCGGGGGCGATCTCCTCGACGTGGTGGGTGACCATCAGCATCGAGGGGGCGATCGGGTCGCGGGCGAGGCGGCCGAGACGGCGTACGAGGTCCTCGCGACCGCCGAGGTCGAGGCCGGCGGCGGGCTCGTCGAGCAGGAGCAGCTCGGGGTCGGTCATCAGGGCACGGGCGATGAGGGTGCGCTTGCGCTCGCCCTCGGAGAGCGTGCCGAACTTGCGCTCCATGTAGTCGCTCATGCCGAGGCGGTCGAGGAAGGCGCGGGCGCGCTGCTCGTCGATCTCCTCGTAGTCCTCCTGCCAGGTGGCCGTCATGCCGTACGCGGCGGTCAGCACGGTCTGCAGGACGGTCTGGCGCTTGGGCAGCTTGTCGGCCATGGCGATGCCGGCCATGCCGATGCGCGGGCGCAGCTCGAAGACGTCGGTGCCGGGTGTGCCGAGGGTCTCGCCGAGGATGGTGGCAGTGCCCTTGCTGGGGTAGACGTAGCTGGAGGCGACGTTCAGGAGGGTGGTCTTGCCGGCGCCGTTCGGGCCGAGGATGACCCAGCGCTCGCCCTCCTTCACCGACCAGGAGACCTGGTCCACCAGAGCCCGGCCCTCGCGGACCACGGATACGTCCTGAAGCTCCAGAACATCGCTCATGAGCGCGTTGTCTCCCCTTGCAGTGTGGCCGGTCTCGGCTGTCGCGTAAGCCTGTGGCTCGGTCCGCCGCGCCGGTGGGCGCAGCCCTCAAGGAAATCTACGCCACGGGTGGGCCCGGACATTCCATCGGTCCGGTCCTTAGGGTGGGGGCATGCTCACGGAACCACGCTCTGGACGCCTTGCCGCTTGGGGAAATGCCCTGTTGGCCGGACTTGTCTCGCCGGACGACGCCGTGCTCGCGATCGTCGGGGAGGACGCGGTGCACCGGGTCGAGGGGCTGCCGGGTGAGGCGGTGCCCGTCGGGCTCACGCTCACGCTGGGGCGACTGCGGTCGCTCGGTGTGACGGGGCTGCGGGTCGCGCTGCCCGCGCCCGGGCATCCGCTGGGGCTGAGCGGGCCGCCGGAGTTCAACGCGCGGGCGCTGGACGCGGAGGAGGCGGTCGTCTGTCATGGCGTCGCGCTGGGGCTGGTGCCCGAAGTGTATGAGGCCGGGCCCGAGGGTGATGTGCATGTCGAGGTGGTGTGGCATGTGCTTCCCGTGCGGGAAGCGCCGCCGGCCGATGTGCCGTCGCTCGGGGAGGCCGAGCGGGAGCTGGCGGAGGCGTTGCGGGAGGCGACCGAGGTGCTCACTCGGCTGGATGTGGCCGGGTCGGGGCCGGTGGCCGAGGCGGCGATCGAGGCGTATCGGGCTCGGGCCGAGCGGGGGCGGGAGGTGTTGGCTCCGGGGTATCCGGGGCGGGCGGTGCGGGTGCTGGAGTTGGCGCAGCGGGTCGGGTTCCTGGTGTCGCTGGCGTCTGAGAACGGGCCCGGGGGCGCGGTGAGTGCTTCCGAGATGGCGGCGCGGGGGGTTGCGTTGCGGCCGGTGGAGCGGACGGCTCGGCGGGCTGCTGTCGCTGCTTACAACGCGTATGTGGAGGAGCGGGAGAAGGGGGTGCGGTGAGCGCCGGTTTGCTGGTGGGTCGCGCAGCCCGGCGCTGACGGGGTGCCGCCTGCGCCCACCCGTGCCGCCCCAGCGGCACGACTGCCCGCAGGCTAGGCGGATCGAACGCCCGCAGCCTGACGGCGCGGCTGACCGCGGCTGGGCGGGTGCCGCTGCCTGTGGCGGTAGCGGCGGCGAAAACTGACCGGCCTCCCGGGCACGCCCGGGAGGCCGGAGGTCACTGGCCGCTGGGCGGCATCAGTCAGTGGTTGACGCCCGTGTTGCCGAAGGCGGGGTTCAGCACGCCGACGACGTTCACGCTGTTGCCGACCGCGTTTACCGGGATGTCCACCGGGGCCTGGACGAGGTTGCCCGAGGCGACGCCGGGCGAGCCCACGGCCTTGCCGTCGGCGTGCGCGCCGTCGGTGGCGGAGGCCATCCCGGCACCGGCGGCGAGCAGACCGCCGGCCACCATCGTCACGGCCGCTGCCTTCTTCAGGTTCTTCACTTCTAAGCCCTCCTAGCGATTGCCACGGCCAGTCGCCGCAGCACGCACTGGAGAACGGCGGAGATCCTCGAAGGATGCGCCATCCGGGGGACATTCCCACGACGGTATGAATCTCAGTCCGGAGCGGAACCCTCCGTATTGCCATCTGAAGAGAATTTCAGCCGGTCACACCATGGCGTACGGCCCACAGGGCGGCCTGGGTGCGGTCGGCGAGGTCGAGTTTCATCAGGATGTTCGAGACGTGCGTCTTGACGGTCTTCTCGGAGAGGACGAGGGCGCGGGCGATCTCCCGGTTGGAGCGGCCGTCCGCTATCAGCCCGAGCACCTCGCGTTCCCGCTCGGTGAGCGAACCGCCCCTGCCCTGGCCGGCGTTGGTCTCTTCCTGGGACAACAGGGCGCCCGCAACCTCGGGCTGGAGCAGGATGTGGCCGGCGTGCACGGAACGGATGGCGCCGGCCAGGGCGTCGGGATCGACGTCCTTGTAGACGTACCCGGCGGCGCCGGCGCGCAGGGCCGGGACGACCGTGCGCTGTTCGGTGAAGCTGGTGACGATCAGCACGCGCGCGGGGTTGTCGAGTTCGCGCAGCTTGCGCAGGGCGTCGACGCCGTCCATGCCCGGCATCTTGACGTCCATGAGGACGACGTCGGGTTTCAGCTCCTCGGCGCGGGCGACTCCTTCGGCTCCGTCGGCCGCCTCGCCCACGACCTCGATGTCGTCCTGCACTTCGAGGAACGTGCGCAGTCCCCGGCGGACCACCTGGTGGTCGTCGACGAGCAGCACCTTGATTGTGTCAGCCACCGGGGACCTCCATCTCGATCGTGGTGCCCTTGCCGGGCGCCGATTCCACGGTCAGCGCGCCGCCGACCCCGCTCGCCCGGTCCCGCATGGAGACCAGGCCCAGGTGGCGTCCCGCGCGGCGTATCCCCTGCGGGTCGAAGCCGCTGCCGTCGTCGGTGACCCGCAGGACGGCTCCGCTGCCGCGTCGGTCCAGGGTCACGTCGACGTGCTCGGCTCCGGAGTGCCGCAGGGCGTTGTGCAGGGCCTCCTGGGCGACCCTGAGCAGGGCCTCCTCCTGGGCGGCGGGCAGGGCGCGGACGCCTCGGCCGGCGAAGGTCACGCGGGCGGCGTGGGCACGGTCGAGGACCTGGATCTGGGTGCGGAGGGTCGCGACCAGGCCGTCCTCGTCGAGGGCCGCGGGGCGCAACTCGACAACGGCGGCGCGCAGTTCGTCGGCGGCCTCGGCGGCGAGCGCGGCCACCTGCTGGAGCTCGCCCTTCGCGCGGGAGGGATCGCGGTCGACCAGGGTGGCGGCCGCCTGGGCCGTCAGGCGCAGCGAGAACAGTTTCTGGCTGACCGCGTCGTGCAGTTCGTGCGCGAGGCGCGAGCGTTCCTCGGCGATCGTCAGTTCGCGGCTGCGTTCGTAGAGCCTGGCGTTGGTCAACGCGATCGCGGCGTGCTGGGCGAGAATGGAGAGCAGTTCCTCGTCGTCCTCTGTGAAGCCGCAACCGCCTTCCGGCTTCGGGCACGGGGGGTGTGGGGGGTGTCCCCCCACAGGATGCAGCTTGTTGGCGAGGAAGAGCGCGCCTAGGACCTCGTCGCCGTCGCGGATCGGCAGACCCAGGAAGTCGGCCAGGTCGGGGTGGGCGGACGGCCACCCCTCGAAGCGGGGGTCCTTGCGCACGTCGGCTAGACGCTCGGGCCTGGCCTCGTGCAGCATCGAGGCGAGGATGCCGTGCTGGCGCGGAAGGGGGCCGATGGCCTTCCACTGCGCGTCACTGACGCCGTCGACCACGAACTGGGCGAACCCGCCGTGGTCGTCGGGGACGCCGAGCGCGGCGTACTGCGCGTCGAGCAGCTCGCGGGCCGAGGCGACGATCGTCTTCAGGACGTCGCGCACCTCTAGGTGCCTGCTCATGGCCAGCAGCGCGGAGCTCACCGCGGCGAGGCCGGACCGGGGGCCTTGACTCATGACCTCACGGTACCGGCGGGGTGTGACAGTCCGTATCGGACCTGTGGCGGCCGCCTCCTAGGCCGGTGGGCCTAGGGCGAAGGACCCCGCCGCTTTGCTGCCCGCGTCCGAGGCGGACCGGGCGGTCCGGTTCCTACGTTGGGGGCACGCCGATCAGGAGGCGTCGAGAACGAGGGGACGTGTGTCATGCCGGTAGCGATCATCACGGGGGCCTCGAAGGGGCTGGGGCGGGCGCTCGCCGAGGCGCTGGCCGCGCGCGGCTGGGATCTGGTGCTCGACGCCAGAGGCGCTCAGGCCCTCAAGGAGGCGGCAGAGGCCGTGTCCGCGCACGGGACGCGCGTGACCGCCCTGCCGGGGGACGTCACGGACGCCCGGCACCGCAGCGAGCTGGTGGCGGCGGCGCGGCAGCTCGGCGGGCTCGACCTGCTGGTGAACAACGCGAGCGCACTGGGCGCCGAGCCGCTGGTCCGACTGGCGGAGCTACCCCTTAAGGGGCTGCGGCGGGCGCTGGAGGTGAACGTGGTGGCCGCGCTGGGGCTGACCCAGGAGGCGCTGCCGCTGCTGCGGGCGTCCGCGGCGGGCACGGTGATCGCGGTCAGCTCGGACGCGGCCGCCGAGGCGTACGAGACGTGGGGCGGCTACGGGGCGTCGAAGGCGGCCCTGGACCACCTGGCGGCGGTGTTCGCCGCGGAGGAGCCCGGGCTGCGGGTCTGGGCGGTGGATCCCGGGGACATGGCCACAGACCTGTACGCGGCGGCCGTACCGGAGGACGAGGATCCGCGGCCGGAGCCGGCCAGTGTGGTCCCGGCGTTCCTGCGGCTGCTTCAGGAGCGTCCCGCGAGCGGGCGCTACGGGGCTCCCGCCCTGCTGGAGGGGCGATGACGCTGGCGATGGGGGTGCCCCCGCTCGAGCCCGTTCGAGAGTGGGGGAGGGTGCCGGAGGAGCTGTCGGCCCGGGTGCCGGTCGAGCAGCGCGGGGCCGGGCTCGACCGGGATGCCGTACGGCTGCTCGTGTCGCGCGGCAGTGAGGTGTCGCACCACGCGTTCGTCGAACTGCCCCGGCTGCTGCGCGCGGGGGACCTGTTGGTCGTCAACACGTCTCCCACGCTGGCCGCCGCCGTGGACGGGTGGATCGGGCACGCGCGCGTGGTGGTGCACTTCTCCACGCGCGGGGACGACGGGCGGTGGGCGGTCGAGCTGCGGGACGCCCACGGGAAGGGCACCACGCGCGCGCGTGCGGGCGGTCCCGCGGGGACGCGGGTGCGGCTGCCCGGGGATGTGCGGCTCGTCCTGGAGGAGCCCGTGAGCGCGGAGAGCGGGCGGCTGTGGTGGGCACGGGTGTCGGCGTCCAAAGGCTCGGGGGTCCCCGGGATGCTGCGGGAGCACGGGCGGCCGATTCGTTACTCCTATACGGAGCGGGACCAGCCGTTGTCCGTCTACCAGACGGTGTTCGCGCTGCCGTCCGCCGACGGATCGGGCAGTGCGGAGATGCCGAGTGCGGCGCGGCCCTTCACGGCGCGGCTGGTGGCGGAGCTGGTGAGCCGGGGTGTGCAGTTCGCGCCGATCACGCTGCACACCGGGGTGGCCTCGGCTCAGGCGCACGAGCCGCCGTATCCGGAGCGCTTCGCGGTGCCGGAGGCTTCGGCGCGGATGATCAACGCGGTCAAGGCGGGGGACGGCCGGGTGGTGGCGGTCGGTACGACGGCCGTACGGGCCGTGGAGACGGCCGCGGGGCCCGACGGGGTCGCGCGGGGAACCGAGGGATGGACCGACCTCGTGGTGACGCCCGAGCGGGGCGTACGGGTGGTCGACAGGCTGCTGACCGGGCTGCACGAGCCGGAGGCCTCGCATCTGCTGATGCTGGAGGCGGTCGCCGGGCGGCCGGCGATCGACCGCGCCTACGAGGAGGCGCTGCGGGGGCTCTACCTGTGGCACGAGTTCGGGGACGTACACCTCATTCTCCCGGAGGAACCCCCTCACACAGAGCATTGCGTCAGCAACTGCTCGTGAGACTGTTACCTGCCCGATGTGAGCCCGCACATAGGGCGCAGATCACGTACGAAGGGAAATAGGAGACAAAGCCTTCCGCCCTGAACGGGACAGACGTTCTGGTCTGTCCCGTTTTGCCCTTCCCTGATCCACTACCCGGGGTAGTACGTCACACCTTTGCCTGGCCTTTTTGCGGCCGCTAAGAATGGCTGCCGTCGCTCAGCGCCGCGGGTTCCGCCCGCGGCGTTTGTGCAGGAAGCACCCGTGTCCCCCGCCGGACATGAGCGACCTCCGCGCTATTCGAAGAGGTCCAACCCGCCATGCCCAAGAACACTTCCCTTCGTGACCGCAGTCGCGCCCTGACCCGGAGGCACAAGATCGCGATCGCCGGTGTCGCCACACTCGGTGCCGCCGCCGTCGTGCTGACCACGGTGCCGGGCGGGCAGACGACCACGTCCGAGGCGGCCGCCGCCTCGAAGCCGGTGGCCTACAGCTCCGAGCAGCTCGAGGGCCTGCAGTCCGGCGTCAGCGAGCAGCTCGCCGGTGCCAGCCTCCAGGGCCAGGCCCTCCAGGCGAACGAGAAGGCCGAGGCCGAAGCCGCTGCCAAGGAGAAGGCCGCCGAGGCGGCCGCGAAGCAGCAGGCCGCCGAAGCCGCCGCCGAGAAGAAGGCCGAGCAGGAGCGCGAGGGGAACGAGCCCGCGAGCCGGTCGATCATGCGCGTCCAGGTCAAGGCGGTCGCAGCCAAGAGTTACTCCAACAACCTCGACGGCTGGATCCGCGAGTCCCTGGACATCATGAAGAAGAAGGGCATCCCGGGCTCGTACGACGGCCTGCACCGCAACATCCTGCGGGAGTCCTCGGGCAACCCGAACGCGATCAACAACTGGGACATCAACGCCATCAACGGCGTGCCCTCCAAGGGCCTGCTCCAGGTGATCCCGCCGACCTTCAAGGCGTACCACGTGGCCGGCACGTCGTGGAACATCTACGACCCGATCGCCAACATCACGGCCGCCGCGAACTACGCGGCCGACAAGTACGGCTCGATCGACAACGTCAACGGCGCGTACTGAGTCCGGCGCGGGCCTCTGACCGCACGATGAAGGGCGGCACCCCCACCGGGGGCGCCGCCCTTCATCGTCGTACGGCGGAGGTTACTTGCGCATGACCTCGGGCTCGTGGCGGCGCAGGAAGCGGGCCACGAAGAAGCCGCAGATCACGCCGAGGGCGATCAGGGCGGCCATGTCCATGCCCCAGGCGCCGAGGGTGTTCTCCCACAGCGGGTCGGTGTCGCCGGGCTTCTCCGGCGGGCTGATCTTGTTGAAGTCCAGCGTGGCGCCCGCGGCGGCGACCGCCCAGCGCGACGGCATCAGGTACGAGAACTCGTTGACGCCGATCGAGCCGTGCAGGGTGAACAGGCAGCCGGTGAACACGACCTGGATGATCGCGAACATGACCAGCAGCGGCATGGTCTTCTCGGCCGTCTTCACCAGTGAGGACATCATCAGACCGAACATCATCGAGGTGAAGCCCAGCGCCATGATCGGCAGGGAGAGCTCGATGAGCGTGGCGCTGCCGAGGACCAGGCCCTCCTCGGGGATCTCGCGGCTGGCGAAGCCGATGACGCCGACCATCAGGCCCTGGAGCACGGTGATCAGGCCGAGCACGAACACCTTGGACATCAGGTACGCGGAGCGGGACAGGCCGGTCGCGCGCTCCCGTTCGTAGATGACCCGTTCCTTGATCAGCTCACGGACGGAGTTGGCCGCGCCGGCGAAGCAGGCGCCGACCGCGAGGATCAGCAGGACGGTCGTGGCCGTGCCGTTCGGGATGATCCGGCCGGTCTGCGGGTTGGCCGGATTCGGCAGCAGGCCCTTGTCCGCGTCGATGAGCAGGCTCACCGCGCCGAGGACGGCCGGCAGGATCACCATCAGCGCCAGGAAGCCCTTGTCGGAGGCGATCACCGAGACATAGCGGCGCACCAGGGTGACGAACTGGGACATCCAGCCCTGCGGCTTGGGCGGCCTCATCGCCTGCATCGGAGGCATCTGTACGGACTGCGGAGCAATCGCGTCGATGTCCGCGGCGTACATCTGGTAGTGCTGCGAGCCCTTCCAGCGGCCCGCCCAGTCGTAGTCGCGGTAGTTCTCGAAGGCGGAGAAGACATCTGCCCAAGTGTCGTAGCCGAAGAAGTTCAGCGCCTCCTCCGGCGGGCCGAAGTAGGCGACCGAACCGCCCGGCGCCATCACCAGCAGCTTGTCGCACAGCGCCAGCTCGGCCACGGAGTGGGTGACGACGAGGACGGTGCGGCCGTCGTCGGCGAGGCCGCGCAGCAACTGCATGACGTCACGGTCCATACCCGGGTCGAGGCCGGAGGTCGGCTCGTCCAGGAAGATCAGCGACGGCTTGGTGAGCAGCTCCAGGGCCACGGAGACGCGCTTACGCTGGCCGCCGGAGAGGGAGGTGACCTTCTTCTCCTTGTGGATGTCCAGCTTCAGCTCGCGCAGCACCTCGTCGATGCGGGCCTCGCGCTCGGCGCCCGTGGTGTCGGCGGGAAAGCGCAGCTTGGCCGCGTACTTGAGCGCCTTCTTGACGGTCAGTTCCTTGTGCAGGATGTCGTCCTGCGGGACCAGACCGATGCGCTGACGCAGCTCGGCGAACTGCTTGTACAGGTTCCGGTTGTCGTACAGGACGTCGCCCTGGTTGGCGGGCCGGTAGCCGGTCAGCGCCTTGAGCAGGGTCGACTTGCCCGAGCCGGACGGGCCGATGACCGCGACCAGCGACTTCTCCGGGACGCCGAAGGAGACGTCCTTGAGGATCTGCTTGCCGCCGTCGACCGTGACGGTCAGGTGCCGGGCCGAGAAGGAGATCTCACCGGTGTCGACGAACTCCTCGAGACGGTCGCCGACCAGGCGGAACGTGGAGTGGCCGACGCCGACGATGTCGTTCGGGCCGAGCAGTGTGGAGCCGCCCTTGGCGATGGGCTGGCCGTTGACGTACGTGCCGTTGTGCGAGCCCAGGTCGCGGATCTCGTAGCGGCCGTCGGGTGTGGCGTGGAACTCGGCGTGGTGCCGGGAGACCTGGAGGTCGGAGACGACCAGTTCATTTTCCAGGGCACGGCCGATACGCATCACGCGGCCGAGCGAGAACTGGTGGAACGTGGTCGGGCTGCGATCGCCGTAGACCGGCGGCGCCCCCGCGCCACCACCGGGGCCCTGTTGCGGCGGGATGTGCGCGGCGTGCTGCGGCGCGGCCTGCTGCGGCTGCTGCCAGCCGGCCTGCGGGGCCTGCTGCTGCGGTACCTGCGGTGCCTGCGGGGCCTGTTGGGCCGCCGCCCAGCCGGGGTTCGCGCCCTGCGCCGCGTACGGCTGCTGCTGGGGCTGGACCTGCGGCGAGGCGACGGACGCCGCCGCGCCGGAGACGTTCACGCGCGGTCCGTCGGTCGCGTTGCCGAGGTGCACGGCCGAGCCGGGGCCGATCTCCAGCTGATGGATCCGCTGCCCCTGCACGAACGTGCCGTTGGTGCTGCCGTGGTCCTCGATGACCCAACTCCGGCCGCTCCAGCTGATCGTGGCGTGACGCCAGGACACTCTGGCGTCGTCGAGCACGATGTCCCCCTGCGGATCACGTCCGAGGGTGTATGGCCTGGACGCATCGAGCGTCCAGGTCCGTCCGTTCAATTCCAGTACGAGTTCCGGCACTCCATGCCCCACTGAGTAGTCCCCCGAGTTACCCCCATCACAGGGAGTCTAGGGATGTCGAACATCGTCGGGAACTATTTCAGGATCCGCCCCCTGACCGAAAGTCGGACCTTGTGAAGACCACGCACACGCGCTTCGACTGGTTCCGTTGACGGGGTTGAAACCGGCCCGGAGAGTGGTAATCCAGGCGAGGGGGACATGCGCGGCTTCAACGGCCGCGCCGCGGATCGGGGGGTCTGCCATGAGTGCGTCCATGAGCGTCGAGACCGCGCAGCACGGCACGAGGCTGCCGTGGGGGGACATCCTGCTGTCCGCGATCGCCTCTGTGAGCTGGGCGTTGATCGGGATGGCGGGCACGGCGGCGCTCGGCCTGCATCTGCTGGAGGCGGACACGGCGGGCTCGCTGGGGCCGATGACCGCGGCGGTGGTGGCTCTTGGGGCGGGTGGTTCGGTCACACCGTCCGGCGATGTGTCCGCGTTCGGGTTGACGGGCGCGGAGGCGGCGACCGCCGTCGAGATCACGCCACTGGGTGTCAGCCTCGTCGGCGCGCTGCTGTTGTCGTGGTTCTTCTTACGGTCCCTGCGGGCGGCCGGAGTTGTGATCGCCCCGTCCGAACTCCTCGCGCGCGCGGGGGTGGTGGTCGCGCTGTTCGTGGCGATGCTGGGCGGGCTGGCCTGGGCGGGGCACGACGTCATCACGATCGACGGAAGCTCGCTGGGGCTCGACGATCTGCCCGGCGGTGGTGGGGGCGGCGGCGGCGTCGAGATTCCCGGGGTGGGCGACATCGGGGATATCGGGGACATCGAAGGGCTGCTGCCCGACCAGATCGGCGACCTCATCGACGCGCAAGCCGCGGTCGGCTTCACCGTCGACACCGCGCCCACGCTGCTGGGCGGGCTGGGCTGGTCGGCCGGAATCCTGCTGATCGCGCTGCTGGCCTCGCGCCGCACGCCGCTGCCGCGCGGTTGGGAGGCCGTGCACCGTGTCGTACGGCCGGCCGCGTCCGCCCTCGTCACGGTGCTGCTGGTGGCGGTGGCCGCGGGGTTCGCCGCCGCGGCGTACGCGGCGATCGGCGACGACCATCCGAAGCGGATCGCCGGCGCGGCGCTGCTGGGCGCGCCGAACGGCGTGTGGCTGGGGATTCCGATCGGCCTGTTCGTGCCGTGGGACGGCAAGGCCACCGGCGAACTCGTCCGGCTGCTGCCCGACCCACTGGACGACCTCCTGAGCCCCGGCACCGACCAGAACGTCACGCTGGGGCGGCTGGCCGACCTTGATGGACGGGTGTGGCTGCTGGGGGTCGCGGCGGCGGTGATGATGCTGCTGGCGGGGGTACTGATGGCTGTTCGGACGCCTGTGGGGCTTGTGGGCGGCGGTGTCATCGGGGTTTCGGGGCCGGGGCATGCGGGGGCAGGGTATGCGCTGGGCTCGCGTGGCGGGGGTGTCGGGGCTTCGGGGGGCGGCGGGCCCGAGGGCTTGGCGAGTGGTGGCGGGGCTCGGGGTTCGGCGGGTGCGGGGTTCTGGGGCGGGGCCGGCGCAGGGCCCGGCGGTGTGGGAGGGGGTTCCGGATCCGGGGCCGCTGTGGGCGCGGGGGCCGGTTCCGGGGTTGTACGGGATCCGGGTGCCCTCGGTTTCGCGGGGCGGTGTGCCCTACGGCTCGGGGTCGCGAGCGCGTTGACGCTGCTGCTGCTCGCCTGGCTGACGGAGGTGTCCGTGGACGCCTCGCTGTCCGTGCTCGGCTTCGACGCGCTCGGCGCGGGGATCGACCTGCACGGGAACCTCGGCATGGCACTGCTGCTCGGCGCCGTGTGGGGCGCGGGCGCGGGGGCCGCCGGGGCGCTGCTCGCCCGTGCGACCGGGGCGGCGGGTCAGCGGGCGGCACCACTGGCGCTGGGTGCGGTGGCAGAGGCGCGGCCGGGCGAGAGGCCGGTGGCCGGCGGTGCCGGGGGGTCGCAGTCCGTGGGCGAGGCGGGTGGGGCATACCCCGGGGAAGCCTGGGGGCCGTACGCCGGTCAGGCGGAAGGGCCGTACGCCCGGGGAAGCGGAGGACCACGTGCCGACCAAGCTGGAGGCCCGCACGCCCCGGACCGCGGCGGACCAGATGCTGGCCAGGCTGGAGGGCCGTACGGCCGCGAGGTAGGAGCGCCCCGCGTCGGCCAGGCCGGAGCGCCGCACGCGGGCGAGGCCGGGGCCCCGTACGCCGGCCAGGCCGAGAAGCCCAGGCACGTCGGTGAGCCCGGGGAGCAGCGGTCCGGTGAGGCCGGGCCCTACGCCCCCGGTGCGCCGTACCGTCCGCCGAACCCGGCCACCAATCCGTATCTGCGGGTGCCGGAGGAGCTGAGGGAGCCGGAGGATGCGCGGCCGTCCGGTGCGGGGCCGGTGCCGGGCGGTGTGCGAGCTCCTGAAGACCGGCCGCTGGAAGCGGGACGGCCCGGCGCCGGACCGGGGCGCGGAGATGCGCACGCGCCTCATGACCGGCCGCCCGCTGCGAGGCGGCCCGGTGAGGAAGCTGGGTCGGAGGAAGGCACGCATGCGTCCGACGAGACGCGGCGGCCCGGGGACCCCCCGCCGTCCGGCGACGACGTGTACGGCGCGCCCACGGTGGCCCGGCCGATCGGGCCGCCGCCTCGGTCGTACCGGAAATCCAACAGGTCACGGCCCGGAGACCGGCCGTCGGCCGCATCGGACGGCGGGCCTCCGCCGCCGCCCCCACCACCGCCGCCTCCTCCGCCGGGGAGGCCGAAGGGGCGACGGTGATCCGCGTGGGGCGGCGAGTCGAGGCCGTGACATGTGCCGTATGTGTCGCATGTGCCGTGGGAGTCGAGCGACCCACCACCGAGAGGACGTGGCCCGTTGGTAAGGTCCGCGTCACCGGCCCGACGCCCAGAGTTCCGTGTCCGCCAGACGGACCGCAGGGGCGCAAGGCACTGCGTGCCGGATACGGTGGGAACACCATGAGCGCTTCGCAGACCTCGTCCTCCGACGCCCCCACTCTCCTCGTCAAGATCTTCGGCAAGGACAGGCCGGGCATCACGGCCGGCCTCTTCGACACCCTCGCCGCGTACTCCGTCGACGTGGTCGACATCGAGCAGGTCGTCACCCGTGGCCGGATGGTGCTGTGCGCCCTCGTGACCGAGCCGCCGCGCGGGCTCGAGGGAGATCTCCGGGCGACCGTCCACAGCTGGGCGGAGTCGATCAAGATGCAGGCCGAGATCATCTCCGGCCGCGGCGACAACCGGCCGCGCGGACTCGGACGTTCCCTGGTGACCGTGCTCGGGCATCCGCTCACCGCCGAGGCCACGGCCGCCATCGCGGCCAGGATCACCAAGGTCGGCGGCAACATCGACCGTATCTTCCGGCTCGCCAAGTACCCGGTGACGGCGGTGGAGTTCGCGGTGTCCGGCGTGGAGACCGAGCCGCTGCGCACCGCCCTGGTGACCGACGCGGCGGCGCTCGGCGTCGACGTCGCGGTCGTCGCGGCGGGACTGCACCGGCGTGCGCAGCGCCTGGTCGTCATGGACGTGGACTCGACGCTCATCCAGGACGAGGTGATCGAGCTCTTCGCCGCGCACGCCGGCTGCGAGGACAAGGTCGCCGAGGTGACGGCGGCAGCGATGCGCGGGGAGCTGGACTTCGAGCAGTCGCTGCACGCGCGCGTGGCGTTGCTGGAGGGGCTGGACGCCTCGGTGGTGGACAAGGTGCGCAGCGAGGTACGGCTGACGCCGGGCGCCCGCACCCTGATCCGCACGCTGAAGCGGCTCGGCTACCAGGTGGGGGTCGTCTCGGGCGGGTTCACCCAGGTCACGGATGATCTGAAGGAGCGGCTCGGGCTGGACTTCGCCCACGCCAACACGCTGGAGATCGTCGACGGGAAGCTCACCGGCAGGGTCACCGGCGAGATCGTGGACCGGGCGGGCAAGGCGCGGCTGCTGCGCCGGTTCGCCGCGGAGGCGGGTGTGCCGCTCGCCCAGACGGTGGCGATCGGCGACGGCGCCAACGATCTGGACATGCTCAACGCGGCCGGTCTCGGGGTCGCCTTCAACGCCAAGCCGGTGGTGCAGGAGGCCGCGCACACCGCGGTGAACGTGCCGTTCCTGGACACGGTCCTGTACCTGCTGGGCGTGACCCGTGAAGAGGTCGAGGCGGCGGACGCGCACGACGAGGACTGAGCCGTATCGCGGATCCGGCCGCGGGCCGGGAATCGCACCGCGAAGGTCCAGCCGAATCGCGGACCGAACCTCGAGGATCGAACCACGGGCTCGAACACCGCCGCGAAGGCTGGGCCGCCACCGCACAAAGAAGGGCCCGGCACCTCTGCGATGCCGGGCCCCTTACGCGTAGGTCGGGTCAGTCGGACGGTGCCCAGTAGTCGAGCAGGGTGGCCGCGCCCGGCTCCAGGGTCTTCCAGGAGCCCTCGAAGGACAGGACGGCGAAGGCGGCGGCCGGGAAGCCGCGCCGGCTCATCCGCTCGCGGGCCTCCTCCTCGGCCGAGCCGGCCAGGATGTCGGCGAGCCCCTGCACACCGGGGTTGTGCCCGATGAGCAGGATGTTCTGGGCGTCGTCGGAGGTTTCGTTGAGCAGGGCGATCAGCTCGCCCGGCGAGGCCTCGTAGATCCGCTCCTCGTAGACGGTCTTCGGCCGCTGCGGAAATTCCTGGACGGCCAGCTTCCACGTCTCGCGCGTCCGGATCGCGGTGGAGCACAGGGCCAGGTCGAAGGAGAGGCCGGTGTCTGCCAGCCTTCGTCCGGCCTCTGCCGCGTCTTTTCGGCCCCGATCGGCGAGCGGCCGCTCGTGGTCGGTCACCTGTGGCCAGTCGGCTTTCGCATGCCGGAAAAGGACAATCCTGCGGGGTTCTGCGACGCTCATGGGATCCAGCTTCGCACGAAACAGGCCATGGGGCGCAGGGAGTTGACGGGCGACTCCGAGGGGGTTCAGCGCGTTATCAGCTGCTGCACGCGCGCGAGGAGATGGGTGACGGCGGGGTCACCCGAGGCCGCCTGCGCGTCCGTCGGGTTCAGGATCAGGGTCAACAGCACGATGAAGGCGAGCGTGGGCAGCGCGAGGGCCCACCAGGGCAGCCGGATGTCGACGCCGCCCCGGGGCGCCGTGTGGGGCCGGGTGGGGATGTGGGCCGACATGGATGCCTCCGCTGGTCTTCGATGCCGCGTGGTCCGCTTCTCGCGGTCACATCTCGAAGCTACGGAATCCTGAGCCCTCAACCCATCCGGTGATCCACCCAGTTGACCCTGACACTCGCCCCCTAGGGGATGGTGGGGCTAGCCCCACCCGCAGAAGGAGATCCGGTCAGGGCGAGGCGATCGTCGCGATGATGGCGATGATCACGAAGATGGCGAAGAACGAGCCGAAGACGAGCAGCATCTTCTTCTGGCCGTTCTGGGGGTTCGGGTCGAGCACTGGCATACGGCAAGTCTCGCACCCGTCGCCCGCACCAGAATCCCCGGGGGTCCCGCACCAGAATCCACCGGGGTCCCGCACCGGATTCCCGGGCGTCCCGTACCGGATTCCCGGGTTGTGAGGGCGACCGGGCCGAGGGGCGAGGACGACCGGGCCCAGGGGAGAGGACGACCGGGCCCAGGGAGAGCTCAGCGGGCCGCCTCGTCCTCCACCGTGCGGCTGCGGCCCGCGAGGACGCCCACCACCATCTGCGGGATCATGAGGCCGGTCATGAGGGCGATCGGCAGGCCCCAGCCACCACTGTGCTGGTAGAGCACGCCCACCAGAAGCGGGCCGGGGATGGAGATCAGATAGCCGGTGCTCTGCGCGAAGGCCGACAGCTGGGCGACGCCCGTACCGGTCCTGGCGCGCATACCGACCATTGTGAGGGCCAGCGGGAAGGCGCAGTTGGAGACGCCGAGCAGAACGGCCCAGGCCCAGGCGCCGCCGGCCGGCGCGAAGTACAGGCCGGCGTATCCGGCCAGACCGCAGACGCCGAGCGCGATCACGATCGGCCCCTGGTGCGGCAGCCGGGTGGCGACGCGGGGGATGACGAAGGCCAGCGGCACGCCCATCACCATCGTGACGGCGAGCAGCAGCCCGGCGGTGCTCGCGGGCACTCCGGCGTCCCGGAAGATCTGCGCCATCCAGCCCATCGTGATGTAGGCGGCGGTGGCCTGGAGTCCGAAAAAGACGGCGAGGGCCCAGGCGATACGGCTGCGGGTGATCCGCACGGCCGCCGCCGGCTCCTCACGCGCGGGCCCCTCCCGCGAGGCGGCGGCCTGGGCGGTGCTGCCCCGCTCCCGGACGAACGGAATCCACGGCACCACGGCCACCGCCGCCAGGAGCGCCCACATCGCGAGCCCGGACCGCCAGCTGCCGCCCAGCGCCTGGGTCATCGGCACGGTCACCGCCGCCGCGGCCGACGTGCCGAGAGCGAGCGCCATCGAGTACAGGCCGGTCATGGAACCGACCCGGTCCGGGAACCAGCGCTTGACGATGACCGGCATCAGCACGTTGCTGACCGCGATGCCCATGAGCGTGAGGGCACTGGCGGCCAGGAAGCCTGCCGTACCGCCCGTGTACGGCCGTATGAGCAGGCCGGCCGAGATGGCGGCCATGCCCGCGCACACCACCGCGCCCGGCCCGAAGCGGCGGGCCAGCCGGGGGGCCATGACGCCGAAGAGGGCGAAACAGAGCGGGGGTACGGAGGTGAGGAGTCCGGCCACGCTGCCACTCATGCCGAGCCCGTCGCGGACCTCTTCCAGGAGGGCGCCCAGGCTGGTGATGGCGGGGCGGAGGTTGACGGCGGACAGCATGATGCCGATGACGACCAGACGGGTCGCCCACGCGCGCGTGGCTGATCCCGTGGACACAGCTGCTCCCTGGGGGCCGCCGCTCGCGGTCGGACTGCGTACGCTCGTGGACTTCGTCGTCCGGGTTCCCTGACGTGCCATGCGCCCATCATAGAATCATGGGATGATTGGCTGTCCATCCCCGGGCCGCCCGCTCCGGCCCCGACCGTGCGAAGGTGTGTCATGCCCCTGAGCCATCCCCGCCGGTCGGCGCTGTCCGAGCAGGTCATCGCCGCACTGCGGCACCAGATCACCTCGGGCGAGTGGCCGGTCGGGTCCCGGATCCCGACGGAACCGGAGCTGGTCGAGCAGCTCGGCGTCGCCCGCAACACCGTCCGCGAGGCTGTCCGCGCGCTCGCGCACAACGGTCTGCTGGACATCCGCCAGGGCTCCGGCACGTATGTCGTGGCGACGAGCGAGCTGGCGGGCGTGATGCAACGCCGCTTCGCCGGCGCCGACCCGCGGCACATCGCGGAACTGCGCTCCACGCTGGAGTCGTCCGCCGCCAGGCTGGCCGCCCAGCGGCGTACCGAGAAGGACCTCAAGCAGCTCGACGCGCTCCTCGTACGGCGTGAGGAGGCGTGGGAGTCGGGCGACGCCGAGGCGTTCGTGACGGCCGACGCGACCTTCCACCTGGCGGTGGTGGCCGCCTCGCACAACGACGTGATGACCGCGATGTACGCGGACCTGGGCGAGGTGCTGCGGGACTGGCTGCGCGAGGACGTCGGCGAGGAACTGACGCCCGAGACGCACATGGACCACGCGCGGCTCGTCGACGCGATCCGCACCGGCGACGCGGTGGCGGCCGCCGAGGAGGCCGCCAGCTATCCCTTCCTGTGCCGCCCGGGCCGGTTCAACGCCCCTTCCGGTGGCTGATCCACACCGAGCGGACCTCTTTCCAGCAGCGGCCGGTCAGCCGCACGGTCTGCGCGGGCCCGGCCTCGACCGGGGCCCCGTCGCTGTCGATGTCCCACCAGCGTGCGCACTCGATGTGCAGGCTGACGTGGTCGGGCCGCGGATAGGGGTTGTGGCAGTACGCCGTCACCTGCGAGCCGGTGACGCTGCTGCGGCACCAGGCACCGAACGGCTCCGGTGAGGGTGCTTTCCGTACCTCCACGCGTGCGTGCGGTATCGCCTCGTAGGGCAGGCACAGCACGAGAGAGACGGCGACGGTCGCTGAGGCCAGACTGCGGGACATGCGCACAAGGGGACCTCCTCGGCCGTGCTGGGGAGGGAAGCGCGTGATGAACGCCTGATCCAGAGTGCGCAGTTGTGGCCCTCCCCCGCCTGGCCGAATAGCCCGAACGAGTGACGGGTGAGGGCCCGCTTCCTTTCGGAGACGGGCCCTCACCCATGGGTCGAGCCGCACGGGTCGAGCCGCACGGGTCTAGCCGCATTGGTCGAGCCGCAGCGGCGGCGTCACGCACCGATCGCGTGCAGCCCGCCGTCCACGTGGATGATCTCGCCCGTGGTCTTCGGGAACCAGTCGCTCAGCAGGGCGACGATGCCACGGCCGGCCGGGTCGGGGTCCTTGAGGTCCCACTCCAGGGGGGCGCGGGTGTCCCACACGGAGGCCAGCTCGGCGAATCCCGGGATGGACTTGGCGGCCATGGAGCCGATGGGACCGGCGGAGATGAGGTTGCAGCGGATGTTCTGCTTGCCCAGGTCGCGTGCCATGTAGCGGCTGGTGGCCTCCAGGGCCGCCTTGGCGGGGCCCATCCAGTCGTACTGCGGCCAGGCGTACTGGGCGTCGAAGGTGAGGCCGACGACCGAGCCGCCGTTCTGCATCAGCGGCAGGCAGGCCATGGTCAGCGACTTCAGGGAGTACGCCGAGACGTGCATGGCGGTGGCGACGGACTCGAACGGCGTGTTGAGGAAGTTGCCGCCGAGGGCGTCCTGCGGCGCGAAGCCGATGGAGTGCACGACGCCGTCGAGGCCGCCCAGCTCCTCGCCGACGATGTCGGCCAGCCGCCCGAGGTGCTCGTCATTGGTGACGTCGAGCTCGATGACCTTGGTGGGCTTCGGCAGCTTCTTGGCGATGCGCTCGGTCAGCGTGGGCCGCGGGAAGGCGGTCAGGATGATCTCGGCGCCCTGCTCCTGGGCCAGCTTGGCGGCGTGGAAGGCGATGGAGGACTCCATCAGCACACCGGTGATCAGGACGCGCTTGCCCTCGAGGATTCCGCTCATGATTCAGTGACCCATTCCCAGTCCGCCGTCTACGGGGATGACGGCTCCAGTGATGTACGAGGCGTCGTCCGAGGCGAGGAACCGCACCGTCGCGGCGATCTCCTCCGGCTGCGCGTACCGGCCGAGCGGCACCTGCGACACGATGCCCGCCCGCTGCTCGTCGGTGAGCACCTTGGTCATGTCGGTGTCGACGAAGCCGGGAGCGACGACGTTGAAGGTGATGTTGCGCGAGCCCAGCTCACGGGCGAGGGAGCGCGCGAAGCCGACCAGGGCGGCCTTGGAGGCGGCGTAGTTGGCCTGACCTGGCGAGCCGTACAGCCCGACGACCGAGGAGATCAGCACGACGCGGCCCTTCTTGGCGCGCAGCATGCCGCGGTTGGCACGCTTGACGACCCGGAAGGTGCCGGTGAGGTTGGTGTCGATGACCGAGGTGAAGTCCTCCTCGGACATGCGCATCAGGAGCTGGTCCTTGGTGACGCCGGCGTTGGCGATCAGCACCTCGACCGGGCCGTGCTCGGCCTCGATCTCCTTGTAGGCCTGCTCCACCTGCTCGGGGTCGGTGATGTCGCACTTGACGGCGAGGAAGCCGGCCGGCGGCTCGCCCGAGCGGTACGTGATCGCGACCTTGTCGCCGGCGTCGGCGAAAGCGCGGGCGATGGCGAGGCCGATGCCCCGGTTGCCTCCGGTGACGAGAACCGAGCGGCTCAACGGATCACCCTTTCGATAGCGGTCTGGCACACCCGCCCAACACCTGGATGACAGGCGGCTTCCTCGAAAACCTATCGGGCCGGGGCCGCGCGCGGACAATCGGGCACCCACAGTGGCTTACGGCACTCACTGTCGGATCCCTACAGAAAGATGCGGACTCCGGACGCAAACGTGTGGTCCGCGGACCCGCCCGCGCGACATGATCGGGGCAACGACAGGTCATGACAACAGGGAGAGACCGCGGTGCCTCATACCATCGACGACGCCTTTACGGCACTTCCCCTACGCGCCTTGGCGGACGCCGCGCTCGCACGCGCGCGTGCGCTGGGTGCCGAGCACGCGGACTTCCGGTTCGAGCGGGTGCGCAGCGCCTCCTGGAGCCTCAGGGATGCCAAGCCCTCCGGTTCGTCGGACACCACCGACCTCGGATACGCGGTGCGGGTCGTGCACGGCGGGACGTGGGGATTCGCGTCCGGGGTGGACCTCACCCTCGACGCCGCCGCCAAGGTCGCCTCGCAGGCCGTCCAGATGGCCAAGCTGTCCGCTCAGGTGATCAAGGCGGCCGGGTCCGAGGAACGTGTGGAGCTCGCCGACGAGCCCGTGCACGCCGAGAAGACGTGGATCTCGTCGTACGAGATCGATCCGTTCACCGTCCCCGACGAGGAGAAGTCGGGGCTGCTGACGGAGTGGAGCGAACGGCTGCTGGCGGCCGACGGCGTCAACCACGTCGACGCCTCGCTGCTCACCGTCCACGAGAACAAGTTCTATGCCGACACCGCCGGGACCGTGACCACGCAGCAGCGGGTGCGGCTGCATCCGTCGCTGACGGCCGTGTCGGTCGACGAGTCGAGCGGTGAGTTCGATTCCATGCGGACCATCGCGCCGCCCGTCGGGCGCGGCTGGGAGTACCTGACCGGCACCGGCTGGGACTGGGACGCCGAACTCGAACGGATGCCGGAGCTGCTCGCCGAGAAGATGCGGGCGCCGAGCGTCGAGCCGGGCCTGTACGACCTCGTCGTCGACCCGTCCAATCTGTGGCTGACCATCCACGAGTCCATCGGCCACGCCACCGAGCTGGACCGGGCGCTCGGCTACGAGGCCGCCTACGCCGGCACCTCCTTCGCCACCTTCGACCAGCTCGGCAGGTTGAGGTACGGCTCCGAGCTGATGAACGTCACCGGCGACCGCACCGCCGAGCACGGCCTGGCGACCATCGGGTACGACGACGAGGGCGTCGCGGGCCAGTCCTGGGACCTGGTGAAGAACGGCACGCTCGTCGGCTACCAGCTGGACCGGCGGATCGCGAGACTGACCGGGTTCGAGCGGTCCAACGGGTGCGCGTTCGCCGACTCCCCCGGCCATGTGCCAGTGCAGCGCATGGCCAACGTGTCGCTGCGGCCGGATCCGGCGGGGATGTCGACCGAGGACCTGATCGGGGGCGTGGAGCGCGGGATCTACGTCGTCGGCGACCGGTCCTGGTCGATCGACATGCAGCGCTACAACTTCCAGTTCACCGGGCAGCGGTTCTTCAAGATCGAGAACGGGCGCATCGCCGGGCAGCTGCGGGACGTGGCCTACCAGGCGACGACCACCGACTTCTGGGGGTCCATGGCGGCCGTCGGCGGTCCGCAGACCTATGTCCTGGGCGGCGCCTTCAACTGCGGCAAGGCCCAGCCCGGCCAGGTCGCCGCGGTCTCGCACGGCTGCCCGTCCGCCCTCTTCAAGGGCGTCAATATCCTCAACACGACCCAGGAGGCCGGTCGATGAACGTCAAGTCCGAGATCGGCTGGGGGTCCGGGGGTTATCCCCCGGGAAAGCACAGTCTCAACACGACCCAGGAGGCCGGTCGATGAGTCCTCGTACGAACAAGCCGCACGAGATCGTCGAGCGTGCCCTCGAACTGTCCCGGGCCGACGGCTGCGTGGTCATCGCCGACGAGCAGTCGACCGCGAACCTGCGCTGGGCGGGCAACGCGCTCACCACTAACGGCGTCACTCGCGGCCGTACGCTCACCGTGATCGCGACCGTCGACGGCAAGGAGGGCACGGCCTCCGGTGTCGTCACGCGCTCGGCCGTGACCGCCGACGAGCTGGAGCCCCTGGTGCGGGCCGCGGAGGCCGCCGCGCGCAGTGCCGGTCCCGCCGAGGACGCGCGGCCGCTGGTCACAGGCGTGCCGGCGGCGCCCGACTTCACGGACGCGCCGGCCGAGACGTCGTCCGCCGTGTTCGCGGACTTCGCGCCCGCGCTCGGTGAGGCGTTCGCACGCGCGCGTGCGGGCGGTCGCGAGCTGTACGGCTTCGCCAACCACGAGGTCGTCTCCAGCTACCTCGGTACGTCGACGGGGCTGCGCCTGCGGCACGACCAGCCCAACGGGACGCTGGAGCTGAACGCCAAGTCGCCGGACCGCACGCGGTCGGCGTGGGCGGGCCGGTCCACCCGGGACTTCAAGGACGTCGATCCGGCGGCGCTGGACGCGGAGCTCGCCGTACGCCTCGGCTGGGCCGAGCGGCGGATCGCGCTGCCCGCCGGGCGGTACGAGACGCTGCTGCCGCCGAGCGCGGTCGCGGACCTGCTGATCTACCAGATGTGGTCGGCGTCGGGCCGGGACGCGGCCGAGGGCCGCACGGTGTTCTCCAAGCCGGGCGGCGGCACCCGCGTGGGCGACAAGCTCACGGACCTGCCGCTGACCCTGCGCAGCGACCCGAACGAGCCCGGCCTGGAGTCCGTGCCCTTCGTGCTCGTGCACTCCTCCGGCGGCGACCAGTCGGTGTTCGACAACGGGCTGCCGCTGACGGCCACCGAGTGGATGCGCGAGGGTGAGCTGCGCCATCTGCTGACCAGCCGGCACAGCGCGGACCTGACCGGGCTGCCGGTGGCGCCGGGGATCGACAACCTGATCCTGGACGGCGGCGAGGACCGCTCCCTGGAGGAGATGGTCGCGAGCACCGAGCGGGGGCTGCTGCTGACCTGCCTGTGGTACATCCGCGAGGTCGACCCGGCGACGCTGCTGCTGACGGGTCTGACCCGGGACGGCGTCTATCTCGTGGAGAACGGCGAGGTGACCGGGGAGGTCACCAACTTCCGGTTCAACGAGTCGCCGGTCGACCTGCTGGGCCGGGCGACGGAGGCCGGGCGCACGGAAAAGACACTGCCCAGGGAGTGGAGCGACTGGTTCACCAGGGCTGCGATGCCGGCCCTGAGGGTGCCGGACTTCAATATGAGCTCTGTCAGCCAGGGCGTATAACCTCGTACCTGATTACGAGACCCACTCAAGGAGATACGAGAACCGTGACGGACATCGTCGACGAGCTGAAGTGGCGGGGGCTGTTCGCCCTGTCCACTGACGAGGACGCATTGCGCAAGGCGCTCGCGGACGGTCCCGTCACGTTCTATTGCGGATTCGACCCTACGGCGGCCAGTCTGCACGTCGGCCACCTGGTGCAGGTCCTCACCATGCGCCGGCTCCAGCAGGCGGGCCTGCGTCCGCTGGCCCTGGTGGGCGGGGCGACCGGCCAGATCGGCGACCCGCGCCCCACGGCGGAGCGCACGCTGAACGACCCGGAGACGGTCGCGAACTGGGTGACCCGGCTGCGCGCGCAGATCGAGCCGTTCCTGTCCTTCGAGGGCGAGAACGCCGCGGTGATGGTGAACAACCTGGACTGGACGGCCGGACTGTCGGCCATCGAGTTCCTGCGGGACATCGGCAAGCACTTCCGCGTCAACAAGATGCTGACGAAGGACTCGGTCGCCCGGCGCCTGGAGTCCGAAGAGGGCATCAGCTACACGGAGTTCAGCTACCAGCTGCTCCAGGGCATGGACTTCCTGGAGCTGTACCGCCGGTACGGCTGCACGCTCCAGCAGGGCGGCAGCGACCAGTGGGGCAACCTCACGGCCGGCCTGGACCTCATCCACAAGCTGGAGCCGCACGCCAACGTCCACGCGCTCGCCACCCCGCTGATGACCAAGGCGGACGGCACCAAGTTCGGCAAGACCGAGGGCGGGGCCGTCTGGCTCGACCCGGAGATGACGACGCCGTACGCGTTCTACCAGTTCTGGCTGAACGTGGATGACCGGGACATCGCGACGTACATGCGGATCCTGTCCTTCAGGTCCCGCGAGGAGCTGGAGGAGCTGGAGCGGCAGACCGAGGAGCGCCCCCAGGCCCGTGCCGCGCAGCGCGCGCTGGCGGAGGAACTGACGACGCTGGTCCACGGCGCCGAGCAGACCGCCGCCGTGATCGCCGCGTCCAAGGCCCTCTTCGGGCAGGGCGAGCTGGTCGACCTGGACGAGAAGACGCTGGCCGCGGCCCTGTCCGAGGTGCCGCACATCCAGGTCGCCGAGCTCGGTCCGGTGGTCGACCTGTTCGCCGAGGTCGGCCTGGTGGCCAGCAAGTCGGCCGCGCGCCGCACGGTCAAGGAGGGCGGTGCCTACGTGAACAACGTCAAGGTCGCCGCCGAGGACGCCGTCCCCGCCAAGGAGGATCTGCTGCACGGGCGCTGGCTGGTGCTGCGCCGGGGCAAGAAGAACCTGGCGGCGGTCGAGGTCGCATCGGCCTAGTCACAACATCAGGGGGCGGCTCTCGGCGGAGGGCCGCCCCCTTACGTCTGCGCGTTGTCAGGTCCGCTGTTTTCTCCTGCCCAGCGTCGCCATGTAGGCCATGTCCCCGACGGCCACGATGATGATCGCGGCGACGAGCTGGAAGGCGTGCCGGCTCCAGTCGATGCCGGAGGTCTCGTCGACGCCCGCCGCACGCGCGACCGCGTTGCCGGCGATGGCGCCGAGCAAGCCGAAAATGGTGGTCAGCCAGAGCGGGCTGTGCTGCTTGCCCGGGATGATCGCCTTCGCGATCAGACCCAGCACGAATCCCACGATGATCGCCCACAACCAGCCCATGGCTGCCTCCTCGTACGGCTCGTCCCGTTTCTCGTCCCGGCTCGTCCCGGACCGCCGAGCCTTACACCCAGTGTCGGCCCGGTCGTGGTACGGCGCATGCCGGGCAGGGCCGTACGCGCAACGGCCGAGGCTGTTCGTCCAGGCCGGGGGCGCCCCGGTCTCGTGGACGGGTGAGGCGCGGCGTAACGTGGGAGCTGTCCGGGTCCCGTTCCCCGACCGGGGGCGGACGCGGTACGGGGCGGGGAGAGTCCGATGCGGGCGGATGGTGGAATGTGATGCGGAAGCAGCATGGCGGCGGCAGCGCCCAGGTGTTCCGGATCACCGGGGCTCGGGCGGGCCTCCAGGAGGACGTACGCGGGCGGCAGCGCCGGTACGTCATATCGATGACGATCCGTACGCTGTCGGTGATCCTCGCGGCCACCCTGTGGAACGTCGAACGGCACGTCGCGATCGTCGCGTTGGTGCTCGGCGCGGTCCTCCCCTACATCGCCGTGGTCGTCGCCAACGCGGGGCGGGAGAACGCGCCATCGCTGCCGTCGACGTTCGTGACGGTGCCGACGCCGCCGATGATCGAGCCGCCGCGCGCGGAGGACGCTTTCGCAAAAGAGGACGGTTTCACGCAAGAGGAGCGGGTCGCGGAACCCGTCCCGGAGGACGTCGTCGCCGATCCCGCGCCGGGCGCCGCGAGCGAGCCGCGCGACCGGGCGTGATCATGGCGCATCCTTCGCGGATGCGTCCCGACCCGGGTCAGGCCTGCATCAAGCTCAAGAAAAGCTCAGATCAATCATGTTGTTCCGGTGCCGGGCGACGGGTTACCCGTGACATACTTCGTAGGCGCTCCGCATCCCCCGTCGGAGCGACGGACCGACGCCGGGCAGCTCCCCCCGTGGCTGCTCGGCGTCGCCTTGTTTGCGGACCTGTGAGACGAACCTGTGAGTGACGAGACCCCGATCTGCTCCGCGAAGGGTTGCCGTGCCGACGCCCTGTGGGTGCTGGCGTGGAACAACCCGAAGATCCATACGCCGGAACGGCGCAAGACGTGGCTGGCGTGTGAGGAGCACCGGGAGCATCTGTCCCAGTTCCTCGGGGTGCGGGGGTTCCTGAAAGACGTCGTGAAGTTCGAGGACTGGGAAACGCCCGAGAGCTCCTAGCCGCCGATGGCGGACATCGGCCGGTCCGGCTGGACGAACGACGGGTCGTCCAGCCCCGCGCCCGCCTTCTTGCCCCACATCGCCAGGCGCCAGATGCGGGCGATCTCCTCGTCGGGGGCGTCGGAGCGCAGCGCGGCGCGCAGGTCCGTCTCCTCCGTCGCGAACAGGCACGTGCGTACCTGCCCGTCGGCCGTCAGGCGGGTGCGGTCGCAGGCCGCGCAGAACGGGCGGGTGACGGAGGCGATGACGCCGACGCGGTGCGGGCCGCCGTCGACGATCCAGCGCTCGGCGGGGGCCGAGCCGCGCTCGTCGGAGCCCTCGGGGGTGAGCTCGAAGCGGGTGCGCAGGGAGGCGAGGATGTCGCCGGCGGTGATCATGCCCTCGCGCTTCCAGCCGTGCTGGGCGTCCAGGGGCATCTGCTCGATGAAGCGCAGTTCGTAGTCGTGCTCCACCGCCCAGGCCAGCAGGTCCGGGGCCTCGTCCTCGTTCAGCCCGGGCATCAGGACGGAGTTGACCTTGACCGGGGTCAGGCCCGCGTCCCGGGCGGCGTGCAGGCCCTCTATGACGTCCTTGTGGCGGTCCCGGCGGGTGAGGGTCTTGAAGACGTCCGGGCGGAGGGTGTCCAGGGAGACGTTGACCCGGTCCAGCCCGGCCTCCTTCAGGGCCGTCGCCGTACGCCTGAGGCCGATGCCGTTGGTGGTGAGGGACATCTGGGGGCGCGGCTCCAGGGCGGCGACCCGCTCGACGATGCCGACCAGGCCGGGGCGCAGCAGCGGCTCGCCGCCGGTGAAGCGGACCTCCTCGATACCCAGGGAGGTGACGGCGATGTCGATGAGGCGCACGATCTCGTCGTCCGTGAGCAGGTCGGGCTTGGCCAGCCACTGCAGGCCCTCCTCGGGCATGCAGTAGCTGCACCGCAGGTTGCACCGGTCGGTCAGCGAGACCCTCAGGTCGGTGGCCACCCGGCCGTAGGTGTCGATGAGCACGTGGCCCCCCTGCCTCGTCACTGAACAAATATCTACCGTCAACTGCGAGCCTACGTGACGCCACTGACATCACCAGGGCCCGATCCCACCGGACACCACCGGACAGGACGCGGCCGCGTCGTAGAGACCTACGACGCGGCCGCTCAGGGGGCGTACTCGGTGCGCGCTCAGTGCGCGCTCAGTGCGCGCCGGTGCCGGTCAGGGACCGGACCTCCAGCTCCGCGTACTTGTCGGTGTTCGGCTCCTCCTTGGACAGGATGGTGCCGAGCCAGCCCATCAGGAAGCCGAACGGGATGGAGATGATGCCCGGGTTCTTCAGCGGGAACCAGGCGAAGTCGACGTCGGGGAACATCGCCTTGGGGTCGCCGGAGACGACGGGCGAGAACAGCACCAGGCCGACGGCGACGATGAGGCCGCCGTAGATCGACCACAGGGCGCCCTGGGTGGTGAACCGCTTCCAGAACAGGCTGTAGAGGATCGTCGGCAGGTTGGCGGAGGCGGCGACCGCGAAGGCCAGGGCGACGAGGCCTGCCACGTTCAGGTCGCGGGCGAGGGCGCCCAGGAGGATGGAGACGGCACCGATGCCGATGGTCGCCAGACGGGCCGCCCTGACCTCTTCCTTCTCGGTGGCCTTCCCCTTGCGGATGACGTTGGCGTAGATGTCGTGCGCGAAGGAGGACGACGAGGCGAGGGTGAGGCCGGCGACCACGGCGAGGATCGTCGCGAAGGCCACCGCCGAGATCGTGGCGAGCAGGATGGCGCCCCAGGCCGAGTCGACGCCGCCCAGGTGCAGGGCGAGCAGGGGCGCCGCCGTGTTGCCGGACGGGTTGGACGCGATGATCTCTTCCTGCGAGATCAGCGCCGCGGCGCCGAAGCCGAGCGCGATGGTCATCAGGTAGAAGCCGCCGATGATGCCGATCGCCCAGTTCACGGACTTCCGGGCGGCCTTGGCGTTGGGCACCGTGTAGAAGCGGATCAGGATGTGCGGCAGGCCGGCGGTGCCGAGCACCAGGGCGATGCCGAGGGAGATGAAGTCCAGCTTGGTGGTGCCGGTCGCGCCGTACTGGAGGCCGGGCTCCAGGAAGGCGGCGCCCTTGCCGCTGTTCTCGGCGGCCGTACCCAGCAGGTCGGAGATGTTGAAGTTGAACTTCAGCAGCACCAGGAAGGTGATCAGGATGGTGCCGCCGATGAGCAGCACGGCCTTGACCATCTGGACCCAGGTGGTGCCCTTCATGCCGCCGATGGAGACGTACACGATCATCAGGACGCCGACGAGGGCGACGATGAGGATCTTGCCGGCGTCGGAGGTGATGCCGAGCAGCAGCGAGACGAGGACGCCCGCGCCCGCCATCTGGGCCAGCAGGTAGAAGATCGAGACGACGATCGTGGAGGTGCCGGCGGCCGTTCGGACCGGGCGCTGGCGCATGCGGTACGCCAGCACGTCACCCATGGTGTAGCGGCCGGAGTTCCGCAGCGGCTCGGCCACCAGGAGCAGGGCCACCAGCCAGGCGACCAGGAAGCCGATGGAGTACAGGAAGCCGTCGTATCCGAAGAGGGCGATGGCGCCCGCGATGCCGAGGAACGACGCGGCCGACATGTAGTCGCCGGAGACCGCGAGGCCGTTCTGGAAGGCGCTGAACGACCGGCCGCCCGCGTAGAAGTCGGCGGCGTCCTTGGTCTGGCGGCCCGCCCAGACGGTGATGACCAGCGTCGCCACGACGAACAGCCCGAACAGGGTGATGATCAGCGGCCGGTGCTGGCTGGCCTCGTTCGCGGCAAGGATCGTCTGCTGTGCGGGGCTCATGCGCCGCCCTCCATTCGGGACTTGATGGCCTCGGCCTTGGGGTCGAGCTGCGCGGCGGCGTGCCGCGAGTACCACCAGGCGATGAGGAACGTGGTGACGAACTGGGCGATACCGAGAACAAAGGCGACATTGATGTTGCCGAAGAGCTTGGTGCCCATGAAGTCGCCCGCGTAGTTCGACAGCAGGACGTACAGCAGGTACCAGGCGACGAAGCCGATGGTCAGCGGGAAGGCGAAGGAGCGGAAGGAGCGGCGCAGTTCACCGAACTCCGCGCTCTGCTGCACCTCGTTGAACTCCTCGGGGGACGGGAGTCGGTGTTGCTCTTTCGAGGGGGGCGGTGCGTCGGTAGCCACGGAGTCTCCTCCTGATTGCGGATGCGGTTGTTACGGGGATAGGGGGCGAGTGTCCTCGCGTTCCCTGCCCAAGGTCACGGCGGCGCGCGAGGACTGGTTCAACACCCCGGGCTTCTTTCCCAACTCACTTCATGTAAGTCATTGCTGGCCAGCGACTTCGAGAGATAGTTTCGGGCCTGCACCAAATCGTCATGTACCTGCCCGAGCACCACCTGTGTCTCGGGCAGGTCTCGTTTTTCGGATGATGTGGAGACCCCATGGCTCATCTGCGTTCCAGACGCCGCCTCGCCCTCGCCGTACCGGTCGCGCTGTCGCTGACCGCCTCGCTCGGCTTCCTGCCCGCGGCGGCGTCGGCCGCTCCACGCGCGGAGAGTGCCGCGCAGGCGGTGGACGCGCCCGCCCTGTCGTACGTCGTGAACACCAAGCTGGACCGCCGCACGATCGAGTCGGTGAAGAAGGCGGTCCCGGCGGCGGGCGGCACGGTCGTGGTCACGTACGAGAAGATCGGCGTGATCGTCGTCCACTCGTCGAACCCTGACTTCGCCAAGGAGATGCGCGAGATACGCGGGGTGCAGTCGGCGGGTGCCACGCGCACCGCGCCGCTGACGGCCGCGGGGACCACGGAGGAGGGCGCGGCGCAGTTCCTGTCCAAGGAACAGGCCGCCAAGGTCGCGAGCGCATCGGCCGCCACGCCCGACAGCGAGCCCCTGGAAGCCGACCAGTGGGACCTCCGGGCGATCGGCGCCGACAAGGCCGCGAAAATCAACCCGGGCAGCAGCAAGGTGACCGTCGCCGTGATCGACACCGGCGTCGACGACACCCACCCGGACATCGCACCGAACTTCTCCGCGTCCCAGTCGGCCAACTGCGACGGCGGTGTCGCGGACACCAGCGAGGGCGCCTGGCGGCCGTACACCGCGGACGACTACCACGGCACCCATGTGGCCGGTGAGATCGCCGCGGCCCGCAACGGCATCGGCGTGGCCGGTGTCGCACCCGGGGTGAAGGTCTCGAGCATCAACGTGACCGACCCGAGCAACGGCCTCTTCTACCCGGAGAGCGTCGTGTGCGCCTTCGTGTTCGCCGCCGACCACGGCGTCGAGATCACGAACAACAGCTACTACGTCGACCCGTGGCTGTACAACTGCATGGACGACCCGCACCAGCGGGCCATCGTCGATGCCGTCAACAGGGCCCAGCTGTACGCGCAGAAGAAGGGCACGCTCAACGTGGCGGCGGCGGGCAACTCCAACCACGACCTGGACTCGGACGCGATCGTCGACGACAGCAGCCCCGACGACTCCACGCCGGTCGAGCGGACCATCGACCCGCACGAGTGCTTCGACGTGCCGACGCAGCTGCCGGGTGTGGTCACGGTCAGCTCGACGGGGGTGCAGAACGTCAAGTCGTACTACTCGACGTACGGCAAGGGCGTCGTCGACGTCGCCGCGCCGGGCGGCGACCGGCTCTACCAGATCCCGGACACGCCGTCGAAGAACGGCCGCATCCTGTCCACCATGCCGAACGGCGGGTACGGCTTCCTGCAGGGCACGTCGATGGCCTCGCCGCACGCCGCGGGCGTCGCCGCGCTGCTGAAGTCGAAATACCCGAAGGCGTCTCCGGCCCAACTGCAGGCGCTGCTCAAGGCGCAGGCGGACAACACCGCCTGCCCGGCGTCGTACGACCAGGACGGCGACGGCACGCAGGACGCGGTGTGCGAGGGCGGCAAGTATGTCAACGGCTTCTACGGGTACGGCATCGTCAACGCGCTCCGCGCGGTGAAGTGACGCGTACCCCACGGCACTTCGGCCCCCAGGGGCCTACCGACCTCCCGCACGGTCAGCTCGCCCCACGAACGAACTGGAGACACTGACATATGACAGCGCCTCACCCGCGCTTCCGCCGCGCGATCGCCGTCCCGCTCGGAATGACCATGGCGACAGCCCTGGCATTCCTGCCCAACACCACGGCGACCGCTGCCGACGTGCCCGGCACCGTGAACGGTGTCACCGGAGCCGTGAACGACGTCCTCGCCTCCGCCACGAAGGCGGACGCGACCGCGCTCAGCTACGTCGTCAACGTCCGCCCCGGGCACGGGCCTTCGGGGCAGGTGAAGAAGGCCATCGCCGACGCCGGCGGCACGATCGTGACGTCGTACGACCAGATAGGCGTGATCGTCGTCCACTCGTCGAACCCGGACTTCGCCAAGACCATCCGCAAGGTCCGTGGCGTCGAGTCGGCCGGCAACACCCGCAACGCGCCGCTGCCCGCGCAGTCGACGACCGACATGGGGACGCCGAAGGCGCTCACCGCCGCAGAGGTGGCGAGTGCGAAGGCGAAGGCCGCTGACGGCGAGGACCCGTTGGAGCCGATGCAGTGGGACCTGCCCGCGATCAAGGCGGACAAGGCGCACGAGAAGTCGCTCGGCAGCAGCAAGGTCACCGTCGCCGTGATCGACACCGGCGTCGACGACACCCACCCCGACATAGCGCCGAACTTCGACCGTGCCGCGTCCGTCAACTGTGTGACGGGCAAGCCGGACTCGACCGACGGGGCATGGCGGCCGAGCGCGTCGGAGAGCCCGCACGGCACGCACGTGGCCGGTGAGATCGCGGCCGCCAAGAACGGCGTCGGCATGACGGGCGTCGCACCCGGTGTGAAGGTCTCCGGCATCAAGGTGTCAACCACCGCGGGCTACTTCTACACCGAGGCCGTGGTCTGCGGCTTCATGTGGGCGGCCACGCACGGCGTCGACGTCACCAACAACAGCTATTACACCGACCCCTGGTACTTCAACTGCAAGAACGACCCGGACCAGAAGGCGCTCGTGGACGCCGTCACCCGGGCCTCGCGGTACGCGGAGAAGAAGGGCGCGGTCAACGTCGCGGCGGCCGGCAACGAGAACTACGACTTCGCGGCCGACGAGATCACCGACCCGGTCTCGCCGAACGACGCCACGCCCGTGGAGCGGACCGTCGACCCGTCCGAGTGCCTCGACATACCGACCCAGCTGCCCGGTGTCGTGACGGTCGCGGCGACGGGCGCCAAGGGCATCAAGTCGTCGTTCTCCAACTACGGCCTCGGGATCGTGGACATCGCCGCGCCCGGCGGCGACTCGACGTCGTACCAGAAGCCGGAGCCGCCGGCGACCAGCGGCCTGATCCTGGGCACGCTGCCGGGCGGCAAGTGGGGTTACATGGCCGGCACGTCGATGGCGAGCCCGCATGTCGCGGCCGTCGCCGCCCTGATCAAGTCGACGCACCCGTACGCCTCGCCGGCCGTGGTGAAGGCCCTGTTGTACGCCGAGGCCGACGCCACGTCGTGCACGGACCCGTACGACATCAACAGCGACGGCAAGATCGACGCGGTCTGCGAGGGGTCGAAGAACCGCAACGGGTTCTACGGCTGGGGCATGGCGGACGCGCTGGACGCGGTGACCAAGTAGATCGGTCTGCACCGGTCGACACCGGTCGACAGCTTGATGCGGTCAATGCTGCATAGTGCAGTCGTGACTGACATCGAGTTCGCCTGGTCGGCGGTGGGCGGCGATCCCGCCCTTCTCCCCCGGGTGTCGACCGTGGTGCGGGAGGGCGCTCTTCAGGGGCGCCTTCCCGTACGGGAGTTGGCGCGGGCCTGTGTCGGCGCCTGTGCGCTGGCCGCAGCCGAGCTGGGCGCGCGGCGGGCCGGGCTCGCCGAGGTGCCCGGGGTACGGGTGGACGACGGGGCCGTCGCGACGGCGTTCGTCAGTGAGCGGCATCTGCTCGTCGACGGGCGGGCGCCGGTCAACTTCACGCCGCTGTCCCGGTTCTGGCGGACGGCGGACGGCTGGCTGCGCACGCACGCGAACTATCCGCACCACCGGGCGCGGCTGCTGGGCGCGTTGGGGGTGCCGGAGGGCACGGCGGCCGTGGCGGCCGTCGAATCCGCGCTCGCCGAGCGGTCCGCCCTGGAGATCGAGGAGGCCGTGTACGCGGCCGGAGGCCTCGCCGTCGCCCTGCGTACGCCCGAGGAGTGGGCCGCGCAGGAGCAGGCGGCCGCAGTGGCCGGTCGGCCGCTGGTGGAGCGCGGCCCGCTGGACTCCGCACGCGCGCGCGTGCTCGCGCCGATCGACGGTGACGGCGCTCCCCTGCTGCCCGCCGCCGGACTGCGCGTCCTGGACCTGACCCGGGTCATCGCGGGCCCGGTCGCCACCCGCACGCTCGCCCTGCTGGGCGCGGACGTGCTGCGCGTGGACTCCCCTCGGTTGCCCGAACTCCCCGACCAGCACGCCGACACGGGCTTCGGAAAGCGGTCGACGACGCTCGACCTCGTGACCGACCGGCGTGTCTTCGAGGAGCTGCTCGCGGCGGCGGACGTGGTCGTCACCGGATACCGGCCGGGCGCGCTGGACCGGTTCGGGCTGTCGGCGGAAGCGCTGGCCGAGCGGCGGCCGGGGGTGGTCGTGGCGCAGTTGTCGGCCTGGGGTGCGTACGGGCCGTGGGGTGAACGGCGGGGATTCGACAGCCTGGTGCAGGTGGCCACGGGGATCGCCGCGGTCGAGGGGTCGCCGGAGCGGCCCGGCGCACTGCCCGCGCAGGCCCTGGACCACGGGACGGGATATCTGCTGGCGGCGGCGGTACTGCGGGCCCTGACCGAGCAGTCGTACGAGGGCGGGAGCCGGTTCGTCCGGCTGGCGCTGACGCGGACGGCTCAGTGGCTGATGAACGGGGTCGGGCCGAGCGACGCCGGGGAGGTCTCCCACGGCGGGCCCGGCGCCCGGCCGACGGAGAAGGCGCCCCCGTACGACATACCCGACCCCTGGCTCTCGGAGACGGACAGCGCGCTCGGGCGGCTGCGCTACGCCCGGTCGCCGGTCGCCTTCGAGGGCGGCCCGGTGGACTGGGCGCGGCCGCCGGGGCCCTGTGGGGCGGACGCGCCGGGCTGGATCTGAGTCACCGTCGGGCCGGAAACGTATCTATGGGCGGAATGCCGTACCGCCAAGTGTTTTCCTGGACTTGCCCGGTTCTGTGAAGGCTGGTGAAGATCTTGAGGTGAGCTTGATAAGACCCACGACCGGGGCGTCCGACGCGAGCGGGCCGGCGCGACGCCCCGGGGCCGGCCGGGCCGTCACCGTCCTCGTCCTGGTGGCGCTGGCCGCGCTGATACCGCTGCTCGGCCCGTCCGCCGCGCTGCACGACACGGGCGAGGCCGCCGCGCCCGGTGCCGGTGGTGTCGCGCTGCTGCGAACGGTGCTGATCGCGGCGCTGTGTGTGCCGTTGGGGGAGCTGTTCGTGCGCCGGCTGTCCCGTTCCGTACCCGGCGCTCCCTCGGCCGCGCCCCGCAGCTGGGCGCCGTATGCGGCCGCCGCCGGTTTCGTCGCCGCCCTGGGACTCGCGTCGGTCGTGGCCACGGGCAATCTGGTGCCGCGCAGCGCCGCCGAGATCGATGTCGGCGGGCTGTACGAGTCCCGCGACGGCAAGCTGGCGCTCCTGGAGGTCAACGCCTTCCTCGCGGCCGGCCTGTGCGCCCTCTCGCGCCGGCCGGCGACGCAGGTGTGGCCCCTGGCCGCGGTGGTCGTGGCGGAGGCCCTGCGCGCGCATCCCACGACCGAGCACGACCCGCTGGTCGGGTCCGGGCTGACGCTGGTGCACCTGACGTGCGCGGCGCTGTGGACGGGCGGCCTGCTGTACGCGCTGCGGACGCTGCGGCACTGGGGTGCCCCGGAGGCGGGCACGGCCCTGTTGGGGCTCTACGCGCGCGTGGCGGCCGTTCTGCTCGCGGCCATCACGGCGACCGGGGTGTGGAGTTCGCTGCGCCGCATGCCCTCGGGCACGATCCTGGAGCAGCTGACGACGACCGCGTACGGGCGCACCCTGCTCGCCAAGGTGCTCCTGGTGGCCGCCGTCGCGGTACTCGCCCTGTGGGCGCGGATCCGGCTCGCCCGGGCGGCCGACCCGCTGACCGCCTGCTCCCCCGCGCGGGCCGAGGTCGTCGCTCTGGGGGTGGTGGTCGCGGTGTCGGGGCTGCTGACGGCGTTGCCGGTGCCGATCCGGTGGTGAACGTCGGTTGACGACCCGGCATGCGAACAGGCGTACGCCGCAGGGCGTCTGACAGACGGGGGCGGGACGGGACTGTCAGTCGTGGCCCGTATCCTCAGGGACCATGCTCGATGACCGCGCGAGGGCAGCGTCCTTCCCCACAGCATGGCCGGCCGCGTATCCGAAGGGATACGCGGTCGTTGACGTGGAGACCACCGGCCTGGCCCGGGACGACCGGATAATCTCCGCGGCCGTCTACCGCCTGGACGCGCGCGGCGAGGTCGAGGACCACTGGTACACGCTGGTCAACCCGGAGCGGGACCCGGGCCCGGTGTGGATCCACGGTCTGACGAGCGAGGTGCTTCAGGGCGCGCCCCTCTTCCACGACATCGCCGAGGAGTTCTCGGCCCGCCTCGACGGCCGGGTGCTCGTCGCGCACAACGCGGTCTTCGACTGGCAGATGATCGCCCGGGAGTACGCGCGCGCGGAGCGCGAGGCGCCGGTGCGGCAGCGGCTGTGCACCATCGCGCTGTCCAAGGAGTTGGGCCTGCCGCTGCCCAACCACAAACTTCAGACGCTGGCCGCGCACTTCGGCGTCGTCCAGCGGCGGGCGCATCATGCCCTCGACGACGCGCGCGTCCTTGCGGAGGCGTTCCGGCCGAGCCTGCGCGCGGCGGCCGCGGACGGCGTACGGCTGCCGCTGCACGAGTGCCGGCCGCTGACCGAGTGGACGGACCGGCCCACGCCCCGGATCGGGCAGCAGGCGGGCTACGGCGGCTATCGCCAGAGCAGTTGGCGCCCCGCCCGCAAGCGGCCCGCGTGCCCGTATCCCAACCCGGGCCGCTACGAAGAGGGCAAACGACTCAAACAGGGCATGCGGGTCGCGTTCTCCGGAGACACGTCCATCGAGCGCGAGCTGCTGGAGGACCGCGCGGTCGAGGCCGGTCTGCATGTGGCGACCAGCCTGTCCCGGCTGACCAGCCTGCTCGTCACGAACGACCCGGACTCGACCACGTCGAAGGCCGTCAAGGCCCGGCAGTACGGGACGCCGGTCGTGGACGAGGCAGCGTTCGGGCAACTCCTCCAGGACGTGGAGCCGGGATCGGAGCGGTGACCGTACGGACGGGTGATTGGCGGGCGACTCGCCCGCCGCCCCCTCGCCCGCGCCGGACCGACGGCTCACCCTGTGGCGCATGGCGACATGTGAAGTTTGCGGCAATCACTACGGAATGACCTTCGAGGTGCACGCACAGGGCGCGGTCCACGTCTTCGACTGCTTCTCCTGCGCGATCCACCGCATGGCACCCATCTGCGAGCACTGCCGTGTGCAGATCATCGGCCAGGGCGTCGAGGTCGAGGGCCACTGGTACTGCGGCGCCCACTGCGCCAGGGCGGAAGGGAAGGTGGGGATCATCGACAAGGTCTAGATGTATTGACCAGCACCCCCCTGAATGCGCCCCACGACCGAGTTGTACGGTCGTGGGGTGTACCGCTTCCTGTTGTCCCGGCAGTGGGTGATCCTCACGCTGGTCGCCCTCCTTCTCATCCCCACGATGATCAGGCTGGGCATCTGGCAGATGCATCGCTACGAGATGCGCACCGCACGGAACCAGCTGGTCGCCGACGCGCTGTCCGCCAAACCGGTACCGGTGGAGCAGATGACCTCCCCCGGTCATACCGTCACCAATGACGAGCGGTACCGGAGGGTGACGGCCAAGGGTCACTTCGACACCGACGACGAGGTCGTCGTCCGGCGGCGCACCAACTCCGACGACGAGGTCGGCTACCACGTCCTGACCCCGTTCGTCCTGACGGACGGCAAGGTGGTGCTCGTCAACCGGGGCTGGATCCCCGCGGACGGCCCGAGCCAGACCGCGTTCCCCAAGGTCCCCGCACCGCCCCGCGGCCAGATCACCGTCACCGGCCGGCTGATGCCCGACGAGACGACCGCGGCGAGCGGCATCAAGAACCTCAAGGGACTGCCGGAGCGGCAGGTCATGCTGATCAACAGCGAGCAGGAGGCGCGGCGCCTGGACGCCCAGGTGCTCGGCGGCTACCTCGCGCAGACGGCGCCCGAACCGAAGGGCGACACCCCCGAGCTGGTCGGCCGGCCCGGCGACGAGGACGCCGCGCTGAACTACGCGTACGCCATCCAGTGGTGGCTGTTCGCCGCCGGCGTCCCGATCGGCTGGCTGGTCCTGGTCCGGCGGGAGGCCCGCGACCGCAGGGCGGCGGCCGCCGAGAAGGAGACGCCTCAGACGCAGCCGGCCACGGTCTGACACCTCGCGTCACCCGCCCGGCCCCGCCCCGGATTGCCACCCACGGGGTCCGGGAACCCGCACTGCGTGCACCCCCGTATCGAGGACTACGCACTCATCGGCGACGAACAGACAGCGGCGCTGGTCGGCCGGGACGGCTCCGTCGACTGGCTGTGTCTGCCCCGCTTCGACTCGGCGGCCTGCTTCGCCAAGCTGCTCGGCGACCAGGAGAACGGCCACTGGCGGATCGCCCCACGCCGACCGTGCCGTGCGCACGCTGGAGAGGAACCCGAAACTGCGCGGGGACCTGGACGGCTGGCGGGCGATGCGTGACGAGGTGCACCGGGAGGTGTGCGAGAAGGGCTACGACCCCGAGCGGAACACCTTCACTCAGTACTACGGCTCGCGCGAGCTCGACGCCTCGGTGCTGCTCATCCCGCGCGTCGGCTTCCTGCCGCCGGACGACCCGCGCGTGCTCGGCACCATCGACGCGGTCCGCGACGCGCTGGGCCACGGCGGCTTACTGCGCCGCTACAGCGCCGCGGAAACCCCCGTGGACGGCCTGCCGGGTGGCGAGGGCACCTTCCTGGCGTGCTCGTTCTGGCTCGCGGACGCCCTGCACATGACGGGCCGTACGAAGGAGGCGCGGGAGCTGTTCGAACGACTGGTCGGCCTCGCCAACGACGTGGGGCTGCTGTCCGAGGAGTACGACCCCGTGGCCGGCGTCCAGCTGGGCAACGTCCCGCAGGCGTTCAGCCACATCGGCCTGGTGAACACCGCCCTCGCCCTGTTCGGGGGCGAAGGGGCAGGATAGGGGCCATGGATCTTGGGCTGAAGGACAGGGTGTACGTCGTCACCGGGGCCACGCGCGGCCTCGGCAACGCCGCCGCGCGCGAGCTGGTCGCCGACGGCGCGAAGGTGGTCATCACCGGGCGGGAGGAGAAGAGCGTCGCCGAGGCGGCCGCCGCTCTGGGGGCGAACGCGGTGGGGGTGGTCGCGGACAACGCCGACCCTTCGGCGCCCGCGCGGCTGATCGCCGCCGCGCGTGAGCACTTCGGGGGCTTCGACGGCATCCTCGTCAGCGTCGGGGGGCCTGCGCCGGGGTTCGTCGCCGACAACACGGACGAGCAGTGGCAGGCGGCGTTCGAGTCGGTGTTCCTGGGGGCGGTTCGGCTCGCGCGGGCGTCGGCGGCTGAGCTGGAGGCCGGGGGTGTGGTCGGGTTCGTGTTGTCCGGGTCGGTGCATGAGCCGATTCCGGGGTTGACGATCTCGAATGGGCTGCGGCCGGGGTTGGCCGGGTTCGCGAAGTCGCTGGCGGATGAGTTGGGGCCGCGGGGGATTCGAGTCGTGGGGCTGCTGCCTGCGCGTATCGACACGGATCGGGTGCGGGAGTTGGATGGGATGTCCGCCGATCCGGAGGCTGCTCGGGCTGCGAATGAGGCGCGGATTCCGTTGCGGCGGTATGGGCTGCCTGAGGAATTCGGGCGGACGGCTGCGTTTTTGCTGTCGCCGGCGGCCTCTTATTTGACGGGGGTCATGTTGCCGGTTGACGGGGGGATGCGGCACGGGTTCTGAGGTTTCTCAGCTGACCCTTTCCGCACGGTGCTTCACCGCGTTCAGTCTGACCTCGGCCGGGAGTGTCTCGAGGCCCGCCGAATCGCGAGCGTGCGCCAGTGCCCCCGTCTCGAGGCCCTGCAGCGCCGTCCCTGGGTCCGCATGCGGTTCCAGTCGGAGCCGTACACGCGTCTCGGGGGCGCTCGGGCGGCCCGTGAGCAGGACCTGGGCGTGGGAGACGCCGTCCAAGGCGGCCGCCTGTCCCGCCAGTACGTCCTCCAGCGCCCGGCCCCTCAGCAGCGCGCCCTCGCCGTCGCCGGTGTCGACCAGTACCTCGGTGAGCCGGTGGCGGCGCAGGACCGCCGTGAGCCACCACAGGGCGAGCAGGAGGAGGACGGCGAGCACGGCGAGCACGGTCGGCCACCACCAGGCGTCGTCCCGCCAGCGGGTCCGCTCGGAGTGGGTCAGCAGCACGTCGTGCGAGCCTTGGTGGATCCACCAGGAGGGTGCCGGGGCGCCCAGTCCCACCGCGAGCACGGAGCCGCCGAGGGCGACCAGCACGAGGCCGACGACGGCGAGCAGCACCCGGTTGACGGTCCTGAGCACCGTACTCACCCCTTCCGTCCGGGTCGTGCCACGTGCACCGACAGCGCGGGCTGCCGGGCCAGCCCCAGCCCCCTGACCGCTTCGGTGAGCGCGGCGTTCAAGTCGGCGCGTACGTCGTCCAGTTCGCGGAAGTGGGAGACCGCGCGGACGCCGGCGCGGGCGCGGCGCACGCGTACCCGTACCGACTGCACTCCGGCGACCTCCATGGCCCGGTCGCGCAGCACCATGGCGGCCGCCTCCCGGTGCAGTCCGGCGCGTACGTCGGCGTGGGTGCGCCGCATCGGCAGTACGGCCCGCAGGCCGGGCGTCACGGCCAGCACGATCAGCCACAGGCCGAGGGCGGCGGCGACGCCCGCGCCGACGAGCACCCAGATGTCGTCCAAGGGCCGCTCGGCGAGCTGCCGGGCGAGGCCGCGGCGCCAGGGCAGGGCGTCCCGGTCGGCGCGCACGGCGGCGATGTCGTACAGGAAGGCGCCCGCGACGGCCAGGAGCAGCAGCGCCACGAGGCCGGCGGGGACGCGGCGCGCCGACCAGAAGCGGCCGCCGGCCTTCCCGTCCTGGCTGTCCGGCACAGGTGGAGCCTCGTACTCCCCGCCTGTGTCGGCCGCCTTCTCGATGACCGGCAGTCGCTGTGTGGTGCCCTCGGAGCCCTGGGACTCGCTCATCGCGTCCTCCCCTGTGCCGCGCCGTGCGCCGGTGCCAGGTGCAGTCGCTCCACCTGGACGGTAACCTCCGGCACCTCCATGCCCACCAACGCGCCTACCCGCTCCACGACATGACGACGCACCTCACGGCATCGGGCGCCGATGTCGCAGGGGTAGGCGAGTTCGAGGTGCACGCGGATGCGGGCGGTTTCGTGGTGGACGGCGACGTTGGCGTGCGGGGGCGCGGCGTCCTCGGGCAATTGGCCGAGTGCCTCGCGGGCCGCCTGCGACGCGATCTTCGCGACGACCCGGTCGGCGATCCGCGTGGCGCCGCGCTCGCCCGGCGGGACGACGGCCACGGGTCTGCGCAGTCCGTCGGCCGCGCTGCTCACGGGCGTCACCGCCGCCGGTCGCGCCGGTCGTCACGGGTACGGAAGAAGTCGCCGAGCTCCCAGTCCCCCTCCAGGAACCGGCCGACGACGAACCCGACGGCGCCCAGGGCGGCGACCAGCAGGAAGGCGCCGAACCCGCCGAAGTACCCGGCGAAGCCCAGCGCCATGCCGGCGATCATGCCGACCACGGCCATGCTCATGGTGCGCTCCGTTCGATTGTCGGTCGCCGGTGCGTCACTGGAGTCGGGGCTCCGGCTCCTCTTCCTCTTCCTCGGGCAGCTTCACGTCGCTGACCGCGATGTTGACCTCGACGACTTCGAGGCCGGTCATCCGCTCCACCGCCGCGATGACGTTCTCCCGAACAGCCTGGGCCACATCGGAGATCGCCACGCCGTAGTCGACGACGATCTCCAGGTCGAGCGCGGTCTGCACCTCGCCGACCTCTACCTTGACCCCGCGCGTGACGGCCCTGGTCCCGCCCGGCACCCGGTCCCGCACGGCTCCGAAGGTACGGCTGAGCCCGCTGCCCATCGCGTGCACGCCGACGACCTCCCGGGCGGCCATCCCGGCGATCTTCTCCACGACCCCGTCGGCGATCGTCGTCCGCCCCCGGGTGGCCGGGTCCCCGCCGCCGCGCTTGACGGTCTTGCGGGTCTGTACCGGCGACTCGGTCTCGCTCTCGGGGCTCCGCGTCCGGTTCCGCTCCGTCATCTCGCTCATCGCCGTACATCCCTTCCGGTCGTCGTCCCATTGACCACGGTAAGCGGGGTTGCGCGATCGCGCGCCAGGGATGCGGCAGGCTGGAGTAATGACGGTGGACCGGTGGACGCAGGCCGTACGGCATCAGCTGAGGCTGGGAAGACTCCTGCCCCTGGGCGGCGCGGGCGACGGCGCGTGGATCTCGGAGGAGGCGGCCGGAGCGGTGCTGCGGCGCGCGGCCGAGGACCTGCGGGGCGTGCGGCTGGGCCCGGTGCGGATCGGGCTCGCCGACCCTGAGGACGCGCACGAGCCCGCCGTACTTCCTCCGCCGAGCGCTCTGCCGCCGGGCCCGCTGCGGGCGACGGCGGAGTTCGCCGCGACGGCGTCCGAGCCGCTGCCGATGACGGCGGCTCGGGTGCGGGAGGTGCTGGCGGGCGCGGCGGAGGGCCTGGGGCTGGCGGTGACGGAGGTGGACCTACAGGTGACTGCCCTGCTGGACGAGGAGCCTGAACCCCTTCCCGTACGACCGCCGGAGCCGGCCCCCGCCGCGCCGCGCGGGGACACCGACGAGGGCCGTGCGGCCGACGCGGCCCTGGGCGTCCCCGGCGTGTCCCATCTGACGGGCACGCTGGGCCGCCCGGTGCACATCGAGGAACGGCAGGACGAGACCACCGCCCTGCCACGGCGGCACGTCCGCCTGGAACTGGCGGTGGACGCGGACCACCGAGCCGTGGACGTGGCCCGGCGGGTCCGCGCGCAGGTGGAACAGGCGCTACCGGATCACCCGACGGTGGCGGTGCTGGTGACCGCGGTCGGGTGAGGTCTCACTCGCCGACGCCCGCCAGGTCCCGCAGTCGCCGGGCCTGCGCGGCCCGTTCCGCGGCTCGCTGCTCCTCGTAGGACCGCCCGTCGGCCCCACGCAACAACGCCTTGGTTTCGATGACGGCGTCCCGAGGCGCGGCCAGGATCGCCCCGGCCAAGTCGCGTACCGCGTCCTGGAGCTGATCCGACGGCACCGCGACATTCGCCAGCCCCGTGCTCACGGCCTCCTCGGCCAGGACGAAGCGCCCGGTCGCGCAGATCTCCAGCGCCCGGGCGTATCCGACCAGCCCCACGAGCGGATGCGTGCCCGTGAGGTCCGGTACCAGCCCGAGGCTGGTCTCGCGCATGGCGAACTGCACGTCGTCGGCGACGACGCGCAGGTCACAGGCGAGCGCGAGCTGGAAGCCCGCCCCAATGGCATGCCCCTGCACCGCGGCGATGGACACGATGTCGCTCCGTCGCCACCAGGTGAAACCCTCCTGGTACCCGGCGATGGTCGCGTCCAGTTCGGCGTCGCTGCCCCGCGCGAGGTCGATGAACGACGGCTCGCCGTCGAAGCCCTCGGGCGTGAACGCCTGCCGGTCGAGTCCTGCGGAGAAGGACTTGCCCTCGGCACGCAGCACGACGACCCGGACCGACCCCGGCAGGAGCCGCCCGGCTTCGGCCAACGCCCGCCACAGAGCGGGGTTTTGGGCGTTGCGCTTGGCCGGGTTGGTCAGCGTCACCGTGGCGATCGCGTCGTCGACGGTGAGCCGTACGCCGTCCTTGTCGAGTACTGGAGCTTCGGGTACTGGAGCTTCGGGAACAACGTCCTGGTCGGGCGAAGCCATGGGGCGCCTCCGATGAGTGCGGTCAGCAGAGCGATGCTAAGTGACTGCACAGTAACCACCCGGCCGATCAGCTGACCGACCGGGTGGCCACCATCGAAGCCGATGGGCCGCCCGGGATCAGGACGATGCGGCCTTCTTGCCCCGCGTCGCCCCGCCACGCCCACGGAGCGTGACGCCCGATTCGCTGAGCATCCGGTGTACGAAGCCATACGAGCGGCCGGTTTCCTCGGCCAGCGCCCGAATGCTCGCACCGGAGTCGTACTTCTTCTTCAGGTCTGCCGCGAGCTTGTCGCGCGCGGCGCCGGTTACCCGGCTGCCCTTCTTCAGAGTCTCGGCCACCCGTGCCTCCTCATGGGAAGTGCGCTCTGGTCTCCTCATGATCACCCCTCCGGGCCTTCATGGCCACCCATTCGGCAAGGTCCGTGAGACAAGGTTTTGACGACGGGAGCGGGTCCCCACAAGCGGAATCTGTAATTCCAGCGCTCCTTGTTCGTACCGCCGAACGGGTAAATTCGCGAAGTACCAGGTCAGGGACGCGCGACGGCCGAGCCCTTGTCGATAAAGGGCCCGGCCGGGAAATTGATGTAGGACACACCTCGGTACGAGGAGATCTCACACAGATGATGGATCACGGATCGGCCGAATGATCCATACGCAGTGGATCACCTCTTCGATCAAGCGGTGCTGACCGCCGGACCGAGGTGCGCGGGTGCTCGGACCGAATCCGCGGCCTCTGCTCAGGCGAGGGCGACGAGGTCCGCGTAGTCGGAGCCCCACAGGTCCTCCACGCCGTCGGGCAGCAGGATGATCCGCTCCGGCTGGAGCGCCTCGACGGCGCCCTCGTCGTGGGTGACCAGCACGACGGCGCCCTTGTAGGTGCGCAGCGCGCCGAGGATCTCCTCGCGGCTGGCCGGGTCGAGGTTGTTGGTCGGCTCGTCCAGCAGCAGCACGTTCGCCGAGGACACCACCAGGGTCGCGAGCGCCAGGCGGGTCTTCTCGCCGCCGGACAGGACGCCGGCGGGCTTGTCGACGTCGTCGCCGGAGAACAGGAAGGAGCCGAGCGTCTTGCGGACCTCGACCAGGTCCAGGTCGGGGTTGGCGGAGCGCATGTTCTCCAGGACCGTGCGGTCGGCGTCCAGGGTCTCGTGCTCCTGGGCGTAGTAGCCCAGCTTGAGGCCGTGGCCGGGGACGACCGCGCCGGTGTCCGGCTGCTCCACGCCCGCCAGCAGGCGCAGCAGGGTGGTCTTGCCGGCGCCGTTGAGGCCGAGGATGACGACCCTGGAGCCCTTGTCGATGGCCAGGTCGACGTCGGTGAAGATCTCCAGCGAGCCGTACGACTTCGACAGGCCCTCGGCCATCAGCGGGGTCTTGCCGCAGGGCGCGGGCTCGGGGAAGCGGAGCTTGGCGACCTTGTCGGACTGGCGGACCGCCTCGAGGTCGGAGAGCAGGCGCTCGGCGCGGCGGGCCATGTTCTGCGCGGCGACCGTCTTGGTGGCCTTGGCGCGCATCTTGTCGGCTTGCGCGTTGAGGGCGGCGGCCTTCTTCTCGGCGTTCTGCCGCTCGCGCTTGCGGCGCTTCTCGTCGGCCTCGCGCTGCTGCTGGTAGAGCTTCCAGCCCATGTTGTAGACGTCGATCTGGGCGCGGTTGGCGTCGAGGTAGAACACCTTGTTGACGACCGTCTCGACCAGGTCGACGTCGTGGGAGATCACGATGAAGCCGCCGCGGTAGGTCTTGAGGTAGTCGCGCAGCCAGATGATCGAGTCGGCGTCGAGGTGGTTCGTCGGCTCGTCGAGGAGCAGCGTGTCCGCGTCCGAGAAGAGGATGCGGGCCAGTTCGATACGGCGGCGCTGACCGCCGGAGAGAGTATGGAGCGGCTGGCCCAGTACCCGGTCGGGCAGGTTGAGCGCGGCGGCGATGGTGGCGGCCTCGGCCTCGGCGGAGTACCCGCCCTTGGTGAGGAACTCCGTCTCCTGGCGCTCGTACTGCCTGAGGGCCTTCTCTCGCGTGCTCCCCTGGCCGTTGGCGATGCGCTGTTCGTTGTCGCGCATCTTGCGGATGAGTACGTCGAGGCCGCGCGCGGAGAGGATGCGGTCGCGGGCGAGGACGTCTAGGTCGCCGGTGCGGGGGTCCTGCGGGAGGTAACCGACCTCGCCTGAGCGGGTGATGGTGCCGCCGGCGGGGGTGCCCTCGCCGGCGAGGCACTTGGTGAGGGTGGTCTTGCCGGCGCCGTTGCGGCCGACCAGGCCGATGCGGTCGCCCTTGGCGACACGGAAGGTGGCGGACTCGATGAGGACGCGCGCACCGGCGCGCAACTCGATACCGGAGGCGGAGATCACGGACAGACTCCAGGGCGGGGTGATTGGCGGGATGGGCGGCTGAGGACGTTCCCGCCGTCTAATGCGCGAGGAGAATGGCCATGGGCCAAGTCTAACGGGGCCGTGCAACCACTTTTTCTGTGTTCGGGTGTTCGAGCCGGGCTTTGGGGAGTCCAGGCGGCTGCCGCCGCTGCTCCGGTGCAGGGCTGGGCGATGAAGCAGTACTCGGGGGTGACGTACGGCACGTGCGGGGTCGAAGGCGCAGCGCTTGCGGACGGGGTGTGTCCGCCGTTCGGATCATCGCCGGGGCGTTGTCAGTGGTCGCTGCGAGACTGGGCAGCAGGTGATGTTCCGGCAAGGGCTCACGAAGGAGTGATCGGTATGGCAGGCACGAGCGGCGGGCGTCCGAGCATCTACCCCACCCTGGTCTACGCGGACGCGAAGGCGGCGATCCGGCAGCTCACGGAGGCCTTCGGCTTCACGGAGCTGTCGGTGTACGAGGGCGAGGACGGCTCGATCCTGCACGCCGAACTGGTGCAGGGCAACGGCGGGGTGATGCTCGGTTCCAAGGGCCGCGGCGGTGTCTTCGACACGGCGATGAAAGACGCGGGCCCGAGCGGGGTGTACGTCGTCGTGGACGACGTCGACGCACATCACCAGCGAGCCGTGGACCACGGCGCGGAGATCCTGATGCCCCCGACGGACCAGGACTACGGCTCGCGGGACTACATGGCCCGGGACGCCGAGGGCAACATCTGGAGCTTCGGCACGTACGCCCCCGAGATAGGGGGCTGAGCCGGGCGTTCAGCTGCCCCCGGTGTGCACCTGGAAGGCCGCGCGGCGTACGGCCTTGGCCAGAGCCGGGTCGGGGTGTGCGGCGGCGAGCGCGACCAGGACCTGCACGGTGCGGGGGTGGCCGACGGCACGCACCTCGTCGAGGAGCGAGGGCACGGTCGGCTGCACCGCGGACTCCAGGTGCCTCACCAGCATCGGGGCCTCGCCGTGGTCCGCGACGGCGGCGGCGGTGTCGACCCACAGCCAGGTGGCCTCTTCCCGGGTGAGGACCTCGTGGGCGTCCTCGGGGTCGATGCCGTCGTGCTCCGCGAGCCACAGCAGGGCGTACGGCCGCAGCGTCGCGTCGTCGGCCACGGAGCGGACGTCGGGCTCGGCGGGGGCGCCGACGACGCGCAGGGCCTCGAAGGCGAGCCCGCGCAGCAGGGCGTCCTCGCCGCGGGCGGCGTCGAGCAGCTCGGTGACAGCGTTGCCGACGGGGCGGGCGGCGAGCCAGGCGCGGTATTCGGCGCGGGCCGCGTTCGGGCGCAGTTGGGCACAGCCGCGGAGCATGTCCTCGGCGGCCTGCTCGATGTTCCCGGCGGGGCTCTGCGCGGCCACGCAGATCTGCTCCAGTTTGACCCAGACCGCCCAGCTGCCGAGCGGGGTGAGCGTGGCCTGCCCGTCGCCGTAGGTGAGGGCACCGACGGAGGCGAGCGAGCGCAGGGCCCAGTCGAGGAGGGGGGCGAGGGGGGCGTCGGCGGCCTGGTGCTCCGTGGGTTCGGGCTGAGGGCCGTAGGGGATTTCGCAGCGCTCGGTGCGCAGTTCGGTGACTCGTTGCTCGAGGAGGTCGAGGAGCTGCTCCACCGGGACGGGGCCGGCGGACAGCTGGAGGAAGGAGAGCACCTGAGGCATGGCCGAGACGACCTCGGCGAGGGCGGCGGGCTCGTGGTCGGCGGGCTCCGGGTAGGCGAGCGACCAGGCGTCGAAGAGGGCGACCCAGCCGCGCAGTACGGCGCTGTCGTCGCGGTTCCAGGCGCGCAGCCGCCAGCCGGGGCGGGCGGTGTCGCCGTGCACCTCGACGAGGCCGGCGAGGCGGGCGGTGTCCCAGTCGGCGCGGACCTGAGCCGGGGTCAGGCACAGGTCGGCGGCGGCCCGTTCGGCGGTCTCGTCGGAGAGGGTGCCCCTGCCGTCGGGGTTCGCGCGGTCGCGGCCGGGGCGCAGGGCGGCGTCGGCCCAG
>NZ_NTGE01000039.1 GCF_002291145.1 Streptomyces sp. SA15
GCCACGCGCTACGGCGCGGCCCTCGAACGCCGCCCCGCCGACGACGTGCGGGCCGAACTGAAGGCGATGGAGAAGGCGGCCGACGAGATCAGGAAGCAGGAGGCCAAGGACAAGCGCGACCGCAAGCGCGCCGAGCGCGAGCGCAAGGCCGACGAACGGGAGAGCAAGGACGGCGCCGACACGCCCGGGCCCAGCCTCGCCCCGGCCGGCCATGGACAAACGCAATAGTGGGCGGAGGCCTGGCGGCGTGGGTCTGGATCTGAACCTGTTGATGCCGTTGGACGCGCTGTTGCAGGAGCGCAGTGTGACGCGGGCGGCCCAGCGGCTGGGGCTGAGCCAGCCCACCGTGAGTGCCGCGCTGGCCCGGTTGCGCCGTCACTTCGGCGACGAACTGCTCACCCGCGTGGGCAACACCTACGAGCTCACCCCGCTGGCCGAGCGCCTGGCCGTGCACATGGTGCAGGCGCTCGGCTCGGCGGACCGGGTCTTCCAGACCCGCCCCGTCTTCGACCCTGCCTACGCGCGGCGCGAGTTCACCCTGGTGGTGACCGATATGCATCTGGCCACGTTCGGCCGGACGCTGGCCGGGCTGGTCCGCGACGCGGCACCGGGGGTGCGGCTGCGGTTCGAGCACAACACCCCGCACATCGTCCGCCACGCAGCCAAGCATCTGCGCACCGTCGACGGCATGCTGCTGGCGCAGGGCCTGTTGGCCAACGCCCCAGCCATCGACCTGTACGAGGACCGCTGGGTGTGCGTCGTCTCCTCCGACACCGTCACATCGGCGCCAGCGACCCCGGAAGCGCTCGCCGCACGTCCTTGGGTGCTGCCCTACCACTTCCCGGCGATGGGCTTCTCGCCTCTGCACGGGCTGCACGCCCAGGGCATCGAACCGCAGGTCGAGATCGCCATCGAGAACTTCCTCACCATGCCGTTCCTGATCGCCGGCACCGACCGGGTGGGAGTGGTCCCGGAACGCGCCGCCCGCATGTTCCCCGTCGACAGCGGCACGGCCGTCGTCGAGCTGCCGTTCGGCAGGGGGCGACTGGTGGAATCCCTGTGGTGGCACCCCCTGCACGATCGTGACCCCGCGCACATCTGGCTGAGGAAGACCGCGGTCGAGGCCGGCCGACTGGTCGCCGCCGATACGGCACAGACCGCATCGCACGACACACCCCAGAGCTGATCGGACATCAACCTGCATGCCTCTGCTCGGGGACGAGCGCAGCGGAAGCCTGCGGACCGGCAACGCGCCGTGCGCGATGGCGAGGGACGCACGACAGTTGTCGCCGTCGGCGCAAGAGGCCCTACGGCTGCGGGGCGGTGGTCCGCGTTGGTGGCGGGCCGCGGCCGTGAGGATGTCGCGGCGGTGTTCCAGGTCTCGCTCAAGGCGGTGGACAACTGGTGGGCAAAGTGGCTGGTCGGCGGGCGCGAAGCGCTCGCGGCCCAGCCGCGTGGGTGCCGGGTCGGTGAACACCAGGTTCTCGACGCGGTCGAGCAGCAGGCGGTCCGCCAGGCAGTGCTGGATCACCGGCCCTGTGGCCTGGGGCTGGCCGGGCAGCTGTGGACGCGTGCCGGTGTGGGGGATCTGATCGCGAAGTTGTACCGGGTGCGGCTGACGGAGCAGGGGGTGGGGAAGTACCTGCGCCCGTGAGGACTGTCGTTCCAACGCCCGGACAAGCGGGCCATCGAGCAGAACCCGGAGGCGGTGTGCGTCTGGCGGGAGGAGACGTGGCCGGCGAACCGCGCGATGGCGAAGGCCGAGGGCGGCGAGGTGCTCTTCGCCGACCAGGTCGGCATCCGGCAGGACACAATGGCGGGGCGACGGAGCTCCTTCGGGACAAGCTGTCTTGGTCGACTGCCTGTACCAACGAGCTCCGTTGCGATGCGACGAGAATCCGTCAGATCCCTTGCTGACCTGACCCGAAATCTCTGACTACTGAGCTCTTCGGAGTGTTGTTCGGGGGTGACGTGTGCTGATCCCTGCGGTAGGCCGGTGGTATGCGGTACGCGCAGGGTGGCGGACTGACCGCGGAGCGGCGGCGGTTGCGCGAGCGGATCCGATACGAGGCGGGCGGGCGGTTCGCCCGCGGGGAGAAGACCGCGGTGATCGCGAAGGATCTGCGGGTCAGCTGGCGGCGGGCCTGGCGTGAGGGCGGGATGGACGCCCTCGCCTCGGCGGGGCCGCCGAAACTGCCCAAGCTGTCGGAGGGCCAGTTCGCCGAGTTGGAGAAGGAGTTGGCGCTCGGTCCCGCCGAGCACGGCTGGGAAGACCAGCGGTGGACCCTGGCCCGGATCAGAGTGCTGATCGCCTTCAAGTTCCAGACGCGGTAGCCGGGCGGGGTCCGCAGCGTGGCCCGGTAGACACCGTCCGTGCCGGTGACGTCGGTGACCGTGCGGGTCACGGTCTGCTTGCCGGCGATGTCGCCCACCGAGATCGTCGGGGAGTTGAGGTCGCTCGGATCGAATTTCCTCACGTCGGCACAGGGGTCGCTGCCGTCGGTGGTCTGCGGCAGCTGACCGATGGCGCACGGATACGCCGCCCAGTCGGCGGGGGTGGACTCGTACACCAGGCCAGGGTCGTCGGCGCTGTTGGGGACGACGTGTCCGGCGCCGTAGTCGAGCGGGGTGGCCGCGCTGCCGTCCTGACGCTGGATCGGCTTGCCCTCGTTGTCCTTGGTGGTCGCGGTGGTCATCAGTGCCGACTTGATCTCCATGGGGGACCGGTCGGCCTTCGCCTCACCGGTGACGGCCTTCGGCACGCCACGCGTGGCCGCCGCTGCAGTGCCGGCCGCGGCCGAGGCCCCGGTCTCGGCCATCGGATGGCTCATCACGTTCCGTGTCATTGAGACGACGCCGGGCGTACCGGCCAGATCGTTCGCCTGGCTAGCCGTCAGTTTCGCAGCGAATCCGTTCAGCAGGACGTGCTAGTTGTAGACGGGCCGGACGCCGTTCACCGCGTCCAGCACCCTCTTGCGCGCCGCGTTCAGGTGGTCGACGTAGTCACGGACGGCTTCAGTCCGCGTGTTCAGCCGCTGGCCGGGCTTGACCGCGGTCCTGGAGTAGGTGGTGACGGGCTCGTCCGCGAGTTGGACGAGGTAGGTGCCGGCAGTGAGCCTCTGCCGGACGGCTTCGGCCGGCCGAGTCGGTGCCGGGGCGATGGACGCGGCCGACACGGCCGGGCCCGAGGTGAGGATCAGGCCGCCGACGAGTGCCGGAGCCATGAGTGAAGCAGCTCTACGGCTGGCGCGGTGGCGGAGGCCGAGGGGTTGCTGGGACACGTTGGTGCCTTCCCCCGCGCGCATGCCTTTCGGGCGTACGCGTATGACGGTCGCTGTGGAGTGGTCAAGTCCCCCGAGATCACTGTTACCCAACGGCTGGCGAGAGAAGATCAACGCGTTTCAAAACTGCATAACTACACATTAATTCCACGGACTTCGCCGCCTCAGCCCCGCTCCTCGGGTACCTGGCCAGCCAGGCCGGGGACAAACCAGCCGGACCGTGCAACGCGGGCCCCTGGGCCATCTCCATGGCGAAGTCGTCGGCGAGTTCCAGGATGGTCGGACGGCCCTTCAACTCGGGCAGCCAGGCCAGCGGGAGGGCCGTCTCGCCGTGCAGGTCGCCGAGCAGCCCGCCGCTCAGAAGCATCGGCGGTGGCGGAAGGCCCGTCGTGGTTCACAGCGAGAAGGTGTCCATCTGCTCCTGGACGGCGACGACCGCGAACGGCACAGCCAGGCACCGGACTTCTTCCGCATGCTCGGTGGCAAACTGCTGGAGGCTACGGACTATGCCGAGGCCCTCTACGGCCGCGCTCCACGGCTGCTCGCCGACATCCCAACCTGCGGAAGCATCCGGTTGCGTCCCTCGCTACTCAAGCCGCGACGTCGGCTGGGGTGCGAAGGCGGGCCGTAGAAGGGTTGATGTGGTGGCCGTTTCCTTTCAGGAGTGGGCGTAGCTGTTTTTTGCGCGGCTGATGGTCACGGCGGTGACGCCGAAGAGTTGGCCGAGGAGGTCCATGGTCGCGAGTTTGCGCAGGTGGAGCACGGTGACCAGGACCCGGTCGGCTGGGGTGATCTTGGCTTTGGCACCTGTGCCAGGGGCCACCAGGCGCTCGTGACCGAGACGTGTGCGGAGCAGTTGCTCCCGTTGAACCTCGAGAGCTGAGTCAGCGCGTCGCAAGAGATACGTCCGCCCAGTGCCGCGTTTCGTGCGGTATCGATCTCAGCTATGCGTGCCATCGGCTATCTCTCGTTCCCTCAGGTCTGATCAAACGGCGAGAATTGGATCAGTCGTGGAGACCCCGCCGAACGGCATGGCGCGCTGCTCCGACCTACCCCCGGCAATAACCGTCAAAAGGAGACCGCAGAGAAATGAAGGCTACGGCGAGGAAGACTCTCGTGGTGACGGCCCTTGCCGTTACCACGGCATTCGCGGCAAGCGGTGTCGCGTCTGCGGCCCAGGTCGGTGATTTGGTGGGCGCCACGAGGCAGGCCACGACGGAAGGCGCAGCAAGGACCTGACCCAGGGGCGGGCCAAGTCGATCAAGTTGGTGAGGTACGTCCGCATGGACAACCCGGCCACCACCACGGTCACTTGGGTATGCCGGGACACCCCCTGATCCGAGGCAGTGCCCCGAACCTCCCGGGAGATCGCACGGGATGCCGGCGCGTAGTTCACCGCGTGCGACGGCGGCGGCGAGTGCGTCGGTGATGTGCTCGTCGGCGCGGCCGAACATCTCGTCGCGCAGGCTTCGTACGGCCGGGTCCCGCTCCGCGCGTTCCATGACGGTAGCGATGACGAAAGCGGAGACCGGACGGTTGAGCCAGTCGGCCTGTTGCTGCAGGTGAGTCACCAGGTGTTGTCCCACCGACCAGTACGGCGCATCTGCCTGCGGCCGGCCCGGCAACAACTGAGCTTGCCCGCATCACCCCCCACTGTGCGGTTCCTTGGAGATGACTGTTATGCGCAGCGAACTGCTGGCGCTTCGGGCAGGGCACGTCTTCGACGGCGTGGACGTCAGACAATCGGGCATGGTGCTGGTAGAGGACGGCGTGATCCGCGACGTGGACTTCACGGGAGCGGCAGCGCCACAGCACGCGGCGGTGACGGACTTCGGGCCGGACGGGTGGCTGCTTCCCGGGCTGATCGACGCGCATGTGCATCTGTGCTGGGACGGCAGCAAGGACGCCGTGGAGCATGTGTCGTCCGACAGCCACGAGGCTGTACTGGAAACCGCACGTGCCTCGGCGGCGGCCACGCTGGCGACCGGTGTCACGACCGTCCGGGATCTCGGCGACCGCGACTACCTCACGCTCGCGCTGCGGGAGCAGGTGCCGCCCACGGAGCGCCCCGACATCGTCGCCGCGGGACCGTCGGACGTCGACAAGGACACCCGCATCGCTTACACCGACCAGCTCTACGCACAGCTCAAGCAGCGTCAGCCCGGCCTGAAGCACATCCGCCTCGGCTGCACCGGGGAGACCACCGCCTCGCTGCTCAAGGGCGATACATGCCATTACCCCAACGCCAAGTCCCAACTGGATGCCGCCGCCAAGGCCATGGCCAAGCACCGCGGCCACGTCAGCTACGTGACCATCGACATCGGCGCCAACGACATCCTGGAATGCGCCGACGACACGACCGGTGCCATCGACCAGACGTGCGTGAACCGTGCCGGTCAGGCCATCCCGACGAACCTGGCTCAGATCACGCGCGCACCGCCAGGCGGGTACCCAAGGCACCCAGTACGCGGGCGCGACGTACTACAACCCGTTCCTGGCGCAATGGCTCCGCGGCGCGGCCGGGCAGCAGACCGCCCAGCGCTCGGTATCCCTCTTCAAGTCCGAGAAGGGGCCATCTCGCAGGTGTACGCCGCCGCTGGATTCAAGGTGGCGGACGTGGCCGGAGCCTTCTCCTCTGGCGATGTCACCCCCGTCAGTGTGCCCAGCTACGGCGAGATACCCGCGAACGTGGCCAAGATCTGCCAACTGACCTGGGCCTGCACCATGCAAGACCCCCACCCGAATCCTCTCGGCCACAAGGTGATCGCAAGCACCTTCGCGGCCGTCCTGCCGCAGAGCGGCGTACCCCAGCAGAAGTTCGTCGTCCAGTACGCCCTTCCGAAGGGAGTCACGAGCCAGACGTACGCCCGCACACTCGGCTGATCGGCAAGGACACCAGAGCTGGACCGGTCGGCCACCATGGCCCCGGCCGAGCAGCGGGTGAGCGCGGGTGACTCCGTTGAAGCCGCTGTCTCCTGGCGCCGCCTCCCGGCCGGTCAGACCTACCTCGGTCTGCTCGAGTACGGCGGCGACACCGGGGCCGTAGGCACCACGCCACTGGTCCCCACCCCGTAGACCCCGGGTACGCAGAGCGGCGTACCCGGTCTGCACCGCCCGTGGGGACGCGGACGGTGCGCTGAACGACCCGGCCGCGGAGGCCACGCTCCCTCCCCTCGGGAGACCGCGGCCGGGTCTCTTCCCATCCGGCATCGAACTCACCCGCTGGATCGTGGCGTCCAGTAGGCCCTCGCGGGGCAGGTCACCGATGTTCCCCAAGGACCTGCTCGTCCTCGGCCTGCGCTCCGCTCCTGCCCGGAGGAGTTCATGGGCTCTGCGGGGCTTTCGTGGCCGGACAGCCGGGGCCGCCGGGGTGGGTGGCGGTGTCAGGTGGTGGTCTGGGGTTGTGCCGGGCTGAGGTAGTGCACGGCGGTCTGCGCGGTGTGCGGTGTGAGCAGGGCCTGCAGTTCCTCCGCTGCGACCTTGAGGAGGTCGCCGTCGCGGGTGGCGTGGAGGGTTTCGAGGACGAAGGCGACGTGGGTGGAGTCCTCGGTGACGCGGGGTGCGGTGGGCGTCGCGGTGGTTCCAGTGCCGGGTCAGGACGCCGGTGGTGTCCGCGTAGATGATCTCGCCGGGCTTGGGGGTTTCGACGGTGTCGGGTTCGCCGAGCGGGGTGAAGGCCTCGGTTCCGTCCGCGTATCGTGTCAACCAAACGACCGAGCAGTGCATTGAAGTGACCAGCGGCGAGGATGGAGCTCTGATGGCCGAGACAGCCGCAGCCCTGCGGACGGTCGCGCACAACGTCCGGGCGGCCCGCACCTGGGCGCGCCTCTCCTTGGAGGAACTCAGCCGACGCGCCCAGGTCAGTAAGGGAGCCCTGGTGGCCCTGGAGAAGGCCCAGGCAACCCCAATCTGGCGATCCTGGTCCGGCTGGCCGACACCCTCGGCATCTCGGTGTCCGCCCTGGTCGACAACGTACAGCCGCTCGATCCGGAAACACGGGTCTTCGAGGCAGTGCCGAAATCAGCGTCAGGATCGGCATCGTAGGCAGTCCGTCCAACTGGTTGGCTACGGAGGGACGCCTCAGCAGGTTGTGTGTCCACTGGCGCGCAGGGGCCACGCTCCATGAGGGGAGCGGTACCCCCGGTGATGCGGGAGTCGGCGAGGAGAGCACTGATCACAAGGCCGCAGCGATCGCCGAGAGCAGGCGCCATAGTCGGGTGTGAGGTGTGGGGTCGGGGATGGCCCGGTTGGTGAGGAAGGCGAACGCGATGCCGGACTCCGGGTGGGCGAAGGCCAGGTGTCCGCCGAGGCCGTCGTGGCCGAAGGAGCCGTGGCCGAGCATGGGCTGACGTGGGGACGACAGCCCGAAGACGGTGCCGAAGCGGGTGGGCTGGTCGACCAGGACCTCGTCGGGCCCGTGGGCCTGCTGGCGTCGGACCCGGTCCACCGTGGTGGGCGAGATGGTGCGCAGCGGGCCGTCGACCACGCTGGAGTAGAGCCCGGCCAGCGACCTGGCGTCGAAGACGCCGTTGGCGGCGGGGATCTCCGGCCGCCACATCGCGGGATCGTTGAAGAGATCCGCGCTGACGACGGGGTTGTTGAAGGTGGCATGGGTCAGCGTGCCCGGGATCTCGGCGGCCCTGGCCAGGAAGGCGCCGATTCCCGGTGTGGGAGCGGCGTCCTGGTACCGGACGACGCGGCCGTTGTGCTCGGTGGGCAGGCCTATCCATGCCTGGGGGTCTCCGTCCTGGGCGAAGCGCTCGCGCAACAGGGCGCCGACGCTCTTGCCGCTCGCGCGCCGAGTGACCTCGCCCACCAGGTAGCCGAGGGTCAGGGCGTGGTAGCCGTGCCGGATGCCCGGGTACCACGCCGGCTCCTGTCGGGCCAGGCGTCGCACGCACCCGTCCCAGTCGGCGAGGTCGGCCTTGGTCACCGGCTCGTCGAAGGCGGGCAAGCCGGCTCGGTGCGAGGCCAGTTCACGGACCACGACGCCGTCCTTGCCGGCCGCGCCGAACTCCGGCCAGTAGGCCGACACCGGCGCGTCGAGATCCACCTCGCCCGTATCGACCAGGCTCGCGAGCACCAGGCCCATGACGCCCTTGGTCACGGAGTACCCCACGTGCAGGGCGTCCTCGGGGTACGGCGTCCCGCTGGTGTCGCAGGCGCCGCCCCACAGGTCCACGACCAGCTCGCCGTGGTGGTAGACAGCGACGGAGGCGCCGAGGTCGTCGCCGTTGCGGAGGTTGCTCTCGAAGGCGTCGTGGACGCCTGAGAATCGGGGTGACGTGTAGCCGGATGCCGTCGCCACCGCCTTGTGCATCGTGCTCATGCCTGCTCACGCTCCAGTTCCTCCATCGCCGCGCCGCCCGCCATCAGATCCATGACCTCGGCGGCCTCCTTCTCGCCGCGCGCGAACGAGGCGACGAGCCGGCCGTGGGCGATGACGGCGAAGTGGTCGCCGACCCGCAGAGCTTGATGTGCCTGGTGGGTGATCAGGACGACGCCGATGCCCCGGTCCCGTGCCGTTTCGACGGCCCGCAGGACGATCTCGGCCTCGCGGACGCCGAGTGCCGAGGTCGGTTCGTCGAGGATCAGCACACGGGCGCCGAAGTGCAGGGCGCGGGCGATGACGAGGGCCTGCCGCTCGCCGCCGGACATGGTGCCCACCAGCTGGTCGGCGTCGCGGATCCGGCGGATGCCCAGTTGCTGGATCTCCCGCAGGGCGATCCGGGCCGCCGTCGCGGCGTCGAATCTGCGGAACAGTCCCCGGCCCTTGGTGGGTTCGGCTCCGAGGAAGAAGTTGCGGGCCACGCTCATCAGCGGGACGGTGCCCGCGCCCTGGTGGACGGTGGCGATGCCACGGTCCAGGGCGTCGCGCGGACCGCCGAGCGTCACGGGCTCGCCGTCGATGAGCATCGTGCCCTCCGTGGGCGCGTACACCCCGGAGAGGATCTTGATGAGGGTGGACTTGCCGGCCCCGTTGTGCCCGAGCAGGCAGAGCACCTGGCCGGGGCGGACGGTGAGCGAGACGTCCGAGCAGGCGCACACCCCGGTGAACTGCTTGGTGACGCCCTGGAGTTCGATCAGGCGAGGGTCGGTCACGGTGGTTGTCATGAGGGTCACCTGCCACTCAGTGCGAGCTTGCGGAAGTAGTTGTTCGCCATGACGGCGACCAGCAGGAGGGCGCCGAGGAACAGTTGGGCGTAGTCGGTGTTCCATCCGGTGTAGAAGATGCCGATGCTGACGATGCCGTAGGTCGCCGTGCCCAGGAGGACGCCGAGGGTGGTGCCGTAGCCGCCCTGGAGGAGCACTCCGCCGATCACGGCGGCGATCACGCCGTCGAAGATGAAGCTGGAGCCACGGGTGACGTCACCCCCGCTGTAGGTGATCGTCTGCAGGACACCAACCAGTGCGGCACCGGCGGAGGTGGCCATGAAGAGCCCGACCTTGACCCGGGCGGTCGGCACGCCGGCGTCCCGGGCCACTTCGGGGGCCCCTCCGGTGGCGTAGATCCAGCTTCCGGTGCGGGTGCGGGTCAGCACCCACCAGGCGAGCAGGGTGATCGCCAGCCACCACACGATGGAGACCTGGAACTGCCCCACCTTGGAGCCGAACACGGCCTGCACGCTCGGCTCCGGCGTCAGCGTCACCGCCGTACTCCCCGACAGGGCGCGGCTGAGGCCCAGGGCGCCACCGCCCACGACCAGCGAACTCCCCAGGGTGACGATGAAGGAAGGCAGCTTGGTGCGGGTGGCGACGAGGCCGTTGACCAGCCCGACCAGCAGGCCGAAGCCGATGGCCAGAGGGATCGATGCCCATTGGGGCATGGTGTAGGTGCCGCTGGCGATGGCCACGATCGCCGACGTGGCGCCGACGACGGAGCCGATCGACAGGTCGAACTCCCCGGCGATGAGGAGCAGCGCGACAGGGGTGGCGACCACTCCCAGTTCGGCGGCGGTGTCCAGCCAGCTCGCGGTGCCGTCCACGCTGGTGAAGCCCGCGCCGGACGCGGTCACCAGGAAGAAGACGTACACCGCGACAGCTCCGATCAGCGCGCCGAACTCCGGGCGCCTTGCCGTGCGTGCGATCAGTGAACGGCTGAGGGGTTCGCTCTGCGCGTCCGGCACAGCGGGCGCCGGAGCCGCTTGGTGAATGGTCATGAGTGCTCTCTCCTGAAACGGGTGGTCTGCGGCTGCGGCGTCTCAGGAGGCACCGCGGATGCCCTGGTACGTCTCGTTGATCTTCAGCGCGTCGCCCGCGCTGTCCTTGTCGATGACCAGCGGACCGGTGAGCACCGTGCCGGAGGGCGCGATCCCGTACTGCACGTACTGCTTGGCGATCAGGACGCCGTAGTACGTCTGGAGGTAGGGCTGCTGGTCCATGGCGTACTGGATCTTGCCTACCTCGACGTCCTTGAGGACCTTGGTGGACAGGTCACCGCTGCCGATGGTCAGCTTGCGGCCGACGTTGTTCGCCGCGGTCAGCGCGCTCTCGGCGACGATGGAACCCGTGGTGAACACACCGTCGACGCTCTTGTCGGCCTTGAGCGCGCCAGCGATGGCCTGGGTGACCTTCGTGGGGTTGGTCGAGTTCTGGTACGGGATACGCAGCGAACTCGCCGTGCCACCGGCCTTCTTGAGTGCGTCGGTGTAGCCCTGGCACAGCTGCTCCAGGGCGGGGTTGCCCGGGACCGTGTTGATGCACAGCCCCTTCTTCACTCCGAGCTTGGCCGACTCCTCGCCCGACTTGGTGCCGGCAACCGCCGGCTCGATGCCGACGAACGACAGGGCACCGAGCTGCTTCCAGTCCGACACGCCGGAGTTGATGACGACCAACGGGATTCCCGCCTTGATGGCCGCCTTGATCTCGGGGTTCTGGGCCTCGGGGAAGAAATTGCCGACCACGATGGCGTCCGGCTTCTTCGCCACGGCCGCCTGCATCAGCTTGGCCAGCGTCGGGCCGGAGGCGTCGGTCGAGGTCGGGCTGAGGTACTCGGTGGAGACGTTCAGCTCCTTGCCGGCGTTGTCGGCGCCGGTCTTCATCGCGCCGAAGAACGGGTCGCTCAGCGGGCCCGACACGACGACCACGGACAGCTTGCGGCCGGCGGAGCTGCCGGAGCTGTTCGAGTCGGCGGAGTCGGTGCGCTTGGAACAGGCGGCGGTGACGGCGGTGGCGGCGACGGCGGTCGCGATCAGGGCGATGCGTGATCTGCGGAAGGGGGACATGGCTGCTCCATGGGTTTGAGGTGCGGTCAGTGGTGACGGGGACGGAGTACGGCGATGGGGGCTGTGGTGAGGCGGGTGGTCGGAGTTCCGCCACGCCCGGTTACGTGGCGGAACCCTGTGGCAGCGCCCGCGTTGTCAGGGGAGACGGGCGCTGGTCCGGATCACTTGGTGGGGGCGGGTTCGGGCGAGTCCGCCCGATCGGGTGTGCCGTACCGGGCCCACACGGTGCGGACGAGTCTGTTGTCCCTGCCTCCGCGCAGCAGCGTCAGGCTGACCACGGTGGAGACGGCCGCCACGGCGATGGGGTAGGCCAGGCCGGCGAGTTGGTTGCCGGTTGACGTGGTGAGCGAGAGCGCGATGAGCGGCATGAACCCACCGAAGACACCGGCGCCCAGGTGGTACGACACCGACAGGCCGGTATAGCGGATCCGGGGCGGGAACAACTCGGTCAGACAGGCGGCCGTCGGCGCGTACACCATGGCGCTGAACACGATCTGCAGCGTCACCGCCACCACGACCTGCGCCCATGACCGGTCTGCGGCGGCTTCGCGGATCCAGGTGTACAGGGGCAGGAAGCTCACGGCCGAAAGGGCCAGGCCCGCCACGATGACAGGCTGCCTGCCGTACCGATCGGACAGCCGGCCGAACAGGATGTAGGAGGGCGTACCCAGCACCAGCGCGACCGCCATACAGATGTTCGTGGTGAGGAAGTCCACCTTCAGCACGCTCTGCAGGAAGTACAGGGCGTAGAACTGGCTGGTGTACCAGACCGCTCCCAGGCCGGCGGTCAGGCCGAACAAGGTGAGCAGGACGAGGCCGAGGGACTGGCGGTCGCCCAGCGTCTCCCGGATGGGCGCCTTGGAGAGGGTGCCCTGTGCCTGCATCCGGGCGAACACGGGCGACTCATGGAGCTTCAGCCGCAACCTCAGCGACAGGACGACGAGGACGGCGGAGAGCAGGAACGGAAGACGCCAGCCCCACGAGGTGAACGCCTCCTCTCCCAGCAGGAGCCGACAGGCGACGACGACGCCCAGGGACAGCAGCAGCCCCAGACTGGCCGTGGTCTGCAGGAAGCTGGTGAAGAAGCCCTTACGGTCCGCGGGGGAGTGCTCGGCGACGTAGGTGGCGGCGCCGCCGTACTCGCCGCCCACCGCGAAGCCCTGGAGGAGCCGCAGCAGTACCAGCAGTACGGGGGCCGCGATGCCGATGGTGTCGTACTTCGGGAGACAGCCGATGAGGGTGGTGGCGGCGCCCATGACGATGAGCGTGGCGAGGAAGGTCTTCTTGCGGCCGACCCGGTCGCCGAGCCTGCCGAAGAACAACGCCCCGAGGGGACGGACGACGAAACCGGTGCCGAACGCCGCCACGCTCACCAGCAGCGCGAGGCTCGATTCGCCGGAGGGAAAGAAGAAGCCGGAGAAGACGACGGCGAGGCTGCCGTAGATGAAGAAGTCGTACCACTCGATGAGCGTGCCGGTGCTGGATGCGGTGATGATGCGGCGCAGTTCTCTCGGAGAGGTCTGCGGGGGCAGGGGACTGGACAAGGTGATCCCTCCCGACGCCGGTGCGGCGGTGTCGCATGGATGCGGGAATGAGCGGATGCGCCGAAGCCGAATCGGTCCTGAGGGCCTCGCGGCCTGCAGTCGACGGTCGTCTTCAGCCGGGTGTGGAACCGAACACCTTCTGAGCCGTGCGGGGAGTGGTCGCCGATCAGCGACCGCTTCCGCTCGTTGATCGAGAGGAAGAACATGGGGTGGCAACGGGATGTCGACCCGCGACCGTGTCCGCGCGCTGCGGGACAGTGTCGGCTCAGCCGCTGACCGCGGCGGTCTGCGGCGCCCAACGGCCGAGGCGGGCGGCGGCGTCCTGCGCCATCCTGCGCACCACTTCACCGGCGGGCAGGGTCTCCTGGACCAGGCCCACGCACTCGCCGACGATCATGTTCGCGACGTCGAAGTCCTGCTGCGAGACAGCGGCCTTGAACTCCGCGGCGGCCTCGGCGAGATGTGCGCCGAGTTCCGACTCCCGCCCGTGCCACCGGTCGACGAAGTGGTTGCGCAGCAGGCGACCGTTGTACTCGGCGGGCCAGTCGTACTGGCGCACGATGTCGTAGACGCTGGTTCGGACGGTGTCGTCGCCGCCGGCGGCCACCGCGCGGGCGTGGGCGCGAGCGGAGACCACCGCCTCCTCCGTCGCCCAGAAGCGGGTTCCGACCAGGACACCGTCCGCGCCGAGGGCGAGCGCGGCGGCGAGTCCGCGACCGTCCGCCACCCCGCCGGCGCCCAGCAGGAGCGTGTGCGGAGAGCGGTCGGCGATCAGGTCCGCGACATCGGGTACGAGGGTGAACGTCGACCGCGTCCCGACTCCGTGCCCGCCGGCCTCCCCGCCCTGCGCGACGATGACGTCCGCTCCGGCGTCAAGGACCTGGCGGGCCTGGTCGAGCGTGTGGACCTGGCACAGCAGCGGTACGGCCGCGGCGCGGATCCGGTCGGCGAACGGGGCCGGGTCGCCGAAGGACAGCATGACCGCGGCGGGCTGGTGCTCCAGGGCGACGTCGAGCAGCTCGGGGTGGCGGGCCAGGCTCCAGGTGATGAAGCCGCACCCCACCCGGGTGCCGGCCGCGGCGGCGAACTCCCGCTTCAGCCACTCTGCGTCGCCGTAGCCTCCGCCGATCATGCCGAGTCCGCCCGCGGTGGTCACCGCGGTGGCGAGCCGGGCCCCGGAGACCAGGTCCATCGGGGCGAGCACGACGGGGTGCTCGATTCCGAAGGCGTGGGTAAGGCGCGTTGTCAGCAAGGCGAAGTCCCCTTCGTCCAGGCATCCGCCCGGCGGTGCGGCGGGCGGTGCGGCGTTAGGGGGACAGTAGGTTCACCGAGATTTCATATCCAACGATTGGTTGCGATGGGAGGCATCGCTGGAAGAGAACTTTCCGATGGCCAACGAGCGTCAGGCCGGTGACTTAACGGCCTCGGGAAGTGAGGCACGCCCCCCGCCGCCGCCCGGCACCTTGACGCACTGCCGCATCAACCCAGTACATCCAGTACGAGGCCGATGCGGCAGCACGCCGATGCACCGCACCGCGGTGACATCAGCTGCTCCGCAACGGGCGCGGAAACGCACCCCACTTCTCGGAGGCCGATCAGCCGTCGCTCAGCCGGTTGCCGTGGCAGAACGCCCGACCATCCGCAGGGCGGGTGGAGCCTGCTCCGCGGCCCGCGCGTGTGTGAGGAAGCGCGTCAGGGCGGGCGACGGCGGTGTGTCGACGCGCTGGACGAAGACAGTCTGAGCGCGTGCCTCCTCCTCCGGCAGCTCGTGTACGCGAAGTTGTTCCTGGGAGGCGTGCCGCTCGACCACAGCGGCAGGCAGCAGGGTGAGGCCCATGGCGGCCCCGACGCAGCCGAGGATGCCGTCCAGAGTTCCGAATTCCATGCAGCGAACACCGGCAGCGCCCCGCGCCTGCAGGATGCTTTCCAAGCGCCTGCGGTAGGAGCAGCCGGTACGGAAGACGAGGATCTTGGGGTCGCGCATGACGGAGTCCAGGTCGGTGACCCGGCGTGCCGTGACGAGGACGAGGCGTTCCTCGAAGACCGGGGTCTCCACCATGTCGGGCTGCCGCACGGGGCCACTGACCAGCGCGCCGTCGAGCCGGTACTCCAGGACGTCCCGTACCAGCTGTTCGGTCGGCCCTGTGATCAGCGAGAACTCGACGCGGGGACAGTCCTCCGCGAAGGCTGCCAGCACCGCGGGAAGCCGCAGGCCCGCCGTGGTCTCCATGGACCCGATCCGCAGCGGTCCGCACGGATCGGTCTCGTCGCCGATGACGTGTCGTGCGTCGTCGACGAGCCTGCTGATGCGCTCGGCATACGGCAGCAGCTGCTCGCCCGCATTGGTCAGCGCCACGCCCCGGGCGTGCCGACGGAACAGCGGGGCGCCGAGCTCCTTTTCCAGCGAGTGGATCCGCGCGCTGACATTCGACTGCACGGTGTGCAGTTCCTGAGCGGCCTTGGTGATGCCCTGAGTTCGAGCGACAGCCAGGAAGACCCGCAGGTCGGACAGTTCCATGGCGACCTCCACATGGGCCTTGGGTGACCAGGAGCATACCTGCGGTCGGCTATGGGGTGGATTTTCTCAGCGGCCGGGGACGGGCAGGACACCTTCGATGTACTGGGGGCGCCCGTGGCCGAAGGACCAGTCCTGAGGACCGTTCTCCATGATGCTGATGAAGACGTCTTCGCCGCTGATACCGAGGGCTTCCAGCTGCTTGGCGATGGTGTGGTAGACGCGTTGCTTGACCTCGGTGGTGCGTCCTGTCTGGGTGAAGATCTGGATCATCACTATGCGATCGGTGCGCTCGAAGCCCAGGTCGGCGTCGAGGGCGACGACGTGATCGGCGTCGTGCTCGGTGATGATCTGGAACCTGTCCCGCTCAGGGATGTTCAGCACGTCCACGAGTGCCCGGTGCGTCGCGTCGGCGACCGCCCGCACTTCGTCGATACGGCGTCCGCGGATGAGATCGATGCGTACGAGTGGCATGTGTCGCTTCTTGAGCATGTGTTGCTGACGTTGTGTCGGCGCGGGCCGCTCACCGGCCCAGCTGCACCCACGTTCCATGGACCGCGACCCGCAGCACGGAAGAGAGGCCGGCCTCGTGGAAGGCCGGCTCGGCGGGAGATCTCAGGCATAGATTCTGCTCACCGGGCCGCGATGGGCGATGGGTGCGGATTCAATGAGGGTGCTGTCGATCAGGCGGTGAGTACGAGCCGGTCATGTTTTCAGCACCGGCCAGGCCCCAGCGGGCGCCGGTGTGATGTCCAGGCGGGCTTCGTCAGGTGGCGGCATGCTCCTTCGATGATGCAGGCTGCGATGGGCCAGCCGCGTGTTCGGGGCGGTGTCGCAGCGCAGGTATTCGGCCTTGCTGGCCAGGGGGTTCACGGCCGCCTCGATGCCCTTGCGTTTGGCGCAGCGCAGTCATGCAGTGCGGGCGGCCGCTTTGAGCGCGGCGGTGATCCGCTGCGCGTCACCGGCCAGGAGGGTGCGGGCGCGGCGGACGACCCAGGTCTCGGCGGAGGCCTCGCCGGTGTCGTCCGGGCAACAGGCCGCTCGCCACAGATGTTCGTGCACGTGGATCAGGTCGATGATGATGTGGATGTCCGCACCGCGCTGCTCTGCTTCGGCCTCGATGAGGTCGATCTGATGGCGGGCACCGTCGACGAGGACGACCAGGGCCGGCGCTGCTTGCCTGGTCGAACACGGAGGCCACCACCTCGGCGGCGGTGTCGTTCACTGAGCCGTACAACCGCTTCGACCTGGCCTTCGGCCCGGAAGCGGCGCTCGGGGGATACGGGAGGGGCGGCGCCATGCCGACCGGGGTCGGCGATGACGTCGTCCACCGTGCGCGCCGCCGGCTCGGCGTCGTGGACGGCTCCCAGGGCGGCCGTCCGCTTCCTGCCGTGTTACTCCCCGGACGCCGGCCGGGTCTTCATCATGTTGCGGCCCTTACCGCACCCAAAGCACGTGTGGCGCGCTACGCCGACGTGGCCGCCACCTCCTCCGCCGAGAGGCGCGGGCGGGCCGTCGACGCCCTGAGCCGTGCGTGGCTCCCGGTCGGGTCCGCCGGGCGTCGGGTGTGCCAGTCCGTGACCGCCTGGTAGGCCGCGGCGACCTCCAGGAGGCGGTCCTCCTCGTACGGCTGGCCGCCGAGGATGACGCCCGTCGGGACACCGTCGCCGTCGAAGCCGATGGGGAAGGCGATCTCGGGCAGGCCGAGAAGGTCGAAGGGGACGGGGCCGGTCTGGAGGATCACGTCGCACTGGTTCAGCACGCCGTCGAGCACCTCTCTCAGCAGGTGGTTCTTGGCGCGCTGGGCTGTGATCCACTCGTCGCCCGAGAGCATCAGACCCTGCAGCCAACTCAGCAGCACCACACCGAGCTTGGCCGGATCGGCGCGCAGCCAGTGCCGGAACGGCTCCGTGCGCTCGCAGAGCCGTGCCGCGTTGAAGGTGCCGGTGAGGAGCGCCCAGTCGTCCGGGTACGTGACATCGACGAGCGTGACACCGGGGATCGCGCCGAGCCGGTCGAGGAAGGTGCTGCGCAGCTCTTTCCGGTCGGAGAGGAAGTCGGCCGGCACGCCGACCTTCGTGGCCCGGCGTACACGAACTCCCTTCGCTCCGAGGGGCGTTGCCGCCCTGATGAGGTCGGGTACGTCCGGCAGCCCCAGGGTGCGCGGGTCACGGGCGTCCGGACCGGCCATCACCTGGAGCATGATCGCCGCGTCCATGGCATCCCGAGCCAGCGGCCCCGCGTGGTCTCGGGTGAACGACAGCGGTATGACGCCGTGCAGGGAGACCCGCCCCATCGTGGGCTTCAGCCCGGTCAGGTTCTGCTGGTTGGACGGCAGCACGATCGAACCGCCGGTCTGGGTGCCGATGGAGGAGGACGCGAGCCGCGCGGCCACCGCGCAGGCGGGTCCCGTGGAGGAGCCGCCCGGGTCGACGGACGGATCGTCGGGCGTCCACGCGTTGACCGTGGTCACCGTGCCGTTCGGCGTCGTGGCCCGCGTGGTCGCCAGCGGACCCATCTGCCCCTTCCCGAGGAGGATCCCGCCCGCCTCCCGCAGACGGGCCACGGCGGTCGCGTCCTCGTCCGGTACGAAGTCCTCGAAGATGAAGGAGTTACAGCGCGTCGGCACGCCATCGGTGAAGTAGTTGTCCTTGACGCACAGAGGGATGCCGTGCAGGACATCCCGCGGGCCCTGGCCCCGGTCCGCCTTGCGCGCGGCGGCGAGCGCAGCCTCTCCGGTGACCTGCGCGTACGCCTGGTACACCGCGTCGTACCGCTCGATCCGCTCCAGGTACGCCTCGGTGAGCTCCGTCGCCGTGAGTTTCCCGCGCCGCATGAGCACGACGGCCTCGGCGAGGGTGGCCTCGGAGGGATCGTTCCGCGCGGCCTGCCGTACGTCGACGTCGGGGATGCGGGGCGGGGCGGTGCGGGCCTGGGCCGGCGCCGCCGAAAGCGCCACCCCGCTCGCCATCGCGGCCGAACTCGCCAGGAAGACTCGCCTGTTGAGTGCTCTGTCCGCCATCACTCGCCCACTTTCCCGGTCCATGCCTCCGCGATGGACGGGTAGAGGAGGGGAGGTGCCTCCTGCTGGGCGTACGCAGGGCTCTCGGCGGACGGGGTCCACGCGGATATGGCCCCGGGCACGGATGCCACGAATGACCGCAGGTTCTCCAGGACTTGGGCCCGGGTGGGTACGCCGGTCTCGGCGTCCCCTTGCTCCGGCAGCAGTGTCAGATCGAAACCGGCGAGCGCCAGACGGGTTCGTACGAACGCGTCCAGTTCCTCCTGGGTGGGGGGTGGCACCTCAGTCAAGGTGGATCTCCTTGATCAGCACAGTGGGCTTGGGGAAACCTACTATGCAATCTTGAAGCATCAACCAACCCATGGTTCACAGGAGTTACACGGCACGGGCCTCGCTCACCGTCCCCAAGATTGCCATGATCGCCTACGGACCGACCGGGCGGAGCCCGCCGGTCAGCCGTGCCCCGGCCCGCTCCCAGCCGGTCACCTGCTCGGCCGTGAAGCCGGAGCAGCCGGTCCGCGCGTGGGCCTCGGTGTCCCAGGCCTCACCGCTGTCCGGGTATACGACGACCGGCTTGCCGGTCACCCGGGCCGCCGTCGCGATGGCGCCGCCCATATCCTGTGGCGCGCAGCAGTGCGCGTCGACCGCGAATCACCTCGACCATGGCGGCGGCCAGGGCGAACGCCTCCTCCAGGGGCTGCTGGCCGGGTGCGGTCGCCGGCGACCGTGTACGACAGCCACGCGGGCACGCCCAGGACGCGTATCGCCCGGAGCAGCGCCTCGGCCTCCTCGGCGTCGGGACGGTCTCCAGGCGAAGGCATGGAGTTCACTCGCATCCACCAGGTCCGCTACCGCGACCGGCTCCTACTCAACCAGCTGATCGACAGCACCCTCATCCGATCTGCAGCTATGTGCGATCACCCAGGGGTGGCCACTTGTGTGGCTGCCTGTTGGGCGGCGTCCAGGAACCGGCGGATCAGCGTCTGCTGAGTGTCGGGAAAGTGGACGAGGCTGACCGGGCTCGGCGGTGCGCTGGTCAGGGGAACGAAGCGCAGGGCGGGGTGCTGGGTACGGTGCTGCGCGACCTCGGGGACGATGCCGATGCAGGTGCGCTCCTGCGGCTTCCGGGTTAGTGGTCGGCGTGCTGGTGTCTCCGGTGATCAGCGTGACGGCCTCACCGACCTTCGCGGCGATCTCCGCGCGACTGCGCACGTCCCGGCCCACCGTCAGGAAGTACACCCGTCCACGGAAGTGCCGCTGCACCTGTCGTTGCCCGCACACGTACTTGGCCAGCAGTGTCTTGCCGAACCCGCCCGATCCCCGCAGCGACGTGGTGATGCCCACCTGACCACCACCGGTGCACACGGCCGTCACGACCTCACGGCTCTGCTCGCGAGCCACGAAGTGATCGGGAACGAGCGGCGGGCCCGGTGGACGGGGATCGGTACGGGCCGCAGGTTCGGGGCGGCGCTCGATAACGACGGCCAGGACCGCGAGAACCACCAGGGCTCCGCCCAGGACGCCGGTTATGGGCCAGGCATGGGCACGCACCTGATCCAGTGGTCCAGGCCATTTCTCATACCCGGTGGCCGCGTTCGCGGCCAGCCCCAGCAGGGCGCCCAGCAGCCCGCAGGTCCCGGCCAGCACGGCCAGCGTTCCGGTACGCACCCCACGCCCCCGACCCTCGCGCCTGGTCGGCAGCGTACCCGCGATCGCGGAAACCGGCCCGGCCGTTCGCCATGCGCGCCTGGCATCCTGCGCCAGCGACAGGGCATCACTCCAAGTGCCAGTCTGTGCGGTCTCCACCGCCTCTCGCCACGGTTGGCTACGCGGCAGTACCTGAGGGCTGCGGCCACTTGATCAGCTAGTCAGGGCCGAGCACACGAGGTTTTCTTCCGCGTCGCTCTGAGCCGCCCCACGAGGCCGACCCCGGTCACTTTGCCCGGTCACCTTCTCTCCGCAGGGTGAGCCGGTGTCGTGCCCGTCCCAGAGAGGGGAGTTGGCCGACATGGCCGTCAGCGTCGGTAGCCACACCAAGATCCGGTTCAGGACCTGCCAGGGTGACCGTGGCGCAGCGAAGGCGTCCCGCAGGGTGCGATCCGGCAGCCGTGCGCTTCGGCCGCCGTTCCGACGGCTGCCGCAGCCGCAGCAGATGCGGGGGAACGACGAGCTTGCCAGCAGGTGGTGCCCGAAAGAGGCAACGAACGACTCGCCTGACTCACCTGCCCCGGACACCCCGGCACGCCCGGACCTCCCGGACCTCCCGGACCTCCCGGACGAGCCTCCCGCTGGTTCCCGATGTGGACTGCCCGGGGCGTTCAGGCCCCGACTGGGGCGGCTCCCGACGCCCCGGACCGCCTTGACCGGGACGGTGACGGCATCGGCTGCGAGGCCAAGTGATCCACCCTGTACTCCACCACTCCGCTAGCAGACGGCCAGCCCCGCCCTGCGGGCCTCGCTGCTCGGAGCCTGTGCCGATTGCGGCTGACGTCGCGTCGCTGCTGTGACATGCCTGTCGGGTGCCATACCTTGGCGGCGTTGCCCGGCGGCGGCCAGCCGGTTCTACCCGGGCTGCCGGATGGTCGATGCGAGGGACGCGAGGTTTTGCACCGGGCCCGTTCCTGCACGTTGGCGCGGAGGGCGGCCTGGTGGCCACCGGGTTGCGGGCCATGGTGGTCTCATGTCCCGCGTGCCGGGTCTGCGCCCGATGTCTGCCATGAGGAGGAATTCGGGTGAGCGGATCCGCGCTTGTGGGGGACGTGCTGTCCGCTGCCGAGGCCGGCGGCTTGGGGGCGGCACGGTCGCAGATGGCGTTGTCGCTGGGCTGGCACATCATCGTCGCCTGCCTGGGGGTGGGGATGCCCGCGATCACCGTGTTCGCCGAGTGGCGCGGTCACCGCACGGGGGATGTGCACTACCGGCTGTTGGCGCGGCGGTGGGCGAAGGCGATGGGGGTGCTGTTCGCGGTCGGAGCGGTGTCCGGAACCATCCTGTCGTTCGAGATGGGCCTGCTGTGGCCCGGGATGATGGGCACCTACGGACAGGTCATCGGCCTGCCGTTCTCACTGGAGGGCATCGCCTTCTTCATCGAGGCGATCTTCCTCGGCATCTACCTGTACGCCTGGGACCGGCTGCCGCCCCGCCAGCACATGCTCACCGCACTGCCGATCCTCGTCGCGGGCGTGGCCAGCGCCTTCTTCGTGGTCGCAGCCAACGCCTGGATGCAGCAACCCGTGGGCTTCCAGATGCGGGGCGACCGGGTCGTCGCCGTCGATCCCTGGGAGGCGATGTTCAATCCGGCGACCCCGCCGCAGACCGTTCACATGATCCTCGCCGCCTTCATGGTCGCCGGTTTCCTCATGGCCAGTGTGTACGCAGTCGCGATGCTGAGCGGCCGCCGCGACCGGTACCACCGGCTCGGCTTCCTGGTGCCGTTCACGATCGCCGCCCTGGTGACCCCGGTGCAGATCGGGGTGGGTGACTGGGCGGCGCACTTCGTGGCGGACAACCAGCCCGTCAAACTCGCCGCCATGGAGGGGGTCTTCGACACCGCGCGCGGTGTTCCCCTGCATGTGGGCGGTATCGCCGTCGACGGCGAGATGCGCTACGCCCTGGAAATCCCGCGCGGCCTGTCCCTGCTGGCGCACTTCGACCCTGATGCGCGCATCACGGGGCTGAACGAGGTTCCGGCGCGCGACCGCCCGCCCGTCAACATCACCCACTGGGCGTTCCAGATCATGGTGGGCTCCGGGTTCGCGCTGCTGGCCCTGTCCGCCTGGCTCGGCCTGGTGTGGCGGCGCCGCAAACGGCTGCCGGGCACCCGGTGGTTCCTGCGCGCCGCCGCGCTCTCCGGTCCGGCCGCGGTACTGGCGCTGGAGGCCGGGTGGGTCGTCACGGAGGTGGGGCGCCAGCCCTGGATCGTCTACCGCGTCATGCGCACCTCCGAGGCGGTCAACCCGGCACCCGGAGTGGTGTGGGGATTCGTGGTGGTCAGCGTCGTGTATCTCGTGCTGACCGTGGCCACGGTTTATGTGCTGCGCCTCTTGGCCCGTGCCCAGCCGGTGCCCATCGCCCCGCAGGAGCGCGATGTCGCCGAGTTCAAGGTCGTCTGAGACGCCGAGCGGAAGGTAGGACACCGGTCATGTCACTGCCCGAGACCACGCTGGCCGTGCTGTGGATCGGCCTGACCGCCTACGTGTTGTTCGGCGGCGCCGACTTCGGCGGCGGGGTATGGGACCTGCTCGCCGGAACCACCCGACGCGGCAGGCCCCAGCGCGACCTGGTGGAGCACTCCATCGGTCCCGTATGGGAGGCCAACCACGTCTGGCTGATCTTCGTCATCGTGCTGCTGTGGACCGGTATCCCGCCCGTCTTCGCAGCCATCGCCTCCACCCTCTACATTCCGCTGACCCTGGCCGCCCTGGGGATCATCGCCCGCGGTGCGGCGTTCGCCTTCCGCAAGGTCAGCGTGGAGATCTGGCAGCAACGCCTCTTCGGCGCCACCTTCGCCTTCTCCTCCCTCGCCACGCCCTTCTTCCTGGGCACCGTGGCGGGCGCGGTGGCCTCCGGCCGGGTCCCCGCGGGCGTCACCCAAGGCGACACCGTCTCCAGCTGGATCAACCCCACCTCCCTGATCAGCGGGGCTCTCGCGGTGGGAACCGCCGCCTATCTCGCCGCGGTCTATCTCACCCGAGACGCCCAGCGAGCCGGTGATACGCCGCTGACCGAGGCGTTCCGCCGCCGCGCACTCCTCACCGGCCTCGTCGTCGGTGCCCTGTCCGCGGCAGGGCTCGTCGTCCTGCACGCCGACGCACCCGATCTCTACTCCGAACTCACCTCCGGCAGCGCCCTGCCCCTGCTGATCCTCTCCGTGGCGTCGGGGCTGGTCTCCCTGGCCCTGCTGATGTGGGGCCGGCACTTTCTGGCCGTGCGGCTGACAGCCGCCCTGGCAGTCGCCGGCCTGCTGTGGGGCTGGGGAATCGCCCAGTACCCCCGGCTGCTGCCCGGCGTCACACTCCAGGACGCCGCCGCCACCGACACCGTCCTGTCGGCCAGCCTGATCTCCCTGGCCGTCGGAGCAGTCCTCCTGCTGCCGTCCCTGTGGTGGCTGTACGCCACCTTCCAACGCGACCATCCCCAGCCGGCCGAACAGGCTGACGGACCGACCCACGGAGACAACAGCACGTGACGGCGCGCATCGCCGGCTGCACCAACGGCAGCACGTGACAGCGCCCGTCACCGGCTGCACCGACACCGAGTCGGCTGGAAAGCCCCCGAGCGCAGGTACCAGCGCAGCCGAACGGGTCCTCGCCCAGGCCCGAGCCGGCGGCGTCGGCGCGCTGCCGGTCAGATGCGGCGTGTGATCAGCGCCCGCTTCACTTCCTGGATCGCCTTGGTGATGGCGATGCCACGCGGACACACGTCGGTGCAGTTGAAGATTGTGCGGCAGCGCCACACTCCGTCATTTCCGTTGAGGATCTCCAGCCGCTGCTCACCGCCGTCGTCCCGGCTGTCGAAGATGAAGCGGTGCGCGTTGACGATCGCCGCCGGCCCGAAGTACTGGCCGTCGGTCCAGAAGACCGGGCACGACGATGTGCACGCGGCGCACAGGATGCACTTGGTCGTGTCGTCGAAGCGCTCCCTGTCCTCCGCGGACTGGATGCGCTCCCGGGTGGGCTCGTTGCCAGTCGTGATGAGGAACGGCATCACGTCCCGGTAGCCCTGGAAGAACGGCTCCATGTCCACGACCAGGTCCTTGAGTACGGTCAGGCCCTTGATGGGCTCGACTGTGATGGGCTTGCCCGGGTTGATGTCTTTGATCAGTGTCTTGCACGCCAGCCGGTTGCGGCCGTTGATCCGCATGGCATCCGACCCGCAGATGCCGTGCGCGCAGGAACGGCGGAAGGTCAGCGAGCCGTCCTGCTCCCACTTGATCTTGTGCAGACCGTCGAGGACGCGCTCCTTCGGATCGATCTCGACCAGGAAGTCCTGCCAGGTCGCCTCCGCGGAGACCTCCGGGTTGAACCGGCGGATCCGGAAGGTGGCCGTGATGTACGGGGACGCGGCGGAAGTCTGCTCCGCCCTGTCCATAACCGGCGTGGCCATCGGAACCGGCCCTCCAGCGCTCGCTGTGGTGGCTGCCTGCCAGACCGGTCGACGGCCGAGGCAGGCGGTGGGTGAAACCTCCTCCCCGTAAAACGCTACGACGCCCCGCCGGTCCACCGTACGGCCGGTGCTGACCCGGCGCCGCGCGCTCACGCATGCGGTAGATCCGCGATCATCAGCCGCCGGGTATACGCGCGAGGGCCAGTGGGTGGCGACGCGCAGCTCTGGGTACCCGCGGCGGCAACCGCAACAGGGCAGCGAGCCGGTGCGACCCACACCGTCGGACCGATGCCGCCCGCACCAGGGCGGCCATGAGCAGGACAGCAGGCGGAACGCCCGGAGGCGGGGGAGGTGACGGCGATGAACCGGACGGCGCGCCGACGGCGGCCCCTGACCAGGGTCACCGCAGCCGCGACAGCCGGACACGTCTTCTTCGAACTGGCCGCAGGCGTCGGGATGCCCTTGGCGTCCCTTCTCGGACCATTCACCGCTGCGACCGCGTGGGCCGTCGGTACGGCAACGGCCTGGCGCGCGGGGGGCACCCGGCCCTCGCAGGACGATCCGGCCTTCGCCGTGCTCAACAGCGTGAGCCTGGCTGCGGTGATCGCCCACCTGACGGGCTGGCCGCGCAGGCGGACGCGGCTGGGTCTTCCGTGGCTCACGGACTGCGAAGGGCTTGGCCCGCGGCTTATGCCGTACTACAACCCGATCCTCTACGTCTCCGGTACCGCGGCCGTGGCAGCCCTGCTCCTGGAGAACGACTCCGCTACGCGACGCCTGCCGCTGACTCCTCCGCTGGTTCCCCTCCTCATCGCCGCCCAGCGTGCGGAACACCGCCGGCTGAAGGCGATCGCGGCGGCCCGCCCCGGCTGGTGGAACCGCCGTCTCGCTGAACCGGACGGTTCGCTCGACACTCCGGCTGATCAACGCCGTGTGGCGCCAATTCCTGGCTGATGAGGCGCTGGCTCGTTGACGACCTGCGCCGGGCCGTCGCCGCAGAGTTCCCCAGGCTCACGGCGAAGCCACCCCGTCATTGTGCTGCCAGGGCTGGAGCGAGTGCACCGTGCTCGCCTGCTCCAGCACCGCCTCGCACACGGTCGGCCGTGGCCTTTTTCATGGCCGGGTCCTTACAGTTTGCGTGGCTCAGCGTTTCTGGCCGGGTCAGCGATGTCGATGCCCGCCGGAATGAAGCCGCGCTGCCCCTTCGCGGCCAGTTCCTTGAGGTGCTGCTGATAGCGGTCAGGGGTGACGACTTTGACGTTGAACAGCATCCGGGCGTGGTCGACGCCGCAGAGTTCGGCGCACTTCCCCCGGAAGGTGCCCTCACGGTTGGGCGTCACCTCAAAGGCATTGACATTGTGGCCCGGGAAAACGTCCTGCTTCATCAGGAACGGCAACACCCAGAAAGAATGGATGACGTCACGCGAGGACAGGACGAACCGGACCTTCTCGCCCCTCGGTAGCCACAGTGTCGGGCCGGGATTACCGGTCTGCGGGTTGCGGGTGCTGGGGACGCCCACGTCGTAGACACCTTCGGCGCCCTCGGGGAAATCCCTGCTGTACCTGTCCGGAACAATCCTCAGGTCGGGATCGGCGTTCGCGTTGCCCGTATCTGCCTTGCCGTCCACGTTCTCGATGTAGTTGAAGCCCCAGCTCCACTGGAAGCCGACCACGCTGATCGTGTGGGCCGGCCGTTCGGAGAGCGCGAGGAGCTCGGACTCGTCGCGGGCGGTGAAGTAGAAGAGGACCGAGACGATGATCAGCGGAACCGTGGTGTACAGCGCCTCGATCGGCATGTTGTACCGGGTCTGCGGGGGAACCTCGACCTTCGTCCTGTTGCGCCGGTGGAAGATCGCCGCCCACAGGATCAGCCCCCAGACCACCACTCCCACCGCTAGCGCAGCCGCCCAGGAACCCTGCCACAGGGAAAGGATCCGCGGAGCCTCCTCCGTTACCGGGGTGGGCATCCCCAGGCGGGGGAAGTCCTTGTACGTACAACTGGTGGCGGTCGCCAGGACCAGGCCCGCAGTCAGTGCCTGCACGGGCTTCCGCCGCGTCGGCCGCCGCGGCGTGGGGGTACCGCCCGCGCCCCCCAGGGCGTGGGGGAGGTCAGAGCCGTTGGGACTCACGTAGCGCCTTCCCGAAAGTCTTGTCCGCCCCGCCGCTGCGGCCGCCTCACCGGTCGCTCGCCGCCCTGCGTCGGGCATCGGTTTTGGATGTGTATGCGGACAAAACCTACTGAGTCCCTTCGCTCGGGGGCACTCAACGCGCCGCCCACCCACGTGATGCCGCGTCGCTCTCGAGCCTGCATCTTCTCGGCTGCCCTCCAGGAGATCGTCAAAGCCGTCGCCGATGCAGCGGAGCTGTGGAGGGAGCTGCTGCGGCACCGCACCGACGACCGTTGTTACGCGGAGTTCTTCGTCGACAAGCACCTGGGCTGCGATGATCATCGACCACGACACCGGCTGTAGGCCCGTCAGGGTGGGCGCCCAGCGCGCGGCGGGTGCCCTGCTTCCGTTTCGCTGTCTCTCCAAAGGCGGCCAGCCGCCGTTGCGACGCCGACAGCGTCCCCGGCGTTCCCGGCGGCTACGGCACCACCGGCGGCGGTCAACCGAGCGCACGGGCAGCGACGCCGACGAAGCCGACTCGGGCCCGTCGGGGCAGTCGGCGACCCCCCTTCAACCCAACGTCCCGGGGCCCCCGCACGGTAGAGCAGCCCCACCGGGCCGTTCGTCGACGGGTTCCAGACCGAGCTGGTCAGCAGAAGCGTCGCGCCCAACCCAGGTCCTGGCCCGGCAGCCTGAGCGCCACAGACCCCGGGCCAGGAAGGTGCTGTCGTCTGCGTTCATGGTCCACCGTGCCGGGTTCGGTCGGCTATCCGTCCTTGCCCATGGCCTTACGTACGGCGTCCCGGGTGCGGTCGACGAGGGCGGCGAGGGGGCCCAGGGTCAGGTTCTTCGCCGCGGACTCGGTGCCGGGGTGCGGGTGGGTCGGGGCCATGGCCTCGGCGGCACGCAGTGCCGTGGCCATGGAGGCCAGGCGGGCCTTGTCCGAGTGGCGGCGGATGTGGTTGAACTCGTAACGCTCCTCGGCCCGGGCGTGCCGCATCACATCGAGGCGCAGCACCTGCAGCTCGGGAAGGAACTTCGGGTCGTCGGTGTCCATCCCGTCCAGGCGGGACAACAGCTCCTTGGCCTCGCGTTCCTCACGCAGCCGTTCCTCAACCACCTTCTCGCCGCCCGGCCCTGTCCGGCGGGTGAAGGGATGGATCACCTCCTCCTCGGCCGTCTCGTGCACGGCGAGCAGGCGGACGAGGCGACGGAAGGCGGCCCGCCGCTCGTCCCCGGTGGTCTTCTCCACCTCGTCGAACAGATTGCGGATGTCGCCGTGCTGGCGCATGAGCAGGGCCACGACGTCGGCGTCGGATGCGGCGATGCCGGCCATGTCAGCTCCTCTCCCGCGAAGCGACGTCGGGATGCGGTCCCTCGGTCTCCATCCGGTACTCGCGGCCGAACATCTTCCGGTGCTGGGCCATCACCCGCTCGCTGGGCGGCTCCTCCCCACCGTGGATCTGCTCCTGCATCCGCTCGAACCGTTCGTGCGCGTCCCGGACGTAGCCGGTGCCGAGCGTGGTCAGGTCCATCTGGGTGTCGAGGAGGCCGCGCACGAACTGCTTGTTCTCCTCGAAGGTGAGCACGTTCGGCAGCTCCGGCGCCAGGATCTCCTGCGGCTCCCGCCCGTCGTGGCGGCGCATCAGGTCGCAGGCGATCCGGAGGTGCTCCAGCTCCATGTTCAGGTGCAGCTCCCAGACGGCCTTCACCTTCGGGTCGGACTCCTGCTCCATGAAGGAGTGGTAGAGGTAGCACTCGTTGTACTCGTGGTTGACGAGCTGCTCCCACCACGTCTCGCCCGGGTCCACGAGCGACTCGTAGTGCGTGACGTGCTCCTCCTCGATCAGCCCGATCTCCTGGTAGAGCTGCCGGGCGATCGGCTCCATGTACTGGGGGCCGACGTTCATGTAGAAGTTCATGGTCTGCTGCTCCGCCGACATGATCGTCAGCGCGTGCAGCCGGGAGATCGGGTCGACCGTCGCGCGGTCGTAGGGCTCACGCACGTTGTCGGCGGGATGGCGGTGGTGGAACTTGGTGGGCCGGCCCGGCATCACCTCGGTGAGTCCGTCGACGATCGACTCCGCCTTGCGGTGCTCGATCATCTCGTAGAGGTTGGCGTACCGGTACAGATGGTCGAAGTCCTCCAGGACGCCGAACTCGTACGCCTGTCTCAGATACGGGTCGGGCTCGTGGCGGGCGACCCAGCCGGTGAGGTCGACCGCCACCTGCTCGTAGGCGATGGTCGTCTCCAGCACGGAGGCGAGGCCGGGCAGCAGCCAGTTGACCGCCTTCTGCTGCTGGTGCTCGACGTAGCGGACCTCCGCCAGCTGCTGTTTGATCTCCGGGTCGGGGCAGCGGCGGGCGAACTGGTGGCTGAAGAGGATCGCCTCGACCTCGATGCCGTTCATCGTGATGATCCGACAGCGGGTGTACGGGTCGCTCTTGTCGGGGTCGACGGGCTCGACGTCCAGCTCCCGCCAGTTGCGCAGCTGGCGGTCGAGGGGGATGCCTTGGTGTTCGAGAGGGTTGAAGCCCATGGGGGTCTCCTCGGCTGACGGCCGGAACGGGCTGGCGCCGGGTACCCCGCCGTCCCGGGGGCCAACCGCCAGGCCGGCCTTGTCAGGCGCCGAGCCGTGTGACAGCGGTGTCCAGACGAGCGGCGGTCTCCTCGAGGTCACGCCGGGACGGTGCGCTGGTGCCGAGCCGGGTGACGAGATCGTGCCGGGAGATGATCTCCAGGGCCCCTCGGTATCGTTCGCTGTCCAGCGCCGACGCCGGAACGACCACGACGGTGCCGGCGGTGACGATCAGTGTGGCGTCATCGGCGTCGGATCCGAGAAGCGCCTCCACGTGCTCAGGACGGATCATGAGGGTGTCTCCTTCCCGGTGGCGGTCACCGCTGTCGCTCCCCGCGATGGGGCGGGGGACAGCAGCCCTGCCGCGGCTCTGTCATGCAGGGAATCCAGCGTCTCGCTCTGCTGCCGGGCTCTGTGCAGCAGCTGCTCCAGCGGCCCCCAGTCCAGACGGGCGTCCTGCGGCGACGCGGCGAGCAGAGCACGCCAGAGCAGCGCCTTGCCCTGCGTTGCCAGCCGCAGCGCTTCCAGCTCGACCAACAAGGAGTGGCCGGAGCGGCGCAGCGCCGCCGCCAGCATCCTCAGTTCGTCGCCGTAGGGCGAATCTCCGTGCTCGTGAACCATGCGCCGGGCAAGCTCTGCACCGGCCGTCCCACCGGCCAGGTGATCATTGAGAAAAATGTCCAGCCTTCTCTGCCGCGTCCGACTGTCGCCGGTCCCTGGTGCTGTCCCGCTCATCATGTCCCTCGGGGTCTCGAAGCTGCCGACGGTCACCGAGTGCCCCGGCTGCGCCGGTCAACCTTTGGGGCACCGCGTACGGCGGCACTCCAGCGACGGCGCACCAGCGCGCAGACGGCCATGGACCTTGCGGGACGCGGAGCCGGTGCCCGGTGCGGTGTCGGACCGGACGGAGTCGCTCATGGCTCTTCCTTCCTGCCGTACCGGCCCTCAGGGGAGAGGAGAACACGCTTCAGGACAGGGAGGAGGGAACGCCGCCCATGCTCGACCGTCACTCAGCCGGCGGCACAGCGAGGACATGGGCGGATTCGGCAGCGGACGGCCAGTCGTCCGGCCGGAACGCCTGCTGGGCGATCACCGATGCCGGGCGGTGTCTTCGCTACGCCGATGTCGTGGTCTCGTCGCCCTCTCCGGTGTCCGTTTCGGCGCGCTTGTCGGCGCCCGTCTCCAGGTAGCCGGGGTCGTCGCCCGCGACCCGGCCCACGAAGACGTCGTTGGGCGTCGTCCCCGTCGTGCTGTGCCGGTCCGCCGCCTCGGTGTCCGGCTTACCGCCCGTGTCCTCCGACCGACCCGAACGGACCTCTGCGGAGGGCTCGGTCGTGCGACCCCCCAGGTGTTCGCGGACCCATGACCACACGGACATGATGCCTCCCGATCAAGATGCGTGCCGACGTCGACGGCCGGCCCGTGGTGCCCTCGGCACGAGCGCCGCACCTGGTTGGTTCAACGTCGTTTGCGGCGCATCGCGACGGCCGCGACCAGCACCAGGACCCCGGCGAGCCCGGTGAACACCTTCTTGGCCGCAGCCATGGACGTGCTCAGTCCGAAGGCGTCGCGCATCCGGTCGTAGAGACCGAGCGGCACACCCAGGACCGCGTTGCCGGGCGGGCGCCGCGGGATGACGGGGTGGGGGTGGGTGGGCGCGCTGCGTCGCACCGTGTCCCATGCCGTGCCGAGCCGGCGCAGCTGCGCGGCGGGCATCGCTTCCTGCAGCCGGGGCAGCACGAGATCCTCCTCGTCGCGGATGTCCTGCCGTATCAATGCGAAGACCCGCCGTACCTTCTCCTCACGCTCAGCAGAACCCGGACTCAGGCTTTCGATGTCGGCGACAAGATCGTTGATCTGCTGGTGTTCCTCCTCGACCCGCAAGGTCAACTCGTGCCCGTCCTCGACCGAGCGCCGGACGGCCGGCCACAGCACGGTCTCCTCGGCGAAGGCATGGCTGAAGACCAGCTGGACGGTCTCCTGCAGGACCCGTTCGCGGTCCTCGCCGTCCGCCAGGGTCTGATAGCGGTCCATCAACCTGTCCATCTCGGCATGATCACGGCGTTGCCGGGCCAGCACGCTGCTCGGGCCGCCCAGTTGCTCAACCGTCTGCTCTTTGATCGTCTCGGGCATGGATCTCTCCTCTGCGCAGACCGGCCGCAACGTCCGACCGCCCCAGCGGCGGCCGACAGTGTCCGATGGCGGGTACCCCGAGGCGGCGCGGCACACCGTTTGTGGTGTTTTCACCTGCTGCTAGGCCCGGTCACCGCCCGGCCCGGTCGCCGGGTGCATCAGGTGCCGGTGAGCAAGTCGCCCTCCTGTACCGCTGTCAGGGACAGCGTCTTGTAGCCGACCTGCTCGAACAGCACGACGAGGCGGTCCTCCTCCGTGCGCATCACCGTGCCCGCACCCCACTCCGCGTGGCGCACCCGGTCGTTCGTCTCATAGGGCCCGCCGTGCCCGGGCGGAGGAGCGGCGTGCCGGTGCCCGGCTCCGGTGGCGGGGTGCTCGTCGTCGCGGTCGCACACGTCGCACCGCCCGCACGGCTCGTCCAGCTGCTCGCCGAAGTAACCCAGAAGGTACTGGCGGCGGCAGGTGGGCGTCTCCGCGTAGCCGCGCATCATCTCGATGCGCGAGCGGTCGACGCGGCGCCGCCGCTCGAACACCCGTGTCGCCCCTTCGGCGGCCTCGTCCGCCATGCGGCCGGGCAGAGCCCGGACCGCGCGGCGCCTGCCCTCGACGGTCACCGCTCCCGCCTCTTCCAGCAGGTTCAGCAGATCGCTCATCTTCCGGCGCGACAGGCCGCACAGCTGCGCGGTCCGGCTACGGCTCTGCGGAGCGTCCTGGCCGAGCAGCGTGGTCATGATCCGGCGCAGTGCGTCGGCGTCCAGGGTTCGGGCCGTGAGGAACTTCTGCAGTCCCAGGTCCTCGGGGCGGTAGAACAGCACCGCGCGGGCCGGCTCCCCGTCCCGGCCGGCGCGTCCGATCTCCTGGTAGTAGGAGTCCAGCGACTCCGGGACGGACGCGTGGGCGACGAACCGTACGTCCGCCTTGTCGATGCCCATCCCGAACGCGGAGGTGGCCACCACCACGGCGGGAGCGCCGGCCATGAAGCCGTCGTGGATCCGGCGGCGGTCGGCTGCCTTCATGCCCGCGTGGTACGCCTCGGCGTCCACTCCGTCCTGCCGAAGTCGCCCCGCGTACGTCTCGGCGTCCTTGCGGGTGGCGGTGTAGAGGATGCCCGGGGCGCACGCCTGGGCCGTCCAGCGTGCGACGGTCTCGCGTTTGGCGGGGTCGTCGGTGAAGGTGCGCACCGCCAGATGGATGGTGGGCCGGTCGGTCCCGGTCGTCACGACGTGGGCCTCGCGCATGTGCAGGTGCTCGACGATGTCCGCCCTGACCGGGGCTGCGGCCGTCGCCGTCAGAGCGAGTACCGGCGGGCGGCCCAGCCGTTCGGCGGCCTCACCCAGGTTCAGGTAGTCGGGACGGAAGTCGTGTCCCCAGGCGGAGACGCAGTGGGCCTCGTCGACGACGAACAGCGAGGGGCCCAGTTCCCGCAGCTGTTCCACGACACTGTCTTTGGTCAGCTGCTCGGGGGACAAGAACAGGTATTCGGCATCACCGTCCCGGATCGCCCGCCAGCCGCTGTCGGTGGCCGACCGGGGCTGTGCGGAGTTCACGGCCACGGCGTCCGGTGCCGCGCTCTCCCGCAGGCGGGCGACCTGGTCGCGCTGCAGGGCGATCAGCGGCGATACCACGACGGCGGGGCCACCGAGCATGATGGTCGGCACCTGATAGATCGCCGACTTGCCGGAACCGGTGGGCATGACGACCAGCACGTCGCGGCCGTCGAGCAGTGCCTCCATCGCCTCCGTCTGCTCGGCGGCCAGGTCGCTCCACCCGAACCGCTCCCGGGCGACGCGGCGCAGCTCGGCGATCCGGTCGTGCACGCCCATCGCGACGCCCCCTTCACGGCCCGGCACTCCTTGGGACCCGGCCCGGGTACCCCCCGTGGCCAGCCGCGATGCGGAGTGGCGCGCGCCAGCCGTGCGAGGTCGAGATCCCGGCTGCTCGCCCTGGGTTATCGCCTGCGCCGTTTGGCCCCGCGCGGTCGCGGCCGCCCGTCACCAGGGAGAACCTGGACGAAGCCCAGGTGCCCGCTGTCTGCGGGCCGACGCCGCTTCGGGACCGCACCCCAAGGGAGAATCTCTTGACCGACGCCATGCCCCACCTCGACGACGCAGGCGAGAACGACGACGTCGTGGCACTGCTGATGCAGCAGCACAACCACATCCGTGATCTCTTCGCCGAGGTCGAGAACGCCACCGCCGACGACCGGGCGGAGGCATTCCGCAGGCTCGTCCGCCTGCTGGCCGTCCACGAGACCGCCGAGGAGGAAGTGGTCCACCCTGCAGCCCGCCGTCTCCTGCAGGACGGTGAGCACGTGGTCGACGACCGTCTCGATGAGGAGAGGGCCGCGAAGGAGAAGCTGAGCCGACTCGATGACATGAACCCCGACGACCCCGGGTTCATGCCCGCCTTGCGGGAACTGCGCGCGGACGTGCTCCAGCACGCGGCTTCGGAGGAACAGTACGAGTTCCCCGGGCTGCGCGAGAAGGCCGGAGCGCAGCAGCTTGCCATGATGGCCACGGCTGTCCGTGCTGCCGAGGCCATGGCGCCCACCCGCCCGCACCCGGGAGTCGAGACGGCGGCGGAGAATGTCGCCGTCGGACCCGTGGCAGCCGTGATCGACCGGACTCGTGACGCCGTCCGCAAGGCGATGGGCAAGGACAGCTGATCAGGTCGGAACAGAGTGGCCCACACCGGCCCGCGCCTGAGCAGTTCAGCGTCGCGCTCGTCCCGGACACGGACGACGGTCGGCGGATCGGCATGACGTGAGCATCGGACGCCGCGGAGATTGCACACCTGAGTCGGGGCACTCGCCGCGCACCGCGACGCGCTCCGAACCCGAATCCGACTCTGGCCGACCACAACGGACCGCGAGGGTCGACATCACGTTCAGCCTTCAGGATTCACCAACGGCGCCAGGAATCAGTGCGCTCCCACGGTCAGCGACCTGCTGCTTGGCAGACCCACGGTCAGACGGCCCCTTCCATGGGTGCGGCAGTTGATCTACTGCGAATCGGGGCGCAGGTCGTTCAGGGCTTCCCACGCTGTGGCCGAACTTGCCTTCCCGCGGGAGCATGGTCTCCTCCACGCCCAGCGTGCGGTGCGCAAAACGCCGAGAAGTACACCATCAAGGCCGCATCAGGCAGGATCGAACAAGGCCGCACGGGCCCGGTAATGCGTCACAACATCACCGACTCGTGCGGCCCGCCGCACGTCACGATTCGGCGGCCCGAGCGGCGTACGACTTCGCGAGCAGTTCCTCCAGCAGAGCGCTCTGCCTGGGCCGGGGAGCTTTGAGCGAAGGAAATGACCGGTACGTCCCCTGCCCCGCGTACCCGCCGGCGTCGGCCGGTGGGGGAAGGGGTCCTTGGAGTGGACACGCACCGGGACACTCATGTGGCTGCTGTGCTCTCCCTGGTCGGGGAAGTGATCGGCACCGAGGTGTTCCCGGCCACCGCTGCCGGATACCGCGAACTGCTGGAGTGGGCCAGGGAGCTGGGCACGCTGCGGCGGGCCGGAGTGGAGGGGACCGGCTCCTTCGGGGCGGCTCTGTCTCGCTACCTGCTGGCCCAGGGCGTGGAAGTGTTCGACGTGAACCGGCCCGACCGGACTGACCGCCGCCGGCGCGGCAAGTCGGACCCGCTGGATGCCCAGAACGCGGCCCGGGCTGGCTGTCCTGGTCAGTGCCGACCCAAACCTGCGGGAAGAACTGGCCGGGCTGCACAACGCAGAACTCTTCCGTACCTGCGCGTGGCTCGCCGAGGACAGCCAGAACGATGAGGACGGTGAAGAGGTGGTGCTGCAGGCCACCCGCATTACCCTGTATCCACTGGCCCAGCGAATCAGGCAACTCACCGAGCAGATCCAGGACTTGGAAGGCCGCCTGGCCCGGCTCGTGGAACGCCACGCCCCGCAGCTGCTCACTGCGGTGGGCATCGGTCCGGACACGGCCGTCACCTTGCTGATCACGATGGGGGACAACCCGGAGCGCCTGTGCCGCCCTGCTCGCCTGCCCTCGACCCGCGCACCCAGGACTACTATGAACGCCGCATCAAGGAGGGCAAGACCCGACGCGACATCGTCCGATGCCTCTCACGCTACGTCGCCCGAGAGGTCTTTCACCTCATCCAGCCCGTATCCTCACGGCCCCCGTCATAGGGGCAGTCCGTGATACGTGAGAGGGTCTGAGGCGTGAGTGAGACACCGTCGAACACCCTGCAATACCGCTTTGACGGGCCAGAAGAGGCTCCCGTCCTGATCCTGGGTCCCTCCCTGGGTACCACGTGGCACATGTGGGACCGGCAGGTCCCCGAGCTGGCCAAGCAGTGGCGCATCTTCCGGTTCGACCTGCCGGGGCACGGCGGCGCGCCCGCGTACCCGGCCGGCTCGGTCGGTGACCTCTCCGCACGGCTGCTCGCCACGCTCGACGGCCTCGGCGTGCAGCGCTTCGGCTACGCGGGCTGCGCCCTCGGCGGCGCGGTCGGCATCGAGCTGGCCCTGCGCCACCCGGAGCGCCTCGCCTCGCTCGCGCTGATCGCCGCCTCGCCGCGCTTCGGCACGGCCGACGAGTTCCGGCAGCGGGGCGTGATAGTGCGTACGAACGGGCTCGACCCCATCGCCCGCACCTCCCCCGACCGCTGGTTCACGAGCGGGTTCGCCGCCGCGCAGCCGGCGATCACCGAGTGGGCCGTGCAGATGGTGCGCACCACGGACCCCGGCTGCTACATCGCGGCCTGCGAGGCGCTCGCCGCGTTCGACGTACGGCCCGAACTCGGCCGCGTCGGTGTCCCGACCCTCGTCCTCGTCGGCTCGGACGACCAGGTCACCGGCCCCGCCGAGGCCCGTACCCTGGTCGCGGGCATCCCGGACGCCCGGCTCGCCGTCGTCCCCGGCGCCTCCCACCTGGTCCCGGTCGAGCAGCCGGCCGCCGTCACCGACCTGCTGGTGAGACATTTCTCCACCGCGTGGCAGCCCGCCTTCGACTCCACCACCGGCCAGATGGCGGCCATCGGGGCGGCCCCGGTCAAACCGGTCCTGTCCGCCGCACCGCCGCAGCCCGCGCCCCGCCCGGAGATCGCCCCGGCCGTGGAGCCGCAGGTCATGAGCCGCCCCGACCCGTACGACGCCGGGATCAAGGTCCGCCGCGAGGTGCTCGGCGACGCCCATGTCGACCGGGCGCTGGCGGAGGCCGAAGGGTTCTCGGGGGACTTCCAGGAGTTCATCACCCGCTATGCGTGGGGCGAGATCTGGGACCGGCCCGGTCTCGACCGCCGCTCGCGCAGCTGTGTCACCCTCACGGCCCTGGTCGCGGGCGGCCACCTGGACGAACTCGCCTTCCACGTCCGTGCCGCCCTGCGCAACGGCCTCACCCCCGCCGAGATCAAGGAGGTGCTGCTGCAGGCGGCGGTCTACTGCGGCGTACCGGCGGCCAACAGCGCGTTCAAGGTGGCCCAGCAGGTCATCCGCGAGGAGACCACCCCCACCGAGTGAGCCCCATCCCGGCCCCGGGGGCACGATGGACTCATGAAGCTCACGAAGAAGTCGCACGCCTGCGTCCGCCTCGAAAAGGACGGGCAGACGCTCGTCCTCGACCCCGGCGGATTCAGCGAGGAGGACGCCGCGCTCGGCGCGGATGCGATCCTCGTCACCCACGAGCACCCCGACCACTTCGACGAACTGCGACTGCGTGCCGCCATGGAGAACAACCCGGCCGCGCAGATCTGGACCCTGAAGTCGGTGGCGGAGAAGATCTCGTCGGCCTTCCCCGGCCGCGTGCACACCGTCGGCCACGGCGACACCTTCACCGCCGCCGGCTTCGACGTCCAGGTGCACGGCGAACTGCACGCCGTCATCCACCCGGACATCCCGCGCATCACCAACGTCGGTTACCTCATCGACGACGGCAAGGTCTTCCACCCCGGCGACGCCCTCACCGTCCCCGACCACGCCGTCGAGACGCTGATGCTCCCGGTCATGGCCCCCTGGAACAAGATCTCCGAGGTCATCGACTACGTCCGCGAGGTCAAGCCGCAGCGCGCGTACGACATCCACGACGCCCTGCTCACCGACCTCGCCCGCCCGATCTACGACCGTCAGATCGGCGCCCTGGGCGGCTCGGAGCACCTCCGGCTGACGCCCGGTGACTCGGCCGAGGTGTGACCGCACCCGGCCGGGCGGAGTTGTCAGACCCGCCCGGTAGGTTGTGAGGCATGCGCATCGCGACCTGGAACGTGAACTCGATCACCGCCCGCCTGCCGAGGCTCCTGGCCTGGCTGGAGAGCAGTGGCACGGACGTGCTGTGCCTCCAGGAGGCCAAGGTCGCCGAGGAGCAGTTCCCCCTCGACGAACTGCGCGACCTGGGCTACGAGGCGGCGGTCCACGCCACCGGCCGGTGGAACGGCGTGGCGGTGCTCTCCCGCGTAGGCCTGAAGGAGGTCGTCAGGGGCCTGCCCGGCGACCCCGGCTACGACGGCCTCCAGGAGCCCCGCGCCATCTCCGCGACCTGCGGCCCGGTCCGCGTCTGGTCGGTGTACGTGCCGAACGGCCGCGAGGTGGACCACCCCCACTACGCCTACAAACTCCAGTGGTTCGAGGCCCTGAAGGCAGCCGTCGCGGGCGACGCGGCCGGCAGCCGCCCGTTCGCGGTGATGGGCGACTACAACGTGGCCCCGACGGACGACGACGTGTACGACAGGTCCGCTTTCGAGGGCTCCACCCACGTCACCCCCGCCGAGCGAGCCGCCCTGGCGTCCCTGCGCGAGGCCGGCCTGTCCGACGTGGTCCCGCGGCCCCTGAAGTACGAGCACGCGTTCACTTACTGGGACTACCGCCAGCTCTGCTTCCCCAAGAACCGAGGCATGCGCATCGACCTGGTGTACGCCAACGAGCCGTTCACCAAGGCGGTCACCGACGCCTACGTCGACCGCGAGGAGCGCAAGGGCAAGGGCGCCTCGGACCACGCACCGGTCGTGGTGGACCTCGAGGTCTAGGGCCTGTCCGGCGGATCAGGTCGCAGGAAAGCGGCGGCGCCCAATCAACGCAGGTGAGCGGGGCCTGGTGCGTCGAGCTGCAAGGCGGAGGAGGGCGTCGACGCGGAGCGTCGGCAACCGACGACAACGCCGCAGATCGGCGTGCCAGGCCCCGCGTCTGCGGCATGATCCGCCGGACAGGCCCTAGCCTTGCCACAACCTCAAGTCGACCGGAATCGAGGGCCCGCGCGCCTGTGGTGCGCATGGCAGGGTGGATGACACGCTGGGGGTATGAAGATCCCTTTTCTGGGCGGCCGGCGGGAGAAGCCCGGCACCCCCGACCCCGAGGGCATCGCCGAACTCCTCTCCGAGTGCGAACTGCTGCGCTCGCAGGCCGCCCAGGAGGGTGTCCGACTCGACGACACGGCGGCTTCGCTGGAGGCCCTGGACCAGTTGGTGCCGCGCTGGCGGGACGACGAGGAGATCCTGCCGTGGCTCGGCAATGACGCCGGGCTCTACCTCGGCACGGTCATCGTGCGGACCGTCCCCGGCGCCACCTGGGCCCTGTGGCCGGACGGCCAGCCCGTCATCCGGCTGGCCTCCGGCCGGGAGTTCGACGTCGTGGCCTCCGGGCACGAGTGGGCTGCCAGCGGAGTGCCCGAGCTCTCCCAGCTGTACGCCGAAGTCGCCGAAGAGTGAGTCCCTGGCCCGTAGGGCGAGGTAAATACGGCTAATGCCCGAAAGGTTAGTGTCGCGCCTTATCTAGGATTTTGCCCGGATAAGTTGCGGCCATCACGAGACAGCTGAGAGTGGGGGGAGTGCAGCAGCCGGAGATCACTGCTCGCGCACCGGAATCGACACGTACGACGGGTCGTTCGGCGGCGAGGAGAAGGTCAGCTGCGCGCCGGTCGGGTTGTGCTCGACGTAGAGCGGGTCGACCGTGTCGACCACCAGGGCCAGCCGGTGCCCTGCCGGGACGTCGTAGGCCGTGGAGAACAGTTCCAGGTCGACGTCGAACGGCTTCCCGGGCGTCTGCCCGTGGAAGGTGTACGGCGCGTTGCTGACCAGCTTGCCGAGGCCGAGCGGCCCCACGTCGTAGAGGTAGGCGACGAGGGTGCCGCTCTCCTTGGTCGGAGTGAGCGTGGTGTGCATCTTCGCGGTGCCGCGCACCCGTTGGGCGGCCGTGTACTTCTCCGACTGCCATACGGCGGCCCAGCGGCGGGGGAGCAGGGGGATCGAGGCGACCGGGGGCAGCTGGGCCACCTGGTCGAGGACGCTGGAGAGGAAGACCACCCCGCCGTCGGCGCCCGTGTTCACGTTCGCGCGGATCGTGATGGTGCCCGCGAGCGCGATCTTCTTCCGTGTCGCGCCGACCGATTTCCAGTCTGTGTAGCCCTCGTAGCTGCCCGAGGAGCCGCCCGAGGAGCGGGACTTGAGCCGGACGGGCTGCTCGCGGTCGATGCCGTTGTCCTCGCCCTTGAGGTAGTGGTCGAACCAGCGCTCGGTGTCGGTCCACACGTCGTTGGGCAGGCCGAACAGTCCGGTGACCTCGGCGGTCGCGTGGTCGCCGGGGCGCAGCTCCAGCCGCTTCGGGCCCGTCAGCTTCTCGTAGAAGTCCGTGTACTGGTTGGGCGGGAAGATCGTGTCGCCCCAGGCGTTGGCGAGCATGACGGCGGTGTCGTTCTTGTTCAGCTGGTCGACGTACCTCGCAGCGGAACGTTTCTTCCCCCAGGCGACGATCTCCGGTTCCTTGGCCAGGTTCGAGGCGTAGAAGTCGTCGAAGATCTGCCGGAGTTCGGCGCTCTGGCGGCCGGTGACCAGGCTGGCGCCGTCCAGGAGCCCAGCGGCCTGGAGGTGCTGGGTGCGGCCGGAGTAGATCGAGTCGATCAGGTCGGCCCAGCCGCTGAGGGACGCGACTGCCTTCACCCGCTTGTCGTGCGCTGCGGCGAGCAGGCTGATGCCGGCGCCGTACGAGACGCCCGCCATGCCGATGTGCTGGGCGTCGGCGGGGGTGTTGGCGAGCGCCCAGTCGATGACCCTGGACGCGTCGGCTATGTCGGGCGGGCCCGCGACTTCTATCTCGCCGCCCGATTGCCAGAAGCCCCGCACGTTGTAACTGACCACGATGTAGCCGGAGTTCGCGAGTTTCTGGGCCTGGGCGAGGTACTCGACCTGGGGCAGGCCCCAGCTCGTGGGCAGCACGAGCAGCGGGTGGCGGCGGGTGCCGTCGGCGCCGGCGGGCGTGATGACGTTCGCCTTGAGAACCGTGCCGCCGTCGCCGGTGATGTCGACGAAGCGGATGCCGGTCGCCGCCTGGGCGGTGGGGGCGAGGCCGAGGGCGCCACCGGCGATCAGGGTCGCGGAGACGGCGCCCATGGCGGTCGTACGCAGAGCCTTGCGACGGTGTCCCACTTGTCACTCCTCACTCGTGTCAGTGCAAAGTGACCAGACGGTAACCGCGGCTGCTTACCGCAGGTAACCCGTCGGTAAGTTACGTGGGAGTAACGATTGTTGACATGTGTTGAAACTCAGGAGGCGCGGTGGGAGTTGCGCGGAGCCGCCGGTGCCGGCAGCGGTGTTTGGGCCGCCCGGGTCACGTCCGCGACCAGCTCGACCACATCGGGGCCGTACGCCTGTGAGTTGACCACCTTCAGCAGCAGGACGAAGGTGTTGTTGCCGTGCTTGCGGGTGAGCCGTTCGTGGTTGCGGGCGAGGTAGCGGGTCGTGGCCTGGTTGGTGATCGAGGTCTGGCCGCAGAAGAGGAAGACGGGGCGGCTGCCGTTGCTCTGATCGACGGTGAGACGGGCGAGGAGCGCGTACTCGGCCTTGCCGACCTCGACGCGGTAGCGCTCGGAACCGACCTGGAAGGCGCCGCGGTCCGGACCGGGTTCGGGGTCGACGTTCACGCGCACACCCGGGAGCAGGGAGGACAGGTGGGCTGCCATACGGCGATTCGAGGCCGGGCCGCCCACGCAGAACTCGGTGCGCTCGCCGAACCCCTGTCGTGCCGTGTCGTGCGGGACGACCTGGGCGTGGGCGTTGCAGTCCTTGATCAGTGCGGCGAGCTCGAGCAGCGCGAACACATCGTGGCGCATCACCATCAGGTCGGGACCGCCGGCGCCGCGGTTCACCACCAGCAGTGACTCGGCGTTGTCCGGCAGCCCGAAGAAGGCCTGCTTGCGGCGGAGTTTCCGCTTCCACAGGTAGGTCCGGGCGAGCCAGCCGACCGCGGCGCTGATGCCGGCGGCCACCACACCCAGGACGATGTTGCGCACGTCGTCATTCATGGGCGCGCATGGTAGCGGGCGAACGCAAACCCGTGTTCGACACGGGGCACGCCGGGCCCTCGTGCGGTCCTGACGAGGGCATGGCGATGGGATTAGGCTGCGCGCACGGTCTCTTCTGGAGGTGCGGATGCGTCGCCCTGTCGCGCGCAAGCTGTCGGTCCTGGCGGTTTCGGTCGCCGTGGTGTCGGTGGGAGCGGCCGCGCCGCCCACCCCTCGAACTACCGCTGTTGAGAAGGCGCCCCTCGCCGTCGGCTACGGCGGTGCCGTCGCCAGCGTCGACGCGGACGCCTCCGCCGCCGGCATCGAGGTGTTGAAGAAGGGCGGCAACGCCGTGGACGCGGCCGTCGCCACGGCCGCCGCGCTCGGCGTCACCGAGCCCTACTCCTCCGGCATCGGCGGAGGCGGCTACTTCGTCTACTACGACGCCAAGTCCCGCAAGGTGCACACGATCGACGGCCGCGAAACCGCGCCGCTGAGCGCCGACGAGAACCTGTTCGTGGAGAACGGCAAGCCGCTCGCCTTCGCCGACGCCGTCAGCAGCGGCCTCGGCGTCGGCACTCCGGGCACCCCGGCCACCTGGCAGACGGCGCTCGACAAGTGGGGTAGCAAGGAGCTGGGCAGCGTGCTGAAGCCGGCCGAGCGGATCGCTCGGGACGGTTTCGTCGTCGACGACACGTTCCGCTCGCAGACGGCCGCCAACGAGAGGCGGTTCCGGTACTTCCCGGACACCGCCGAGCTGTTCCTGCCGGACGGCCAACTGCCCGTCGTCGGCTCCACCTTCAAGAACCCCGACCTCGCCCGCACCTACCGGGAGCTGGCCGACAAGGGCGTCGGCGCGATCTACCACGGCGACTTGGGCGACGACATCGTCGACACCGTCAACGATCCGCCCGTGGACCCGGGTTCGGGCTGGAACGCCCGCCCGGGCGAGCTGTCGGAGAAGGACCTCGCGGCCTACCGCGCCAAGCCGCAGGCGCCCACCAGGACGTCGTACCGCGGCCTCGGCGTCTACTCCATCGCGCCCTCCTCCTCCGGCGGCACCTCCGTCGGCGAGGCCCTCAACATCCTGGAGAACACGGACCTTTCGAAGGCGAGCGAGGTCCAGTACCTGCACCGCTACATCGAGGCCAGCCGGATCGCGTTCGCGGACCGGGGGCGCTGGGTCGGCGACCCCGCCTTCGAGGACGTACCGACGAAACAGCTGCTGTCGCAGCAGTACGCCGACTCGCGGGCGTGCCTCATCAAGGACGACGCCGTGCTCACCAGCCCCCTCGCACCGGGCGACCCGCGCAACCCGGCGGCCTGCGCCACCGGCGGAACGGCGGCCGAGACGACGTACGAGGGCGAGAACACCACGCACCTGACGGCGGCCGACAAGTGGGGCAACGTCGTCGCCTACACGCTGACCATCGAGCAGACCGGCGGCAGCGGCATCACCGTCCCCGGCCGCGGGTTCATCCTCAACAACGAGCTGACGGACTTCTCCTTCGCCCCGGCCAACCCGGCCGTGCACGACCCGAACCTGCCGGGTCCGGGCAAGCGGCCGCGCTCGTCGATCTCGCCGACGATCGTGCTCGACCAGCACGACAAGCCGGTGGTGGCGCTGGGTTCGCCCGGTGGCGCGACCATCATCACGACCGTGCTGCAGACACTGACCGGGTTCCTCGACCGGCGGCTGCCGCTGGTCGACGCCATCGCCGCGCCACGCGCCAGCCAGCGCAACGCGGCCCAGACCGAACTCGAACCCGCGCTCTACAACGACAACACCACCACCGGCCTCAAGGCCCAGCTGGAAGCCATCGGGCACTCCTTCAGGCAGAACCCGGAGATCGGCGCGACCACGGGCGTGCAGCGGCTGCCGAACGGCAAGTGGCTGGCCGCAGCCGAGAAGGTACGGCGGGGCGGCGGCTCGGCGATGGTGGTGTACCCGGCCCCGTAATGATCACAGCTACAGCTCGGGGGCGGGCGGCAGGTCTTCCGTACGGAACGTGAGCTGCCCGCCCTCGACGTCCACCGTCACCCGGCCGCCTTCCTCGATCCGGCCGTCCAGGAGCAGCCGGGACAGCTGGTTGTCGACCTCGCGCTGGATGGTGCGGCGCAGCGGCCGGGCGCCGTACTCGGGCTGGTAGCCGCGCTCGGCCAGCCAGTCGACGGCCGGGTCGGTGAAGTCGACCGAGATGCCCTGCGCGTGCAGCAGCCGGCGGGTCTTCTCCAGCAACAGGTTGGTGATCCGCCGCAACTGCTCGGTGGTGAGCTGGCGGAAGACGACGACCTCGTCGATGCGGTTGAGGAACTCGGGCCGGAAGTGCTCGCGCAGCGGCCGCAGGATCTGCTCGCGCCGCGCCTCCTCGTCCGCCTCGACGCCGCCCGCCCCGAAGCCGATGCCGGCGCCGCGCCGGGTGATCGCCTCGGAGCCCAGGTTGCTGGTCATCACGATGACCGTGTTGGTGAAGTCCACGGTCCGGCCCTGCGCGTCGGTCAGCCGGCCGTCGTCGAGGACCTGGAGGAGGATGTTGAAGACGTCCGGGTGCGCCTTCTCCACCTCGTCGAGCAGGAGCAGCGAGTAGGGGTGCCGGCGCACGACCTCGGTGAGCTGCCCGGCCTCCTCGTGGCCGACGTATCCGGGCGGGGCGCCGACCAGGCGGCTGACGGTGTGCCGCTCCTGGTACTCGCTCATGTCCAGGCGGACCATCCGCTCCTCGCTGCTGAACAGGGCCTCCGCGAGGGCCCGGGCCAGCTCGGTCTTGCCGACGCCGGTCGGGCCGAGGAACATGAAGCTGCCGATCGGCCGGTCGGGGCTCGCGAGCCCGGCCCGGGAGCGCAGCACCGCGTCGGCGACGACCCGGACCGCCTCGTCCTGGCCGATGACCCGCTCGTGCAGATGCTCCTCCAGGCCGAGCAGGCGGTCCTTCTCCTCCTCGGTGAGGCTGCTGACCGGGATGCCGGTCTGCCGGGACACGACCTCCGCGATCGCCTCGGCGGTGACCTCCAGGTCCAGGCCCTCGTCGACCTCGTCGTCGCCGGTGGCCTCGGCGACCCGCCGCTTCAACTCGACGATGCGGTCGCGCAGTTGCGTGGCCTGCTCGTACTGCTCGTCCGCGACCGCCTGGTCCTTGTCCCGGGTCAGCTGCTCGACCTCACGCTCCATGGCCCGTACGTCCGTGCCCTTGGTGCGCGCACGCAGCCGGACCCGGGCGCCGGCCTGGTCGATCAGGTCGATGGCCTTGTCCGGCAGACGGCGGTCGGTGAGATAGCGGTCGGACATCTCGACGGCGGCCACCAGCGCCTCGTCGGCGTAACGGACCTGGTGATGGGCCTCGTAGCGGTCGCTCAGCCCGCGCAGGATCTCGATCGTGTCCGCGACGGACGGCTCGGGCACCAGGATCGGCTGGAAGCGGCGGGCCAGCGCCGCGTCCTTCTCGATCCGGCGGAACTCCTCCAGCGTCGTCGCGCCCACGATGTGCAACTCGCCGCGCGCCAGGGCCGGCTTGAGGATGTTGCTCGCGTCCATGGACCCGCTCTCGCCGCCGCCTCCGGCGCCCACGACGGTGTGCAACTCGTCGATGAAGACGATCAGTTGGTCGGAGTGGGCGCGGATCTCGCCCACGATGTTGTTCAGCCGCTCCTCGAAGTCCCCCCGGTAGCGGGTGCCCGCGACCACGCCGGTGAGGTCCAGGGCGACCACCCGCCGCCCGTTGAGCACGTCCGGCACGTCACCGTCGGCGATGCGCTGCGCGAGCCCCTCGACGATCGCCGTCTTGCCGACGCCCGCGTCACCGATGAGGACCGGGTTGTTCTTGCCGCGCCGGGAGAGCACCTCGATGGTCTGCTCGATCTCCTCGTCCCGCCCGATCACCGGGTCGATACGGCCCTGGCGGGCCAGGTCGGTGAGATCACGGCCGTACTTGTCCAGGGTGGGCGTCTCGGCGGGGCGCGGCCGTTCGCCGCGTGCCTGCGTGGTGTCCTGTGCCGCCTCGGGCGGCAGGCCGGAGGGCGCGAAGCGGGCCGAGTTGAGGATGTGCCCGGCCGCCGAGTCGGGGTTCGAGGCGAGCGCGCTGAGCACGTGCTCCGGGCCGATGTACCCGGCACCGCGCGCCCGGGCCAGATCGTGCGCGTCCAGCAGGGCGCGCTTGGCGGCCGGGGTCAGGGACAGCGAGGTCGGCGGCGGGGCCTCGCCCGGCGGGTGCTGGGCCGGGCCGGAGCGCTCGTCGATCTCCGTGGCCAGCGAGTCGGGATCCGCACCGGCACGGCTGAGCAGGCTCCGGGTCGGCTCGGCGGCCAGCGCGGCCCGCAACAGGTGCTGGGTGTCCAGATCGCGGCTGCCGTGCTCGGCGGCGTACTGGGCGGCGCCCCGCACCAGCTCCCGGGCGGGCTGGCTCAGCAGCCGTCCGATGTCGATCTGGCGGGGACCGGGGCGCGGTCCGCCGAAGAAGCGTGCGAGGAATTCTCCGAAGGGGTCGTAGCCCTCCGGTCCGGTGAAGCCGCTGGTCATGGCGTTCCCATCCGGCGTCCCTGCGCGGGCAGGGTCGCCCTCGCTGATCGACGTGCCGGAGTCGGGTAACCCGGGCGGAACCTGGTTACACCTGGGGTGCGGTTTCGTAGAACACCTTCGCACGATCGGGGGCCGGGGGCACCTCCAGAGAGCCGCCCGCGGCCCCGACAGCGGTTTTCGGGTCAGTGGTCTTCCATCAGTGGTCCTCGAGGAGGGTCGGCTCCGCTCGTGCGGTTCGGCAGGCCGTACCTCAGCGTGCCGTCAGGATCCGCGGCCCGGACTCCGTGATCGCCACGGTGTGCTCCGCGTGCGCCGCCCGGGAGCCGTCGTTCGTACGCAGGGTCCAGCCGTCCGGCGCCGCGTGGTAGCCGTCCGTGCCGCCGCCGATGACCATCGGTTCGATGGCGAGGACCATGCCGTGCCTCAGGGGAAGGCCACGCCCCGGTCGGCCCTCGTTCGGGACCGGCGGGTCCTCGTGCATACGGCGGCCGATGCCGTGGCCGCCGAAGCCGTCCGGGATGCCGTACCCCGCCGCGCGGCACACCGAGCCGATCGCGTGCGCGATGTCGCCGATGCGGTTGCCCACCACCGCCGCCTCGATGCCCGCCGCGAGCGCCCGCTCGGCCGTCTCGATCAGCCGCAGGTCGGCCGCGCGCGGCCTGCCCACCACGAAGCTGATCGCCGAGTCGCCGGCCCAGCCGCCCAGCTCCGCGCCGCAGTCGATGGAGACCAGGTCGCCGTCGCGCAGCCGGTAGCGGGTCGGGATGCCGTGCACGATCGCGTCGTTCACGGACGCGCAGACGACGGCCGGGAAGGCCGTGGGCGCGAACGAGGGCCGGTAGCCGAGGAAGGGCGAGCCCGCCCCCGCCTCACGCAGCACGTCGTGCGCCACCTCGTTCAGCTCCAGCAGGGAGACGCCCACGTCAGCGGCCTTTCGTACGGCCGTCAGGGCGCGGCCGACGACCTGGCCCGCCTCGTACATGGCGTCGATCGATGTATCTGTCTTCAGCTCCACCATGCCAATTACTATACCGGTATTACAATGACGGTATGGTGCGTACCCCTCTCACCCCCGAAGAACGCGAACGCGGCGAGCGGCTCGGCCGGTTGCTGCGCGAGGCCCGCGGCGGCCGCAGCATGACGGACGTCGCGGCGAGCGCCGGTATCTCGGCGGAGACCCTCCGGAAGATCGAGACGGGGCGTGCGCCGACGCCGGCGTTCTTCACGGTCGCGGCGCTGGCGCAGGCCCTCGGACTGTCGATGGACGACTTGGCGGGGCGGTGCGTGCTGGTCGGATTGTGAAGCAAGTGCGCAGGCCGCCGCACTGTGCGTTCCAGCAGGCCGGGCGTAGTCTGCGTCCGGTCGGAAAACTTCCTGTAGCGCTCCCGTAACACGGCTGGTGTTGCCTTACGGACCGGAGTGCTCCGGTCTGGCAGGAGTTGGGCGATGACTCTGGATCAACTCCCCAGTCAAGTGCGGGAGTTCGCGAACTACCTGGACGGTCTGCTGGCGCGCCTGGACCAGAACGGCGGTTGGTGCGGGGTGTTCTGGCAGCGCGACCCGGACGGCATGCAGGCCTGTCTCGACGGGCGTGAGATGCCGCCCTGGGACGTCGTGGAGTCGCTGCTGCAGGACCTTGCCGCACAGTACGGCCCCGGTGGCGCCGCTCCGGAGGTCGAACGCGCCCGCGCCCTGCACGCCGCCGCGCTCGTCGCGTACGACGCCCGGCCCGGCGGGCGCGACGCCCTCGGGGACCGGTTCGACGTGATGATCCGCGAGCAGCGGTACGCCGCCGAACGACAGGCGGAACTGGGCCGGCTGCTCGCCTCCGCCACCACCCAGGAGGAGGCCGACGCCATCCGCCTCGACCTCGCCTGGGCCCGCGACGACCACGAACGAGCGACCCGCCGCTGCGCCGAACTCCGCTCACGCATGGCGGAACTGGACCGACGCTCGACCGACAACCAGGTCCAGGCGATCCGACGCGGGCAGGCGGGGGACGGGGGCGTGTTCCGCGTCGGGGACAGGGCGGGCGAAGCGGGGAGGGGCGGCGGCGGGGCGCGTGGGGGCGGCTCTTATGGCGGGGGGTCGGACGGGCGTGAGTCGTACGGCGGGCAGACCGGCACGCGGGAGTCGCGTGGCGTCGGGTCGGATGGGCGCGAGTCGTACGGCGGGCGGCCGGGGCGTGAGTCGTACGGCGGGCAGACCGGCACGCGGGAGTCGCGTGGCGCGGGGTCGGATGGGCGCGATGCGTACGGCGGGCGGCCGGGGCGTGAGTCGTACGGCGGCCAAACGGGCACGCGGGAGTCGCGTGGCGCGGGGTCGGATGGGCGTGAGTCGTACGGCGGGGAACCGGGCTCGCGTGAGTCGTACGGCGACACGCACGATACGTACGGCGCGGGGCCGGACACGCTCGAGTCGTACGGCGGGCAACCGGACACGCGCCGTGCCTACGGCGCGGGGCCGGACATCCACGAGTCGTACGCCGAGCAACCGGAGACGCGCGAGTCGTACGGCGAGCGAGCGGGCGGGCACGGCGGGTATGGACCCTCCGGCGCGCGATCGGGCGCGGGCCCCGCAGGTCCCTCGTACGACTCCGGGTTCCCCGACATACCGCAGCAGCGCGACGCGCGGTCCGCCGCCGAGACGATCGCCCGGCGTGAGAGGGAGCGGGCCAAGGGCTGGGCGGCGGACACGTATGACACCCGTGCGGGTCTGGGCGACCCCCGTCACCAGGACTCCGCCCGCCTGTCCGGGCCTGGCAAAGCCGCCGCCGACGGGATGACCGGTATGCCGGCCGGACCTGGTACATCCGGTCCCGCCCAGGCCACGAACCCCGAGCACGATCCCCGCTTCCCCGCTACGACGGAGCAGGCCCCCGCCCCACCAGAGCCGACCCCCACCCCCAAGCAGCGCAAGCGGCGCCGCGGCGGTGCCCGCTTCGCCGGGATGGTCGAGGAGGAGGCCGCCCCCGTCGTCGTACCGCCGACCGCCGTACCGGATGTACCCGCCGCGCCCGCCGCCACCGGCCGCACCCCGCGCGGGGCCCGGTTCGCCGGGGCCGCCAAG
>NZ_NTGE01000059.1 GCF_002291145.1 Streptomyces sp. SA15
TCCACCTCGCCATGACCGACCTGATGGCCCGACGCCTCACCAGCGAAGCCACCATCTCCTGGCGCGACCCGACCTCCCGGGACCAAACACTAATTCCGGGATAAAACATCGGGAGAAAACGACCTCTTAGAGCCGGGAGTTGACCGGACTCGGGTTCAGCCGGGGCCATGAACCCACCGCGGTGTTGAAACCGCTGACGCCGCTTCGGTGTTGAACCTCAAATTGCCTTCAAGGCACTCAGGTACCTTCACAGCCCCCTCACACGATCGTGACCCCACAGGGCACAACCGTGTCTATCGTCACGTCCACCGCATCCAGTTCATGGCGTGTGCCCCGGTTGATGCCCTTGCCGTCCTGGGTCAAGCGTTCATAGAACGACAGTGCGACTAATCGCAACTGACGAGCCTCGCTCAGAGGGAACACGTGGGCGGGGCCAGAGGGGAAACTTCTCTTGTCAGGCAGCTTAGGAAGCTCCAGAAGAAGACGCATCCTGTCGAAACTCGCCCTCGGCGCCTGCTCGATCCTGCTCCTGGGATCCGGCGGCGAGGCCGCCGCAGCCGACAGCGGCGACGGCACACCCGACTGGGACTATGCGCCGTCGTCCCGGCCCGCGGCAGGCCCGGAGGCCCTCACCAAGGCCAACAACAACCGGCCCGTCTCAGGCAAGAACCTCAAAGCCGGCCCACCGTTCACCAAAGACTCGGCCGGCGTGTGGCAGGCCAATCGCACCACCGTCACACTGCGCAACACCGTCACCGACGCCGACGGCGACGCGGCGAACTTGACCTTCCAGGTCTACACGACAGACGCCGCCGGCAACCCGAAGGACCAGGTCCAACTCACCGACCCAGATACCGGCAAACCCGCCGCGTACGGTGTGATCGTGTCCGACTTCGTGACGTCCGGTGGAACGGCGCAGGTCACCATCAGGTACGGCGACCTGAAGACGAACACCACCTACGCCTTCCGCACCAGCGCCTACGACGGCAGCCTGTACGAGACCAACTGGTCGTCATGGGCGAAGTTCCACACCCGCGGCCGGGCGGTGAGCATCACCCTGCCCGAGCCGAAGAAGGACGCTCCGGCGGTCAATCAGGACGGTTACCAGGAGCCGCAGAAGATCGCTCAGCCGTCCATGGCCGCGGTCGACCCGACCGAACCACCCATCGGCCGAAGCGCCGAAGACGGCTGGAACTGCGGCACGCTGAACAAGAAGACGGGAATTCAGCCGTGTTCGCGGCTGGTGCCGGACGACAGCAAGAAGATCCGCGACGCCCTCACCAAGGGGACGAACGAGGTGAAGGCACTGCCTCGCCTGGTCGACTGGTGCGCAAACCTCACCGGCTCACACATCAAGCGCTATGAGGCGTGCATCGGCAGCTTCACCTGACGAGTACGAGGGCATCGTCATCAAGCACGGCAAGCCCACAGGCGAAATCCTGAACGCCTCCTGGGCGGTCGGCCAGGAGGTGAAACTGGCGGGGAACTCGGCGACGTTCACCCAGCAACTCGTGCTCGTGCCGGTGGCGATCGACGCCAAGTTCGGGTCGGTCACGCTCAACGTCGAGTTCGACTGCCTCCTGGCTGACCGGTGCACCAACGGTCCGCAGTCGTGGAACGGGGCACTGGTGTGGACGGGGGCGGATCCGTTCTCACACTCCGCGGTCGGGAAGATCGACCATACCTGGAACGCGGTGAACAACGCGGACAGGCTGGACCTGTCCACGAAGATCACCGCCTACTCGTCGGTGGCGAACCCGGCCGCGACGCGGTGGCAGGCCGATGGTGCGCAGATCCGCTGCGACAAGATTTCCTCCACCACGCCGGGTTGCACGTTCTACAAGTACATCCCGACGTGGGTGATGAACTTCGACAAGACGCCGCCGGCCGTCGCGCACGCATGGCTGATCCAGTCCAAGCTGCCCACGCACCCGGGCAGCAAGGCAGCCAACAAGCCGCTGTTCTACCTGCCTGCCGCGTCGAAGAACGCGCCCGGCCGCGACCCGGACGAGAACCGCAAGGTGATCTGCCCTGACGGGTGGGCGGCCACCTACGGCAACCCAGACGCGACCACCGTTCCCGAGATCAGCTCGGGCGACAAGGCGTCGTGCGACGAGTTCGCCTACGCCTCTACCTACAACTCCGGCGGCATGCCCGCCAGCAAAGGCGGCATGAACGAGGTCGACACCGGCAACGACTGCGTGCAGACCTACGCCACCCGGGTCAAGCAGGGCGAATGGCACCTGTACGACGACATCCGTGAGCCCGCTCCGACATGGAAGGAAGTGTGTGGCCGCTCGGCCATGTCGGGATGGATTAACTCCACCTCAATGGGTGGAGCGTTCAGCTCGGGCTTCTCGACCAAGTACCGGATGCTGGACAAGGACCCGTACTGGGTGAACTTCCCCCAGTTCGCGCACTGCGATGGAGCAAACGGCAATGCCCGACCACCTTGCATGGATCGCCGATGCCTGGCACAGCGCGAACCTGAATGCCACCGACCTGTACATCACCTGCGCCCGCGGCCTCAGCCCTCAGCAGCTGGCCGAACGCATGGCCGACCATCAGCCCGTCGAGATCGGGCCCGCCCTCACCATCCAGGAAGCGTCCCGCATGGTCGACCTCACGCAGATCTACTGCGTCGGCCGCATCGGCCAAAGCGGCGACTGGTCGTTCATCGTGGAGTCCGGGGGCAGCGAAGGCTGGTCCCTCGACCCGACAGTGTCCCGCGGCGGCGCTGAGGTGCTGATCTTCGACCCACGGCCGGACGATCCGCCGTCCTTCTTCAGGTACCTCGCCGACAGTGAGGTGCAGCTGCACTTCGAGTTGGGGTTCGGCTACTACCCCGCCGGAGCCCAGCCTGACCTGCTGCGCCCGGCGCTGGAAGCGGCCGGAGTCATCCCGCCGGAAGACAGCATTGATGACCTGCTTGGCGAGGACGAGGAGCTGCCGCCTGTCGAAGAGAAGCGCCGCGTGTTGAAAGTCGTCGGTGAGTATTTCGGGCTGTCACTGCCGCGGCAGGTGATCGAGAACGGGCAGCTTCCTGCCGTGGTCACCCGCACCTCACCTCCGTCCTCCTGGTGACCACGAGCGTGCTCAGAGATCCGATAGGCGCCCTGAGGGCCGCAGCATCGGTCACGTCCACGGACGTGACCCAGACGACACGGGGCCAGCAGCATGGAACGGCGGAAGCCGATGCCGTACCAAAGGGGCAGCGCGGGCGGTCTGTGAGCACGCCTTCGCGCACCTGAAGAACTGGCGCATCCGCACCAAGCTCCGCCGGGGGAATCCGTCACGCCACCACGCTGTTGCGTGCTCTGCTCGTCCTGACGAACCTCGAAGTCACCCGCTGACAGACGACCTTGAGCCCCGACAACCGCCCACGACCAGCACGAGAACACGACCGACAGCCCACACCAGCCCCGTGACCAGCAACTTGTTCGTGGATCTTCAGTGAGGGCTGGAAGCGGGCGGGAGCGTCGATGCGGGTGCCGACCAGGGGAGCGAGGGCCTCTGGAGTGAGGGCGTCCGGAGTGCCGCTTGGGGACGGGCGTGGCGCATCGAGGCACGCGGACGACTGGCTGAACGGGGAAGGTTCTGCGCATTTCGGACGCCCTGAAGCCGCCCCGGGGAACGATATGAACCGGCCGCTGGGATGCGGTTGTTGTCGCGACTGGGCCTCGGCATGATGGATGCCGCATGCCGTGCATCGACGCTGACCATCACCTCTCCGTGATGGGGCCCAGCCGAGATTCAGGTCGCGATATAGCGTTAGTCTTCTACTTGCGCCGCTGCCTGCGTTGCGCGGAGACGTTCGACAGGACCAGGACGGAAGCATGTCGGGAGAGATTTCACCCACTGGGAAGCCCTCCGGCCCGGCTCGTCGCCCGAGCTGCGAGCCTCTCATGCCGACCGGGGCCGGGTGGTGGATGTGCTGCGTATCGCGGCGGGGGACGGCCTGCTGACCGCGGACGAGTTGGACGAGCGCCTGGAAGCTGCCCTGTCGGCGCGGACTGTGAGCGAACTGGCCGCGCTCACCGCTGACCTGCCGCCCGTATCGGCCTCGGCCGGCGTTGCCGTAGCAGAGGTCAAGGACGTAGTCCGGATCGAACAGGTCCACAGCGGTGCGGTCGAGCGCGTGGGGCGCTGGGTGGTACCGCGGAAGCTGGAGCTCGCGGTGACGTACTGCGACGTGACGCTTGACTTCACTGACGCAGTGATCACGCACGACACCCTGCGGATGACGTGGGCATGACGGGGAAGACCCTGACGCTGGTCACGAGGCCGGGCATCGTGGTCGATACTGATGGTCTGCAGCTGGTACACAGCAAGGTCAAGTACCGTCAGACTCCGATAAATCCTCATACGCCGGTCACTCTGCGAGTGGAGCTGGTCGGTCAGAAGGCCCACGGCCGCGTGGTGGTGCGGCCCCCACGTCGGACGTTCGGGCAATGGCTGCTGCGCAGGCGCGCGTCCCCTTCTGCAGGCGCTTGACTCCATCGGTGCGAACTGTCGGCGGGGCGGTCGCTAGGTCTCTCTTGGCTGGGCGACGTTCGGGTATCGCGGGTTCGGCCGCTGCCGAAGTGAGCCTGGTCGGCTCGACTGGACTACCGGTGGGGCACTGCCCGGCGCGGCCCCACCGGTTTCTTCTGCGACACCCCGCCGGCCACCACGGCGGGTACATCCGCCTCGGCCAGCGCCTCCAGATACTGCTCCAGGCCGATTAGCCGGCGCCGGAGCACCTCTTCCGCCTCCGCGAGAGCCGCCCGCACCCGCTCCAGTTCGGCCTCGAGTTCTTCCACCCGCACCGCCGCGGCCTTCTGCCGCGCTTCCAGGACCGCCCGCATTGACGGCATCCGCCACCCCCACGACATCTCGGCCAGCAACGAGCCGAGGCTTCCGCGACAGCTGCGATCTCATGTCTGACCAGCAGAAGTCACACACGAGGTTCGGAAAGAGAACGACCTCTGAGACCTTGTTGCGCTGCGAGACACTCAGGGGAGGAATAGTCAAGACTTGTGGATCAGGTGAGGTGAGTCAGCTCAGGCGGCCCTGGGCAGGGAGGAGCGTCTTGCTGAGTGGCGGACGGCCCTGTCATCAGCATTCTCCGGTCGCGCTGCGCACGGGCGTGATGATCTCGTCGGCGAGCCATCGCGCGGCCTGTGAGGGATAGGGGCTGCGTAGGCTCAGCACGATGTGCGTCATGCCTGCGGCGATGAGCTCCGTGATGACCTTGCGGTCGGTGGCTGGGTCGCCGTAGGACACGATGTACTGTACGGAGCGGGTGATCGTCCGCGGATCACGGCCGATGGCGGCGCAGTGGTCGTCCAGAACGGCGCTGCGCTCGGTGATGTAGTCCAGCGTGTTGTGTGGCGGTCCGGGGATGTTCCAGATGTCGGCGTGCTCGGCGACCAGGCGGAGCGTCCTGTTTCCCCAGCCGCCGATCAGCAGGGGCGGCCCTGGCCGCTGAACAGGTTTCGGCTCGTTGCGGTTGCCGGTCAGGGTGTAGTAGCGGCCGTGGAAGTCGAAGACGTCCCGCGTCCACATGCCGCGGAGGATGGCAATGGTCTCCTCCAGGCGGGCGATGCCTTCGGCGGGTGGGACTAGCGTGAGGCCGTAGGCTGCGTACTCCGCTACGGCCGGGTTCTCGCCGGGTATGCCGCCCGCGTTGGGTGGCTGCACGGTGCCGCCCACGCCGAGGCCCATGATCAGGCGGCCCCCGGAGATCACGTCGACTGTTGTGGCGATTTTGCCGAGGACGGCGGGCGGCCGGATCCGATTGCTCGTCACGAGCAGGCCGAGGCGCAGCCGTTGGGTCCTGGCGGCCAGGGCGCTCAGCAGTGTCCACCCTTCGAGGATCTGCCCGTCCTTCGGGCCGGCGATCGGCATGAGGTGGTCCCACAGCCAGGCGTCCGCGATTTCGGGCAGGTCGTCGGCTTCCTGCCACACGCGGAGGATGTCCTCGTAGGGGACCCGCATCGGGGTGGTCTTGATTCCGAATGTTACGGAGGGGAGGTGCTGGTCGGCCATGTTGCCACGCGCCCTTCGAGTCGACGCGCCGCCGTTGACGGCGACATCATCACCGTAGCGGATCATCAGCATTGCTGACCATCAGTCTCTGGATACGCTGTTGCCATGACGCGCGACGCACCGCCCGAGGTCCTCTCCTCTCGACTCGGTTATCTGCTCAAGCACGTGTACCTGCGGCTGACCGAGGAGTCGGCGCGGGCCTTGGCGCCGCACGGGATCGACGGCCGTGAACTGGCGGTTCTCGCCGTCCTCGACGCGCATGACGAGCTGTCTCAACTGGAAGCGGCGGGCAAGCTGGGCATCGACCGCACGACGATGGTGGCCCTCGTCGACGCTTTGGAGGGCAAGGAACTGGTCGAGCGGCGCCGCAGTCCCCAGGACCGACGCAAGAACATCGTGCAGCTCACGCCGACCGGACGGGAGCGACTACGCGACGCCGAATTCGCCCGCCAGGAGACGGAACGCCGGTTCCTCGCCCCGCTCTCCCGCCCAGACGCCGCGCTCCTGGTCCGCGCCCTGCAGTCCCTCGTCGGTGCCCCGACGGGCGCTGGCCAGGCGTCCGACTCGGCATGACAGGCGGTGACGTTGGCTTACATCCGTAGACCTCCGTAATCAGTGAGACGGGTCTCCAGCCGTCCCGGTCAGGCTGCATGGGCCTTGGGACGTTCGACGAGTTGACCCCGTTCGAAGCGGGCTCTGGCCCGGACAAGGGCGAGGAGGTGCGGTGCGTTCACGGCCCGCCATCGCTGCTGGGCGGATGCGACGAGCTTGAAGACCACGGCCAGAGCGGCGGCCGGGCTGCCGGCGCCCTTGGTCACCTTCGTGCGGAGCCGCACCGTGGCGAAGGGCGACTCGACCCGGAGGACAGGCCGTGCAGGTAGAGCAGCGGCAGCACTTCGCTGATCTTCGGGGACTTGCGGCACCAGGGCGACAGGATCGCCGAGGAGAACCGCTTGCGCTCGACGGCGGCCGGAGCGGCTGTCAATGGCCGCCGCCGCGGAGTCGACATGGGCACCAAGTTCTGCCGGCGATCGGACATGAACGCTCCTTTGGCGGCTGAGTGCGTTCAGGATCTGTCGCGCGGTTCTTGCCATGCATCCCCCACGGTGTCCGCGTGCCCCGGCCGGCCGGGAACGGTAGTTCGGCGCATTGGGGTGCATACAAGTGCGCATGATGCGCCATGGTGCAGAACCGGCCACGCAGGCACCGGGTGTGACCAGCCGCGACGGAAGCCGTGTGGAACGTCGGACAATCCGCAATCATCAACTGGGCATTGCACGAATGCCCTCTTCCCGGGGGGTGTTCGAATGGATCTTCCGGGCAGTCATGCCCCGCCGATCAGAAGGAGGCGGGCATGGACACGAACGAACATCACGACGGTGCTGCACCGGATCCCGAACAGCCGGCGGACCAACCCTCGATGCAACCAGACAGCGATGGACGGCAGGACCGTGACAGCGCGGTTGCGGACATGGCCGGTGAGTTCGGTTCGGAGCTGGTGCGGGCCATCCGCGCGGGCCTGGCCCAAGGCGCCAGCCCTGGGTACGGTCCGCGGGGCCCGTCCAAGCTGACCTGGTACGCCTTCGCGACCGAATACGCGCGGGCGCACTGGCCCGGACGGGCCGCGAAGACCCGGAACGAGGTCAGCGAGGCGCTGACAGCGATCACCCTGGCGATGTGCTGGGACATGCCGGGCCGGCCGAAGGAGCAGCTGCTGCGCCGTGCCCTGCGACACTGGGCCTTTGTAGTGCCGGGGCCGGATCAGCGGGAGCTGCCGGCGGAGGACCGGCTGGTGCTGCAGTGGGTGGCGAAGGCGTCCCGGCCACTGGTCGACCTGCATGATCCGGTCCTGGCGCGCGACGTGTTGGAGTCGCTGCGCCGCAAGCTGGACGGCGGTGAGGCGGCGGTGGAGACCATGCGCCGCAAGCGCAAGGTGTTCGTGCACGCACTCCACTACGCCGTGGAGCGGGGCGAGCTGGGCAGTCATCCGCTGGAGAAGATCCGCTGGCGGGTGCCCAAGCCGTCGGTCGCGGTGGACCCGCGGGCGGTGGCCAACCCGTACCAGGCACGGGATCTGCTGAGCGCCGTCTCCTACGTGGGCGGCTACCGCAGGGCCCGTGGCCGCCAGCTGGTCGGCTTTTTCGCCGGCATGTACTACGCGGGTCTGCGTCCGGAGGAGGCGGTCGCGGTGACGCTGCCGGACAACCGCCTGCCCAGATCCGGTTGGGGGCGGTTGATCCTGCATCGCACTCGGCCGCAGGCGGGCAAACGATGGACCGACACCGGCGCGTACCACGACGAGCGCGGGCTGAAGAACCGCCCGCCGGGAGAAACACGGGTGGTGCCGCTCCCGCCGCACCTGGTGGCCCTGTGGAGGGACCACGTCGCCACCTTCGGTACGGCCGACGACGGCCGGCTGTTCTTCACCGAACAGGGCCGGATCATCACCTACACCACCTACCACCGGGTATGGCACGAGACCCGCGACCTCGCCCTGCCGCCCGCGCTCACCAGCACACCGCTCGCGAAGCGGCCGTACGACCTGCGGCACTCGGCGCTGTCCACGTGGCTGTGCGCGGGCGCCGACCCGGCCGAGGTCGCCCAGCGGGCCGGCAACAGCGTCGAGGTCCTGCTGAGCCGGTACGCCAAGTGCCTGTACGACCGGCAGTCCATCAACAACCAGCGCATCGAAGGACTCCTGAGCGCCTACGACCAGCCGCCCGAACCGGACGTGGCGTGAGGAGTTCGGCACCTTGTGGTGGGAAATGGATCAGGCGGTCTCGGCAGTTGGGAGACGGGGCATGGCGGTCGAAGCTGAGAAGGTGAGCCGGAAGCGGTTCGAGGAACTCGTCGCCGACGAGGGGATCTCGTTGGCTCACCGTGCGCTGTGGTCGGCGCTGTGGGACGGCGAGGCCCGCGTGGCGGACTGGCTGAGGGCGCAGATCGAGGACGTGGACCTCCCGCGCAGGCGGGTGTACATGCGGGAGTCGGTGAGAGCGGACACGCCGGAGTGGGTCCCGGTGAGTGAGTTGACGGCATCGCTGCTGGACCGGTTGATCGGTGATCTGACGAGCGGCCCCTTGTTCTCCCACGGCCCGGCGCGGCTCACGCGCGAAAGCGCCTCTGTCATGGCACGCAGCCATGCGGGGACCAGCCTGCACGCGGTCCGGTCTGGCGGTTTGAGTGCCCGATGGCCTCGAGCGGCCGCGGAGCCAGCGCCGTAGCGCCACAGGGTATGCGGCGACGAATGTGAGCGCCTGCCGCGCCGCCCCGGGAGAGTCGCCACCCAGTGAGAAGTGCCACCGACCGGCCATCGCGTCCTGGGCGAGGTCGTTCGTGCCGACGAAGTCGACCTCGGCGACGATCGCCGCCGCCTGGAGCGCGGCGGCCGGGACCTCGATCATCACGTCGGCGGTCTGGATGCTGTGGGCGCGCGCGAGCCGGGCGAGTTGCGGGCCTCGGCGGGAGTGGAGACCATCGGCACCATCACCCAGACGTTGGCCCGGTCCTCTGGCGTCAGCGCACGCGTGGTCTCGCCCAGGGCTGCGAGCTGTTCCTCGAGCAGCTGGGGCTGCGTACGGACGAGTCGGTAACCGCATCGAGGGGCTCCCGCAGGCAACCTGCCTGCGGGAGCCCCTCTGCCGCCGAAGCGTCGACGCGGCGTGGACTGATGTGCGGGAACCGAGGACACCGGCCGGTGAACTCGACATCGCCACGCCACCACGCCTCGGGAGGCGTAGGCGGTGGCTGGCACTGATACGACACTCGCAGGCTGGTACAGGGGCGTCCATCTGGACGACCCGCGCACGCGGCGGCTCGGTGGCGAACAACAGAGCCCGGCTGCGGCGGTGGGTACGGCGCCGAGCGAGAAGACGCCGACGAGACGGCGATCGACCTCGCTCCGGTTGAATCAGACTCGGTTCAGTGTCTCCTCCTCGGGCTTCGTGCCACCACCTGCCGCACCATCCGTTGTGAACGCTGGGCGGTTCACCCTGGAAAGGCCCCGGCGGATGAACCGATCAGCTCTTGGCCACAGCCCCTGGTGTCAGCCGCTGAGTGGGATCCCCGTGGCCAGGGCGGCGGTCACGGGGTGGGACGGTGAGGAGAACAGCCGTGCGGTGGGCCCGGACTCGACCACATGTCCTTCGGACATCACGAGCAGCGAGTCCGTGCGGTCGCAGACGAGGCGCACGTCGTGGCTGACCAGGACGAGGGACAGGCCGCGCCCGTCGCTGAGTTCGGTGAGCAGGTCCATCACGGAGATGGCGCTGTCCGCGTCCAGCGCGGAGGTGACCTCGTCGCAAATCAGCACGTGGGGTCGACTGCGAGGCCCCGGGCTATGGCGACGCGTTGGCGCTGTCCGCCGGATAGTTCGTGAGGGTAGTGGTCGGCGAAGGCTGCGGGCAGGCCGACCTGCTCCAGGGGTTCCAGGACGCGGGCCGGTGACTCGGCCCGCGCGGCCCGCCGGTGCAGCAGGAGCGGTGCCCGAGTTGTCTGTGGGAGGCGGTCTGTTCGGGCGCTGCAGCGCTTCGTTCGGACTCGGGGGCCGCCGGGCGGTGCCCAAATCCGACTCGATGCCGGTTTTACTCCGTGCACACAGACTTGCCGATGCCTTGACGATGCGTTCCGTGGACGTTCAACCAGCTGTCCCTGCCTGGGTTGTGTGCCGCGCCTAAGTTCCTTCACCGTTGCGAAAGAAGGGACTCATGGACGCACTCCTCGCAATCCGGGCCCGCGGGATCACCAAGTGTTTCGGCGACATCGTCGCGCTCGACGGCATCGATCTGGATGTGACGCAGGGGCAGATCCACGGCCTTGTCGGGCCGAACGGCGCCGGCAAGACGACGTGGCTCGGCCTCCTGCTGGGCCTGGCCGTCGCCGAGAGCGGCCGCCTGGAGATCCTGGGTACGCCGGTCCGGCGGGCGCTCGCCGCTCCCGACGGTGTCGCCGGCTTTGTGGACGGGCCCGGGCTCTATCCCTCGCTCACCGCCAGGCAGAACCTCGCCGCGCTGGCCGCTCTTCGCGGCAGCGACGCGCGGACAGCGGGAATTGACGACGTGCTCGACCAGGTCGGGCTCACCGATGTGGCCGACGACCGGACCCGCGGGTTCTCCCTCGGCATGCGCCAGCGGCTCGGGCTTGCTGCCGCCCTGCTCACCAAGCCCCGGCTGCTCGTGCTCGACGAACCCGCCAACGGCCTCGACCCGGCTGGCAAAAAACACGTACACGGTGTCCTCACCCGGCTCGCGGCGGACGGAACCAGCGTCGTGCTCTCGAGCCATCGCATGGATGACCTCGAGGCACTGTGCTCCGAGGTCACCATCCTCGCCACCGGGCGGGTCGTCTTCTCCGGCCCGCCCGGCAAGCTGGCAGCCGAACACCGTGAACTCGACTACCGATTGCTCACCTCCGACCCGCAGGCCGCTTGCCGGGTGGCTGCCGACACGGCCGGGATCGGTGTCGTCGACGATGCCGGGGCACGCCATGGCGCCGAGAGGGTCGTCGTGCGCGCACTGGTGCCCGCCCTCGACGAACTGGTGGTGCGGCTCGTACATGCGGGCATCGCGGTGCGCGAGCTCACCCCCGTGGTGTCACCCCTCGAGGCCGCGTTCCTCGCCCTCACCGAGCATCAGGAGGCCGGTAGATGACCGCGACCGCAGTCGGCGTAGTCGACGACCAGACTGCCGGCGCCAGTCGCGTCTCGGTGCCGCGTGGCTACCGCTTCGAGCTGGTCAAGCTGGTTTCGCAGTGGCGGATCCGCTTGCTGGTCCTGGCCTGCTGGATCGCGCCGGCGCTCTTCGTCGCCGCGGTGAGCGAGCAGAGCACGCTGCCCACCGACACCCTCTTCGGTCGCTGGATGCACGCCACGGGGTGGGCCGGACCGCTGGTGATGCTCGGTTTCGCGGGCACCTGGGCGCTCCCGCTGCTGACCTCGGTGGTCGCCGGTGACGTGTTCGCCTCCGAGGACCGGCTCGGTACCTGGCGCCACCTGCTCGTGGCGGTCCGCTCGCCTCGACGGATCTTCGCGGCGAAGGCACTGGCCAGTCTCACCGTCATCCTGGTGCTCGTGGCCGGGCTGGCCTGTTCCAGCATGGTCGGCGGGGTCGTGGCGGTCGGCAACCAGCCGCTGGTCGGCCTCGACGGCCACCTGCTGGCGCCTTCGGACGCGGCCGGGAAGGTCCTCCTCGCCTGGGTGTGTGTGCTTGCCCCGACCCTGGCCCTCGCCGCGATCGGACTGCTCGGGTCGGTCGCGCTGGGACGGTCCCCGATGGGACTGCTGCTGCCCGCGCTCGTCGCGCTCGCGATGCAGCTCGCCCAGATGCTGCCGCTGCCCGTCGCCGCACGCCTCGCCCTGCCCAGCTACGCCTTCATCGCCTGGAACGGTCTGTTCACCAGCCCCACGCAGCTCGGCCCGCTCCTGATCGGCATCGTTGTCAGCCTGGCGTGGGCCGTGCTCGCGACCGCGCTGGCCTGTCTGCTCTTCCTGCGGCGCGACTTCACCAACCCCACCTACGACGGCTCCGGGCGGCGCGCCCTCATCACCGGGCTGCTGCCGCTGGCCGCACTGGTCGCCCTCACGGTCACGGTCGTCGCCGTCGCGATCCCGTCCACGGGTTCCGGAATCCAGCAGGACAAGGTGCAGCGGTCGGTCGCCAGGGCATTCGCCCACCTCTACCGCTTGCAGACCGAGCAGCTCAACCGCCCCGACGTCACCGAGGCGCAGCTGCGGGCCACGGCTGCGTGCGACAAGGGCGCCGGCCGGCTCGCCGCCGAGGGACCGGGCAACGACTGGCGCTGCGTCGTCTCCTGGCATCTCCCCGGCGTCGAGGCCACGGGGCAGGCCGTCTACCAGCTCGACGTCACCGCGGACGGGCGGTTCGTCGCCGATGGCGACGGACCGAAGGAAGTGAACGGCTACTTCCTGGTGCGGACCCCGATCGGGGACGCACCGAACCCGCTGTGGCAGTTCGACAGCAACGTCGAACTGCTCTCCACCCCACCCCCGAAGGGATAACTCCATGCAGGTAACACGCCGCCGCAGGCGTGTCGAGAAGGAGCATTCCGGATTTCTCGGCAGACGCCTCGGCCGCCGGATACCCCTGCTGACGACGGGCACCACCGCTGTCGCCCTCGTCGCCGCCGGCACCGCTTTCGCCCAGACGACCCAGTTCGGTACCGAGCAGGTCGGCCAGGTCACCGATCAGGGCCAGGTCATCTCCAGCGACCAGTACATCGCCCCGTACGGCGACCGCCTCGTCGTCGACAACGGCAAGATCATGTCGTCCTCGGTCAGCCCGGACGGCACCCATCTCGCGGCCTCGGTCACCGACGGTGGGACGGCGCTGTCCATCGTGGACCTGAAGAAGTGGAAGGTGCAGCAGCTCGTCGGCAACTCCGCCTCGGCCGACCTGCGGATCAGCGGCAACGACGTGGGCCAGGAAGGCCCCACGTACTCACCCGACGGCAAGCAGCTGTGGCTGGGCCAGACCGACGGCTACACCAAGTTCACCGTGAACCCGGACGGCAGCGTCGCCAACCCGACGGCCGTCAAGATCCCGGCGGACGGGGCCCGGCACGCTCTGGTGGGGGAGGCGGTGTTCTCGCCCGACGGCTCCACGGTGTACTCCGCCGTCAACGGCCAGAACCGCGTGGTCGCCATCGACACGGCGACCGGGACCATCAAGCAGAGCTGGGCCGTCGGCAACGCCCCGCGTGACATGGTCGAGGTCGGATCCAAGCTCTACGTCAGCAACGAGGGCGGGCGCCCGGCGAAGCCCGGCGATACCACGATCAACTCGTACGGCACCCAGGTGCCGGCCAGCCCGGTGACCGCCGCCACCACCACCGGCACGGTCAGCGTCATCGACCTGGCGAACCCGTCTGCCGCCGTCGGAAGCATCAACGTCGGCCTGCACCCGACCGCGCTGTACGCGAAGAAGGGCGCGTTGTTCGTCACGAACACCGCCACCAACGACGTGTCGGTCATCAACACCGCCAGCGACAAGGTTGTGCAGACCATCGCCACCCAGCCGTGGCCGGAGGCGTCCGTGGGCTACGAGCCCGACGCGGTGACGCTCACCGACGACGGTCACCTGCTGGTGACGCTCGGCCGCGCCAACGCGGTCGCCGTCTACCGGTACACGAGCCCGCAGGAGCCGGTCGGCTACGTCGGCCTGCTCCCGACGGACTACTTCCCCGCGGAGATCGCCACCGTCGGCAACCAGGTGCTGGTCTCCAACACCCGTGGCATCGACGCCCGCCGCCCCACCAACAGCGCCGGGCACGGCACCCACGACACGACCTCGAGCCTGCAGCGGTTCACACTGCCGGACGACAGCGTCATCAAGTCCGAGACGGCCAAGGTCTTCCAGCAGAACGGCTGGAACGCCGGCTCGGTCGCGCCGACCGACGGCAAGAGCACGGCAAAGCCGGTGCCGGTCCCGGTGCGGCTCGGCGACCCCTCGACGATCAAGCACGTCTTCCTGCTCGTCAAGGAGAACCGGACCTACGACCAGGTCCTCGGTGACCTTCCGGAGGGCAACGGCGACCCGTCGCTGGCCGAGTTCGGCGAGAACGTGACCCCGAACCAGCACGCGCTGGCCCAGCAGTTCGGGCTGTACGACAACATGTACGACATCGGCACGAACTCCGCCGAGGGCCACAACTGGCTGATGCAGGCCGACGATCCGGAGTACACCGAGTCCTCGGCCGGTGAGTACGCGCGCAGCTACGACACCGAGGACGACGCACTCGGCCACCAGCGGACCGGGTTCCTCTGGACCGGAGCACAGGCGGCCGGCAGGTCCGTACGGGACTTCGGCGAGTTCCAGCAGTTCCTGACCAAACCGTCGGGCGCGACCTGGCAGAACCTGTACTGCGACGCCAAGAACATGGACGCGACCGGGCAGGACACCGCCTACACCCTGAACTCGTCCTCGCCGATCCCGTCCCTCAACGACGTGTCAGTGCACGGCTTCCCGAAGTTCGACACCAGCATCCCGGACATCTACCGGGAGCAGATCTGGAAACGTGACTTCGAGAAGAACGGCCCGGAGAACCTGAACATGTTCTGGCTCTCCAGCGACCACACCGGTGGCCCGGCGAACGCCGCCTCCCAGGTCGCGGACAACGACCTCGCGACCGGCAGGATCGTCGACGAGATCTCGCACAGCAAGTACTGGAAGGACTCAGCGATCTTCGTCGTCGAGGATGACTCCCAGGCCGGCCTCGACCACGTCGACGGCCACCGGGCCCCGATCCAGATCATCAGCCCCTGGGCCCAGCACGGCACCGTCGACAACCACTACTACACCCAGATCACGATGATCCGGACCATCGAGCAGATCCTCGGGATCCACCCGATGAACCAGAAGGACAGCGCGGCCACCCCGATGCGTGGGGCGTTCACCCAGCACCCGGACTACACACCGTTCAAGGCGCTGCCCAACCGGACCTCGCTGACCACGGGCCTGTCGACCCCGCCTGCCTGCGGCGTGGACACCCCGGCACCGCAGGACCCCAGTGCGGCGGCCGTGCCGTCGGCGAAGGTGCCGGCGGACGAGCAGGCGGTCGCGGCGAAGTGGGAGGACTGGAAGTCGCACCAGCGGCTGACCGGCCCGAACGCCGTGCCCGACTTCGCCAACCCCGCGCAGATGAACCACTTCACGTGGTACCAGACGCACGACTGGAAGAAGCCGTACCCCGGCGAGGACAAGATCTACGCACCAGACGACGTGCCGGGCGCCTACATCCCGTCGTCGGCATCTGACGGCTGACGCAGCCTCATCCCCACAAAGGGCCCCTGGCCGGCGTCACCGCTGACCAGGGGCATTTTTTGTCCCCCTGTTTGACAGGAGAGTTTGGCGGTGTGTCAGCAGCTCCCGGCAAAAGTCAGCTGCGCCGACCGCGCGGCAGGACATGCAGGTCGCGGCAGAGACTCGCCCTTGGCGGCGAGCGGGTCACCTGTCACGATCAAGCCGTGGTCAACCTTTCGAAGATCGTGAGGCAGGCAGACGTCCTCCTCGACCTGATGGGCGTGGCGGTCGGCTCGATGCTGTTGGTGGTGGGCATCGAGACCTACCGCGACGGTGGATCCGTGGGCTGGCCCATAGCCGGATCAGCGCTGTTCCTGATCAATCTATGGGTAGCCGGGCGTCGATTCGCCCGGCGCAGGAGGCCGACTCCGTCGCCTTAGCGGCACACAGGTGCTCTGGCGGGACCGGGCGCGGGGAAGGAACGCTGCGAGGTCGTCGGCGGTTTCAGGGCCGGCGGCGTCGAGCCGTGCCGCGATGGCTACGTACCAGCTTGTGGCGACCAGCGCGAGCATCGCCACCGCGGCGATTCTGGTGAGCAGGTGCAGCGGGACGTGCTTCATCAGGGTTCGGCCGCCGAGACTGCCGAGTGCGGCGACGGTCCACAAGGCGAGCAGGGCACCGAGGCCCACCGAGATCGGACTGTCGTAGCGGGCGGCCAGGTTGACGGTAAGGATCTGGGTGAGGTCGCCGAACTCGGCGACGAGGATGAGCGTGAAACCGAGCCCGGCTACCTTCCAGAACGACGGGCTGGACGAGCTGTTGCTCCCTTCCTCGCCGTCCCCCTCGTCTGAGTCCTCACTGTCCTCGTCTCTCTTCTTGAACAGCAGAGCCGCCCCGGCGAAGAACAGTGTGCCTGTCACGGCCTGCAAGCCGGTGAGGCAGCAGTGACAGCACGCCGCCCGCCGCCAGGGCCAGGGCGACATGAACGGCGAAGGCCGCGGCAACCCCCGCGAACACAGGGCAAGCGCGGTAGCGGGTAGTGAGCACCAGCACCGCGACGGCGGTCTTGTCGGGGAGCTCAGAGGGCAGGATGACTCCGTATGTGATCGCCAGGACGGTGAAGTTGAGCAAGGGCTGGACTCCCTCTTCGATGGGGCTGTCCCTCCGGGAGATCAACGAGCCCGACCGCCTTCACGGAACAGCCCATACGGGCGGTGTCCGGTCCCTGGTGGCCCCAGTGGTGCGTAGCGGCTCCCACTCGCTCACCCCGCTCGGATACCGCCCGGGGCCGACACGCGCCGACATGAAGGAGAGGCATTCCGGGCGTGCCGAGACGCAGGGCTATGGCCGTTTCCAGCTGGCGCCTCAGTGCGTAACGAACCTGGTCGCACCGGTAGGGCGGGTCGTCGCCGAGCATGGGCGCAGCGGTTGGGGCCTCGCTATCGCCGCGCTGATCACCGTTCCCGCCACACCGTCCACAACGACGCCGCTGCGTTCATGAAGCCCACCGAACGGGTGGCAGCGGAGGCTGGTTGCGCCGCCTGTGGCCGTGGCGGGACAGCCGGGTCACGGGACAGCCTGCAGGTTGGGCACCGCCTGCCGCAGACGCTCGGCGCTGATCGCGCCCGCACGCTTCAGGACAGCTCCTGGGCCGGTGAGATCCACGATCGAGGAGGCGACGGCGTCCGCGGTGGGCCCGCCGTCCAGGTAGACGGCGACCGAGTCGCCGAGCATGCGCTGCGCGGCATCGCAGTCCTGCGGGAACCCGGGCTCGGCAGGTCCGCCGGTGATGAGATGGATGTTGGTCAGGTGGCGGCCGCCGTCGCGGACCTGGCGGCAGACGCCTGAGGTCTTCGACTCGTCGTGGTCGGCGGTGTACCGGCGTCACGGAGTGGAGGGCGGCCCGGGTGTGGCCAAGCCGCACCGTCTGAGTCCTCGGCCCGCCTGGGGCGACATCGGTGGACCATCGAGCGCACCGTGAGCTGGCTGGGCGCCTTCCGCCGCCTGCACCGGGGCTATGAGCACAAGTCCGAGCACTTCCTCGCCTTCGCCGGCATCGCCGCAGCCCTCATCTGGCGCTTGTTTTCGCGGTGGCGGGCCCTGTGTTGGGACCCCCACCAGTCCGCCCAGGCCCGCTGGCGAGCGGTCAACGCACCCCACCTAGTGGCGTTCGTGCGAGCCGGAGCCCGCTTCGAACGGGGCCAGCTCGTCGAACGCCCCGAAGCTCACGCAGCCTGAACAGCCTCAACTGACCCGCAGGTATTGACACAGCCCCCACCAACCTGCGGATCCACAATCCCCCAAGTCGTGACTGCGCGCACTATCCAGCGGCCCCATGTGCATCACTACCCTGGAACGGCCCAACCGGTCGATCTTCGCGGCGGTGGCCGCCGGTCACCACCGGTAGCTCGCCTCGCCCGGAGTCTCCCGGCATCCGTGTGCCCGGCGCTCCGCGAGCATGCGCCGTGTGTCCATGACGCCCTCACCGGTCAGCGCGAACCACGCGGTCACCGACTCATGGCGCCTGGTCACCTCCCCCGACTCGACCAGCACCCACATCGGCGGGTCAGCCTCGGCCAGATCGGCGCCGTCCACGACGACATAGGAGGAGGCGGCGGCATCGAGGACCGCCAGCAGGCCCTGCGGATCCCTCATCCCGTGCGCGATCCCGCGCTCCTCGGCCTCCTCCACACACCACAGGGCGTACTCCTTGTCCTGCGCGCCCATGCTGATGCCGAACCCCGCGCCCGGCAGCCACGCTCCGCCCTGCTTTCCCAGGATTCGCAGAACCTCCCGCAACGCCGCGGGGACCATCCGCACGCCCTGGGCCGCGGCCATCGCATCGATCTCCTCGTCGCTAGCACCCTCGACCTTCTCGGCACGGAAACCGCCCGCCACGACCTGATCGAAGACATCGCGAATCCCGCGCACCGCCGCGGCAGCGCTCTCGTCCACCACCCAGCCACTCTCCTGCAGTCCATGCACGCGACCCAGTCTCCAGCAAGCCTGACGAGAGTTCAGACGAGCACGGAGACGGTTGCCAGGGCGTCCGCGAGCCGCCGGCGGTGCGGCCGCCGCAGCTCGACCAGCGGAAGGCACACCGCCGCGCGCGGGACGATACCGAGCTCGGCCAAGGCGGACTTGGCCATGACGGCGCCCTGGGACGTGTACCCCGGCCAGCATGGCACCCAACCACTCTGCCGCCAGGCCGACTTGACGCCGCCATGCGGGTGCCGTGCCGGGCGGAACCTGCCCCGCTACAGCGGCGGTGGCAGGCGGGCTTCGGCTTGGTCAGGCAGTGCCGGTCCGGCCCAGCGGTGACCACACTGAAGGCATGGACACGATCAGCATTGGCCAGGTCGAGTCGAAGGAGCGGTTCCCCTTCTGGTGCGAGACGAGCGCGATGCTCTGAGTCCCCTGCGACCTGCGCTGCGACCCGCGGCTGGAGAGCGGCTTCAAGCCCCGGCAGGCATCAGCCATTTCGGTCTTGTGCCGGTGACGCTGCTGACCACGACGCCCCACTCGGTCCACCGCACGCTCAGTACCCTTTTGTGATCCCGAAGTCCGAGAGGTGAGAGGGGTAGGCCAGCGGGTGACAGGAAACAGTGAAGTTGCGCCATCTTGAAGTAGCTGGTCAGGGAGCTGGTGTGACCCTGTTGATGGCGCTCGGACTGACCGTGGGGCGGGTGTCCAACTTGTAGATCATTTGGCGGCGGTGGCGTCGAGGGTCGTCAGGACGAGCAGGGCCCGCGCGAACCGCACATGCCTTGCGAAGGAATCAGCGCCAGCGAGGCATCGTTCATGCCTGCATGACGACCTTCGTTCTCGTTCCCGGCGGCTGGCGCGGCGGTTGGTATTTCTCCGACCTGGCCGACCGGCTCCGCACCGCCGGACACCGGGCGCTGACCGTTACCCCCACCGGCGTCGGTGACCGCGCCCACCTGAACTCTGCCAACGTCAATCTCGACACTCACATCGACGACGTGCTCGCCGTACTCGCTACCGAGGAGGTCAGCGACGCCGTTCTCGTCGGGCACAGCTACGGCGGCATGGTGATCACCGGTGCCGCCGACCGTGCCCCTTCTGGTGTGGTGCGCCGCCTGGTCTACTCCGACGCCTACGTACCCGAGGACGGCCAGTCCTGTTGGGACCTGACCACCGATGCCTACCGCAGCCTGTTCCTGGACGGTGCGGCGGCGGACGGATATGCGGTCCAGCCGCCTCCCGGCAGGGACCCGCGAGTGACCGCACATCCACTGGCCTCCTTCCTCCAGCGGATCCGGCTGGACGCGGGTGGCCTGCATGACGTCAAGACCCGGGACTACGTGTATCTGTCCGGGTGGGACGGCACGCCATTCACTGCCGTCCGTGACCGGCTGGCCAACGACCCAAACTGGCGGGTCCACACCCTGGTCAGCGGCCATGACGTGTGGAGGGATGCCCCGCAGGAGTTCTTGGAGATCCTTCTGCTCGGCGAATAGCCACGACACGACGCGGTGCGCGGACGGCCTCAAACGCGCACCGCTAGGGGCGTTGGCTTCGGGGTGCTCGGACTGGTCGTGGGCGGGTGCCTGCCCTGTAGATCATTTGGTGGTGGCGTCGAGGTTCGTCAGCACGAGGAGGGCGCGTAGCAGGTGGGTGGCGCGGACTCGGCCACCCCCGGCGCACGATCCGGGACCAGCCGCACTGCCCGCCCCGCCACCTGAACGACCGGCGACCCGACCTCCGCGCGCTCGTCGGCGAGCTGCTCGCGCATCCGCTGCCACACCCGCTCGGCCATGGCGAGCTCGTCCCGCTCGGCCCGCACCTCCGCCAACTGCTTGGCCAGCTGCCCCTCAAGGCCGTCCAGCTCCGCACGTCGGGCGGCGATCCGCTCCAGCACCTCGGGGTCCATCATGCGCCGGAGCGTACGAGCTGCCCCATCAACGACGGGCGAGATTCCGCAAAACTGCCCCTGCTAGACAATCTACGCCCCAGACTGCCGCCCCCGACCAGCACGAGCACGCAATCAGCGACCCGCACCAGCCCTTTGACCAGCGACTTCAAAATGGCGGACCTTCATTGAAATACGGGGCCTGGCGGTGCCGGTGTACTGGCGCTGGACGCCGACCGTGCCAGTGCCCTTCTTCACGTCGCCGGTCTCGTCGACGACCAGCACCGCCTGGTCGTCGTGCAGGTGCTCCACCACGTAGGCGCGTACGTCGTCGCGGACCTGATCGGCATCCCACTTGGCCCTGCCCAGCAGGTGCTGCATGCCGTCCGGGGTGGTCTCCCCGGCCCACTCGGCGATGGTCCAGCAGTTCTTACGCGGGAGGTCCGACAGCAGCCCGAGTACCAACTGCCGGACGTGACGCCGGGGTTCGACCCGCGCGAACCGTCCCGCTATCCGGCCCATGAGGCCCTCGAACGCCTCCTGCCAGCGGGCAGGGTCTACGCGGTGACCAGCGGCCACCGCATGATCGTTTGTCTTCACACACCGATGGTCAACGGTGGCCGCACCCGTCTCCGCACCGGCCCCCGCGTCGACTGAGCACTGCACTCGGCGGCTGGGAGCGTCCGAGCGGGGCTTCCACTGCACCTTGCCGAGGTGCCGGAGGCAGTGCGTCTTCACCGACTTGGTTCTGCGGCGATGACTTTCATCGTGCAGTGTCGTCTAAAGGCGGGGGAGGGGCAGCCGCCCTCCCCCGCAGTCCGAAACGGGCCAGCCCTGTCGATCTAGGAGCCTTCCGTGTCCGCACTCCGTACTCTCACGACTGGCCTCGTTCTCGGCGAGTCACCCCGCTGGCACGACGGCCGCCTGTGGTTCTGCGACTGGGGTGCCCATGAGGTCGTGGCCGTCGACCTCGACGGCCGCAGCGAAATCGTCGTCCGCGTACCTTCATTCCCGTTCTGCATCGACTGGCTGCCGGACGGCCGCCTGCTCATCGTCTCGGGCAGCGATCGGCTTCTGCTGCGTCAGCAGCCCGACGGGTCGCTCGTTTCACACGCCGGCCTCGCCGGCCTGTGCGACCGTCCCTGGAACGAGATCGTCGTGGCCGGAAGCGGGAACGTTTACCTCAACAGCATCGGCTTCGACATGATGGCCGGCGAAGATCCCTCCCCCGGCATCCTCGCCGTGGTCACCCCCGACGGCTCGGCACGCCAGGTGGCGGACGACGTCGCGTTCCCCAACGGTATGGCGATCACGCCCGACGGATCGACGTTGATCCTCGCCGAGTCCCACGCGAGCAGGCTCACCGCTTTCGATATCGAGGGCGACGGCGGCCTCTCAAATCGCCGGGTTTGGGCCGAACTCGACGCCGCCGCCCCTGACGGCATCTGCCTCGATGACGAAGGCGCAGTCTGGTACGCGGACGTCCCCAACAAGCGCTGCGTCCGCGTACAGGAAGGCGGAAAGGTACTGCAGACAGTCGAACTCGACCGCGGGTGCTTCTCCTGTGCGCTCGGGGGCGCCGACGGCCGGACACTGTACATGATGGCGGCACAGTGGCCCGGGCCGGAAAGCGCGGCAGACGGGGCACGAACCGGCCAGGTGCTGGCCATGGATGCACCGAGCCCGGGCGCTCATCGTCCGTAGTACCCAAACCCAAACCCCCGCTCACTAGCAACATTACGAACTACGGCTGCTAGGGCGCGTATCGAGTCGTGATCAATGAGCACCGCAGCTTCCGGGCCGGGTGCCCCGTCGGGGGTACGGGGCCGGCGATCTGCGGCTGCGCCGTGTGGGCGCGAGTGACCGGAAGCGATGCCGCAGGCAGGCAGCGGGGCCCGAGGACCCCGGCCGTGTGCCATCCGGGACGGTGCGTCAGAGCATGGCGAGCCGGTCCACCAGCAGCTCCGTCCTGCGCTCGGTGTCCTCCGGCGGGAGCCGTCCCGCTCGGGTCAGGGTGGCCAGTCCGTGCAGGGAGGCCCAGAACGTCTCGGTGAACAGCTCCGGGCGCACGCCGTCCCCGGCGACCTCGCTGAGGCACTCCAGCAGCGCGGCGAAGGCGTCCTTCAACGGTTCGGGGGTGTCCTCCTGCGCGTACGCCAGGCCGCCGTCGAGCTGGAACAGGGCGTCGTAGACCGCCGGATGGCGTTCGGCGAAGGCGAGGTAGGCACGGGCCAGCGCGGTGACCCGGGCGCGGGGGCCGTCGGCGGCGGCGGTCGCGGCCCGCATCGCCACGGCCATCTCGGAAGCGCCCTGCAGAGCGACGGCGCCGATGATCTCGCGCTTGCCGCGGAAGTGGCTGTAGAGGACGGGCTGGCTGTATTCGATGCGCTCGGCGAGCCGCCGGGTGGTGACCGCGTCCCAGCCCTGCTGCTCGGCGAGTTCGCGGGCCGTGGCCACGATGAGGCGCTCGCGGCTGACCCGTTCGCGCTGCTTGCGTTCCTGTACCGACATGATTCGATCCTAGCACCGCTAGACAATCGGGCGACAGCAGTGATAGCGTTGCATCATCATCTAGCAACGCTAGATCCCGGGAGGGGTCATCATGCTCAATGCGCTCGAGGTCGTCACCATCGTGGTCGTCGGCGTGATGGTGGGGGTGGAGTTCTCCGTCCCCTTCTTCAGCAACCCGATCCTCAACGCACTCCCCGGCGACAACGGCCTGCGCGGCCGCGTCCACGGGGCCCGACTGGGCGGCGCCGTGATGCCTTTCTGGTACATCGGCTCGCTCGTCCTCGTCGGGGTCTGGGCCGTCGCCGGATGGGACGACGATGGCACCGGCCTCGTCGTGACCGCCGCCGCGCTGCTGATCGTCAGCGTGCTCATGTCGATCCTGGTGCTCGTCCCGATCAACAACCGGGTCAAGACGTGGACCGCCGGCAGCCGGCCGGCCGACTGGAAGGAGCAGATGAAGCGCTGGGACCGCTGGCACTACGTCCGCGTCGCCGTCATCATCGCCGCCTTCGCCTGCCTGGCGGCCGCCCTCACCTGAGCCCGCGGGCCGGCGCGGCGCCGGTGGCGCACAATCCCCACTCCCCGGGCGGCAGCGGGCCACCGAAATCCCGACGTCCGGGCATGCAGCTGCCGCTGAGAGTCCACACCTGCGATCCCGACAAGCTACGCCCCTCGATCACCTGCGCGGCTCCCGGCTCTGGTTCGGGTGAGGTCTTTGATCCAGATCACCGAGGCACGCAGGTGAAGCCCGGCGAGGTAGCTTTCCGGGCTCTTGTCGTAGCGCTTCGCGATGCCCCGCCACGCCTTCAGTTTGTTGATCAGGCGCTCGACGGTGTTCCTCTCCTTGTAGAGCTCGGCGTCGTGGTCGACGGGGCGTCCCCCTTTGCGGCCCTTCCTCTTCCGGTTGGCGGCCTGGTCCCGTTTCTCCGGGATGACGGCCTTGATGCCGCGCCTGCGTGGTGGATTCTGTGGTCGAGATATCGCCTGTCCCCGGATCCCATCACAGCTGGAAGGAGCCATCAGCGCGCCCCAACTCGGTGAACCTTCGTGGTCACAGCAATAGCTGCGAATAGGCAGGGCTCCGAGGGATGCGCAGGCCGTGGCGACCGCGGTCTCGATCTCGTCAGGTGCGTGGCTGTCGCCGTACGAGGTCCAGAGTTGCTCGGCGACATGCCGGATGACGACGTCCTCGTCCAGTTCGATCAACATGGCTCCCCCCCACGGCACCGGGCTCTGGATTCTTTGGACAGACCCCGCGACAGCACCTGGGCGGTCGCGCCACTCCAGTCCGCCCAGAAGCAACGCGGTACCGAACGCGGCACCTCCGATCAGCCGGGGGCGCCGGTGCAGGGCGCGCAACAGTGCGCCCCGGACGGCGACCAGGAGCGTCATGATCCCACGGTGGCTGCCCCGGAAGTGCACGTCGAGAACCGCGACCACCACGAACAGCACGCCGATCGCAGTCCCGGCCGCGTGAACCGCGTTCGGGCCCGAGAACCGAGGGCGCACCACCAGCTGCATCGCAGATCGGGGTGCTGAGCCATGAGGCTCGCCGCGACATGTCCGGCGGCCACTTCGGCGCCGGGTGATCAGGCAGTGCTGGCCGTGCCGGCCTGCCCCTTCAGGGAGGCCACGACCTGCTGTGTCAGCTTCTTCGCGCTCGCGGCGCCGTTGTCGCTGCCGTCCGTGGACAGCACGCTGACGACGGCCGTGCCCACGCGGGTGGCGATCAGCGTGGTGCCGCTCTCCCAGGCGCTGTCGGTGAGCGTGATGGTGTAGGCGTCGTCCCCGAGCCCACTCGTGGACCTACCGGTGACCGTCACCTTGGTGTGAGTATCGGAGTCGGTGTAACTCGGGCACGCGGCGACGACCTTCGCCAGGGCCTTCATCACGTCTGCCGATGTCGTGCCGCGGTAGACGTCGATCTCCTGGTCGAGTTCGGCGGACGTGTTCTTGTCGATGTACGAGCTCTGCGCGAACGACACGCCCTCGATACCGGTGAGGTCGACCCAGGCGGTGGCGCCGAGGGCGGCGCAGTTCGGCTTGGCGGCGCTCTTGGTGGCCGGCGTTCGGTAGGTGTCGCCGGTGTCCCGGGTGAGGCTGGGGTCGGCGGCGAATCCGGACGTGAGGGACGACGCGGGGGCCAGGGTCTTCTTCAGTTGTGTCCCCGTCAGCAGGCCGGCGTTGGGGTCCTTGGCCTTTGCCGGCTTGGCTGCTGCGGTCGGGCTGTCGGAGGTGTGGGAAGAGCCGGAGGAGCAGGCGGCCAGGGCCAGCGGGAGTGTCGCGGCGGCGAGCACCTTGAGTGCGCGGGACGGCAGACGCATCGGACTCCTTGGGAGAAGAGAGAGTCGCACAGTGCGCCGCACGGACCCGTGGTTGCGTACGTCCGGGGAACGCCGGGTATGTGCGGGAGCCGGGCAGGCGGGGCCGGGTGATCACCGGGCCTGGGCAGACATTAGGGAGCCGTTGGCCACGGACCGGTGTCCGGTTGCTCAAAGCTCGGTCAAAGGGTCCGCCGCTTCCTGAAGATTTGCTGTGTCTTGGGCGAGCCTTGTGGTGATCGGGAAGCAGGGCTTCCCCACCGCGGGGAAGCGGCCGGTTATGCGATCTGCTTCCCTCCGTGCGCGTATCGCCGTGCGTCGCTTAGGGGGCTCACCACGCGTTTCATCTCGCGGACGTACGCCGCTCGGCGCCGTATGCCGTCGCGCATGAACGCAGAAACGCATCAACTGGGGTGGGGATGGCCGAGCATGGGCAGTCGAAGAAGCGCAGGTACATCACGTGGGCGGTGGCGGGGGCGGCCGTCGTCGCGGGAGTCGGGATCGCGGCGCAGACCTCGATGGCGGCCACGACCTGGCCCGCGCAGCCCACCTACACCGGCCGAGCCTTCGACACCAGCACCGCGCCCTCCCCGGCCGCGATGAGGGCATGGCACACCGGCTTCTACGGCGCCGCCGCTGTTTACGTCGGCGGCAGGAACCGCGGCTGTGCCCAGCCCAACCTCACCGCTTCCGGGGGAAGTCGGTCAGTTCCATCGGCTGGAAGCTCATCCCTATCTACGTCGGCTATACGTCGGCGCCCAGCCGCCCTGCCAGAAGAGCTCCAGCCCCGAGAAGCTCACCGCCTCCACCGCCGCGTCCCTCGGCGCGCAGGACGCGGCGGACGCGGTGGCCAAGGGGAGGGCGGCCTTGCCGAGCGATGTCCCGTTGTCTGTGACCGCCGGCGTTACGTTCTCCGTTCCGGAGTAACAGGGCGAAGCACGGGTGGCGGTGAGAGCTCCGCGGTCGACGGCGTCGGCGCAGCTGAACCTAAGCAGTCCGCGCGGCCGCAACCGCGTTCCTGACCGGTCTGACCAGAGGAAAGCCAGAATTCGGCCGTAGTTCACTCGCGCTCGTCCGCAGGCCCTCGAGCCCCATGCCGAGCGTCGCCGTGTCAGGGCCGGCCGGTGATGACGCAATGGCCGCACGGCTTCCACCTCTGTAGACCGTCGCGACGCCAGGGCCGCCCGGGCCGAGTAGGCCAGCAGAGGGATGCCCTGCCAACCGCGTCGGAACCACTCGCCCTCCACGCTGTCGCGGCAGGTGTCGCTGCTCTCCGTGGTGATGACGTCGCCTGTGACGTCGGCGCCCCAGTGCCGGGGCACACGTGGGGCCCGTGGTCGTACTCGCTCAGCACCCGCTCGCCCTCGTGGCTCTTGCAGTCATCGGCAACGGTTGCGGCCTGTCCGGTCGAGCCGCCTGGGGCGTCGGACCAGTCGTTTTTGTCTGATCTCGGCGGCGAACTCGCGGGCAAGGCGGCTGAGGGCCATGGTGCCCTCCGACAAGACGAGGTGGGACACCGTCCCCCGACGGGCCGGCCGGATGCAGGCCCTCGCGGCACCGGTCGTGGAAACCGTTTGGCCGACGGCCAGGTGGGGCAGGGGGTGTCTCTCCCCGCATGCGGGCTATCGGTCCGGACAGGGCCCGGCGCTGGCGTAGTAGCGGGCCCATGCCTGCTTGACGCGGTCCAGCACGGTGCCGTGTTCGGCTCCGTCGACGTTCAGCGGCGCGCGGAGACGGGAGATCAGTGCCGTCTCCAGCGGGACGGGATCGGGGCGCTGGCTCCAGGTAAGGGTGAGGTGCCGGTGCATCCAGTCGGTGAGGCGCTGCTCGTCTTGGCCGACCAGGAAGTTCGGTCTTCCAGGTGCGGGTGCGATAGCCGTTGGAGCCGCAGGCATGGCAGTGATCAGTAGCCGGCGGTCGGCCGTCGGGTAGGTGGCCCTGTTCCCGACCTGCCCAAGCGTGAGGTCGCCGGGCCCGCCGAGGCCCCTCGTCGGTGCCGCAGAGTCACTGGCCGCCTGGCCAACGCGAGTCCCGGAGCCACCGCGCGAGAAGCATGAACTTCGCCTGGGCGGGGGCCGGCTAACCCCATGGGGGGCGGGCGGCCGTGGGCGCCGCCGATCACGGCTTCGTAAAGGATCGACGGGGGATTCCTGTGCCTTCCGTGGACAGTTGGCGAGAAACCGATGTCCGATCGGCGGCCCCTTGTCCGATTCTGCTTGGTGATCGCGTGGCGGCCGCATGGGGGAATGCCTGATTCCGCGGCCATGAACGAGTCAAGAGTTTCCTTGACACAAGAGACTTGAGCGCAATCTGAGGGCGTGTTCTCCCTGTTCAGACGCGGTCTCGTTCACCTGGAAGACACCTGACTCCCTTTCCCTCACTCCCTATTCGGGGGATGCGCCCGCATCCCTGACCGGTTTGTTGGAGGGGTGTTGATGAGACACAACCCGTGGCGGTTGGGGTCGCCACGCAGAGTGAACCGGCTGAGACGGACAGCCCTCGCGGTGGCCGCAGTGCTGGCGGCGGAGACGGCGCTGGTGTCGTTGGGCACGGGGGCTGCCTTCGCGGCCGATTCGGGTACGACAGAGACGGCGACCACGGTGTCCGACGCCAAGCCGGCGGCCTCATCGGCGGATTCGATAGCGTCGGCCATGCTGATGGCACGGATGCAGAACCGGAAGATCGAGGTGCTGTCGCAGCGGACGGCGGATTCGACGACCTACGCGATGCCGAGCGGGGAACTGCAGACGGAGGCGTACGCCGGACCTGTCCGGGTGAAGCAGGACGGCAAGTGGAAGGACATCGACACCTCGCTGTCCGACACCGGCTCCGACCTCACACCGGGCGCCGCGGCGGCGGACATCGCGGTGTCCGACGGCGGGGACAAGCAGCTCGCCTCGGTGACCAAGGGCAACGAGACCTTCGGGCTGGGCTGGGAGAACAACCTGCCGAGCCCGACAGTCAGGGACAACACCGCCTCGTACGACCTGGGCAGCGGACAGACCCTCTCGGTCACCGCGCTGGCACAGGGCTTCTCGGAGAACATCAAGCTGACCCAGCAGCCGGACGGAGACGCGGTCTCCTACCGGATTCCGCTCAACCTGGACGGGGTGAAGCTGTCCCAGGCCGACTCCGGGCATCTGCTGCTGAAGAACAGTGACGGTGACCTGGTGGCGGAGGCGCCGGCGCCGATGATGTGGGACGCCTCCAAGGACTCGGCGTCCGGTGAGTCGGCGCACCAGGAGCAGGTCGCGACGAAGATCGAGACCGCTTCGGACGGTTCACAGAGCCTGGTGCTCACCCCGGACAAGGACTTCCTGGCCACGGCCACCTACCCGGTGACGGTGGATCCGACCACGACGCTGGCGGTCACCACCGACACCTGGGTGCAGAACCCGGACTACCCCGACTCGCAGATCTCCTCGCAGGAGCTGAAGTCGGGCACGTACGACTCCGGCAGCGATGTGGCGCGTTCGTATCTCAAGTTCGACGTGTCGAAGTTCGCCGGCAAGCACATCACCGGCGGGACGATGTCGCTGTACAACTACTACTCGGCGACCTGCTCCACCTCCGGGGCGGCCACGGTGGCGAAGCGGATCACCTCCTCGTGGTCCTCGTCATCGATCACCTGGGGCGCACAGCCGTCCACCACCACCACGGGCATGGCCTCCAACACCGGCCACTGGGGCTACGACTCCAACTGCCCGGCGAACTGGTCGAACTGGAACCTGCAGTCGATCGTGCAGTCGTGGGCCGACGGTGCCACGAACTACGGTCTCCAGATCCGCGGCGACGACGAGAAGGACTCCACCACCTGGCGGCGCTTCCGCTCAGCGAACTACACCACCTCAGGCTACGCGCCGAAACTGACGGTGACGTACAACTCGTACCCGTCGGTGCCGAGTTCGCTGGCGATCTCGCCCTCCCAGGTCAACGCCTACAACGGAACCCGGTACGCCACCTCGCTCACGCCGACCCTGTCGGCGAAGGTGACCGACCCGGACGGGGCCGGCACCAAGGCCCAGTTCGAGGTGACCGCGGACCCGGCGTACGCGGACACCACCTACTCCTACACCGGCACCTCCGCCTCGGTGGCCTCCGGCTCGACGGCCCAGCTGACGATCCCGTCCGCCTCCGCCCTTCCGGCGGGCAAGCACCTGCGCTACCGGGTGCGGGCCAACGACGGCACCGACTACGGGTCCTGGTCCGGATACACCACGTTCATGCTGAACACGGACGCGCCCGCCGCGCCGACCGTCACGTGTGACACGTACGACGAGAACGGCTGGAACGCGAAGGCTTCCAGCGCGGTGTCGTGCACGCTCGATACCTCCTCGTCGGACGGCGCCGGCTACTACTGGGCCCTGGACGACTCCTCGGTGCCGAACAAGAAGCTGGACACCACCGACGGCTCCGGCGGTGATGCACAGACCGTCAGCATCGACCCGGCGAACGGCTGGCACACGCTGTACGCCCGCACCGTCGACGCCGCCGGCAACCTGTCCTCCGCCACCACCAAGTACTCCTTCGGCGTGGGCGCGGAGGGCGCGGCGGTCATCTCTCCGCAGGACGGTGACACCACCGCCCGCCGGCTGACCCTGTCGGCCAAGGGCATGACCAGCTACACCGGGGTGACCTGGGAGTACCGGCGCGGCGAGACCGACGGCTGGCACACCGTGCCCGTGGGTGACGTAACCGACTCCGGCAACGCCGTGTCCGCCTGGCCGGTCGCCGTCACAGGCGGCACCGCCACCAAGCTGGTGTGGAACACGGTCAACTCGCTGGCCGAGGACGGTGTGATCCAGCTGCGGGCCGTGTTCACGGACGGCATCAGCACCGGCCACTCGCAGACCGTCGGGGTCACCCTCGACCGCGACGCCGGCACCGCCCCGACCGCCGAGGTCGGCCCCGGCACGGTGAACGAACTCACCGGTGACTACGCCCTGTCGGCCACGGACGCCTCCGCATTCTCGGCGGACGTGGAGCGCACGTACTCCTCGCGCGCCAACGACAAGGACAGCGAGGGCCAGGCACAGATCTTCGGCCCCGGCTGGACTTCCGCCATCGACGCCGCCGACAGCGACTACACGCAGATCCGCAAGACCTCCGCCACCTCAGTGGAACTGCTCAAGGCGGACGGCAGCACGATCGCCTTCACAGCGACCTCCGGTGGCGGCTGGCAGCCGGAGACCGGCGCCGAGGGCATGACGCTGACGGGCAGCCTGTCCGACACGAAGTTCACGCTGGCCGACACCGACGCCAACACCACGGTGTTCGCGAAGGCCGCCGCCTCGGTCCCGACCTGGACCCTGTCCTCGTCGGCCACCTCCGCGTCCGACTCCACCGTCACCACCGCCTCCGAGACCGACGACACAGGCAAGCTGGCCCGCCCGAAGTATGTGATCTCCCCGACGACCGGAGTCTCGGCCACGACCTGTCAGACCGCCCCCGCAACCAAGGGCTGCCGGGTCCTGGAGTTCGTCTACGCGGACTCCACGACGGGCACCGACTCCGCCCCCGGCGACTACAAGGGCCAGGTCAAGGCGATCAAGCTGTGGGCCACCGACCCGGGTGCCTCCGCCGCCACCGCCGAGACTGTCGCCTCCTACGCCTACGACGCCTCCGGCCGGCTCCGTCAGGTGTGGGACCCGCGCATCAGCCCCGCGCTGAAGACGCAGTACACGTACGACTCCGACGGCCGGGTCGCCACCCTCACCAAGCCCGGTGAGCTGCCCTGGACCTTCACCTACGGCAAGGCCGGCTCGGCCCTGACCGCGGGCGCGGGCATGCTGCTGAGCGCCTCACGGCCGGCGCTAGCCCAGGGGAGCGCGAGCAGCACGTCGGGTACGGCGACCACGACAGTGGTGTACGACATTCCGTTGACCGGTACCGGCGCCCCGCACCAGATGGACGCTGGCACGGTCGCCACCTGGGGCCAGGCCGAGGCACCGACCGACGCCACCGCCGTCTTCCCGGCCGACAGCGTCCCCGCCTCCAGCACCGGAAGCAACCTGACCGCCGGCACCTACGCCCGCGCCACCATCACCTACATCAACGCCGACGGCGAGCAGACCAACGCCGCGACGCCCGGCGGCGCCATCACCGTCGCCGACCACGACGAGTACGGCCACGAGGTCACCAGCCTGACGGCCGCCAACCGGGAACTCGCCCTCGGCACGAGCGACGGCGCCGCCGACAAGCTCGCCGCCCTCGGCCTGACCGACCTGTCCACCGCGGACCGGGCCCGGCAACTCGCCACCGTCTCGGACTACTCCGCCGACGGCAAGCGGCTCCTCGACGAGTACGGCCCGCTGCACCAGATCACCCTCAGCGGCGAACTCAAGGGCACCAGCGGCACGCTGGCCGCCGGCAGCGTGATTCCGGCCCGGTCGCACACGTCGTACACCTACGACGAGAACCGGCCCTCCGGCGCGGCGGTCTCGGACCTGGTCACCACCACGGTGAACGGAGCCACGGTCGCCGGATACTCCTCGGACGGCGACACCACCGCCATCACCACCACCTACGACTGGTCGACCGGCCAGCAGAAAGCCACGCAGGGCGGTGCCACCACCGGCACCGTGACGTCGTACGACAGCGCCGGCCGGGTGGCTACGACGCGCACCGCCGGTTCGTCCGGCTCCGACGCGGACACCCTCACCTACACCTACTACACCGCGGACGGCTCGGGCACCTGCGGCGCCCGTCCCGAATGGGCCGGACTGCTGTGCAGGACGGCGCCCGCGGCCGCGATCACGAACGGCGGCAGCAACCCCACCGAGGCGGTCACCACCGTCTACACCTACGACCGCCGGGGCCAGACGGCCACCAAGGCCGAGACCGCGAACGGCGTGACCCGCACCACGACCATCACCACGGACAGCGCGGGCCGCAACGTCAAGAGCGCCGTCACCGGCGGCACCGGCAAGGAGACCCCCGCCACCACCCTCACCTACGACCAGAACAATGGTCAGATCGCGACCCAGTCCTCGGGCGGCCAGAGCGTCTCCTACACCTACGACAGCCTCGGCCGGCTCCTGTCGTACGGCGACGGCGCGGGCAACACCACCACCCGGGCCTACGACGTCCTCGGCCAGACCGTCAAGACCACCGACTCGGCGCCCTCCACCGTGACCTACGCCTACGACACGGCAGGGAACGTGAAGAGCCTGACGGACTCGGTCGCCGGCACCTTCACCGGCACGTACGACGCCGACGGCACCCTCATCTCCGAGGGCCTGCCCGGCGGCTACAGCCTGGCCGTCAGCACCGACACGGCGGGCAACCAGACCAGCCGTGAGTACACCGCGTCCGACGGCACCACCGTCGCCTCCGACACGGCCCAGTACTCGGCGAGCGGGCAGCAGCTCGGTCACACCCAGACCGACGGCCCGAGCATCGACACCGCCTACGCCTACGACAGTGCCGGACGCCTCACCCAGGCCACCGACACCACCGGCACCGGCTGCACCACCCGTGCCTACAGCTTCGACGGAAACAGCAACCGCAGCTCGCTGAAGACCACCTCGGACGACTGCGACAGCAGCACCGCCGACGCCACGACGACCACCACGTCCTACACCTACGACTCGGCCGACCGTCTGGTGAACTCCGGCTACGCGTACGACGCTTTCGGCCGCATTACCACCAGCGGTGACACCAGCCTGTCGTACTACACCAACGACCTCGTCGCCTCGGAGACCGTCGGCTCCACTCGCAACACGTGGAGCCTCGACGCCGCCTACCGCCTCGCTGTCCAGACCACCCAGACCAAGGACTCGAACGGCACGTGGACCGACACCGCAACGGTCACCAACCACTACGGCTGCGGTTGTGACAGCCCCACCTGGAGCGTATCCAGCCAGGGCATCAGCCGTGACGTCCGAGACCTCGAAGACGGTCTGGGAGCCACGACCTCGGCAAGCGGTGATGTCGTCCTGCAGTTCACCAACACTCACGGCGACGTCACCGTCCGGCAGCCGCTGGACGCCGCAGCATCCAGTAGCGTTCAGCACTTCGACGAATACGGCAACGCGCTGGACACGGCCGTTGACAGCACCTACGGATGGCTCGGCCGATACCAGCGGCCGTCCAGCACACTCAGCAGGGTCGTTCTGATGGGCGTGCGCCTCTACGCCCCGGCCACCGGCCGGTTCCTGACCACCGACCCGGTGTATGGAGGCAACTCCGACGCCTACACCTACCCGAGCGACCCGGTGAACGATCTCGACCTGACCGGACGCCTGCGGTTCTCGTGGCATTACTACGGTCTGCGTATCCGCTTCAACAAGCATGAGACAGCGCAGGCCGAGAGCTGGGCCGGGCTGAGCGGTAAGGCGGGCACCATCGCGTCGCTGCTGAAAATCGCGAAGGCCACGGCTCTCAACTTCCTCTCGATCGACACTTACTTCATCGAGAAGAAGGCGAAATGGGCCCAGAAGGTCGGTCACTGCCTCGAACTGCAGTGGTGGTGGCTGTATCCGGGATTCGTTCCCTACACCTACTGGGGTAGAGCGAACGGCTGCAGGTAAGCCGGACGAACACTGAGCGGATGGCGGCCCGTATGTACCCGGCCGCCACCCGCCCTGTACACGAGAGGTAGTCATGCTGATCATCGAAACACTGCAGGTCGTGTTCACCGTCGCAGTCCTGGTCCTGGCGACCGAGAAGCAGGTGGCGAACCCCCTCCTGCTCTGGACCGCAACAGGATTCGGAACGAGCCAGATAATCACCGCGCTGGGCGGGGGACTGGCCGACAGTTTCTTCCGGCTCTTCGTCGCTGTGTTCGCCACGATAGTGATCGACAAGTGGAGAACGGAGCGCGGAGTCTCCACTTGGATGGCGGGTCCCGCCGCTCTGCTGTCAGGACTGCTGATCGGTTGGGCTGCCTGAGGAGCATTTGATTTAGGAAGAGAGCACCTTGTGTCCTAGGTAGCTTCCTCGCCAGGTGGGTGCGGTCTCGTCCGTGATGCGCTTGGCGAGGTTGTCGATCGAGGCAATGTGGATCATGGCTTCGGAGCTGGTGGGGAGGGTCTCGTAGTCGCGGGCCAGCCGCCGACGGAGCCTGATCCATCCCAGGCTTCGCTCGACGCCCCAGCTCCCTTTGACGAGGTCGGCAGCGCCGCCCTGGCTGCGCGCACCGCCGTCAACCAGCTCATCTATATCGTCTTCCAGATCGCCCTCGGCCTGTCCCACGCCGCATCCCTCAACGTCAGCCGCGAACTCGCCCTGGACCGGACCGACGCGGCCGGCGTCTCAAGAACACCGCGCTGGCGTGCGCGGCGGCCGTGATGGCCGTGGTCGGCGTCGTCTACCTCACCGTCCCCGGCCTGGTGCTGCGCCCCTTCCTCGACCCGTCGGCCACCGACGGGAACCGCGCCACCAACCTCCTCCTGATCGCCGCCGTCCTGCTGTTCTTCGACTGCACCCAGAACATCGGCGTCGGACTGCTGCGCGGACTCGACGACACCAAGAGCGGCTTCCGCATCACGCTCGTCGGCTGCTGGCTGATCGGGCTGCCCGCCGCCTGGCTGTTCGGTCAGCCGGCCGGCCTGGATACCGTCGGCGTCTGGCTCGGCCTCCTCACCGGCCTCGCCGCCACCGCCCTGCTCCTGCTGCGCCGCTACCACCAGGCCCTGACCCTCCGCGCGGCCGGACAGCTGGCCGTCGCCTGAGGAAGCACCGCTTGGCGGAGCCGTGCCGGTCTCCATCGGCGCTGGCCAGGCCGCGGTCGCTCGTTGCAACGCCAGGACGGTTGCGGCACCGACAAGGAGCCCTGGGCCGCAGGAGCTCGGCAGTCGCCGATTCCTATGCCTCGTCCACAGCGTGTGGACATCTAACTGGCTGTTCGCTATCCGCTCGCGTGGTCGGCGGGGTACGAACAGCATGCTGATTCGGGTGAGTTGGCCGGGCGGCAGGCATGGAAGAAGGGCCTCTTGGTAGCTCGCGGTTGTCGAGTCCAGCGAGAAGCAAGAGGCCCTGTTGTCGAAGTGTCGCGTGGTCAGCGTTGCCGGGTCCAGTCCGTCCACTCCTGGGTGTGACTGTCTCGCCCACAGGTTCGGGAACGCGGCCGACCGGCCGGATCGCCGGCCCCGATACGGCTCGGATATGAGCGATGCCGAGTGGTTCCTGGTGCGGGATCTGCTGCCGGTTCCGGGTTGGCTGGCGGGCCGGGGCGGCCGTCCGGAGGGCTACTGCCACCGGCAGATGATCGACGCAGTGCGTTACGTCGTCGACAACGGCATCAAGTGGCAAGTTATTGAGGATCGGGGCAGGAGCTTTACCTTTCGGTGAGTTGGGTGAGAGGGATGAAGCTCTTGGTGGTGCCGAGCTCTTTGGGGGTAGGGCCAGCCGGAGTTGGGATGTCGCTGAGCCGTTCCGCTAGGGCGGCGACCGCCTCGCGGTCGCCTTCGAGGGCTTCGCGCTCGTCATCGGTGAGGTTGAGTTCGAGCATTTCGTCGATGCCGTCCTTGACGGCCAGGAGCTGGCCTCGGCTGGAGGTCTTGGGGACGTAGAACGGGCAGCGTGCGCAGGCCAGCCGGTGGGGGCACTTGGCGAAGAAGTCGTAAGAGCAGTAGCCCTCACCCAGGTCGTAGTACTTCCACGGCTGCTCGCCGCTGGCGGCAGCGCCCGTGAGGATGGATTCACGGTCGATGAGGACCTGGATGGTGCGGACGTTCCGGGCGAGGTAGTCGGCCTTCTTGTAAGCCGCTGAGAGCGTCCGCTGGAGGATCTTGGCGTAGTAGCGGGTGCTGGACGGATGCTTGTGTCCCAGCCATTGCTGCAGGTCAGCCAGGGACAAGGGGTCTTTGGCGTTCAGCAGTTGGGTGGCGATCGTGGCGCGAGCCCGATGGCTTGTGAGTGCACCGCGGGAGTCGGACTCGGGGATGCCGGCCTTCGCACAGAGAATCGGGATGAGCTTGTCATTGAGGTAGGCGGGGCCGACGAGCTGGGCTCGGTAGCAGAACAGATGTTGGCGCCGCTGTCCGGTCTTGCGATCGGTAATGTCCGGCTGAGCAGGGCGAACGCCCTTCCAGGCATCGATGAGCTCACCAACGATGGGGTCGACTGGCTTGGAGAACGCTGCCGTCGTCTTGTTCGCCGGAATGTGCAACAGGCAGACGCGGTAGGTCTCGCCGCTGTCGGGGTCGGTGGCCTGGTCCCAGCGGACGCATTCGAGTTCGAGTCGACGGATTTCGTCCATCCGTAGACCGCCGAACAACCACACCCCGACCAGGGCACGGATCATTTCGATCGGGTAGTAGTTCGCGTGCCATCCGGCAGCCTTCGCACGCGGTGTCCCGTATGCGCGCAAGTCGTCGGTGGTCAGCGTCAGCCCGGCGGCCATCAGCTTGGCCCAGGCGGCATCGTCGATGATCCGGGGGTCTGGGTCGCGGCCGGCCCGGACCGACAGCGGTAAGGCGAGAACGCGGCGGGGATCGAACCTCGGGGTAATCCATTCCCATTCGATCAGGTCGCAGAAGAAGCTGCGTATGGTGTCAACCCGTCCGGCCTTCCCGCTGGCGCTTAAAGACTCCTAACAAAATGAGCTGCGGTAGACCGTGGAATCACAGGTCGTCAGCTGGTGTTGTGGCCCCTGACTGGTGCGCTTGGGGGTGCTGGGGTTGGTACAGCGGAGGCCGTGGGAGGTCGAGGACGGGCTGTGGGAGCGGATCGCCGGGCTGCTCCCTCCCGTCGAGTGGCGGTCCAGGAATCCGGGGCGCAGGCGGCTGGATGACAGGCGGGTACTGAGCGGGATCCTGTTCGTCCTCTACACGGGGATCCCCTGGGAGTTCCTGCCCCTGGAGCTGGGTTACGGCTCGGGGATGACCTGCTGGCGCAGGCTGCGGGACTGGCACGAGGCCGGGGTGTGGCAGGCCCTGCACGAGTTGCTGCTCGCAGAGCTGCGCGCCGCCAACCTGCTGGACCTCTCCCGGGCCGCGGTCGACGGCTCGCACTTGCGGGCGATGAAGGGCGGCGCGAGGACGGGACCCTCCCCGGTGGACCGGGGCAGGACCGGCAGCAAGCATCACGTGATCGTCGAAGCGCACGGCATCCCGCTCGCGGCCACGCTGACCGGCGGGAACCGCCACGACGTCACCCAGCTCATGCCGCTCGTCCGCGCCGTGCCCGCGGTCAAGGGCAAGCGCGGCCGCCCCCGCCAGCGTCCCGGCACGCTGTACGCCGACCGCGGCTACGACTACGACACCTACCGCCGCGACCTGCGCGATCTGGGCATCCGCCCCGTCATCGCCCGCCGCGGGACCGAGCACGGCTCCGGCCTGGGCGTCCATCGCTGGGTGGTCGAAGCAGCGTTCGCGCTCCTGCACTGGTTCCGCCGCCTACGCATCCGCTGGGAGATTCGCGACGACATTCACGAAGCCTTCCTCACTCTCGGCTGCGCCATCATCTGCTGGCGACGTCTGAAGACCTCATTTTATTGAGGATTCATGGGCTGAGGGATGGGTATGAGCGGGGTCTCCGTGCCACCGGTGCGTGATCTGTTACGGCTGAAGCTGCCGCTGCTCGATGAGGTTTGCACCGTCGCGTGGGGAGCATCACCGCCGGGAGGTGCCCGTCGCGAGAGGCTTGACCTCAAGTCAAGTAGAGGTCGCAGAGTGGGTGTTCTCCTGCAGATCTACCGGAAGGAACGGTCATGCGCGCCGTCGTGCTGCACGAGTTCGGATCCGCTGAGAACCTCCGTTATGAGACTGTGCCCGATCCCGTACCGGGACCGGGCGAGGTCCGCGTCTTGGTGAGGGCCGCGGGAGTCCACCAGATCGAGACGGCGATGCGGGAAGGGCTGGAGATCGGTCCGCCGCTTCCCGGACTTCCGGCGATCTTCGGGGGAGAGGTGGCCGGCGTCGTCGAGTCGGTCGGGCCAGACGTGGACGAGGTCTGGATTGGCGCCAAGGCGGTGACCGCGCACGGCAGGCCGGGGGGCTACGCCGAGCTCGCCGTCGCCGACGTCTCGTCCCTGCACCGGATTCCGGCCGGACTGGGGTACGAGGCCGCCGTCACTATGGTCGTCACCGGCACCACCACCATCGGCCTGCTCGACATCGCAGAGCTCACCTCCGGCGACGTGGTCCTGGTCACCTCCGCGGCCGGTGGCATCGGCCGTCTGGTCGTCCAGTTCGCCCGCCGCCTCGGCGCCACGGTCATCGGCGCGGCGGGCGGACCGGCCAAGACGGCGGCCGTGCGAGAGCTGGGAGCCGACATCGCTGTCGACTACAACCTGCCGGACTGGACGGGCACCGTCCGCGACGCCTTGGGCGGGCACGGCGTCACGGTCGTTCTGGACGGTGTCGAGGGCGACAAGGGGCGGGCCGCCTTCGGGCTGCTGGCCGAGGGCGGGCGCTACATCACCATCGGCGCGGCCTCACGGGAGGAGTTCCGCCCCGATGAGGCGGAACTGAAGGAGCGCGGCGTGAACTTCACCGACGCACTGGCCCTGCTGTTGGAGGGCCAGGACGCGCCCGCCGATGAGGCCCGCGCGCTCGCGGCGGCCGCCGACGGGAGTCTGGTGCCCGCCTTCCAGACCTTCCCCCTGTCGCAGGCCGCTGCGGCTCACGCCGCCTTGGAGGCGAGGGCGGCAACAGGCAAAGTCGCCCTCGTCCCCGACGCCCACTGGTGAGATACGGCCGGCGTTGGTCCAGCCGAAGCAGTGGTCTCATGAAGGTGCCAGACGACGTCGCCCGCCAGCCATTTTGTTAGGACCTGTAAGTCAAGGAAGGACATGTGGGACGTGACCGTCACCTTGTGCCACCGCCTGGCCGACGGCAGCAGCTCGTCGCAGCCCGCGGCCTCGATGCGGCGGTACCCACCACCGAGACCTGAGCGCCTGCCAGCACCAACACCGCCGCCAGAAGCCCGATTACCAGCCCCCGCCGCGCGGCCTCGTCCCGGGCATGCTCCAGCAAGATCGCGCCGGTACCGATCACCACGGTGGCGGCCGGCACCGCCACCACGGCCTCCGGCCAACCCCACGGCCGTACCACCGCACACGCCAGCACCAGCAGCGCGGCGGGTAGCACCTCGGCGAGCAACGTGTGCAGAAGCGGTCCCTTCCAGCTCAGGAATCAATGCTTCATCGGACCAGACCAGCAGTATGCCTGGACGTGGACGCCGAGTGAGGGCCGCGGGTGGCGAAGCACCGTCGTCGCACGCAGTCCCGGCAGAGGGTGATAGCCGTGGAGGACGCTCCTGAGGGGCGTCTCAGCGGCCGTAGCGCGACGAGCCGAGCGTCACCTGGTGACCGACGAGGCGGATCTCGATGCCGTCCGCGGTGGCACGCGCCGCCGTGAAGTCGACGCCCGCCGGGAGACTGACCCGCCAGACGGTACTGGCCCTGTCGGCACCGGGGACGGTCAGGGAGAGCTCCGTTCCCTGAGCCAGGAGCGTCCCCGTGGTGTTCAACGCCGTGCCACCGGCCGTGCCCGAGACCTTGACGCGTGCCGCCTGGCCGTTCGATCCCGGTGCCTGCGAGACCTGCAGCGGGCCGCCGCTGCCCGCGAGCCGGGTCACCACGCCGGACAGTTCCTTGTACGAGACTGTCAGGGTGCCGGTGGCCAGGTTCGCTTCGGCGCTGCGCGCTGTCAGCGACGTCACCTTCACATCGCGCAGATCCAGGTGGAGACGGTCGATGTGCAGATAGCCGCCCTGCGTATTCGTCGTGGTGTCGATGTAGAACCCGCCTGCGGTCAGGGTCACGTGCCCGAAGTCGCGGCCTGCCGCCTGGGTCAGGAACGGAAAGCCCTCGATCGCCACGTCCAGGTATCCGTCGGTGGTGTTGCCGTAGCCGTACTTCTCCTTCGCGAGCTGCGCGGCTTCGTCGTTCGCGTAGTGCACGGCTATGCGATCGACCGCTGTGAAGAGTACGGCGATCACCACGACCGCGATCACCAGGACCTTCACCCATCGACGTTTCACGCGGATCCCCTCATGTTGTTGCGTTGTAGCCACGGCCCGATGGGCCACCTCGTTGGCGTGTCCAGGTGAGACAGGAACCTGTCAGCGGGAACGGTGTGCCGGTCGGCGGCGGAGGGCGAGGATGATGCCGCCGCCGGCCACGATCAGCGCGGTGGCGGCGCCGGCGATCACGGTGGTGCCGGTGCCCCCGCCGGTCTCGGCCAGGTTGGTGCCCTTGCCTGCGGTCGATGCGGCGCTGCTCGCATCCGGCGCCGGGGTCGCGCTGCCGCTCTGCGCCGGGTTCGGCCCTGTGGTCGAGGCCGTGGAGGACGTCGGGGAGGGGTGCGCCGATGTCGACGAGGGCTGGCCGGAAGGGGCGGCCGGTGCCGAGGGGGAGCTGGTGGGCGCGCAGGTTTCGTCCGGTACGACGACCTGGGGCTGGATGTCGTCCTCGACCTGGTCGCCGGCCTTGACGTGGATCCGGAAGGTTTCCCCGGCGTACCAGTCCAGGGGGATCAGGTCCACGGTGGCGCCTTGCGCGGTCGGGTGCTCGATCGTCTTGGTGTCGACGAGCCGTTCGCCGCCGGGCATGCTCAGCTGCACGTACAGGCTGACGGTGGCCGGGGTGCCGGAGGCGTCCTTGTCGGTGACGCGGATGACTCCGTGGCCGCCCGTGTCGCACACGGCCGCTGCCGAGAAGTCACCGATGCTGCACGCGAGCGCGGTGTGGGCGGCACCGAGGGCGAGTGCGGCCGCGGCGGCCGACGTGCCGATGACGCGGGCTGCTCTGGCGGTGTGCTGGGAAAGGGGCATGGTCTGTCCTTCGTGGGTCGACGGTCTGGCGCTGCCAAGGCTCCGGAAGCGGTCCGGGCGGACGAGAGCAGGCCGGAGCGGCAATGGGCTCGGATACGAGGAGTGCGTGAGCGGTGAGAAGGCACCGCACGCAGCCGTGTGAAGGCGCTTCAGCCGGTGATCGCGACGGGCGCGTCCCAGGCGTCCCGGTCGACGGTGATGGTGTAACCGCCGCGGGTCTCCTTGCTGTTGACCATGTACTGGTGGCCGCGGCTGTGGTTGGTGAACTGGGTGGAGCCCCACGGCCAGTCCGCGGTGGTGGTGTACTGCTTGTCCCACAGTGCGTACCAGAGGTTGCCCGGCAGGTCCGTCTTGTTCGTGGCGGTGGCGATCGCCTTGGCGCTGGAGCTGCTGAAGCCGTAGAAGCCGGCGCGGTACATCTTGGCGCGCAGCGTCTTGGTGAAGGAGCGCACATACGTCAGAACGGCGTCATCGCACGCCTTGTTCGTGATGTCGTAGGGCTCCATGTCGAGGTAGATGGGGCTGCCGGCCTTCATGCCCAGTGCCGATGCCTTGGCCACCGCGTCGTCAGCGTCGCTCGCGCCGAGGGAGGCGGCGGTGGAGGCGGTGAGCTTCTCCGGGTTGGAACTGGTCTGGCAGGGCGGCTGGGCGCCGACGTAGATCGGGATCAGCTTCCAGCCGATCGCGCTGACCGACTTCACCCAGGAGGCGGTCAGGTTGGGCTGGGAGCAGCCGCGGTTCTTGCCGCCGATGTAGACCGCGGCGGCGCCGTAGAAGCCCGTGTGCCACGCCTTCATCGCGTTCAGCGAGGGCGCCGTGCAGGTGTCGAACGCGTGGCCGGTGTACGTCCTCTGGGCGGGCCAGGTCGTGGCCGCCATCGAGGTCTGCGCCGCGATACCGGCACCCGCGACGACGGCGACACCCGCCGTCGCCCAGGCGGCGTAGCGGCGCTTCTTGGACAGCCGATGGCTGGACATCCCCACCCCAATTCGCGATCACGGCATACGGCACCCGGACGGCGCACCGGCCGAGGACGATGTGTGCTCCGACACGGCAAGACCGACGCACTGACGCACCCAGCCGTCGCCGCCCCGCCCCGCATGGTGCGGCACGGTTCTTCCGGCATCCCGGGCGTCCGGAGCGGATCGCACAGTAATCGGCATCGCCCCCGTGATCGGGAAACCCCGTCCCTTGATCGCCACAAGATTCCCTCAAGGCACGGCAAATCTTTGAAATGGGCAGGTGCTTTGACCAGGCATTGAGTGATTGGAGATCAGTTCGTAGCCAGTGGCATATGGAGCGTACATACGATCAGGCACGTGAACAGAGCTGGGAAGATCGGCCTTGCCAGTACCTGCGCCGCCCTGGTCGTCGTCGGCGGAATCGGCGCCTACAACATCGTGCATGGCCTGACCTCCGGTCCCGCGGGTGATGCCCAGACCAAGGTGGCGCGCACGTTCGACCCGTCGGCCGTGTCGAGTACGCCGCCGACGGACGCCGAAGCCGTCAAACTGACCCGCGCGTTCCTGGACAGCTGGTCCAAGCAGCACCTCGGCGACGCGGCGGGCGACACCGACCTCCCGGACGCGGCCGCACAGGCACTGCGGGGATACGCGGACGGCCTGCACCTCAAAACGCTGTCGTTCACACACATTCGCTCGGCGGGGCCCTCGACGGTCACGCCCGGCGCCACCAAGGTCACCTTCGGCGTCACTGCCCAGGTCGCGGATGGCACCTGGAGCTACCCGAGCGCGGTGGCGGTACGGAAGAGCACAAACGACGTGCTGGCGGCCCACTGGAACAACTCGGTGCTCTACCCGGGCCTGGGCGACGACCAGTCGCTGACCGCGGGCAAGCTGCCGGCCGACACCACCACGGTGAAGGTGCTCGCCGGCGACGGAAAGACAGACCTGTCCATCTTCCCGTCCCTGCGGGACATCACGGCGACGATCCGCAAGAACGCCAAGCCCGCCGGCGGAAACCCCGGCACGGGCGTGGCCGTGGTCGACGGCATCGGCACGGGCGTCAAGGCGCTGAAGGTCTTCTCCAAGGGCCGGGCTGCCGTCGTCAAGACCACGATCGACGCCCGTCTTCAGGCGGTGGCCGAAACCGCGGTGAAGGACGCCCATCTACAGGACAAGCCCGCCGGGACGGTGGCGCTCGACTGGAGGACCGGCCACATCCTCGCGATCGCCCACACGGGAGCGGACGGCGACATCGCCATCAACGGCATCAAGTCGCCGGGCTCCACCATGAAGATCGTCACGTCGGCGGCCCTGTTCGACCAGGTGGGCCTCGCGCCGGGCAGTCCGGCCCCGTGCACGGACTCGGTGACGGCCAACAGCCAGACATTCCACAACGACCCGGGCGTGAGGGCCAACCCGGCCTCCACGATCGCGCAGGCGTTCACCGCGTCGTGCAACACCTCCTTCATCAAGGACGGATTCCACTACCTGGTGAACAACGGCGACGCCTCCACCCTGCACGACGAGGCCGTGAACGTCTTCGGCATGGGCAACTGGTCGATCGGCGGCGGGGTCGCCACCACGGACGCGAGCATTCCACCGGATGTCCAGGGCGGTGACCAGGCGGCCCAGTTCATCGGTCAGGGAAAGGTGACGGCCACGCCGCTGTTCATGGCGTCCGTGGCGGCGACCGTACGCAACGTCGGGTTCAAGCAGCCGGTCATCCTGCCCGGCCAGCACCAGGACACCGCGCTGCGGCAGATCTCCCGTCGTACGGCCGGCTACCTGCAGTCGATGATGCGCAGCGTGGCCACCAGCGGCACCGCGGCTCCGCGCCTGGGCGGTCTTGCGGGCGTGGGCGCCAAGACGGGCACCGCGGAGGAAGGGGACGACACGAACGGGTGGCTGACCGCGTACAACTCCCGCATCGCCGTCGCGGCGTTGGTCGAGGGCGGCAGTTCCGGTGTGGACTCCGCCGGATACGTCGTCCGGCAGCTGCTGACCGGTAGCTGATCCGCCGTCAGCGTCGACAGTCTTGGGAGCGCCCGACGACTGCACGCGGGATGCCTGTCTCCGTAACGAGCCGGCCCACCGGCACCTGCTCGGGGTCGTCGGCCCCGCGGTGCTCGCTCGTCAACTCTGCCTCGCCGCCGATCAGAAGCAGGACCCTGGCCCTGATTCGCTCCCTGACAGCAGATGTGTTCGCGCCTCTCCCAGCGGAAGGAGCGAGAGCGGCGTACGGCAGAGCGACTACCCGGACCTCCTGCGGGATGGCATGAGCCACTTCACCGGCAGCTGATTCGAGAGCGTGATGGTCGACGACTGGCTGAGCACCTTCCCTCACGTCGTCGAAAGGCTGGAGCGTGGCATCGACGTCGCGGACGTGGGATGCGGCGCGGGCCGTGCCCTGATCGTGCTCGCCCGGATGTTTCCCCGGTCGCGTTTCACCGGGTTCGACAACTTCCCGGCCCAGGTGGAACGCGCCCGGGCGAACGCGGAGAAGGCCGGTGTCGCCGACCGCGTGACCTTCGAGACGGTCGATGCCGCCCAGGGGCTCCCCGGGCGCTACGACCTCGTCACCACGTTCGACGTCATCCACGCGGAGGAACCGAAGCGGCTCCTTGCCGCGATCAGGCCGCGGTCAACGACGACGGCGACTACCTGATGCTCGAGATCAACTGCGAGGATCGCCCCGAGGACAACGTGGGCCCCGTCGCATCAATGTTCTACGGGTTCAGCATGTTCTACTGCATGACCACGTCCCTCGCGAACGGCGGAGCCGCTCTGGGAACGTGCGGGATGCCCGAGACGGTCGTACGCAGTCTGTGCGCCGAAGCGGGCTTCAGCAACGTGGCCCGGTCCACGGCGGAGGACCCTTCAACGTCCTCTACGACATCAAGCCGTAGACGGGCACCGAGACGTGCGGCGGCGGGGATGCACGCCGACCGCCGGGACCTTCGATGTGCGGGCGACGGCCGCCCCGATCGCCGGTAGTGCTGGGACCAGCGAAGACGCCGTCCTCAGGTTCGGTACGACAACAGCTGTTCAGCATGGGCGGGGCGGCAGGGACCGCGCTTCAGGCTTGGGGAGCCCGCCAGTCCCAGCGGCGCCGGGCCGGGACCGGACAAGAATGCCCTCAATATCATCCCTGCGTGGGGGCCCTTGGTATGCGAGGGCTCAGCGGACGCCGTCGGTTCCGTCCGCGCGCTCGAACCGCTCCAGCTCGCCCGCGTCGTCGATGACCGCCACCAGGTCGGCGCCGGCCAGCCGTGCGCGCGGGATGCCCGTCTCTGCGACGAGCCGGCTCACGGGCACGCGCTCCGGATCCTCGGCCCCGCGGTGCTCGGTCGTCAGCTCCGCATCGTCGCCGATCAGAAGCAGGACCCTGGCCCTGATCCTCTCGCTCACCTGGTCATTCCTTCCGGGAGGGCTGTCAGGCGGGGTCGTACAGTTGATCAAACTGGACCAATATAGCCCCGCCGAGCCCGTCAAGAAGCTCTGGCCGAACGCCCCCGGACACACCTGGTCGCCGGCCGGCGTCGGACACGAGCGAGGCTGGGCTGCACCGACGGCATGACCAAGGCCCGCGCCGCCCAAGGCCGGTCCTTCCCGCCGCTGGGCAGCCGCCTGTGACGATCTGGCCCTGGTGCTGTGCCAGCCCGCCGGGATTGGTTCGGATGCGGTTGACACAGCGGATGGCACGTCGGCGACCTTCGTTTCGTGTGCAGGGGCAGACCCGTCACGGGGGGAACTAGCCTGCCCCTGTATGTCGGAGCCCGCTGCCCCCACAGAGGGCGGGTTCCTTGACCCTCGAGATCGGATCACCCGCTACAGCGCATTGTGGTGTCGATGTGTCACACGGGACCGCTCTGGCGCCCGGACTGGCGATGCGTCCCACACCGCGCCGGCCGTCCGGCATCGGGAGGATGCCCGGCTCCGTCCGCCTTGGCGGTCAGGAGCAGCGGATTCACCCGCAGGGGAGCACATGCAAAGCCTGCAGCGGTTGGGTAAGCGGGTGGCACCACCAGCACGTAGAAAGGCACGGACCGCGGCGTGAGCCCGGTCGCGGAATGACTCACCCGCAGCCGGGCCGAAGCGGCGGCCCTGGTTCCATAAAGGCCCCTCACGTCTGTTGGAAGGAAGCCGGCCCTGAACATTTCGCTCGCGGAGGTCTTGTCCGCCGCTCTGCTGGTGCTGGTACTGGCCTGCGCGGTGATCCGCCCGTGGGGCTGGCCGGAAGCGGTGGTCGCGGTCCCGGCCGCAGCCCTGGTGATCGCCACCGGGGCGGTGTCGCTGGACGCTGTCCGGGCCGAGGTGGCACGGCTGGTGCCGGTGATCGGGTTTCTGGCGACGGTGCTGGTGCTGGCTCAGCTGTGTGACGACGAGGGGCTGTTCCATGCCTGCGGGGCCTGGATGGCCCGGGCCGGGGCAGGCCGGCCGCACAGGCTGCTGGTGCAGGTGTTCGTGATCGCGTCGCTGATCACGGCGGTGCTGAGCCTGGACGCCACGGTGGTGCTGCTCACCCCGGTGGTATTCGCCACCGCCGCCCGGCTCGGCGCCCGGCCCAAGCCGCACGTATATGCCTGCACCCATCTGTCGAACACGGCGTCGCTGCTGCTGCCTGTGTCGAACCTGACGAACCTGCTGGCGTTCGCGGCCAGCGGGTTGAGCTTCACCCGGTTCGCCGCGCTGATGGTGCTGCCGTGGCTGGTCGCGATCGGCGTCGAGTACGCCGTCTTCCGCCGGTTCTTCGCCACCGACCTGGACGCTGGGGCGCAGGCGCCGTCCACCGCCGAGCCGCCGGAGCTGCCGCTGTTCGCGCTGGTCACGGTGGTATGCACGCTGGCCGGGTTCGTGGTGACCTCGGCGGTGGGGGTGAACCCGGCGTGGGCGGCTCTGGCCGGTGCGCTGGTGCTGGCCGCGCGTGCGCTGGCCCAGCGCCGCACCTCGCTCTCCGCTCTCGTGCGGGCCGCCGCGGTCCCCTTCCTCGCGTTCGTCCTGGCGCTGGGGATCGTGGTGCGGGCGGTGGTCGACAACGGGCTCGACGGCGCCCTGGGCCAGCTGATCCCCGACGGCACCTCACTGCCCGCGCTGCTGGGCATTGCGGCGCTGGCTGCTCTCCTGGCGAATGTGATCAACAATCTGCCCGCGGTGCTGGTGCTGCTGCCCCTGACGGCCCCGGCCGGGCCGGGAGCGGTCCTGGCGGTGCTGCTCGGGGTCAACATCGGCCCCAACCTCACCTATGCCGGATCGTTGGCGACGTTGCTGTGGCGGCGGATCGTGCGTGAGCACGACACTGAGGTGGGGCTGGGCGAGTTCACCCGGCTCGGCCTGTACACGGTGCCTGCCGCGCTCGCCTGCTCGGTGGTGGCACTGTGGGGCGCGCTGCACCTGATCGGAACCTGACCCGAGCCGGAGCGAGTGGTCGGAGGCTGACCTCTATGGCCGTCGTCGTCTGGATCGTCGAGGGCACGTGGCCCGCGTGTGTGGACGCTGCCCGCACGCACACGCCCGAAGGCGCCGACATTGTGCTGCTGCACGTGACCGGGCATGAAATTCCGGGCGTCGCACATGGTGCCTTCGCCGGCCTGCTCGGCCGCGGCCACCCCGAACGCGATCCCGGCACGCGGATGGAGCACCTCGCCACCGCCTCCGCCGAGCAGCTGCTGCAGGAGGCGGCCGACCGGCTCGGCCGCCCCTGTACGCGCACCGAGCCCACCGGCCGCCTCGAACGCGAAGTCGTGGCCGCGGACGGCTGGAGGTCGCCCCGGGGCGGGAAGCAGAATTCTCAGTGAGGGGCGGCGCGAGGGGACGGGAGCCGGACCGGGCTACGGGCCCTGAACCGGCGAGGCTGCCGCAAGTCTGACGAGCGGGGCTCTGCCACCCCGCCCGCCGAGAAGGTCCTGGGTACCGCTGCGCGGTTGTGGGCACCCAGGGCCGGCCTTCGTCTTCGAGCAGGGGCAGACCCGCCACGGGGGTAACCGAGCCTGCCCCTGCACGTCGGAGCCCGCTGCCCCCTCCACAGAGGGCGGGCCCCTTGACCCTCGTGATCGGGTCGCCTCCTACAGCGCACCACGGATCTGATGTGTCACACCGTGACCGTGCAGGCGGGCCGTACAGCCGCGTGGAGGCGGCTACGGCTTCTCGGGCTTGGTCGTTTTAGCGGGTTTGCTCGGCTTGGTCGGCTTGGCTGTCTTCTCAGCCGTCTCGGTCTTCTGGGCTTTCTTGGTCTTCTCGGCCTTGCCCTGTTTGTCTGCCGCTGAGGGCTGCGCCAACTGTTCCGCGCAGTATGCGGCGACGTTCTTCTCACCGTCGGCGGCGTCGACGAGCCGCTGCCAGGCCGTCGCGTCCAGTGCCTTGCCGCGGCCCTTGACTTTTTCGTACGCCCGGCAGTGGGCCTCGGTGTCCTGGGCGGTGGCCCGGTGGCCGGGTGTGACGGAGGCGCCGGGAGTGTGGGTCTTGGCCGGAGACGCGCCCGCGCCGGCCCGGCTGGAGGCAGTGGTCGATGGTTGCGGCGGCCGCCGGTCCCCGTGGCCGTCGTCAGACGAGCGGACGACGCCGATCGCCGCCACCGCGACGCCGCTGAGGGTGAGGCCGGCCAGGGACAGCGCCACGGCGGCCCGCACCGAGTGCCAG
>NZ_NTGE01000022.1 GCF_002291145.1 Streptomyces sp. SA15
TCCCCGTCGCCGTCGGTTCCCGCCTCCGGCGCGCCGACGTCCGCGGCGGAGACCAGGGCTACGACGCGCTCCAGGTCGGCGTCGGGTCCGCAGCCGACGTACACGCAGCCCAGCGTGCCGTTCACCTCGGCGCGGTACACCCCCGGCATCTCCCGCAGCGTGGCCTCGACCTCGCGTGCCGCGCCGGCCGTCCCGGGCCGTCCCAGGCGCTGGACCTCGATCTGCGCGCCACCGGGGGTCCGCCAGAGCCGGGGCGCACGGGGCCGCAGCAGGGGTCCGACCACCGGCAGGGCCGCCGGTACGCCGCTCAGCCACAGCGCGGCGGAGCGAACCGATCCGAACAGCTCGGGACCGGACGGCACGAACCGGGAGAGTGGGGACAGCACTGGCCGGATCACGCGGCCTCCACGCTCGGCCGACGGGGGTCGTGGCCGCCGCCCGGAAGGACACACGGCTCACTCCAGTATGACCATGTTTCATCCGTATCGTCCTGCGTGGGCGCGCCATATACGCCAGAAGGCGTCCCCTTTCAGGCCCGCTTCTGGCCCGCCGCGAGTTGCTCGAGCTCACGCGCGACCGCGTCGCCGAGCACCGTGGCTTCACCGGGCCTGTGGTTGCTGACCACGGTGAGGGTGTAGGTGTCGCCGGTCTGCATGAGGCAGAGGTTGGCCGTGCCCGGCCGGTGCAGTTGGGGAAGGGGGATGACGCGGACCAGCGGGCGTCCGTGCAGAGTGCTGGCCCTGTCTCTCCACTTGAACGCCGTGCACACCGTCGGTGTCACGTCGGGCTGCATCAGATGCCTGGCCAGAAGCGCGGGAACCCAGGGGCCGGGGCGTGCCGCGGCTTCGAGGAGGGGCAGTACCTTGCGGTGGACCTCGGTGCGGGCGGGCAGCTCGGCACACAGCCGCTGGCAGGCGCGCAGGCGGTCCGCGGGGGAGCCGCCGTCGACCGGCAGCGGCAGGCGCAGAGCGGTGACGATGTTGCCCAGTACGTGAGCGTCGGCACCGGAACGCAGGTCCACCGGAACCGTGGCGTGAAGGGGCGCAGGCGCCTTGGGCCACCTCCCGACCGGTCCGTAACGGGCTCGCAGGGCGCCGGCCAGTGATCCCAGGAGCAGCTCGTTGAGCGTGGCGTCCGGCCCACCGGCCGGGAGCCGTCGGGCTGCCCGGATCACCTGGGCCGGAAGGTCCGTCACCGCGACCGAGGCCTCGGCGGCGCGAGGTGAGGGCAGCGGGAGTGCCTGGCCGACTGCCCGCATGCGACGCAGTTCCCTGCCCGCGTCCTTCATCGTCACGGTGGACGCCGGTGGCGTTCGGGCGAAGCGGCGCCAGGACGGAGGCTCGTCCATCAGCAGCCGCATCAGGGTCTCCAGCGAGCGGCCGTCCATCAGACCGTGGTGGGCCAGCAGTACGACGGCGAAGTCGCCCCCGCAGGAGGTGCCCTCGGTCAGCCACATCCGCCACAGCGGCAGGTCCGCGGGAAGCGGCTGCTCGATGACGGTGCGCAGCAGCGGTTCGAGTTTCTCGTCGGCCGCGAGGACCTGGGACTCGGGATCGAACGCGGAGCCGGCGGCGGCCCACCGGTGGCTCGACAGCGAGTCACCCGCGCGGATTCCAGGTCGCCGCGGTGGCGGTCGTAGAGTCCAGCTCACGCGGGGCAGTTCGCTCCAGCGTTCGACGACCCGGGCGCGGATCGTGGCGAGATCGGGCGTACGTCCGGAAAAGACGGCGGCGATCCCGATGACACCGGGGCGGCCCGTACGGATGTGGCCCTCGTCCACAGCCGGCAGTCTCATCGAGTCAGTCATTCCGCATCACCGCATCCTCATCACTCATCTGCACCGGCTTCCGCGAAGACGAGGCAGGCGTTGTGGCCGCCGAAGGCGAAGCTGTTGCTGATCACGGGTCCCGCGCCGAGTTTGCGCGGCTCACCGGTGACCACGTCGATCTCGCACCGGGTGTCGGGCTTCGTCAGGTTGGCTGTCGGCGGTGCGAGTCCCTCGGCCACGGAGAGGACCGTCGCCACGGCCTCCAGGGCGCCGGCCGCGCCGAGGGCGTGACCGAGAACCCCCTTGGGCGCGGTGACCGGCACTCTCCCGGGCCCGAAGACCGCGGCGAGAGCCCGCGCCTCCGCCAGGTCGTTCAGCTCGGTGCCCGTGCCGTGGGCGTTGACGTGGACGACGTCGTCGGGTGTCGTGCCGGCATCGGCGAGCGCCTGCTCGATACAGGCGCGTGCTCCCGCCCCTTCGGAATGGGGCGCGGTCAGGTGGTAGCCGTCGGAGGTACGTCCGTACCCGGTCAGCAGCGCGTAGACACGCGCGCCGCGGGCGCGCGCGGCGTCGAGTCGTTCCATGACCAGGAAAGCCGCCCCTTCGCCCAGGACGAAGCCGAGACGGTCGGCGTCGAAGGGGCGTGAGGCCGTCGACGGGTCGTCGTACCCGTCGGCCATCGCGCGTGCTCTGGCGAAGGCCAGGGCGGTCGTGGCGGTGAGAGGGGCGTCGTGTCCGCCCGCCACCACGACGTCGGCCGCACCCGACCGGATCAGCTGCATGCCTTCGCCGATCGCGTGGGTGCCGGAGGCGCACGCGGTGGAGACGGTCAGACTGGGACCCGTGATGCTGTGCCGGGCGGTGATCCAGTAGGCGCCGGCGTTGTGCATCAGGAGCGGCGCGTACAGGGAACCGGGGTTGCCGAGCCCGTCTTCCTGGGAGATGACCCCGCCGTATCCGGTTCCGGTCACCACGGCACGTCGACGGGGCGGGGCGGCCAGGCCGCCGGCGTCGCGGATCGCGTCGGTGGCGGCGCACACGGCCAGCTGTGCCGACCGGTCCGTACGACGGGCCTCCTTCGGCGTCAGGTAGCCGTCAGGGGTGAAGTCGACGATCGGGCAGGCGGCGTGCTGTACGGAGCGGGCGTCGTCGAAGGCATGGAGGCGTGCGGTGGGCCGGGCCCGCAGCAGGGTCTGCCAGAACTCCGGTGGAGTGTGTCCCGCCGCGCTGCGCACGCCCAGCCCGGTGATGGCGACGTGTCCGCCCGTCATACGACCACACTCGACTGGCTCCCCGCGCGCAGCTCCATGATGAGGCGGACGACGTCCTCGACCGTGGCCACGCCCCTGACCCGGGAGGCCTTGGGCCGCACGCCGAACGTCGCTTCGATGGCGACCTCGAGTTCGGTGAGGTCCAGACTGTCGGCCCCGAGGTCGGCCACGAGTCGGGCCGGGGCGACGACCCGTTCCAGGGGAACGCTCATCACCTCGGCGCACAGGGGGCGTAGCGCATCCAGCACCTGCTGCTGATCAACTGTCATGCGTCCTTGCGGGCCTTCCTGTTGTCCGGCGGCGGCGGCCCGCCGACGGATCGTGGGCATGGTGGACTTTCGGGAGCGGGCGTCAGCCCGCGTACTCGGCCAACGCCTCCATTTCCTGAGTGACCGCCTCCACGAGTCGTTGTGCCTCCCCCGCGGAGAGGTGACAGACCACGGTGAGGGTGACCGTGCCGACTGCGTCCGCGAGACTGAAGGCGGCGCTTCCCGGCCGGTGCAGGGGGGAGAGGCACACGAGCCGGATCAGCGGGCTGCCGTTCCAGGAACCGGCCGGGACCGGCCACTTCAGCGTGGTGATCGCGGCAGCCACGTGGGACGCGTCGGCCCCGTGGGTGCCGAGGGCTCTGGTCAGCCACGGGGCGAAGTGCCGCGCGGTCTCGAGCGCCGACCCGAGCGCCTTCTGAGCCCTGCCGCGGTGCCGGATGTCCGCCACGAGCCGGCCACTGGCCCGCAGCCGGTCCACGGGGTCGTCGAGGTCGAGGGGCAGGGGGAACCGGGGAGCGGCGACGATGTTGCCCAGTTCCGAGGCCTCATGACCGCCGCGCACATCGCAGGGCACCATGGCGTAGACGGGACGGGAACCCCGCGGCCATCGGCCGGCGGGCCCGTAACGGGTGGACAGGGCGCCGGTCACCGAGGCCACCAGCAGGTGGTTCAGCGTGACGCGGCGCCCGTCGATCCGCCGTCGGCAGGCTGTCCGCACGACCTCCGACGGCAGCGCGGCGGTCGCCACCGAGGGGCGGGATCCACCCGTCGCTCCGAGCGGGATGGCCTGACCCGGCGCGAACAAGGTGAGCAGTTCCCTGCCGACCTTCCTCCAGCCCGGGCCTTCCGTGCCCGCGGCACAAGGGGGACGCAGGGCCGGGGCAGGGTCCGGCGCGTCGTCCAGCAGCAGCTCCAGGAGCGTCACCAGCGACCGGCCGTCGAGCAGGGCGTGCTGTGCCACCAACGCCAAGGCGAAGTCACCGCCGTAGGCGGTGTCCCGGACCACCAGCAATCGCCATGGCGGGAGTTCGTATCCGAGCGGACGGTCGACGTGGGAGGCGAGCAAGTCCTCGAGTTTTTCACCCGAATCGAGCACCTGGACCGCGGCGTCGAACCTTCCCGGACACGTCCAGTGAAACCGAGCCGGCTGGTTGTGGGGGGCTGCCCGCACCCAGCTCATCCGGTCCAGCGGTCCCCACCGCTCCACCACCCGGGACCTCACCTCGTCGAGAGGCGGCGGATCTCCCGAGAACACGGCGGTGACACCGACTACTCCCGCGCATCCGTTCGACGCCAGCAACTCATCCGCAAACGGGAATCTCATGCGATTAATCATCATGAACCCTTAGGAGGCAGTGCTGGCGGGAGAAAATGGCGCAATCACCATAACGCACGTTTGGGGCGTTTTTGGACAGCGATTCTTGTGGTTATATGACACATATGAAATTGGCGTGGCCACTTCACGCGCCCGTCACAATGCTGTGCGAGATTCAGATATGGTGTGTGCGGGGCTCAGGGAATTATACGATTCTCATTAACATGCCTTTTACTGGACATTGCAATCGCACACCTCTATCATCGCTCGGGCAGCCGGAAATTCACCGGCTACTGTGTTGTGTGCTGGGATGGGCGTTGCGAATGCAGAGCAAGACGGTGGATTTCCAACTGCTGGGCAGTCTCTCTCCGGCTATGCAGCACACCGCGCTGCTGGAACTGGTGAAGGAACAGATATCCGCAGTCACCGACGCGGAAGGGGCCGGCCGCCCCGTCGAGGCTCAGGCTCCGTGGCGGCGCCTCGGTATCTACCGGCACGTGGCGCAGAAGTTCCGGGACGGAGTGTCGGACGCGACCGGGCTTCGACTGCCGGCCACGCTGCTGTTCGATTATCCGACGCCGCGCGCCCTGGTCGAATATCTGCGTTCCGCACTGCTGGGCGTCTCGGCCGTGCCCGAGGCCGCCGCGACGGAGCCCCGGAGCCTCGCCGACGACCCGGTGGTCATCGTCGGTCTCGGCTGCCGCCTGCCCGGCGGAATCGACTCCCCCGAGGCCCTGTGGCGGCTGGTCGACGAGGGCGGGGACGCGATCGGCGGCCTGCCCCAGGACCGGGGCTGGGATCTGGACGGGCTGTACGACCCGGATCCGGAGCAGCACGGCACCGCGTACACCCGGCACGGCGGATTCCTGGACGGGGTGGGCGAGTTCGATCCCGGATTCTTCGGGATCAGCCCGCGCGAGGCGGCGGCACTGGACCCGCAGCAGCGGCTCATGCTGGAGATCTCCTGGGAGGCGATGGAGCGGGCGGGCATCGACCCGCAGTCGCTGCGCGGCAGCCGTACGGGCGTCTTCACCGGCGTCTCGCTCCAGGACTACGGGCCCGCCTGGCACGAGGCCCCGCACGAGGCGCAGGGACAGATGCTCACCGGCAACGCCCTGGGCGTCGTCTCCGGGCGCGTCTCCTACACCTTCGGGTTCGAGGGGCCGGCCCTGACGATCGACACGCAGTGCTCGTCGTCGCTGGTCGCGCTCCACGCGGCGGCGCAGGCGCTGCGCACCGGTGAGTGCGACCTCGCGCTGGCCGGGGGCGTCACCGTGATGTCGACGCCGGGCATGCTGCTGGAGTTCAGCCGCAAGCGCGGTCTGGCCCCGGACGGACGCTGCAAGGCGTTCTCCGCCGACGCGGACGGCACCGGATGGGCCGAGGGCGCGGCCGTACTGTTCCTCGAGCGACTCTCGGACGCCCGTCGCGCGGGCCGCCGGGTGCTGGCGGTGCTGCGCGCCACCGGCACCAACCAGGACGGCGCGAGCAACGGCCTGACCGCGCCCAACGGGCCGTCCCAGCAGCGCCTGATCCGGCAGACACTGGCCAAGGCCCGGCTGAACGCGGCCGACGTGGACGCGGTGGAGGCGCACGGCACCGGCACCGCGCTCGGCGACCCGATCGAGGCGAACGCGCTGATCGCCACGTACGGCCAGGGCCGGCCCGAGGGCCGGCCGCTCCGCCTGGGATCGCTGAAGTCGAACATCGGGCACGCCCAGGCGGCGGCGGGCGCTGCCGGAGTGATCAAGATGGTGATGGCGATGCGCCACGAGGTGCTCCCGCGCACCCTGCACGTCAAGGAGGCGTCCCCGCACGTCGACTGGTCCGCGGGCGCCGTGGAACTGCTGCGCGAACCGGTGCCGTGGCCGCGCACCGGACGGCCGCGCCGGGCGGCCGTGTCCGCCTTCGGCGTGAGCGGCACGAACGCGCACGCCATCATCGAGGAGGCCCCCGAGCCGGAGCCCGTCGCCGCACAGCCCGCCCTGCCGGTCGTGGTGTCCGCGCGGACCGACGTGGCGCTGCGCGAGCAGGCCGGACGCCTCGGTGCGTACCTGTCCGGCCGCCCGGAAGTCGACCTGCCGGACGCCGGGTTCACCCTTGCGGCCCGTACCCGCTTCGAACATCGGGCCGTCGTCGTCACGGCCGACCGCGACGAGGCCGTACGTGGCCTGCTGACGGTGGGTGAGGGCGGTACCGCGCCGGGCGTGACGCGCGGCAGCGTGCTGCCGGAGGTCGTGGACGGGCGGCTCGCGGCGCTGTTCACCGGGCAGGGCGGCCAACGGCCCGGCATGGGCCGGGAGTTGTATGCCGCGTACCCGGTCTTCGCCGAGGCCCTGGACGAGGTCTGCGCCCGGATGGACGTCCATCTGGAACGGCCGCTGCGGGAGGTGATGTTCGCGGCTGAGGGATCTGATGGGCCAGAGGGATGTGATGGACCAGGGGGCTCTGATGGACCAGAGGGGGCTGAGGGATCTGACGGGGCCGCGCTGCTGAACCAGACCGCCTACACACAGCCCGCCCTGTTCGCGTACGAGACCGCTCTGTTCCGTCTCGTCCAGTCGTGGGGCGTGGTCCCGGACGTGCTGATCGGGCACTCGATCGGCGAGTTGACGGCCGCGCACCTGGCCGGGGTGTGGTCACTGGACGACGCGTGCGCGCTGGTCGCCGCGCGGGGACGGCTGATGCAGTCCTGCCGTGCGGGCGGCGCGATGGCGGCGGTGCAGGCGGCCGAGGACGAAGTCCTGGCGACGCTGGCCGGCTTCGGCGATCGGGTGGTCGTGGCGACGGTCAACGGCCCGGCCGCGACCGTCGTCGCGGGCGACGCGGACGCGGTGGACGAGGTGGTGGCGCTGTGGCGGGAGCGGGGTCGCAGGACCAAGCGGCTGACGGTCTCCCACGCCTTCCACTCCCCGCACATGGACGACATGCTCGACGCCTTCCGCGAGGTCGCCGCGCGCGTCACCTACCGGCCCCCGCTCCTGCCCGTGATCTCCAACCTCACCGGGCGGCCGGCCACGGCCGAGCAACTCGCCTCGCCCGACTACTGGGTACGGCACGTGCGCGAGGCCGTCAGGTTCCTGGACGGCGTGCGCTGCCTGCACGAGCAGGGCGTGACCGCGTACCTGGAACTCGGCCCCGATGCGGTGCTGTCCGCCATGGGAACCGGCTGCCTGCCCGAGGACGCGACAAGCTCCGCCTTCGTGGCGGCGGCGAGGGCCGGACGCCCCGAGGCGGCGACCCTGCAGACGGCGCTGGCCGAACTGCACGTACGCGGTGTGCACGTCGAATGGCGTGCGCTCTACGAGGGGTTGGGCGCGGCGCACGTCGAACTGCCCACGTACGCCTTCCAGCGCAGGCGCTACTGGCTCGAGTCAACCGCGCGAGCACAGAAGCCCGCCCCGACGGCGACGGTGTCGGATCCGGCCCGGTGGCGCTACCGGGTGCGGTGGCGGCCGGTGGTGGCCCCGCCGACCGCGGTGCCGCCCTCGCTGTCCGGCACGTGGCTGCTGATGACACCGCCGGCCGGCGCCGACGAGGAACTCCTCACGCGCATGACATGGGTGATCGACCGGCTCGGCGGCCGCGCCGTGCGGGTACCGGTCGGGCCGCAGGACGCGGACCGCAGGCGGATGGCGGAGCTGCTGGAGAAGCGGATGGCCGACGCGGGCGGCGAGCTCGGGGGCGTGCTGTCGCTGCTGGCGCTGGACTCGACGGGGCATGCGGGGTTGGGCTCGGTCGGGGCTACGGCTGCGGCTGCGGCTTTGGGCTCCGCCGGGGCCATGGCGCTGGATGCCGCTGGGCATGCCACGGCCCCCGCCCCCACCCCGCACACAGCCCCCCACCCCGTCGTCTCCGACGGCCTCGCCCTGACCTGTGCCCTCGCTCAAGCCCTGGCCGACCTGGCCCTCGAGACGCCGCTGTGGTGTGCCACCCGCGCCGCTGTCGCCACCACCGACGACGAGCCGGTCACCGAACCCGGTCAGGCCATGGTGTGGGGGCTGGGCCGCACGCTCGCCCTGGAGCGGCCGCGCGGCTGGGGCGGTCTGATCGACCTTCCGGCCGAGCTGGACGACGAGGCGGTGCTGTGGCTCGGTGCGGCCCTGACCGGCCCGGAGGATGAGGATCAGCTGGCGGTGCGCGGTGCCGGCCTGTTCGCTCGTCGGCTGGTGCGGGTGCAGGACGGCGCCGGTGGCCCGGAGAATGCGTGGCAGCCGCGCGGGACCGTGCTGGTGACCGGTGGTACGGGTGCGCTAGGCGCGCAGGCCGCGCGGTGGCTGGCCGCCAACGGAGCGCGGCGGCTGGTGCTGACCGGCCGCCGGGGCCTGGACGCGCCGGGTGCGCCGCAACTGGTCGGCGAATTGTCCGGGTTGGGTGTGCACGTCTCCGTCGAGGCCTGCGACATGGCCGACCGGGAGCAGGTCGAGCGGCTGCTGGCGTCGATCCCGGCCGACGAGCTGACGGCCGTGGTGCACGCGGCCGGAGTCAGTGGCCGGCTTGCGCCGCTGACGGACATGGACCTCGCCGAGTTCGCGGAGGTCGTCGCGGCGAAGGCCGCGGGAGCCGTCCACCTGGACGCGGCTCTGGGCGATGCCGAACTGGACGCGTTCGTCCTCTTCTCGTCCATCTCCGCCACCTGGGGCAGCACCGGCCAGACGGCCTACGGCGCGGGCAACGCCTTCCTGGACGCCCTCGCCCAGCACCGCCGCGCCCGGGGTCTGGCCGCCACCTCGGTGGCCTGGGGCCCGTGGGCCGAGGCCGGCATGGGCGCCGAGGCCGGCATGCGGGACTTCCTCGCCCGGCGCGGCCTGCCGCCGATGAATCCCGCCGACGCCACCGCCGAGCTGTGGCGGGCCGTCGCCGCCGGGGAGACCACGCTGACGGTCGCCGACGTCGACTGGGACCGCTTCCTGCCGCCGTTCACCGCGACGCGGACCAGCCGGTTCTTCGACGAGATCAGGCCGCCGTCCGCCGCCGAACCCACGGCCGAGGAGGCACCGCGGGCACCCCGGCCGGCGGACCCGCTCCACATGGTCCGTACGGAGGCCGCCGCTGTCCTGGGCTACGCGTCACCGGACGAGATCGATCCGGCACGGCGCTTCCTGGAACTCGGCTTCGACTCGCTCGCCTCGGTGGAACTGCGCAAGCGGCTCGTCGCCGCGACCGGCCTGACCCTGGCCACCCCGGTGGTCTTCGAGCACCCGACCCCCGCCGAACTCGCCCGCCGCATCACCGAGTTGATGGCCGCGCAGCGGCCGGACGAGGCCGCTCCCCGGCGGGACGGCGGCGGGTCCGGGGTGCGCGACCTGTACCGGCGGGCGTGTGAGATCGGCAAGTTCACGGAGGGAATCGGCGTCCTTCAGGCCGCCGCCAAGCTGCGGCCGGTGTTCGCCGGCGCGGCGGAGTTCGGGCGTGAGCAGGAACTCGTACGGCTCGCCTCCGGCCCCGAGCGGCCCGCGCTGGTGTGTCTGCCGTCCATGGTGGCCCCCTCGGGCCCGCACAACTTCGCCCGTCTCGCCCTGCACCTGCACGGGCTGCACGACGTGTACGCGCTGCCGCTTCCGGGCTTCGGCGACGACGATCCGCTGCCCGCGAGCAGCGACCTCGTCGTGGACCTGCACGCCGACGCGGTCGCCCGCGAGCTGGGCGACAGCCCGGTGGCCCTGGCCGGATACTCCTCCGGCGGCTGGCTCGCCCATGCCGTCGCCGCCCGCCTGGAGGCCCGCGGACTCACCCCATGCGGGGTCGTCCTGCTCGACACGTGGTTCCCGAAGGACGACATCCCCGAGGGGCAGATCCGCAGCCAGTTGCAGGGCATCGCGGTCGACGACCGAGCGTTCGCGCTGATGACGGAGGCTCAGGTCACCGCCCAGGGCGCGTACCTGGACCTGTTCGACGGCTGGCGGCCGCAGGCGGTCACCGCGCCGGTCCTGCTCGTACGGGCCGGCGAGCGGATGCCGCAGGCGGCGAACGAAGAGGTGGCCGAGTCCCACGGGTGGAGCAAGGAGTGGGAGTTCGACCACGACACGATCGACGCCCCCGGCGACCACCAGACGATGATGAACGAGCACGCCGCCACCACCGCGGCCGCCGTGAGCGGTTGGCTGCGCCGGCCGTGACCGCCCAAGGCGCCCGGGGTGGCGGGTGCTTACGAGTCGCGTCGCGCTATCGCCGTACGCAGGGCCGTGCGCACCCCCTCCGGCGGTGGTGGGCCGTCGCTCTCGGTGCTGGCGGTGAGCGACGCGGCCACCGTGCGCAGCTTGGTGTTGGAGACCTGGGAGGCCTCGCGGAGGATGCTCCAGGCCTCGTCGGAGGTGATGGCGTGGGTGGCCATGAGGATGCCGCGTGCCTGGTCGATCACGGGCCGGGAGGTGATCGCCTGACGGAGCTGGTCCACCTCATCCTGGAGGCGCCGGAGTTGTTCCTCGCGTTCCAGGGCCACCGCGGACGAAGCGGGCGGGTGCGGCTCGGGTGTGGAGCCGTGGGCCGTGGAACACAGGGGGTCCGTGGTGTCCAGACCGACCAGTTCCAGGATCCGGCGCGGCTGGCCCCGCCAGTTCACCGTCGTGACCGGCATCCTCTGCTGGAGGCCGTAGGTACCGAGGGTCTCCAGGAACTGCAGTCCCGCCGTGTCCATGAAGACGACCCCGGTCATGTCCAGCTCCAGCCGACAGGTACGGGCCGGAAGCTCGGCCAGCGTCCCGGCCAGCACGTCCGCGCTGCCGCGGACGAGCTCTCCGCGCGGCGCGAGCACCGCTCGGCCGCCCTCGTCCACGTGGCTCTCGATGACCAGGGCGTCCAGTCGCCCCGCGAGAGATGTGTGTGCCGCTGAGGTCATTTCCCCGCCTCGATGGTCCTCGACTTTCTTCCTTCTCATGACGTTGCGTTCCCCGTCGCCACCGGGCCGGCCCGCGCGGGCCCGGCTGTGCTGACAGTCGCCTGCCCGCCGTACGGCCCACTACACACCCGCCCCAGGAATGTCATGTTCCTTCCCGGGTAAACGCGGTCTCGTCCGGGACGAGTGGGGAGACGGTGTGGGCATCCGGTATCAGACGCCTTCCGGCGCGGTCGGCGCGGCGCCGGAGTTGAGGTTGTCCCCGCTGCCCGAGCGGAGCGGGCTGCGGGTGGCGGGCGAGGTCGGCCTGTCCACGCACGCGGCCTGGGAACGGGCACTGGAGCAGGCCGTGGGCGGTGATGTGGACGTGTACTACTTGGAGTTGTCCTCCGTGACCTTCGTCGACGTCGCGGGCGCCGAGGTGCTCGCCACAGCCGCCCAGCGGCTTCAGGACGGCCGGCGGATCGTGCTGCACCGGCCGCCGCCCGCCCTGCGGCGGGTGCTGGAGTTGTTCTGGCCCGACCTGCCGGCGATCGAGGTGTCGAAGTGATGAGTGCCGCGGCCGAACCCTTCGAACCCTTCGTCCACCCCGCCCTGTTCTACGGCGACGAGCGTGAGTACCTCGCGGGCACGGTGCCCTTCGTGCGCGCCGGACTGGAGGCCGGCGACCCGGTGGCCGTGGCCGTGCCCGGGGAGAACCTCGACCTGATCCGGGACGGGCTCGGCACGGACGCCGACGCCGTACGCCTCCTCGACATGCGGGAGGCCGGACGCAACCCCGGCCGGATCATCCCCGGTGTACTGCGCGCCTTCGCCGACGCCCAGCCGCCCGGCCGGCGTGTGCGGATCATCGGCGAACCGATCTGGGCGGACCGTACGGAGACCGAGTACCCCGCCTGCGTCCAGCACGAGGCGCTGATCAACGCGGCGTTCCAGGGCCGCACGGTGAGCATCCTGTGTCCGTACGACACCCGGCGCCTGGCGCCGCACGTCATCGCCGACGCGTACGCCACCCACCCCACCGTCGTCCACGCCGCCGGCGGACCGCTGCGGAACAGCGGCTCCTACGCCCCCGAGGACGTCGTCGCCCGCTACAACGCGCCGTTGCCACCCGCCCCCGAAGTACCGCAGGTCTCCTTCTTCCCCTACGACGCGGAGTCGCTCTCGCAGGCCCGGCACATGGCCACCGACGTGGCCGGACGGCTCGGCGTCGACGGCACCCGGCTGCAGGACGTGGCCCTCGCCACCGCCGAACTGACCACCAACAGCGTGGTGCACGGCGGTGGCGAGGGCGTGCTGCGGGTGTGGGCGGAAGGCGAGTTCGTGGTGTGCGAGGTCCGGGACAAAGGACGGATCGCGGACCCCCTGGCGGGGCGCCGGCCGGCTCCGCGGGAGCAACGGGGCGGACGGGGAATGCTGTTGGTGAATCTCATCGCGGATCTGGTGCGCGTGTACACGGGGGACGAGGGGACGACCGTACGGTGTTACGTGCGCCGCTGAGGCGCCGGTGGTGCGCTCACGTGGCCAGAGGGTCCAGCGACAGCGGCTGGACCTTGCCCTCCACCATGTAGCCCAGTCCCTGTACGGCGCACACGTCGGGGCGTTCGGCGATGTACACCGGCATGCCGGTGGCCTGTCGCACCATCTGGTCGAGCCCGGGGAGCAGGGCGCTCCCGCCGACCATCATGATCCCGCGGTCGATGAGGTCGGCCACCAGATCGGGCGGGCAGACCCGCAGCACCCTGCCGATGCCGTCCAGGACGGCGGTCAGCGGCGTCTCGATCGCCTCCCGTACGGCGGCGGTGTCGACCTGCACGGCACGGGCGAGGCCGGTGGCCACGTCCCGCCCGTGGATCTCGGTGGAGGCCGGGCCGTGGGGCGTGAGCCCGTTGCCGGACAGGGCGAGCTGCAGCGGCCGTACGGACTGGCTGGGCAGCATCAGCTCGTGCTCGTGGCGCAGGTGCTGCACGATCGCGTGATCCACCGCCTCACCGCCGACCGGGATGCGCTCGGCGGTGACGATCGACCCGAGGGAGAGCACGGCGACCTGGGTCGCGGCGGCCCCGCACACCATGATCATGGTGGCCTCGGGCCGCTCGACGGGCAGTCCGCACCCCACGGCGGCGGCGATCAGCGTGTCGACCAGCTCCACCCGCCGCGCCCCGAGCCCGACCAGCGTCTCGATGGCCGCCCGCTGGGCCAGCGGGTCCGCGTCGTGCGGGGTGCAGGCGGCGGCGCGCAGGCGGGGTTTGCGGCGCAGGTTACGGCGGATCTTGTCGCCGAGCAGGTGCCGCAGCATGCGCTGCGCCATCTCGATGTCGACGACCGTCCCGCCGGAGACGGGCCGGACGACACGGATGTAATGGGGCGTACGCCCCGTCATCTTCTCGGCGAGCTCCCCGACCGCGATCAGCGCGCCGGTACGGGTGTTGACGGCGGCGGCGGACGGCTGGTCGACGACGAGCCCGGCCCCCTTCACGTACACCCGCGTCCGCGCCGCCCCCAGATCGACGGCGAAGTGGCAGCGGCGCAGCTGCTCCAGACTGGCGGTCATGGAGGCCTCCCGAGAGCACGGACTGTGGGGCCGCCGGGTGGCGGCCCTACTGGCATCGTGCGGGGGTGGGGGAGGGGGCGCCTTTTGGAAGGGGCCGGGTGGGGGTGCCGCTGAACGGGCGTTCTTCAGCGGTACCTGGCTTGAGGGCCTGGAGGAACGCCCCGGTGCAGTGGCTCGCCGGAGGTGCACGGCCCCGGCTTCGGGCGTCAGGGGTGGACCAGGAGGTACCAGCCGGTGTCGTCTTCCAGGGGCGTGAACGGATCGCGGCCTACGGAAGCGCCCTCGACCTCCACGTCGTGCCAGAACTCGGAGACGGCGATGACCGCTCGCGCCTCGGACGCGTCCAGCGCGGCCGCGACCGCCCCGGAGTCGGGCCGGTCGTCGTGGTACTCGTCTTCGCCGTCCCGGGTCTCCGTCTGCCAGAACTCCACCCGGAGGCGCTGGAAGCCGCTCAGATGTGCCAGTCGGTCGCGCAGCCCGGCCGCTGTGGCCCGGAACAGGCCGCCCCCGTCCTCGTACGCCTCCAGCAGCACCGTGCAGCCCTCGTCGTCATCCTGCCGACGGTACTGGTCGAAGGCGAGTCCGCTCGCCCTGAGCAGATCCGTGACGAGGCGGCGCAGCTCCTCCTGCGCCTTCACAGGCTGCGGGCCGTCGGCGAACTCGTAGCGGGCGCAGTCGCGACGCTCGACGTCCGGCTCCTCGTCCCCGGCCCCCGCCGGTTCGTCGTACGCGTCCCCGGCCTCCGCCGGTTCGTCGTATGCGTCCTCGGCCTGCTCGGCCGACAACGCGTCCTCCAGGGCGAACAGGCTGTCCGGCACCTCGTCCCGGGGGAGCGGGGTGCCCTCGGGCAGCTCCTCGCGGAGAGAGGGGAGCGGAGTTTCGTCCTCCGGAGGGATGAAGCCCTCCGGCAGCTCGTCGGGGGCGGCGACGAAGCCGTACGCGGTGTCGATGTCGATGGGAGCGTCGGGGTGTTCCTCGTGCGCCGACTCGTCCGCCGCGTCCTGGGGGGCGTCGCCGAACTCCTCGCGCAGTTCCCGCCCCAGGGCCAGCAGCTCGGGATTCCGGCCGCCGGACAGCTCGTACTCCTCGTAGGCCTCCAGGGCCTCCTCGGTCCGCCCCTGGCGCCGGAGGGCGATGAGGTACAGACGGCGGAAGTCCTCGCGGGCGGGGTGGGCGCGCAGGAGCTCCGCGAGGTCGGTTGCGGCGCGTTCGAACTCGCCGAGTTCCAGGTCGAGTTCGGCGCGGGTGCGATAGAGACCGAGGCGGAGCTGCTGGAGCCGGGCGCGGGCGGTGCGCGCGGCGGGGCCGGGGACGCCGGCGAGGGGTCCGCCGTCGCGCCAGAGCTTCAGGACCCGGTCGTAGTCCGCGCGATCGCGGGGCTTGCGGGCCACGAGGCGTTCGCACGCGAGCAGGTCGACGAAGTCGGCGCTGGTGTGCAGGGCGTAGCCGTCGGGCTGAGTGGCGAGGACGCCGGGCCCCAGGAGGGTGCGCAGCGCGGACGCCTGCCGGTCCAGTTCGGCCATGGTGTCCTGCGGAGCCTCGCCCGGGTCCCACACGCCGGCTGCGAGCTCCTCGTGGGTCACCTTGCGGCCGTGTTTGAGCAGCAGCATGGCGAGCATCGGCTTGAGATCGGGTGGGACGGGAACAAGGTCCGGCCCTTCGACCCGCAAAGGGCCGAGGAGATAGTAGAAGCGCTGGTCGTAGGCCTCCTTGGCCAGATGCGCGGAGTGCAGGGCGGTGAGCTGTTGCAGGCCCGCCCTTCGGGTGCTGAGGTCTGGGGACAGCAGTTGGTCGAGGGCGTCCGCCAGCCACGGCCGCATGGTGTCCGGCAGATGGGCAAGCTGGTCCGGCTGCACCGGCCGCACCAACCACGCGGTCCCCGCCGCCAGTTCGAGCAGCAGCTCGGCCACGGCCCGCAGGTCCTCCGCGTGCCCCTGAGGGCCGGAGGTCCGCCCCGGTGAGAAGAGGCTGAGCTTGACCGTCCCGTCAGGCAGGAGCACGACCCGTGTCATTTCGAGCCCCCCGTGGGTGATGCCGGCCTCGTGACAGGCCAGGAGGGCCCGCGCGAGCTGGTCGCCGATCGACACCAGCAGCGGGGGCGGAAGGCGGTAACCGCCCACCGCGGCCAGCGCGTTGAGCGGGATGCCGTCCAGGTACTCCATGACGACGAACGGCGTGTCGTCCTCGATGCCGAAGTCGTGGACGGTCACCACGCCGGGGTGCTCGAAGCTCTGGAGGATCCGCGCGTCCCGCAGGAACGCCTCCCGTCGGTCCGGATCGGTGACCGGCCGGTGCAGCCGCACCACGACGGTGCGGTCCGCCTCCGTGTCCCGGGCCCGCCACAGCGCCCCACTCGGACTGATCCGCTCCAGCAACCGGTAGCGGCCCCCCACGCCCGGCGGAACGGACACCGGAGTCTCGGCCTCCCCGCCCAGCTGCCGCACACTCTCCGGACTGACCGTCGCGAACGCCTCGCCGTCCACCGCCGTCCGCATACCGCCCGGCGCCGGGGTCGACGCCCGGAACTCGCCCGGTGCCCTTCCGGCCCGCTCGTCGATCAACCCGCCCACCCGGGCCAGCAGTTCCGTGGTGCGGCCCCGCGCGGTGCGCGGCAGACCGCGCAGCAGCAGCTCCCGCACGCCGGGCCGGAACGCGTACGAGCCCGGCGGCCCGGCCACCCCCGTGAGCATGCCGCTGAGGATCACCTCGGCGAGGTGCTGGGGGCGCGGGTGCGGTTCGAGGGCGGCCTGGACCAGGCGCATGACCGGCAGGTCCGGGCGCCCGAGTGCGAGGTGGCCGGCCAGCCGGTACGCCTCCGGGGAGGCCGCCGCGCGAAAGCGCAGGACCAGCTCCTCGGCGGACAGACCGGTGACGTCCGTGCGGTCGTCGGAGTCGGTCGGCAGCGGTCGGCTCAACCGGGCGGCCGCGCCGGGGACTTCCTGGCCCGAGGCGGCCGCGATCAGGGACGCCCAGTTCGCCAGCCAGCGCGGTCCCGGTTCGAGTACGGGCAGCGGGACGAAGCCTTCGGTGCCGTCGCCGTCGCCGTCGTCCCGCTCGTACGGCGTGAAGGCGAGCGCGGTGTTCGGCGCCGCCGGGTGCGGTGCCGACAGCAGACCGGGGGTCGTCGGCAGGGCCGTGTCCCGCCAGAGGTGTTCCGGGAGGGGCTGTACGACGGCCAGCGGCATCCGGTGCGCCCAGCGGCGCAGGGTGCCGTGCCAGAGGGTGCCGGCCGGGCCCTGCCGCCACTGCGGTCCCATGCAGTCGCTGACCAGGAGGGTGACCGTGCGGCCGTCGGCGGGGGTGTGGGCGCCGTGGTGGCGCACGGTGCCGTCGGGTTCGGCGCGGTGCAGGGTCACCGTGCGGAAGATGCCCGACTGGGCGAGCGCCGTGTGCAGTTCGCGGACCAAGGGGCGCCACACCGGCATCGTGGGACCGGCGTCGTACACCAGGTTCAGACGCAGCCAGCGCTCCTGCGCGGGGCGCAGCACCGGCAGCCACCACTTGGGGGCGGCGCCCAGGCGGGCGATGCGGTCGGCGGTGGCGCGCTCGTCCAGTTGGAGGCGGTCGGGTGCGTCGGTACGGCGTTTGAGGGGGCGCAGGGAGCGCTGCAGGGCCAGGGGGTGGCGCAGCATCGGGGGCGCGGGCGCCAGCAGGGTGGTGTGGAGTTCGTTCGACGTTCCGGGCGTCCGGGCCGGGGCGGGCAGGTGCAGTGGGGCGCGGGGGGATTCCGGCGGCGGGGAGGTGGCGCTGTCCTGCTGGTTCGGGGGGAGCGGCGGGGGCGTCCGCCTGGTGGGTTCAGGGGGGCGTACGTCCTCGGTGGGGGGTCGCGGTGCCGGGGCGGCCGGGGTGTCGGCCGGGGGCTCCATGTGGCGGGCCAGCCACAGGAGCTCGGCGAGTTCGAGCGGCGTCGGGCGGACGCCGCCGGCCGCCTCGGTCAAGACGTCGGTCAGGCGGATCAGGGGTGTCCCTGGGCGTGGTCCTGGGCGCTCAGAAGGCATCGGCCTGCGACGCCTCGCCCAGATACGGCATCAGCTGCTCGGCCAGTTCGTCGAGGGACTCGGCGGCCAGGTCGGAGGAGCGGGCCAGGTAGATCGCGTTGAGGAGCTGGTCGGTGGCCAGGTCACCGCCGCCCACCCGGGACAGGAACCGGCTGATCAGGGTCTGGGCGTAGGCGTCGGGCGCCTCGCCGAAGTGGGCGCGGACGATGTCGGCGAGATGGCTGTCGTCGGGCTGCCTCAGCCGCAGGGTCACGCAGCGGCGCAGGAAGGCGGGCGGGAACTCGCGCTCGCCGTTGCTGGTCAGCACGACGAAGGGGAAGGCCCGGCTGCGGATCCGGCCGCGCTCCACCGGGACCCGCTGGTCGGCGCCGTCGATCATCACCTCGGCGGTGGGGGCGTGCCGGGCGGTGCGGAGCAGTTCGGGGATCTCGTACTGGCCCTCTTCCAGGACGTTCAGCAGGTCGTTGGGCAGGTCGAGGTCGCTCTTGTCGATCTCGTCGATCAGCAGGGCGCGGGGGCGGGCGTAGGGGAGGAGGGCGGTGCCCAGGGGGCCCAGACGCAGGTGGTCCTCGATGCCGGCCTCCGCGGCCGGTGCGTTCCTGGCCGCGTACAGCCGGGAGAGCGGGTCGTACTGGTAGAGGCCGTCGTGGAGCGTGCTGCGGCTGGTGATGTTCCAGCGAAGCACCGGGCCCAGGCACAGCTCGCGGGCCACCGCGTACACGAGTGAGGACTTGCCGGTGCCGGGCGGGCCGGTCACGAGGAGCGGACGGCGCAAGTACAGGGCGGCGTTGACCAGTTGGACCGTCGGTGAGGTGGCCCGGTACGTCTCCGCGCGGTGCGTGCGGTCCGGGGAGACGGCGGAGGTGTCGGCGGCCTCGTCCGGCGGGTCGAGCACCGGTCCGCCGTCGAAGGCCCGCCAGGGCGGGGGCGGCGGCAGCCGGTCGATGCCGTCGTGCGGCTCGTTGGTACCGGTGTAGACGGGCCACAGGGGCATGGATCTTCTCTCCGTGGGGGCTGTCGGGGCCGGGGCTCAGGCGACGGGTGAGTGCAGGCTGGCGGGGGGCTCGGGGAAGCGGCGCGGGTCGTCCCAGAGGAGCTGGACGTCTCTCGCCCAGTGCCGGTCCGGGTCCTCGTCGGCGTCGGCGGTCTCACGCAACGCCATGACGTGCCGCGGGAGTTGCGCGGGCGGGACGCCGGTGACGGCGGCGGCGAGCTCGTCGAGGAACGCGGCGCCGGAACAGGGGCCGTCGTGCCCGGTGTCGGCGCAGCCCGTGCGCGGCCACACCAGGACCGGCACCGGGGTGTTGAGACCGACCTCGAAACGCGGTCGCGCGGTGGCGGGCGGGAAGGAGAAACCGGCCAGGTCGGCGTCGTCGTCGCGCAGCCGCTTGCGCAGCATCGGCGGCCGTTCCGGGGTGCCGCACTCGACGCGGTGCAGCCGCGCCCCGGGAAAGGCGTCCAGCTTCTGCCACTTCTTGGCCAGCTGGTGGCGCAGCCGGCCGCTGCGGTGCCGGGACCGATCCACGACGACGAGCGGGTAGGCGCATCCCAGCGGAGTGGAGTCGTCGGCGCCGCACTCCCAGTGCGCCACCGGTTCGTTCAGCCACTCGCGGGGCAGCACGAACGTGATCAGCTCGTCCGCGTCCGGGGCGAGCTGGGTGAACGCCTCGTCGATGCGCTCCTGGACGTACGCCCGTACCGCGGTGCGCGGCAGCCGCCGCGAACCCACGCGCCGCCGGTGTCCGTCACGGTAGGCGGACACCTCGACGGTGACCTGGTCGGGCCCGGCGCCGCTGTGCTCGATCTCGACGAGGATCGGGGACCAGGAAGGGGCGACGGCGGACCGCGCGGGCCGTGCGTCCAGCAGCTCCCGCAGACGGTCGGCGAACCGGTCCACCGCCTCCGTGCCGGGAACTTCCCACTGCACGTACCCGGCGGCCGCCCCCAGCGAGGCAAAGCCGCCCTCCGGCAGCGGCGGGCCGAACAGCCCCACGGCGTCCACGTACAACCGGTCGGGATCGCAGGCCACGCCCTGGACCACCGCCCGTCGCACCAGGCTGTACAGGCGGCGCACCGCGTCCGGGCGGTGCTCGGATGTGGGGACCAGTTCGCACAGCTCGGGCCAGTAGCGCACCATCACCTGGGTGGGCAGCATCCGGCCCACCCGTGCGTCCCGCGCGCCCGCGACCGTCGACACCATGCCGACCACCCGGCCGTCCGCCAGGGTCGCCGCCGCCCCGCTGAACCCGGGTGCCAGGGGCTGCCCGTGCGCCGTCACGGCCTCCAGCTGCCGCCACTCGTCCGAGACCAGCGCCCCCGGCACGGCTTGGTACCGGGCGAGCATGCCCTCGTCGTAGCCCTTGGGAAAGCCGTACGCGACCAAAGTGGGGGCCGCGGCGTCGGGGCCGCCCAGCTCGGCGCCGGGAGGCGCGAACTCGGCCGGTTCCACCGGCACTTCGCGGTCCAGTTCGAGGACGGCCAGGTCACCGGGGTCGGCGGCGCCGCCCGCCCAGCCGCCGTGGACGGCCACGGTGGCGCGCACCGGGCCGGACTCCCTGCTGTTGGGAAAGGTCACCGTCACCTCCGACGCCCCGCTCCACCGGACGACATGGGCACAGGTGACCACGCGGCTGGCGGAGACCAGGAAGCCGGCGCCGACCTCCTTCCCGCAGACGATCCGGGCATGCCAGGCAGCGCCGCTCATGACCGGTCGGCGGCCTCCGGATCCGCCCCGGACCGCCCAGGTGACCAGCTGAGCTTCACCACCAGGTGGCCCTCCGTGGACCCCTTGGCGATGACCGCGCCCGCCTCCGCGCTGAGCTTCACGCCGAATTCGAGCTCCACGGAATCGGGCCGGAGCGAGCCGTCCCTAAAGACCCGCAGCGCGGACTCGGCGGCCGCCCGGACTCCGTCCAGCGCACCCTCGAAGGTGCGCGCCGCCCGGGCCGGCCCGTCGCCGCGCGAGACGAGACGGGCCCCGGACTCGTCGTCGACGGACTCCACGACCACCATGGCGCCGTCTTCGGTCTTGAACTCCATCAGCCCGTCCATGGCGCCGCCGGCTCCCCCGTGGTGTGTGTGACTTGCACGAACTCCATTGTTACGGACGGTGCTCCCGAATCACACCCAGCTCCACCAAGTCCTGCGGCCGGATCCGCAGTTCGTCCGCCGTCGCCTCCACTTCCTCCGCCGGCCGCTTCAGGATCGCCGCCGCCAATTCGGGAGCTATGACCGAGAAGTAACTGTCCGGCGTGGCCCATGTGTTGCCGGGTGCGGCCAGGGCCAGTGCGCCGCCCGAGCCGCCCTCGCCGATGACCAGCGTGGTGATCGGTGTGCGAGCGGACGCCACCGTGAGGAACAGGTCCGCGATCGCCGCGCCCACGGCCTGTCGTTCGGCCTCCGCGTCGTTGGCCGCGCCGGGTGTGTCCACCAGGGTCAGCACCGGGATGCCGAGGCGTTCCGCGAGGCGGATCAGGCGGGTGGCGGTGCGGTAGCCGGCGGGGCGGGTCGCCGTTGCGGTCTGGGCGGCGTACGCGATCGTACGGTCCTCGTGCTCGCCGAAGCCGCAGAGCATGCCGGCCGGGTCGGTACCGCCGCAGCGGTCGCCGCTGATCGCCACCCGGTGCGTGAAGTAGGCGTCCAAGTAGGCATCGGCGCGGGGGCGTCGGGGGTCGCGGGCGCGGTGGACCGCGGCCCAGCCGGTGGCCGGCAGGTCCGTCGCGCCGAGGGGCGTGGGCACGGGGGCCGGTGCGTCCGACGGCGCCGTCAGCAGCCGTAGCCACAGGCCCAGCGTCTCCCGCAGTTCCTCCGGCCGTACGATCGCGTCGGCCGAGCCCGCCGCCACCTGCGCCTGAGCCGTGTACGCCGCCGGGTCCGCGTCCGGCGGCCGGATCCGGGAGCCCGCGAAGCCGACCTGGGCGCCGGGGAGGGCCAGGATCACGTCGGCGCCCGCGCCGAGGGTGGCCCAGCCGCCGCCGGTGGTCGGGTCCCGCAGTACGGCGATCTGCGGCAGGCCCGCCTCGCGGGTGAGCGCCGACTGCCGTGCCACGCGCTGGAGTTGGGTGAGGGCGAGCATGCCCTCCTGCATGCGGCTGCCGCCGGTGGCGACCAACGGCACGACCGGCAGGCGCTGTTCACGGGCGTGCGTGTACGCCGCCTCCAGCCGGTCGCCGGTGCGCTCGCCGAGCGAGCCGCCGAGGAAGCCGAACTCGAAGGCGATCAGCACCGCCCGCGTGCCCTCGACGTGCGCGGTGCCGCAGACCACGGACTCCTGCTCGCCGGTGCGTTCGGCGGCGCGGGCGCGCGAGGCGTCGTAACCCTGCCAGGCGAGGGGACCGTCGGGTGCGGAGTCCTTCGGCGGGTACGGGAGTTCGGTGAAGTCGTCGGAGACGAGGGCGATCGTCTCGCGGGCGGACAGGCGGTCAGTCATGGCTCAGCGCACGCTTCATGATCTTGCCCATGTCATTGCGGGGAAGAGCGTCCAGGTGGTGGACGACCCGGGGCCGCTTGTGCGGGGCGAGGCGGGCGGCCACATGGTCCGCCAACTCCTCGGTGGACGGGGGTGCTTGGGGATCCGCCGGGACGATCCACGCCACGATCCGCTCGCCCAGGTCCGCGTCCGGCTCTCCGGTGACCGCTGCCTCCCGCACCCCGGGATGTTCGAGGAGCGCGTTCTCGATCTCGCCGGCCCCGATCTTGTAACCCCCGCTCTTGATCAGGTCGGTGGCCTTGCGGCCGACGATACGGACATAGCCGTCGGGGTCGCGCACCGCCATGTCGCCGGTGCGGAACCAGCCGTCGGCGGTGAAGGCGGCGGTCGTGGCGTCGGGCCGGTTGAGGTAGCCGGTGAACAGGTTCGGGCCGCGCACCTGGATCTCGCCCACGGTCTCGCCGTCGTACGACGTGATCGGCGCCCCGTCCTCCTCCACCAGCCGCAGCTCCACGCCCGGCAGCGGCACGCCGACGGTTCCGGCGCGCGGTTCGCCGTCCGCCCGCACGCTCGTGTTCATCAGCGTCTCCGTCATGCCGTACCGCTCGATCACCCGCCGCCCGGTCGCGGCCGCGATGCGCTCGTGGTCGTGCACCGGCAGCGCGGCGGAACCGGATACCAGCAGCCGGGCCCGGCCGAGCGCCTTGGCCAGCTCCGGGTCGTCGGACAGGGCCTGGGCGATGCGGTGGTACATCGTGGGGACGCCGAAGAGCATGGTCGCGCCGGCGTTCAGCTCGCGTGCCACGCCCTCGGTGGTGAACCTGCCGAGGTGACGCACGCAACCGCCGCGGCGCAGCGGGCCCAGGATGCCCAGCACCAGGCCGTGCACGTGGAACAGCGGCAGCCCGTGCACGAGGACGTCGTCGCCGGTCCACTGCCAGGCGTCGGCGAGCGCGTCCAGGGTGGCGGCGACGGCCCGGCGGGGGATGAGGGCGCCCTTGGGCGGGCCGGTGGTGCCGGAGGTGTAGACGACGAGGGCGGGGGCCTCGTCGTCGGAGGGGTTCGTGCCGGGGGCGGGGCCGGTGGCGCGCACGTCGACGTCGATGCGGTTCAAGTCGCTTACCGGAGGCGGTAGTTCGTCGCCGGGTGCGGCCAGCACCAGCGCGGGCGCACTGTCGGTGAGGATGTGCCCGAGTTCCTTCTCCCCGGACTTCGGGTTGAGCGGTACGGCGGCGACACCGGCCTCCAGCGCCGCCACCACCGCCACGGCGGTCTCCAGCGCCGGGGTCGCCCAGACGGCCACCCGGGCGTGGCCGGCGATCCGGTCCGCGAGCGCACCCGCCGCGACGGCGAGCTCCGCGTACGTCAGGGACCGGTCGCCGAACCGCAGGGCGGGCCGGGCGTCGGGCCGGGCGTCGGTCCGGCCGTCGCTCAGGGCCGGGAAGAGAGAGGACACGCGTTGTACTCCTTCACTCACTGTTGTTGTCGGGACCTACGGACCTACCCCCAGCCGGGCACGACCATCACCAGCCACGCCACCGCGGGTACCACCGCCACCACGATCCCTCCGTACACCATCAGCTGCCTGAAGAAACGCTCGCGGTCGACGTCCGGTGCCGCGGCCAGCACCAGCGCGCCGTTCGTCGAGAACGGGCTCACGTCCACGACCGTCGCCGACACGGCGAGCGCCGCCACCATGCCGACCGCGCCGATCTCGCCCTGCGCGAGGAAGGGCACGGCGAGGGGGATCAGGGCGCCCATGATCCCGACGGACGAGGCGAACGCCGACACGAGCGCGCCGATGTAGCAGAGCAGGACCGCGGCCAACAGCGGCACGCCGATGCCGCTGACGCCCTCGCCGGCCCAGGTGATGGTGCCCATCTCGTCCAGGACACCGACGTACGTCAGGACACCGCAGATCAGCAGGACCGTCGACCAGGCGATCTGGCCGACCGCCTTGCGGCTGTCCTCCGGCCAGGCGGTGCTCAGGACGACCGCGAGGGTGATCGCGGTCAGACCGGCGTCCAGGTCGAAGGCGAGGACGGCGACGACGAGGGCGACGAGGGAGGTGAGGGTGGCGATCCGGGCCGGGGTGAGGCGGGTGGTGTCGGGCGTGGTGGGTGCGTCGGGGCGGGTGGCTACGGCGGTGTTGGTACCCCCAGCGCTACCAGCGGGCTGCGGGCCGGAACCGCCCTCCGGAAGGCCCCCCGTATCAGACGCGTCCTTGGAGGCGTCCTCTGCGGATTCATCCGGCGTCACCGCCCCCCGAGCCCACAGCTTCAGCCCGCCGAAGAGCACGAAGACCACACCCGCGATGACCAGGTTGGCGAACAGGGAGGCGAGGAAGAGGGCGATCTCGTTGCCCGGCAGCTTCTCGCGCTCGACGATGCCGTTGACGATCGAGCCGTAGATGCTGATCGGCGAGAAGCCGCCGGCCTGGGCGCCGTGCACCACCATCGCGCCCATCAGCAGCGGGCTGATGCCGTAGCGGGCGGCGAAGCTCAGCGCGATCGGCGCGACGATCGCGACCGCGGCCGGGCTGACCGCGCCGATCGCCGTGAGCGCGCCGGTGATGGCGAACATCACCCAGGGGATCAGCGCCACGCGTCCCCGGACGAGGCGGATGGAGGCGTGCACCAGCCAGTCGGTGGTGCCGTTGGCGCGGGCGATCGCGAAGAGGTACGTGACGCCGACGAGCACGACGAACAGATCGCCGGGGAAGCCGGCGAAGATGCCGTCGGCGTCGAGGTCGGCGACGAGCTCACCGACCGCGAAGGCGGCGGCGAAGGCGAGCGCGCCCATGTTGACGGAACGGGTGGTGGCGATGACGAACACCACGACGAGGACGAGGATCGAGATGAGTTCGGGGGACATACGGGCTCCCGTCTTTGGGTCCCGAGCGGCGGGGTGGGTATCCGGGGGAGTGGTCGAGTGGCTGAGCCACTTACGGGTCGGTTGGCTGGTTAGCGTGGGCGCGGCACGCGGCGGCGTCAAGGGGTCGCGCAAAAATTGGCTCAGCCACTCGGCCACCGCGGAGCCCGGTGCTACGCTCCCGACGAGAGGGGGACCCCGTGACCGACGCCCTGCGACCCATGACGAAACAGCGCCTCTACGAGCAGGTGCTGGACCGGCTGCGCCAGTACGTCGCCGAGGGCGGCCTGCGCGCGGGGGACCGCCTCCCGCCCGAGCGCGACCTCGCGCAGCGCCTCGGCGTCAGCCGGGCCTCCGTGAAGCAGGCGATCGTCGTCCTGGAAGTCCAGGGCCTGGTGGAGGCACGGCACGGCGGCGGCACGTACCTGGTCCGCGACAGCCTCGACGTCGAGCCGGTCGAGAGGATGGTCGAGCGCCGCCGACGCCTCCCCGACGTACTGGAAGCCCGCGAAGCCCTGGAGACGAAACTCGCCGAGCTGGCCGCGGAGCGCCGCACGGAGGACGACCTGGCCGCGATGAGGTCGGCGCTCGCCCACATGACGACGGAGATCGAGGAGGGCGACCCCGGCGTCGAGGGCGACCGCCTCTTCCACGCGGCGGTGACGGCGGCCGCCCACAGCAGCCTCCTCGCGGAGTTCATGCGCTCCATCGCCGACCAGATCGCCGAGAGCCGCACCGAGTCCCTCCGCCAGCCCGGCCGCCCCACCCGCTCCCTCGCCCAGCACCAGGCCATCCTCGACGCGATCGCCGCCGGACAGCCGAAGCAGGCGGCCACCGCGATGCGCCGCCATGTGCGTACGGTCGCGAAGGTGCGGTTGCTGGACTGGGAGCCGGGGGAGTAACGCTGAGCCCTGCCGGTTCGACGGCAGGGCTCTGGGGGCGGGAAGTGTCAGGCGGCCGCGGGGGCCCGGACGCTTACCCAGTGATTGGCAGATCTGTTCCACCGGCACGGCCACCTCACCTGGGGTTTTTCTTCGCGAGGGTGGAACAGACCTGCCAATCACCCGCTGTCACCCACGAGCCGGCGCCCATGTAGGCCCGGTCAGCGGAGGACCGGGACGCCCTGGCGTTCGCAGATCCGGATGATCCGGTGGGTGCGAGCCGCCGTCAGGTCGTGGGCTCGGCCGGGCCATGCGGACGAGAGCCACAGCAGCCGTCCGGGACATTACGGGGGAACCACCGAGCCGCTCAGCGACCGAACCCCGCTGACGGATCGAGGTCAAAGGTGGGTCACGTCGTGCCGCGGACATTCAAGCTTGGTGTCAGGACGATAGGGGGTGGCACTTCGCCTGCGAGGAGTTGGTCGACTTGGTGGATGGCCAGTTCGCCCAGCCGTCGCTTGTCGAGGTGGAGGGTGGTCAGTGGCGGGTCGACCAGATCGACGACGCTCAGCCCGTCGTAGCCGACCAGTGCGCAGTCGTCCGGTACTTGGACGCCGAGCCGGCGGGCGGCCCGGAGCGCGCCGATCGCAACCAGGTCGTTGAAAGCGACCACGGCCGTGAGGTCTGGGCGCGCGGCGTACAGCGCCTCGAACGCGGCGGCGCCCCCGGCCGGGGACTGCTCACCCATGACAACCCAGCCCTCGTCGACGGGCAGCGCATGTTCGCCGACGACTTCGAGGAAGGTGCGGCGCCGGACCATCGGGGCGCTCATGCACTCGCAGTCGATCATGCCGATCCGGCGGTGACCCCGGTCGATGAGGTGCTGCATCCCGGCCCGGATTCCGGCCGCGGTGTCGATGTGGACCAACGCGTGGTTCGACGAGTCCAGCCCGCGATCGACTAGAACCAGCGGCACGGTGCCCACGTACGGCTCGAGCTGCGCATCGGGATGGCTGATGTAGCCGACAAGAGCGTCAACCTGTTGGCCGAGTGAGCGGACCAAGTCCAGCTCCCGGGACCGATCGTTCTCGGTGCTGGCCACGAGCACCTGCCAGTCGCGTTCGTCCGCGGCCGCAATCACTCCTGCCACGAACTCTGGGAAGAAGGGGTTGACCACGTCGGGGACGATCAGCCCGACGGATACGACGTCCCGGCGGACCAGCCCCCGGCCGAACCGGCTGGGCCGGTACCGCAACTGCCTTGCGACATCGAGCACGCGTTGCTGAGTCCCCGGGTCGATCTCTCCCTTGCCATTGATCGCCCGGGAGACGGTCTGATGGGACACGCCTGCCGCCTGAGCAACGTCGCGGAGCGTGACGCGCTTGACGGTTCTCACACCCCGCGCCCGCTGGTCTTCCGTTTCCCGCTGTCCGGCCACGCTGCCCACTCACTTCTGTTCCTGTGCCGCCCTGTGTCCAAGTCAATCAGGTTCACCGGCCTGCCGCGCCATCACCAGCCCGGCACTGCCACGAGAGCAAGGCAGCGCCAGAACGCCACCGGCGGATCGTGAGCCGTCCGGCGGCGGGCGTTGACGGAATCTGCTCCCCTGAGCAAGAATCCCGTTAGCGGTCACGTTAGCGGTCACGTTAACGCTAACGGAACAAGCGAAGGAGAGCACAGTGGCTTCTTTGAGGGGCCCCCTAGCGCACGAGCCCCACCCGATGTTCCGTGGCGTGTTCCGCAGCTGGCACGCAAAGGCCGGCGTCTTTTCGGCGCTGCCAGACGCACCTGTGGAGCCGGATGATCCGCAGCCTTGGTGGCGCCAACTGAGAGTTCGGCGGCGGAAGCCGAGCAGCGGTGGATCTTCGCTCAGTCGGTCCACGGCGCGTCCCCGGGGTTGTCCTGCTCCCAGCGGGAATGGTCGGAGCTGAGTGCCTGTGTCTGATCCAGCCATGCCAAGACTGGGTCCTGGTGTTCGATGACACGCGGCGCTGTGAAACACCGCGAGGGGCAGCCGGATGATCTCGGCTGCCCCTCGCACCTGCTTCAGCGGTCCGGCGTCGCGCTCCGGACCTGCTGCCTGGTCAGGTCAGGCGTCGGCGGATCCACCAGGCGCAGAACCCGGTCAGGGCCAGGGCGAGGCCGAGGTAGAGCCCGGTCTCGGCCCATTGAAGGGCCCAGAAGTTGCCAGCGGGCTGGTACGTCACCTGCTGCTTGTAGCCCAGGTCGCCGAGGTCGGCGATGCAGCGGTCGAATTGCTGCAGGGTGGGCGGGCCCGACTCGGTGTGCAGGCAGTCGGCGAAGGACGACGGCACCGGGACCGGCTGACCGGCGGCGTGCGGTGTCTGTTGGGAGGTGACCCAGGCACCGGGCACTTCGGGGTGCGTGACGATCTGCTTGGTGCCCTCCTGGATGCTGATGGGGGCGCCGCCGGGCTCGATCGGCACGGTGGTCCGGTCCGTGGCGGGTAGGTGGGGCCGGATCCACAACGGCACACTGATCTGGACGGCGGCGTAGACGCCGGAGACCGCGTCGCGCCCTGCGGGGGGCGGCTTGAGCACGGCCGGTTTCTGGGCCGTACCACTGGAGTGCCTCGCCGGTGACGGCGATGAGGCACTCGAAGTGCCGGTCTGGTGCAGGAGGGCGCAGTCCCTGGAACTCGGCCGTGGCGGCGACTACGAGGTCGACGGGCCCGGCGCCGCGGTGCCGGCCGCGCCGGGTGATGATCTCCTGGACCTGCCAGGCGCCGTCGTGGGCGCTGTCGTCCACCGGGACCCAGTCGAAGGGCATGCGCATGTCCTCGATGCCCTACTGACCCGCTGACGGCCTGATGGCGTTCATATGACCCGCCCCCGGGCCCCGAAATCGTCACGATCCACTGCAGGAAGGGCTCACCAAGGGCAGCGACTGTGGCGCAAGTGGTCAACGAACGCGGCGAAGGCATCCGGCGGGAGGGTGACAATGGGGCCGTGGGGGAGCTTGGAGTCGCGGACGGCGACCGAGGTGTGGGTGGGGAGGTTGACCACCTCGACGCAGTTGCCGCCCTGGTCGTCGCTGTAGGAGGACTTGAACCAGACGTCTTCAGGGATGTTCATGTCTCCCGACCCGGACGGCGCGCTCATGGTCGTCGAGGTCACCTCGTACGACTCGGACACCGACCGACGGGACCGGCACGAGAAGCCTGCCGCGTACGGCCAGTCCGGGATCCCTTTGTACCTTTTGATCGACCAGGGCTCCTGCACTGTCACGGTGCACAGCGCCCCGGACCGGACGGTCGGTGGCTACCGCGACATTCACACGGCGAAGTTCGGTGAGAAGGTGCTCATCCCCGACCCGATCGGCATCGAACTCGACACGGAGATCCTCAAGAACTACGTGCGGTGAGCAGATGAGGTCCTGCCCGGAACTGGGCGGGATCTCATCCTCATACGACCGTCGGCAGACCCCGCGCCCCGCACATGTAAAGGCGGCGCCGGGTCCCCACGAGCGTGGCCAGGTCCTCTGTCCCGGGGAGCGACATAGCGGTGATTGTGTCCCACCGCCGGAGGTCAGGCCGCGCCCTCCACGACGTCCGCCACCACACAGCTGACGTTGTCCGGGCCACCGGCGCCGTTCGCCTCGGCGATCAGCGTGAGGACCGCCTCGTCGGGGGTGCCGGCGTCGGTGAGGACGGTGCGGATGCGGGCGTCGGGGACGACGCCGTAGAGGCCGTCGGAGCACAGGAGGTAGCGGTCGCCGGGGTGGGCGTCGTGCAGACGGAGGTCCGGGGCCGCGGGGGGCTCGCCGGGCAGGGCCTTCAGGAGCAGGGCGCGCTGGGGGTGGGCCGTGGCCTCCTCGGGGGTGAGCCGGCCCTCGTCGATCAGGGACTGGACCACCGTGTGGTCGTGGGTGATGCGGAACAGGCCGCCGTCGCGCAGCAGGTACGCGCGGGAGTCGCCGATGTGGACCAGGGCCAGGCGGGAGCCCGTCCACAGCACGGCGGTCAGGGTCGTGCCGGCCTCGTCCGGGCCGCCCGCGCCGTTCGCCACGTCCCGGACCGCCTCGGTCGCTCCCCGCACCGCCTCCTCCAGGAGATTGAGGACGTCGCCGGCCGGCAGTTCCTCCGTGTCCAGGAATCGCAGCGCCTCCACGGCCGCGCTGCTCGCGGGGGCGCCCGCGGGTCCGAAGCCGTCCGCGACCGCGAGCAGTCGGCTTCCCGCATACGCCGTGTCCTGATTGCCGGGTCGGACCCGGCCTCGGTCCGAGTGGGCGGAGTAACGCAGTTCCAGCATGGTGGTGTCGTCCTTCCTCGGCTGTGCTGTCAGTTGGCTCACGAGGAACGCGGCGAGATCCCGCCGTACGGCCGTGTCCGCCTCGACCTGCGCCCAGTAGGCGCGGATCTCCTTGGCCGCGGCCGGGGGCAGCAGGGCACACACCTCACGGATCCGCGCGAGCGGCATGCCGAGCCGCCGTAGCCACGCCACCAGCCGGGCCCGCTCCAGCTGCTCCACCGCGTAGTACCGGTAGCCCGTGTCCGGGTCCACCCGCGCGGGCCGCAGCAGGTCCAGCTCGTCGTACAGCCGCAGCGCCTTGGGCGACAGCCGGGACGCCTTGGCGAAGGCGCCGATGGTCAGCCACTCCATGCGGGCTCCCCCTTCGTTCCTCGCCACCGATGCTGGGGCTTCACCAAAGGGGAAGGTCAAATGGGTTGCCGCGGTTGCGGCGGCGGCGGTTAGCCTGCGGACTCACGAGACATCCAGGACAGGAAGGGACCCGACGTGCCCCGTGTCGCCCTCGTCACCTACAACCCCCGGCCGGAGCCCAGCAAGGACGCCGACCTGCCCGTGCTGCTGGAGGCACTGCGCGCGGCCGGGGCCGAGGCGGACGCCGTGTTCTGGGACGACGCCGGCGTCGACTGGGCCGGTTACGACCTCGCCGTCATACGGTCCACCTGGGACTACAGCTGGCGGGCCGCCGAGTTCGTGGCGTGGGCGGAGCGGTGCGCCAAGGCGACGCGGCTGGCGAATCCGGCGGCCGTGGTGCGGTGGAACACCGATAAGCGGTATCTGGGGGATCTGGCGGACGCCGGAGTGCCTGCCGTCCCGACCCGCTATCTCGCGCCCGGCGATCCGGCCGACCTCCCCGACGACCACGAGTACGTCGTCAAGCCCACCTCCGGCGCGGGCGCCCGCTACGCCGCGCGCTACACGCCCGAGCAGCGGGAGACGGCCGTACGACACCTCGCGCGCATGCACGAGGAAGGGCTCACCGCGATGGTCCAGCCGTATGTGACGGCCATAGACACCGGCGGTGAGCGGGCCCTGCAGTTCTACGGCGGCCGGCTCCTGCACGCCAGCCGCAAGCGGGCCGTGCTCGCCCCCGGCACCGCCTTCGACGCGGACAAGGTCGCCCACCCCGGCCTGGAGCGCTGGACCCCGACCCCGGCCGAACTCGCCGTGGCCGAGCGCGCGTTGGCCTCAGTACCGGACGCGGACGAGCTGCTGTACGCCCGCGTCGACCTCGTGGACGGGGAGGACGGCCGGCCGCGGGTGATGGAGCTGGAGCTGGTCGAGCCGAATCTGTTCCTGTTCCTGCATCCGGAGTCGGTACCGGCCGTCGTCGAAGCCGTCCTGGCGGCGGCTACCCGGTGACCGCCACCCGCTGCAACAACCCCCACGTGAACTCCGCGACACACTCCCGCCGCACCCCCTGACCGTCCGGCGCCGTGAAGGCGAGCCCCCAGCGGGTCGGGGCCGAGCCCTGGAGGGGTCGGGCGGGGGCGAAGGCACGGGCCGCCTCGTCGACCGTGCAGGACCAGGGGGTGAGGTCGTCGAGGGTGCGGAGGGGAGGTCCTTCGATGCCGGGGGCGCGGATCAGCCATTCGTTCCAGACGGCGCCGTTCGGGGCGAGGAGGACCTCGAAGCGCAGGTCGGGCCAGAGGGGGACGGGCCACAGGCGGGCCTCGCACTCCAGGTCTCCGATCTTGCGGGTGAGGACGGACTCGGGTGCGCCGAGGATCGAGCGGTAGCGGGAGGCGGCGGAGCGGGACCGTGGGGAGCGGACCATCGCCTGCCAGCGCTTGTTGGCCTCGCGCATGTCCGCGATCGAGGCGCCCAGGGCGTGGCGGGCGTCCTCCACCAGGTCCGGATTGTGGTCGGCCATGCGGCGAAGCAGGACCAGCTGGAAATCCAGCGGGGTGAAGGGACGGAAGGGACTAGGACTGGCCGGGGGTTTTCCGGAGGGCATGGGAACCATCGTGCCGCACGGTCTCTTCGGCGCCCGGGCGGCGGCCGTCCGGGAGGAAGAGCACCGAGTTGACGTAGCGCGGTCGGCTGCGGAAGGGCAGCACGCGGCGCAGCAGGCCGTGCGTGACGACGTAGGCGGCGCGCTCCTGGTGGGCCTCCAGCGGGAAGTCGGTGAGGGGGACCCAGGAGTCGCCGGGCAGCACCCAGCCGTCGTAGCCGAGCAGGGACAGGTACGTCACCACGGGGGCGATCGGCTGGATACGAGACTCGAGCTCCACGAAGAGGGCCGGCCGGTCGCGGGCCAGCAGGCCCGTCGCCCCGCGCAGCACCGACAGCTCGCTGCCGTCCACGTCGACCTTGATGAAGCCGACGTTCCGCAGGCCCAGGTCGTCCAGGGCGACGCAGCGGACGTCCAGGGCGTGGCCGTGGATGTCCCGGCGGACCAGGGACGACACGCCCCGGTCGCCGGAGTCGTCCGCCGGCAGCCAGAGCCGGGCGGTGCCCGGTTGGTCCGCGGCGGCGGCCTGGACCACGTCGACGTTGGCCGGGGCCGCCGAGGTGAGCAGACGGGCCAGATGCGGGACCGGTTCGACGGTCACCACCCGGTGGGCCCGGGCGGACAGGCGGCGCGTCCAGGGGCCGTACCAGCCGCCGACGTCCACGGCCGTGCCGCAGTCCGCCGGGCACAGGTCGCCGAGGCGGGCCAGCTCCGGTTCGAATCGGGGGTAGACGGCTCGGGCTGCCGCGGCGACCAGGCGGGTGGGCAGGAGGGGGGCGAGCCGGGCAGCCAGCGTGGTGGTGGTGCTCGCGGTGCTCATGGGGCCATCCGTTTGAGGAGTTCCTCGTGTTCGTCGTCCGGGACCTGCTCCCCGGAGGCCGGCAGCAGCTGCGGGATCCCGTCGACGATCGGGTAACGGCGGCGCAGGCGCGGGTTGTACAGGGCCTCGGTCCGCGCCGGCCCGTCGGGGACGACAAGGTGCAGCGGGCCCTTGTCGAGCGGGCACGCCAGGATCTTCAGCAGTGGGTCGTCGGGTTTCACGGTGGAGTCAACTCCTTGGCAGCGGTGGGGGGTTGGGGTGCTCGGTCGTGTTTCGGCATGGTCAGCAGTACGGAGACGGCGAGGGCGGTGCCCGCGAGGCGCAGGGCGAGCCGCAGCGGGTCCTGCGGCAGGGCCTCGCCGAACGAGAGCGTGCCGAGCACCGCCGTGAACAGGCAGGTCACCGTCGTGCACACCGGCACGATCAGCGAGGCCCGGCAGCGCTGCAGCGCCGCCTGTGACATGACCAGGCCGAACGCGCCGGTGAAGAGGAGGAGGTACGGATACGGGGAGCGGAGCAGGTCGAGCAGCGCGCCGCCGAGTCCGCTGGTGGTCAGGTAGCCCGACACGCCCTTGATGGCGAGCGAGCTGACGCCGTAGAGCAGGCCCACCGCCACGCCGTACTCGACGCCCGTGGTCGGCGCCCGGTGGCGGTGGCGGGCGAGCCGCTCGGCGTTGTTGTACAGCCACACGCCCGCCGCCAGCGACGGCACGCACACCAGCAGGACCAGCGGGTACGGGGCCGCCTGACTCACGGTGTCGGAGCTCTCGTTCAGCGACAGCACGACCATGAGCAGCGCGGCGAGGATCGCGCCCAGCGCGTACCGCTCGCGGCCGGTGGTCTCCTCGCCCAGCAGCCGGGCGGACAGCAGCACGAGCAGCACCAGACCGGAGACGAAGATGCCCTGCGCGGCGGCGATCGGCAGGGTGCGGTAGACGGCGAGCTGCGCGCCGAAACCGGCGGCGAGCGAGAGCGAACCGCCGATCCACAGCGGACTGCGCAGCACCAGCCCGAGCAGCCGGGCCGGCTGCCGGACGCTGACCTCGGGCAGGGCGGTCAGGGCGCGTTTCTCCAGGACGAAACCGGTGCTGTACAGGGCGTTCGCCAACAGGGCCGCGGCCACTCCCCACCACATGGCCTAGGTCCTCCTCCGCGCGTGCAGGAGCAGGATCGACGCGAGGGAGGGTCTGGCGCAGGCCAGCCGGTCCAGTGGTCGCAGCGGACGCGGTACGCCGTGGAAGGGGGCGCCTTCGAGGCGTACGACGTCGAAGCCGGCGGCGGTGACGAACTCCCGTAAGGCGCGGGCGGTGTAGAGCCGCAGATGTCCTACGACCTCCCGCCCCGGCCGACCGTGAATGGCCCGCAGGCTGACCTCCGAGAACACCGGCTGGACGCCGGCCAGCAGCAGGGCGCGGTTGTACCAGGCGGCCAGGTTCGGGGTGGAGAGCATGAGGTGGCCGCCCGGGCGCAGGACGCGGCGGATCTCGTCGAGCGCCGCGTCCGGGTCGACGAGGTGCTCGATCACCTCGCTGAACAGCACGGCGTCCGCGGAGGCGGTGCCGAACGGCAGTCCGTCGCCGCTGAGTTCGCCGCGGATCGTGTACGTCAGGTGGGTACGGGCGCGTTTCAGGGCGTCCTGGGACCAGTCGACGCCGATGAGGCGGTGGCCGGTGAGGAGGGGGGCGGCGGTGGCGGCGGCGGTGCCGTCGCCGCAGCCGATGTCGAGGATGGTGCGGGGGGTGCCTGTGCCGGTGGCCGGGCCGAGGGCGGTGGCCAGCATGCGGGCCTGGCGGAGGGAGCGGGGGGTGCCGGAGGCTACGGGGACGGTGGGGTCCTCGTAGAAGTCGCGTAGGTCCTTCGGGAGCTGGGCGGTGGTGGTCATGTGCCGGCCTCCGTCGTGTGCAGGTAGTGCTCGAACAGGTCCCGGAGGTGGGCGCCGTCGCCGTGACCGAGCAGGGCGCGGGACCAGCGCAGCGCGAGGTGCAGGCGGCCGGCCGTGGAGGCGGTGGTGACGGTGAGGCCGCGGGGCATACGGGCCGGCGCGGAGAACCAGACGGCGTGCGCGCGGCCGGCCTCCTCGCCGAAGTCCAGGGGGTACGGGATGCGGCCGATGTTGCTGAGGAGGGTCGTCGAGGTCCAGGGGGCGGCGGCTCGACGGAGGCCTCGGGTGAGTGCGGCTCGCCAGGCGACGGGGGTGACCGGGGCGGTGAGGAGCGTGGCGCCGTGGCCCAGTTGGGGGCGGGGGAGGGATTTGAGGGCGCGGGTGCGGGTTGCCGTGCGGCGCAGGAGGGTGGGCATGTCGGCGGGCGTGGTTCTGGTCAACTCGTCCGGGCTGAAGGGGACTTCGACGAGGCGGGTGCCGTTGCCCATGGGCATGGTGGTGTCTCGGGGGCGGTCGTCCACGGGCATGGTGATGCGGAGGGGGCGGGGGTGTGCGCCGTGTTCCCTGTTCCAGTGGGCGATGGTGAGGGCTGTGGTGACCATGAGCTGGTCGTTCACGGTGTACGGGGAGCCCTTGGGGCGGTGGGGGAGGGGGAGTTCGGTGACGAGGAGGCCGTTGCCGGGGGAGGGTTCGGGGGTGCCTTGGGCTACGCGGGCGGGTTTGGACCAGTTGGAGGGGGTGTCCGGGGGGTCCTGTGGGCTTTCGGGGGTGCGGAGGGGTGCCGGGGCGGGGGAGTTGTCCTTGCCGCCGTAGAGCTCCGCTGCGGTGGCGAGTACACGGAGGCAGGCTGGGCCGTCGAGGGCGGTGTGGTTGATGGTGAGGAACAGGACCGTTCCTTCGCTGTGGGCGGGTGGGGTCGCTCGCCCGCGCTCGCGGGGTGCCGCTCTCTGTGGGACGGGAGCCGCCCCAGCGGCACGACTGCCGGCAGCCAGACCCACTACATCCGTCGCCTCGCTCCCCTCGACCGGCCCCGCCCCCTCCACCACCTCCAACCGAATCGGCGGCGACAACGACAACGGCGGCGCCTCCACCAGCGCCCTTGTCCGCGCATCCCGCAACGCATCCCGCCCCGGAGGGAGAACGCTCACCACCTCCACATCCGGCTCAGCCGTCAGCTCCCACTCGTACCGCCGCCGGTACCACCGCCCCCGAGCCTCCCGCATCAGAATGCGCGGATGCCGATGCAGCGCCTCCGTGAACGCCTTCCGCAAACGCACCGGATCGAGCCGCCCCGGCAGATGCACCTCGATGTGGACCGTCTCCGGCTCCTCCTCCTGGAGGCAGTGCCGGGCCACCTCGTCCACGACCGGGAACGGAATGCGCGTGGGTACGGTCATATCGGCTCGCCCCTCCCCTTCTCGACCTCGACGACCGGGGGCAACTGCTGCGTCGGCGCCTCCGTTGCCGCAGGCCCCGGCTCGCGTACGCTCACCAGCCCCGCGAACAGCCCGATCAGCGCCAGCAGTTGGGCCGCAGGCCCGAACGCGCCCTCCTCGGCCCCAACGGGCCGGCCCGCCCCCGTCGCCGCCGCGATCCCCGCCCCCGCGAGGGCCACGAACGCGATCGGCACGAGCAGCGCGTGCCGTCGGTACGCGAGAAGCGCCAGCGCCGGCACCAGCAGCGCGAACCACCCGGCCATCACCGCGCCCACCAGCGTGAGCGCCACCGTGCCGAGCCACAGCCCGGGCGCCGGCGGGAGCGGCTGCGGCACGTCGGGGTTCGGTGCGCGTCGCCGCCACAGGACCAGGGCCAACAGCACCGCGACCGCCACCCCGCTGCCGATCAGCGCCGCGTCGTACGTCGTCGCGGGCTCGTACGACAACTCGACCGCGCCGCCCGCCCCGGCCGGGATCCGCCAGCCCTGCTGCCAGCCGTCCAGCCGTACCGGCGTGAGTTCCTTGCCGTCCAGCGTGGCCTTCCAGCCGTCGTTGAAGTTCTCGTACGTCGTCAGGTACGAGGCCGCTCCCGAGCCGACCGTCACCGCCCGCTGGTCGCCCAGCCAGTCCCGTATCTCCAGGTCACGCGCGACCGGCGTGGGCTCGGCGACCGTGCCGCGGGTCAGGGTCACGTCGGTCAGCGCGAGCGGACCCGCGTCCCCGCCCTCGACCCGGTGCGCGCCCGCCTCGAGCTCCAGCTCCGCATCGTCGCGGCCCGACTGGCAGAGCGTCACATCGACCGGCCGACGCTCCGTCAGCTCCCGTATCCTCCCCTGCACACTCGTCTGGTACAGCTCCCCGTCCACAGCCACCACAGGGCCCTGCCCGCACGGCAGGGAGAACGTCCGGCTGGGCTTCGGCTGCGGTGTGCGGTAGCCGTCCAGGGCCGGGATGTACGCCTCCGTGAGGCCCACCGGCAGTTGCAGGTCCTCGTCGGCGACCGGGTTGTGCAGGGTCAGCGGGGCCGTCTTGGTGATCGTGATGTCCAGCCGGTCCGTGGTGATCGACGGGAAGCGGACCGCGCCGTTCTCGTCCACGCCGGCGATCGTCGCGCCGTCGGGGGAGCTGATGTGCACCTCGGTGGGGCGGGTGGACAGGCCGCCCGCGCCGGGCAGGACGATCTCGTCGATCGGCTGCTTTCCGGTCCAGCTCAGATGGATCGTGGGACGGTCGCCCGCGATCCACGCCGTGGTCAGGTCGCCGTCGGTGAGGTTGCGCGCCGACAGTCCCGCGCCGAGGGTCGCCGTGGTGTCGGCGGTCGCCGTGATGCGGTCGCGCTGGTCGGGCGCGACCTCGTACAGCATCCGGTCGAGCGCCTCGCCGGACACCGGCACCGCGCTCGCCCTCACCTCGTACGTCCCCGCCGTCGCCGTGGAGAAGCGGCGGTGCAGGCCCGCCTCCGTGCCCGTCGGGGAGAACCCGGCCGGGTCGGCGGCGCGGTGCAGCGAGATGACCTCGGCCGACGCCTCGGCGCTCTGGGCGTCCGTGGGGAGGCGAAGCAGGCGCGTCACCTGTACGTCCGGCAGACCGATCTCGGAGAAGCCCGCACCCGCGAGGCCGGTCCGGCGCGCCACCGAGTCGGTGATCGTCAGCTTCATCCAACCCGTCACGCCCGCAGGTGCCTTGACGGTCTGTGTCGAGCCGTCGGGGCGGAGGAAGCTGCTCACCGACCCCTTCTCCGTCTCCACCCGCACCCGCGTCGCCGCCGACCGCACGCTCTCCTGCGGCAACGGCGTGACCTTGAAGGACGACGGCATGTCGTACTCGTCGTCGGTGAAGGCGATCCGCAGCCACTGGCCGTTCGGCGAGCCCGCCACGCCCTCCGTCCACGCCGTGTCCGGGTTGCCGTCGAAGGCGTTCACCGGATCGAACTGCGGGAGGTGGAAGAGCCAGTTGCCGTACGAGGAGGCCGTGACCGAGCGGGCGCCGCGCAGTTCGGCCACCGTCTGGTGGTCCAGGCCCTTGGTGGGCAGGATCTGGTGGGGTTTCTCACCGGCGTCCTGCGCGGCGCCGGACGCGTTGCGTTCGTTCCGGGTGTATGTGTACGACGTGTTGGCGTTGACCAGGCCGAAGCGGGTGTCCGCGCGGCGCAGGCCGTCGCCGACCACCTGGAGGGCGGGGGTGCCGAGCCCGGGATGGTTGTCGCCGGTCAGGACCGTCGCCCGGCCCCGCAGCTCCGACGCGAGCGGCAGCAGCGCCTCGGGACCGCCGGACACGACCGCCGTGTCGGCGACCGGTGCCAGCCCGGCCTGCCCCGGCCGCGGCACGTCCTCGCTCGCCGGCCGGTAGATCTCCACCGCCCGCTGCCTCGGGTAGAGGCCCTCGACCTGGAGCGGGGCGGCGGGTGCGATCCGGCCGCCGGTCATGACCGGGCCCAGACCGGTCACCCGCTGGTAGCCGGACTGCTCCAGGGCCCGCTTCACGGTCGAGGTCGGTGTGTAGCCGATCTGGTCGGGGTCGAGGTCGTTGCGGACGACGACGTAGTACACGCCCGCGCGGCTCAAGTAGTCGGCCAGTCCTGGCACTTCGCCGCCGGTCAGCAGCGCCTGCTCGACCGCGTCCATCGCGCGCCGGTTGCCGGGGGTGCCGAAGGGGACGTAGTCGCGCTGTGCCCAGCGGGACTCGGCGAGCGCGTCGAGGGGCTGGTCGATGGGGGAGCCCCAGGTGTAGATGCCGTGCGCGGTCGCCGGGACGACCAGGGCGCGCGAGTCGGGAGAGTACCTCTCCAGCCAGTCGGCCGTGGACTGCCAGTACTTGGGGAGCTCCTGGAAGGAACCGGGGTTGAGGATCGAGCCGTTGAGGTACGGCCACAGCAGGCCGGGGAGGATCAGCACCGCCGCGATCAGCGGGGCGAAACGACGGCCGCGGATCGGGCGGGCGCCGCGCCGCTCACTCGCCACCCCCACCAGATGGGCGATCCCGAGCACGAGCGCGAGGGCGAGGCCGACCTGGAATTTGTAGATGTTGCGGAAGGGGGCCAGACCGCCGTTCAGCCAGTCCTGCACCACCCCGTGGAAGGGGGCGCCGAACGGGCCGCCGTACCCCGCGAGCAGCACCAGCGCCGCCGTCAGCACGGTCAGCACCAGCCAGCGGCGCTCCGGCATGTCCCGCCGGGCCAGCCCTGCCAGGCCCAGTCCGGCGGCGAGCGCCGAGCAGACGATCACGACCACCGCGGACGCCACCGTCCAGCCGGCCGGCAGCCAGGCCTCGACCAGGTGCAGATAGGCGACCCAGTTCCCGGCGCCGCGCAGGGCCTCCGTCGCCGACATGGTCTCGGTCGTGGTCTGCGAACCCTCCACGTACGGAAGGAAGTTCTCGCCGTAGGTGCCCAGGAGGAGGAGGGGGATCCACCACCAGGCCGTCGCCAGGATCACGCCCGGCGTCCACCAGGCGATCAGCTTGCGCTGCCTGGGCCCGGGCGGGCGGGAGAGCAGGTACAGGCCCGCCGGGAGGAGGGCGGCGAGGGTCGAGGCCGCGTTGACGCCGCCCATGAACGGGACGAGCAGCGCCGAGCGGAGGGCGGCGACGCGGGCGCTGTAGCGTTCGTCGGCCAGCGGGAGCAGCACCCAGGGCAGGAAGGCGCCGGGCAGCGCGGCCGCCGAGGTGGAGCCGACGACGATGGTGAACACCGGCCACAGCGCGTACGCCGCGGCGGCGAGCAACCTCGAGGCGCCGCTGCCGATGCGCAGCCGCTCGGCCAGCCGCAGCGCGCCCCAGAAGGCGACCGACACGACCAGCGACAGCCACAGCCGCTCCACCAGCCACACCGGCAACTGCACGGCGTGGCCCAGCCAGTAGAACGGCAGCATCGGCCACAGATAGCCGACGTACTGGTCCTGGATCCCGCCGAACGAGCCCTGGTCGTGCCACAACTGGCCGAGGTCGGAGATGAACCGGCCCGGGTCGACGGTGACGCCCAGCTTGGTGTCGAAGGTCTGCCGGCCCGGGTGGACCGCCAGGAAGAGGACGAACGCCACGGCCCAGAACCCCAGCAGCCAGCGCCGCGTGCGCGGGACCTCCGGCGGTCCCGACATGATCGCGGTACTGGGGACGGCTGCCGGAGGAGGAGCCTGGACCGTGGACGTCGTCATCGTGGACACCGCCGGAGGATGAGGAGAAGGTTCCAGGTGGCCACCTCACGGATCCCGGGCGCTCTGACCACGGTCTCCGCGAGGAACGGCCAGTAGCGGGAGCGCGCCGAGACGACCGTGACGTCGTCCCGGGCGCGCACCTGCCGCAGGGTCGGGCCGATGTGCACGGCGAACAGGTTCTCGCCGAGGGTGTGCTTGGCGGCCCTTCCGGTACGGCGCCGGTAGCGGGCGCGGGCCCGCTCGGCACCCAGGTAGTGCCAGGGCGCCCACTCGTGACCGCCCCAGGGGGACAGCCAGTTGGTGAACGACACGTAGATCAGCCCACCGGGCCGGGTCACCCGCACCAGCTCGCTGAGGAAGGTCTGCGGATCGGCCACGTGCTCGAGGACGTTGGAGGAGAAGGTGACGTCCGCGACGCCGTCGTAGAGCGGCAGCAGATAGCCGTCGGCGACGACCGTCCCCTCGGGCGGCTTCTCGCCCAGCTCGTGCACGTCGGGCTCGAAGAGGTAGGCGTGCGCGCCGCGGCTGCGGAACTCCTCGGTGAAGTGGCCGCTGCCGCCGCCGACGTCCACCACGGTGTGGCCGGCGACCGGGCCGTCGTAGGCCTCCACCTGGTCGACGGCGTCCCGGGCGAGCAGTGAGTAACAGGCGTCCGGGTCCTCCTGCTCACGCAGGAAGGCGCGGAAGAGGGCCACCGACCGTCGTATCGAGGGGTCCTTCAGACCGGTCACGGCGGCCAGCTCCTCACCGCCTCCGCGGCAACCGCCCGAAACTGTCTCACCGTACGGTCCCAGCGATAGCGTGCCGCCCGATCACGAGCCGCCTTGCCCATGAGTTCGCGGCGATGGTGGGAGAGCGCAAGGGTGCACCAGGCCGCCGCGAACGACGACTCGCCGGCCGCGAGGACACCCGTCTCCCCGTCCACGACGGAATCCCGCAGCCCAGGGACATCGAAGGCGATCGACGGGGTCTCGCGGGCGGCAGCCTCCGTGACCACCAGCCCCCACCCCTCCACCGCCGAGGGATGCAGCAACAACCAGGCCGCGCACAGCAGCCGGTGCTTCTCGGCCTCGGAGACATGCCCCGTGAACTCCACACCGGGCCCGGCGAGTTGCTCCAGCCGCTCCCGCTCGGGCCCGTCGCCGACGATCAGCAGCCGGCCGCCGGTGACCGGCCGCACCCGCTCCCACAGCCGCAGCAGCAGATCGATCCGCTTGTACTCGACGAGTCGGCCCACCGCGACGAACAGCGGGTCGGGCGACCGGTCGGCGCGCGGCCCGGGCTCCTCGACGCCGTTGTGCACGACCCGGATGCGGTCCCGTTCGACACCGATCGCGCGCAGGGCGTGGGCGGTCGAGGGGGAGACGGCGACCAACAGGCTCCGATGCTGCGCCGCACCGGCCAGTGCCCAGTGTTCGAGTCTTCGGCCCAGGCGTGCGGCCGGGGTCAGCGGCCCGCCGAACCGCATCTTCCACAGGTCGGTGTGGACGTGGTTGACCAGGCACAGGGTGGGCCCGTGGTGCCACAGGGGTGCCAGGTACGGCATGCCGTTGCAGACCTCGACCAGCAGGTCGCAGTCGCCGACCTGGCGGGCGAAGGCCGAACGGGCGCGCAGGTAGTGGCCGAACTCGCCGCCGGCCGACACGACCCGGTAGTCACGGTACGAGGCGGGCCCTCCGCACAGCAGGGTCACCTGGTGGCCGAGCCGGGTCAGTCCGTCGGCGAGTCGGTCGACCAGCAGCTCGGAGCCGCCGGCGGCCGGGTTGTCCAGATCTCGATGGGCGAGGAAAACGATGCGGCGCGGGGGTGGGGGGAGCGCCGAGGGGTGCTGCGCGGCGCGTGGGGCCGCGGCGCGCAGCTGGGAAGGCACGTGCTGGGGCATGGGTGCTCCAACTCGTCTCAGGGTGCGGAACGAAGCGTGGGGGAAGAGGGTTTGCGTTCCTGTGGGGGGTCTGAGTGCTTTTTGCGTGGTGGGTGTGGACGGACTGTGCTCGGGTGGGGTGGACAGTTTTCGCCGAGCCGTCCGCCACGGCTACTCACGCACGTGACAATTTCCGGCTTTATTAGAGCTGACGTCACGTCACATCGTGAGCGAGGGCTCTGGGGTAACGACCGTATCGGTCGAATCCGGGCGCCGCCCTCGTGCCACCAAAACGCCCCCCACTACCGCCAGGACGAATCCGGCCACTGCCGCCCCGATCGGCAAGGTCGCGCTCACCAGGCGCAGTTGACGGCTGTCCTGCTCGGCCTGCCGCACGGCCTCCTTCTGCGTATCCGTGGTGAACGCGATCTTCCGGCTGTCCAGCAGCACCGCCGCGTCCTTCTTCGCCCCCGGCGCCCTGAGCGTCCGCTTCGGGCCGATCTGCGCGTAGATCACCCGGCCGGTGGCCTGGTCGACGACGAGCTCGATGCCGTGGTTGGAGTACCACTCCTCGGCCAGCACCTGCGGCCGGTCGGGCTCGTCGACGATGCTGCCCGGGACCAGCCGGGAGCCGGCCTTCGTCGGCGGGACCGTGCCGGTGAACCGGTATCCCGTGTAGCCCTGGATCTTCTTGGTGCCCTGGTAGCGCAGGACGACCGTCCCGCCGAGGGTGTTGTCCCACCACTGGTAGGAGCGTTTCTGCACGTCGAAGGGGAACTTCAGGTAGGCCTCGCCCTCGATGTACGGGGTCTCCTCGCAGCAGTGCACCGGCTTGGTCGTCCTGCGGTCCATGACCCAGCGGTGCGGGGTGAACAGCAGCGCGTCGTGCGGGTCGGCGGCCGGCAGCGACTTGTCGGTGTCGACCGTGGTCGTCACGTCCCAGACGGCGTTGCCGCTGCGCTCGCTGTCGTCCACGTTGCCGCGCACGCGCTGGGTGATGGTGATCCGCTGGCCGGACACGGTCTCGATCCGCTCGGTGTCGAAGACGCTGCCCGTGCCGCGGTAGACGGCGGTGGTGTCGATGTCGATGGGGTTCACGGCGGCCCGCGGTGCCACGTACCAGGCGAGCAAGGGCGCCAGGACCAGCAGAAACGTGCCGAGACCCAGCAGGATCAGGGAGAGAGGTGAGGCTGTACGGCGCATCCGGGCACTCCTGGGGCGTGGGATTGCGGAGTTGGGGGCCGTTCTGGGCCCTGTCGTCACACTCCCGTCGTCCGCCCGGAGGGCGGGCCCCGCGGCGTCTGGTGCGTGCAGCTGCAAGGCGGAGGAAGGAGTCGACGCGGAGCGTCGGCGACTGACGACAACGCCGCAGATGCGCGTGCCAGGCGTCGCGGGGCAGGCGGGAGTGTGACGACAGGGCCCTTGGGCCGGGAACCGTAGGCGCCCCTTGACGGAGTGTCAATGTCTTGTCGACACTGGGCCGGACAGACAGGGTGGGACGCCCGGGTGGGGCGACCTCCGTACGGACTCGGACGACTCCGTACGGATTCCGGACCGATTCGGGACGGATTCCGAAGATTCCGGATGGATTCCGGACAGAGAGGCTGACCCTGCGATGTCCAGACTGCTTGCCGCCGCACTCACCGTCGCGCTCGCCGCCGCCCTCGCCGTCGGGGCCGCGCTCGGCGTCGTCGCGCTGCTCGAGGCGCGGCCCGACCAGCCGAACACCCCCTTGATCACATACGAGCAAGCAGGCCAGGGGAGTTGACCCGTGACGAGCCGCCCGGCAACCGTCACCCGCTCGGCCTGGCACGACGTACCCCGCTTCCAGGTACGCCAGTTCGCGGCGATCGCCATGGCCGAGGCACCCGCGCTCGCCGAGGAGATCATGCGCGAGATCCGCCGCGAGTACCCGCATCTGCCCGTCGTCCTCGACGAGTCGGGCGAGCCGATGGCACTGATCGGCATCCGCCGCGCCATCGAGGTCTTCGTCCAGCACCTTCAGACCGCGGAGGGCCGCCCGACGGTCCCGCCGGGCGTCTTCCAGGAGTTCGGCCGCGGCGAAGGCCTCAACGGCCGCAGCCTGGACTCCTTGCAGGCGATCTACCGGATGGGCGTACGGCTGGCCTGGCGCCGTTTCGCCGAGATCGGCCAACGCGTCGACATCCCGCCGCCGGCGATGTACGAACTGGTGGACGCGGGCTACGAGTACCTCGACGGCCTGGTCGACCAGTCGGTACGCGGCTACGCGGAGGCGGCCGCACGACAGGCCGGGGAACGCCTGCGTCTCCAGCGCCGCCTGATGGAACTCCTGCTCGCCGAACACCACCGGGGCGACCCGGCCGACGCACTGACCGAACGTGCCGCCCGGATCGGCTGGCCGCTGCCGGAGAAGGTCGCCGTCGGCGTGTTGCTGCGCCCGGCGCGGGAGGCGGTGGCGCCCGCGGTGGGGCAGGGCGTGCTGCTCGACATGGAGTACGAGCAGCCGCGGATGGTGGTCCCCGAGCCGGACGCCGCGGGCCGGTCCGAGCTGCTGCACCGGGCCCTGACGGGCTGGGCGGGGGCGATCGGCCCGCCGGTCCCCCTCGCCGACGCGGCGAAGTCGCTGCGCTGGGCCGAGGCGGCGGTACGGCTGATGGAGCGGGACCTGCTGCCGGTGGGCGAAGTCCTCTACTGCACCGAGCACACGGAGGCACTGGTCCTGCTCCAGCCGGAGGAACTGATCGACGACCTGGCCCTGCGCTGCCTGGCCCCGCTGACCCACTGCGGCCCCACCCACGGCCGACGCCTCGCGGAGACACTGCTGGCCTGGCTGGAAACCCGGGGCGGGGCACCAGAGGTGGCGACCCGCCTCGGCGTCCACCCCCAGACGGTCCGCTACCGCCTCCGCCAGATCCGCGAACTGTGGGGCGACGAGATCGACGACCCGGACCGCCGCTTCGAACTGGAACTGGTGCTGCGGGCGCAGCGGTTGCGGGGGACGTTGGGGGAGATGCGGCGCGGCTAGGGCCTGTTGCGAAAGTCCCGTCGTCCGCCCGTAGGGCGGGCCCCGCGGCGTCCGGTGCGTGCTCTCGGCGTGCCGGGTGCAAGCCCTCGTACTGGATGTACTTGGGCTTGTGCCCGGTGCGGCGAGAGCGCGTGCCGGGCGTCGCGGGGCAGGCGGGACTTTCGCAACAGGCCCTAGGGCCCTTCTGATGGCCCTAGGCGTGCTGTCCGGCGGATCAGGTCGCGGACAGGCCGCACGTGAAGCGACCGGGGTGCGGGGCGCGCGACAGCGCCCCGCACCCCGGTCGGGAGATCGACCGGCGTCAGGAGATCAGCGGCGGTTCTGGAAGCGCAGCTTCAGCCGCGGCGAGAAGCGCACGGCCGCGACACCCAGGGCCGCGAGGGCAGCCGCAGCGCCCAGCATCAGGCCGATGCCGCCCGCGCCGGTGCTGGCGAGGCCGCCGCCGCTCGTGGTCTGCGTCGAGTTGTCGTTGCCGGAACCCGAAGCGTTGTTGTCGTCCGAGGTGCCGCCCGAGGTGTCGCCCGTGGTCCCGGCGGCGGAGTCGGACGGGCTGGGCGAGGCCGACGGGGACTCCGACGGGTCGGTGTCGACCTTCTCGACGACCTCGACGGTGAAGGTGGCGGACGCGCCGCCGCCGACCGTCGCGGTGATCGTGTACGTGCCGAGCTCGTCACCGGCGACCAGCTCGCGCGAGACGGCCTTGCCCTCGGCGTCGGCCGTCGCCTGGACGCCGACGGCCCTGCCCCCGAACGTGGGGCCGTTCCAGCTGTCGCCCTGGACGAGGTAGTTCACCTTCGCGCCGGCGGCCGGCTTGCCGTCCTCGGTCACCAGGACCTGGAGCGCCTCGGCGAAGGGCTGGCCGGGCTCGGCCTGCTGCTTGTCACCGGCGACGACCTTCACCTCGTTCGCCAGGTTCTTCATGTGCACGGTGAAGTCCGTGGAGAGGCCGCCCGGCGCCGTCGCGCGGACGGTGAAGTCGCCCTTCTTGCTGCCGCTGGTGTAGATGACCGGCGTCTGCACGCGGCCCTGGGCGTCGCTCGCCAGCACGACGGACGTGGTGTTCTCGCGCTCGCCGAAGTTCAGGCCCAGCTTCTCCGGGTCGTTGATCGCGAACTTCACCGAGACGCCCTCGACCGGCTTGCCGTCCTTGTCCCGGACCACTGCGGCCATCGGCGGAACCTCGTAACCCAGCTCGACGGACTGCTCCGCGGCGGTGGCCGGGCTCAGCTCGGCGGGCGCCACGGCACCCTTCCACTGGATCACCACGCGGCCGTTGCCGCCGATGAGGTTGGCGCCGCCCTCGGCGATCCCCTCGGTCTCCGGCTCCCACCCCTTCGACCAGAACGGGTCGTCCTTCGCGGGCGCCGTGTTGCGGTCGCCGCTCTCCAGGCGGGCGCCGGTCACCCGGTCGGGGTTGGCGTACCCGGTGCCGCCTCCGCCGCTGCCGCTGCCGCCGCCCTTCGGGTCGTCCGTGCCCGCGCCACCGCCGCCGCCGGCGTAACC
>NZ_NTGE01000006.1 GCF_002291145.1 Streptomyces sp. SA15
CGCGCCGCCCTGATGTCCGCACCGGCGTCGACGGCCCTGGGGGCGAGCTCGGACGACGCACCGTCCACCCGGTTCGCCACGTTCGCCGCGTCCGACCCGGCGGCCGGCAATCCCCCGGCCGCCCGAGCCTCGATGGCGGCCCGCCGAGCGGCCTCGGGATCCACCCCGCCGAACCCGATCGCACCGCCGCCCCCGTGCGTACCACCGGACACACCGGGCCCGCCGGACGGACCGTGGCCACGGGACGGACCGGGACCGCCGGGCCCACCGAATCCACCGGGCCCACGGAATCCACCGGGCCCATCGAGGCCACCGCCTGAATGGGAACCACCGTCCCCCTGGGGATCACCATCCCCCTGGGATCCACCGGCGTCACCGAACTCGCCGCCCCACTCCCCCGCCTCGGCCGGCACCGGGTCGTACCCGCACAGTGCCTCCTCCGCCGCGCCGACCGCGAGGCCGGTCAGCATCACGCGGCCGTCGTCGCAGACGAGCACCGTGCGGGCGGTGATGTTCCGGTGCACCCAGCCGTGGGCGTGCAGCACCCGCAGTGCCGTGAGGACGTCGGAGGCGACCTCGGCCGCCCGGTACGGCGTCAGCGGCTCTTCGGCGAGCAGCGCCGCCAGTGGCCGCGCGGCCACCAACTCGCTGACGATCCACAGCGAACCACCGTCGGCGAACACGTCGAAGACCTGGTCGAGCCGCGGATGGTCGGGGATTCGCGCGGCGGCCTGCGCCGCCTCCACGGCCCGCCGTACGGCAGGGTCGGCCGGCCGCCGCGTGCCGATGCGCGCCTGCGGGCGCCGCGCCCCACGGTCCCGCGAGTCCCGCGAGTCCCGCGCCATGAAACCGTCCGGCAGCCCCTCCGCGTCGAGCACCTCCGCCTCGACGACCTCCGGCAACGGCACCTGCCTGACCAGGACTTCCTGCCCGCTGTAGGTGTCGAAGGCCCGGGTCTCGGTGAGTTCGTACTCGTCGGACGGCGGCAGCGGCAGGCGGTAGCGGTCGGCGAGTACCCGGCCCGCATAGTCGTCCACGTTGCCTCCCCCGGCCGCCCGGTTGGTCAATTCCGTTCGCCTCGCGGCCCGTTCCGCATGAATTCCTGGATGCGTACGGTCCGCAAGCACTCACGATACGTGCCGGAGGCAACCCGCAAAGAGAGGATGCGAGATCTGAGGCCCGATCTCAATGTCCGGGACGCCAGACCGATCCCTCACGGCTTCGGTTCGAAGGTCTCCGCCAGCGTCCGCCATGTGTTCTCGCGCAGCTCGCTGTCCCACTTCGCGGCTTTCGCCGTGTACATCAGCGCATATCCGAGTTGGTCGTCGACGACGAAGCCACGGTCGATGGTCCGGTACTTCGTCCCGCTCTCCACATAGGTGAACTCCCAGTCGGCCGCGTTCCAACCGCGGTAGTCCACCTGCTGTATGCGGATCTTCTTGTACTGGGACCGCGTCATGTACCGCTCCTGGTTCTCCCAGTCCGCCACCGGGTCGCCCTTCGGCGTGGACGTCCAGGCGACGAGCAGCCTCTGCCCGTCGGGGCCGGTGAAACGATCCCCCGCCGAACCCGTGGACTGGTAGTCCCATCCCTTGGGCAGCCCGAGCGAGTACCCCTGACTCCCCTTGTGCGTCGAGGCCACCACATTGTTGTCGGATCCGGCGGAACCGTCCGAGCCCGCTCCACTGCCGTCGGACGCGCTCGCCCCGCCACTCGGCGTGCTCTGCGATCCCGATCCCGTCGTCGCGGACTCGGTCGCCGAGCCGTCCGCACGGGTGCCGCCGTTCTCGTCATCCTTGGTGTCGGCACTCGCGCCGGCGCCCGCCGTCACCTTCGTGCCGCCGCCCTTGGCCCCTTCGGAGCTCTTGTCGTCGCCACCGAGCGTGAGCGCCAGCACGGTCCCGATCACGGCGAGCACCACGACCACCGCGATGATCATGAGGGTCCGACGCGGCACCACATCGGTGAGCGGCGCCCTGGGCACGGGCCGCGGCGGCAGATCCGGCGGCGTCATCACGGGCCACCCGGAACTCCGTCCGCCCGACGCACCGCCCGACGCCGCGCTGTTCGCCCCGCCCGTCGACGCGGCACCCGCTCTCCGCGCGCCCGGCTCGCGGCCCTCCGCACCGGAGACCCCACTCGAAGCCGACGCCGTCGACACACTCGACGCGCCCTTCTCCGAGCGAACGCCCCCACCGGAACCCGAGGTCGCCGTACCGGAGCCGGAACCCGAGGTCGCATTACCGGAGCCGGAACCCGAGGTCGCATTACCGGAGCCGGCGCCCGAAGCCGTCGCGTCAGAGCCGGAACCCACAGCGCCCGTACCACTACCGGACCCCGAAGCCGCCGTACCAGAGCCAGCCCCCGAGACAGCCTCCCCGCTACCGGACTTGCTGCGGGTCGGAGCCGAGGACGACGCCGCGGAGGCCGCCGCCCCCGCCGCCCCGGCGGCCTTCCGCACGGAACGCAGCGCCCCACGGAACCGCTCGGCCGCCTCCTCGCCCCGCTTGCTCCCGCTGCCGCCCGAACTCCGCCGGTCCGCACGCTCCTCGGGCGGCACCGGCAGCGGTACGACCTTCGTCGCGTCCAACGGCGGCTCCGGCTCGGCCGTCTTCGGCTCGGGCGCGTGGATCACCGCGTTGAGCATGGTCCGCGCGCCCGCGTCGTCGAGCCGCTTGGCGGGATCCTTGGTGAGCAGGCCGTAGATGACGTCCTTCAGCGGCCCCGCGTTCTTCGGCTCCTCCAGCGGCTCGGTCATCACGGCGGTCAGGGTCGCGATCGCCGAGCCCTTGTCGTACGGCGGTACGCCCTCGACCGACGCGTACAGCAAACCGCCCAGCGACCACAGGTCGGCCGCCGGTCCCGGCTTGTGGCCGCGGGCCCGCTCCGGGGAGATGTAGGAGGGCGCGCCGACGAGCATGCCGGTCGAGGTGATCGACGGGTCGCCCTCGACCTGGGCGATGCCGAAGTCGGTGAGCACGACCCGGCCGTCCTCGGAGATCAGCACGTTCGACGGCTTCACGTCGCGGTGAAGGATGCCCTCGCGGTGCGCGGACCGCAGCACGTCGAGGATGGCCAGACCAACCTCCGCCGCACGCCTGGGCTCCAGCAGGCCGTCCTCCCGGATGACCTCGGCGAGCGACTTGCCCTCGACGAGCTCCATCACGATCCACGGCCGGTCGTCCTCGTCGACCACGTCGAAGACCGTCACCGCGCTGTTGTTGCGGATCCGCGCGATCGCCTTGGCCTCGCGCAGCGTGCGCGTGATCAGCCGCCGTTTCTCGTCCTCGTCGATGTTGGACGGGAACCGCAGCTCCTTGACGGCGACCGTCCGGCCCAGCGTCTCGTCCTCGGCCCGCCACACCGTGCCCATGCCGCCGCGGCCGAGCACTTCACCCAGCCGGTACCGACCCGCGAGGAGACGCCCACGGCTGTCCTGACGAGTCTCCTGACGAGATGTCCCCGCCCTCTCCGCCTCCGACATGCGTCCCCTCATACAACCCGCCCTGACAGAGCCTCCATTGTCCCTCACCCGACAAGTGCCCAACGCCCCGGGTGCCTCTGGCTGCCCCCGGAGTGCTCCCTACGCGGGGTCCCCGGTGAGCCGCCGTTCCGCCGCCCTGCATGATGGGCCGCGACAAGGGAGTACTCGTGGTGCAGCCGCTTCGGACGTTATTGGCCGTCCCTGTGTCCCTGACCCTCCTCTCCCTGGGCTCGGCCGCCTCCTCGGCGCCCTCGCTCCCGCCTTCGGACACACTCCTTCCGCTGCTGGTCGCGCCGGACGGCGCGCCCGCCGCGGCACTGCTGGCCCGCGAGGAGACCGACACCCGCTACGCCCAGGCCGGCCGGGGCATCGCCCGCACCGACCGCTTCCGGGCGGGCAGCATCACGAAGACCTTCGTCGCGACGGTCGTCCTGCAACTGGCCGCCGAACACCGGCTGAAGCTGTCCGACACCGTGGAGCGGCACCTGCCCGGTCTGGTGCGCGGAGCGGGCGACGAGGGCCGCGCGCTGACCCTGCGCGCCCTGCTCACCCACACCAGCGGCCTGTACGACTTCACCGCGGACACCGGGGGCGTCGTCCCCCTCACCCCTCGTCAGGCCGTACGCATCGCACTCACCCACCCCCTGGCCGACCCCGGCCGCTACCACTACTCGAACACCAACTACGTCCTGCTCGGCCTGGTCATCGAGCAGGTCACCGGCCGCTCGTACGCCGCCGAGGCCGAGCGCCGCGTCATCGCTCCCCTGGGTCTGACGGGCACCTCCTTTCCTGGATCCCGCGCGAATCTCCCCTCCCCACACGGCCGCTCCTACGCCGCCGACGGAACCGACGTCACCGAACTCGACCCGCGGGTGGCCGGAGCCGCGGGCGAGCTGGTGACGGGATGTTTCCGGTGAAACTGCCGTGCGGCACCACGGTGTGGGGGCACAACGGCCGGATCACCGGCAGCTACGTGCGCAGCGCAGCCACGGTCGACGGCCGCCGGGTCCTCACCTTCCGCGTGAACACGACGGCGATGGCTGATCCCCGCGTCGAACCGGCCCTGCTCGCCGCCGAGTTCTGCCCTCGCACCCCGTAGAACGGCCGGGTTCCGAACGAAGATCCCGGTTCGCGCCACTCGTTCGAGTGACGTTCGCCCGAGCCCAGGCAGCAGCGGCCGGATCGGCGGGCCGCGCCGGGACGATCTGCAACGGCACGATCTACAACGGCACGATGTCCGGCGCCCCCAGCCTCGCCGCGTCCGCCGTCAGATCGTCCGGCTGCCGCTGCGACTCCCGCTCGGCCTCCACCCGCTTCTGGTAGTGCTCGACCTCACGCTCGATCTGGTCCTTGTCCCAGCCCAGCACCGGCGCCATCAGTTCAGCCGCCTCGCGGGCGCTGCGCGTGCCCCGGTCGAAGGTCTCGATGGAGATGCGGGTGCGCCGGGTCAGCACGTCGTCCAGGTGCCGCGCGCCCTCGTGCGAGGCGGCGTACACGATCTCGGCGCGCAGATAGTCCTCAGCGGCCTGCAAGGGCTCGCCCAGCGAGGTGTCCGCGGCGACGAGGTCGAGCACCTCCTCCGCCATCGCCCCGTACCGGTTCAACAGGTGCTCCACGCGCACCACGTGAAGGCCCGTCCGCGAGGCGATCCGCGCTCGCGCGTTCCACAGCGCCCGGTAGCCCTCCGCCCCCAGCAGCGGAACGTCCTCGGTCACGCACTCGGCGACCCGCAGGTCGAGTCCGTGCACGGCCGCGTCCACCGCGTCCTTGGCCATCACCCGGTACGTCGTGTACTTGCCGCCCGCCACGACGACGAGCCCGGGCACCGGATGCGCCACGGTGTGCTCACGCGACAGCTTGCTGGTGGCCTCGGACTCGCCGGCCAGCAGGGGCCTCAGACCCGCGTACACGCCTTGGACGTCGTCCCTGGTCAGGGGCACCGCCAGCACCGAGTTCACATGTTCCAGCAGATAGTCGATGTCGGCGCTGGACGCGGCGGGGTGCGCCTTGTCCAGGTCCCAGTCGGTGTCCGTGGTGCCGATGATCCAGTGCCGGCCCCACGGGATGACGAACAGCACGGACTTCTCGGTACGCAGTATCAGCCCGGTCGTCGAGTGGATCCGGTCCTTGGGCACGACCAGGTGGATGCCCTTGGACGCCCGTACGTGGAACTGCCCCCGCTCGCCCACCATCGCCTGGGTGTCGTCAGTCCACACGCCGGTCGCGTTGACGACCTGCTTGGCGCGGACCTCGTACTCCCCGCCCGCCTCCACGTCCTGCACCCGGGCGCCGACCACGCGTTCGCCCTCGCGCAGGAATCCGGTCACGCGCGCGCGGTTGGCGACCTTCGCGCCGTACGCCGCCGCAGTGCGCACGAGCGTCGCCACGAAACGGGCGTCGTCCATCTGGGCGTCGTAGTACTGCAACGCTCCGACCAGCGCGTCCTTCTTCAGGGCGGGCGCGACCCGCAGGGCGTGACGGCGGCTCAGATGGCGGTGGACGGGCAGGCCCCGGCCGTGCCCGCGGGCCATCGACATGGCGTCGTAGAGCGCGACGCCCGAACCGGCGTACAGCCGCTCCCAGCCCTTGTGCTGCAAGGGGTACAGGAACGGCACCGGCTTCACCAGATGCGGCGCGAGCCGCTCCAGCAGCAGCCCCCGCTCCTTCAGCGCCTCCCGGACGAGCGCGAAGTCGAGCATCTCCAGATAGCGCAGGCCGCCGTGTATCAGCTTGCTGGACCTGCTCGACGTGCCGGACGCCCAGTCACGCGCCTCGACCAGGCCCGTGGACAGGCCTCGGGTCACGGCGTCCAGCGCGGTGCCCGCGCCGACCACGCCGGCTCCCACGACCAGCACGTCCAACTCGCGCTCGGCCATCGATGCGAGTGACTCGGCGCGCTGCGCCGGCCCCAGTGTCGCTGTCCTCACTGCTGCCTCCCGCTGTCGGTCGCACCGGTCGCACCCCTGGGGAGTGACCCGGTCCGTATCCCCCATGCCCAAAATTCTGACCGGCTTGCCCGAGTTCAGCCACCACGCGCCCCAGCCTGTGGACAACTTTCACGGACCCGCTGGCAGGCGGACACGCCCCTGCGGGAAGGCCGTCACAGACCCGCGGGAAGACACACGTCATCAATCCCACATAACGGTCATATTTACTCCTAGTGTGACATTGCGCTGGTCCATCCTGTCCACTGGGCTTGCGCACCTGTCCCGCTTCGGCTACTGGGAAGGACGGCCCACCGCCATGCCCGCAGATCTCGCCGTCATCGGACTCGGCCCCTACGGCCTGCCCCTGGCCCAGGCCGCCGTCGCCGCCGGCATCCCCACACTCGGGTACCGGACCGGCCCCGAGGCCGGCTCCCTCAGCCCCGCCGAAGTGCGCCGGATGCTGGCGAGCGGCTTCCGGCCGACGACCTCCCCGGCCGAGCTCGGCCGGGTGCGCACCGCGGTCATCTGCGCCCCCACCCCACGGGACGCGGACGGCGGCCTCGACCTCGGCCAGGTGGAGGCCGCCGCCCGCACCCTCGCCGCACACCTGCGCCCGCACACCACGGTGATCCTGGAGTCCCCCGTACACCCGGGCACCACCGAGGAGTACCTCCGCCCGCTCCTCGAAGAGGGTTCCGGACTGCGCGCGGGCCGCGACTTCCACCTCGCCTACTCCCCCAGCCGCGTCGACCCCGGCAACCGCGACTTCACCCCCGCCAACACCCCCAAGGTGATCGGCGGCCTCACCCCCGCCTGCACCGAGTCGGCCGCCACCTTCTACGGCCGCCTCACCGACAAGGTGGTACGCGCGCGTGGACCCCGCGAAGCGGAAACGGTGCAGCTCCTGGAGACCAACTACCGGCACGTCAACATCGCCCTCGTCAACGAGATGGCCGTCCTCTGCCACGACTTGGGCGTCGACCTGTGGGACGTCATCCGCTGCGCGGAGACCAAGCCGTTCGGCTTCCAGGCCTTCCGCCCCGGCCCCGGCGTCGGCGGCCACTCCGTCCCGCAGGACCTGACCGGCAGCCACTCCGGTCGCCCCCTGCGCATGGTGGAACTGGCCCAGCAGGTCAACAGCCACATGCCCCGCTACGTCATCCAGCGCGCCGCGACCCTCCTCAACGAGCACGGAAAGTCCGCCCGAGGCGCCCGCGTCCTCCTGCTCGGCGTCACCTACAAGCCCGACCTCGCCGACCAACAGGCCACCCCCGCCCAGGAGATCGCGATCCGCCTGATGGAACTGGGCGCCTCCGTCAGCTACCACGACCCGCACGTCCCGTCCTGGAGCGTCCTGGACCGCCCGGTCCCGCGCGCGGACTCCCTGTACGAGGCCGCCGTGGATGCCGACCTGACGATCCTGCTCCAGCAGCATCGGATGTACGACCTGCAGGGCTTGTCGGTGAAGGCGCAGTTGCTGCTGGATACGCGGGGGGCTACGCCTACGGGGGCGGCGCACAGGTTGTGAAGGGGGGCGCGTGGGTGGTTGGGGCTCTGGGGCTGGTGGCGCGGGGCGCTCTCAGATCGGTAGCGTGCGAGGGCGGGTCCCGCTGGCCCGGCAGCGGGACCCGGTTACGGGTGTCCGCCCCTACTGCGCTTGGGGGCGGCCGCTCATTGTTCGGAAATCCACCGGATCCGCCTCATCCGGCGCCGCGCCGCCCGACGGCGGATCCGGTACCGTACAAAAAGGTGGAGCCCACCGCAGCGGACACTGCAGCGGGCTCCTAGCCGGTTTACGGGTGTCCGCCCCTAGTGCTCATAGGGGCGGCCGCTCACCAGCCGTAAATCCACAAGATGCACCTCCTCCGAAACTTCACCATCCGAAGACGGATTCGGTCCCAGCGGGTGGGCTTGCGGTGACGCCCCATGAGTGCGCCCCCTTCCATGACGCCGCCCAGAGGCCCGGTGGACGGTTCATCGGATTTCGGGCCGGGCCCCGAGGGCGGGGTCCGGACCGTGTCCTTGGAAGGGGGCGCCCCAGAGAACTGGGTCGCCGAACACGGACACTATCGCCTCGAAACGCCCCTCAGACGCCCATTCGCCCCGAACGCAACCACGCGCCCCCCACCGCAAAACGCGCCCCACCAGCCCCACTTGGACACGCAAAAGGGGCCCGGACCACACAGGTCCGAGCCCCTCGACGCCGTACTGCCTACCGGCCTACGGCCTACCGCCGATGCTGCGAATCCGCCACCGTCACCTCGACCCGCTGGAACTCCTTCAGCTCGCTGTACCCGGTGGTCGCCATCGCCCGCCGCAGCGCCCCGAAGAAGTTCATCGACCCGTCCGGCGTGTGGGACGGCCCCGTGAGGACCTCTTCCAGCGTGCCGACCGTGCCCAGGTCCACCTTCTTGCCGCGAGGGAGCTCCTCGTTGACCGCCTCCATGCCCCAGTGGTGGCCCCTGCCCGGCGCGTCCGTGGCACGGGCCAGCGGGGAGCCCATCATCACGGCGTCCGCGCCGCAGGCGACCGCCTTGGGCAGGTCGCCGGACCAGCCGACGCCGCCGTCGGCGATCACGTGCACATACCGGCCGCCGGACTCGTCCATGTAGTCACGGCGGGCCGCCGCCACGTCGGCGACCGCGGTCGCCATCGGGACCTGGATGCCCAGCACATTGCGCGTGGTGTGCGCCGCGCCGCCGCCGAAGCCGACGAGCACGCCCGCCGCGCCCGTGCGCATCAGGTGCAGGGCCGCGGTGTACGTGGCGCAGCCGCCGACGATCACCGGGACGTCGAGTTCGTAGATGAACTGCTTCAGGTTCAGCGGCTCGTGCGAGCCGGAGACGTGCTCCGCCGAGACCGTCGTACCGCGGATGACGAAGATGTCCACGCCCGCGTCCACGACCGCCTTGGAGAACTGGGCGGTGCGCTGCGGGGAGAGCGCGGCGGCGGTGACCACGCCCGAGTCGCGCACCTCCTTCAGGCGCTGCCCGATCAGCTCCTCCTTGATGGGAGCGGCGTAGATCTCCTGGAGGCGGCGGGTGGCCGCCTCGACGGGCAGGCCGACGATCTCGTCGAGCAGCGGCTGCGGGTCCTCGTACCGCGTCCACAGGCCCTCGAGGTTCAGTACGCCCAGGCCGCCGAGCTCGCCGATGCGGATCGCGGTGGCCGGGGAGACGACCGAGTCCATGGGGGCGGCCAGGAAGGGCAGCTCGAAACGGTAGGCGTCGATCTGCCAGGCGATCGAGACCTCCTTCGGGTCCCGCGTACGGCGGCTGGGGACGACGGCGATGTCGTCGAAGGCGTACGCCCGGCGGCCGCGCTTGCCGCGCCCGATCTCGATCTCAGTCACGTGTGTGGCCTTTCCCTGATGCGTTCCAGCGTCTTCCAGTATCGCCGACGGGTACGACAAGGGCGGCCCCGGATGCTCCGGGACCGCCCTCGGTCGACTCGAACACGCTCTACGCGCGCGTGGCGGTCACTTGCTGCGGCTGTAGTTCGGCGCCTCGACCGTCATCTGGATGTCGTGCGGGTGGCTCTCCTTCAGGCCCGCCGAGGTGATCCGGACGAAGCGGCCCTTGGACTCCATCTCCTCGATGGTGGCGGCGCCCACGTAGCCCATGGTCTGGCGCAGACCGCCGACGAGCTGGTGCAGCACGTTGCCCAGCGGGCCGCGGTAGGGCACCTGGCCCTCGACGCCCTCGGGCACCAGCTTGTCGTCGGCGCCGACGTCGGCCTGGAAGTAGCGGTCCTTGGAGTACGACTTGGCCTGACCGCGGGACTGCATCGCGCCGAGCGAGCCCATGCCGCGGTACGACTTGTACTGCTTGCCGTTGATGAACTGCAGCTCACCCGGCGACTCCTCGCAGCCCGCGAGGAGGCTGCCCAGCATCACCGCGTCGGCGCCGGCGGCCAGCGCCTTGCCGATGTCGCCGGAGTACTGCAGGCCACCGTCGCCGATCAGCGGGATGCCGGCGGGGCGGGCCGCGAGGGACGCCTCGTAGATGGCGGTGACCTGCGGGACGCCGATGCCGGCGACCACCCGGGTCGTGCAGATCGAACCGGGTCCGACACCGACCTTGATGCCGTCGACGCCCGCGTCGATCAGGGCCTGGGCGCCGTCACGCGTGGCGACGTTGCCGCCGATCACGTCGACGGAGACGCTCGACTTGATCTTCGACATCCAGCTGAGCGCGTTGCTGTTGTGGCCGTGCGAGGTGTCGACGACCAGGAAGTCCACGCCGGCCTCGGCGAGGGCCTGGGCGCGCTCCAGTGCCTCGGGGCTGGCGCCGACGGCGGCACCGACGATCAGCCGGCCCTCGGCGTCCTTGGCGGCCCGGGGGTACTGCTCGGCCTTGACGAAGTCCTTGACCGTGATGAGGCCCTTGAGGACGCCCGCGTCGTCGACCAGGGGCAGCTTCTCGATCTTGTGGCGGCGCAGCAGCTCCATGGCGTCGGCGCCGGAGATGCCGACCTTGCCGGTGACCAGCGGCATCGGGGTCATGACCTCGCGGACCTGACGCGAACGGTCGGTCTCGAAGGCCATGTCGCGGTTGGTGACGATGCCGAGGAGCTTGCCGGCGCCGTCGGTGACCGGCACCCCGCTGATGCGGAACTTGGCGCACAGGGCGTCGGCCTCGGCCAGCGTCGCGTCCGGGTTCACCGTGATCGGGTCGGTGACCATGCCGGACTCGGAGCGCTTGACCAGGTCTACCTGGTTGACCTGGTCCTCGACGGAGAGGTTGCGGTGCAGCACACCGACGCCGCCCTGGCGGGCCATGGCGATCGCCATCCGGGACTCGGTCACCTTGTCCATCGCCGCCGACAGCAGCGGGATGTTCACACGGACGTTGCGTGAGATGCGGGACGAGGTGTCGACCGCGCCCGGGAGCACGTCAGAGGCGCCCGGCAGCAGCAGCACGTCGTCGTAGGTCAGCCCGAGTGTCGCGAATTTACCGGGCACTCCGTCGACGTTGGCAGTCATGACACCTTCCCCAAATGGCCTTGATCGGTGCGGATGTCCATGCTAACGGGAAGCAAGGGTCCCGAATTCCACGGTTCGGGGTGCCTGAGGGCTTCGTATGTTCGTACGGAACCGGCGCGTCGCCCGTTCAACGGCGCCGCCTCCCCGAAGGGCCTACTGCTCGGCCAGTGCCCGGAGCCGGCTCAGCGCCCTGTGCTGCGCCACGCGGACCGCACCGGGTGACATTCCCAACATCTGACCCGTCTCTTCCGCCGTCAACCCCACCGCGATCCGCAGCAGCAACAGCTCCCGCTGGTTCTCGGGCAGGTTGGCCAGCAGTTTCTTGGCCCATTCGGCGTCGCTGCTCAGCAGGGCGCGCTCTTCCGGGCCCAGGGAGTCGTCCGGGCGTTCCGGCATCTCGTCGGACGGGACCGCCGTCGACCCGGGGTGGCGCATGGCCGCCCGCTGCAGGTCCGCCACCTTGTGCGCGGCGATGGCGAAGACGAACGCCTCGAACGGGCGTCCGGTGTCGCGGTAGCGCGGCAGGGCGAGGAGGACCGCGACGCAGACCTCCTGGGCGAGGTCCTCGACGAAGTGCCGGGCGTCGCCCGGCAGGCGGGACAGACGGGTGCGGCAGTAGCGCAGGGCCAGGGGGTGGACATGGGCGAGCAGGTCGTGCGTGGCCTGCTCGTCCCCGTCGACGGCGCGATGGACGAGTGCACCGATGGCCCCGTGGGCAGTGACCGCCTCGTCGTCGCGCATCGGTCCATGGTGCCTTGGCGTCTCGCGATCCGTGGCATCGTGCCCGTTGTTGTGCACCGAAGCGTTATGAGCAGGTGCGCCGGAACTCATCCCCTGCGCCCTCCCCTTCCGCTCGACCGACTCGTCCCCGAGGAACTCCACACCTTCAAGGATGCGGCATCCGCGCCGAAACGAGCAGCGGGCACCGAAGAGGCCGCTTGACCAGCCCCGTAACCGCGCCCCGGAAGGGGGCGCGGCCCGTATCGATATGCGGCTCCGCCGTGTGGGCTCGACCAGCCCCACAGCCCGCAGCCCTGTGGCCGCATGACCGGCGGAGCGCCAGGGCCTGTGTCGGAAGTGGCGTCATCCGCCCGGAGGGCGGGCCGGGCGCCCCGCCGCGATGGGGGTTCCCCCGCTCGAGCGAAGCCGAGAGTGGGAGAGGCTGATGACTGCGTTGGTGCGTGCTCTCGGCGTGCCGGGCGGAAGCTCTCGTACCGGATGTACTTGGGCTTTCGCCCGGTGCGGCGAGTGGGGGCACCTCCCGCGCCCTTGAGGCAGCGGGGGAGCGTGCCAGGCGTCGCCCGGCAGGCGCCACTTCCGACACAGGGCCTAGCGCACCAGGCCCCACCGGAAGCCGAGCGCCACCGCGTGTGCCCGGTCCGAGGCGCCCAGCTTCTTGAACAGCCGCCGGGCGTGCGTCTTGACGGTGTCCTCGGAGAGGAACAGCTCGCGGCCGATCTCGGCGTTGGAGCGGCCATGGCTCATGCCTTCGAGGACCTGGATCTCACGCGCGGTGAGCGTGGGCGCGGCGCCCATCTCGGCGGAGCGCAGCCGGCGCGGGGCCAGGCGCCAGGTCGGGTCGGCGAGGGCCTGGGTGACGGTGGCGCGCAACTCGGCGCGCGAGGCGTCCTTGTGCAGGTAGCCACGGGCGCCGGCGGCGACCGCGAGAGCCACGCCGTCGAGGTCCTCGGCGACGGTGAGCATGATGATGCGCGCACCGGGGTCGGCGGACAGCAGCCGCCGGACGGTCTCGACGCCGCCCAGTCCGGGCATGCGTACGTCCATCAGGATCAGGTCCGAGCGGTCGGCGCCCCAGCGGCGGAGGACTTCCTCGCCGTTGGCCGCCGTCGTCACGCGCTCGACGCCGGGCACGGTCGCGACCGCGCGCCGGAGCGCCTCTCGGGCAAGCGGGGAGTCGTCGCAGACGAGGACGGATGTCATGGCCGCCCTCCGCAGCTGATGCACGTCACCTTGAGCCTCCAGGCTGGTACGAAATCGTCACCTGTGCGGTCGACTGACTCGGACGCCTGCCCGAGCACTTGTTGTTTCAACCGCTCCACACTCTCAACGACGGTCACTCGAAAGAGTTACGGGGCCGTGTGCCATCTTCGGCACTCTACGTGAGGGGTTGGACACGGTGCAGACATGCGCCACGGACCCGCAACGTTTCACCACAACCCATGCCCCATTCAGCCCCATTTCTTCCCATTTACCAGCATCTGAGGCTAGATTCGCAATGAGTCATATTTTCATCTTCTTAGACCGTAGATGTACGGTTGTGGACACCGTATCCGCCCAGAACGGCTACAAGGGGTCACGCAATGGCAGATTTCTCCCGCCTTCCCGGACCGAACGCGGACCTGTGGGACTGGCAACTTCTGGCTGCTTGTCGAGGGGTGGACAGTTCGCTCTTCTTTCATCCGGAGGGCGAACGCGGTGCGGCTCGGAGCGCTCGTGAGAACTCGGCCAAGGAGGTCTGCATGAGGTGCCCGGTGCGCGCGCAGTGCGCGGCGCACGCGCTGGCGGTCAGGGAGCCGTACGGCGTCTGGGGCGGACTGACCGAGGACGAGCGCGAGGAATTGATGGGGCGGGCGCGCCACCGGCTGGTGTCGGCGTCGTCGACCGTCGGGGACAGCGTCCCGAACAACTGAAGGAACGTTTCTTCAATGGTGGGCACGCGCACGCGTGCCCTTCACTTGTGTCCGGGGCCGTCCCGTCGGCCGCCGTCTCCCGTCAGCGGCTCGCCGCCCGCGCCAGCTGCTCCAGCGTCGCCGCCACCGCCGGCACCTGCGCCAGGTCGGGCAGGGTGAGCGCGACGATCTCCCGCCGCACCGCCGGTTCCAGCGTCACCGTGCGCACGCCTCGCGGCCGTACGGACTCCACCGCGAGCTGGGGCAGGACGGCGACGCCGAGGCCTGCGCCCACCAGGCCCACCACCGCCGGATAGTCGTCGGTCGCGAAATCGATGCGGGGTGTGAATCCGGCGCCCTCGCACACCTCGACCAGCTGGCCGCGGCAGCGCGGGCAGCCCGCGATCCACGGCTCCCGGGCGAGTTCTCCGATGGCGACAGACCCCGATGACCCGGTGCGGGCGAGCCGGTGCCGTTCGGGTACGAGGGCGACGAGCCGGTCGGTCAGCAGGGGCCGCACCACGAGGTCGTTCCACTCCTCGGCGCCCGGCGCCCCCTCGTACCGGAAGGCGAGGGCCACGTCACAGTCGCCCTCGCGCAACAGTTCGACCGACTGCGGCGGTTCGGCCTCCTCCAACGAGACGCGGGTGCCGGGGTGATCGGCGCGCAGGGCGGCCAGGGCGGTGGGCACGAGCGTGGAGCTGCCGCTGGGGAAGGAGACCAGCCGGACGCGGCCCGCGCGCAGGCCGGCGATGGCGGCGACCTCCTCCTCGGCCGCGGTGAGTCCTGCGAGGATCCCGGCGGCGTGCCGGACCAGGGCCTCGCCGGCCTGGGTCAGCCGCATCTCACGTCCGCTGCGGATCAGCAGGGGCGTGCCGACGGAGGCCTCCAGGGCCTTCATCTGCTGGCTTACGGCGGGCTGGGTACAGCCCAGTTCGCGCCCCGCCGCCGAGAAGGAGCCGGTGGCGGCCACGGCGCGCAGGACGCGGAGATGACGGGCCTCGATCACATGTCGAGCATAAGCGCACCTTGGGGGCTCCGCAGAAAATGCCGTCGACACTTTGGGTCGTGGTCGCCTACCGTGCGCTCATGAAGCTTCTCTCGGTGAATCTGGGCCGCGCGACGGCCGTGCCGTACGCGGACCAGCCGGAAGGACTGACCGGCATCGACAAGCGGCCGACCGACGGGCCGGTGCGGGTGGCCGCGCCCGGGCCCAAGGGGATCGGGGCCAGCGGGCTGGCCGGCGACTCCGTCTGCGACACCCGGCATCACGGCGGCGACGACCAGGCCGTGTACGCGGTGGCGCGCGAGGACCTGGACGACTGGGAGCGTGAGCTGGGGCGGCCGCTGGCCAGCGGGGCGTTCGGCGAGAACCTCACCACTGAGGGCCTGGACGTGTCCGGCGCGCGGATCGGCGAGCGCTGGCGGGTCGGGGCCGAGGTGGTGCTGGAGGTGACCTCTGGGCGGATTCCCTGCCGGACCTTCCAGGAGCACGTGGGTGAGCGGGGGTGGGTGAAGCGGTTCACGCAGAAGGGGGCGCCGGGGGCGTATCTGCGGGTGATCCGGCCCGGTGAGGTCCGGGCGGGCGACCCGATCGAGATCGTGCACCGGCCGGACCACGACGTGACGGTGGCCCTGCAGTTCCGCGCGGTCACGACCGAGCGGCAGCTGCTGCCGCGGCTGCTGCCGGCGGGCGAGGCACTGCATCCGGAGGCGCTGGAGGCGGCGCGGAAGTACGTGGCGAAGCACGGGGTCTGACCGGCGTTCTCCGGGAGCGGTGTTCGCCCGGTCTTCACTCAGCGGGAGGCCCTGCGCGGAGAGCGGACGGACACAGTCCGGGTCATTAACCTTGCGCCATGACAACGGCTCTCATCACGGGATCGACCGCGGGCATCGGCGCCGCGTTCGCGCGAAGGCTGGCGGCGGACGGGCACAACCTCGTCCTGACGGCACGCGACACCAAGCGGCTGCGGGAACAGGCCACCGAACTGCACGACCGGCACGGTATCGAGGCGGAGGTGGTCACCGCCGACCTGGCGACGGACGACGGCATCGAGACGGTGGCCGCCCGCCTGGCCGACCGCAAGAACCCCGTCGACCTGCTGATCAACAACGCGGGCTTCGGCAACAAGGGCCGCTTTCTCGACGTATCCATGGACGATGAGCTGAAGATGCTCAAGGTGCACTGCGAGGCGGTGCTGCGGCTGACGTCGGCGGCGGCCGAGGCGATGCGGGAGCGGGGGCGGGGCGGTGTCGTCAACGTGGCGTCGGTCGCGGCCTTCGTGCCGCGTGGGACGTACGGGGCGTCCAAGGCGTGGGTCGTGCAGTTCACACAGGGCGCGGCGCGGGATCTGGCCGGGAGCGGGGTGCGGCTGATGGCGCTGTGCCCGGGCTTCGTGCGGACGGAGTTCCACCAGCGGGCCGGGATGGGGACGGACAACGTCCCCGGCTGGATGTGGCTGGACGCGGACAAGCTGGTGGCGGTGGCCCTTTCCGACCTCGCGCGCGGGAAGTCGGTGTCGATTCCGGATCCGCGGTACAAGGCGCTCATGGGCGTCGTGAAGGTGGTGCCCAGGGGGCTGCTGGGCGGGATCTCCTCGAAGACGGGGCGCAAGTACGGGCCGCAGTGAGCCCGCGTGAGCGCGGTGAGCGACGGCGCCTCCGGTGGGAAAATGGGCGTGACGGAAGACCGGACTCAGGGGGGCCGGAGGCGGCGTCATGACGTTCGTACAGCTCATCGACTGCAGGACCAGCCGGTTCGACGAGATGAACCGGCTGATGGACACGTGGGTCGAGCAGACCCAGGGGAAGCGGACCGCGACGCATGCGGTGGTCGGCAAGGACCTGTCGGACGCGTCGCACTTCGTCGAGATCGTGGAGTTCCCGTCGTACGAGGAGGCGATGCGGAACTCGAACCTCCCGGAGACCGAGCGGACCTTCCGGGAGATGGTCGCCCTGTGCGACACGATGCCGACGTTCACCGATCTGGACGTGGTGCGGGACGAGCAGTTGTACGCGGCCAACGCGCGCAGGCTCTTCGACACCTTGGGCACCAAGGGGGAGCTGCCCCCGCTCAACGATCTGCTCGTGGAGGGCTACCACGACCACGATCCCGCCAACGAGCAGGACGTCATCGGCCTGGACGCGTTCAGGCGCGAGGTCGAGATGTGGCGGGCCGGGTTCGACTTCACGTTCACCGTCGAGGACCAGATCGCCCAGGGAGACCGCGTGGCCAACCGGTGGACCTGGAACGCGACCCACAAGGGCGAGTTCCTCGGGATCGCGTCCACCGGCAGGAACGTCACCATGACCGGGACGACCATCCACCGGTGCACCTCGGACGGGAAGATCGCCGAGGGCTGGTGGCAGTACGACCGGCTGGGGCTGATGGGGCAGCTCGGGGCGCTCGACGCGCTGGAGAAGTGACCGCACAGACAGTGACCTCTGTACGGGGGAAGCCCCCGTTCCCTGCGCAGGGAACGGGGGCTTCTCGGTGCGTCGGTGCCTCAGTGGGCGTGGCCGTGACCGTGGCCCGCGGCGGCCGGCTCCTCCTCTTCCTTCTTCTCGACGACCAGGGTCTCGGTCGTGAGCAGGAGGGAGGCGATGGAGGCGGCGTTCTCCAGGGCGGAGCGGGTGACCTTGACCGGGTCGATGACGCCCTGCTTGATCAGGTCGCCGTACTCGCCGGTGGCGGCGTTGAAGCCCTGGCCCTTGTCGAGCTCGGCGACCTTGGAGGTGATGACGTAGCCCTCCAGGCCGGCGTTCTCGGCGATCCAGCGCAGCGGCTCGACGACCGCGCGGCGGACGACGGCGACACCGGTGGCCTCGTCGCCGGTCTTGCCGAGGCCGCCCTCGAGCACCTTGGCGGCGTGGACGAGCGCGGAGCCACCACCGGAGACGATGCCCTCCTCGACCGCGGCGCGGGTCGCGGAGATGGCGTCCTCCAGACGGTGCTTCTTCTCCTTCAGCTCCACCTCGGTGGCGGCGCCGACCTTGATCACGCACACGCCGCCGGCCAGCTTCGCGAGGCGCTCCTGGAGCTTCTCGCGGTCCCAGTCGGAGTCGGTGTTCTCGATCTCGGCCTTGATCTGGGCGACGCGGCCCTGGACGTCCTCGGACTTGCCGGAGCCGTCGACGAGGGTGGTGTCGTCCTTGGTGACCGTGACGCGGCGGGCGGAGCCCAGCACCTCCAGGCCGACCTGGTCGAGCTTGAGGCCGACCTCCTCGGAGACGACCGTGGCGCCGGTGAGGATCGCCATGTCCTGGAGCATCGCCTTGCGGCGGTCACCGAAGCCGGGGGCCTTGACCGCGACCGCGTTGAACGTACCGCGGATCTTGTTCACGACGAGGGTGGACAGGGCCTCGCCCTCGACGTCCTCGGCGATGATCAGCAGCGGCTTGGAGGAGTTGGCCTGGATGACCTTCTCCAGCAGCGGCAGCATGTCCGCGATCGCGGAGATCTTGCCCTGGTGGATCAGGATGTACGGGTCGTCGAGGACGGCCTCCATGCGCTCCTGGTCCGTCACGAAGTACGGCGACAGGTAGCCCTTGTCGAAGGCCATGCCCTCGGTGAAGTCCAGTTCCAGACCGAAGGTGTTGGACTCCTCGACGGTGATGACACCGTCCTTGCCGACCTTGTCCATCGCCTCGGCGATGAGCTCGCCGACCTGCTGGTCCTGGGCGGACAGCCCGGCGACGGCGGCGATGTCGGACTTCTCGTCGATCGGCCGGGCCGACGCCAGCAGGTCCTCGGACACGGCGGCGACGGCGGCGTCGATGCCCTTCTTCAGGGCGGCCGGGGAGGCGCCGGCGGCGACGTTCCGCAGGCCCTCGCGGACCAGCGCCTGGGCGAGCACGGTGGCGGTGGTGGTGCCGTCACCCGCGATGTCGTTGGTCTTGGTCGCCACCTCCTTCACCAGCTGGGCGCCGAGGTTCTCGTACGGGTCGTCGACCTCGACCTCGCGGGCGATGGTGACGCCGTCGTTGGTGATGGTGGGGGCGCCGAACTTCTTGTCGATGACGACGTTGCGGCCCTTGGGGCCGATCGTCACCTTGACCGTGTCAGCGAGCTTGTTGACGCCGCGCTCGAGGGCGCGACGGGCGTCCTCGTCGAACTTCAGGATCTTCGCCATGGGAGCGTAGCCCTCTCGGAAAATGGAGATGAACGAACTGCGCCCCGGGCGCCCGGCTGATCAGTTCGCGGGGGGCCAGGGGCGCAGATCGAAGAAAACGTGCGGTGAAGCGGATTACTTCTCGATGATCGCGAGCACGTCGCGAGCCGAGAGGACGAGGTACTCCTCGCCGTTGTACTTCACCTCGGTGCCGCCGTACTTGCTGTACAGCACGACATCGCCGGTCTTGACGTCGAGCGGAAGACGCTCGCCGTTCTCGAAACGGCCCGGGCCCACGGCCAGGACGACGCCCTCCTGGGGCTTCTCCTTGGCGGTGTCCGGGATGACCAGGCCAGAGGCCGTGGTCTGCTCGGCCTCGACGGCCTGGACCACAATGCGGTCCTCGAGCGGCTTGATGGCAACCTTGGAGCTGGCGGTCGTCACGATCCGACCTCCCCCTTCGGAGATCTCACGGGGTTAACTGTCTGAGGTGGCGACCAGGTCGATCCGTCGTCGCGGGTGCCGGACCTGCCCGTCGCGTTGTTGGCACTCTCCAGGGGGGAGTGCCAGAGCTGAGACTATGACCGTGATTAGCACTCGGTCAAGCGGAGTGCCAGTGCCGTGCGGCGCTGGGGCGGGTTTTTCAGCTGGCGTTCGTTTGAGGGGCGCCCGGCGTGGGTGTGGGCGTCTGCTGGGGGCTGCCGCCCCCAGGCCCCCGCTGTCGGCCCCGAAAGGGCCTCGTCCTCAAACGCCGGACGGGCTGAGTTTGCTGGACGGCGCTGGAAGGCTCAGCCTCCTCAAAGGCATCAGCCCCCTCACAGGTAGTCCTCACAGGTAGTCCTCCAGGCGTCCCACAGTCAGCCCCCTCCCCTGCACCTCCCGCAGCAGCCTCGCGGTTCGTTCGACGAGCGTCGGGCCTGTCGCCTCCCTCGAGGCCACCGACACGATGTCGCCCGCCCGCAAGCGGCTCTCGCCGTGCGTGAACGTCAATTCGGTGCCCTCCATCGACGCCCGCCACAGGACGACCGCCGCGATGCCGCAGTCGGCTGCCGCGCGGAGTGTCGTCGTGTCGTACGTGCCGTAGGGCGGGCGGAAGAGGCGGGGGCGGACGCCGAAGCGGGAGTTGAGTTTGTTCTGCTGGCCGCAGATCTCGGCGCGCTGGCCGGCGTAGGGCAGGCCGCGCAGGGCGGGGTGGTCGAGGGTGTGGTTCTGGATGCTCGCGCCGACCGACCGCAGGCGCGCGAAGTGGCCGTACCCCGGGCCGACGACACTGTCCGTGAGGAACATGCTGACCGGGAGCCGTAGCTCACGGACCATGTCGACGAACCGCGGATCCTTCTCGGCGCCGTCGTCGTAGGTCAGGAAGACGACCTTGTCGGACGTGCGGATGTGACGGACCACGGGTGGGAGGGCCGGGCCCGCCGCGCGGGCGGCGGGGGGCCGGACGGCCGGCTTCGGGGCCGGGGGGAGCGGGGCCTCGAGGCCCCAGCGGCGGTACGGCTGCGCACCCGCCCCCCGTTCGCCGGCCGATCCATCGGATCGCACCCGCTCGGCCGCCTTCTCGCCCGGCCGTTCGACGGAGTCGAGGGCGCAGCCGGTCAACAGGGCGGCGGCCATCAGCGTCCCCGCCAGCGGGCCCCGCAGTCGCCTCACAGGTAGTCCTCCAGGCGGGCCACGGCGTACCCCCTGTCGGTGACCTTGTTCAGGAACCGGCGGATCATGTCCGGCATTGTGCCCTTCCAGTCGTCCCGGCCCCGGAAGTGACTGAGGACGATGTCACCCGGATGGAGGTCCCGGTCCCATTCGCGGTACTCCCAGCGGTCGACGAAGACCTCCTCGTTCCACAGGGGCACGTACCTGATGCCGCAGGCCTTGGCGGCGCGCAGGGTGTCCTGGTCGTAGTTGCCGAAGGGCGGGCGGAAGAGGGTGGGACGCTTGCCGTAGCGCCTCTCGATCACGCGCTGCATGCCGCAGATCTCGCGCTTCTGGCCGATGTACGACAGGCCCGGCAGGTAGGGGTGGTGCAGGGTGTGGTTGTTCAGGACCACTCCCCGGTCCTGCATCTTCTTGAAGTAGCCGTAGTCCTCCTTGACCAGGTAGTCGCTGAGGAAGGCGGTGTACGGGATCTTCAGCTCGCTCATCATCCGCAGGAACGCCGGGTCCTTCTCGGCGCCGTCGTCGATGGTCAGGAAGACGACCTTCTGCCGGGTGGGGACGGTGGTGAAGACCGGGGGGAGGTTCCATTCCCGGTGACCGTCGACCTCGAAGCCCTCGCGGGTGGTGATCCTCGGTTTCACGGCGGGGGGTGAGGGGGCCGTCAGCGGGACCTCGGCCAGACCCCAGCGCTTGGCCGCCGCGACGCGGGCCCGGTGTGCGGCGTACAGCCTGCCGGCGTACCGGTCGAGGGCTCGGGCCGGGGGTGCCTCCAGGTTCTGCTGACCGGGAGCCGGCCGGACGTCGGGCTCGAAGCCCTGCGCGCAGCCCGCGGCGAGAGCGGCGACGCCCAGCACGGCGAGGCCGCCGCGGACAGGAACCCGGCACACCACACCCTTTTTGTCATTTTGTCGTACTAGTCGCATGGTGCCGGATCTTCGCAGGACGCCGTCGCGAACCCGGGCCGACACCGCCGCCGGAGGCGTACCGTCCACCGACTGGCCCACAATGAACCGGTGAACGACCTCGCTCCCCTCCTCACCCCCGAGGGCCGCGCCCTCCTCGACGCGGTGCGCGGCACCGCCCCCGCCGACGAACTCGCCGTCGCCACCCGGCTGCGCCGCGAGCATCCCGCCGAGCTGGTGTCGGCGGCGCTCGGGCAGGCGCGGCTGCGGCAGCGGGCGGCGGCGAAGTTCGGGGCCGCGGACGCCGAGCGGATGTTCTTCACGCCGAACGGGGTCGAGCAGTCGACGCGGGGGAGCGTGGCGACGTATCGGGCCGAGCGCTTCCGGGCGCTGGGAGTACGGTCCGTCGCCGACCTGTGCTGCGGGATCGGCGGGGACGCGATCGCGCTGGCGCGGGCCGGGATCCGGGTGCTCGCCGTGGACCGGGATCCGCTGACGGTGGCGGTGGCACGGGCGAACGCCGAGGCGCTGGGGCTCGCCGGACTGGTGGAGGTGCGAGAGGCGGATGTCACGGGGGTGGAGACGGCCGGATACGACGCCGTGTTCGTGGATCCGGCGAGGCGTGGCGGTCGCGGCCGGGTCTTCGATCCGGAGGCCTACTCGCCGCCGCTGTCCTGGGCGGTCGAGGCCGCGCGTTCGGCACCGCGCGCCGCCCTGAAGGTCGCCCCCGGCATCCCGCACGAAGCCGTCCCCGTCGATGCCGAGGCCGAGTGGATCTCGGACGGCGGGGACGTGAAGGAGGCGGTGCTGTGGTTCGGCACCGGGGCGGGGGCCGTGCGGGCGACGCTGCTGCCGGGGCCGCGGACGCTCCTGGGAAGGGGGCTGCCGGATCCCCAGGTCCGGCCTGTCGGACGGTACTTGTACGAGCCCGACGGCGCCGTCATCCGCGCCCATCTGGTCGCCGAGGTCGCCGAACAGCTCGACGGCGGGCTGGTCGACGCCACGATCGCGTACGTGACCTCCGACGAGCTGCGGCCGACGCCGTACGCCTCCGCCTACGAGATCACCGACCGACTCCCCTTCAACGTCAAGAAGTTGAAGGCGCTGCTGCGCGAGCGGGAGGTCGGGATCCTGACCGTGAAGAAGCGGGGGTCGGCGGTCGAGCCGGAGGAGCTGCGAAAGAAGGTCAAGCCCCAGGGCCCCAACTCGGCCACCGTGTTCCTGACGCGGGTCGCGGGGTCGCCGACCATGCTCCTCGGGCATCCCGCCTGACGAGCACCTGGTCAGGGCAGCGGCTCGATCCTGTGGCTGGGCAGGACCCGCACGCGTGCCCGGCGGCTTACGGCATAGGCGGCGGCGTACGCGTCGTCGTAGGGGGACCCCAGGCCGTCCACCGGCGTGATGAGTCGCAGCAGCAGGGCAACGGTCTCCGGGTCGTCCGCCTCCTCGCCGACCGATCTCAGGAGTTCCCCGTAGCGGAAGGCGAAGAATCCGGGGTTCTTCGGCAGGTGGTCCCGGCCGTAGCGGAGCACGGCATGCACACGCGAGCGCGGGACCCGCGCGGGAGGATTGTCGGGAAAATGGTCGGGGTCGCTCCTCAAGTGGACCAGCAAAGCGTCCACCGCGGCTTCCGGAGCGAACGCTTCGAGCCATGAACGCGCGGCCCGGCCCGCGTCATCGAGCGGTTCCGTTTCCGTCCCGTAGGACGAGACGGCCCTGTCGAAGAAGTGCTGGGCCATGCCGATGTCCCCGTACGGCTCCAGCAACCTGCCGAGACGTCGGGAGATCTGCCGCGACCAGATCCGTACGAACTCCGGGCCCCTTTCGTACGACAGGTCCGGTGGGAGGGAGCCGTCCAGAATGGCGGTACGGACGATGTCGAGGCGGAGCGGCGTGCCCCAGGCCGCCGAGGTGGCGGCGGCCGCCACGCGGACGTGCACGTCGGGGCTTTCGAGGAGCGCTTCGAGCTCCGTGGCGGTGCCCGGACTGTGGTCGAGGCATTCGAGGGCCAGCCAGCGCAGTTGCCACGCCGCGGCGGTGTCATCCGCGAGCGCGAGCAGGGCGTCACGCTGTGCCCGGCCGTGCAGCTTGTCGGTGAACTCCGTCAGGGCGACCATCAGGGGGATCTTCTGGAACTCCGTCGCCCGTGGCGACCGTGCGATGTCGAGGAGAACGCCGGCACCGCGATCACCGGCGCTGTCCAGATAGGCTCCGGCCAGAGTCTGGCGTTCGAAGCACCAGTCGTTGTCACGCATCAGCAGCTCCAGTAGCCGCTCCTGCGTCCCGGGATCCCTCACCTGGGCCAACGCATCCCGCACCCCTTCGATGGCCAGCTGGGCGAAATCCCACTCCGCGACGGCGTCAGCCGCGCGCAGAACGACGTCGGCGGGCACTCCGGCGGCACCGGCAGCCCTGATGAGCATGCCCGTCTGAAGGGCGACCGTGTAGGGATCGCTGGAACCGTGGCGCCGCTGAGAGCTCAGCACCTCTTCCAGTTCGCCCAGAAGCTTGGGGGCGGCGGCCTCCACACGGAGTGTGCCCAGCGCACTGATGATCTGCTGACGCAAGGTACCCGTCCGCTCGGACTGCAGAGCGAGCACTCCGAGCAGCCGCTCACCCACCCTCCGGCCGCCGTGGAGCGCCAGTGCGTCCACGAGCGCCCTCCTCGTGGCCAGGTTCCGGCTGTCGTCGCCGACGCACGCGAGCACCTCGCTCAGCTGCGGTTCCGACCCCACCACCCCGACGATCGCCTGTGCCGCGCGCTGCCGCTCGTCCTCGTAGGGCGACCGCTCCAGCAGGTCCCACACCGTCCGGATGATCTGCTGCCGCAGCCGGACGTCGGCGACCCGTGGGCTGCCCGTCAGACAGCGCGCCGCCAGCAGCAGGTCGTTGTGGAACAGATCGTCGTGCCGCAGGCGCAGGACCATGGCGTCGCCTCCGCGGGTACGCCGCCGCCCCGGCTTCAGCCGGAGCACCCCCAGCAGCAGCCCCGTGGCATCCGGCAACGCCCCTGCCAGCAGCAGGATCACCTCCTCCCACCACGGGTCGTACCGCGCCGCCACCGCCCGCTCGATGCCCGCCGACCCCCGCTCCAGCAGCGCGACGGCCGCGAAGTGCTCCTGCAGGGTCAGGTGCAGGAATCCGTACCATCCGTGGGCCTGCGCCTTGAGCAGGCCGTACTGGGCGGCGATCTCGTCGAGGATCGCCCGGTTGTCGGTGCGGGGCAGGTCGATCGTCGGGAGGAAGTCCGCGATCAGGCCGAGCAGGTCGTCCTCGGGGAAGTAACGCTGCCCACGCTGGTGGTAGAGCCAGGCGATCTGCTTGAGGAGGTCCTGTTTGCGGTCCGTCGTGAAACGGCTGTACCGGGTGATCTTCCGATGCGCGTCCCACTCGCGCAGCAGGACCTCCACGCACCGGCGGTAGAGAGCGGCACGGCGTTCGGGAAGCTCCAGGTCTCGCTCGTAGACGATGGCGATCAGACTGAGCAGCAGGGGGTTCGCGGCGAGCGTCTGCAGGCGGGCGTTGGCGGACAGAGCCCGGACGAGACCATCGCGGCGGTGGTCGCGCTCGCCGAACCAGTTGGCGATGAACGTCTCGATCTGCGGCCACTCGAAGTCCAGCGCCTCCAGCACCTGGAACTGGGGCAACCCGCCCTGCCAGCCGTGCCGACGGCAGGTCGTGACGATCAGGGCCCTGGGGAAGCGGGTGGTAAGCCAGGTCAGCTCCTCGGTGACGCGGTGGTAGGCGCCCGCCGCCGCCTCGGCGCTCTCACCTCCCAGCACTTCGTCCAAGCCGTCGAGCAGCAGGGCCAGCGTGCCATCGGTCAGCTTCTCCTCCACATACTCCCGGGCGGCCACAAACCCCTGCTGCCCCCGCAAGAGCGTGGTGAGGTAGCCGAGCAGGGAGTCGTACCCGCTCTCGACGAACCGGAACAGCTCGACGTACGCGGGGAGTTCGGGCAGAGACTCGCCCTCCGACTGCGTGGCCATGCGCAGGGCCAGGTGGCGGAGCATGGTGGTCTTCCCGGCGCCCGGGTCTCCCACGACGACGATGCGCTGATAGCGCTGGAGGGCGTCGATCGGTGCGAAGGTGTGGGACGCTGCCGTCCGGTCGGTGGCGAAGGCCTCGCTGCGGGTACGGTCCTGTGCGCTTGCCGCACGGTTCTGGGCGAGTTCGTCCTCGCGCACGAACCGCAGCGGCTGCTGCTCCTGCACTCGGACCTGGACGTAGAGGCGGTCCAGGCGCAGCGGGCGGGACATGTCGAGAATCTTGAGCGTCGACAACTCCCGCACGAGCCGGGCGCGATAGGCGGCCATCTCCGCGGCCAGGTCGTCGCGGTCGGCGGCCGGCTGATCGGACGCGGGGGCCCGCTCCTGTTCCGCCTCCTGGGCCGCACGTCTGCGCTCGCGCTCGGAGACGCGCTGTTCGTGAGCCCACTCCTGTTCCTTCAGGCTCAGGTCGGCCGTGAGCTGAAGCTGGATCTTCTCCTTCTCCAGCCTCATCTTCTCGTTCTCCAGCCGCCTGGTCCGCTGCGTCTGCCAGACCGCGACCGCGCCCGCGATCATCGCGACCACCACTGCGCCCACGGCTGTAATGACCGACGCGCCGTCCAGCGCGAGGTTCTGCCCCGCGGCGGCTCGAGCAGCCTGAAGCGACACCGCCATTCCCCGAATCCCCCCGGTTTCTCATGCTCTGATCCCCCGTCGATTCTGGCAGCGCTCGCCGCTCGCCGGACCCGTTTGGAGCGGATCAGTCGGCGTCGGCCGCACGGTTCAGCAGCAGCTTCCGTTCCTGTTCGTTGTGGGTCAGCGAGGCGGCGCGTTCGAACTCCGCCTTCGCCTCTGCCCTACGGCAGAGCCGCAGCAGCAGATCCCCGCGGACGCTGGGCAGCAAGTGGTACTCCCGCAGGGCGGGTTCGGCGGCCAGGGTGTCGACGATCTCCAGGGCCGGCCCCGGTCCCAGCGCCAACGACACGGCGACCGCGCGGTTGAGTTCGACGACCGGGGACGGGGCGCGGGCGGCGAGCAGGGCGTACAGGGTGGCGATCTTCGGCCAGTCGGTCTCCTCGTAGGAGTACGCCATGGCGTGGCAGGCGGCGATCGTGGCCTGGAGGACGTACGGGCCGGGGGCGCCGGTGGCTGTGGCACCGGCGCGGTCGAGGGCGGTGATGCCGCGGGCGATGAGCATGCGGTTCCAGCGGGCGCGGTTCTGGTCCTTGAGGAGGACCGGTTCGCCGTCGGGGCCGGTGCGAGCGGCCGCGCGGGATGTCTGGAACTCCAGGAGGGCGGTCAGGCCGTGGACCTCCGGTTCCTTGGGCATCAGGGCGGACAGTACGCGGGCCAGCCGTAGGGCGTCCTCGCACAGGGCGGGGCGCAGCCAGTCGTCGCCCGCCGTGGCGGCGTATCCCTCGTTGTAGATCAGGTAGATGACCTCCAGGACCGAGCCGAGGCGGGCCTCGCGGTCGTGGCCGTAGGGCACCTCGAAGGCGACGTTCTTCTTCGCGAGGGTGCGCTTGGCGCGGACGATGCGCTGGGCGACCGTCGGCTCCGGCACCAGGAAGGCGCGGGCGATCTCGGCCGTGGTCAGGCCGCCGAGCAGACGCAGGGTGAGGGCGGTGCGGGCCTCGGCGGACAGGACCGGGTGGCAGGCGGTGAAGACCAGCCGGAGCAGGTCGTCGTCGATGTCGTCGGGGTCGGCGGGCTCCTCCGGCGGGGCCACGTCCGACAGGTCCCGGCCCATCTCGGCCAGCTTGCGGGCGTAGTTCTCCCGGCGGCGGATCAGGTCGACGGCGCGGCGGCGGGCGATGGCCATGAGCCAGGCGCCCGGATTGTCGGGCGCCCCGTCCCGCGGCCACTGCTCCAAGGCGGCGACGAGCGCGTCCTGCGCCAGTTCTTCGGCGATCCCGACGTCCCGGACGATACGGGCGACACCGGCGATGATGCGCGGCGACTCCACGCGGAAGACGGTCTCGACGGTGCGGCGGGGGTCGGTGGCGGACGGTCGCGGGCCCTTGGAGGGCCGCGGGTCTTTGGGGGGCTGTGCGCTCACAACCCCCCATGCAACACCCGTGGAACCCCTGGGCCAAGGAGGACTCAGCCCTCGGCGATCTGCCGGACCTCGCAGGTCACCGTCCAGTGCTCTTCGTGGATCCTCAGGAACCGCTTGGTCCACTCGATCGCCTCGGCCATGTCCTTGGCCTGCAGGATCGAGTACCCCCCGATGACCTCCTTGGTCTCGGTGAAGGGCCCGTCGGTGACGGAGATCTGCCCGCCCTCGTAGTGCACCCGGTTGCCCTGGGCGGTCGGGGTGAGCCCGGCGGTGTCGAGCAGGACCCCGGCCTTGGTCATCTTCTCGATCAGCTCACCCATCCGCCGCATCAGCTCGGGGCTGGGGCCCTGAGCGGCGGCCGACTCGTCGATGCGGACCATGGAGAGGTAGCGCGGCATGGTGACTCCTCGTGTCGTACGTGTCGCATGTGTCATACGTGTCGTACGTGTCGTACGGCCGGGCTCTTCCCGGCCTCTCACCCCTGCGTCGAACGGGAGACCCCCGGATCGACACGCTCGCCGGATTTCTTCGAAGAATCTTCTCGGATCACCGCAGTGACGCCCACAACTCCCTGGCCTCCGGCTCGTCCGCCACCACCCGGTTCCGGTCCGACGGCGCCGGCAGCACCGGCATCGTCACCGTCGTCACCCCGTCCGTCGGCAGACCCCGCAGGCTCTCGCCGAGGCGTATCAGCTCGGTCAGGGAGTCGAGGCCGGTGTCGGTGGTGAGGCTGCCGGTGACGGCGTCGGCGACCCGGTACAGCTTGGCGGGGTCGGACAGCAGGTTCGTCGCGGAGATCTGCTCCAGCAGCGCCTTCACCAGCTTGTGCTGGAGGCCTATGCGGCCGAGGTCGCTGCCGTCGCCGATGCCGTGCCGGGTGCGGGCCAGGGCGAGGGCCTGCGCGCCGTCGAGGTCATGGGTGCCGGCCTCCAGCTTCAGGTGGCTGTCCTCGTCGTCGATGTCCTCGTCCGTGGTGACGGTGACCCCGCCGAGCGCGTCCACCAGCCGCGCGAAACCGGCGAAGTCGATCTCGATGTAGTGGTCCATGCGCACGTCGGTGATCGACTCGACGGTCTTGACCGCGCACACCGGCCCGCCCACCGAGTACGCGTTGTTGAACATGGAGTTGTACGCCACCGACGTCGACCCCCCGGACGGCAGCGGGCAGGACGGGCGGGTGACGAGCGTGTCGCGCGGGATGCTGACCACGGTCGCCTTCGTACGGCCCGCGTCGAGGTGCACGACCATCGCCGTGTCGGAGCGGGCGCCCTCGCTGTCGCCGCCGCCGAGTGCCTGGTTCTCCTTGCCGCTGCGCGAGTCCGAGCCCAGGACCAGGATGTTCAGGGACCCGGTGGGCAGCGGCGAGGCGGAGACCGTACCGGACGGGGTCGGTGTCGTCACCGCCTTCGGCGGGCGGTCGTCGCCGAGCGCGTTGTTGATGTCGACGCTCTTGATGTTGCTGTTCAGGTGCCAGTACGCCCAGCCCGCCGCGGCGGCGCCCAGTACCAGTGCGCCCGCGAGAGCGAGACCGGCGGCCTTGAACGCTCTCGACCGCCGGCCCCTTCGTCTGCCCTCGTCGCCGTTCTCCGCGTGTCCGGTCACGAGAGGAACGTAAGTCCGAATTATTAGGAGAGTGTTAGGGACGAGATCGCGAGACTGTTTTCTTCGGAAATTCTCATACTTCTCCGGCCCCACTCACCCCAGGGTCACCGCCGGCACCGGATTGCTCCCGCTCCACGACCCGTTGAACCCGAAGGTCACCGACCCGCCGTCGGGAACCGTCCCGTTGTACGAGGCGTTGGAACAGGTGACCGCCGCCCCCGACTGCGTACAGGTCGCGTTCCAGGCCTGCGTGATCCGCTGCCCCGCGCCGAAGGTCCAGCCGGCCTTCCAGGACGACAGCGAGGCACCCGAGCAGGCGATCCTCACCTGCCCCGTGAAGCCGGTGTTCCACTGACTGGTGACGCTGTACGTCGCCGTACAGGCATCCGTCGGCGGTGTCGTGGTCCCGCCGAGGGATTCGGCGATCGCGTGGTAGGCCGGTTTCGGCGCGTAGTTCTCGTCGTACGGCGTCGCCGCGCCCTGACCCGGGAAGGTGTCCGGGATCCAGGAGTCGGAGTCGGTGAAGCCCCAGACGGTGACACCGACGCACCGCGTCACCGCCACACACGCCGAGAGCACCGACTTGTAGTCGGTGGCCTGTTGCGTCAACTTGGCTTCGGTCGCCGGGAGTTGCATCCGGATGTCCAGCTCGGTGATCGCCACGTCCACGCCGAGGTCGGCGAAGCGCTGGATGTTCTGCTGGAGCGTGGACGGGACCTGACCCAGGATCAGATGGGCCTGGAGACCGACCCCGTCGATCGGGACGCCGCGCTCCTTCAGGGACTTGACCAGGTTGTACAGGGCGGTGCTCTTGGCGTTGACGCCCTCCACGTTGTAGTCGTTGATGTAGAGCTTCGCGGACGGGTCGGCGGCGCGGGCGGCGGTCAGGGCCTGGGCGATGTAGTCGGCGCCGAGGCCGTTGTACCAGAGCGTCTGCCGGTAGGTGCCGTCCTCGTTGAACGGCTCGTTCACCACGTCCCAGGTGGCCAGCCGGCCCTTGTAGCGGCCCACTTCCAGTGCGATGTGGTCGTTCATGAGCTGGCTGAGCTGGGCAGGGGTCCAGCTGCCGTTCGTCAGCCAGCTCGGATTCTGGCTGTGCCAGACCAGAGTGTGGCCGCGCACCTGCTGGCCGTGGGCCTCGGCGAAGTCGACGATTGTGTCGGCCTCGGCCCAGTCGAAGTTCCCCCGGGTCGGTTCGACCGAGCCCCACTTCATGGCGTTGCCCGGGGTGAGCGCGTTGAACTCGCGTCCGGCGATCTCGCCGTAGGTGCCGGTGAGTTTGGAGCCGGTGACCGCCGTGCCCATGACCTTGCCCTTGGCGTCGGCCAGGTCACGCAGGGGTGCGTCGGCGGCGTGCGCCGCGGGTGCGGTGACCAGCAGCGTGCCCAGCATCGCGACGCCGCTCAGGAGTGATGCCAGGGATAAGCCCGTTCTCAGAGATCTCATTGCGGGTGCCTCCGAAAGTTTCGGTTGAACAACCGACTGGCTTCGGAGCAGTGTGGGGGGACTCACCACACCCGTCAATACAAGAACACGCCTACCTCGGCGGCGCCCCCGTACTCGCACGCACCACCAGACTGGTCGCCAGCTCCACCCGCGTCGCCGTCGGCGTCCCCTCCTCGCGCCCGAGGTCGAGGACCAGTTTGGCGGCCGCCTCCGCCATCTCCGTCAGCGGCTGCCGTACGGTCGTCAGCGGCGGCCCCACCCAGGGCGCCACCGGCAGATCGTCGAACCCGACCACGCTCAGGTCCTCCGGGATCCTGAGCCCCAGCTCGCGCGCGGCCTCGTACAGCCCGAGCGCCTGGAGGTCGTTGCCGGCGAAGACGGCGGTGGGCCGGTCCGGGCGGCGCAGCAGTTCCAGGCCGCGCCGGTAGCCGGCCTCGTGGTGGAAGTCGCCGGCCGCGACCAGCTCGGGGTCGACCGGCAGCCCGGCGGTCTCCAGGGCGGCCCGGTAGCCGTCGATCCGGGCGCGGCTGCACATCATCCGGGAGGGCCCGCTGATCGCGCCGATCCGCGTGTGCCCGAGCTCGACCAGATGCCGGGTGGCGGCGAGCCCGCCCTGCCAGTTGGTGGCGCCGATCGAGGGCACGTCGGCGCCCGGGTCGCCGGCCGGGTCCATCACCACGAACGGGATGGAGCGGCTGTTCAGCAGGGCCCGCTGGGACTCGTCGAGGCCGGACAGCACAAGGATCACGCCGTGCGGCCGACGGGCGGCGACCTGGTCGGCCCAGGTCCGCCCCGGCGTGAGCCGCCCGGCGCTCTCGCTCAGCACCACGCTCAGCCCGGCGTCCCGGGCCACGTTCTCCACACCCCGGATGACCTCCATCGCCCAGGCGCTCTCCAGCTCGTGGAAGACCAGGTCGATCAGGGGCGAACGGCTCGCCTCGGCGCGGCGACGCCGATAGCCGTGGGCACGCAGGAGCCCTTCCACACGGCTGCGGGTCGCCGGGGCGACATCGGCACGACCGTTGAGGACCTTCGAAACTGTCGGCGCGGACACGCCGGCCTCACGGGCGATCTCGGCGAGCGTCGCGGTCTGCGCGGACCGTCCTGCCGTCGGCCCTGTCGACTGCGTTGTCCGGGTTTCACCGGGCTCCGGGGGTGTCATGGCGGCGATCGTATCCCTGCACGGCCTCTTGACGAACCCTTCTCTCCGCCCTAGGTTCCCAAAACATTCGAATCGTATCTCGAAACATTCGCGAGAGGGCCATCCACCCCGACAGGAGTTTCATGACCACCGCGCCCTGGCGTGACCCCGCCCTGCCCGCCGCCGCCCGCGTCGACGACCTCCTCTCCCGGATGACCCTGGAGGAGAAGACCGCCCAGCTGTACGGCGTGTGGGTGGGCGCCACCACGGACGGCGACGAAGTCGCCCCCCTCCAGCGCGAAATGACCGCCGATTACGACTGGGAAGAGCTGATCTCCCAAGGCCTGGGCCAGCTCACCCGCCCCTTCGGCACCGCTCCCGTCGACCCGGCGCTGGGCGCGCAGGCGCTGGCCCGCGCCCAGCGCCGCATCACCGAGGCCGGCCGCTTCGGCATCCCCGCGATCGCCCACGAGGAGTGCCTGGCCGGCTTCACGGCCTGGCAGGCGACGGCCTATCCGGTCCCGCTCGCCTGGGGCGCCACCTTCGACCCCGCCCTGGTCGAGGAGATGGCCCGGCGTATCGGCCACGACCTGCGCTCGGTCGGCGTCCACCAGGGCCTCGCCCCGGTCCTGGACGTCGTACGGGATCCGCGCTGGGGCCGGGTGGAGGAGACCATCGGCGAGGACCCGTACCTGGTCGGTACGGTCGCCGCCGCCTACGTCCGCGGCCTGGAATCCACCGGCATCATCGCCACCCTCAAGCACTTCGCCGGGTACGCCTCCTCTGCCGGCGCCCGCAACCTGGCCCCGGTGCGGGCCGGGATCCGCGAGTTCGCGGACGTGACGCTCCCGCCGTTCGAGCTGGCCCTGCGCGAGGGCGGCGCCCGCTCGGTGATGGCCGCGTACACCGACACGGACGGCGTCCCGGCGTCCGCGGACCCCACCCTGCTCACCGAACTCCTGCGCGAGCAGTGGGGTTTCACCGGCACGGTGGTGGCCGACTACTTCGGCGTCGGCTTCCTGCAGACCCTGCACCGGGTGGCGGGAACCGAGGCGGAGGCCGCCCATGCGGCGCTGACGGCGGGCATCGACGTGGAACTCCCGACGCTCAAGTGCTACGGCAAACCGCTGCTGGAGGCGGTCCGGACGGGCGAGGTCCCGGAGTCCCTGATCGACCGGGCGGCCCACCGGGTCCTGCTCCAGAAGTGCGAACTGGGCCTGCTGGACGAGGGCTGGGAGCCGGAGCCGACCGGGGCCGTCAACCTCGACTCGGCCGCGAACCGCGCACTGGCCCGCCGCCTCGCCGAGGAGTCGGTCGTCCTGCTGGACAACCCGGACGTCCTGCTGCCGCTGGCCCCGGACACTCGTATCGCGGTGGTCGGCCCGAGGGCGGCGGACGCGTTGGCGATGCTCGGCTGCTACTCCTTCCCGTCCCACGTCCTCGCCCACCACCCCGAGGTCCCGACGGGCATCGACATCCCCACCCTGCTGGACTCCCTCCGGGCCGAACTCCCGGACGCGAAGGTCACGTTCGCGGAGGGCTGCGGGGTCTCGGACCCGGACACCGCTGGCTTCGAGGAGGCGGTGGCGCGGACGGCCGAGGCGGACGTGTGCGTGGCGGTGCTGGGCGACCGGGCGGGCCTGTTCGGGCGGGGCACGTCGGGGGAGGGCTGCGACGCGACGGACCTGCGACTTCCGGGCGCGCAGGCGGAGTTGCTGGACACGTTGGTGGGGACGGGAGTCCCGGTGGTCCTGGTCCTGCTGACCGGCCGTCCTTACGCGCTCGGCCGCTGGGACGGCCGCCTCGCCGCCGTCGTCCAGGCCTTCTTCCCGGGGGAGGAGGGCGGCCCGGCGGTCGCGGGAGTGCTGTCAGGCCGCGTGAACCCGTCGGGGAGGTTGCCGGTGAGCATTCCCCGGGTCCCCGGCGGCCAGCCCTGGACGTACCTCCAGCCCCCGCTGGGCCTGCGGGTCGAGGTCAGCAACCTCGACCCGACACCGCTGTACCCCTTCGGCCACGGGCGCGCGTACACGGACTTCGTGTGGGAGGACTTCACGGGCGGCACCGAGCCCGCGGAGATCGGCACGGACGGTTCGTACGACCTCTCGCTGACGGTCCGCAACGCGGGCGACCGCACGGGCGCCGAGGTCGTCCAGCTGTACCTGCACGATCCGGTGGCATCGGTGACCCGGCCGGATGTCCGCCTGATCGGTTATCAGCGCGTGGAGCTGGCGCCGGGGGAGACGAGCCGGGTGACCTTCCGCTTCCACACAGATCTCTCGGCGTTCACCGACCGCTCAGGCCGGCGGGTGGTTGAGCCAGGCGCCCTCGAACTACGGTTGGCGGCGTCCAGCGCGGACGTACGCCACACGGCACGGCTCAGACTCACCGGACCTCTCCGGGTGCTCGGCCCCGACCGGAGGTTGCGGTGCGGGACGGAGGTGTCGGGGGTGGCGTGATCCGGCACGGCGAGTTGCTGCTGGAGCTCTCGGTCAGCCGTCGGCCACCGGCTCGAACCGCCACCGATGCACCGCCCGGGTGACCAACTCAGCGTCTGGCTCGGGCAGTTCGGGCAGCTCGGCGTCGTATGGCGCGTCCCACCAGGTGATGACCAGGACCCGGTCCTGCGGCGCCCGGAAGGTCTCCCGGCGCAGGGGCTTCCCGGAGAGCTCCTGCGCCCGGATCCAGGCCAGCAGCTCCCGCCCCCGCCCTTCCACAGCCCGGGCCTCCCACATCAACGCGACCGTCACGAGTACAGGTTCTCCTTGCTGACCTCGTGCACGTGATCGTGGCCGGGGACGTGCGGTTCCGTCACCGGCAGGGACGAGTCCGCCGGCAGGTCCCAGCTGGACGCGGGCCGGTTCCGCGCCACCATCTCCGCACCCAGCGCGGCCACCATCGCCCCGTTGTCCGTGCACAGCTTGGGCCGCGGCACCCGCAGCCGGATCCCGGCCGCCTCGCACCGCTCATCGGCCAGCGCCCGCAGCCGCGAGTTGGCGGCCACGCCGCCGCCGATCATCAGGTGGTCGACGCCCTCGTCCTTGCAGGCCCGTACGGCCTTCCGGGTCAGCACGTCCACGACCGCCTCCTGGAAGGAGGCCGCCACATCACGCACCGGGACCTCCTCCCCCGCCGCCCGCTTCGCCTCGATCCAGCGGGCCACGGCCGTCTTCAGGCCGGAGAAGGAGAAGTCGTACGCGGGGTCGCGCGGGCCGGTCAGACCGCGCGGGAACGCGATGGCCGAGGGATCGCCCTCGCGCGCGTACCGGTCGATGACCGGCCCGCCCGGGAAGCCCAGGTTCAGCACACGGGCGATCTTGTCGAAGGCCTCCCCCGCCGCGTCGTCGATCGTCGCGCCCATCGGCCGTACGTCGGAGGTGATGTCCGAGGACAGCAGCAGCGACGAGTGCCCGCCGGACACCAGCAGCGCCATCGTCGGCTCCGGCAGAGCGCCGTGCTCCAGCTGGTCCACGCAGATGTGGGAGGCGAGGTGGTTGACGCCGTAGAGCGGCTTGCCCAGCGCATAGGCGTACGCCTTCGCCGCCGAGACGCCGACCAGCAGGGCCCCGGCAAGGCCCGGACCGGCGGTGACCGCGATGCCGTCCAGGTCCCGCGCGCTCACCCCCGCCTCTTTCAGCGCGCGGTCGATGGTCGGCACCATCGCTTCGAGGTGCGCCCTGCTGGCCACTTCCGGCACGACCCCGCCGAAACGGGCGTGCTCGTCGACGCTGGACGCGACGGCGTCGGCCAGCAGGGTGTTGCCCCGGACGATGCCGACGCCGGTCTCGTCGCAGGAGGTCTCGATGCCGAGGACGAGTGGTTCGTCAGCCATGGATCTCGGTTCCTTGTACTGAAGTGGAAGGGTCGGTCAGGCGCATCACCAGGGCGTCCACGTTGCCCGGCTGGTAGTAGCCGCGCCGGAACCCGATGGCCTCGAAGCCGAAGCGCTCGTAGAGCTTCTGGGCGCGGACGTTGTCGATCCGGCACTCCAGCATCACTTCGGCGCAATCGAAGGCCGTCGCGGCCCGCAGCAGCTCGGTCAGCAGCCGTCCGCCGAGACCGGTGCCCTGGTGGTCGCGGGCGACGGCGATCGTCTGGATGTCGGCCTGGTCCCCCGAGGAGGCCAGACCCGCGTACCCCACGATGCGTTCGCCCTGCTCGGCCACCAGGTACCGCCGCGTCGCCTCCGGACCGCGCGCGTGCGCCAGCTCGGACCAGAACATGCCCCGCGACCAGGTGTCCTCGGGGAAGAGGTCCCGTTCGAGTTCGAGCACGGGGTCGATGTCCCACCAGCGCATCTCGCGCAGCCGGGGGGGCACGGTCGTCGATTCGGTCACTTGGGGGTGACCACCTTGTAGTTCTTGGGGACCTGGGCGTCCGGACGGCGGAGGTACAGGGGCCGGGGCGCCGGGAGTTCCTCGCCGGCGGCCAGTCTCTCGGCGGCCAGAGCCGCCATCGCCGCGGCCGACACGTGCTCGGGCTCGTGGGCGCTGGGGAAGGTGTCCGGATACAGCAGCGCGCCCGCGCCGACCGCGGGCAGTCCGGCCACCTGGTCGGCGATGTCGGCGGGCCGGGCGACGGCCGGGTCGGTCAGCCGCGTGCGCGAGTCGGCGTACTTCGCCCAGTAGACCTCCTTGCGGCGGGCGTCGGTCGCCACGACGAAGGGGCCCTTCTCGATGTCGGCCGCGTACGCGAGGCCGTCAAGGGTGCACACGCCGTACACGGGCACACCGAGCGCGAGCCCGAAGGTGTCCGCGGTCATCAGGCCGACGCGCAGCCCGGTGTAGGGGCCGGGGCCGATGCCGACGACGATGCCGGTGACGGCGTCCAGCTTGAGACCGGCCTCGGCGAGCACACGGTCGACGGCAGGCAGCAGCAGCTCGCCGTGCCGGCGCGCGTCCACCTGGCTCGACGAGGCGATGACGTCCGTACCGTCGTGCAGGGCGACGGTCACGGCGGGGGTGGCGGTATCCAGAGCGAGCAAGAGCACGCAAACAGCCTACGGCTCATCAGGCCGCGGCAACGCCGCCCAGGTGAGGCGGTCACCTGCTGCTACCGTCGCCACGAAGCAAGGTGTACGACGACGAGGTGGGCGACCGTGGCAAGCAGCAGCGCCGGATTCGTGACGGGGCTCACCGTGGCGGCCCTCGCGACCGTCGGCTTCCTCGCCTACCAGGCCACGGCGACCGTCCCCGCCGACCTCGGCAAGCCGCGCGCGGGCAGCCCGCCCGCGGTGTCCGCCTCGAAGGCGCCCCGGACCGGGCAGAACCCCGCCGCGCCGCCCGCCGGGTCCGGTACGGGCGAACGGGTCGTGTACTCGGTGGGCAAGGACCGGGTCTGGCTGGTCGGCCCGGGCGAGAAGGTCACCCGCATGTTCGACGTCACCCCCGGCACCGTCGACCCGGCGCCGGGCACCTACACGGTCACGTCCCGCTCGAGCGCGGTGACCGGCACCGACGGCACCCCCATCGTGCACGTCGTCCGCTTCACCACCGTGAACGACGTGACCATCGGCTTCAGCGCGGCGGTCGACGGCTCGATGCCCGTGCCCGACCCGGCCGTGCGGACGGGCGGAATCCGCGAGTCACGGGCGGACGGCCACGCGATGTGGCTGTTCGCGACGGTGGGCGCGAAGGTCGTCGTGATCCGCTAGCCAGGCGCTACGCGGCTTTCGGGTGCTCCGCGGGCCGCTCGACCGTCCCGGGGTCGGGTACGCGCGGCGGCGTCGAGATCACGTGCGCGGCGGCGCACGACGCCAGCAGGTCTCGCATGGATACGCCGGCGACGACCGCATACGGCTGCGGCGGTGACTGCGGCTTGCTCTCGTTGGCCGACATGGACGCCTCCTGAAGTTCGGGGGCGGGCGTAGTTAGGTACACCTAACTACGGACTGGATACCATGTGACCACGGCCAAGACGCCGAACGCAACATCTTGCCGACGCCTTGTCGGAACATTCATGGGTCCGTCCCATTCATGAGTCACCCTCATGAGTCAGGCGGAGCATTCCTGAGTCAGGCGGAGCATTCCTGGAGTCAGGCGGACAGCACGCTCAGGTCCACCGCCGCCCACCGCTCCCCCAGCCCGGTGAGCGTCACGTGCCGTACCTCGTCCGTGGTGTCTCCGACGGCCCGGTGGATGACGACCTCCAGCCGGTCGTCGGTCAGCTCCTCGACCTTGCCCTCGCCCCACTCCACGACGATCACCGACTCGGGCAGCGAGACGTCGAGGTCGAGGTCCTCCATCTCGTCCAGCCCGCCGCCCAGGCGGTACGCGTCGACGTGGACCAGGGGCGGGCCCTCACCGAGGGAAGGGTGCACGCGGGCGATCACGAAGGTCGGGGAGGTGACCGCCCCCCGCACCCCGAGGCCCTCGCCCAGTCCCCGGGTCAGCGTCGTCTTGCCCGCGCCGAGCTCCCCGGTGAGCATCACGAGGTCACCGGCGCGCAGCAGCTTGGCGAGACGTCGTCCCAGGTCACGCATCTGCTCGGGGGAGGTGACGGTCAGTTCGGTCTCAGCCGGGTCGTGCGGTGCTGCTGGTGCTTCCATAACCACTTACCGTAGCCCCTGCGGGCACGGCACCCGCGCGGGTGAGCAGGTCGGCGAGGCGGTCGGTGACCACTTCCGGGTGTTCCAGCATCACCAGGTGCCCGGCGTCCGGCACGAGGACCAGTTCGGCGTCCGGCAGCAGGTCGGCGATGGCCTCGCTGTGCTCGCTGGGCGTGACGAGGTCGCCGACGCCGGCCAGCACGAGCACCGGGACGTCCCCGAAGTGGGCGAGGGCCTCGGCCTTGTCGTGGTCGTTGAACGCCGGGTAGTACTCGGCGACCACGTCGATCGGCGTGCCCTCGATCATCCGCTCGGCGAACCGGGCGATGGCCGGATCGACGTCCCGGGACGAGAAGGAGTACCGCTTGATGATCCCGGCGAACAGATCGGCGGTGGCCCGGCGTCCCTTCTCCACCAGCGCGGCCTGCTGCCCCAGCGCCTTCAGCACCCCCGGCAGCACCCGCCGTACGGCATTGACGCCGGCGACGGGCAGCCCGAAGTTCACCTGGCCGAGCCCTCCGGACGACGTACCGACGAGGGCGACGGCGACGACCCGGTCGCGGATGAGCTCCGGGTACTGGTCGGCCAGGGCCATGACGGTCATCCCGCCCATGGAGTGCCCGACCAGCACGATCGGCCCCTCCGGCACGGTGGCGTCGATGACGGCCTTCAGGTCGCGGCCGAGCTGGTCGATGGTGACCGGTACGCCGTCCTGGACCTGGGACACGCCCCGCCCGGACCGGCCGTGGCTGCGCTGGTCCCAGTGCACGGTCCGTACGACGCCCCTCAGCGCAGCGCGCTGGAAGTGCCAGGAGTCCTGGTTGAGGCAGTAGCCGTGACTGAAGACGACGGTGACCGGGGCGGGGGCCTTGCGGCCGAAGAGGCGGCGCCGGCGGGGTGCCGGTCCGCCCTCGGGTTCGACGTCGTCGACCTCGTAGTACAGCTCGGTGCCGTCGTCGCCGTACGCCTTGCCGGGCGTGCCGCGCAGCGCGCCGTACGGTCCCGCCGAGTCCAGTGCGAGCCGGGCCTTCTGGCGCATGCCGCGGCCGACGGTGAGCCGCTCTATGGCGACGCCGGCGGCCGCGCCCGCGGCCACCACGCCTATCGCGACACCCGCGATGCCGGTCGCCCGGCGCCAGCCTCCGGCCTCCCCCGTGGCGGCCGCGACGGCCGCGGCGGCGTCCCCGACGGCCTCCGCACTGCTCTCGCTCACGTACCGCTCCTCTTCGCCGGACCACTGGGTTCGCCGGGTCGTTGTTCGTTGTTCGCTGTTCGCTGTTCGTGGTGTTGCCGGTGATACCTGTGTTGCCGGTGGGGACGGACTGCTTGCCTCTGTGGGCCCCGTTCGGGTTACCCGTCCCGTCCCGCTCTCACCCGGCGGTTGTTACTCATTCACATAGACGCGGGGAACACGCGTTCCGATCCGGGTGACGATTTCATACGCGATGGTCCCCGCGGCCTGCGCCCAGTCCTCGGCGGTAGGCTCGCCGCGGTCGCCGGGCCCGAACAGCACCGCCTGAGCACCCGGCCCGGGCTCGTCGCCGCCCAGGTCGACGACGAACTGGTCCATCGCGACCCGCCCGGCGACGGTACGCCACTTGCCGTCGACCAGCACAGGGCCGGTCCCGGAAGCGTGCCGCGGAATGCCGTCCGCGTAGCCGACGGGAACCAGGCCGAGGGTGGTCTCGCCCGGCGTGACGTAGTGATGGCCGTAACTGACGCCGTGGCCTCCCGGCACGTGCTTCACCAGCGCGATGGACGCCGACAGCGTCATCACCGGGCGCAGTCCGAAGTCGGCGGGGCTGCCGATCTCCGGGTTGGGCGAGATGCCGTAGAGGGCGATCCCGGTCCGTACGAGGTCGAAGTGGGACTCGGGGAGGGTGAGCATGGCAGGCGAGTTGGCGATGTGCCGCACCTCGGGGCGGACGCCCCGGCCCTCGGCGTACGTCACCATCTCCCGGAAGCGGGTGAGCTGGGCGGCGATGGAGGGATGCCCGGGTTCGTCGGCGCAGGCGAAGTGCGACCACAGGCCGGTGACCCGGACCAGCCCCTCGCGCTCGGCGCGCAGCGCGGCGCCGACCAGTTCGGCCCAGTCCTCGCCCGGCTGGCAGCCGCCCCGCCCGAGCCCGGTGTCGGCCTTGAGCTGCACACGCGCGGGCGTACGGGCGTCGCGGGCGGCCTCGGTGACCTCGCGCAGGGCCCACATTCCGCCGACCGACACGTCGAGCCCGGCCTCGACGGCCTCGCGCCAGGGCCCGCCGGGCGTCCACAGCCAGCACATGATGCGCCCGGTCAGCCCCGCGGCCCGCAGCGCGAGCGCCTCCTCGGGCGTGGCCGTACCCAGCCAGCTCGCCCCCGCCTCGACCGCCGCGCGGGCGCACGGCACCGCCCCGTGGCCGTACCCGTCGGACTTCACCACGGCCATGACGGCCGCCCCGGGCGCATGGGCGCGCAGGGTCCGCACGTTGGCCCGCAGGGCGGCCAGGTCGATCTCGGCACGGGCACGCAGGGGCGCGGTCCGCGGGGCAGCTGTCTCATTCATGGCGCCCCCAGTGTCTCAGAGGGGTCGGACAGTCCCGTGGACGCCTACTTTCCGGGCCTACGGCCCCACACGTACACCTGGTCGCCGGGGACCAGTCGGGGGCCGTGAGGGAAGATACGTCTGCTGATCATGCGATCAGAGAAACGCGGGGACGGCCTGCGGAGGGGGTGACGCGCGGCGGGGTCACCCGTTTTGACGAGGGCCGCACAGGCAGGGTCCAGGGGGCGGAGCCCCCTGGCGGGGCTCACAGGGGCGGAGCCCCTTCAGATGGGACGGGTAGGGGCGGCGGGGGCGAAACCCCTCAGCACCTCCACCCGCCCTCATACCGCCACGACATCCCGCCAAGCCCTCCCCACAGCCGCCGCCACATCACTCGCCCCCACCGGCGCCCCACCCGCCGCGAACCTCCCCGCCAGCCCATGCAGATACGCGCCCACACTCCCCGCGTCCACCGCGGAAAGCCCCGCCGCCAGCAACGACCCCGCCAGCCCCGACAACACGTCCCCACTCCCCGCCGTAGCCAGCCAGCCGGTCCCCGTCGCGTTCACCCGCACCGCCCCACCCCGGGAATCGGCCACCAGCGTCGTCGACCCCTTCAACAGCACGGTCGCCCCGTACCGCCCCGCCAACTCCCGCACCGCCCCCAGCCGAGCCCCCTCGACCTCCTCGCGCGCCACCCCGAGCAACGCCGCCGCCTCCCCGGCGTGCGGAGTCATCAACGTCGGCGCCGTGCGCGCCCGCACCGTCCCGACCTCCGCCAGCCGCAGCCCGTCCGCGTCGATCAGCACCGGCACGTCCGCCGCCAGCACCTCCGCCACGGTCGCCGCGTCCTCCCCGGCCCCCGGCCCGACGACCCACGCCTGCACCCGCCCCGCCCGCTTCGGCCCCTGGTCCGACACGAGCGTCTCGGGAAAACGCGCGATCACGGCGTCCCCGGCGGGCCCGACGTACCGTACGGCCCCGGCGCCGCCCCGCAGCGCCCCCGCCACGGCGAGTACGGCGGCCCCCGGATAGCGCGCGGACCCGGCGGCGACACCGACCACGCCACGCCGGTACTTGTCGCTCTCCACGGCCGGCACCGGCAGCAGCCGGGCCACATCCGCGTGCTGCAACGCCTCCAACTCGGGCTCGGCGGGCAGCTCCAGCCCGATGTCGACGAGCCGCACCGACCCGGCGTACTCCCGCGCCGGATCGATCAGCAAGCCCGGCTTGTGCGTCCCGAAGGTGACGGTCAGGTCGGCCCGTACGGCCGCCCCGTGCACCTCGCCCGTGTCGACGTCCACGCCGCTCGGCAGGTCGACGGCGACGACGGCGGCCCGCGAGCGCTCCGCGGCGGCGGCCAACGGCACCGCGTCCGGCCGCAGTCCGCCCTTCCCGCCGATGCCGACGATCCCGTCGACGACGAGATCGGCCCGGCCGATCAGCTCCTCGACGGCTGCCGTCCCCACCGCACGGCCCCCCGCCCGCCGCAACGCCGCCAGCCCCCCGGCATGGGCCCGTTCGGGCGCGAGCAGCACCGCAGTGACACCCGCACCCCGACGCGCCAGCCGGGCTCCGGCGTACATGGCGTCGCCGCCGTTGTCCCCGCTGCCGACCAGCAGCACGACCCGGCTGCCGTACACCCGCCCCAGCAGGTCCGCGCAGGCGGCGGCGAGTCCCGCGGCCGCCCGTTGCATCAGCGCCCCGTCCGGAAGCCGTGCCATCAGCTCCCGCTCGGCCGCCCTCACCGTCTCCACGCTGTACGCAGTACGCATGGAATCGAGTCTCTCGTAGATCGCGTCTCGTATCAGACGACGAAAGACCGAACACGTCCCACCCATTGACGCTTTGCCACCCCTTTGCCAAACTCACCGCCCCCCACAGGTGAATCGATTCAGTCGAATCGATTCGACGAGAGGACGCACCCGCATGCGACCCAGATCCACACTCCCCGCCCGATCCGCCCGACCCGCCCGCCGCCTGGCCACCGCGGCGGCCGCCGTCGCCCTCCTCACCACCGCGGGCGCCCTGAC
>NZ_NTGE01000043.1 GCF_002291145.1 Streptomyces sp. SA15
CGCCGCCACCGCCCCGGCCCCCCTGGCGCTGCTGCGGCGGACGCCCACCGCGCTGCCGCCGCTCGCCGGAGGGCTGCCGCTCCTGCGGCGCGGCCTCGTCGTCCAGCCGCAGCGTCAGTGAGATCCGCTTGCGCGGAATGTCGACGTCCAGCACCTTCACCTTGACGATGTCGCCGGGCTTCACCACGTCCCGCGGGTCCTTGACGAACGTCTTCGACATCGCGGAGACGTGCGCCAGACCGTCCTGGTGGACACCCACATCGATGAACGCCCCGAACGCCGCCACATTCGTGACCACGCCCTCCAGGATCATCCCGGAGGACAGGTCGGAGATCTTCTCGACGCCCTCCTTGAAGGTGGCCGTCTTGAACGCGGGCCGCGGGTCGCGCCCGGGCTTCTCCAGCTCCTTGAGGATGTCGCTCACCGTCGGCAGACCGAACGTCTCGTCCACGAAGTCCTGCGGCTTCAGCGAGCGCAGCACACCGGTGTTGCCGACGAGCGAGGCGACCTCCTGCCCGGACGTCTGCACCATCCGCCGCACGACCGGATACGCCTCCGGGTGCACGCTGGACGCGTCCAGCGGGTCGTCGCCGCCGCGGATGCGCAGGAAGCCCGCACACTGCTCGTACGCCTTCGGGCCGAGCCGCGCCACACCCTTCAGCTGCGTGCGCGACTTGAAGGGGCCGTTGCTGTCCCGGTGCGCCACGATGTTCTCGGCGAGCCCGGAGGTGATGCCGGAGACCCGGGCCAGCAGCGGCGCCGACGCCGTGTTGACGTCGACCCCCACCCCGTTCACACAGTCCTCCACCACCGCGTCCAGCGAACGCGACAGCTTCACCTCGGACAGGTCGTGCTGGTACTGGCCGACACCGATCGACTTCGGGTCGATCTTCACCAGCTCGGCCAGCGGGTCCTGGAGCCGGCGGGCGATCGACACCGCGCCGCGCAGCGACACGTCCATGTCGGGCAGCTCCTGCGAGGCGAACGCGGAGGCCGAGTACACCGAGGCGCCCGCCTCCGACACCATGACCTTGGTGAGTTTCAACTCCGGGTGCTTGGTGATCAGTTCACCGGCGAGCTTGTCGGTCTCCCGGGACGCCGTGCCGTTGCCGATCGCGATCAGCTCGACCGCGTGCTCCTTCGCCAGCCGGGCCAGCTTGGCGATCGCCTCGTCCCACTTGTTGGCCGGGACATGCGGGTAGATCACGTCCGTGGCGACGACCTTGCCGGTCGCGTCGACGACGGCGACCTTCACGCCCGTACGGAAGCCGGGGTCCAGGCCCAGCGTCGCGCGCGTGCCGGCCGGGGCGGCGAGCAGCAGGTCGCGCAGGTTCGCCGCGAAGACGTTCACGGCCTCGTCCTCCGCCGCCGTACGCAGGCGCAGCCTGAGGTCGATGCCGAGGTGCACCAGGATGCGGGTGCGCCAGGCCCAGCGGACCGTGTCCTGCAGCCACTTGTCGGCCGGACGGCCCCGGTCGGTGATCCCGAAGCGGTGCGCCACCATGCCCTCGTACGACGAAGGACCGTCCGTCGGCTCCTCGGGCTCAAGGACCAGGTCGAGGACCTCCTCCTTCTCGCCGCGCAGCATGGCGAGGATGCGGTGCGAGGGCAGCTCGGTGAACGGCTCGGCGAAGTCGAAGTAGTCGGCGAACTTGGCGCCCGCCTCCTCCTTGCCCTCCCGCACCTTCGCCGCCAGCCGCCCGCGCACCCACATGCGCTCGCGCAGCTCGCCGATCAGGTCGGCGTCCTCCGAGAACCGCTCGGTGAGGATCGCCCGGGCCCCGTCGAGCGCGGCCTGCGGATCGGCCACGCCCTTGTCGGCGTCGACGAACGCGGCGGCCGCGGCGAGCGGTTCGACGGTCGGATCACCGAGCAGCCCGTCGGCCAGCGGCTCCAGGCCCGCCTCACGCGCGATCTGCGCCTTCGTGCGCCGCTTGGGCTTGTACGGCAGGTAGATGTCCTCCAGGCGCGCCTTGGTCTCCGCCGCCCGGATCCGCGCCTCGAGCTCCTCGGTGAGCTTGCCCTGCTCGCGCACCGAGTCGAGGATCGCCGTCCGCCGTTCCTCCAGCTCCCGCAGATAGCGCAGCCGCTCCTCGATCGTGCGCAGCTGCGCGTCGTCGAGCATCTCGGTCGCTTCCTTGCGGTAGCGGGCGATGAAGGGAACCGTGGAACCGCCGTCGAGCAGCTCCACGGCAGCCTTGACCTGCCGCTCCCGTACGCCGAGTTCCTCGGCGATCCTGCCTTCGATGGACCCTACGAGGGGTGTCGTCACGATCCCGTACCGCCTTCTCCACTGAGGTTGCGCGGCAATTGTGGCAGGTGGCACCGACAACCGGGGATCAGGGCGACAACCGGCGGGGCGGCGTGGGTGGGCGCATCAGACCCTGCGGCTGCGGGTCGAGCGCGAGGCGCCGCCGAAGAGCCGGGCCAGGGCCCGGAAGGGCAGCGTCACCACGGTGGCGACGGCGCCACCGATCTGGCGCAGAACATCTGCGATCGCACGGAACACGAGTTTCCCCTTTCCTCTCCCGGCCACTCCGGCAGGGAGCGGACCGGGTACCTCGGCAACGGCCAGGCATGCGCCGTCGCATCCGGGCCGGTCATTCAGCCGGAGGACAGGGAGACCGCCAGGAGCGCCGTGCGGCGCTGCCGGTAGGTCCGGTGGATGTGTTGTTGTGCGGCGCTGCCGGTAGGTCCCGGTGGGTGTGTTGTGCGGTGTCGGCCGGAGGGCCCGTCAGGGCGACGGCGCGGGAGACTCCCGGATCGTCGCCCCCGCTTCCGCCGCGCCGCTCTTCAGCGCTTGCCGAGCAGGTCCGCCGGAAAGGCGCCCGCGGCGAGGGCGGCGCGTGCGAAGCCTGTGCCGAGCTCTGTCAGACGCGCGACGCCGTCCGCGCCCAGGTGCTCGTACGGGGCCCGGTCCAGCCGGTCGGTCTCCCGCTCGATCCCCTCGCGCAGCGCGACCCCCTGCTCCGTCAGCTCACCGTCCTCGTCCAGCAGCCCGCGCTCCCGCAGCCGCCCGCTCGCCGCGTCCCAGTCCTCCCGGGTCCAGCCGCGGGTGTCGCACACCCACTTGGGCGTCATGCCCTTGCCGGTTGCCGTATGGGTCACCACCGCCTCCAGACCGTCGAGCCCCGCGGACATCAGGGCGACGAGATGGCCGTCGCCCCGGTGCTCGCGCAGCAGTGTGGCGGCGTGCCAGTACGCCAGGTGCGGCTCCTCGGGCACCGGCAGGTCGGCGTGCGCGGAGTACAGCGGCCGGGCACTGCGCGAGCAGGCCTCGGCGGCGCGCAGGGCGAGCCGCGCCGCCTCCGCCATCTCGGCGGACACCGGCGTCTCGTCGCCGAGCAGGCGGCGCAGGGTCGCGTCGACGGCACGCGCGCGTGCCGCCAGGATCTGCTCGGGCGTGGCCGTGGCCCACACCGCGGGCACGTGCCGGGCCACGAGTTCGTGCTTGTAGTTGTAGAAGGCAGCCGTCACCGTGCCGGCCCCGACCGGCCCCAGAGCGGCCGCCCGCACCGCGAAGTTGACGGCCCGGGGGTGCGTGACGCCGAGCGCGCCCAGCTCCCGGCCCAGGTCGGGGGAGAAGTAGTGCGTCGCGTGCAGGGAGTTGAGCACGTTGTGGCAGCGGCGGCCCGCGCGCGGGTCCAGGGCGACGGTAGTCATATGGCGCACGTTACCGACCGGTCGGTACCTGATCCAGGTGTCGGTGTCCCGCAGCCGGCCGGTGTGGCAGGAAAGGTGGGGAACTCGTCATTGCGGCCACCCGCCCCTCACTCAAGAATCGAGGGCATGGCCCAGCGAACCGTTCTCGTCGTCCTCTTCGACGACATCCAGAGCCTCGATGTCACCGGCCCCGTGGAGGTGTTCGCCGGGGCCGAGACGCACACCCCGGGGACGTACCGCATCCGTACGGCCTCGCTGGACGGCGCCCCGGTGCGCACCTCCGGCGGCCTGACCTTCGTCCCGGACGGGGCCCTCGCCGACGCACCCGCCCCGCACACGCTCCTCGTCCCCGGCGGCCAGGGCACCCGGCGCCCTGCCCCGCGCCTGACCGACTGGCTGCGCGAGCAAGGCCCGCGCGCGGAGCGCCTGGTCTCCGTCTGCACCGGCGCGGTCCTGCTCGCCGAAGCGGGCCTGCTGGACGGCCGCCGCGCCACGACCCACTGGGCGTACTGCGACAAGCTGGCCCGTGACCACCCGGCGATCGAGGTCGACGCCGAACCCATCTACGTACGCGACGGACACGTCTCCACCTCCGCCGGCGTCACCTCGGGCATCGACCTCGCGCTGGCCCTGGTAGAGGAGGACCTGGGCCGGGACGTGGCGCTCACCGTCGCCCGCCACCTGGTCGTCTTCCTGCGCAGGCCCGGCAACCAGGCCCAGTTCAGCGCCCAGCTCGCCGTCCAGACCGCCAAACGCGACCCGCTCCGCGAGGTCCAGCGGTGGATCAGCGAACACCCCGCCGACAACCTGACCGTCGAGTCCCTGGCCGAGCGCGCCCGCCTCTCCCCCCGCCACTTCGCCCGCGCCTTCCTGGCCGAGACCGGCATGACCCCCGGCCGCTACGTCGACCGCGTCCGCCTCGAACACGCCCGCCGCCTCCTGGAGGACACAGGGGACGGCGTCGAGGAAATCTCCCGCGCCAGCGGCTACGGCACCCCCGAAGCCATGCGCCGCGCCTTCATCAAGGCGCTCGGCGCAGCCCCAGCCGAATACCGCCGCCGCTTCCGCCCGGCCCCCACCCACTGACCTCGGACCCGCTGGCGCGCGCCATGCGTCCGCGAGATCCGTCGCCGGTCGGCCGGCGCCTGCCAGGCGCCCGTTGACGGCCGGCGCCTGCCCGCTGACCTTCGCCCATCTGCTCGCTGACCTTCGCCCTCGGTCCGCTGGCGCGCGCCACGCGTCCGCGAGATCCGCCGCCGGTCGGCCGGCGCCTGCCAGGCGCCCGTTGACGGCCGGCATCTGCTCGCTGACCTCGGCCACCGCTCCGCTGGCGCCCGCAAGGCGCCGGCTGACCTCTGCTACCGGCCCGCTGGCGCCCACCACGCGCCCACCGACGCCCGGCGCACCCACCCTCTGTCCTCCGCCCGCCGACACCCGCCCCAGCCACCGAAAGGCCCCCCATGCAGATCGCCATCCTCCTCTACGACCGCTTCACCGCCCTGGACGCCGTCGGCCCGTACGAGACCCTCGGCCGTCTCCCCGACGCCGAGACCGTCTTCGTCGCCGAGCGGACCGGTCCCGTCCGCAACGAGACCGGCAACCTCGCCCTCACCGCCGACAAGGCGCTCGACGAGGTGACCCGCCCCGACATCGTGGTCGTCCCGGGCGGCCCGGGTCAGACCCCGCAGATGGAGAACGACACGCTCCTGGACTGGCTGCGCGCCGCCGACGCTACCAGCACCTGGACGACCTCGGTGTGCACCGGCTCCCTGCTGCTGGCCGCCGCCGGGCTCCTCGAGGGCCGCCGGGCGACCTCGCACTGGCTCGCCCTGGATTTCCTGAAGCAGTTCGGCGTCGAGCCGACAGGGGAGCGGGTGGTGAGCGACGGCAAGTATGTCACCGCGGCCGGTGTCTCCTCCGGCATCGACATGGGCCTGACCCTGCTCGGCCGGATCGCGGGTGACGCACACGCCCAGGCCGTACAGCTGTTGACCGAGTACGACCCGCAGCCGCCCTACGACGCCGGATCCCCGCAGAAGGCCCCGGCCCATCTGGTCGAGGAGATCCGCGGAAAGAGCCGCTTCATCCTGACGTAGGCACGCTCCAGGTGAAGCACGGCTGTCTGCGCTCCAGGAACGCGGCGACGCCCTCCGCGGTGTCGCCGCTGCCGCGTGCCTGCGTGGACCAGTACGCGTCCCGGTCGGTGCGGCCGTTCGCGAACTCCTTCGCCGCCGCCTGCGTCAGCTGAGAGCGGGACACCAGGACCCGGGTGAACTCCGCGACCCGCTGGCCGAGTTCTCCCGCGGGCAGCACCTCGTCCACCAGACCGGTGCGTAGGGCCCGCCCGGTGTCGATCAACTCCCCGGAGAACAACAGGTACTTGGCGGTCGCCGGACCCACCAGCGCCACCAGCCGCCGGGTGGCGGAGGCCGGATACACCACGCCCAGCTTGGCCGGGGTCACCCCGAACAGCGCGCCCTCCTCGGCGAACCGCAGATCGCAGGCCGCCGCGAGTTGCGCCCCGCCGCCCACACAGTGACCGCGGATCGCCGCCAGCGTCGGCTTCGGGAAGGCCGCGAGGGCATCCTCGGCGCGCACGGCGAGCCCCTGCGCCTCCTCCGGCGACCCCCGGAGCGTGGAGATGTCGGCCCCCGCGCAGAACGTACCGCCCTCGCCCGTCACCACCAGCGCCCGTACGCCCGGATCGGCCGCCAGCGAGTCGAGCAGCGGCGGCAGCGCCCGCCACATCGCGGCCGTCATCACGTTGCGCTTGGCCGGGTGCTGGACGACGACGGTGGCGACCGAGTCGTTGACGCTGTGCAGCAGCTGCGGCTCCATGCGGCGGATGCTATCCGCCGTCACCGACCGTACGATCAAGAAGGGGCCTGCTCCGAGGAGGCGCCGATGGCCAGAGCCGCCAAGAACGCCAAGAACGCCAAGAACGCCAAGAACGCCAAGAACGCCAACAACAACGCCGGGGTCGCCCGGCTGATCCGCGGCTTCGGCTGGCTGGCCGCGCTCGGTGTGATCCTGGTGATCGCGGGACTGATCGGGCTGATGTACACCGGGGTGGCCACGCTCACCTCGATGCTCCTGTTCGGCTGGCTGCTGCTGATCGGCGGCGCCGTCGGGCTGCTGCACGCGGTCCAGGCCCGGGGTTCCCCCTTCTTCTGGCTCGGCGTCGTCGTGGCCGCCCTGAACATCGCGGCCGGAGTGGTCGTGATCAGGCGCCCGGAGGCGGCGGCCGAGGCCCTGACCATGTTCGCCGCGCTGCTGTTCCTGACCGGCGGGGTGTTCCGCCTGGTCGGCAGCCTGGTGGTGCGCGGCCCGCAGTTCGGCTGGACGCTGCTGCAGGGCGCGTTCGACCTGGTCCTCGGCATCGGGGTGCTGGCCTCCTGGCCGAGCAGCAGGTACGTGATCGGCGCTCTCTTCTCCCTCGCCCTGCTCTTCGACGGGCTCGGTCTCGTCGCGACCGGCTTCGGCGGGCGCCGAATCGCCGGCATGGTGTCCGACCGGCTCACCCCGGACGACGACACACGGAGCGGATCGGGCAACCCGGCCGGCAAACCCGTACAACCCGACTAGTTCGGGAAGTCGGCGCGGAGCGGGACAGGAGCGGTCCAACAACTGACTGTGTCATACGCCAACGGTCAGAAGTGCTCGATACCGGCTGACTTCTGTTCAGGGCTCTGGGCCGGAGGGGTCGATTGCCAACACTCGACGTGTGGTGACAATCGAGCGCAAGGGTGGCGACCGGACGATGGAGAACCACGGGCGCGGGCCCGACCCACGCCCAGCGGGCGGCACGGACGAACCCCTCGACGCGGTGCCGCCGGACCCCCTGCCGTACGAGGGCGTGTGGCGGTTCACCGCTCCCGCCGTCGACGCCTCCGTCCCCCAGGCGCGACACGCCGTACGGGACCTGCTGTACCGCCAGGGGGTGCCGGTCTCCGACGACCTGGTCCAGGGATTGCTGCTGATCGTCTCGGAACTGGTCACGAACGCTGTGCGGCACGCGGCGCTGCTTTCGCCGATGCTGGCCGTGGAGGTCGCCGTAGGTGCCGAGTGGGTGCGGGTGTCCGTGGAGGACAACCACCCCTACCGCCCGAGCGCCCTGGAGGCCGACCACGGCCGGACGGGAGGCCGCGGACTGCTCCTGGTCACCGAGATCACCCGGGAGGCGGGCGGGGTGTGCGACGTCGAGCACACCGCGAGCGGCGGCAAGGTGATCTGGGCCGCCCTGCCGCTCAAGCCCGCGCAGGTGCCGTGACGCTCGTCACCAGCCGGCGGACGCGCCCGTCAGTTCCCTGACCGCGGGGCGGGCCGCGTCCAGCACGGTCATGAACCAGGAGGAGAAGGTGTCCTTCGCGTGCCGCTCCGCCAGCTCGGCGGCGGTCACGAAGGCCGTCGCGCCGACCTCCTCCGGGTCCGGCCCGAGCGGCGCCTGGACGAGCCCCACGAAGAGATGGTTGTACTCCTGCTCGACCAGGCCCGAGGCCGGGTCCGGGTGGTTGTAGCGGACCGTGCCCGCCTCGGCGAGCAGTGACGGGGAGACGCCGAGCTCCTCGTACGTGCGCCGGGCGGCCGCCGCGAAGGGCGCCTCGCCGGGGTAAGGGTGGCCGCAGCAGGTGTTGGACCACACACCGGGGGAGTGGTACTTGCCCGCCGCCCGCTGCTGGAGCAGCAGTCTGCCGTGCTCGTCGAAGAGGAACACGGAGAAGGCGCGGTGCAGCTGCCCCGGCGGCTGATGCGCTGCCAGCTTCTCCGCGGTGCCGATCGTCACACCGTTCTCGTCGACCAGTTCCAGCAAGATCGCGTCTGCGGTGCCGTTCGACGGACTGTGCGTCGCGGTGGCAGGTGTGATCGGCATACCCATCCTTCACATCGGTCTTCGCGCCCCAAGTGTGCCGCACGAATACGGCACTCCCGGCAGTTGATCGTGCCCGGCGCGGCGGGCACGGAACCGTCCGGGGCGGGGCTGTGAGCACCAGGACGCAACCGTGTGCCGGATCGCTGCATTCCGTCACATCCGCGCTCCCCGGCGCCCGTACGGGTGTCCGTCAGTGGCAGGCCGTGCGGGTCAGTGGCACAGCCGCGCCTCGTGCTCCGCGTGCCCGCTCGGCTCCAGCTGGAAGGTGCAGTGCTCCACGTCGAAGTGGTCGCCGAGGCAGCCCTGGAGCTCGTGCAGCATCTTCTCGTGGCCTATCGCGCTGAGGACGTCGGAGCGGACGACGACGTGCGCGGACAGCACCGGCATGCCGGAGGTGATCGTCCAGGCGTGCAGGTCGTGGACGTCCTCGACGCCGTCCAGGGCGAGTATGTGGGCGCGGACCTCCGCGATGTCGACGTCCTTGGGGGCCGCCTCCAGCAGCACGTCGAGCGTCTCGCGCAGCAGCTTCCAGGTGCGCGGCACGATCATCAGGGCGATGACGAGCGAGGCGATCGGGTCGGCGGCCTGCCAGCCCGTGGTCAGGATCACCACAGCCGAGATCAGCACCGCGAGCGAGCCCAGCGCGTCCGCGGCCACCTCCAGGAACGCGCCGCGCACGTTCAGGCTCTCCCGCTGACCGCGCATCAGCAGCGTGAGCGAGATCAGGTTCGCCACCAGACCGATCAGACCGAACACGACCGTCAGGCCGCCCTCGGTGTCGGCGGGCGTGATGAACCGCTGGATCGCCTCGTACAGGACGTAGCTGCCGACCCCGAGCAGCAGCAGACAGTTGGCGAGGGCGGCCAGGATCTCCGCGCGGGCGTAGCCGAAGGTGCGCCGGTCGCTCGGTGGACGGCTCGCGAAGTGGATCGCGAGCAGCGCCATGCCCAGGCCCAGCGCGTCCGTCGCCATGTGGGCCGCGTCGGCGACCAGCGCGAGCGAGTCGGCGACCACACCGCCGACGAGTTCGACCACCATGACGGTGAGCGTGATCGACAAAGCGACCCGCAGCCTGCCGCGGTACGCCGCGGTCGCCGTACCGCCGGCCGACGCGCCGTGCGTATGCCCGTGCGCGTGCCCGTGATCGTGGCCAGCCCCCATGAAAGCGTCCTCCTGTGTTCGCTCGGGATCACAGTGAACTACGGGTGGGGGGTAGGGCAACGCGGCACTGAACACCGTTGTCATGTGCTCTGACCTGCAGAAACGATCCGCAGGTCAGAGCGCCGGGTGATCATCCGCTGATCATCCGCCGCGGTGCAGCAGCCACCCTTGCCACGCCGACTCGACCATCTCGCGCACCGAGCGCCGGGCCGTCCAGCCGAGTTCCTCGGCGGCCCGGTCGGCCGAGGCGACCGCGCGCGGCGCGTCACCGGGGCGCCGGGCCTCGATGACGGGTGGGCGCCGGTCGCCGGTCACCTCGCCGATCACCGTGATCAGTTCGCGCACCGAGACGCCCTCGCCGCGGCCGATGTTCACCGTCAGGTCGCCGCTGCGGTCATCGAGCCGCCGGGCGGCGGCCAGGTGTGCCTCGGCCAGATCCACGACATGGATGTAGTCACGGACGCAGGTGCCGTCCGGCGTCGGATGGTCGTCGCCGAAGATCCGCGGCGCCTCGTCCCGCGTGAGCCGGTCGAAGACCATGGGGACGATGTTGAAGACCCCGGTGTCCGCCAGCTCGGGCGCGGCGGCACCGGCGACGTTGAAGTAGCGCAGGCACACCGTCGAGATGCCGTGCGCCCGGCCCGCCGCCCGCACCAGCCACTCACCGGCGAGCTTCGTCTCGCCGTACGGGTTCACCGGAGCGCACGGGGTGTCCTCCGTGATCGGATCCACACCGGGGTCGCCGTAGACGGCCGCCGACGAAGAGAAGACGAAGCGCTCGATCCCGGCCTCGGCGACCGCCTCCAGAAGCGTGGCGAGGCCGCCCACGTTCTCGCGGTAGTACCGCGTCGGCTGCGCCACGGACTCGGCCACCTGTTTGCGCGCGGCCAGGTGCAGCACACCCGTCACCTCGTGCTCGGCCAGCAGCCGTTTCAGCAGGCCGGCGTCCGTCGTCGACCCCTCGACGAGCGGCACGTCCGCCGGGAGCCGCTCGGGGATTCCGGTCGAGAGGTCGTCCAGTGCGAGGACGGGCTCCCCTGTGTCGGTCATGGCCCGCGCCACATGGGCCCCGATATATCCGGCACCGCCGGTGATCAGCCATGTCATGGTCGCCCACCCTATGTCGAGCCGGCCGCGTCCGGCGTAATGTCCTGGATGCCCGGTGTGTGGTGCGCGGTTTGTGGGCGGGGCACCGGATCCTTGATGATGATCGCGGCAACGGCAGGGGGAGGCGGTGTTGATCGGCCCGTGAACGGGCGGTGAACGCGGCCTTCCGGGGATCCGATAGCCTCTGCCGACATGCCGCCCGCCTGGTGCAGCCAAGCCGCACCACGGAGGGCGTCCCCACCATGTACATGACCGACGCCGTGCGTCGGCACCCAGGGAGTGAGTTCGGTTGTCGACCGCCATCCTCACCGGTCAGCCGGTCCCCGGATCGTCGATCGAGGGCGATCTGCGGTCCCTCGGCTTCGACGTACGGATCGCCGCCGACGCCGCCGACGCCGAGACGCTTCTCGCCCAGGTGCCCGGTGACCAGCGCGTCGCCGTGGTCGATGCCCGCTTCGTGGGCCACGCCCACGCGCTCCGCCTCGGCCTCACCGACCCCCGCTTCCCGCTCGCCGCGGTGCCGGGCGCCGTGACGGCCCAGCCGGCCGGCCGCCAGGCCCTGACGCGAGCGGTGGCGCGCGAGAACTCGGCGGGCGGCGGCACGGTCGTCGCCGTCGACAGCCTCGCCGACCGCATCGTCACCTCCCTCGACGACGACGGTGCCGACGTGCACCGCCCAGAGCTCGGCAGCCTGGTCGCCGAGGTCCCCGCCGACCCGCAGGCCCGCAACGAGGCACGGCAGGCCGTGGCCGCCGTCGACGACGAGGCCGTACGCCTGAAGTCGGCCGTGAAGTCCCGCGACGGCTTCTTCACCACCTTCTGCATCAGCCCGTACTCCCGCTACATCGCCCGCTGGTGCGCCCGCCGGGGCCTGACCCCGAACCAGGTCACCACCGCCTCGCTCCTCACCGCCCTGATCGCGGCGGGCTGCGCGGCCACCGGCACGCGCGGCGGCTTCATAGCGGCCGGCGTCCTGCTGCTCGCGTCCTTCGTCCTTGACTGCACCGACGGACAGCTCGCCCGCTACTCCCTGCAGTACTCCACGCTCGGCGCCTGGCTGGACGCCACCTTCGACCGGGCCAAGGAGTACGCCTACTACGCCGGCCTCGCCCTGGGAGCCGCCCGAGGCGGCGACGACGTATGGGCCCTGGCGCTGGGCGCGATGGTCCTGCAGACCTGCCGGCACGTCGTGGACTTCTCCTTCAACGAGGCCAACCACGACGCCACCGCCAACACCAGCCCCACCGCGGCCCTTTCGGACAAGCTGGACAGTGTCGGCTGGACGGTGTGGGTACGCCGCATGATCGTCCTGCCGATCGGCGAGCGCTGGGCGATGATCGCCCTCCTCACGGCGGCCACGACTCCTCGTATCACCTTCTACGCGCTGCTCATCGGGTGCGCCTTCGCGGCGACGTACACGACGGCGGGCCGGGTGCTGCGCTCGCTGACCCGCAAGGCACGGCGCACGGACCGGGCGGCGCAGGCGCTGGCGGACCTGGCGGACAGCGGGCCGCTCGCAGAGGGCCTCGTCACACTCCTGCGGAAGCTGCCCGCGCACCCCCCGTTCAGCTCACGCGCCTTCCTCGTGCTGCCCGCCGCCGCGATGGTGGTCGGTGCCGCGGCCCTGGCGCCGTACGGCAGCGCGCTCCCCGTCGCCCTGGCCGTCCTGTACGTGCTCACCTCGGCCGCCGCCGTGGCACTGCCCCTCAAGGGCGCTCTCGACTGGCTCGTCCCCCCGTTCTTCCGGGCCGCCGAGTACTGCACCGTCCTGATCCTGGCGGCCAAAGCCGAGGTGAACGGAGCCCTTCCCGCGGCTTTCGGGCTGGTGGCGGCGGTCGCCTACCATCACTACGACACGGTGTACCGCATCCGCGGCAACGCCGGAGCGCCCCCGGCCTGGCTGGTGCGCGCCGTCGGGGGGCACGAAGGACGGACGCTGCTCGTCACCGTCCTGGCCGCGGCGCTCTCCGCCGCGCAGTTCAAGGTCGCGCTCACGGTTCTCGCCGTGGCTGTGGCTCTGGTGGTGCTCGTGGAGAGCATCCGCTTCTGGGTGTCCTCCGGGGCCCCCGCCGTACACGACGAAGGAGAACCCGCATGATCGGCCTCGTGCTGGCGGCCGGCGCCGGACGCCGTCTGCGCCCCTACACCGACAGCCTGCCTAAGGCGCTGGTGCCGGTGGGGCCCGCGGGCATAGAGGGCGAACCCACGGTTGTGGACCTGACCCTCGGCAACTTCGCCGAGGTCGGCCTGACCGAGGCCGCGATCATCGTCGGCTACCGCAAGGAGGCCGTGTACGAGCGCAAGGCGGCCCTGGAGCGGAAGTACGGCCTCAAGCTCACCCTCATCGACAACGACAAGGCCGAGGAGTGGAACAACGCCTACTCCCTGTGGTGCGGCCGTGACGCCCTCAAGGACGGCGTGATCCTCGCCAACGGCGACACCGTCCACCCGGTCTCCGTCGAGAAGACGCTGCTCGCCGCCCGCGGCGACGGCAAGAAGATCATCCTCGCCCTGGACACCGTGAAGACGCTGGCCGACGAGGAGATGAAGGTCGTCGTCGACCCCGGCAAGGGCATGACGAAGATCACCAAGCTGATGGACCCGGCCGAGGCCACCGGCGAGTACATCGGCGTCACCCTCATCGAGGGCGACGCCGCCTGGGAGCTGGCCGACGCGCTGCGGACCGTGTGGGAGACCGACCCGCAGCAGTTCTACGAGCACGGCTACCAGGAACTGGTCAATCGCGGCTTCCGTATCGACGTCGCGCCGATCGGCGACGTCAAGTGGGTGGAGATCGACAACCACGACGATCTCGCCCGCGGACGGGAGATCGCGTGCCAGTACTGACGAGGCTGATTCCTTCGCCGGTCGTCGTGGACATCCGCCCCGGTGCCCTCGACGACCTGGGCTGTGTGCTCGCCGACGAGCGCATCTCCCACTCCGGCAGGCTCGCCGTCGCCGTCAGCGGCGGCTCCGGCGCCACACTCCGTGAGCGCATCGCCCCTTCGCTGCCCGGCGCGACCTGGTACGAGGTGGGTGGCGGCACCCTCGACGACGCGGTCCGGCTGGCGAGCGACATAAAGGCCGGCCACTACGACGCGGTCGTCGGCCTGGGCGGCGGCAAGATCATCGACTGTGCCAAGTTCGCGGCGGCACGCGTCGGCCTCCCGCTGGTCGCCGTACCCACGAACCTCGCGCACGACGGCCTGTGCTCGCCCGTCGCGACCCTCGACAACGACGCCGGCCGAGGCTCGTACGGCGTACCGAACCCGATCGCGGTCGTCATCGACCTGGACGTGATCCGCGACGCTCCGGTGCGGTTCGTACGGGCCGGTATCGGCGACGCCGTCTCCAACATCTCCGCGATCGCGGACTGGGAGCTCGCCAACCGGGTGAAGGGCGAGAAGATCGACGGTCTCGCCGCCGCGATCGCCCGGCAGGCGGGCGAGGCGGTGCTCAGACACCCGGGTGGCATCGGGGACACCGGCTTCCTGCAGGTGCTGGCCGAGGCGCTCGTCCTCAGCGGTATCGCCATGTCGGTGTCCGGTGACTCGCGGCCGTCCTCCGGGGCGTGCCACGAGATCAACCACGCCTTCGATCTGCTGTTCCCCAAGCGGGCCGCGGCCCACGGCGAGCAGTGCGGCCTCGGCGCGGCCTTCGCGATGTATCTGCGCGGGGCCCACGAGGAGTCGGCGTACATGGCCGAGGTGCTGCGTCGGCACGGGCTGCCGGTACTGCCGGAGGAGATCGGCTTCACGACGGACGAGTTCGTCAGGGTCGTGGAGTTCGCCCCGGAGACCCGGCCCGGCCGCTACACGATCCTCGAACACCTCGACCTGACCTCCGACCAGATCAAGGACATCTACGCCGACTATGTCAAGGCCATCGGTAGCTGAACTACGACCGGTCGTCCACCCCGCAGGGGTGAAGGACCGGCGCAGCGGTGAGCACTGGGCGGGACGCCTGTACATGCGGGAGATCTCGCTGCGGGTGGACCGGTACCTGGTGAACACGCGGGTCACGCCCAACCAGCTGACCTACCTGATGACCGTCTTCGGCGTGCTCGCGGCGCCGGCCCTGCTGGTGCCGGGGATCGCGGGCGCCGTGCTCGGCGTGCTGATGGTCCAGCTCTATCTGCTGCTCGACTGCGTCGACGGCGAGATCGCGCGCTGGAAGCAGCAGTTCTCGCTCGGCGGGGTCTACCTGGACCGGGTCGGTGCCTACCTGACCGACGCCGCGGTCCTCGTCGGCTTCGGCCTGCGCGCCGCCGACCTGTGGGGCACCGGGCGGATCGACTGGCTCTGGGCCTTCCTCGGCACGCTGGCCGCCCTCGGCGCGATCCTGATCAAGGCCGAGACCGACCTCGTCGGCGTCGCCCGCCACCAAGGCGGGCTGCCGCCGGTCAAGGAGGCGGCGTCCGAGCCCCGCTCGTCCGGCATGGCACTGGCCCGCAAGGCCGCCGCGGCGCTGAAGTTCCACCGGCTGGTGCTCGGGATCGAGGCGTCCCTGCTGATCCTGGTCCTGGCGGTCCTGGACACGGTCAGGGACGACCTGTTCTTCTCCCGGCTCGGCGTCGCGGTGCTGGCCGGCATCGCGCTCCTGCAGACCCTGCTGCACCTGGTGTCCATCCTCGCGTCGAGCAGGCTGAGGTGAGCGCAGTGGAGGCTTCTTCCTCACTGAAGGTCGGCGCGGTCGTCATCACCATGGGCAACCGCCCCGACGAGCTGCGGGCCCTGCTCGACTCCATCGCCAAGCAGGACGGCGACAAGGTCGAGGTGGTCGTGGTCGGCAACGGTTCACCCGTCCCCGACGTCCCCGACGGCGTCCGGACCATCGAACTGCCAGAGAACCTGGGCATCCCCGGCGGCCGCAACGTCGGCATCGAGGCCTTCGGCGCCGGAGGCCGCGAGGTCGACATTCTGCTGTTCCTGGACGACGACGGCCTCCTGGCGCATCACGACACCGCCGAGCAGTGCCGCCAGGCCTTCGAGGCCGACCCGAAGCTCGGCATCATCAGCTTCCGCATCGCCGACCCGGAGACCGGCGTCACCCAGCGCCGTCACGTACCCCGGCTGCGCGCCTCCGACCCGATGCGCTCCTCCCGCGTGACCACCTTCCTCGGCGGCGCCAACGCCGTCCGTACCCGGGTCTTCGCCGAAGTCGGCGGACTTCCCGACGAATTCTTCTACGCCCACGAGGAAACCGACCTGGCATGGCGGGCCATCGACGCGGGCTGGATGATCGACTACCGGTCCGACATGGTGCTGTACCACCCCACGACCGCGCCCTCGCGGCACGCGGTCTACCACCGCATGGTCGCCCGCAACCGCGTCTGGCTCGCCCGCCGCAACCTGCCCCTGCTCCTCATCCCGGTCTACCTCGGCGCATGGCTGCTGCTCACCCTGGTGCGCCGCCCCTCGCGGCGCGCCCTGAGGGCGTGGTTCGGCGGATTCCGGGAAGGCTGGAGCACGCCGTGCGGGCCGCGCCGGCCCATGAAGTGGCGTACGGTATGGCGGCTGACCCGACTGGGCCGACCCCCTGTCATCTGACAAGCTCGTTCCTGGGAGCACCGGGGCCGCCAGGTTCCGGGCTCATGCCATGCCCGCACAGGCTGCGCATCTCGAAGACGAAAGTTTCCACTAGTGAGTGAGACAACACACGACGGCACGGTCGCGGTGAGCGCGCCCGCGCCGCCCGACGAGGGCCTCACGGCGGCACAGCTCGCCGCCGAGCACGGGCTCACCGTGAGCGGCGCCCGGCCCTCCCTCGTCGAGTACGTCCGTCAGCTCTGGGACCGGCGTCACTTCATCCTCGCGTTCTCGCGGGCGAAGCTGACCGCCCAGTACAGCCAGGCCAAGCTCGGCCAGCTGTGGCAGGTGGTCACCCCACTGCTGAACGCGGCTGTGTACTTCTTCATCTTCGGCCTGCTCCTGGAGGCCGACCGGGGCATGGACCGCGAGGTGTACATCCCGTTCCTCGTCACGGGCGTGTTCGTCTTCACGTTCACGCAGAGCTCGGTGATGGCGGGCGTGCGCGCGATCTCCGGCAACCTGGGCCTGGTGCGCGCGCTGCACTTCCCGCGGGCCTCGTTGCCGATCTCCTTCGCCTTGCAGCAGCTCCAGCAGCTGCTGTTCTCGATGATCGTGCTGTTCGCCATCGTGGTCGGCTTCGGCAGCTATCCGGACCTGTCCTGGGCGCTGATCGTGCCGGCTCTCGTCCTGCAGTTCTGCTTCAACACCGGCCTCGCTCTGATCATGGCCCGGGCCGGCGCCAAGACCCCGGACCTGGCGCAGCTGATGCCGTTCGTGATGCGTACGTGGATGTACGGGTCCGGCGTGATGTTCTCCATCCCGATCTTCCTGGCCGACAAGCCGGACTGGATCGCGAACGTCCTGCAGTGGAACCCGGCCGCGATCTACATGGACCTGATGCGCTTCGCCCTCATCGACGACTACGGCTCGGAGTACCTGCCCGACCACGTCTGGGCGGCCGCGGGCGGCTGGGCCGTGCTGCTGGCCGTCGGCGGCTTCGTGTACTTCTGGAAGGCGGAGGAGAGGTACGGCCGTGGCTGAGCGCAGGACCGACGAGCGCATCCCCACCGTCATCGCGGACGACCTGCACATCGTCTACCGCGTCAACGGCGCCAAGACCGGCAAGGGCAGCGCCACCGCCGCCCTCAGCCGCATCCTCAAGCGCGGCGAGGAGCGGGGTGTACGCAAGGTGCACGCCGTCCGCGGCGTCTCCTTCGTCGCCTACCGCGGCGAGGCCATCGGCCTGATCGGCTCCAACGGCTCCGGCAAGTCGACCCTGCTGCGCGCCATCGCCGGCCTGCTCCCGGCCGAGCAGGGCAAGGTCTACACCGACGGCCAGCCGTCGCTGCTCGGCGTCAACGCGGCCCTCATGAACGACCTCACGGGCGAGCGGAACGTCATATTGGGCGGGCTCGCCATGGGCATGTCCCGGGAGCAGATCAAGGAGCGCTACCAGGAGATCGTCGACTTCTCCGGCATCAACGAGAAGGGCGACTTCATCACGCTGCCGATGCGGACGTACTCCTCCGGCATGGCGGCCCGGCTGCGTTTCTCCATCGCCGCCGCCAAGGACCACGACGTCCTCATGATCGACGAGGCGCTGGCCACCGGTGACCGCAAGTTCCAGAAGCGTTCCGAGGAACGCATCCGCGAGCTGCGCAAGGAGGCCGGCACCGTGTTTCTGGTCAGTCACAACAACAAGTCGATCCGTGACACCTGCAACCGCGTCCTGTGGCTGGAGCGCGGCGAGCTGCGCATGGACGGTCCGACGGACGAGGTCCTCAAGGAGTACGAGAAGTTCACGGGCAAGTAGTCCACCCGGACCCGGGCGAAAAGGCCCACCCCGCTTCCCAGGGTCCCGCCGGAACTGCTCCGGCGGGACCCGGCGTCTGCAAAGGAAACGTCAACTTCGGCCCGCCTTAGGAATCTTGGGGCCAATCGGTGTGTTCTTGTGATGCGCAGGACACCCCGGCGATCCACGACGCGTTGTACAACGTAAGCTGTACCGGTCCCGAAACACGGCAAGTAGGGCGATAATGCGCGACACCCTCTGCCGGGGCGGCCGCGCGGGCGGCCGGGCGGCGTGTCCGAAATAGTGTGTATTGGATCGTCGGTGTAGAACGGGAGATGTGACGGCAATGGCTACGGAAACTCTCCAGCTCCACGCAGCATGTGCCGTCCCCGCCCCGGGCAGTCAGCGGTGACGGGAACCGGCATGACGCGCCCCGGTGTCACGGAGCGCGGCACGCTCGACAAGGCCGCGGCGGAGAACTTCCCCGTGGCCCCCTTCTTCCTGCCCAAGGCCTGGCGCACCGACCTCATGGCCGTCTACGGCTTCGCCCGCCTCGTCGACGACATCGGCGACGGCGACCTGGCCCCCGGCGGCGCCGACGCCCGCCTGCTCGGCGTCCGTCCCGAGGGGGCCGGGGACCGCCTGGTGATGCTGGACGCCTTCGAGGCCGACCTCCACCGCGTCTTCGACTCCACCCCGAGCCACCCGCTGCTGCGCCGCCTGCAGCCGACCGTCCGCCGCCGCTCGCTGACCCCCGAGCCCTTTCTCGGCCTGATCGCGGCCAACCGCCAGGACCAGCTCGTCACCCGGTACGAGACCTACGACGACCTGCTCGCCTACTGCGAGCAGTCCGCCAACCCCGTCGGCCGCCTGGTCCTCGCCGTCACCGGCACCTCGACGCCCGAGCGGATCCGCCGCTCCGACGCCATCTGCACGGCCCTGCAGATCGTCGAGCACCTTCAGGACGTCGCCGAGGACCTCGGCCGCGACCGCATCTATCTGCCCGCCGAGGACATGAAGCGCTTTCACGTCCAGGAGTCGGATCTCGCCACGAAAACCGCTGGCGCATCGGTGCGCGCACTGGTTGCGTACGAAGCACAACGCGCCCGCGATCTCCTGAATGAAGGCGCCCCCCTCGTGGGTAGCGTCCACGGCAGGTTGAAGCTGCTGCTCGCAGGGTTCGTGGCGGGGGGAAGGGCGGCGATCCACGCGATCGCCGCCGCCGAATACGACGTACTTCCCGGCCCGCCCAAGCCCGGCAAGCTCCAGTTGCTGCGCGAGGTGGGCGTGACTCTGCGAGGAAAGGGGTGATCCGGACCGTGGAGTCGGAACCGCACGTGTCCGCACCGGTACTCGCCGCCTACAGCTACTGCGAGGCCGTCACCGGACAGCAGGCCCGGAACTTCGCGTACGGCATCAGGCTGCTGCCGACGCCCAAGCGCCGGGCGATGTCGGCGCTCTACGCGTTCTCCCGGCGCGTCGACGACATCGGCGACGGCGCCCTGGACGCCGGCGTCAAGGCCGCGAGACTCGAGGACACCCGGGCGATGCTGGCCCGCGTGCGCGACGGTTCGGTCGACGAGGACGACACCGACCCGGTGGCCGTCGCCCTCACTCACGCCGCCGCGAACTTCCCGATCCCGCTCGGCGGCCTGGACGAGCTCATCGACGGCGTCCTGATGGACGTACGCGGCGAGACCTACGAGACCTGGGACGATCTGAAGGTGTACTGCCGCTGCGTGGCGGGCGCCATCGGGCGGCTCTCGCTCGGCGTGTTCGGTACGGAACCGGGGGCGCGCGGCGCCGAGCGCGCGCCGGAGTACGCCGACACGCTCGGGCTCGCGCTTCAGCTCACCAACATCCTGCGGGACGTCCGCGAGGACGCCGAGGGCGGGCGCACCTATCTGCCCGCCGACGACCTCGCGAAGTTCGGCTGCTCGGCAGGGTTCAGCGGGCCGAAACCGCCGGAGGGCGCCGACTTCGCGGGCCTCGTGCACTTCGAAGTGCGTCGGGCCCGCGCCCTTTTCGCCGAGGGCTACCGGCTGCTGCCCATGCTGGACCGGCGCAGCGGCGCCTGTGTCGCCGCCATGGCCGGCATCTACCGCCGCCTGCTGGACCGCATCGAGCGCGACCCGGAGGCCGTGCTGCGCGGCCGGGTCTCGCTGCCCGGGCGGGAGAAGGCGTACGTCGCCGTGCGCGGCCTGTCCGGCCTGGACACCCGGCATGTGACCCGGCGGACCGTCAGGAGGCGCGCCTGATGGACAACCTGGACGAAGGTGATGTCAACGGAGCAAAGCGGCGGGCAACCCACCGGTGCGGGACGGCGTCCCTGACTGAGACGGTCGGCCGTGCACGTTCGAATCACCACGGCGGCCGCGTAGGAAAGGACGCACAATGACCGACGGCACGCGGCCCGACGGGCCGCTCGCGGACGTCCCCGGGCACTCCGGCAAGCACGCCATCGTGGTTGGCGGAGGGCTGGCCGGCATCACCGCCGCGCTCGCGCTCGCCGACGCCGGAGTGCGGGTCACCCTGCTCGAAGGGCGGCCACGGCTGGGCGGGCTCGCCTTCTCCTTCCAGCGCGACGGACTCACCGTCGACAACGGCCAGCACGTGTACCTGCGCTGCTGCACCGCCTACCGCTGGTTCCTCGACCGCATCGAGGGAGCGGAACTGGCTCCGCTGCAGGAGCGTCTCGACGTGCCCGTACTCGACGTCGCCCGGCCCGAGGGCCGGCGGCTCGGCAGGCTGCGGCGCGACGCGCTGCCCGTGCCCCTGCATCTGGGGCGCAGCCTCGCGACCTATCCGCATCTCTCGCTCGCCGAGCGGGTCAAGTTGGGGCGTGCCGCGCTCGCGCTCAAGGGGCTCGACCTCGCCGATCCGACGCTGGACACACAGGACTTCGGCAGCTGGCTGACCGCGCACGGTCAGTCGGCGCGTGCCGTCGAGGCCCTGTGGGACCTGGTCGGGGTCGCCACCCTCAACGCGGTCGCGGGCGACGCCTCGCTGGGGCTCGCCGCGATGGTGTTCAAGACCGGTCTGCTGTCCGAGCCGGGCGCTGCCGACATCGGCTGGGCGCGCGTCCCGCTGGGCGAACTGCATGACCGGATGGCCCGCAAGGCGCTCGACTCCGCGGGCGTGCGTACCGAGGTCCGTACACGCGTCACCTCCATCTCTACTGACGAAAACGGGCGTTGGAGCGTTCAGGTTCCCGGCGAGACCCTTCGGGCGGACGCGGTGGTCCTCGCCGTGCCGCAGCGCGAGGCCCACGATCTGCTGCCCGCGGGGGCGCTCGACGCTCCCGAACGGCTGCTGGAGATCGGCACCGCGCCGATCCTCAACGTCCATGTCGTCTACGACCGTAAGGTGCTCGGCCGGCCCTTCGTCACGGCCATCGGCACCCCGGTGCAGTGGGTTTTCGACCGCACCGAGGCCTCCGGGCTTCACGAGGGGCAGTACCTCGCCCTGTCCCAGTCGGCCGCCCAGGACGAGATCGACGAGCCCGTCGCCGTACTCCGCGAGCGTTACCTGCCGGAGCTGGAGCGGCTGCTGCCCCGCGCGCGGGGGGCCGAAGTGAAGGACTTCTTCGTGACCCGGGAGCGCACGGCCACGTTCGCTCCCAGCCCCGGCGTCGGACGGCTGCGGCCCGGCGCCCTTACCAAGTCCCCCGGCCTCTACCTGGCCGGAGCGTGGACCGCCACAGGGTGGCCCGCGACCATGGAGAGTGCGGTCCGCAGTGGTGTGAGCGCGGCGGACGTCGCGCTCGGCGCCCTGGGCCGGCCCCGCCCCCGCCGCCTCTTCGCGTTCGAGGAGGCTGCGTGATGCTCGATCAGCACGGCACGGCGGGCCCTCGCACCTCCGGTACCGCAACAAGAGGAGAGACTGTGCCCACTGTGCCCCCGGCCTCGAAGGCCGCTCGAGCGACCGCGGTGGACGTGACCGCGCTCCTGGAGCGCGGCCGGACCCTGGCCACACCGGTACTGCGGGCGGCCGTCGACCGCCTGGCACCTCCCATGGACACTGTCGCCGCCTACCACTTCGGCTGGATCGACGCCGAGGGCAACCCCGCGGCCGGTGACGGCGGCAAGGCCGTTCGCCCCGCCCTCGCGGTGCTCTCCGCCGAGGTCACCGGCGCCGCACCCGAGACCGGTATCCCCGGCGCCGTGGCCGTCGAACTGGTCCACAACTTCTCGCTGCTGCACGACGACCTGATGGACGGCGACGAACAGCGCCGCCACCGCGACACCGTCTGGAAGGTGCACGGTCCCGCCCAGGCCATCCTCGTCGGCGACGCCCTGTTCGCCCTGGCCAACGAGGTGCTCCTGGAACTCGGCACCGTCGAGGCGGGCCGCGCCACCCGACGCCTGACCACCGCCACCCGCGCACTCATCGACGGCCAGGCGCAGGACATCTCCTACGAGCACCGCGACCGCGTCAGCGTCGAGGAGTGTCTGGAGATGGAGGGCAACAAGACCGGCGCCCTGCTCGCCTGCGCGAGCTCCATCGGTGCCGTGCTCGGCGGCGCCGACGACCGCACCGCCGACACCCTGGAGAAGTACGGCTACCACCTCGGTCTCGCCTTCCAGGCCGTCGACGACCTCCTCGGCATCTGGGGCGACCCGGTCGCCACCGGCAAGCAGACCTGGAGCGACCTGCGCCAGCGCAAGAAGTCCCTGCCGGTCGTGGCCGCGCTCGCCGCGGGCGGTGCCGCCTCCGAGCGGCTCGGGCAGATGCTCGCCGCCGACGCCAAGAGCAGCGACTTCGCGAACTTCTCCGAGGAGGAGTTCGCCGCCCGTGCCGCCCTGATCGAGGAGGCGGGCGGCCGCGAGTGGACCTCCAAGGAAGCGCGCCGCCAGCACACCATCGCCATCGAAGCCCTGGACGCCATCGACATGCCCGACCGGGTACGGGCGCGGTTCACGGCGCTCGCCGACTTCGTCGTCGTACGAAAGAGATGATCACTATCGGTCGAATAGCCCTCGCGTAGTCGCCGGCCGGTGTCGCGGGATCACGAGCACCGGCCGACGGCGGACCCACAGCAGCACGACTCGCACGACTGCACGAAGGGGAAGCCATGACAGCGACGACCGACGGAAGCACCGGGGCCCTGCGGCCCCGCGCTGCCGCGGCCAGCGAAACCGACAACACTCCCGTGGCGGCCGGGGTGCACGACGCCGCCGTACACGCCGTACAGCGCGCCACCGACTTCCTGCTGGCGAGGCAGGATGCCCAAGGCTGGTGGAAGGGCGACCTCGAGACCAACGTCACGATGGACGCGGAGGACCTGCTGCTGCGTCAGTTCCTGGGCATCCGCGACGAGAAGACCACCCAGGCCGCCGCGTTGTTCATCCGCGGCGAGCAGCGCGAGGACGGCACCTGGGCCACCTTCTACGGCGGACCGGGCGAACTCTCCACCACCATCGAGGCGTACGTCGCCCTCCGGCTGGCCGGCGACGCGCCGGACGCGCCGCACATGGCGAAGGCCTCCGCCTGGATCCGCGAGCAGGGCGGGATCGCCGCCTCCCGTGTGTTCACCCGGATCTGGCTGGCCCTGTTCGGCTGGTGGAAGTGGGAGGATCTGCCCGAACTTCCGCCGGAACTCATCTACTTCCCGACGTGGGTGCCGCTCAACATCTACGACTTCGGATGCTGGGCCCGGCAGACCATCGTCCCGTTGACGATCGTCTCCGCGAAACGACCGGTGCGGCCCGCGCCCTTCCCGCTCGACGAGCTGCACACCGATCCGGCCCGGCCGAACCCGCCCGAACCCCTTGCGGCCGTGGCGAGTTGGGACGGCGCCTTCCAGCGCCTGGACAAGGCCCTGCACGCGCTGCGCAAGGTCGCGCCGCGCAAGCTGCGCAGAGCCGCGATGAACAGCGCCGCCCGCTGGATCATCGAGCGGCAGGAGAACGACGGCTGCTGGGGCGGTATCCAGCCGCCGGCCGTGTACTCGGTCATCGCCCTGCATCTGCTCGGCTACGACCTCGAGCACCCCGTGATGCGCGCGGGCCTTCAGTCGCTGGACCGTTTCGCCGTGTGGCGCGAGGACGGGGCCCGGATGATCGAGGCCTGTCAGTCGCCGGTCTGGGACACCTGCCTGGCGGCCATCGCGCTCGCCGACGCGGGGGTGCCCGCCGACCATCCCCAACTGGTCAAGGCCGCCGACTGGATGCTCGGCGAGCAGATCGTGCGGCCCGGCGACTGGTCGGTGCGCAGGCCCCAACTGCCGCCCGGCGGATGGGCGTTCGAGTTCCACAACGACAACTACCCCGACATCGACGACACCGCAGAGGTCGTCCTCGCGCTGCGCCGGATCAAGCACCACGACCCGGAGCGGGTGGAGAAGGCGATCGGGCGCGGGGTGCGCTGGAATCTCGGCATGCAGTCGAAGAACGGCGCGTGGGGCGCCTTCGACGTCGACAACACCAGCCCGTTCCCCAACCGGCTGCCGTTCTGCGACTTCGGCGAGGTCATCGACCCGCCGTCGGCGGACGTCACCGCGCACGTCGTCGAGATGCTCGCGGTCGAGGGGCTCGCGCACGACCCGCGCACCCGGCGCGGCATCGAGTGGCTGCTCGCCGAACAGGAGGCGGACGGCTCGTGGTTCGGACGCTGGGGCGTCAACTACGTCTACGGCACCGGGTCCGTCGTACCCGCCCTGACCGCCGCCGGGATCCCCGGCTCGCACCCCGCGATCCGGCGGGCCGTGGCCTGGCTGGAGTCCGTGCAGAACGACGACGGCGGCTGGGGCGAGGACCTGCGCTCCTACAAGGACGTCAAGAAGTGGAGCGGTCGCGGTGCCTCCACCGCCTCGCAGACGGCCTGGGCGCTGATGGCCCTGCTGGCCGCGGGGGAGAAGGACTCCAAGGCCGTCGAGCGCGGCATCGAGTGGCTCGCGAGCACCCAGCGGGAGGACGGCTCCTGGGACGAGCCGTACTTCACCGGCACCGGCTTCCCGTGGGACTTCTCCATCAACTACCACCTCTACCGGCAGGTCTTCCCGCTCACCGCCCTCGGCCGGTACGTCCACGGAGAGCCGTTCGCCGAGCACTCCGCGGCCAAGGGGGGCTGATGAGCACCCAGCCCGCCTCGGCCCCGCTGCTGATCGCCTGCGCGCTCGGCATCGAGCGCCTCGCGCTGCGCAGCGGCGATCGCGGCGGCTCTGGCGGGCCGGTCACCGTGCTCCGTACGGGCATGGGACCGCAGGCGGCCGAGCGGTCCGTCGTCCAGGCCCTGGCCGACCCGGCGTACGGCGAGGCCGCCGTGCTGGCCACGGGCTTCTGCGCGGGGCTCGCCCCCGGCATGCACCCCGGCGACCTGGTCGTCGCCGATGAGACCCGGGACCCGCGCGGCACCGTGCCGTGCGTCGGCACCGACCTGCTCGTCAAGGAGCTGCTGCGGGCCGTGCCCGGGCGCACCGTCCACACCGGACCGCTCAACGGTTCCGATCACGTCGTACGTGGTCACGAACGGTCGGATCTGCTCGCGACCGGCGCGATCGCGGTCGACATGGAGTCCGCGGCCACGCTCCTGAGCGCCGTACGCGCGGGCGAGCGCCCTGTTGCGGCCGTCCGGGTGGTCGTGGACGCTCCAGAACATGAACTCGTCCGGATCGGCACGGTGCGGGGTGGAATATCAGCCTTCCGCGTACTTCGCTCGGTCCTTCCTGCTTTCTACGAATGGCACCGTTCCTTGCTGCTCCCCAGGAGGTGAGCCAGATGGCCATGCCGCTGCGTCAGTCCATCAAGGTCGCTACATACTTGGCCGAACAGAAGCTCCGCAAGCGGGAGAAGTTTCCGCTCATCGTCGAGCTGGAACCGCTCTTCGCGTGCAACCTCAAGTGCGAGGGCTGCGGCAAGATCCAGCACCCGGCCGGAGTGCTCAAGCAGCGTATGCCGGTGGCCCAGGCCGTCGGGGCGGTGTTGGAGTCCGGTGCGCCGATGGTGTCCATCGCGGGCGGCGAGCCCCTGATGCACCCTCAGATCGACGAGATTGTACAGCAGTTGGTGGCGAGGAGGAAGTACGTCTTCCTGTGCACCAACGCCATGCTGCTGCGCAAGAAGATGGACAAGTTCAAGCCCTCTCCCTACTTCGCCTTCGCCGTGCACATCGACGGGCTGCGGGAGCGGCACGACGAGTCGGTGGCGAAGGAGGGCGTGTTCGACGAGGCCGTGGAGGCCATCAAGGAGGCCAAGCGGCGCGGCTTCCGGGTCACCACCAACTCGACCTTCTTCAACACCGACACCCCGCAGACCATCATCGAGGTGCTCAACTTCCTCAACGACGACCTCAAGGTCGACGAGATGATGATCTCGCCCGCCTACGCCTACGAGAAGGCACCCGACCAGGAGCACTTCCTGGGCGTGGACCAGACCCGCGAGCTGTTCAAGAAGGCCTTCGCGGGCGGCAACCGGCGCCGCTGGCGGCTGAACCACTCGCCGCTCTTCCTGGACTTCCTGGAGGGCAAGGTCGACTTCCCCTGCACGGCCTGGGCGATTCCGAACTACTCGCTGTTCGGCTGGCAGCGCCCCTGCTACCTGATGAGCGACGGATACGTGCCGACGTACCGCGAACTCATCGAGGAGACCGACTGGGACAAGTACGGCCGCGGCAAGGACCCGCGCTGCGCCAACTGCATGGCGCACTGCGGCTACGAGCCCACCGCCGTACTCGCCACCATGGGATCGCTGAAGGAGTCGCTGCGCGCCATGCGCGAGACCGTCTCCGGAAACCGGGAGTGACGTCATGACCGCCGTCTCCCTGGGCGTCCCCGAGGTCCCCATCCGGCCGATCGCCGAGCGGCGCGTGTCGCGACGCATCGAGGTCGGCACGGTGGCGGTCGGGGGCGGGGCCCCGGTGTCCGTGCAGTCGATGACCACGACCCGTACGTCGGACATCGGCGCCACCCTGCAGCAGATCGCGGAACTCACCGCGTCCGGTTGCCAGATCGTCCGCGTCGCCTGCCCCACGCAGGACGACGCGGACGCCCTCACGACCATCGCCCGCAAGTCGCAGATCCCGGTGATCGCGGACATCCACTTCCAGCCGAAGTACGTGTTCGCCGCGATCGAGGCCGGCTGTGCCGCCGTACGCGTCAATCCCGGCAACATCAAGCAGTTCGACGACAAGGTGAAGGAGATCGCGCGGGCCGCGAAGGACCACGGCACGCCGATCCGGATCGGTGTCAACGCGGGCTCGTTGGACCGGCGGCTGCTGCAGAAGTACGGGAAGGCGACTCCTGAGGCGCTCGTCGAGTCGGCGCTGTGGGAGGCGTCGTTGTTCGAGGAGCACGACTTCCGGGACATCAAGATCTCGGTGAAGCACAACGACCCCGTGGTGATGGTGGGCGCCTACCAGCTGCTCGCCGAGCAGTGCGACTACCCGCTGCACCTGGGGGTCACCGAGGCCGGTCCCGCCTTCCAGGGGACCATCAAGTCGGCCGTGGCCTTCGGGGCGTTGTTGTCACGAGGCATCGGGGACACCATCCGGGTGTCCCTGAGCGCCCCGCCCGCCGAGGAGGTCAAGGTCGGCATCCAGATCCTGGAGTCCCTGAACCTCAGGCAGCGGCGGCTGGAGATCGTGTCGTGCCCGTCCTGCGGGCGCGCCCAGGTCGATGTCTACAAGCTGGCCGACGAGGTCACGGCGGGTCTGGAGGGCATGGAGGTCCCCTTGCGCGTCGCGGTCATGGGGTGTGTGGTGAACGGGCCCGGTGAGGCACGGGAGGCCGATCTGGGAGTCGCCTCCGGCAACGGCAAGGGGCAGATCTTCGTCAAGGGGGAGGTCATCAAGACCGTGCCGGAGTCGAAGATCGTTGAGACCTTGATCGAGGAGGCGATGAAGATCGCCGAGCAGATGGAGCAGGACGGCGTCGCGTCGGGGGAGCCGGCCGTCACCGTGAGTTGAACAGCACGGACCTGGAGGGGGCCCGACGTGACGATTCTGGAGAACATCCGGGGACCACGCGACCTGAAGGCGCTGTCCGAGGCGGAACTCGGTGAACTGTCCGAAGAGATCAGGGAGTTCCTGGTGCACGCGGTGGCCAGGACCGGCGGACACCTCGGGCCCAACCTGGGGGTGGTGGAACTCTCCATCGCGCTCCACCGGGTCTTCGAGTCGCCGGTCGACCGCATCCTGTGGGACACCGGCCACCAGAGCTACGTACACAAACTGTTGACGGGCCGTCAGGACTTCTCCAAGCTGCGCGGCAAGGGCGGCCTGTCCGGCTACCCCTCGCGCGAGGAGTCCGAGCACGACGTCATCGAGAACAGCCACGCATCCACCGCGCTCGGCTGGGCCGACGGGCTCGCCAAGGCCCGGCAGGTGCAGGGGGAGAAGGGACACGTCGTCGCGGTCATCGGCGACGGAGCGCTCACCGGCGGTATGGCCTGGGAGGCGCTGAACAACATCGCGGCAGCCAAGGACCGGCCGCTGATCATCGTCGTCAACGACAACGAACGGTCGTACGCGCCGACCATCGGCGGCCTCGCCAACCACCTGGCCACCCTGCGCACGACCGACGGCTACGAGAAGGTCCTGGCCTGGGGCAAGGACGTACTGCAGCGGACCCCGGTCGTGGGCAACACGATCTACGAGTCGCTGCACGGCGCCAAGAAGGGCTTCAAGGACGCCTTCGCACCCCAGGGCATGTTCGAGGACCTCGGTCTGAAATACGTCGGCCCGATCGACGGGCACGACCTCAAGGCCGTCGAGTCGGCGCTCCGGCGCGCCAAACGCTTCCACGGACCGGTGCTGATCCACTGCCTGACCGAGAAGGGGCGCGGCTACGAACCCGCCCTCGCCCACGAGGAGGACCACTTCCACACCGTCGGCGTGATGGACCCGCTGACCTGCGAGCCGCTCGCGCCTTCGGGCGGGCCGTCCTGGACCTCGGTGTTCGGTGACGAGATCGTCCGGATCGGGGAGGAGCGGGACGACATCGTGGCGATCACGGCGGCCATGCTGCACCCGGTGGGGCTGGGCAAGTTCGCGGCCCGCTTCCCGGACCGGGTGTGGGACGTCGGCATCGCGGAGCAGCACGCGGCCGTGTCGGCGGCCGGCCTCGCGACGGGCGGGCTGCACCCGGTCGTCGCCGTCTACGCCACCTTCCTCAACCGGGCCTTCGACCAGCTCCTGATGGACGTGGCACTGCACCGCTGCGGGGTCACGTTCGTGCTGGACCGGGCCGGTGTGACCGGCGTCGACGGCGCCTCACACAACGGCATGTGGGACTTGTCGGTCCTCCAGGTCGTGCCCGGCCTGAGGATCGCCGCGCCCCGCGATGCCGACCAGTTGCGGGCCCAGCTGCGGGAGGCGGTCGCGGTGGACGACGCGCCGACGCTCGTCCGCTTCCCCAAGGAGTCGGTGGGACCGGAGATTTCGGCGATCGACCGGGTGGGCGGCCTGGACGTCCTGCACCGCGGGGACCGGCCCGAGGTGCTGCTGGTCGCGGTCGGCGTCATGGCGCCGGTGTGCCTGCAGGCCGCCGAACTGCTCGAGGCCCGTGGCCTCGCGTGCACCGTCGTCGACCCGCGGTGGGTCAAGCCCGTAGACCCGGCGCTCCCGGACCTGGCGGCCGAGCACCGGCTGGTCGCCGTCGTCGAGGACAACAGCCGCGCGTCCGGGGTCGGGGCCGCCGTGGCACTGGCGCTGAGCGACGCCGAAGTCGACGTGCCCGTGCGGCGGTTCGGGATCCCGGAGCAGTTCCTCGCGCACGCCAAGCGGGGGGAGGTGCTCGCGGACATCGGTCTCACCCCCGTCGAGGTCGCCGGGCGGATCAGCGCGAGTCTGGCCGTCAAGGAAGAGCTGTCCAAGGAGCACCAGGCATGACCTCCAAGGAGCACCAGGTATGACCACCGCCAAATCCGCGTCATCCTCCTCGCAGGCCGGGGAGTTCGACCTCGGCGCGTTGCTGGCCGAGCGCGGAGCCGAGCGCTACGAGCTGCACACCAGGCACCTCAACCACCAGCTCCCGCGCATGCTGCACACCATCGGCTTCGACAAGGTCTACGAGCGTGCCGAGGGCGCCTACTTCTGGGACGCGGACGGCAACGACTACCTGGACATGCTCGCCGGGTTCGGGGTGATGGGCCTGGGCCGCCATCACCCCGTGGTCCGCAAGGCGCTGCACGACGTCCTCGACGCCTCTCTCGCCGACCTCACCCGCTTCGACTGCCAGCCGCTGCCGGGCCTGCTGGCCGAGAAGCTGCTCGCCCACAGCCCGCACCTGGACCGGGTGTTCTTCGGCAACAGCGGTACGGAGGCGGTGGAGACCGCGCTGAAGTTCGCCCGGCGCGCCACGGGCAAGCCGCGGATCCTGTACTGCGATCACGCCTTCCACGGACTGACCACCGGGTCGTTGTCGGTCAACGGCGAGGACGGCTTCCGGGACGGCTTCGCCCCGCTGCTGCCCGATACGGGCGTACCGCTCGGGGATCTCGACGCCCTGGCACGGGAGTTGAAGAAGGGCGATGTCGCCGCCCTGATCGTCGAGCCGATCCAGGGCAAGGGCGTGCACGAGGCCCCGCCCGGACATCTGCGCGCCGCTCAGGAACTGCTGCACAAGCACAAGGCGCTGCTCATTGCGGACGAGGTGCAGACGGGCCTCGGCCGGACCGGTGACTTCTACGCCTACCAGCACGAGGAGGGCGTCGAGCCGGACCTGGTGTGCGTGGCCAAGGCGCTTTCCGGAGGCTATGTGCCGGTCGGCGCCACGCTCGGCAAGGACTGGATCTTCAAGAAGGTCTACTCCTCGATCGACCGGGTGCTGGTCCACTCGGCCAGCTTCGGCTCCAACGCACAGGCCATGGCGGCCGGGCTCGCCGTGCTGTCCGTCATGGAGAACGAGCAGATCGTCGCGGGCGCCCGGGCCACCGGAGAGCAGCTGAAGTCCCGGCTCTCGGCGCTGATCGACAAGTACGAGCTGCTCGCCGACGTCCGCGGCCGGGGCCTGATGATCGGCATCGAGTTCGGCCGGCCCAAGTCGCTGAAGCTGCGCAGCCGTTGGTCCATGCTGCAGGCCGCGCGCAAGGGCCTGTTCGCTCAGATGGTGGTCGTACCGCTGTTGCGGCGACACCGGATCCTCACCCAGGTCTCCGGCGACCACCTGGAGGTGATCAAGCTGATCCCGCCGCTGACCGTCGGCGAGCGGGAGGTGGACCGCTTCGTGGACGCCTTCACGGACGTGATGGACGACGCGCACAGCGGCAGCGGGCTGATGTGGGACTTCGGCAAGACACTGGTCAAGCAGGCGATGGCGAACCGCTGACCAGACGTGGAGTCTTGCCTCCCAGACGGTGAGCCCTCAGTCGAGCAGCCGCTCCCGCAGCCGCTCCCGGAGCTCCGGGGTGACCCCGAGGCCCTTCTCCAGGTAGGTCTCGACGCCGCCCCAGCTCTCCTCGATGGTCTCGAAGGCCGCCGTCAGATACTCGGCGCGCGCGTCGAACAGGGGGCTGAGCAGCTCCATGACCTCGGGGGAGTAGGCCGAGGGGGAGTTGCCGCTGCGGTGCACCTTGTACCGGCGGTGCTTGGCGTTCGACTCCAGGTAGTCGGCGAGGATCGCCTCGCGCTCGACGCCCAGGGTGAGCAGCGTCACGGCTATCGACAGACCCGCGCGGTCCTTGCCCGCCGCACAGTGCATCAGTGCCGGGACGCTGTCCTCGGCGAGCGAGCGCAGCACCTGAGCGTGCTCGGCGGTGCGCTCCTTGATGATCGTGCGGTACGCGATGATCATCCGGTGCGCGGCCTTGCCGTCCGACAGGATCGCCCGCAGCTGGTCGAGGTCGCCGTCGCGGACCATCTTCCAGAACTCGGCGCCGTCCGCGGGGTCGGTCAGCGGCAGGTTCACATTGCGCACGCCCGGCAGCTCGACGTCGGGCCCCTCCAGCTTCTGGTCCGCCGCGTTGCGGAAGTCGAAGATCGTGTGCAGGCCCAGGGAGGCCAGGAAAGCGGCGTCCTCCTCGGTCGCGTGTGCGAGATGGCCGCTGCGGAACAGCACTCCGTGCCGCACCCGCCGTCCGTCCACGGTCGGCAGCCCGCCCACGTCCCGGAAGTTGCGCACTCCGGTCAGCTCGGGCTCGGTCGACGGGACCTGCTGCGTCACGAGAGCTCCTCCCCTTCGATCCCGCCTGCGCGGCTCGGCGGCGGGCACGCACTCGACCATACGACATGGATTCCTGAGGCAATGAGTTGTCCACAGGCGTTGCACCGCGGGCTCGCGGCCCTTGATGATGTTGAGGCTTGAGTGCACCTGTTCGTGTCTGTTCGTATCTGTGAGGGACTGGATGCTGGAGATCGCCGAGAACGGCCGTACGTGGATTCTGTCCGGGCCGACCAGCAGTTACGCCGTCCATCTCACCGACGGCGACGAACTGCTGCACCTGCACTGGGGGCCACGGATCGCCCTCGCCGACGCCGAGGCGCTCGCCGTACGGCCGCTGCCGGACTACTGGCCCTTCGAGTCCCCGCTCGACGGACGCGAGGAGTACCCGGTCGAGGGCGGCCCCCGCTTCGTGCGTCCCGCCCTGTCGGTGCGCGCCGAGGAGGGGCGCGGCACCGAGTGGCGATTCGAGGCGTACGACACCGAGGGCGACGAGTTGCGGCTGCGGTTCCGTGACGGCGGGCTGGCGATCACGCTGCACTACCGCATGCGGGAGGACGTCGTCGAGCGCTGGGTGACCCTGGACAACGAGGGACCCTCCGTGGAACTCCTGCGCGCCGACTCCGCCACCTGGACGCTGCCCGACCGCGACGGCTGGCGGCTGTCCCAGCTGCACGGCCGCTGGGCCGCGGAGTCCCGGCTCGTGCGGGCCCCTCTCACCTACGGCGAGAAGGTCATCGGCAGCCGGCGCGGACACACGGGGCACCAGCACCTGCCCTGGGTCGCGCTCGACACGGACGCGACCGAGGAGCGCGGCGAGGTCTACGGCTGTGCCCTCGGCTGGTCCGGCTCCTGGCGCATCGCCGTGGCCCAACTCCCGGACGCGCGCGTGCAGATCACCGGCGGGGCCGGCTACGACGACTCCGGCCTGCTCCGTCTGGAGGCGGGGGAGCCCTTCACCACGCCCGTCTTCGCCGGCCTGTGGAGCGACGGCGGCTTCGGCGGCGCGAGCCGGGCCTGGCACGCCTACCAGCGCGCGCACGTCATCCCCGACGCGGAACGGGACCGGCCCGTGCTGTTCAACTCCTGGGAGGCCACGGAGTTCGACATCTCGGAGGAACAGCAGGGCGTACTGGCGCGGCGTGCCGCGGCGATGGGCGTCGAGCTGTTCGTCGTCGACGACGGCTGGTTCGGGGCACGCACCAGTGACCGCGCCGGACTCGGCGACTGGACGCCCAATCCGGACCGCTTCCCCGGCGGCCTCAAGCCCCTCGGAGACTACGTGCATGCCCTGGGCATGCAGTTCGGCATCTGGGCCGAGCCGGAGATGGTCAACCCGGACAGCGACCTGTACCGGGCCCATCCGGACTGGGTGCAGCACCAGTCGGGACGAAAGCGGACAGAATTCCGCAATCAGCTCGTACTGAACCTCGCGCGCGAGGACGTCCAGGAGTACCTCTGGGGACAGCTCGACGGACTCCTCTCCAGCGCCCCGATCGACTACGTGAAGTGGGACTTCAACCGCTGCTTCACCGACGCGGGCTGGCCCGGCGAGCCCTACCCGCAGCGCCTGTGGGTCGACCACGTGCACGCCCTGTACGGCCTCCTGGACCGGCTGCGGGCCGCCCACCCGGGCGTCGCCTTCGAGTCCTGCTCGGGCGGCGGGGGCCGGATCGACCTCGGTGTCATGAGCCGTACGGACCAGGTGTGGACCTCGGACAACACCGACCCGCTCGACCGGCTCGCCATCCAGCACGGATTCAGCCAGGTCCACCCCGCCCGGGTCATGGCGGCCTGGGTCACCGACAGCCCGAACGCCATGCTCAACGGCCGGGTCAGCTCGCTGCGCTTCCGGTTCGTCAGTGCCATGGCCGGGGTGCTCGGGGTCGGCGGTGACCTCGCCCGGTGGACCGAGGAGGAGCTCGCCGAAGCCCGCGACTGGGTGGGTCTGTACAAGGAGATCCGGCCCCTCGTGCAGCGCGGCGACCTCTACCGGCTGCGGCCTCCGGAGGGCGGGCTGAGCGCGGTGCAGTATGTGCTCGGGGACGAGACGGCCGTCCTCGCCTGGCTCCAGGCGCAGCGTTACGGCGAGCCCGTTCCGGCGGTGCGGCTGCGCGGGCTCGACCCGACAGCGTCGTATGAATGCCGCGAAACGGGCGAAGTTCACCGAGGTGCGGTGCTGCTGCATCACGGGTTGCGGACGGGACTGCGTGGCGACCTTGATGCGACAGTTCTCCGTCTGCGTCGCATCTGAGGCTTCTGCCCGAAATAGCGCCCTTCATTCCAACTCCTTCTGGAATAAAGGGACCTGAGAGGGGTCACGTGAGGAGCGTCATATTCGTGACCGAGCGTCGCCCGTCATGTTCACGTAATTTACCTGGTTTTCAAGGGCGTTTGACTAAAGGAGAGGTTTGGAAATTCACGCAGGGTGACGGGGAATTCTCGTAACGGATCAACTCGGACGCATTCACAGGCAACCGCCACTTGTCCCTGTGCGTCTTGGTCGCTTACGTTCGCCACCGATCCGGACGGACGCCCAATCCTGCCGCCGCCCGGAGCCCGCACACACTCACCCGTACACGGCAGGAGCGGGGGACCCACAGGCACAAACGCCTGTTCCGGTCTCCGGAACAGGCTAGGGGTAAAGCCGTGCTTCGGCGCGGCCGGGCATCTCCAGTCCGCACCCGACAGCTCACCTCGTAGGCGCCGGAGAGGAATTCGCCATGCCCGCGAAGGGTAAGCACCGCCGCCCCAAGTCCCAGCGTTTCACCCGCTCCATAGCCGTCGCCGGAACCGGCGGCGCCGCGCTCGCCCTCCCGCTTCTGGGAGCCACCGGCGCCCAGGCCGCGACCGGTCAGTCCGTTTCGGAAAAGGCCGTTCAGTCGTCCGTTCCGGCCACTCAGAAGGCCGAAAAGGTGGTGGCTGAAAAGAAGCAGGCCGCCAAGACCGAAGGCGTGAAGACCTATTCGGTGAAGGCCGGCGACTATCTCGCCAAGATCGCCGATGAGCAGAACGTCAGCGGTGGCTGGAAGAAGCTCTACGCCGACAACCGTGAAGTCGTCGGCGACGACCCGTCGCTGATCCACCCCGGCCTGAAGCTCACACTCGGCAAGCAGGCCGCGGCGGCCGCTCCCAAGTCGCCGTCCTCTTCGTCCAAGTCTTCTGCTTCATCGGATTCGTCTGCGGCGTCGAAGTCGTCCTCCTCGGCGGAGTCGAACTCGACGGCCGCCAAGCAGAGCTCCGAAGCCACCAGCACCTCCAGTGGCTTCAGCCTGCCCGTGTCCGGCGCTGTCAGCACCGCCTACCGCGTGGCGGGCAGCATGTGGTCCAGCGGGTACCACACCGGCGTCGACTTCGCCGCCCCGACCGGCACCCCGCTCAAGGCCGTGGGCGCGGGCACCGTCGTCTCCGCCGGCTGGGGCGGTGCGTACGGCAACCAGGTCGTCATCAAGCTGGCCGACGGCTACTACGCGCAGTACGCCCACATGTCCTCGATCTCCGTCTCGAACGGTCAGTCCGTGACCGCGGACCAGCAGATCGGCCTCTCGGGCGCGACCGGCAACGTGACCGGCCCGCACCTGCACTTCGAGATCCGCACCGGCCCGGACTACGGCTCGGACGTGGACCCGGTCGCCTACCTGCGCACCAAGGGCGTCTCCCTCGGCTGACGCCCCATCCGACCGCCTGCCTGACACGCCGCCGAAGGCCGGACCCCGATCCCTGGGTCCGGCCTTCGGCGTGTCGCTGTGTCGGCGTGTCGCGGTGTCGCGGTGTCGCGGTGTCGGGGTGACGGTGTTTCGGGGTGACGGAGTGTCGACAGGGAGGGGCTGGAGCGAACAGAGTGAACTCCGTAGTGATGCAAGCGCTTTCTGCGACCTTTTGGCGACCTATGGAGGTTCCCGTGACGACCACACGCAGAGCTTTCGGAGCTTTGGCGGCCGGTGCCGCCCTCGCGGCCCTCACCCCCACGCCGGCGACCGCGACGCCCGGCCACCGACGCGGCCGGCTCATCGCCCGCGACGACTTCCGGCACGGACTCGACAGGTGGGCCGTCGAACTGCAGGACGGCGGCACCGTCACCGCCTCCCGGGGCGTGCTGGAGATCGACGTACCGAGCGGGGCGACGGTCTGGTTCAAGAAGAGACTCGAAGGGCCGTACGTCCTGGAATACACAGCCACGCCGGTGTCGGAAGGGGGCGTCAACGACCGTGTCTCGGACCTCAACAACTTCTGGAACGCCGTCGACGTCCGCTCCCCGGACGATCTCTTCGCCACACCTCGGGGCGGGGCGCTGGAGGAGTACGACTACCTGAAGACGTATTACGCCGGCTACGGCGCAAACTACAACACCACCACCAGGCTGCGCCGTTACGTCGGCGAGGCGGGCGTCCGCCCGCTGGTCTACGACTACACCGAGCCGCTGCTCGTGGCGAACCGGCCCCACCGCGTCCGTATCGTCTCCGACGGCACGACGGTCCAGTGGTGGAACAACGGGCGGATCGTCTTTGATTACACCGACCCGGAGCCGTACACGGAAGGGCACTTCGCCTTCCGGACGGTGTGGAGCCATTTCCGGATCAGCGGCTTCCGGGTGTGGCGATGGATGCCTGAACACCGCTGATCAGCGGCCTATTCCAGGCTTGACCAATCCTTGAAGAGTGGCTTATCTCACCGCGCGTCAACCCTTTCCTACGGTCGCGTAGCTCACATCCGAGGGGAATCATGGTCCGACGTGGCAGACGATTCGAAGAATGACGACAGCTCAGTGATCGGGTCGTACGTGGCGGTGGGGGACAGCTTCACCGAGGGCGTCGGCGACCCCGGCCCCGACGGGGCGTTCGTCGGCTGGGCCGACCGGTTCGCGGTACTGCTCGCGGACCGGCGGCCCGAGGGCGACTTCAAGTACACGAACCTCGCCGTGCGCGGCAGGCTGCTCGACCAGATCGTGGCGGACCAGGTCCCGCAGGCGATCGAACTGGCGCCGGACCTGGTGTCGTTCTGCGCCGGGGGTAACGACATCCTCCGGCCCGGCACCGACCCCGACGAGGTCGCCGAGCGATTCGAGCGGGCGATCGTCCGGCTCACCGCCGTCGCGGGCACGGTCATGGTGACGACCGGCTTCGACACCCGTGGCATCCCCGTGCTCAGGCACCTGCGCGGCAAGATCGCCACCTACAACGGGCATGTACGGGCCGTCGCCGACCGGTACGGCTGCCCGGTGCTCGACCTGTGGTCCCTGAAGACCATCCAGGACCGCCGGGCCTGGGACGACGACCGGCTGCACCTCTCACCCGAGGGGCACACGCGCGTGGCGCTGCGCGCCGGGCAGGTCCTCGGCCTCGAGATCCCGGCCGACCCGGACCAGCCCTGGCCCCCGCTCCCGCAGCGCGGCACGCTCGAGGTGCGGCGGGACGACGTCCACTGGGCGCGCGAGTACCTGGTGCCGTGGATCGGCCGCCGGCTGCGCGGGGAGTCGTCGGGGGACCATGTGACGGCCAAGGGCACGCTGTCGCCGGACGACATCAAGACGCGGATCGCTTCGGTGGCTTGAGGGCGCGGGCGCTGCGGTTGCCCGGCAGGCACCGGCCGGGCAACCGGTCCCGAGGGGGCGGCTCCGCCCTCCCGGCGCTGGATGCGGAGACAGGACGGCGAACGCGCTGCTGATGGCCGTACGCGAGCAGGGTGCGGCGGAGAGGGACATCCGCACGGACAACCTGTCTCGAGCCTGGCCCGATGCCGAGAGGGCCGGGCGACGGTCGGCGTCAGCGCGGTGTACTGGCCGGACCGACGGCGGGCAGGGAACCCACCGGCCCCTTCGTCAACGCCTCCCGCCCCAGCCCCAGTTCCCGGGCCAGCGCCTCGTCCACCCACTCCTGCGCCCGCGACCGCGGCACGGCACCCGCGTAGGACGTCAGCTGTACGGCGAGCCCGTCGAGCAGGGCCGTCAGGCGCAGGGCCGTGCCGCCCGGGTCGGGGCAGTGGAACTCGCCCGCGGTCACGCCCTCGGCGATCACCTCGGCGATCGCCGCCTTCCACCGTCTGTCGAGGTCCCGCGTGACCTCCTGCAGCGCGGGCTCCCGCAGCGCCGCCGCCCAGCCCTCTATCCACAGCCGCCACCCCTTGGCCCGGCCCGTCGGGGCGTACCAGCGCACGGCCGCGCGCAGCCGGCGCAGCGCCGTCGTACGGCGGCCCAGCAGCTTGCGCAGACGGGCGAGATCGTCCTCGGCCGCGTACGTGAACGCGGCGGCGACCAGTTTCTCCTTCGTGGAGAAGTGATAGAGCACCAGGGCGTTGCTCACACCGAGCGCCGAGGCCACGTCGGCGATCCTGACCGCCGCCACGCCCCGCGCCTCGATCTGCTCGATGGCGGCCCGCAGCAGCTCCTCACGCCGCTCCGCCACGCTCAACCGCACTCTCACCACGTCGTCAGCCTATTCCGTCGGCGGGGGCGGAGCCCCCGGAGGTCCGCCTCACCGGTACCACCCGAACCGCTCGGCGATCACCGGCAGCCGGTCCGCGACCAAGGCGTGCGCGGCGGCCCGGGGTGTCGTGCCGTCGGTTTCCGCGCGGGCCAGCATCTGCTCGACCAGGGCGCGCATCGAGCTGCGCGTGTGGGCGAAGGCCGCCTCCGCGTCCGCGCCGATGTCCCCGAACAGCGTCCACCACCACCAGGCGTTCGTACCGGAGTTGACGACCACGTCCGGCAGCACGGTGACACCGCGCGCGGCCAGCAGCTCCTCCGCCTCCGGCAGGATGGGCATGTTGGCCGCCTCGACGATCCAGCGGGCACCGATCCGCTCCTGGTTCGACGTGTCGATCGCGTACGAGACCGCCGCGGGAACCAGCACCTCCGCGTCGGCGGACAACCAGGCCTCACCGGGCAGCTCGCGGTCCTCGGGGCGCAGGGCCGAGCGGTCCACCGTGCCGTACGCGTCCCGCGCGGCGAGCAGTGCCTCGACGTCGAGCCCGGCCGGGTCGGCGATCGTGCCCTTGATGTCGGCGACTGCGACGACCGTGAGTCCCGCGCGCGTGAGGAAGCGTGCCGTGGCCCCGCCCATGGTGCCCAGGCCCTGCACGGCGACCCGCGTGCCCGCGTACGGCACACCGGCCCGGTCCAGGGCCGCGAGCGCCGACTCGGCGACCCCACAGCCGCCGACCAGTTCGTCGAGCCCGATGCCGTCCACCTCGACCGCGAAGGCGTCCGCCAGCCGCCGCCGTGCCGCGGCCTCGTCGTCGAGCAGCGGATACACGGCCTGGACGGACGACACGAGCCCCGCTTCGGCGGCCGCCCGGTCCACCAGGTCCTGGGTCAGGCCGAGGTCCTCGCCCGTGGTCCACATGCTCTCGATGTACGGCCGCATGGCGCGCAGGTACCGCACCAGGAGGCCGTACGCCCCCGGATCCCGCGGATCGCAGTCGATGCCGCCCTTCGCTCCGCCCAGGGGGACGTAGCGGCCCTCGGGGTTGTAGTGCAGGGCCTCCTTCATGGTCATCCCGCGGGCGAGCCCGGTGACCTCCTCCAGCGTGCAGCCCGCGCGCATGCGCAGCCCGCCGCTGGACACGCCGCGCACCAGCCGGTCGACGACCAGGAAACCCTGGCGACCGGTGAGGTGGTCCGTCCAGGTGAGCGACATCAGCGGGGCGGTCATGCGGTCTCCCGGGGACGACGAGCCTCCGGGGCCACGGGCTGCCCGTCACAGGCTGATTACTGAATCACGAGTCAGTATCCGAAGGGCGTCCCGCCGTGTCAACGCGCCGAACGATCACAAGGGGGCAATCCGGATGTCAGAGGAGCCGCCCATAATGGAATGCCTCACCAACTCCACCTGGAGGTACACCGTGACCGGTTTCCGTTCCCCGAGCTCCGGGCTCCGTACGCTGCGGCCCGAGGCCTTCGGCGCGGACCCGAGCGGTGAGCGCCTGGCGCGCATCCGCAGATCGCCCCATTTCAAGGACGGGGTCTTCCAGAACCCCGGGGGCACGGCCCGCACCCGGCCCTCCGGTTCGATGCTGGAGTTCGCCAAGGTCTTCTTCGACAAGGACCAGCGGCCCCGCCGCGCTCCGAAGGGCACGGTCCCGGTGCACGCCACCACGCTCGCCGACATCGCCGAGCGCCCCGTCACCGGCCTGCGCCTGACCTGGATGGGGCACTCCAGCGTGCTCGCGGAGATAGACGGGCAGCGCGTGCTCTTCGACCCCGTCTGGGGCGAGCGCTGCTCCCCGTTCCCCTTCGCCGGGCCCAAGCGGCTGCACCCGGTGCCCCTGCCGCTGGCCGCGCTCGGCCCGGTCGACGTCGTCGTCATCTCGCACGACCACTACGACCACCTGGACATGCCCACGATCAAAACGCTGGCCGGCACCGACACGCTGTTCGCCGTGCCGCTCGGCGTCGGTGCCCACCTCGAGCGCTGGGGCGTGTCCGCCGACCGGCTGCGGGAGCTGGACTGGCACGAGGCGACGAAGGTCGGCGGGCTCAGCCTGACCGCCACCCCGGCCCGCCACTTCTGCGGCCGAGGCCTGCGCAACACCCAGCACACGCTCTGGGCCTCCTGGGTCGTCGCTGGTGACGAGCACCGGATCTACCACAGCGGTGACACCGGCTACTTCGAGGGCTTCAAGGACATCGGTGCCGAGCACGGCCCGTTCGACGCCACGATGATCCAGATCGGCGCCTACAGCGACTTCTGGCCCGACATCCACATGACGCCCGAGGAGGGCACACGCGCCCACCTCGACCTCCAGGGCGGCGAGCCGCAGGGCGTGCTGCTGCCGATCCACTGGGCCACCTTCAATCTGGCCACCCACCCGTGGGCGGAGCCCGGCGAGGGCACGCTCGCGGCCGCCCGCGCGGCGGGTGCCCCGATCGCCCTGCCCCGGCCCGGCGAGCCCTTCGAGCCCACCGCGGAGACGGTCCCGGCCGAGCCGTGGTGGCGAGGGGTGGCCATGGCGCCGGTGGGCGGGTGGCCGGTGGCCGAGGCACTCACCGAGGCGGCGATCAAGAAGTCGGCCGACTCGGCGGTGGGAGAGCAGGCCAAAGCCGATACGGACAGTGACGCCAGGAAGGGTGCGGGCGAGGGCACGGGAGACCCTGAAACGGTGCCGGCGGGCTGACCGCGGACGGAGATCAGTAAACGGCGAGGGTCGGGGAACGAGAAGCTCCCCGACCCTCGCCGTTTTTCGTGACCGCTTCTGACCAGGTCTGATCGATGACTTGTTCTTCGGTGGCCGTATCGATGAGGGGTTTATCGGTCTGTCGTACGAGACCTCATACCAGAGCGGGAAGCTCTCCGTATGAGTTTGTCAACTGCCCACCGCACATGATGCAGGTGCGACTACTGTGAGTGTCCGTCGGGCGACGCAGGGCCGAATGATCGGCTCCAGGACCGGCGAACCCGGCAGGACTCACCCGAGGACCCCCGGCCATCAGGCCCGACGGACCAGTACGACGAGGACACCGATGTCTCACCTCCGCGCCCCGGCCGCACGCGCAGACCGCCGTGAGAGCGGGCGGCACGGCCGGCCGGCCGCCCGTGCCGTCCCCGCGCTGCCCGAGACCCACATTCGGCCCCAACTGCTGCGTCTCGCCGTGCTGCCGCCCGTCGCCGTCGCCCTCAGCGCCTGCGCCGCCGTCCTGTTCACCGTCCGTTCCACCGGAGCGCGTCCCAGCCTCACCCTGTGGGCCGTGCTGGCCGGGGCCGTCTCGGTGACCTGCGCGGGCATCCTGAT